>NZ_JACHWE010000004.1:0-611362 GCF_014191175.1 Cupriavidus alkaliphilus | reverse complement strand
GACCTGCCGTTCTGGACCGAAGTCGAAGTCACCGGCGGCGAGAAGAAGCCGCACCTGGTGGTGCCGTACACGCTGGACTCGAACGACATGCGCTTTGCCACGCCGCAGGGCTTCAATACCGGCGAACAGTTCTTCCAGTACCTGAAGGACGCGTTCGACGTGCTGTACGAGGAAGGCGACCCGAGCGGCCAGGACAGCCCCAAGATGCTGTCGATCGGCATGCACTGCCGCCTGCTCGGCCGCCCGGGCCGCTTCCGCGCGCTGCAGCGCTTCCTCGACTACGTGCAGGGGCACGACAAGGTTTGGATCTGCCGCCGTGTCGATATCGCCCGGCACTGGGCCGCCACCCACCCCTACACTCCCCGGAATCAAGCATGAGCCAGACCTACACCATCGCCCAACTCAACACCATGCCGGTCGCGGAATTCGTGCAGGTGCTGGGCGGCATCTACGAACATTCGCCGTGGTTTGCCGAGACCGCCGCCGCGCAACGGCCCTTCGCCGATGGCGCCGCGCTGGCGCAGGCGCTGCGCCAGGCTGTGGATGAAGCCGGCGAAGCGGCCCAGCTGAAGCTGGTGCGCGCCCACCCGGAGCTGGCCGGCAAGGCCGCCGTGCGCGGCGAGCTGACCGCCGAGTCGACGCGCGAGCAAAGCGGCGCCGGCCTGAACCAGTGCACGCCCGAAGAATTCGACCGCCTGCAGTCGCTCAACGCGGCGTACAACCAGAAGTTCGGCTTCCCGTTCATCCTGGCGGTGCGCGGCTACGACCGCCACGGCATCATCGCCGAGTTCGCGCGCCGCATTGAAAACACGCCGCAGCAAGAGTTGCAAACTTGCATCAACCAGATCCATCGCATTGCACAGTTCCGTCTTGACGACTTAGTATCCGCCTGAGCAAAAAAGCGTCACCTGTATAACAAAAAAAACGCTGTACCCCGATGCCGCCGGCCTCCCATGCAACACCACACCGAGCCCGGCCAGGCGGCACGAATAAAAGCACAAAGACATGATAAGAACCCGTCAGGGACCCAGTACACAACGTTCCAAGCAGGATCAAAACCACGGAGGTCTAACAATGCAGAAGCAGTACAAGCCGGCGCTCAAGCTGGCGGCGGTAGCGGCTACCCTTTTTTCCGGCGCGGCCATGGCCCAGTCCAGCGTCACGCTGTACGGCCAGGCTGACATGTTCGTCGGCGGCGTGAAGAGCCCGGGCTCGGGCGAGCGCGCCTGGGTGGCCAATTCTGGCGGCATGCAGACGTCTTACTGGGGCATCAAGGGCACCGAAGACCTGGGCGGCGGCACCAAGGCCATCTTCGACCTGAACGGCTTCTTCCGCACGGACGCCGGCCGCAGCGGCCGCTTCGAAGGCGACTCGATGTTCAGCCGCAACGCCTACGTCGGGCTGCAGAACGACAAGGCCGGCACCATCAAGCTGGGCCGCAACACCACGCCGTACTTCATTTCGACCATCCTGTTCAACCCGCTGGTCGACTCGTACGTGTTCTCGCCGACCATCTTCCACACCTACTTCGGCGCGGTCAGCGGCGCCGTCGCCGATCCCGGCATCATCGGCGATTCGGGCTGGAACAACTCGGTGGTGTACAGCACGCCGACCTTCGGCGGCCTGACCGCCAACTTCATCTACGGCTTCGGCGAGCAGCCGGGCGCCGCCGGCAAGCAGAAGTTCGGCGGCAACGTCCTGTACTTCAACGGTCCGTTCGCCGCGACCGTGGCCTACCAGCAGGTGCGCTTCAACAGCGTGCCGACCGACATGTCCGACATCGGCCTGTCGCGCCAGGACGCCGCGCAGATCGGCCTGTCCTATGACTTCAAGGTGGTCAAGCTGTTCGCGCAGGGCCAGTACATCAAGACCCGCGCCACCACCGCGCCGTCGGGCGACATCAAGCACATCGACGGCCAGTTCGGCGCCTCGGTGCCGATCGGCGCGGGCAACCTGCTGGCTTCGTATGCCTACGGCAAGGTCGACAACTCGCTGGGCGACTTCAAGCGCAATACCTTTGCCGTCGCCTACGACTACAACCTGTCCAAGCGCACCGACGTGTACGCCGCCTACTACTACGACAAGATCACCGGCATCGAGCACGGCGACACCTTCGGCGTGGGCGTGCGCCACAAGTTCTGATGCGCTGAGCGCGTCCCCGGCAGCACTGAAGCCCGCCTTTCCGGCGGGCTTTTTCATTGGGCGGCGAGGCGCAGCGCCCGCCACCCGCGCCCCGCCGCAATGCTGCGCTGCGCCACATCACGGGCGGTCCCGGGCCGGATGAGAAACAGCCGCCCCATAGGCGGATTCAATTGGAAGGCCTCCGGCGCGCTTCCTAGATTGGTGTTCCAGGCCTCAAAAACCCATGACAGCGAGGTGACACATGCGGCGATACGCGAAGACCCGGTCTGAACTCATGGCCATCCTGAACCAGTGCCTCGACAACAACCCCGAGTGCGGAGAATGCGAACTGCACGCGGTGCGAATGCACCAGCCTGACCATACCGGATGCAACTGGAGCGCCGAGGTAGATTTCCCGCAGGAGTCCGTCGACAACCTGGGCCACCAGCTCGCCGCGGCAAAATCAATTATCGTGGTCATGCGCGAGCAGTACAACGTGCTGCAATAAGCACCAACCCAACCGCCCCCTGGCCGCGCGAATGCGGCGGGGCAACAAACAAAAAGGCCGGGTCATTGACCCGGCCTTTTACATGGCGAAGGCTTCGCGGTGGCTCAGCGCCCCGCGTTGCACTCGGCCACGGCGACGGCCGTCATATTGACGATCCGGCGCGTGGTGGCCTGCGGGTTCAGGATGTGCACAGGCTTGGCCGCGCCCAGCAGGATCGGGCCCACCGTCACGCCCTGGCCGCCCGTGATCTTGAGCAGGTTGAAGGCAATGTTGGCGGCATCCAGCGTCGGCATCACCAGCAGGTTGGCGCTGCCGGCCAGCTTGGTCGACGGCAGGAAGTGGCGGCGCACGTCCTCGACCAGCGCGGCATCGCCCTGCATCTCGCCTTCGACTTCCAGGTGCGGGGCCTCGCGCGCGAGGATCTGCGCGGCCTCGCGCATCTTGCGCGCCGACGGGCGCGTCGACGAGCCGAACATCGAGTGCGACATCAGCGCCACCTTCGGCTGCAGGCCGAAGCGCGCGATCTCTTCCGCGGCCAGCTGGGCGATGGCCGCGAGCTGTTCCGCGCTGGGGTCGTCGTTGACGAAGGTGTCGGTGATGAACAGCGTGTACTTCTCCAGCATCAGCGCGTTCATCGCGGCAAACACATGCGCGCCCGGCGCCAGGCCGATCACGTCGCGCACGTGCTCGAGGTGGGCCTCGAAGCGGCCCACCGTGCCGCACAGCAGCGCGTCGGCGTCGCCCATGTGCATCAGCATGGTGCCGATCAGCGTGTTGGAGCGGCGCAGCGCCACCTTGGCCATGTCCGGGGTCACGCCGTCGCGGCCGCGCAGCGCGTGGTAGGCCTCGTGGTAGGCGCGGTAGCGCGGATCGTCCTCGGGGTTGATCAGCTCGAAGTCCACGCCCGGCTTCAGGCGCAGGCCGGCCTTGTCGATGCGCATCTGGATCACGTGCGGACGGCCGATCAGGATCGGACGCGCCAGGCCTTCGTCGACCACCGACTGCACCGCGCGCAGCACGCGCTCTTCCTCGCCCTCGGCATAGGCCACGCGCTTGGGCGCGGCCTTGGCGGCCGAGAACACCGGCTTCATGATCAGGCCGGTGTGGTAGACGTAGGTCGAGAGCTGCTGGCGATACGCCTCCAGGTCCTGGATCGGGCGCGTGGCCACGCCGGACTCTTCGGCGGCCTTGGCCACCGCCGGGGCGATCTTCTCGATCAGGCGCTGGTCGAACGGCGTCGGGATGATGTAGTCGGGGCCGAACTTCAGCTCGCGGCCACCGTAGGCCGCGGCCACGGCGTCGTTCAGCTCGGCCTCGGCCAGCTCGGCGATGGCCTTGACGCAGGCCAGCTTCATCGCTTCCGTGATCTTGGTCGCGCCGCAATCGAGCGCGCCGCGGAAGATGTACGGGAAGCACAGCACGTTGTTGACCTGGTTCGGGTAGTCCGAACGGCCGGTGGCGATGATGCAGTCCGGGCGCGCGGCCTTGGCCACTTCCGGGCGGATCTCGGGCTCGGGGTTGGCCAGCGCCAGGATGATGGGCCGCTCGGCCATGGTCTTGACCATCTCGGCGGTCAGCACGCCGGCGGTGGAGCAGCCCAGGAAGACGTCGGCGCCGTTGACGATATCTGCCAGCGTGCGCGCCGAGGTGTCCTGCGCGTAGCGGGCCTTGTTGGCTTCCATGTTGGCGTCGCGGCCCACATAGATCACGCCCTTGGAATCGACCACCGAGATGTTCTCGCGCTTCACGCCCAGGCTGACCATGGTGTCGAGGCAGGCGATCGCGGCAGCGCCGGCGCCCGACACGGCCATCTTCACCTTGCCGATGTCCTTGCCGACCACCTTGAGGCCGTTCAGCAGCGCTGCCGCCGAGATGATCGCGGTGCCGTGCTGGTCGTCGTGGAACACGGGAATGTTCATGCGCTCGCGCAGCTTCTGCTCGATGTAGAAGCACTCGGGCGCCTTGATGTCTTCAAGATTGACGCCGCCCAGCGTGGGTTCCAGCGCGGCGACGATCTCGACGATCTTGTCCGGGTCGCGCGCGTCGAGCTCGATGTCGAACACGTCGATGCCGGCGAACTTCTTGAACAGGCAGCCCTTGCCCTCCATCACCGGCTTGCCGGCCAGCGGGCCGATGTCGCCCAGGCCCAGCACGGCGGTGCCGTTGGTGACCACGGCCACCAGGTTGGCGCGCGAGGTGTACTCGGCGGCGGTGGCGGGATCCTTGGCGATTTCCTCGCAGGCGTAGGCTACGCCCGGCGAATAGGCCAGCGACAGGTCGCGCTGGTTGGACAGCGCCTTGGTCGCGGTGACCTGGATCTTGCCCTTGGTCGGGCTGCGGTGGTATTCCAGCGCGGCGAGGCGCAGCTGCGCTTCAGGACTGTTCGGGGCATGTTGCGGTGCATCACCGCCGTTCTTGCTGCTCATTGGCTCGTCCGGAAAATGGCCCGGACCGGAAGCGCCCCTCTCCCGCCATGGTTCGACCCGGCTCATGCGACAAGCCGGCAGCGAAGGACAAGCTCTGGCAGCGAAACTGACGACTCCGGCAGCCAGGCCGGAAAAATCGAGCAGCTATTCTAGCCCACGCGCCCGCGCAAAGTACCACCGCAGCACGCCTGCAGGCCGGATTTTGCGCGGATTCCGGCCGTTAAACAGCTTTTACCATTGGGTATGCAATGGCGGTGCAGAAGCATGCTCCTGCATGCATCCGCACGCATCGGGCTGCCGGGCCCCGGATCGGCGATGGTGGCTGGTTGCGGCCGCCCTACCTGGCGTTCTTTTCCACCTCCAGCGTCACCCGGCGCGGACGGCCGCTGTCGGACGGGAAGTCAGTGAAGGCGCTGCGGATCAGGTACGGCATCATCGCCGGCAGGCTGCCGTTCTCGGCCTGGTTCTGCGCGGTGACCTGGTAGACCCGCTTGCCGCTGGCCGCGTCCTTGAAATACACCCGCAGGCTGGAGAACGTCACCGGCACGTCGCGCACCACCGTCTGCGGCGGCCAGTAGCCCGGACCCCACGGGCCCCATGGCCCCCAGGGGCCCCACGGCCGGTAGTAGCCAGGGCCCCAGTAAGGAGGTCCCCAGGGGCCGTACCACGGGTCCGGATAGACCGTCTCGGCCACGCGCACCAGCCCCGGCGCGGAGTCATAGTCCATGCTGACCAGATAGCGTGCCTGCCGGGCCGGCACCTGCTCGAAGCCGACGCCCGCCAGCGTCGCCGCCAGCCACTGCTCATAAGTCTGCCGGTCGAGTTGGGCCGCCTGCTCGGCGCTGCGCTCGAAGCTATAGGTGCGCGGCGCGTCGTTTTGCCAGCCGGGCTGGCGGAACGCCGTGACATCGGTGGTCACGGTGCTGGCGCACCCCGTCAGCAGCAGCGCCGCCAGCAGCGCCAGCGCGCCCCACATCCTGCGCAGCCCCGGCCACCGGCCCGCTGCCCCGTCATTGCCGACACCGCCTGCGCGCTGCCACATAGTGCTACCTCGCTCGTCTGTCCACTGAAACCCTGCGTGTCTCTGAGACCACGCCGGCGGCGCGGAATTCCCGCGGCGGCTTGGTGCGGCGCCCGTCAGACCGCACCCCCACCCCTTGGCTACAATGAGGACTTCAGCGCCATGCCTTGCTTGCACGCGCCTGGCCGCCCCCTTTTCCTAACGGTCTTCCGAAGACAGGATCCCCCATGCTGCGCACCGACACGCCCGTTACCGTCTATCGCAAGGACTATACCCCGCCGCCGTTCGCCATCGACCACGCCGCGCTGGTGCTGGAGCTCGATCCCCAACGCACCGTGGTCACCAGCACGCTGCGCTTCGCGCGCACGGCCGGCGCCCCCGACGCGCCGCTGGTGCTGGCCGGTGAAGAACTCGAACTGATCGGCGTCAGCCTGGACGGCAAGCCGGTGGCCAACGCCACCCAGGACGGCGGCACGCTGACGCTGCCCGGCCTGCCGGCGCAGGGCACGCTGGAAATCACCACCGCGTGCCAGCCCGCGGCCAACACCACGCTGTCGGGCCTCTATGTGTCCAACGGCAACTTCTTCACCCAGTGCGAGGCCGAGGGCTTTCGCCGCATCACCTATTTCCTCGACCGCCCCGACGTGATGGCGACCTACCGCGTCACGCTGCGCGCCGACCGCGCCGCCTATCCGGTGCTGCTGTCCAACGGCAACCTGGTGAGCCAGCGCGAACTGCCCGATGGCCGCCACGAAGCCGTGTGGGAAGACCCGTTCCCCAAGCCGTCCTACCTGTTCGCGCTGGTCGCGGGCAAGCTGGAATGCATCGAGGAACGGATCCGGTCCGCGTCCGGCAAGGACAAGCTGCTGCAGGTGTGGGTCGAGGCGCGCGACCTCGGCAAGACCCGCCACGCGATGGATTCGCTGGTCCATTCGATCCGCTGGGACGAGCAGCGCTTCGGCCTGGAGCTCGATCTCGACCGCTTCATGATCGTCGCCGTGGGCGACTTCAACATGGGCGCGATGGAGAACAAGGGCCTGAACATCTTCAACACCAAGTACGTGCTGGCCAATGCGGAAACCGCCACCGACACCGACTTTGCCAATATCGAGGCGGTGGTCGGCCACGAGTACTTCCACAACTGGACCGGCAACCGCGTGACCTGCCGCGACTGGTTCCAGCTGTCGCTGAAGGAAGGCCTGACGGTGTTCCGCGACCAGGAGTTCTCGGCCGACATGATGGGCTCGGAATCGGGCCGCGCGGTCAAGCGCATCGAGGACGTGCGCGTGCTGCGCCAGGTGCAGTTCCCCGAGGACGCCGGCCCGATGGCGCATCCGGTGCGCCCCGACAGCTACGAAGAGATCAACAACTTCTACACCGTCACGGTCTACGAGAAAGGCGCCGAGGTAGTGCGCATGTACCAGACCCTGCTGGGCCGCGAGGGCTTCCGCAAGGGCATGGACCTGTACTTCCAGCGCCACGACGGCCAGGCCGTGACCTGCGACGACTTCCGCGCCGCCATGGCCGACGCCAACGGCCGCGACCTGAGCCAGTTCGGCCTCTGGTACAGCCAGGCCGGCACGCCGGTGGTGACCGCGCGCACCGCGTGGAACGGCGACGACGGCAGCCTGACGCTGACGCTGACGCAACGCTGCCCCAAGGTCGGCATCGAGACCCGCGCCGGCACGCCCGACAAGCAGCCCTTCCATATCCCGTTCGCGCTCGGCCTGCTGGGCGCCGACGGCAACGACCTGCCGCTGCAGCTCGAAGGCGAAGGCGCGCCCGCCGGCACCACGCGCGTGCTCGACTTCACGCAGGCCGAGCAGAGCTTCCGCTTCATCAACCTGCCGCGCGGTGCGCAGGCCCCGCTGCCTTCGCTGCTGCGCAATTTCTCCGCGCCGGTGATCGTCGATGCCGAGTACACCGACGCACAGCTGACCTTCCAGCTGTCGCACGACAGCGACGCCTTCAACCGCTGGGAAGCCGGCCAGCGCCTGGCCACGCGCGCGCTGCTGCAGCTGGTGGCCGACGCGCAGGCCGGGCGCGAGCTCACCCTCGACCCCGCGCTGGTGCGCGCCATGCGCGCGGTGCTGACCGACGACACGCTCAACCCCGCCTTCCGCGAGCAGGCCCTGGTGCTGCCGGCCGAAGCCTACCTGGCCGAGCGCATGGGCGTGGCCGATCCCGCCGCCATCCACCGCGCCCGCCAGTTCATGCGCGAAGGCCTGGCGCGCGCGCTGCAGGCGGACTGGCTGGCGGCCTACGAAGCCAATGCGACGCCGGGCGCGTATTCGCCCGATGCCGCGTCGGCGGCGAAGCGCGCGCTGCGCAACCTCGCGCTCGGCTACCTGGCCGAAAGCGGCGACCCCGCGATGCAGGCGCTGGCCGACCAGCAATACCAGCAGGCCGACAACATGACCGACCGCTTCGCCGCGCTGTCGGCACTGGTCAACAGCTTCGCGCCCGGCCGCGAGCATGCGCTGGCGGACTTCTACCAACGCTTTGAAGACGATGCACTGGTAATCGACAAGTGGTTCTCGCTGCAAGGCATGCAGCGCGGCAGCGTCGGACCGCAGCCCGGCGGCCCGCACGCCGGCAAGCGCACCATCGACACCGTGCGCGCGCTGATGGAGCATCCCGCCTTCAACCTGCGCAACCCCAACCGCGCGCGCTCGCTGATCTTCAGCTTCTGCTCCGGCAACCCGGCGCAGTTCCACGCCGAGGACGGCTCGGGCTACCGCTTCTGGGCCGACCAGGTGCTGGCGCTGGACGCCATCAACCCGCAGGTGGCGGCGCGCCTGGCGCGGGTGATGGACCGCTGGCAGAAATACGAACTGGCGTTGCGCGACCGCATGCGCGCCGAGCTGGAGCGCGTCGCCGCGTGCAGCACGCTGTCGCGCGACGTGCGCGAGATCGTTGGCAAGGCGCTGGCCGGCTGAGCGCGCCGGCGACGGGACAGGCAGCCCGGCCCACGCCCCCGATGCCCGGCCGTGCGCGGCCGGGCATGTAGAATTGCGGCCATCCAAGGAGAACCAACCATGACTCGCATCAGCCTGACCCGCTACCTGGTCGAGGAACAGCGCAAGCACAACACCATCCAGCCCGAACTCCGGCTGCTGATCGAAGTGGTCGCGCGTGCCTGCAAGGCCATTTCCAACGCCGTCAGCAAGGGCGCCCTCGCCGGCGTGCTGGGCTCGGCCGGCACCGGCAACGTCCAGGGCGAAACCCAGCAGAAGCTGGACGTGATCGCCAACGAAGTGCTGCTCGACGCCAACGAATGGGGCGGCCACCTCGCCGCGATGGCGTCGGAAGAAATGGAATCGTTCTACGAGATTCCCAACCGCTACCCGAAGGGCGAATACCTGCTGATGTTCGACCCGCTCGACGGCTCGTCGAACATCGACGTCAACGTCTCGATCGGCACCATCTTCTCGGTGCTGCACATGCCCAAGCCCGGCCAGACCGTGACCGAGGCCGACTTCCTGCAGCCCGGCACGCACCAGGTCGCCGCCGGCTACGCCGTGTACGGCCCGCAGACCACGCTGGTCCTGACGGTCGGCAACGGCGTGCACATGTTCACGCTGGACCGCGAGGCCGGCAGCTTCGTGCTGACCCAGTCCAACGTCACGATTCCGGAAGACACCAAGGAATTCGCCATCAACATGTCGAACATGCGCCACTGGGCCCCGCCGGTGCGCAAGTACATCGACGAGTGCCTGGCCGGCGACGAAGGCCCGCGCGGCAAGAACTTCAACATGCGCTGGGTGGCCTCGATGGTCGCCGACGTGCACCGCATCCTGACCCGCGGCGGCATCTTCATGTACCCGTGGGACAAGCGCGAGCCGGAAAAGCCCGGCAAGCTGCGCCTGATGTACGAAGCCAACCCGATGGCGATGCTGGTCGAGCAGGCCGGCGGCGCCGCCACCAACGGCGAACAGCGCATCCTCGACGTGCAGCCGGAAAAGCTGCACCAGCGCGTCTCGGTGATACTGGGCTCGAAGAACGAGGTGGAGCGCGTCACGCGCTACCACCAGGAAGCGCAAGCCAAGGCCTGATCCCGGCCGGGCTCGCCTGAAACGGGGCGCACTGCGCCCCGTTTTTCCATGCCGGCGCCGGTGGCACCGGCGACACAAAGGGCTTCACAAGGCCGGAAAACGCTGCTACTATTGCGGGCTGTTCCAGATCGCCGGAACATGTTGCCGAAGTAGCTCAGTCGGTAGAGCAGCTCATTCGTAATGAGAAGGTCGGGGGTTCGATTCCTCTCTTCGGCACCACCAGAATTCAGGGCCCAGCCCGCGCAAACCCGGACAGCGTCACGCTCTCCGGGTTTTTTGTTGCGCGCGTTCTGGAGAAGAAGGCGGCGGAGGCAGCGGCAATGGCACCGGCTGGCGCCCCAGCCGTTGTGCCCACCAGTAGCGGAAGGGGTGATCCAGATCGGGATAGAGCACCGGCTGGCTGAAGCAGCCGGCACGCTTCATCAGGAGATAGGCGGCAAGCATGGCCGCCCAGAAAGCTAGCAGTTCCACGATCACGGCCGCCGCGGATGTCGGGGTGGCCGCTTTCATTATAGATAGCCGCTCTGGCATGGGGCCGATGACGCACCCCGTGGATACCCTAGGCGCCGGGTATCGCTCAGTACACCTCCGGCACGATCATCTCCCTCGGCACCGGCTGGCGCACGTAATCCTCGTGGCGCTCGCGGCCGGGCAGCACCACTGTGGGCGCTTCCACTTCGGCATACGGCACCAGGCTCAGCAAGTGATGGATGCAGTTCAGACGCGCGCGCTTCTTGTCGTCGGCCTGCACCACCCACCACGGCGCCTCGGCGATGTGGGTGCGCTCGAGCATGATCTCCTTGGCCCGGGTGTAGTCTTCCCAGCGGCGCTGGGATTCCAGGTCCATCGGGCTGAGCTTCCACTGCTTGAGCGGGTCATGGATGCGGCTGAGGAAGCGCAGGCGCTGCTCGTCGTGCGTGATCGAGAACCAGTACTTGATCACCTGGATGCCGGAACGCACCAGCATCTTTTCGAATTCGGGCACCGAGCGGAAGAACTCTTCGTACTGGTCGTCGGTGCAGAAGCCCATCACGCGCTCGACGCCGGCGCGGTTATACCAACTGCGGTCGAACAGCACGATCTCGCCGGCGGCGGGCAGCTGCGCGACGTAGCGCTGGAAGTACCACTGGGTGCGTTCGCGGTCGTTGGGCGCGGGCAGCGCGGCAACGCGGCAGACGCGCGGGTTCAGCCGCTGCGTGATGCGCTTGATCACGCCGCCCTTGCCGGCGGCGTCGCGCCCCTCGAACAGGATCACGACCTTGTGCCCGGTCGCGGCGACCCAGCTCTGCAGCCGCACCAGTTCGCCCTGCAGCCGGAACAGCTCGCGGAAATATTTCCGGCGGCTGTCCTGCTCGGCCTGGTCGTCCAGGTGCACAGGATCGCCGAAGGCCTCGCTGGCCTCGCGGTCGTCCAGTTCCAGTTCGATTTCTTCGTCGTAGTAGTCGGCCACCTCGTTGTGGATACGCCGCACCAGCTCTGCTTCACCCGGTCTCATCTGCTTGCTCTCCCTGTGGATACAACGCGGTCGCGGCGATGCTGGCATGGCCGTATTGCAGCCGCGTGAAGGCGGAGCAGGTCGCCCTGCCCCGCCCCGCCACGCGATACGCCGTTCAGCCCGCGGGATTGATGTTGTGGTTATGGCGGAACAGGTTGTCGGGATCGTAGCGCCGCTTCACTTCCACCAGCCGGTCGTAGTTCGGCCCATAGGCAGCGCCGACGCGGTCGGCCTCCTCCTGCGTGAGGAAGTTGACATAGACGCTGCCCAGTGCGAACGGCGCCGCCGCGCGGAACACCTCGCGCGCCCAGCCGATGCACCGGTCGTCGTCCGCGGGGCTGTCCCAGCGCCCGTGCAGGTTCATGATGAACTTGGCGTCGCGGTTGGCGTAGGCGGTGGCGTCGGGCGCGACGCGGTTGGTCTGCCCGCCCATCGCGCCGATAAAGACTTCGCATTGCGGCGACGGCAGCTTGCCGATCTGCTCGATCAGCATCGCGATCAGCCCGTCGTCGAGGCCCGCAAAGTTATGCGACTTCCAGTAGTTGCGCGCACCCGGCGTCAGCAGCGGATCGAAGGCCTGCTGCCACGCGGTGAGCGGCATCGGCCCCAGGTGCTCGCCATACGGGGTGCCGAGCCGGCGCAGCGGCTCGACCAGTTGCGGCCCCTGCTCCGGCGGACCGATATAGCAGATCGCCAGCGCCGCCACCGGCTTGCCGTGCACCTCGGGCGGCAGGAACGGCAGCGGCGGCGCCTGGCGCATCACCACCCACACGGTCAGCTCGTCGGGCATCGATTCATACAGTTCGCGATAGGCGGGCAGCACGCTGGCGGCCTGCTCCAGCGGATAGACGATCAGTCCGCCATAGACCTGCGGCCCGACCGGATGCAGCCGGAACTCGAACATCGTCACCACGCCGAAGTTGCCGCCGCCGCCGCGCAACGCCCAGAACAGGTCGGCGTTCTCGTCGCTGCTGGCGCGCACCAGCTTGCCGTCGGCGGTAACGACCTGCGCCGACACCAGGTTGTCGACCGTGGTGCCGAACTTGCGGCTGAGCCAGCCGAAACCGCCGCCCAACGTCAGCCCGGCGACACCGGTGGTGGAGTTGATGCCGAGCGGCGTGGCCAGACCCTGCGCCTGCGCTTCATGGTCGAAATCGCGCAGCGTGGCGCCCGGCTCCACCCACGCGCGTTGCGCGTGGGGATCGACGCGCACCGAGCGCATCTGCGACAGGTCCAGCACCATGCCGCCCTCGCAGATCGCCAGCCCGCCGATGTTGTGGCCGCCGCCGCGTACCGCCAGCAGCACGCCGTGCTCGCGCGCGAAGTTCACCGCCGCCACCACGTCGGCAGCACCCGCGGCCTGCACGATCCACTGCGGGTGGCGATCGATCATCGCGTTCCAGATCCGGCGCGCGTCGTCATAGCCGCTGTCCTCCGGCCGCAGCAAGCGTCCGCGCAGCTGCGCCTTGAGTGCCTCAATGTGTTCTTGCGATGGCTGGGCCATGATCTGCCTCCCGATGCTGGTTGGAAACATCGGACGACACGCGGCGTCAGGAGCAAAAAAATGGCCACGAGGACCGATGACTTCATCATTTAAGGCAGGCACCGCGGGAATGTAAATGCGCGCCGCGCGCGCGGCGCATTCCGCGGGTGGGGCCAAATCCTGCCGTGGCCGCGCGGCCTATCATGGAGGCACGGCGGCACGGTGCCCGCGCGCCGTGCGCCTGCACAATGGACCCTGCCAGCCAACCTCCCCTGTTCCTGTGCGGCGACGTGATGACCGGTCGCGGCATCGACCAGATCCTGGCGCATCCCAGCCAGCCGCTGCTGCATGAATCGTATGTGCATTCCGCGCTCGACTACGTGCGCCTGGCGGAACGCAGGGCCGGCCCGATCGCGCGCCCCGCCGGGCCGGACTATCCGTGGGGCGATGCGCTGGCGGAACTGGCAAGCCGCGCCGCGCGGCCGCGCATCGTCAACCTGGAAACCGCCATCACCACCAGCGACGATGCCTGGCCCGGCAAGGCCGTGCACTACCGCATGCATCCGCGCAATGTCGATTGCCTGCAGGCCGCCGGCATCGACTGCGCGATCCTCGCCAACAACCATGTGCTGGACTGGGGCCGCGCGGGCCTGGCCGATACGCTGGACGCGCTGGACGGCGCGCAGATCGCGCACGCCGGCGCCGGCCCCGACGAGGCCAGCGCCGCACGCGCCGCGGTGCTGGCGCGGCCGGGCGGTGGTCGTGTGGTGGTAATGGCCTTCGCCATGCCGAATGCCGGCACGCCGGCGGCGTGGCGCGCCACCGCGGGGCACTCGGGCGTGAACCTGCTGGACGACTGGTCCGCGGCCTCGCAGCAGCGCATTGCCGCGCAGGCCCGGCAACTGCGGCGCCCCGGCGACGTCATGGTGCTGTCGATCCACTGGGGCCCGAACTGGGGCTACCACATCGATCCCGCGCAACGCGCCTTCGCCCGCGCGCTGGTCGAGCACGCCGGCATCGACATCGTGCACGGGCATTCCTCGCATCACCCGCTGGGCATCGAGCTGCATGCCGGCAAGCCGATCCTGTACGGCTGCGGCGATTTCATCAACGATTACGAGGGAATTGGCGGATACGATTCCTACCGCCCGGACCTGGCGCTGATGGCATTCGTCAGCTTCGATGGCGGCGGCAGCGCAGACCTGCGGCTGGTGCCCTTGCGGCGCAGCCACTTCCGGCTGGCGCATGCGCGCGAAGTCGACATGGCATGGCTGCAAGCCATGTTCGAAACACAGGGATGCGCGCTTGGGACACGCGTGGCGCGCAGCGGGCTGCACGAGTTGCGGCTGTGGGCGGCATAAGCCCAAGCCGTCCCTGCCACGATTCCGGTACTTGCGAAACCGCCGGCGCGAAAACAGAAAGGCCAGCGCGATGGCTGGCCTTCCCGTTCATTCAAGTGCCACGTGTGTCGGTTCGGTGTAACGCTTCCACAGAGTGCTGATCCGCTTCTGCATTCATTGCCCAACGCTAGCTCGGTCGCCCATCCTGCGGCACCCCAGGACATATCTGCAGGATAGTACAAATCCCCTCGAATCAAAGCGGGATCGAGCAAGCGCGCGATTCAGCCGACGGTGATACGGTCATCGAGCAGCCGGATCTGGCCGCCGGGCTTGTCTTCCATCACTTTGAGCACGCGGCTGCCCACCTGCAGCGTGACCCCGCCATGGATGCGCCGCGGGGCATCGATGACGGCATCGGCGGCGGGCTGCATCTGCTGCCCCAGTTCGGTCAGGCGCGCCTCCAGCTCGAACAGGTCGCGCGACAGCTTGAACAGCGTCGCGCGCGCCTTTTCGCGCAGGTCGCCGACGGCGCGCTCCGGGTGCTTGGCAAAGAAGTCCACCAGCTGCCTGACCTTGTTCTGCTCCTCCAGCATGCGCCGGCGCTCGGCCTCAAGCGCGGCGCGCTGCGCGTCGGCATAGGGATTGAGGCCCACCTGGATGCTGGTGGCGGTGCCGGCCGGCGCGCCCAGCACCGCGGCGCGCACCGCCAGCAAGGCGCGGCTGCGACCGCCGCTGATGCTGCCCTGCACGCCGGTGCCACCCACCACGATGCGCTGGCCCGCGGCGACATCGCTCTGGCGGATGCCGCTGTCGACGGTGACTTCGGTGCCGGCCTCGACCACCGCATTCTCGATGAAGCGCGCCTTCACCGCGCCCTTGCAGCGCACGCTGGCGCGGCTGATGCCGCCTTCGGCATGGGCACTTTCGGACTTGCCGATAATGCCGCCCTTGACGATGACGTTGCCACCGGCCTCGACACTGGCGGCTTCGATGGTGCCTTCGACCACCACGTCGCCACTGACATTGACCGACATGCCGGTGCGGATGTCGCCCGACACGCGCAGCGTGCCGTCGAACGCCACGTTGCCGGAATGCAGGTCCACCGATTCCACCTGCACCACGGGACTGACGGAGATGCCGTAGACGCCGACCACCGGCGATCCGGCAATCACCGCACGCAGCAGTCCGGGGTCGTCCGCATCCGCCACCGCGCCGGTCAGGCCCTCGGCAAACGGCGGGTCGTCGACCGCATCGGCGGCAATCGGCTTGCCGAACACGTCGACACCGGCATGGCCCGGCACCGCCGCAATGCGCCGCATCAGGGGCGTGCCGGGGCTGACCAGCAGCAGGTTGCCCAGCTCGCGCAGGTCGACCTTGCCGGCATCGTCGTCGCTGTGCGCCGGCTTGCGCGGCTCCAGCAGGTTGATAAAGCGCGCCGGCTCGCCCTGCCGCGGCGCAAGGCCTGCGGCGATGGTGCGCAATTCGCAGCCGCCTTCGGCCAGTGCGGCGTCCAGGGCGAGCGACTGGATCGGCGCCACCACGCCGCGCTGCGCCACGGCGCGGCGGATCTCGTCCGCGCTCACCTGCCGGCCGCCTTCCGGCGGCATCAGCGTCAGCCGCACGGCCAGGCCGTCGGCGGTGATGTCGAGCTCGAACGCGCCGTCGATCAGCGCGCCGATGGTGGCATCGATCTCATGCCCGGCCCGCTGGCATTGCGCGAGGAACTGCGCCACCGCACGCGCATCCAGCCGCGCGCCGGACCAGCCCAGCCCCTCCAGGCACTGCTGCAGGGTAGCCGGGTCCGGCGGCAGCCGGCCCGGCTGCGGCGTGTAGCGTGCATGCACCTGTTCGCCCGGCTGGGCAAGCTCCAGGCTCAGTCCCGATTCATGCGTCATGCGTCCCCTGAATCGTCTGGCGGCGACGGCGATTGCCGGCGCTCTGCTTGTTATCGATACATCACCAACGGCAGGCGCGCCAGGAACTTTAGCGCACAACATTGCCGTGGCAGGTACCGGGCGACTTTTCGGTAAACTGTCGCCATTCCGGGGCGCGCCGCGCCCCGCCGCCTGTGCAGTCCCTCAATGTCAAATAACCACGAAATCCGCCCCGGCCAGTCCATCGAGCTGCTCAAGGAACTCCATATCCTGACGCGCGACGGCAAGATGAACCAGGACAGCCGGCGCAAGCTCAAGCAGGTCTACCACCTGTTCCAGTTCATCGAACCGCTGCTGCAGGAGGTCAAGGCCGCGCGCGGCCGCGTCACGCTGGTGGACCACGGCGCCGGCAAGTCCTATCTCGGTTTCATCCTGTACGACCTGTTCTTCAAGGCACTACAGGACGACTCGCACATCTACGGCATCGAGACCCGGGAAGAACTGGTGAAGACCTCGCAGGCGCTCGCCGCGCGGCTGGGCTTTCCGGGGATGTCGTTCCTGAACCTGTCGGTGGCGGACTCGATCACCTCGCCACAGCTGCCGCCCACCGTTGACGTGGTCACCGCGCTGCATGCGTGCAATACCGCCACCGACGACGCCATCCGCTTCGCGCTGGCCAAGCGCGCGCAGCACATCGTGCTGGTGCCCTGCTGCCAGGCCGAGGTGGCCAGCGTGCTGCGCAAGCACAAGGGCAAGCTGCTGGCGGGCAATCCGCTGACCGAGATCTGGCGCCATCCGCTGCATACGCGCGAGTTCGGCAGCCAGGTGACCAACGTGCTGCGCTGCCTGCAACTGGAGGCGCACGGCTACCAGGTCAACGTGACCGAACTGGTGGGCTGGGAACACTCGATGAAGAACGAACTGATCATCGCCCAGTACAAGGACCTGCCGCGCCGCCGCCCGGCCGAGCGGCTGGAAGAAGTGCTGGAGCGGCTGGGACTGGAAGAGCTGCGCGAGCGCTTCTTCACCGCGCCGGCAGAGGCGGCGTAACTACGCCTTGCAGGACTCGGCCCCGGGCTCGGACCCGGGCTGATCCTCGCCCGCCATCCAGCGTCGCCAGCCCTCGTGGCCGAGACGGCGCATGACCGCCTGGTTGCGCTCGTAGATGTCCGCCGCATCGGGAAACGCCGCCGCCGCGCGCGCGATCGAATCCTCGCGCAGCAGGTGCAGGATGGGGTACGGCGCGCGATTGGTGTAGTTCTCGATATCGTCCGGCTCGGTCCCGGCGAACTGGTACTGCGGATGGAAGCTGGCGATCTGCAGCGTGCCATCCAGCCCCAGGCTGGCGAGCAGGCGCTCGGCAAAGTACAGCAGGTCGTTGAAGTCGAGGAAATCGGCCACCGCGTGCGGCAGGATCAGCAGGGTGGTGTCGATCCGCGCCGGGTCGGCATCGGCCAGCAGGCGCAGTTCGCGCTCCAGGTCGTCCATCACGTCGGGCGCCGCGGTGACGGGGCTGACCACGTAGCGCACCTGCTCCTTCACGTACACGCTCTTGGCGAACGGGCACAGGTTGAGCCCGATCACCGCGCGTTCGAGCCAATGGCGGGTGGCGGCGATGACCGCCGCATCGGCGTCGGCGGGCTGACTGGCGGAGTGCGTGACGGAAGACATGATGGCAAGGCGGGGCAAAGCATCATTCTAGCGCTGCCGCAGGCTCTATAATCCGCGGCGGAAACACCCCCGCCCTGCCGAGCCCCGCCAATGCCCTCTATCACCACACCCACCTCTGCCTCAGCCACTCCCGACGTTGCCGTCATCGGCGGCGGCCCGGCCGGGCTGATGGCGGCCGAAGTGCTGGCGGCGAAGGGCGCCCGCGTGGCGGTCTATGACGCGATGCCGTCGGTCGGCCGCAAGTTCCTGATGGCCGGCAAGGGCGGCATGAACCTCACCCATGCGGAGCCGGAGCCGGCCTTCCTGGGCCGCTACGGCGCACGCACCGGGCAACTGGCGCCGATGCTGGCGGACTTCGGCGCGCAGGCGCTGCGCGACTGGGTCCATGGTCTCGGCATCGAGACCTTCGTCGGCAGCTCCGGCCGCGTCTTTCCTACCGACATGAAGGCCGCGCCGATGCTGCGCGCGTGGCTGCACCGCCTGCGCGAGTCGGGTGTGCAGTTCCATATGCGGCATCGCTGGCTGGGCTGGGAGGAGGACGACGGCGTACCGCATGCGCTGCGCTTTGCCACGCCGCACGGCGACACGGTCGTCCGCGCACGCGCCGTGGTGCTGGCGCTGGGCGGTGCCAGCTGGGCCAGGCTTGGTTCCGATGGCGCCTGGGTGCCGCGCCTGGCCGAGCGCGGCGTCGAGATCGCGCCGCTGCGGCCGGCCAATTGCGGGTTCGACGTGGCATGGAGCGAGGACTTTTGCATGCGCTTTGCCGGCGCGCCGGTCAAGCCGGTGGCAATCGCGCTGAATGACCGTAACGGACACCTGAACTACCGCCAGGGCGAATTCGTGATCAGCCGCGACGGCATCGAAGGCAGCCTGGTCTACGCGCTGTCGGCACCGATCCGCGACCGCATCGAAGCCGATGGCGAGGCCACCATCCACCTCGACCTGCTGCCGTCGCACAGCGCCGAACAGGTCAGCGCGCAGGTCGAGCATCCGCGCGGCTCGCGTTCGTTGTCGAGCCACCTGCAAAGCCGGCTCGGCATCACCGGCGTCAAGGCCGGCCTGCTGCGCGAATGCCTGTCCCGCGACGCCATGCTCGATCCCGGCACGCTGGCCGTGTCGCTGAAGGCGCTGCCTCTGCGCGTGCTGCGCCCGCGCCCGATCGACGAGGTCATCAGCAGCGCCGGCGGCGTGCGCTTCGAAGCGATGGATGCCAGCCTGATGCTGCGCGCCCTGCCCGGCGTATTCTGCGCGGGCGAGATGCTGGACTGGGAAGCGCCCACCGGCGGCTACCTGCTGACGGCCTGCTTCGCCAGCGGGCGCACCGCGGCGCTGGGGGCCGCGGCTTATCTGCAGCAACAGGCTTAGGCAGCCCTGCCGCCCGCGATGCTGAGCGCCACCGCCTCGGCCACTTCGATGCCGTCGATCGCCGCGGAATAGATGCCGCCCGCATAGCCCGCGCCTTCGCCCGCCGGATACAGGCCCTTGACGTTGATGCTCTGGTAGTCGTCGTGATTGCGGCGGATGCGCAGCGGCGACGAGGTGCGTGTCTCGACCCCGGTCAGCACCGCGTCGTGCAGCGCGAAGCCGGGCAGCTTCTTGTCGATCTCGGGAATGCCTTCGCGGATCGCCTCGATCACGTAGTCGGGCAACGACGTGCTCAGGTCCGTCGGGGTCACGCCCGGCTTGTAGGAAGGCTCGACCGAGCCCAGCGACGTCGACGCGCGGCCGGCGATAAAGTCGCCGACCAGCTGGCCCGGCGCGTTGTAGTTGCCGCCGCCCAGCTCGAACGCGCGCTCTTCCCACTTGCGCTGGAACTCGATGCCGGCCAGCGGGCCGCCGGGGTAATCTTCCGGCGTGATGCCGACCACGATGCCGGCATTGGCATTGCGCTCGGCGCGCTTGTACTGGCTCATGCCGTTGGTCACCACGCGGCCGGGCTCCGATGCCGCGGCCACCACGGTGCCGCCCGGGCACATGCAGAAGCTGTACACCGAACGGCCATTGCTGCAGTGGTGCACCACCTTGTAGTCGGCCGCGCCCAGCAGCTTGTTGCCGGCGAACTTGCCGAAGCGGCTGCGGTTGATCAGCCCCTGCGGATGCTCGATGCGAAAGCCCAGCGAGAACGGCTTGGCTTCCATGAACACGCCGCGCTCGTGCAGCATCTGGAAGGTGTCGCGCGCGCTGTGACCCACCGCCATGATGACGTGGTCGGCTTCCAGGTATTCGCCATTCGACAGCTTCAGGCCGCGCACCTGGCCGCCGTCGATATCGATATCGTCGACGCGGGTCTCGAAGCGGATCTCGCCGCCCAGCTCGATGATCTCCGCGCGCATCTTCTCGACCATGCTGACCAGGCGGAAGGTGCCGATATGCGGGCGCGCCTTGTACAGGATGTCTTCCGGCGCGCCGGCGCGCACGAACTCGTTGAGCACCTTGCGGCCATAGTGCTTGGGGTCCTTGATCTGGCTGTACAGCTTGCCGTCAGAGAAAGTGCCTGCGCCGCCTTCGCCGAACTGCACGTTCGACTCCGGATTGAGCACGCTCTTGCGCCACAGGCCGAAGGTGTCCTTGGTGCGCTCGCGCACTTCCTTGCCGCGCTCGAGGATGATGGGGCGGAAGCCCGACTGCGCCAGGATCAGGCCGGCCAGCAGGCCGCACGGCCCCATGCCGATCACCACCGGGCGCGGATGCATGCCGCCCTGCGGCGCGCGCGCGACGAAGTGGTACGCCATGTCGGGCGTCACGCTCCAGTTCGGCTTGCCGGCGATGCGGCGGATGGCCGCGGCCTCGTCGCGCACCTCGATATCGATGATGTAGGTCAGCTTGATATCGGAGCGCTTGCGCGCATCGTGGGCGCGGCGGAATACGGTATAGCCGATCAGGCCGTCTCCCTTGACGCCGATCTGCGCGGCACCGGCGCGCACGGCGGCGTCGAGGTCGCTTTCGGTATGGTCGAGCGGGAGTTTGACTTCACTTAGACGTAGCATGGGAAACCCGGGAACTGCGGCCGGGGGGTTGGGCACACCAATGTGCCAGGCCGGCCGGAGCGCAATTTTATCGCCTTTGGCGCGCCGGGTCGGGAATCCGCAGCGGGACCGGCTGGGCGGCCGGACGCGCACGGTGCCAGGACAACGCCAGCCGCGTCCGCAGCCGCGCCAGCCACCCCGGCGGCACCGTGACCGACAACGCTGCGCCCCGGCTCGCCGACACCGTCAGCCAGCCGCGCGCGGGAACGATCCAGGTGTCGCCCGCGCGCAGGTGCCGCTGCGGCACGTGGCAGTGGCCGGCGAGCCATTGCATCGGCCCGGCCAGCGCCATCTCGCCGGCGGCGGCATGCAGCACGGTGCCGGGCGCCACATGCAGCCGCAGGGCCTGGCCCGCCGGCAGTGGCATCAGGGTCGGGGTGTGGTCGAGATCGCCTGGCATGGCAGGACTCCGGTAGCTGGCACAGGACTCCAGCGTATCGACCGCCGCGCGCGCGCGGCAGGCACAAGGCCACATCGCGGCGACCGGAACAGCAACCGGGATTTCCGCCTGTTACGATACAGAGCCCCCGCCTCTGTATCTGTACCGATGCGGCCCCGCCACGCCACCATGCCCCCATGGAAACCACCCCGCTCTATCGCCAGCTTGCCGGCCATTACCGCCGCGCCATTGACTCCGGCACCCTCGCCGCCGGCGACCGCATGCCGTCGGTGCGCGCGCTGATGGCGCTGCATGGCGTGAGCCTGTCGACGGCGCTGCAGGCCTGCCGGCAACTGGAAAGCGACGGCCTGCTCGAAGCGCGGCCGCGCTCGGGCTACTTCGTGGCCGCGCCGCGGCGCGCAGCGCTGGCCGCGCTGTCCGAGCCCGCCGCCGCGCTGCCCGACCCGGCCCAGTACGTCGGCATCCACCAGCGCATTTCCGGCCTGCTCGCGCGCGGCCAGCACGAGCCCGTGCACACCAACCTGGGCGGCGCCTACTGCGCGCCTTCGCTGTACCCGACCGAAGCCCTGCGCGGCGCCGCGACACGCGCGCTGCGCCGGCATCCGCAGCTGTTCGGCGAGGGCGTCGAGCCCGATGGCTACCAGCCGCTGCGCGCCGCGATCGCGCGACAGGCGCTGCGCAACCGCGTGCAGCTGGCCCCGGAAGAGATCGTCATCACCAACGGCTGCACCGAGGCGCTGAACCTCGCCCTGCGCGCGGTGGCGGGCCCGGGCGATGTGATCGCGGTGGAGTCCCCCACGTACTACGGCCTGCTGCAGATCCTGGAAAGCCTGGGCATGCGCGCGCTGGAGATTCCGTGCAGCCCCCAGACCGGCATCTCGCTCGAGGCGCTGGAGCTGGCCGCGCAGCACTACGACAACATCCGCGCGGTGGCGGTGGTGCCGAACCTGCAGAACCCGCTCGGCTGCATCATGCCCGACGCGCACAAGGCGCGGCTGGTGCAATGGTGCGAGGCGCGCGGCATCGCGCTGATCGAGGACGACTGCTTTTCCGCCACCGCCGACAGCGACGCGCCGCCGGCCGCGGCCAAGGCCTGGGATGGCAGCGGCAACGTGATCCACTGCGCTTCGCTGCACAAGGTGCTGGCGCCCGGCATGCGGCTGGGCTGGATCGCGGCGGGCAAATGGCAGGCTCGCGTCGAGATGCTGAAGTTCGGGCTGTCGCGGCCCAACGAGATGCTGTCGCAGATGGCCGCCGCCGACTTCCTGGCATCGGGTGCGCATGACCGCCACCTGCGTCGGCTGCGCACGCGGCTGCGCGCACAGCGCGAATGGTTCACGCAGGCCATCGCCGCCGGGTTTCCCGCCGGCACGCGGCTGGGCGCGCCGCGCGGCGGCATGCACCTGTGGGTGGAGCTGCCCGCGCAGGTCTCGTCCGAGGCGGTGTTCGACCAGGCGCTGCAGGCCGGCATCCGCGTCATGCCGGGCGTGATGTTCTCCAACGCCGGGCGCTTCGACCACTGCCTGCGCATCAACTGCGGCGCCCCGCGCTCCGCGCAGATCGAGCGCGCGCTCGGCACGCTCGCCACGATCGTGCAGCGGCTGGCGGGCTGAGCGCCGCGGCTGCCGCCGCCAGGCGCGGCGCCGATTTGCAACAACCTTCCCTTTTTGCCGGCGGCTCGCCTATCCTAGTGCGCTGGTGTGCAGGCGCCCGTCCGGCTGGTCCCCGGAGACCTGATTGCATCGGTTGCCCACGGCCGCCGCGCACCTCCACGACAAGAACAAGGAGAATGGCCTTGACCAGTACATCCGTGGCGCCGTCCGCCGGACAGGGTAGCGGCGACCCTGCCCGCACCGTTCCCGACGATTACCAGGCCCTGTTCCAGCTGGCACCCGTGTCGCTGTGGCTGGAAGACTTCAGCGCGGTGCGCGAGTGTTTCGCGCAATGGCGGCAGCAGGGCATTACCGACGTGCGCGCGCACCTGCGCGCCGACCCGCGGCGGGTGGCGCAGTGTTCCGCGCTGATCCGCGTGATTGCGGTGAACCGGCGCACGCTGGAGCTGTTCCGCGCGGCCGACCTCGACGACCTGGTGAACAACCTCGACACCGTGTTCCGCGACGACATGTTCGAGCAGCATGTCGAAGAACTCGGCCAGCTGTGGGACGGCGCCAACGGCTTTGCCAGCCAGACCGTCAACTACGCGCTGGACGGCGCGCGGCTCGACATCCAGCTCGAGGCCACGGTCATGCCGGGCCACGAACAGACCTGGGAACGCGTGCTGCTGTCGATCGAGGACATCACCCCGCGCCTGCGCACCGAGCGCGAGCTGCGCCGCAGCGAGCAGTATGCGCTGGGCCTGTTCGAACATTCGCCGGTGTCGCTGTGGGTCGAGGACTTCAGCGCGGTCAAGATGCTGATCGACGAGGTGCGCGCCGCCGGCATTACCGACTTCCGCACCTTCCTCAACGTCCATCCCGACTTTATCTCGCGCTGCATGCAGGAAATCCGCGTGCTCGATGTCAACCAGCAGACCCTGCTGATGTTCGGCGCGGACAGCAAGGCCACGCTGCTGTCGCGGCTCGGCGACGTGTTCCGCGACGACATGCGCATCCATTTTGCCGAGCAGCTGATCGACCTGTGGCATGGCCGGCTGTGGCAGCAGCGCGAGGTCATCAACTACGCGCTCGACGGCCGCGCCGTCGACGTGTTCATGCAGTGGTCGGTGTTTCCCGGGCGCGAAGCGGACTGGGACCAGGTGCTGGTGTCGCTGACCGATATCACGGCGCGCAAGAAGGCCGAGGCCTATGTCGAATTCCTCGGCAAGCATGACGTGCTGACCAAGCTCTACAACCGCGCCTACTATGAGGACGAACTGGCGCGGCTGGGCCGCAAGGGCCCGTGGCCGGTGAGCGTGGTGGCGGTCGACCTGAACGGGCTCAAGCTCGTCAACGACCAGTTCGGCCATGCCGACGGCGACAGCCTGCTGCGCCGCACCGGCGAGGCGCTGAAGAAAGCCGTGGGTGAGCAGGCCTGCGTGGCGCGCACCGGCGGTGACGAGTTCATGGTGCTGCTGCCCGGCCGCGACGAGCGCGGCGCCGCCACCGTGGTCGAGCAGATCGGCAAGGTGGTGGAGCTGAACAACCAGTTCTACCCCGGCACGCGGCTCAGCTTCTCCATCGGCCACGCCACCTGCCAGGAAGGCGAACGCCTGGGCGACATCGTCAAGCTGGCCGACAGCCGCATGTACCAGGCCAAGCGCGAGCACTACGCCGCGCTCGCCAACGAACGCCGCCGCGACTGAAGGCCGGGCGCTACTGCGAGACGCTTCAGCCCGGCGTGCACTCGCCGCGCATCAGCGCCCATTCCTCGCACTGCTTGCCCGAAGGGAAGGTGCAGATGCCGGTCTGGCCCGCCGGTGTCGTCACGATCTGCAGCTTGCCGCCGCGCTGCGCGCAGTTGACCGAGGCAGGGTTGGCCATGCCGATGGCGGACCCGCTGCTGGCCGGGCTGGCGGGGCGCTCGGCAGGCGTGGTGGTGCAGGCGGCCGCCGCAAGGCTGGCAGCCAGCCCGAGGGCTACGGGAAGAAAGCGCATCGGCATCTCCGGCAGGAAGCAAACAGGTCCGCAAAACGAAAGAGCCGGCTGGCGCCGGCTCTCTTGCTGCTTACAGGTAGACGATCAAACCCACGCCCAGCACGATCAGGCCGAACTTGGCCACGTAGTAGAGCTGGCGGTTCCAGGCCTTGAAGCGGCGGCGATACTGGCCGCCCAGCCAGACAAAGCGGAACAGCCGGTTGATCATGCCGGTCTGGTCGTGCTCGTCGTTGGGCGAGCTGGCCGCGGTCATGACCTTGCGGCCCATCCAGTGGTTGAATTTCGCGGCCCAGCCATAGCGCATCGGGCGTTCGATATCGCAGAACAGGATCAGCCGGTTGGCGTCGCTGCGGTTCTCGGCCCAGTGCAGGTAGGTCTCGTCGAACACCACGCCCTCGCCGTCGCGCCAGCTGTGGCGCTCGCCGTCAACCTCGATAAAGCAGCGGTCATCGTTCGGCGTGGCCAGGCCCAGGTGATAGCGCAGCGAGCCGGCAAACGGGTCGCGGTGCGGATTGAGCTTGCCGCCCGGCGGCAGCTCGGCGAACATCGCCGCCTTGACCGTGGGCAACTCGCGCAGCAGCGCGACGGTCTTGGGGCACAGCTGCTCGGCCGACGGGTGCTGGGCCTCGTACCACTTCAGGTAGAAGCGCTTCCAGCCGTACTTGAAGAAGGAATTGAAGCCGGCGTCGTCGTTCTTGTCGGCGGCCTTGATCTTGCGCATCGCCGCCAGGGCCAGGCCTTCATCGCGGATCTCGGGCCAGGCGGCGCGCAGTTTTTCCAGGTCGGGGAAATTGTCGACCGGGATATACGGGGTGCGCGGCACGCCCGAGAACGCGTACATGAAGCAGTTGATCGGGGCCACCAGGGCCGAATGGTCCAGCAGCTGGCGCCACAGGCGCAGGCGCACCTTGCCGCGGAAGTGCACATACAGGATGGCACCGAGGTAGCCCGCGACGATTATCCACTTGATCACCGAAATCCTCCTGGTCAGCCGCCTGCGCCGCACGGCGTGCCGCGGCCCGGCTGGGTGAAAACCCGCATTTTAGCGAAACGGCGCGGGCACCGCAGCTTGCGCCGGCTGCGGCACATGACGGGCCCGGCGGCATTGCCGGGCGGACCACGCCTCAGGCGCCGCCGCGCGACTGGCGGGCGATGCGCTCGATCAGCGCGCGCGCGTCGTCGGGCTGGCCCTTCAGCGTCAGCAGGCGCGCGTTCAGGACCAGGTTCTCCAGCACCAGCTTGGCGGTCGAGGCCCACATCGTGGCCAGCAGCGCCTCCACCGGCAGGCCGGACGCTTCCAGCTCGCTGGAGCGTTCGGCGATCAGGCGGCAGGCCAGCCGGCGCAGCGCGGCGTCGTCGAACGGCAGGTCGGCGTAGTCGATCGGGTCTTCCTTTTCGACTTCCGTCATCAGTTGCAGCAGGGTGTCTTCAGTCATGGGCAGACTCCTGGCGGGGGACGTCACACTACACGCGGAAATCGGCGGCCATGTCGGCGTCGGTGCGCGCTTCCAGGCGCCCCGAGCGACAGGCGGCGACAAACTGGTCGTAGTCGCGCTCGACCTGGTCGGCATAGCCATTGGCATAGCCTACCATCACGTCGGCCATGCGGTCGCTGCGGCCCAGGTAGCCGCTGACTTCCGCGGCCAGGCCGCTGGCCTTGGCGTGGGCCCGTGCCAGCACCCAGCCGCACAGCGCGGCATAGCGGCCGAGCAGGTCGGCATCCATCAGTTCGATCTGTGCCGACAGCTTCATGTCGCGCAGCTGCCGCATATAGAAGTGCCGCCCGCGCGGGCCCTTGGTCCAGCCCAGGAACAGGTCGCTCGCCGCCTGCATCAGGCGCTGGCCCTCGACCACGCGGCGCCCCTCATGCGCGCACGGCGCGCTCTTGTAGTAGCGCGCCACCACCGACCGGGTCGCCTCCTTTACCTGCAGGAACAGCGGCTTGTCATGCTGGTCCACCAGCAGCTGGATCAGGCAGCGGGTGCCGACGCTGCCCACCCCCACCACCTTGAAGGCCTGGTCATGGCGGGTGAAGTGCTCCAGCAGCCGGCGCCGGTCAGGCGCCAGCGTCGACAGGTACTCCTTGAACGCCTGCGCGATCGCCTGCTCCGGATTGGCCAGGGTCATCCAGTCGTCGCCCGCTTCGAACAGGGTCTGCCTGCCGTGCACATGGAACACGGCGGGCGGCGCGTCGAGGATCTTCCAGCGTTCACCGATGCGCTCGGCAAGCTTGGGCAGCAGCGATTCATGGGTACGGTCGGCGGCGCGCTCCATGCCGCGCCGGATGCGTTTCTGGATCTCGGGCGAGGTCTCTTCCTCGATCAGCCGGTCGAAGGTGATGCGGTCGTACCAGGTGTCGAGCATGCCCATCCCGGCGTAGTCGGCCATGCGCCGCCGATAGCTGCCGACGGCCGCGCGCACCGCGTCTGCCGCCACCCCGGGGCCGTGCCGCAGGTGGCGCACCGCCACCACGAAGCTTGCGCACAGGCGCTTCAGGTCCCACTCCCACGGGCCGGGGCTGGTTTCGTCGAAATCGTTGAGGTCGAACAGCAGCGCGCGCTCGGGCGTGGCAAAACCGCCGAAGTTGGCCAGGTGGCAGTCGCCGCAGATCTGCATGGGCAGGCCGGAATCGGGCGTGCCGGCGAGGTCGTGCGCCTGCAGGATGGCGCTGCCGCGGAAGAAGGCAAACGGGGACTGGACCATGCGGCCGTAGCGCAGCGGCACCAGCCGGGGCACCCGGCCCTCGCTGCTGAGCTGCAGCAGCGCGACCGGATCGCGGTCGACCTGGCCGATGGCCTCGTGCGCGCCGCGCGGCACCTGCTGGCGCAGCGCCTTGCCGCGCTCGCGCCGGGTTTCGACCGGCATGGCATCGGCATCCGGTGTCGGCGCCGAGGGGCTTTCCTGACGTATCGCCACATTGCCTCCCATGCCGGCGCCGCCGGCCGTTGCCCGATGTGCAGTCGCTGCAACAGAAGCTAATGCAGCGCGCGCCGGCTTGTCAATCGACAAGCCGGCGCGCTGCGGTCAGACGGGCAGGCGGGAAAGCGGCTTCAGAGCGCCGGCGGCTGGCGGCGGAAGCCGACGCCGAAGCGGTTCCACGCATTGATGGCCGAGATCAGCAGCGTCAGGTCAGCCATTTCCTTTTCCGAGAACTGCTCGCGCAGGGCCTGGTAGTCGGCATCCGGCGCCTGGCTTTGCGGCAGCAGCGTCAGCGCCTCGGTCCACGCCAGCGCGGCGCGCTCGCGCGGGGTGAACCAGCCGACTTCGCGCCAGGCCGGCAGCAGGTTCAGGCGGCGTTCGCTTTCACCGTGCTTGCGCGCGTCGGTCACGTGCATGTCCAGGCAGAAGGCGCAGCCGTTGATCTGCGAGGCGCGGATCTTGACCAGTTCCTTCAGCGTGGTTTCCAGCGAGCAGCGCGCCAGGTAGACCTCGACGCCGACCATTGCCTTGTAGGCGTCGGGGGCCACGTCTTGCCAGTTCATCCGTTCTTCCATGATCGATCTCCTTAAGCAGGTTCAGCAGGTTCAGCAGGTTGGATTCGGGTTCGATGCAACGGGCGCGCTGGTCTGGCGCCCGACGGAATGAAAGATAGACGCCTGCATTGGCTCCGTACACTGCCAATTTTTGGCAAAATCAGTAGACCAATCGAGATCGACGCCACCCGCCATGGAACTGCACCTCGCCCTGGACCACGCCGGCGACCTGACCGCGCAGATCGTCCACCACATCCGCGATGCGATCCAGGGCGGCCGGCTGGAAGCCGGCGCGCGCATGCCGCCGTCGCGGCTGCTCGGCACGCAGCTGGGCGTGGCGCGCAAGACCGTGACCACCGCCTACGAGCGGCTGGTGGCGGAAGGCTGGCTGCACGCGCGCGTCGGCGACGGCACCTATGTCTCCCAGGGCCTGGCTCGGCCGGCGGTGCGCATCGCCGCGGCGCCGGTGCTGCCGCCGGCGGTGCAGCGCTGGCTGGCCGTGCCGACGCCGTTCCTGGCCCCGACGAGCGGCGCACGCTACGCCTTCCAGCCCGGCCAGGCCGAGACCACCCGCTTTCCACATGAAGCCTGGGCGCGCTGCGTGCGCGCGGCGCTCGCGGCCGAGCGCACGCGCACACCCGGCCCGGCCGATGCCGCCGGCGAGATGCCGCTGCGCCAGGCAATCGCGCGCCATATCGCCTTTACCCGCGGCGTGCAGAGTGCGCCGACCGACATCCTCGTCACCAGCGGCGCGCAGCAGGGCATCGACCTGCTGGCGCGGCTGCTGCTCGGGCCGGGCGCGGTGGTGGCGATGGAGGACCCCGGCTACCCGATGGCGCGCGCCCTGTTCCAGGGCCTTGGCGCGCGGGTCATGCCGGTGCCGGTCGACGACGAAGGACTGGTGGTGGCGGCGCTGCCCAACGACGCCACCCTGGTCTATGTCACGCCCTCGCACCAGTCGCCGCTGGGTGTGCCGATGAGCCTGTCGCGGCGCCAGGCCCTGCTCGACTGGGCCGCGCGTCGCCATGCGGTAATCCTCGAAGACGACTACGACAGCGAGTTCCGCTACGGCGGCCAGGCGCTGGATGCGCTGCAGACGCTGGACCGGCACGGCCGCGTGGTCTACCTGGGCACGTTCTCCAAGACCCTGGCGGCCAACCTGCGCGGCGGCTACGTGGTGGTGCCGCCGTGGCTGATGCCGGCGGCGCGCAAGGTCAAGCATCTGATGGACTGGTACACGCCGACGCTGCTGCAGCAGGCGCTGGCGCGCTTTCTGGCGGAAGGCCACCTGCTGCGCCATATCCGGCGTTCGCACGCGCGCCATGCCCAGCGCCGCGCGCGCTTGCTGGCGCGGCTGCAGGGCGACCTGTCGCCGTGGCTGGAGCCGCTGCCGGCGGTGGCCGGCTTCCACCTGGCGGCACGGCTGCGGGTGCCGGTGGCCACCGAGGCGCTGGTGTCGATGGCACGGCTGGCGGATCTGGAACTGGCCACGCTGGACCCGTGCTATGCGAGGCCGCCACCCAGTTGTGCCGGGCTGCTGCTGGGCTTCGGCGCGATCGACCTGCTGGATATCGACCCTGCCCTGGACCGGCTGGCGATGGTACTCTCTGCCTTGGCTCCCGCCCCGCCGCGCCTTGCGTGATGCGGCCGGCACCGGGAGACGTCAGCCACGCACGGCAGGCAGGTGACCCACCTTCGACATGGCGCCTCAGTCATGCTTGCCGGGTGAATTTGCTGTGAACAAAACGGATGTCCGAAAGTCTCATTCGCACTTCCAACCAACCCGAGTCGCGTTCATGACCAAGCGTTTGTTGTCCGCCATGCGTCAGTACGCATGGTTTGCAGGGGTGAAGCACCATGTCGTGCAGGGCGTCGAAGCCCTGGCCGAGCTGCTCAAGTCCCCGTCCGCCGCGGCGCGCGCCGTCGCGGCCATCGTTGCCGAAACCGAGCAGGGCGTACAGGTCTGGGTCTCGTACTTCGGCAAGCCGCTGGACCCGCACACCAACTATGTGCTGTGGCCGAACCGGGCGCTGCGTCCGGCGCGACGGCGCATCCAGCCCTCCCCCATCGAGCTGTTGCAACGCCAGCGGCGGCGCGACGAATAGCCGCCTCCCGCATCCTGGCTAAGGCGGCGCCGTGCGCCCTCGCGGGCGCCGGCAGCGCTCAGGCGTCGGCCCAGCGCCGCAGCAGGTTGTGATAGACGCCGGTCAGGCCGATCACCGATTCGTGCGCCTGGCCGAGTTCCTGCGCCACCTGGCGGATGCGCCCGTCGAGTTCGAACAGCATCGCGCGCTGGCCGTCGTCGCGGACCATGCTCTGGATCCAGAAGAACGATGACACCCTCGCCCCGCGCGTGACCGGCGTCACGTGGTGGATGCTGGTGGCCGGGTACAGCACCATGTGCCCGGCCGGCAGTTTCACGCGCTGCTGCCCGTAGGTGTCCTCGACCACCAGCTCGCCGCCGTCGTAGTCTTCCGGTTCGGTCAGGAACAGCGTCGCCGACAGGTCGCTGCGGATGCGGAAGCTGGTGCCGCGCAGATAGCGGATCGCGTTGTCGACATGGTTGGCAAAGGTATGCCCGCCCTCATAGCGATTGAACAGCGGCGGATAGACCTTCAGCGGCAGCGCCGCCGAGAAGAACAATGCATGGTTGCCCAATGCGTCCTGGATCAGGTCGCCGACCTGCCGCGCCGCCGGCGAACCCTCGGGCAGCTGCAGGTTGCGCTTGGCCAGCGCCGACTGGTAGCCCGAGGTTTCGTTGCCGTCGGCCCAGGGCGCCGCGTCGATGATCTCGCGCACTTGCGCGACCTGGGCTTTGGTCAATACGTCGGGGATCTGCAGCATCATGATGGCTTCTACGTCGGGATAAATCGGCAGGCGCCCATTGTATGGGAACCCCGCGCAGGGCCCGAACAAGAATCATTATTGTTTGATCCCGAGCAGGCGGTGCCTTCACTACAATGGTTGGTGTATGCCGCCATCGACAAGGAGAAGACATGTCCGAACCGCTACACGACGAAGCGCTGGTCAATCTCTACCTGGAACGCATCTCGGCCCTTTCGGTCAGCGCCTTCGATGGAGCCGACGTCAGCGGCGAACTCGATGCGGTGATGCGCGAAGCCGTGACCAAGTGCCAGGCCGCCGGCGGGCCGCAGGCGCAGGGAACGCTGACGGTACTCGCCGCGCGCTTGCGCGATCGCGCCGATGCCGCCGAACGCGAAGACCAGCCGCTGGTGCGCGATACCTTCAGGCTTGCGGCGGAACGCGTGCCGGCATGACGTGGATGCGCGGCGATTCCATGCGTGCAGTGGCCGCATTGGCATCGATGTCAAAACACTAAGGGAAGCTGGCCGGACGGCCTGGGGAACAACGCTTGAGGGATCGCGGCGGTTGCCGCGGTTGGCTGATGCCAGGTGTTGGTTGCGGGGGCAGGACTTGAACCTGCGACCTTCGGGTTATGAGCCCGACGAGCTGCCAACTGCTCCACCCCGCGTCTGAAGGAGATGGATTATGGGTGATCCGACGGCGCATGGCAAGCACTATTTGCGTCGGTGCCTCAAATCATTCGCCACCGGGGCAAGTCGATACATCACAACGTGATATAAACCGCTGCGCGCGATGGCGTGCCACACTTATTCGGCAGGTCCCAGCAGGCGATCGACCAGCGCATAGCCGGCGCCGAACGCAGCCACCTCGGCCGCATGGCGCGTGGCGAACTGCTGTGGCCCGCTGGCGAGCAGTTCGGTATCGCCGGCATCGGCCGGATCGGCACCTTCCTGCGACACGCGCACCTCGTAACCCCAGCGACCGATGCTGCCTTGCCCCTGCGGCGACACCAGGACGTAGACGTCCATACCGCGATATGCCTCGACGCGCCAGTCAGCGTTGCCCATGCGAGCGACTCCCGGATCCATGATGGTTCTTCGAGACTAGGAGGCGACACGCGCGACCGCAAGGCAAAACGCGCGCGCGGCAAGACGGCGCACACGCCTGAGCGGCAAAACCTGAACGACAAAGAAAAAGGGCTTCCGTTTCCGGAAGCCCTCTTCTTTCTGCATAGGTGGCGCGGCTGGCAGGATTCGAACCCACGACCCCTTGGTTCGTAGCCAAGTACTCTATCCAACTGAGCTACAGCCGCACGCGAGAAAAAGATTATAACCCAGTTTTTGTTTTTGTGAAGCCCCCTTCCAACTTTTTTGTGATCTTTATCGAGGCGGGTCGAGGCAGGCCCGTCCTGGCGCGGCCTGCCCGCGGGCTTTTCCTATAATGGCAGACTGAAGAAGTGATCCGGACCATGAACAAGGCATTTGTCAAAGAGTCCTCGGGCGACGAGGACGACGATCTTCCCGAAGGCGCAGCGCCGCTGCCACCCGGCACCAAGAACTACATCACTGCGCAAGGCTATGCGCGCCTGCGCAATGAGCTGATGCACCTGATCGATGTCGAGCGGCCCGACGTGGTGCAGATCGTGTCGTGGGCGGCGTCCAACGGCGACCGCTCCGAGAACGGCGACTATCTCTATGGCAAGAAGCGCCTGCGCGAGATCGACCGCCGCATCCGCTTCCTGACGCGCCGCCTGGACAAGGCCGAAGTGGTCGACCCGTCCCTGCAGGGCGACAACGACCAGATCTTCTTTGGCGCCACCGTCACCTACGCGCATGCGTCGGGCGAAGAGACCACCATCACCATCGTCGGCATGGACGAGGTCGACCTCGACCACAACCACGTCAGCTGGATCTCGCCAATCGCCAAGGCGCTGCTCAAGGCGCGCGAAGGCGACACCGTGGCGTTGCGCACGCCGGCCGGCGTCGAGCAGATCGATATCCTGGAAGTCCGCTACCCGGCGCGCGGGCAGTAAGCCGGCGCCGGCGCCTCAATTATCGTTGCGGTCGCGGAAGATGCGGATGACGTCGGGGTTGCGGCGCAGCCCGCGCATCACGTTGGCCAGGTGCAGGCGGTTCTGCACCTGGATGATGAACTGCATGTAGGTGGCTTCCTGCTGGCCGGCGTCCTGCTGCTCCATCGCCACGTGGGCAACGTTGGCGTCGGCCGCGGTCAGGTCCGCCGCCACGCGCGCGACGATGCCCTTGACGTTGCGCACCATCACCTTGATCGACACATCGAAGGCGCGCGTGGTCTTCTTGGCCCACATCACGTCGATCCAGTGCTCGGGATCCTTGCTGTGCAGGCGCTTGGCGATCTTGCAGTCCTGCACGTGGATCTGCAGCCCTTCGCCCTTGCCCAGGTAGCCGACGATCGAATCGCCGGGGATCGGGCGGCAGCATGCCGAGAAGATCATCGACATGCCCTCGTCGCCGGTGATCGGCACCGCGGGCGCCTCTTCGCCGGCAAAGGTCTGCACCGCCGCCAGCAGCGCGCTGTCGACATCGCCGGACAGCTCCTGCAGCAGGATCTCCATGCGCTTGGCCACCACCGCCGGCACGCGCCGGCCCAGCGCCAGGTCGGCGAAGATGTCTTCGCGCTGCTTGTTGCCGGTCCACTGGATCATGCGGTCCCACACCGACTGCGGCACCGCCTTCAGTTCGATGCCGAGCTGGCGCGCCGACTGCTCCAGCAGGCGCTCGCCCAGCTGGATCGCCTCGTCCAGCTTGGTGGTCTTCAGGTAGTGGCGGATCGCCGCGCGCGCCTTGCCGGTGCGCACGAACGACAGCCAGGCGGGGTTGGGCTTGGAGTAAGGGGCCGTCACCACCTCGACGATGTCGCCGCTCTTGAGCTCGGTGCGCAGCGGCAGCATCTCGTTGTTGATCTTGACCGCGACGCACTGGTTGCCCAGGTCGCTGTGCACCGCGTAGGCAAAGTCCAGCGCGGTGGCGCCGCGCGGCAGCGCGCGGATATGGCCCTTGGGCGTGAACACGTAGACTGCGTCGGGGAACAGGTCGATCTTGACGTGCTCGAGGAATTCCTGCGAATCGCCGGTCTGGCTCTGGATATCGAGCAATGACTGCAGCCACTGGTGCGCCTGCTGCTGGATATCGTTGGCGTGGTCGGCCTGGTGCTTGTACATCCAGTGCGCGGCCACGCCGGCCTCGGCGATCTGGTGCATGTCGCGCGTGCGGATCTGGAACTCCACCGGCGTGCCGAACGGCCCCACCAGCGTGGTGTGCAGCGACTGGTAGCCGTTGATCTTGGGGATCGCGATGTAGTCCTTGAACTTGCCGGGCATCGGCTTGTACAGGCCATGCAGCGCGCCCATCGCCATGTAGCAGTGCATCTGCGTTTCCACCACCACGCGGAAACCGTACACGTCCAGCACCTGCGAGAACGACAGCTGCTTGTCGTGCATCTTGCGGTAGATGCTGTACAGCGTCTTCTCGCGCCCGGACAGTTCGGCGACGATGCCGGCATCGGCGAGTCCCTTCTGCGCGGCCTCGAGAATACGCTTGACTACCTCGCGCCGGTTGCCGCGCGCGGCCTTGACGGCTTTTTCGAGCGTGGCGTAGCGGAACGGCGAGCCGACCTTGAACGACAGTTCCTGCAGCTCGCGGTAGATCGTGTTGAGACCGAGACGGTGCGCGATCGGCGCATAGATCTCCATGGTCTCGAGCGCGATGCGGCGGCGCTTCTCCGGCGGCACGAAGTCGAGCGTGCGCATGTTGTGCGTACGGTCGGCCAGCTTCACCAGGATCACGCGCACGTCGCGCGCCATCGCCAGCAGCATCTTGCGGAAGCTTTCCGCCTGCGCCTGCTCGCGGCTCTGGAATTCGAGCTTGTCCAGCTTGGTCAGGCCATCGACCAGTTCGGCGACCTTGGGACCGAATTTCTCGGCCAGCTCGCTCTTGGTGATGCCCTGGTCTTCCATCACGTCGTGCAGCAGCGCCGCCATGATGGACTGCACGTCCAGCTTCCAGTCCGCGCACAGCTCGGCCACCGCCACCGGATGGGTGATGTAGGGCTCGCCGCTCTGGCGGTACTGGCCCAGGTGGGCCTCGTCGGAAAACTGGAAGGCCTCGCGTACGCGCGCCAGGTCGGGCGCCTTCAGGTACGCGAGCTTTTCCATCAGCCGGGTGATGGAGATGACCTGCTGGCGCGGCGGCACCGCCGGCTGCGAGGTCGGGCCGAAGAAGTGCCGGTATGACTGCGCCAGCACTGCATCGATAAACAGGCTGTCGGCTGCCGGCGGCGCCACTTGCTGCGCCGCGGCCAGTTCATCCTGCACCGCCGCGCCGCGCGCCTTGCCCGCTGCCAGCGCGGGCGCGACGGCGCGCTCGCCGACGACATCGTCGCCGAGCGGATCGGGAAGATTGGGAGCGCCGGTGCGCGCGTTCACGGAAGACTGGCCCGGAATGGTGCGCTTACGCGCCGCGGGCGGGGCCGCATCGCCAGGCGCCGGCACGACGGCGGTCGGCGACGGCTGGGATGGAGGCTTGGAGGGCGGATGCGGCGATGGCATGGCGGCGGCCCGGGGAATCCGGCTGGAGAGCCTGGAACAGTGCTGGCACGATGCAGGGATGAGCCATGGGCCGCCTGATCGATCAGGTCGGGACCTTTTTCAGCATCTCGATGCCGACCTGGCCCGACGCGATCTCGCGCAGTGCCACCACGGTCGGCTTGTCCTTGGCCTCGACCTTGGGCGTGTGGCCCTGCACCAGCTGGCGCGCACGGTACGTGGCCGCCAGGGCGAGCTCGAAGCGATTCGGGATGTGTTTCAGACAATCTTCGACGGTAATACGCGCCATATCAAATCCACCTTGGGACAAAACCTGTTGGGTTGCTATTTTACAGCACGCGGCGGAAAACGCCGGCGGCGCCTGCGCTCGCGTGCCTCGGCTCAGTGGATGCCGAGCTCGATGAACAGCTCCGCGTGCCGTGCCTTTTGCGACGAAAAGCGCAGACGGGTAGCCCGAACCACGTTGCGCAGCTCTTCCAGCGCATCGTCGAAGACCTCGTTGATGATGACGTAGTCCGACTCCGACGCATGCGACATCTCGCTGCCCGCCGCCAGCAGGCGGCGCACGATCACGTTGGGCTCATCCTGGCCGCGCTTCTTCAGGCGCTCTTCCAGCGCGGTCAGCGACGGCGGCAGGATGAAGATCTCCACCGCGTTGGAAAAGCGCTGGTGCACCTGCTGCGCGCCCTGCCAGTCGATCTCCAGCAGCACGTCATTGCCTTGCGCCATCTGCTGCTCGATCCACACGCGCGAGGTCGCGTAGTAGTTGCCGTGCACCTCGGCCCATTCCAGGAAGTCGCCGCGGTCGCGCGCGGCGCGGAAGGCATCGACGGTGACGAAGTGGTACTCGCGCCCGTCTTCTTCGCCCGGACGCGGCGCGCGCGTGGTGTGCGAGATCGACAGGCGGATGGCCGGGTCTTGCGCCAGCAGCGCGTTGACCAGCGTCGACTTGCCCGCGCCCGACGGTGCAACGACCATGAAGAGGTTGCCGGGATAGACGGTGTCGATGGCCTTGTGGGGGGCCGTGCGGGTGGCCGATGGAGAGGTTTGGCTCATGATGATTCTGTGACTGTCTTACTCTAGATTCTGGACCTGCTCGCGCATCTGCTCGATCAGCAGCTTGAGCTCCATCGAGGCATCGGCCAGCTCCTTGGCGGCGGCCTTGGAGCCCAGCGTGTTGGCCTCGCGGTTGAGCTCCTGCATCATGAAGTCCAGGCGCTTGCCCACCTGGCCGCCCTTCTTCAGGATATGGCGCGTTTCGTTCAGGTGCGCCTGCAGCCGCGACAATTCTTCGGCGATATCGATGCGGATGCCGTAGACGGTGGCTTCCTGGCGGATGCGCTCGGCGATCTCGTCGCGGCTCATCGACGGCATGCCGTTGGGCGCGGCCAGGTTGAAGGCTTCCTGCAGGCGCTCGGTCAGCTTTTCCTGGTGATGCGCGATCAGCTGCGGGATGGTCGGGGTCAGGCGTTCGACGATCGCCAGCATGGCGTCGATGCGCTCCGTCAGCGTGGCCTTGAGCGCGTCGCCCTCGCGCCGGCGCGCTTCCAGCAACTGGGCCAGCGCCTCGCGCGCGGCGCCGAGCACGGCCTCGCGCAGCGACTCCTGCGACAGCTCCGGCTCGACCAGCACGCCGGGCCAGCGCAGGATCTCGCCCATGCGCAGGGTGCCGGCGCTGCTGAAGGTGGCGGCCACGGTGGTTTCGAGTGCGCGGATCTGCGCCAGCAGCCCGTCGTTCAGCGCCAGCGTGGCGCCGCCCGCATCGGTGCGCTGCAGGTTGATGCGGCATTCCAGCTTGCCGCGCGACAGCTCGGCCATCAGCATCTCGCGCAACGCCGGCTCGAACGCGCGGCACTCCTCCGGGGCCCGGAACAACAGGTCGAGGAAACGCGAATTGACAGTGCGGAATTCCACCGAAACGGACGCGGTGCGCCCGCTGGGCTCGCCCTGCGCGTTGGTCAATGGCGCCTGGCGCGTCGCCAGGCCGTAGCCTGTCATGCTGTGGATCATTGGTTGTTCTCGTGAATGGCGCCGCCGACCCGAAGCGGCCGCGGCCTGCCGGCGGACACCCGCCCGGCAGCCGCGCGGCACAGCCTGTGGGGGCGCCCTCAAAACGTTGAAAGGCGGGCAATAACGCCCGTATTTGTGTTCTTTACAAGTGACCGATTAGCCCGGACAATCCGGAGGCAAATTCCGGAGGCAAATCCGCGGGGGCAACTCCGGTCCTATTCCCATGACAGAGCCAAAGGGCACGCCACAACCGAAGAGTGCACCGCTGCCCGTCGGCACGCTGCTGTCCAACTATCGTATTGTAAAGAAGTTGGCCAGCGGGGGGTTCAGTTTCGTCTACCTGGCCACCGACGAAACCGGCGCGCCGGTCGCCATCAAGGAGTACCTGCCGTCGTCGCTGGCGCGGCGCAACCCGGGCGAACTGATCCCCGTGGTGCCCGAAGAAAACGCCGCGGCGTTCCGGCTGGGCCTGAAGTACTTCTTCGAAGAGGGCCGCTCGCTGGCCCGCATTTCCCATCCCAGCGTGGTGCGCGTGGTGAACTTCTTCCGCGAGAACGCCACCGTCTACATGGTGATGAACTACGAGCTGGGCAAGACGCTGCAGGAGCATGTGCTGGCGGCCCGGCAGCAGGGGCGCGCCAAGGTGCTGCGCGAGCATTTCATCCGCAAGGTCTTCCACGACCTGATGAGCGGCCTGCGCGAAGTGCATATCCACAAGCTGCTGCACCTGGACATCAAGCCCGGCAACATCTACCTGCGCGAGGACGAGTCGCCGATCCTGCTGGATTTCGGCGCCGCGCGGCAGACCCTGACCATGGAGGCGGCGCGCTTCCAGCCGATGTACACGCCCGGCTTTGCCGCGCCGGAACTGTACGGCAAGCACACTGACCTGGGCCCGTGGACCGACATCTACAGCCTGGGCGCGACGCTCTACGCCTGCATGGCCGGACTGCCGCCGCAGGAAGCCAACCAGCGCGAGAAGGACGACCGCATGGGGGAGGCGCTGATGCGGCTGCGCAGCAGCTACACCAACGGCCTGGTCGACCTGGTCGAGTGGTGCCTGCGGCTGGAGCCCTCGGGCCGCCCGCAGAGCGTATTCCGGCTGCAGAAGGAATTGCGCGAGCAGACCAACGCGCTGGGCGAGCAGGCGCTGGCGCCCACGACCCAGGCGCCGGCACCCGCCCCCATGCCGCCGGAAAAAGCGCCCGCGACCTCGCGCTTTCTGACACTGCTGCGCCGGCGTGACGAGCCGGCACCGGGCGCAGGCGTCGACTGAATCACAAACCCGGCCGCAGCGCCTCCGCGCGCGCTGCCGGGCCATCGAACCCCAAGAAAGCCAACCAGCCAACATGCGATTCTCTGTCTACCAGGAAAGCAGGAAAGGCGGCCGCCGCATCAACCAGGACCGCATGGGCTATTGCTTCACGCGCGACGCGCTGCTGATGGTGCTGGCCGACGGCCTGGGCGGCCACGCCCACGGCGAGGTCGCCGCGCAGCAGGCGCTGCAGACGCTGGCGCGCCAGTTCCAGCTGCAGGCGCGGCCCGCGGTGCGCAACCCGGTCGAGTTCCTGCAGGACACCATCATGCTGGCGCACCGCGAGATCCACCGCTACGCCGAGGCCAACCAGATGGCCGACGTGCCGCGCACCACGGTGGTCTGCTGCCTGGTGCAGCACGGCCAGATCCACTGGGCCCACGCCGGCGATTCGCGCTATTACCTGCTGCGCAAGGGGCGGCTGCTGACGCGCACGCGCGACCACTCCAAGATCGAAAACCTGCTGCAGCAGGAGCGCGTGCTGCCGATGGAGGTGGCCAACCATCCCGAGCGCAACAAGCTCTACAACTGCCTGGGCTCGCCCAACCTGCCGCTGATCGACCTGGGCGGGCCGGTGCGGCTGGAACCGGGCGACGTCGCCCTGCTCTGCTCCGATGGCCTGTGGGGCCCGCTGGACGAGCCGGCGCTGGTGGACAAGTTGTCGCGCTTGTCGGTGGTGCAGGCGGTGCCGGCGCTGATCGACCAGGCGCTGCAGCAGGCCGGCGAAGGTGCCGACAACACCACCGGCATCGCCATGATGTGGGAGCTGGACAACAACACCGCCGGCCAGGATGCGGTGATGACCGACACCCTGCCGCTCAATGCCTTCACCACCTCGATCCTCGAACGCAACGGCACCGACAGCGACCTGCTGTCCGAGGAGGAAATCGAGCGCTCCATCGCCGAGATCCGCGCCGCCATCGACAAGACCAGCAACCTGATGCGGTGATGGCACCCGCAAGCGCCGGCCGGGGCGGCGCGCCAGCGCGCACCGGCCGGCAGCGGTAGAATCGCGGTCTCTTCCCTTCTACCCCTTGCGGACAAACCATCTCATGCGACCCAGCGGCCGCGCAGCCGATGCGCTGCGTTCCATCAGCCTTACCCGCCACTACACCCGCCACGCCGAAGGCTCGGTCCTGTGCGCCTTTGGCGATACCAAGGTGCTGTGCACCGCCAGCGTGCTGGCCAAGGTGCCGCCGCACAAGAAGGGCAGCGGCGAAGGCTGGGTCACGGCCGAATACGGCATGCTGCCGCGCGCCACGCATACGCGTTCCGACCGCGAGGCCGCGCGCGGCAAGCAGACCGGCCGCACCCAGGAAATCCAGCGCCTGATCGGCCGCGCGATGCGCTCGGTGTTCGACCTGGCGGCGCTTGGCGAATACACCCTCCACCTCGACTGCGACGTGCTGCAGGCCGATGGCGGCACCCGCACCGCGGCCATCACCGGCGCCTTTGTCGCCGCCCATGACGCGGTCGCGACCATGCTGCGCGACGGCCTGATCGCCGCCAGCCCGATCCGCGACCATGTCGCCGCGGTCTCGGTCGGCATGGTCGACGGCGTGCCGGTGCTGGACCTGGACTACGCCGAGGACAGCAACTGCGACACCGACATGAACGTGGTCATGACCGGCAGCGGCGGCTTTGTCGAGGTGCAGGGCACCGCCGAAGGCGCGCCCTTCAGCCGCGCCGACCTCGACGCCATGACGCGCCTGGCCGAAGCCGGCATCGCCCGGCTGGTGCAGCTCCAGCGCGAAGCGCTGGGCCTGGCCTGAGCCACGGAGCCCGCCATGCAACGCCTGGTACTGGCCTCCAACAATCCCGGCAAGCTGCGCGAATTCGGCGCGCTGCTGGCCCCGCTCGGCTTTGACGTGGTCACGCAGGGCGAGCTCGGCATCGCCGAGGCCGAAGAGCCCTTCGCCACCTTCGTCGAGAACGCGCTGACCAAGGCGCGCCATGCCAGCCGGCTCGCCGGCCTGCCGGCGCTGGCCGACGACTCCGGCATCTGCGTGCAGGCGCTGGGCGGCGCGCCCGGGGTCTATTCCGCGCGCTATGCGCAGATGGCAGGGCAGGCCAAGTCGGATACGGCCAACAACGCCTACCTGGTCTCGCAGCTGGCCGGCAAGCTGAACCGGCACGCGTACTACTACTGCGTGCTGGTGTTCGTGCGCCACGCCGATGACCCGTGCCCGATCATCGCCGAAGGGGTGTGGCATGGCGAGGTCGTCGACGCGCCGCGCGGCGCGGGCGGCTTCGGCTACGACCCGCACTTCCTGCTGCCGGCGCTGGGCAAGACCGCGGCCGAGCTGCCGCCGGAAGAGAAGAACCGCGTCAGCCACCGTGCCCAGGCGCTGCGCGCCCTGGTGGCCCGGCTGCAGGCCGAGGCCGCGGAGCCTGCCACCCGATGATTCCGATCGTACCGGCCTCCGCATCCGTGCCCGTGGACAGCAAGCAGCTGTGGCTCAAGCCCGGGCAGATCAGCCTGCCCGGTTCGCCGCCGCTGTCGCTGTACGTGCATGTCCCGTGGTGCGTGCGCAAGTGCCCGTATTGCGATTTCAACTCGCACGCCGCGCCCGGCGCGGACAACCACGAGATCCCGGAAGACCTCTACCTGGACGCGCTGCGCGCCGACCTGGAGCAGTCGTTGCCGCTGGTATGGGGCCGCCCGGTGCATACCGTCTTCATCGGCGGCGGCACCCCCAGCCTGCTGTCGGCGGCAGGCATGGACCGGCTGCTGTCGGATATCCGCGCCCTGCTGCCGCTCGACGCCGACGCCGAGATCACGATGGAGGCCAATCCCGGCACCTTTGAAGCCGACAAGTTCGCCAGCTACCGCGCCAGCGGCATCAACCGGCTGTCGATCGGCATCCAGAGCTTCAATGACCGGCACCTGCAGGCACTGGGCCGCATCCACGGCGGCGCCGAAGCGCGCCGCGCCATCGACATCGCCCAGGCCAGCTTCGACAACATCAACCTGGACCTGATGTACGCCCTGCCCGGCCAGACCCTGCAGGAATGCCAGGCGGACGTCGAAGCGGCGCTGGCGTACGGCACCACGCACCTGTCGCTGTACCACCTGACGCTGGAGCCGAACACGCTGTTCGCGAAGTTTCCGCCGGCGTTGCCCGACGACGACACGGCATACGAGATGCAGGACTGGATCGAAGCGCGCACCGCCGCGGCGGGCTATCGGCACTACGAGACCTCGGCTTATGCGAAGCCGCATCGCGAAGCGCGCCACAACCTCAACTACTGGCGCTTCGGCGACTACCTCGGCATCGGCGCCGGCGCGCACGGCAAGCTGTCGTTCCCGCAGCGCGTGCTGCGCCAGATGCGGCACAAGCATCCGGCAACCTACATGGCGCAGGCCATGGCCGGCAACGCGGTGCAGGAAGCGCGCGACGTCGGCGCCGACGAACTGCCGTTCGAGTTCATGCTCAATGCGCTGCGCCTGACCGACGGCGTGCCGGCCTCGAGCTTCCACGACTACACCGGGCTGCCGCTGCACACCATCAGCAAGCAGCTGGCCGAGGCCGAGAAAAAAGGCCTGCTGGAAGCCGACCTGACCACGATCCGCCCCACCGAGCTGGGCCGCCGCTTCCTCAACGACCTGCAGGAGATGTTCCTGAAGGACTGAACGGCCCGGCACGCCGGCAGCGTTAAAAAAAAGGCCACGCAAGCGCGTGGCCTTTCACTTCTGGCAAACGTCAGGCTGGCAGGTCAGTACGGCGTGGCCATGTCGTTGGCCACGCGCGCGCGCATGCCCACTTGCAGGCTGCCCAGGTTGGACTGCGTCACCGTGGCGAGGCGGCCGTCATCGAGCCGCACGTTCACGCGATAGACCGTCTGCGTATTGCTGCCAGCGCGCTTCTCGATCTGGTTGCCGGCCACGGCGCCGACCACGGCACCGCCGATGGTCGCCGCGGTCTGGCCGCGCCCGCCACCGATCTGGTGGCCCAGCAGGCCGCCCGCGGCGCCGCCGATCACGGTGCCGAGCAGGCCCGAGCTGCCTTGCGTGGTGGTGATCGGCTCGATCGATTCCACCCGGCCGTAGTAGACCGCGCCGGCCGGTGCCTGCGAGGTGTGGGGGGTCTGGTAGCCCGGGGGCGGCGCGTTGTAGCCCGTGTTGTAGCCCTGGTCGTAGCCGCTGCTGTACGGCGCCGCACAACCGGCCAGCGCAGCCGCCGCGGCCACCGGAACGATCAGCCATGTCTTGCTAGGGATTCGCATTTTGAGTTCTCCTCTGTTGCCAGGCGAAAGCCGGGGATGCGGCACACACCGCAGTGCCCGGTACGACAATATGAGCGATGGCGCGATATGAAGGTTCCGCCATGTCAGACAGAGCCCGACAGCGCGGCAGAAGATGTGGCAGGAAATTTACGGCTGCGCCCGTGCCCGCGGCGCAAGTCCCCATCGGGGCGCGCGGGCCTTGTATAATGCGCGGCCAGACCATTGCGTCTGCATGCGGCAATGCGCCGGAGGCCCCGCCCTTTCGCGCTACAATGCCCGCACTTTTCCGGAAGCGTGGCCGAGTGGTTTAAGGCAGCAGTCTTGAAAACTGCCGATGGGGTGACCCATCCGTGAGTTCGAATCTCACCGCTTCCGCCAGACAAGAAAACGGCCCGCACCAGCCACTGGCGCGGGCCGTTTTTCATTCGGCGTCGTCGATCACCCGCTTCAGCAAACGGTAGGCCTCGGCCTCGGAAATCCCGAGCCGGTATTTGGTGGCCAGCACGCGCGCCAGCCCGCGGGCCGCGCCCGGAGGGCTATGCCGCAGCTGCTCGCGGTAGGCCTCGACCTCATAGCGCAGGCGCCAGCGCCGGCTGGCCAGGTAGAGCACGCCCATCAGGCCCCAGCTGCGCCAGAACTGGCGCACGTGGACCTTCTCGTGCTCGATCAGCGCCTGGGTTGCGCCGGGGCGCAGCAGGATCAGCGGGCCGGGCGTGAAGCCGTCAAACCCGCGCGGGATCAGCCAGCGGGTTTCGATGACCAGGCACAGGGGCGAGCGGCAGTAGCGGAGCATGCCTTTAGCATAGCGCGCCGGCCCCGCTCGTGGCGTACGGAGCCGGTTGCCCGATCAGGCGGCCGCGCGCAGCGGCGCGGCGGGTGCGTCCGGGGTCGCCGGCGCGCCGGCCTGGCCGCGCGAGCGGCCCGAGCTCAGGTAGCCGGCGATCGATTCCTGCGTGACCTCGCCCAGGTAAGCGCCGTCGGCGCCCATCACCGGCAGCCAGCTGGTGTTGTGCTGGTACATGCGCGACAGCACGATGCGCAGGTGCTCGTCGAACGCCGCGGTGGCGGCGAACGGGCGCATCACGTCGCTGCATGTGCCCTGGCCCGAACGCGCGTCGCGGCGCGTGACGTAGCCCAGCGCCACCTGCGCGTCGTCCACCACCGGCAGGTGGCGCACGTCGGCGTCGTCCATCACGCCCAGCGCCTCGGCCAGCGGCATGCCGGGGCGGCAGCTCGGCGGCATGGTGGCGGCATCGCCGGCGCGCACCAGCAACAGGCGCTTGAGCGTATTGTCGTGGCCGACGAAGGCCTGCACGAACTCGTCGGCCGGGTGCGCCAGCAGCGCGTCGGGGTGGTCGAACTGCACCAGCTTGCCGCGGCGGAACACCGCGACCTTGTCGGCCAGCTTGATCGCTTCGTCGATGTCGTGCGAGACCATGATCACGGTCTTGCCGAGCTGGCGCTGCATCTGCAGGAATTCGTTCTGGATGCTCTCGCGGTTGATCGGGTCGACCGCGCCGAAGGGCTCGTCCATCAGCAGCAGCGGCGCGTCGGCCGCCAGCGCGCGGATCACGCCGATGCGCTGCTGCTGGCCGCCGGACAGCTCGCGCGGATAGCGCGACAGCAGCCGGTTGGGGTCCAGCTGCACCATCGCCATCAGCTCGCGCGCGCGTTCGCGGCACTGCTTTTTGTCCCAGCCCAGCAGGCGCGGCACCACCATGATGTTCTCTTCGATGGTCATGTTGGGGAACAGGCCGATCTGCTGGATCACGTAGCCGATCTTGCGGCGCAGGGTCACGCCGTCGAGGCCGCGCGTGTCCTCGCCCTCGATGCGCACCGTGCCCGAGGTCGGCTCGATCAGCCGGTTGATCATCTTCAGCGTGGTGGTCTTGCCGCAGCCCGAGGGGCCCAGGAAGACGCAGATCTCGCCGCGTGGCACCGTCAGCGACACCGCGTCGACGGCGCGCGTCTCGGTGCCGTCTTTTTGCGGGAAAGACTTGGTGAGTTGGTCGAGTTCGATCATAGCCGGATTCCTTTCGGCGTCAGCGCCCGCTGCAACCACTGCAGGAAAGCGTCCGCCACGATGGCGAGCAGGCTGACCAGGACCGCGCCCACGGCCAGCTTGCTCATGTTGCTCTGGCTGATCGCCTGCAGGATCAGCACCCCAAGGCCACCCGCGCCGATGATGGCGGCAATGGTGGCAACCCCGATATTCATCACCACGGCGGTACGCACGCCGCCCAGGATCACCGGCACCGCCAGCGGCAGGTCCACCAGCCGCATCCGTTGCCAGGTGGTCATGCCGATGCCGCGGCCGGCTTCCTGGATGCCGGGGTCGACATTGGCCAGCGCGGTATAGGTGTTGCGCATGATCGGCAGCAGCGAGTACAGGAACACCGCCGTCACCGCCGGCACGTAGCCGAGCGCATGGCCGAAGCGCGCGAAAATCGGGATCATCAGCCCGAACAGCGCGATCGACGGCAGCGTCAGCACAATCGTCGCCAGCGCCAGCAGCGGCGTCGCCAGCGCGCGGAAGCGCGTGATCAGGATGCCCAGCGGCACCCCGATCAGGATCGCCAGCCCCACCGCCGAGCCCACCAGGGCGAGGTGCTCGCCGGTCAGCTTCAGCAGCGTGGGCCAGCTGTGTTGCAGGTATGCGAACAAGTCCATGCGGCCCTCCTCAGATCAGTCCGTGGCCGCGCAGGAAGTCCTCCGCCACCTTGTCCACCGGCTGCTGGCCGATGTCCACCTTGTAGTTCATGTCGGTCATGCTCTGGTTGTCGAGCTTGGCCGCGAGCGCGTTGAGCAGGCCCGCCAGTTCCGGATGCCGGTCGAGCACCGGCTTGCGCACCACCGGCGCCGCGTTGTACGGCGGGAAGAAGTGCTGGTCGTCCTCGAGCAGCACCAGGTCGAAGCCCTTGACGCGGCCGTCGGTGGCGTACACCAGCCCCAGTTCCACCTGGTTGTTCTTCAGGGCGGTGTAGACCAGGCCCGGATCGAGCTGGATCACGTCGCGGCGCGAGAACGGCAGCTGGTACAGCGCCTTGAGCGGCTCCAGCCCGTCCGGGCGCGCGGCAAATTCCATGTCGACGGCGAACGGATGGCTGGCGTCGGCGCCGGCCTTGCGCATCTGCTCGGCAAAGGCCGACAGCGTGGTCGCGCCGCCGGCGGCCGCACGCTCCTTCGGCATCGCCAGCGCATAGGTGTTGTTGATGCCCGAGGCGTCCAGCCAGACCAGTCCGCGCGCGCCGTCCATCTGCTTGACGCGCGCATAGCTTGCCTGGGCGTCCAGCTTCTCCTCGACCTTGTTGAACACGATCAGCGCGGTGCCGGTGTAGTCCCACACCACGTCGAGCTGGTCGTTCTCCAGGGCCTGGCGCATCAGCGTGCTGCCCAGGCCGGCGGTCAGCTCGGCATCGAAGCCCTTGGCACGCAGGTACCGGGTGGTCATCGACGACAGCAGCAGCTGTTCGGTGAAGTTCTTGCCGCCCACGCGGATGGCGGCGCCCGCGGCGCGAGCCTCGGGCGCGGTGGCCAGCGCCAGGCCGGCGGCGAAAGCGGTGACCGCAGCCACCAACAGCACGACCCGGCGCGCACGGCGGCGGATGTATTGCATCTGCTTTTCCATTTCGGTGTCCCCAGTTCAGCGCGCCAGGCCGCGGCGGCGCAGGTACAGCTGGCCGGCGGCGGCAAACAGTGCATCGAGCGCCAGCGCCAGCAGCGCGGTGGCGGCGGCGCCCAGCAGCAGCAGCGGCTGGTTGTTCAGGTAGATGCCCGGGAAGATCAGCTCGCCCAGGCTGTTGGCGCCGATCAGGAATGACAGCGGCACCGTGCCCACGTTGATCACCAGCGCGATGCGGATGCCGGCCAGCATCACCGGCAGCGCGTTGGGCAGCTCCACCCGCACCAGGCGCTGGGCCGGGGTCATGCCGATGCCGCGCGCGGCTTCGAGCAGCGTGGGCGAGACATTGCGCAGACCCTCGTAGGTGTTGCGCACGATCGGCAGCAGCGAGGCCAGCCACAGCGCCAGGATGGCGGGCCGCTCGCCGATGCCGAGCACGGCCAGCGCCAGGGCCAGCACCGCCAGCGACGGCACGGTATTGCCGACGTTGAAGACCTGCATCAGCCGGTCGGCCCAGCGCCGCATGCAGGGGCGGCTCAGCGCGATGCCCGCCGGGATGCCGGTGGCCAGCGCCAGCGCCATCGACAGCACCACCAGCCGCAAGTGGTCGGCGACGTCGTAGAGCAGGCGCTCCTGGTACTGGCGAATCACATCGACGCCGATCCACGCCACCAGTGCGGCCAGCGCGGCAAGCGTCAGTCCTGCCCAGGCCAGCGCCCGTGCCGGTTGCTTTGACATACTCTCCCCTTCTCCGGGCCAAAAAAAGCGCGCAGCGCGCCACTTTCCGGCGACGGAAAACAATATGGGCTGGTGCGTGCGGAGATAGGGCGCCACCAGTCCCGGTTCAGATTGCATTGCCGCCATGACCGGCACGATTGCCGGCGGACGGTCTGTGGATTCGTCCGCCGTGGGCGGGGAATCTCGATTGACGGGATGCCGTGTTGACGGCGGTCCCTGAAGCGGCGCAACCGGCGGTGCAAGCACATCGCGAGCGGTTGGCCAGTGGCAGCGCAAATATTGAAGTTTTCCGACGCGCCGCCGGTCCATCGGCCGTTGACTGGCAAGGGCTGGCGGGACTTTCCCCACCCTGCTTCTCGCATCAACGGATGACAAAGAGAGCGCTATTATAGCGATCTTCATCGATCTTGTCATCTTTGGCCTTTCCGGAGGCGATCTGGCAGCGATTTCCGGCCTTTATCCGGCCACTGCGCGATGCCCCGGACGCGGCACATGCGGCGCCGCGATCGTTCCGAAAACAGCTTGGCGAATGGCAGGATTTGATGCACCAACAGAACAATCTGTTGCCCGTGCGCCCTCTACTCTTTCCGCGCCAAACCACTAAATTGACGAGGTAGCTGAAACGCGGACCGGCCGGCCATCGCCGCGCCGGTCCGCCCCACAGGAGCAAGACATGGATACCCGTAGCATCGCCACCGTTCCGGCCACCGCCGCGGAAAGCGTGCAGCGCTCGCGCACCGTCGACCGCGTGGTGCGCGGCATCGCCACCTCGGATGGCGCCGGCGTCAAGCTGACGCGCGTGCTGACGCAGAACCTGCAGCGCCGGCTGGACCCGTTCCTGATGCTCGATGCCTTCGGCACCGACAGCAAGGACGACTACATCGGCGGCTTCCCCGATCACCCGCACCGCGGCTTCGAGACCATCACCTACATGCTGGCCGGGCGCATGCGCCATCGCGACAGCGCCGGCAACGAGGGCCTGCTGCAGAACGGCGGCGCGCAGTGGATGGTGGCGGGTGCGGGCGTGGTCCACTCGGAAATGCCCGAGCAGGAAGACGGCCGCATGGAAGGCTTCCAGCTGTGGCTGAACCTGCCGGCCGCCGACAAGATGACGGCGCCGTGGTACCGCGACCTGCCCGCCGCCGAGATTCCGACGGTGGGGCTGGAGCATGGCGCCACGGTGCGCGTGCTGGCCGGTGCCAGCCATGGCGTGGCGGGCGCGATCACGCGCCCGGTGACCGAGCCGGTCTACCTGGACGTTGAGCTGCCGGCCGGCCAGGACTTCGCGCAGGCGCTGCCGGCCGGGCACAACGCCTTTATTTACGTGTACCGGGGCGAAGTCTCGGTCGGCGCGGGCGATGACCGCGCCGTGGTCGAGGCGCAGCGCATGGGCGTGCTGGACAACGCCGGCCAGGCTGACGGCGTCATCGTCAGGGCCGAGGCCGACGCGCGCTTCCTGCTGATCGCCGGCCGCCCGCTGAACGAGCCGATCGCGCAATACGGCCCGTTCGTGATGAACACGCAGGAGCAGATCTACCAGACCCTGGCGGATTTCCGCGACGGGCGGTTCGCGACTGCTACGGGCGCGTAATCCGCGTACGGTCTGCTCGCAGCGTCACAAGACCGCCGCCTCCGGCAAGGAGGCGGCGGTTTTTTTCGTGCTGCCGCCGGCATGCGACTTGCAACCACCCGCCAACCGTTGCACAGACTGGACACCGGCCCGATTCGGGCCTTCCGGGACCCCGCACACTTATATAATTCGTCACCAATATCCGGCATCACGAACCCATGATGAATGCTGCAATGCGTCGCGGCGATGCTGCGCCACGCACTGCCGCGCTTTGACGCATCCCCGTTGCTGCCACAACAACAACCCGAGCCGCCTCAGTGACATCACAACTCCCTCCCCGGTTGGCGCTGGCCCATATCAGCAAGCGTTACCCGGGCGTCGTCGCCAACGACGACGTCAGCCTCAGCGTTGCACCCGGCGAGATCCATGCCGTGCTGGGTGAAAACGGCGCCGGCAAGTCCACCCTGATGAAGATCATTTTCGGCGCCGTCCGTCCGGATGCCGGCGAGATGCACTTCAACGGGGCGCCGGTCAGTATCGGCAGCCCGCACGACGCCCGCAACCTGGGCATCGCCATGGTGTTCCAGCATTTCTCGCTGTTCGACACGCTGACCGTGACGGAGAACATCGCGTTGGGCCTGCCGGCCGCGCAGCAGGGCAACATGAAGCAGCTGGCCGAGCGCATCCGCGCCACCGCCGAACGCTACGGCCTGCCGCTGGAGCCGAACCGCCATGTGCACACGCTGTCGGTGGGCGAGCGCCAGCGCGTCGAGATCGTGCGCGCGCTGCTGGCCAGCCCGCAACTGCTGATCCTGGACGAGCCCACCTCGGTGCTGACGCCGCAGGCGGTGGAAACGCTGTTCGTCACGCTGCGCCAGCTGGCCGCCGAAGGCACCAGCATCCTCTACATCAGCCACAAGCTCGACGAGATCCGCGCGCTGTGCCATCACGCCACCGTGATGCGCATGGGCAAGGTCACCGGCGTGTGCGATCCGCGCCAGGAAACCGCGGCGTCGCTGTCGCGCCTGATGATCGGCGGCGAGCCGCCGCGCGAGCCGCGCGTGGCCGCGCAGCGCGGCCCGGTGCGGCTGAGCGTGCAGGGCCTGTCGCTGCCGCGCGCACACGCGTTCGCGACCGAGTTGAGCCAGGTTTCGCTCGATGTCCACGCGGGCGAGATCGTCGGCATTGCCGGGGTCTCGGGCAACGGCCAGCAGGAGTTGCTGGCGGCGCTGTCCGGCGAGGACACGCGCGCCGACGCCACCTCGGTGCAGCTCGCTGGCAAGCCGGCGGGCCGCCTCGATGCGCGCCAGCGCCGCCGCGCCGGGCTGGCCTTCGTGCCGGAAGAGCGCCTGGGCCGCGGCGCGGTGCCGGGCATGAGCCTGGCCACCAATATCCTGTTGTCGCACCAGGCCCCGCCCTATGTCCGGCAAGGCATGATCTCCCCCGCTGCCGCCAGCGGGCTGGCGTCGGCGGTGATCGGCCGCTTCCGCGTCAAGGCCAGCGGGCCGCAGGCGCTGGCGCGCAGCCTGTCGGGCGGCAACCTGCAGAAGTTCATTGTCGGGCGCGAAATCGAAAGCGGCCCGAAGGTGCTGATCGTGGCGCAACCCACCTGGGGCGTGGACGTCGGCGCCGCGGCGCAGATCCACAACGAGATCCTGGCGCTGAAGGCCACCGGCTGCGCCATCCTGGTGGTGTCGGAAGAGCTCGACGAGCTGTTCGCGATCTGCGACCGGCTGCACGTGATCGCCAAGGGGCGGCTGTCGCCGTCGGTGGCGACCGAGACCGCCACGCGCGAGCAGGTCGGGCTGTGGATGAGCGGCTTGTGGGAAGGCGGCCCGGCCCGGGCCCATGCCGGCACGGAGGTCGCAAGCCATGGCTGATGTGCGCACCCTGATGCCCCGTTCCCCCCTCACGCTGGCGCCGCGCGGCATGCCCTCGCGCGCGATGGCCTACGCCTCGCCGGTGCTGGCGCTGGCGCTGACGCTGCTGTTCGGGTCACTGCTGTTCCTGGCGCTCGGCAAGGATCCCGTGGCCGCGCTCAAGGTGTTCCTGGCCGATCCGCTGCGCGACAAGCGCGCGATCGGCGAGGTGCTGCTCAAGACCGTGCCGCTGGTGCTGTGCGCACTGGGCCTGTCGGTGTGCTACCGCGCCAACGTGTGGAATATCGGCGCCGACGGCCAGCTGATTGCCGGCGGCATCTGCGCCGGCGCGGCGGTGCTGTATTTCGATGTGCCGGGACAAGCGATGAACGGCACCGTGGTGCTGGTGCTGGCGTCGCTGGCCGGCATCGCCGGCGGCATGGCGTGGGCGTCGCTCACCGCGCTGCTCAAGGACCGCTTCAACGCCAACGAGATCCTGGTCTCGCTGATGCTGACCTATATCGCGCAGCAGCTGCTGCTGTGGGTGGTCAACGGGCCGCTGAAGGATCCCAACGGCATGAACTTCCCGCAATCGAAGGTGTTCTCGTCCGAATACCTGCTGCCCAACCTGATGTCGGGCTCGCGGCTGCATGCCGGCTTTGTGGTGATGCTGGTGCTGGTGGCGGTGATGACGGTGTTCGTGTTCCGCAGCTTCGCCGGCTACCGGCTGCAGGTCGGCGGCACCGCGCCGGCGGCGGCGCGCTATGCGGGCTTCTCGGCGCGCAGCGCGCTGTGGAGCGCCTTGCTGATCTCCGGCGCCACCGCCGGCCTGGCGGGCGCGTTCGAAGTGGTCGGGCCGATCGGGCAACTGCTGCCGTCGATCTCGCCGGGCTATGGCTTCACCGCCATCATCGTCGCCTTTATCGGCCGGCTGCATCCGGTCGGCACCGTGTTCGGCGGCATCATGATGTCGCTGTTCTATATCGGCGGCGAGATGGCGCAGTCGCGGCTGGGCCTGCCTTCGGCCATCGGCTGGGTGTTCCAGGGCATGCTGCTGTTCTTCCTGCTGGCGTGCGACACGCTGATCGACAACCGGCTGCGCTGGCGCGCCACCACGGCCTGAGCGGAGCACACCAAGAACATGGAACAACTCGCCCCCCTCATCGCCACCGCCATCAACGCCGGCACGCCGCTGCTGCTGGCGGCGCTGGGCCTGCTGATCAACGAACGCTCGGGCGTGCTCAACCTGGGCGCCGAAGGCATGATGCTGGTCGCCGCCGTGGCCGGCTTCATGGTCGGCTACCAGACCCAGTCGCCGCTGCTCGGCTTTGCCGCCGGCGCCCTGGCCGGCATGCTCATGGCCACGCTGTTCTCGTGGCTGGCGCTGGTGCTGGCCACCAACCAGGTCGCCACCGGGCTGGCGCTGTCGATCTTCGGCACCGGCCTGTCGGCCTTCATGGGCCAGCGCTTCGTCGGCTACGCCATGCCGGCGCAGGCCAAGGCCGTGCCGGGACTGGCCGAGCTGCCCTTCGTCGGTCCGGCGTTCTTCCAGCATCACTGGATGGTGTATTTCAGCCTGCTGCTGTGCTTCGCCATCATGTGGTTCCTGTTCCGCACGCGCGCCGGGCTGACGCTGCGCGCGATCGGCGAATCGCCGGAATCCGCGCACGCGCTGGGCTACCCCGTGCGCACCATCCGCTTCGGCGCGCTGCTGTTCGGCGGCGCCTGCTGCGGGCTGGCGGGCGCCTACCTGTCGCTGGTCTATACCCCGATGTGGGTCGAGAACCTGGTGGCGGGCCGCGGCTGGATCGCGCTGGCGCTGACCACCTTTGCCACCTGGCGCCCGGGCCGCGTGCTGGTGGGCGCGTGGCTGTTCGGCGCCGTGACCATCCTGCAGTTCTACCTGCAAGGCGTGGGCGTGTCGGTGCCGTCGCAGTTCCTGTCGATGCTGCCCTACGCCGCCACCATCGTGGTGCTGGCGCTGATCTCGCGCAATCCGGCGTGGATACGCCTGAACATGCCGGCGTCGCTGGGCAAGCCGTTCCGCCCCGGCAACGCCTGATCGATTTTCTGACGGAAATCCCCGAGCTATCAACCATTCACAAAAGGAGAAATCATGATCGTCACGCGCAGGAAGACCCTGGCGGCGCTGGCCGCCACCGCAGTGCTGGCCCTGGCCGGCTGCGGCAAGAAAGAGGCCGACAAGCCCGCCGAACCCGCCGGTGCCGCTTCCGCGCCCGCCGCCGGGCAGGCGGCCGAGCCGCTCAAGGTCGCGTTCGTCTATATCGGCCCGGTCGGCGATGCCGGCTGGACCTTCGCGCATGACAACGGCCGCAAGGCGGTCGAAGAGAAGTTCGGCAACAAGGTCAAGACCACCTTCGTCGAGAACGTGCCCGAATCCGCCGCCGACGCCGAGCGCGTGTTCCGCGACCTGGCCAGCCAGGGCAACAAGCTGATCTTCGGCACCACCTTCGGCTACATGGAGTCGATGCTCAAGGTGGCGAAGGAATTCCCGGACGTGAAGTTCGAGCACGCCACCGGCTTCAAGACCGCCGACAACCTGGCCCAGTACGACGTGCGCACCTATGAGGGCGCCTACCTGGCAGGCGTGGTCGCCGGCAAGATGAGCAAGACCGGCAAGATGGGCGTGGTGGCGTCGGTGCCCATCCCCGAGGTGATCCGCAATATCGACTCGTTCACGCTGGGCGCGCGCAGCGTCAACCCGAACGCCACGGTCAAGGTGGTGTGGGTCAACAAGTGGTTCGATCCGGGCAAGGAACGCGAAGCCGCGACCACGCTGATCGGCCAGGGCGTCGACATGCTGATGCAGAACACCGACTCCGCCGCCGTGGTGCAGACCGCGCAGGAAAAAGGCGTGCATGCCTTCGGCTGGGACAGCGACATGACCAAGTTCGGCGACAAGGCCCACCTGGCCGCGTCGGTGATCTCGTGGGGCGTCTACTACAACAAGGTGGTGGAAGACGTGCTGAACAACCAGTGGAAGAACAGCACCACGTGGTGGGGCCTGAAGGAAGGCATGATCGACCTGAAGAGCTACAACGCCGACGTGCCGGCTGAGGTCAAGGCCCTGGTCGACGAACGCAAGAAGGGCATCATCGACGGCACCGCGCCGATCTGGAAGGGCCCGATCAAGGACAACACCGGCAAGGAACAGCTGGCCAAGGACCAGGTCGCGGACGACAAATTCCTGCACGGCGTGAAGTTCTATGTCGAGGGCGTGGAAGGGAAGATTCCGGGCTAAACCGCGCCATCGCCGCCCGAGCTTGTCCGGGCCCTGTGCTCCCTCTTCCCTTCATGGGGAGAGGAGAGCAAACCGCAGCGGGGGCAGCCTCCAAGGCATCTCCCCGCACCCGCGGAACTTGAAGCCCGCCACACCGGCCCAATCTCCTTGCGTATGCGCCAGTGTCAGGCGCCCGCCATGTGAAGGAGGCCTCTCATGTTGAAGCGTTTTTCGGCCCTGTGGACGCTGGTTCGCCGCGACGGCCGCCTGTTCTGGTACGCGCTGCGTCATCCGGACGCGCCGGCGTGGCTCAAGCCCGCCGCCATCGGCCTGCTGTTCTACGCGATCTCGCCGATCGACCTGGTGCCCGATGTGGTTGCGGGCCTGGGGCTGGTCGATGACGTGGTGCTGATCCCGCTCGCGGTGCACCTGATCCTCAAGCGCCTGCCACCGCATATCCTGCGCCAGGCGCAGGCGCGCGCCACCGCTACCACGGTCCGGCCGCACTGAAGCCGCCAACAAAAAAATCCCCGGGACACTCGGTGCCCCGGGGATTTTTCATGCCCGCGCGAAACCGCTTTCAGTTCGGCAGCAGAATGGTCGAGCCGGTGGTCTTGCGCGCTTCCAGGTCGCGGTGCGCCTGCGCCACTTCGGACAGCGCGTAGCGCTGGCGGATATCGACCTTGACCTTGCCGGTGGTGACGGCGTCGAACAGGTCGGCCACCATCGGCTCGAGCAGTTCGCGGTGCACCACGTAAGTCATCAGCGTCGGCCGCGTCAGCCGCAGCGAGCCCTTGTTGCCCAGCACCGACAGGTCGAACGGCGGCACCGGACCCGAGGCGTTGCCGAAGCTGACCATGGTGCCGCGCGGCGCCAGGCAGTCGAGCGAGCCGCGGAAAGTATCCGCGCCGATCGAGTCATAGACCGCCGGCACGCCCTTGCCGTTGGTGATCTCCCTGACCCGCTCCACGAACGACTCGCGCGTATAGACGATGGTGTGGGCGCAGCCGTTGGCGCGCGCCAGTTCGGCCTTCTCGTCGCTGCCCACGGTGCCGATCACGGTCACGCCCAGCGCCTTCAGCCACTGGCACGCGATCAGCCCGACGCCGCCCGCGGCCGCGTGCAGCAGCACGGTGTCGCCCGGCTGCACCTTGTAGCTGTCGCGGATCAGGTACTGCGCCGTCAGCCCCTGCAGCATCATCGCCGCGGCGGTGTCGAACGGGATCGCATCGGGCAGCCGCACCACGATGTCGGCCGGCATTACCCGCACCTGCGCATAGGCGCCGGTGGGACGGCCGGCATAGGCCACGCGGTCGCCCACGGCAACGTGGCGCACGCCCTCGCCCACCGCCTCGACCACGCCGGCGCCTTCCATGCCCAGCCCGCCCGGCAGCGGCTGCTTGTACAGCCCGGTGCGGAAATAGACATCGATATAGTTCAGGCCCACCGCCTCGTGGCGCACGCGCACCTCGCCGGGGCCGGGTTCGCCCACCTGTACATCGACCCACTGCATGACTTCAGGACCGCCGGTCTGCTCGATCCGGATGGCTTTGCTCATCTGCGTCGCTCCTTGTTTTGGTGAGGCATCGATCGGGAATGCGGGGAATTTCAGCCGGCCTGCGCCGCGCCGTTCTCGCGCGCAAGCCCTGCCAGCAGCAGCTCGGCGCTGGCCACGTTGGTCGCGCACGGCACGTTGTGCACGTCGCAGGCGCGCACCAGCGCGTTGATATCGGGTTCGTGCGGCTGCGGCGTCATCGGGTCGCGCAGGAACACCACCGCGCTGACGCGCCCTTCGGCCAGCTGCGCGCCGATCTGCAGGTCGCCGCCCCACGGGCCCGACAGCATGCGCGTAACGTCGAGCCCGACTTCGTCGATCAGGCGCCCGCCGGTGGTACCGGTGGCAAGCAGTTCGCACTGCGACAGAAAGGCGCGATGGCGCGCGGCGAAGGCGACGATGTCGTCCTTCTTGTGGTCATGGGCGATCAGCGCTATACGGGGCACAGGGGGCCGGGTCATCAAGGCTTCCTTCTTCCTTTTGCGGGGTACGGGTAACGTCAGGACACTGCGGATCAGAACGTGCCAGGGAAGGCGCCGCCGTCGAGCAGGATGTTCTGGCCGGTGATGTAGCCGGCATGGCGGCTGCACAGGAAGGCGCAGGTGGCGCCGAACTCGGCCGGCTCGCCGAAGCGGCGCGACGGGTTGGCCGCGGCGCGGCGCTGCGCCACTTCCTCGATGCTCAGGCCGGCCTTCTTCGCGCCGCCCTCCATGGTCTTGAACAGGCGGTCGGTATTGAACGGTCCCGGCAGCAGGTTGTTGATGGTGACGCCGTGCTGCGCCACTTCGCGCGCGACGCCGGCAACGAAGCCGGTCAGGCCGGAGCGCGCGCCGTTGGACAGGCCCAGCACATCGATCGGCGCCTTGACCGCGCCGCTGGTGATATTGATGATGCGGCCCCACTTGCGCGCGATCATGCCGTCGACGGTGGCCTTGATCAGCTCGATCGGGGTCAGCATGTTGGCGTCGAGCGCGGCCAGCCAGTCGCTGCGCTCCCAGTCGCGGAAATTGCCCGGCGGCGGGCCGCCGGCGTTGTTGACCAGGATGTCCAGATCGCCGAGCTTGGCGGCGGCGTCGAGCGCCGCCTTGCGGCCCTCGGGCGTGGTGATGTCGGTTGCCACCGCGATCACGCGGCGGCCGTGGCGCGCGCGCAGGTCGGCCGCGGCCTTTTCCAGCGCCTCGGCGCCGCGCGCCACGATCACCACGTCGACGCCCTCGGCCGCCAGCGCATCGGCGCAGGCGAAGCCCAGGCCCTTGCTGGCGCCGCATACCAGCGCATGCTTGCCGCGCAGTCCCAGATCCATGTGTTTCTCCCTTGTCTGTTGTCTGTGACCGGCCCGCCTCCGGGCCGGCCCGAATCAGCTTTTCCTTGCCGACAGCAAGTACATGCCGCCCATCACCAGCGCGCTGCCGGCCAGCTGCACGCCGCTGACAGGCTCGCCCAGCAGCCAGAAGGCCAGCAGCAGCGTCGACACCGGGCCGATCATGCCGGCCTGCGACGCCATCGGCGCACCGATGCGCGACACCGCCACCATGGTCAGCGACACCGGCAGCACGGTGCAGAACACCGCGTTGACCAGCGACAGCCACATCACCGGCGCCGGCTGCGCCAGTTCCGCCAGCGGCCGGCCCAGCACCAGGTACTGGATCACGCAACAGGCGGTCGACACACACATGGCATACGCCACCAGCCGCAGCGAGCCGATGCGCTGGACCAGCTCGCCGCTCAGGATCAGGTAGATACCATAGGTGATGGCGCTGCCCAGCACCAGCGCGCCGCCCAGCCACACCTGGCTGCCGCTGACATCGAGGTCATGCGCGAACACCAGCACGATGCCGGCATAGGCCAGCAGCAGCGACAGCCACTGGTGCCTGCCGATCGGCCGGCGCAACAGCAGCGCGGTAGTCAGCAGCACGAACGACGGCGTCAGGAACAGGATCAGCCGCTCCAGTCCGGCGGTGATGTACTGCAGGCCGATGAAGTCCAGGAAGCTGGACAGGTAGTAGCCGATAAAGCCGAGAAACACCACCCGGCCCCGGTCCGCCCACGACAGCGGCGCCAGCCGGCGCGACTGCCACCAGCCGATCGCCATGAACAGCGGCACCGCGAACAGCATGCGCAGCGTGATCACCATCACGGCATCGACGTTGTAGCGGTACATCAGCTTGGCGACGATCGCCTTGGCCGAGAACAGCACCGCGCCCACGGCGGCGATGACAAGGCCCGAGCGCTGCGGCGACGGCAGCGCGGCGGGCACGGCGAGAGACTTCTGGGAGGCGGGCACGAAGAATACGGGGGAAAGCGGACCGGCACGGCGGCCCCGCAAAACGACCCGACGATTGTATTCGAAAAGGCGCGAGGGCATCGGACGCCGCCCCGGCCGCGCGCACGCCCTGTTCCGCGGCCTTCCTCGGTATACTCTGGGTCACCTCCAGCCACCGCACCTGCTTCGTGCCCCAGCCCGCCGACACGCCTTCCGGCAAGCCCGCCGCCGACTATGACTTCACCGAGCAGGTGGGCCACCTGCTGCGGCGCGCCTACCAGCGCCATGTGGCGATCTTCCAGCAGACCATCCCCGATTCGCAGCTGACCGCGGCGCAGTTCGTGGTGCTGTGCGCGGTGCGCGACCGGCAGCCTTGTTCGATGAACGAGGTGGTGCGCGCCACCGCGATCGACCAGGCCACGGTGCGCGGCATCATCGACCGGCTCAAGTCGCGCAAGCTGATCGCGGTCTCGCATGACCCCAACGACCGGCGCAAGGTGGTGGTGACGGTCACGCCCGCCGGGCTGGCCCTGATCGACGAGACCGTGCCGTTCGCGAAGGAGATCTCGGAGCAGACCTTCGGCAGCCTGAATCCGGCCGAGCGCGTGGCGGTGACCTACCTGCTGCGCAAGATGAGCGAGATCGACGAGGGGAACGGAGGCTAGCGCCGCAGATTGTCTCCCCTCTCCCGCAAGCGGGAGAGGGCGTACACAATCAGCCTTTGCCTGATGCCATCGCCGCCAGCACCGTCTCCGGCACGAACGGCGGCCGGCGCAGGCGCACCCCCAGCGCATCGAACAAGGCATTGGCAATCGCCGGCGCGCCCGGCAGCGAGGCCGATTCGCCCGCGCCCAGTGGCGGCTCTGACTGGCGCGGCATCAGCACCACGTCGATCGGCGGGATTTCCGGGAAGGTCAGCAGCGGATAGCTGCCCCATTCGCGGCTGGCGACACCGTCGGCATCGAAGCGGACCTGCTCCTTCAGCACGCGGCTGAGGGTCTGCACCACATTGCCGTGGACCTGGTGGCGCACGCCGTCGGGATTGACGACCATGCCGGTGTCCTGCCCCACCACCACCTTGTCGATGGCGATGCGGCCCGTGCCCGCGTCCACGGACAGGTCCACCACCCAGGCGGCCCAGGCCGCGCCGAATCCGGGAAAGCGGCTGTGGATATAGCGCGCGAAGGCCACGCCCCGTCCGCGCAGCCGCCCGTCGGCATCCGGCACGCCGCGCGATCCGGCCGCGCCGCGCTGCCAGCCCGCCGCCTCGGCGACGGCCCGCAGCAAATCCGCGGCGCGTTCGTCAGGCAGGTGCCGCAGGCGGAAATCGACCGGGTCGGCGCGCGCCGCCAGCGCCAGCTCGTCGATCACGCACTCATGCGCGAATGCATTGGGCAGCGCCGACACGCCGCGCAGCCACGACGCGCGCACGATCGCCGGCGTGTCGTCGCAGCCGATACGGCGCGCGGCATAGGCATAGGGCGGCACCGCGGTACGGTCGCCCATCTCCAGCATGCGTGGGGCATTGGAGACGGCACCGGTCAGCACCAGCGCCAGCGTGGGCGCGTCGTTGGACGGATAGCGGCTGGTGAAATCGTAGCCGAGCAGCGCGCCGCCGGCGCCGAGCGTGGCGCTGACATCCATCAGCTGGGCCGCGCCCTTGGGCTCCCACAAGTGCTCCTGCTCGCGCGACAGCTGCACGCGCACCGGCCGCCCCACCGCGCGCGACAGCAGCGCCGCGTCGGCGCAGACGTCGTCGGCGCAATTGCGGCCGTAGCAGCCGGCGGCCTCCATGCGCACGATCTCGATGCGGTCTTCGCCCAGCCCGCACAGCCGGGACAGGTCGATGCGCAGCATGTGCGGGTTCTGCGTGCCGGACCATACTGTCAGGCCCTCTTCGTGCCAGTCGGCCACGGCGCAGGACGGGCCGATCGAGCCGTGCATCTGGTACGGCCACACGTAGCGACGCCGCAGTACCGTGCCGGCGCCGCCGGCGGGCAACTCGCCCTCGCTCAGCAGTTCGCGCCGCGTGGCCGGGTTGGCGCGCAGCGCCGGCTCCGGATCGTCCAGCGCGGGCAACGGCGGCACCGGCTTCCAGCGCACGCGCAGCCGGCGCGCGGCCTGCACCGCATACTCCTCGCGCTCGGCGACCACGCCGACGAAGTCGCCCTGCACCACCACCTCGACCAGGCCGGGCACGTCGCGCACCGAGTCCCGGTCGACGGCCAGCAAGCTGTTGCCGACGAAGGCGCCGCTGTCGCGCCCGGCATACGGCGGGCGCACCACGCGGCCGTGCAGCATGCCGGGCACGCGCACGTCGTGGACAAAGGTCAGCGCCCCGCGCGCCTTGTCGGGGATATCGACGCGTGGCGCCGCGCGGCCGACGACGCGGTAGGCGTCGACGGGCTTGGTCGGCACGTCTTCGGCCAGCGGCAGCTCAACGTGCTCGCCGGCAACCAGCGCCGCGTAAGCGATGCTGAGCTGCGTGCCGGGCACGCGCAATACGCCGTCTGCCGCTTCCAGCCTGGCGGCGTCCACGCCCAGCCGCCGTGCCGCGCGCGCCTGCAGCCACGCGCGCGCCTGCGCAGCGGCGCGGCGCAGCGGCAGCGCCGAGATCTGGATCGATGCGCTGGCGATGGTCGGGCCCTGGTTGGGCGTGGCCTCGGTATGGCCCAGCACCATGCGCACGTGCTCGAGCGGCACATCGAGTTCCTCGGCGACGATCTGCGCCAGCGCGGTGCGGATGCCGGTGCCGAGGTCGACGTGGCCGTTGAAGGCGAGCACCTCGCCGCTGTCGCGCACGGCGATAAACAGGTCCGGCAGCGCCGGCACATAGTCCGACGCCGCGCCGGGCTGGCCCGGCGCCGGGCGCGCGGCCGGCTGCGGGGCGCGCGTCACCAGCAGCACGCCGGTGGCCTGCAGCAGCGCCAGCCGCAGCGCGCGCGGCGTGGCGGCATCGGCCTGTGCCGGGGGTTGCAGCTGGGTTGCCGTCATCGTTTCATTCTCTCCGTCACTGCTGGCCGAGCAGGCCACCGATCGGGCCACCGATCGAGCCAAATCCGGCCACCGTTATACTGCGCCAACAGGCACACAGCAGAACCTCCCACCATGACCACCAAGACTGCGGCCGCGCCCGCCACCCGGCGGGCGGCAGCCGGCACCCGGGCCAGGCAGGCGCAGGACAGCCGCGAGCGCATCCTCAAGGCTGCCATCAAGGTCTTCGCCCAGCGCGGCTACGACGGCGGCCGCATCGAACGCATCTCGTCGCTGGCCAAGACCTACGACCGGATGATCTACTACTACTTCGGCAGCAAGGAGAAGCTGTTCGTCGAAGTGCTGGAGACCATCTACCTGCAGCTCAACCAGGCCGAGCAGCAGCTCGAGCATGAGCTCGACGCCGCCGACCCCGTGCGCGCGCTGTCGCAGCTGATCGATTTCGTCTGGCAGTATTACCTGGACCATCCCGAGTTCGTCGCCATCCTGACCAGCGAGAACATGAGCCAGGGCAGGCACGCGAAGAAGTCGGTGCGGCTGCGCGAGATCTCCAGCTACGCGCTCTCGGTGCTCGACGGCATCCTCGCGCGCGGCAAGGCCGCCGGACGGTTCCGCGCGGACGCCGGGGCGCGTGACGTGTATATGGTGATCGCTTCGCTCGGCTACTTCTATAACTCCAACCATCATACGCTCAGCGCCTTCCTGGGCGAGCCCATGATGAGCCCGCCCGCGCTGGCGCACTGGCGCGATGTGATCCAGCAGACCGTGCTGCGCACGGTGGCCTTGCCCGGCGCCGTGCCGGCGGCGCAAGTGCCACGCGCCGCCGCGCCGAGCAAGGCGGCACGCGGCAGGCGCGCGGCGGCGGGCTGAGGCCGGCACGGGCGCCATCGGCCAGGCTCAGGCGGCGGCGCGCACGCCTGCCACCTGCGCCAGCGCCTCGTCGCGCGGCAGCACCGTGGCGTACTTCTGCGCCATATCGAACAGGTTGGCCTCGTGCGGCCCCAGTGCGCGGTCGCCCACGCAATCCGACACCACCAGCGGGCGGAACCCCAGCGACATCGCATCGACCACGCTGGCGCGCACGCAGCCGCTGGTGACGCAGCCGGCCACCAGCAGCGTCTGCACGCCGCGCTGCGTCAGCCATGCCGCCAGCGAGGTGCCGAAGAACGCCGACGGCACCGTCTTGCGCACCACCAGCTCGCCCGCCGCGGGCGCCAGCTCGGGCACGATCTGGCTGTTGTGGCCATCTTCCTTCAGCGTCAGCATGCCCGGCACCTTCAGCGTGAAGATGTTGTGGTCGCTGTCGTCGTCGGCGAACACGATGCGGCTGTGCGCCACCGGCCAGCCGTGTTCGCGCGCGGCACGCAGCAGCGGCTGGGTGTTGCGGATGGCCTCGGGAATATTGCCGCCGCCGAACACCGCCGGATCGGCAAAGCCGTTGACGAAGTCGATGATCAGCAGCCCGTACGGCGCCTTCAGTTCCATCGCCGCGCCGAAACCCTGGCGCTGGTAAGTCTGCACTGCGTCATCCATGGCGCGAGTCCTTGTCTGCCTTGTAGAGCGATGCGGCCGGGGCATGGTGCCCGTCCATCACCTTGCCGCGCACCACCACCGGCTCGCCGTCGAGGCTGACGGTGCAGTGGCGCACGGGGATATCGATATGGCAGGCGGTGGTGCGGCTGCCGCCGGCTTCGTTGTTGGGGCCGAACGAGCACAGGAAGTTGCCCTCGTAGGCGCGCGCATCCATGCCGATGGTGGCCTCGCGGTCGTACATCGCCAGCGCCGACCAGCTCGCGCGCGGCTGCAGGCCCCAGCCGATATGCGACATGGCATACGCTTCCGGATCGTTGAACGACGCCATGTAGTCGGCCAGCAGCTCGGCGTCGACGCCGCCTTCGATGCGGCGCACGTAGCCGGCCTCGACCGTGATGCGGATCGGCGCCTGGAGATAGGACTTCATCGGCAGCAGGATGTCGCCGCGGTCGAGCACGATGGTGCCGTCGGTGCCGCCCTCGTCGGGCCAGGTCAGCACGAAGCCGCTCGGCCAGTGGTCCCAGCGCCCGGGCTCGTCGACAAAGCCATACTCGCTGATCGCGGGGAATTCCCCCAGGCGGCAGCGCAGGTCCATGCCGGCGTCGGACACGATATGCATCTCGCGCGCCTTGCCCAGCCGCTGCGTGGCTGCCTTGACGCGGGCGCGGTCGGCCTCGGTCGGCACCAGCCGCGCCAGCACTTCGGGCGGCTCCACCGCCAGCAGGATCCTGGTGCCGCCGGACAGGATCTCGTGCTGCTCGGGCGAGAACAGCAGCGTCATCAGGTCCAGCACCAGGTCGCTCGCCTTCAGCGCGGCGATCGCCGCGGGATTGCCGGTCAGCGGCGTGGTGCCGAGGTAGGCCAGCGCATCGCGGCTCAGCGCCTTCTCGCCGTTCACCGGCGGCAGGTCGAGCCGGTTGACGATGGCGCCCATCGACGCCGCCGCCACCATTGCCGTGCGCAGCGTCTGCGGATGCGTGGCGGCGCCGGTCAGCACGGTGACGGTCTGTCCCGGCTGCAGTTTCGACAGCGTCAGCACCTGCTGCCACGCTGTCGTCAGGTCGTAATCGCTTACGGGCATGTTGGCTCCTGTCAGTCCAGCGGCGCGCCGAGGAAATCGCCGAAGGCGCGGTAGAAGCCGGCCTCGTCGTCCCACGGGATCATGTGGCCGGCGTTGGCAACGTGCGCGACCAGCAAGGTTGGCAGCAGCGTGCGCATCTCCTGCACGTCCTGCGCCCGGATCACGTCGCCGCGGCCGGCGGTCATCAGCAGCGTCGGCACGGCGACCCGCGGCAGGTCGGCGTGGATATCGTCCTCATGGAAACCGTTGAAGCTGGCCAGGATCGCGCGCTCGTCGCAGGTATGCAGCCATTGCGCGCGCAGGCGCAGCTGGTCTTCGGTCCAGGTCGGGCAGAAAGCGCGCATGCCTTCGGCGTCGATGCCCTGCTGCGCCAGCCGGATCGAATCGATGTACCACGGCAGTTGCGACGGGTAGGCGCGGCGCCCCGGGCCGGATACCGGCGGATCGACCAGCACCAGCCGCGTCAGGCCCGCTGGCCTTTCGCGCGCGGCGCGGATGCCGATGCGCGCGCCCATCGAATGGCCGACCACGGCATAGCGCTGCAGTCCCAGCGCGGCGGCCAGGGCCACCACGTCGGCGGCCTGCGCATCGAGGCTGTAGTCCAGCTCCGGGCCGGCCTGCGACAGGCCGCGGCCGCGCACGTCGAGCACATAGGTATCGAACTGCTGCCCGAAGCGCTCGCCGACAAAGCCCCAGGTCACCGCGGGGCTGGTGATGCCCGGCACGATGATGACCGCATCGCGCTGCGCGCGCGCGCCCGCCTGCCCGCCATAGCGCAGGTAGTGCTGGCGGATGCCGTTGGCGTGGACGTGGGCGCCGTAGAGAAAGGTGCTGTCTGCCATGGCCTGCCCCTTCAGTACGCGCCCGACAGCAGCGCGCCGGCGCCCGGCACCACCGGCTCCAGCCCCAGGCGCTTGAGCAGCGCATAGGTGGTGGCAACGGCGGCGGTGACGACCGGCTTGCCGGTCATGGCCTCGACCTTGGCCACCGCGGGCAGCGACGGCATCTGCACGCAGGCGGACAGCACGATCACGTCGGCATCGGCGGTGTTCATCTGCGCGACGATCCCGGGCAGCTTCGCCGGATCGTGGCGGCCGACTTCCAGGTTGTCGGGGATCTCCAGCGCACGGTAGTCGACCACCTCGTAGCCTTCGTTGCGGATGTAGTCCACCACCAGTTCGGTCAGCGGCTTCATGTACGGCGCCACCACCGCGATGCGCTTGGCGCCCATCACCTTGAGCGCGTCGACCAGCGCGCCGGCGCTGGTGATCACGGGTGCGTCGCCGCCGTTCGCGGCGGTATGCGCCTGCAGGCGCTGCTCGGAGACGCGGTGGTAGCCGTGGCCCATCGCCATGATCGCCACCAGGCAGGCGTAGCCGAGCACGTCGACGCGGGCGTCGCTCAGCTCCACCGCGCAGCGGTCGGATTCGGCATCCATCGCGGCCAGTTCTTCCTTGACCACCTTCTTCATCCGCATCCGGCTCGAGTGGAAGGTGAAGCGCTCCGGGCGCACCAGCTGGCGCGCGGCCAGCATCGCCGGGATCTCGGTTTCCATGGTGGTGTTGGAGCTCGGCACGATCTGGCCGATTCGGAAAACTTTCTGCACTGTCGACTCCGTCATCTGTTTGTCTGCCCTTGGTTGCGCTTGGGTCGCGCTCTCGGTCTGCCTGCATCGGCCCAAGGCCTGCATGCTGCGAACGATTGTAGTGTACACACTTTATATAGGCAAACAGATTCTGCACCGGGACCGGTTCACTCGTTCAGTGCATACTTAATCCATGACTCCCTCTTTTAGCGCATGATTTCGCCATTGCAGCGCATCATTGCAAATCCATCACATGGTCGTCAGGGTTTTCCATAGGTTCGGTTGATTTTGCCTTTACCTCGATATTTTGAGTGTGTACACTCGTTTTCAACGGTCGGCCGCGTGGCCGCCCCAGCCCCCATCGACCTTGTGTCATTGCCAGGAGAAATAACGTGCAAGGCAAACCGCGAATCGCAGTTGTCGGCGCCGGACTCGGAGGGACGGCCGCGGCCGCCCTGCTGCAGCGAGCCGGCTTCCAAGTCAGGCTGTATGAGCAGGCACCGGCGTTCTCGCGCCTGGGCGCGGGCATCCATGTCGGGCCCAACGTGATGAAGATCATGCGGCGCATCGGCATCGAGGACGCGCTCAACGACATGGGCTGCCACCCCGACTACTGGTACAGCCGCGATGGCCTTACCGGCGAAGTGATCGCGCAGATCCCGCTGGGCGACTATGCGGTGCGGCACTACGGCGCCAGCTACCTGACCGTGCACCGCGGCGATTTCCACAAGCTGCTGACCGACGCCGTGGCACCCGGCACGCTGTTCTTCAACAAGAAGCTGGAAAGCGTCACCGACCAGGGCGATGTGGTGCAGCTGCGCTTCACCGACGGCACGGTCGAACAGGCCGATATCGTGGTCGGCGCCGACGGCGTCAACTCGCGCATCCGCGAGACCCTGCTGGGCGCCGAGCCGCCCAAGTACACCGGCTACGTCGCGCACCGCGCGGTGTTCCCGATCTCCCGCGTCAAGGGCTTCACGCACGAGCGCTGCACCAAGTGGTGGACCGATGACCGCCACATGATGGTCTACTTCGACACCAGCAAGCTCGACGAGATCTACTACGTCACCGGCGTACCCGAGCCCGATTGGGACATGAGCAAGAGCTGGGTGCCGAGCAGCATCGAAGAGATGCGCGCGGCCTTCGACGGCTGGCACGAAGGCGTGCAATCGCTGATCGAAGGCACGGTCGAAGTGACCAAGTGGCCGCTGCTGGAGCGCGACCCGCTGCCGCTGTGGAGCCGGGGCCGCCTGGTGCTGCTGGGCGATGCCTGCCACCCGATGAAGCCGCACATGGCGCAGGGCGCCGCGATGGCGATCGAGGATGCCGCCATGCTGACGCGCTGCTTCACAGAAGCCGGCACCGACGACTACGCGGCCGCCTTCGCGCTGTACGAGGCCAACCGCGCCGAGCGCGCCGGCAAGGTCCAGCTGGTTTCGCACAACAACACCTGGCTGCGCAGCAACGAGAACCCGGACTGGTGTTTCGGCTACGATGTGTTCAACGTGCCGCTGGTGTCGGCCGGGAGCAAGCCGCTGTCCGAAGCCGCCTGACCGCCTGACCGCCCTGCCCGCCGCCGCCCCTCGCGAAGAATGGGGCGCGGCGCCGCGATGCGTGATGTTCAAACCGCCCCCAGCCCCCGATGAACACGCCCCGCCCCCTGACCCTGCAGGTCAACCACGCCGAGCACACGCTCGAGGTGGCGCCTGACACGCCGCTGCTCTACATCCTGCGCAACGACCTGTGCTGCAACGGGCCCAAGTACGGTTGCGGCCTGGGCCAGTGCGGCGCCTGCACGGTGCTGGTAGATGGCCTGCCCGCGCGTTCGTGCGTGCTGCCGGTCCGGGCCGCGGTGGGCCACGCGGTGACCACGCTCGAGGGCCTGGGTACGGCACAGCATCCCGACCCCGTGCAGCAGGCGTTTATCGAAGAACAGGCCGCGCAATGCGGCTACTGCCTGAACGGCATGATCATGACCGCCAAGGCACTGCTGGCGCAGAACCCCGACCCCGACGAAGCGCAGATCCGCGAAGCCTTGCGCTTCAACCTGTGCCGTTGCGGCACGCATGTGGAAATCGTGCGCGCGGTCAGGCGGGCCGCGGTGCTGCAGCGACAAGCCGCGCAAGGGGCGGCGTCGTGAGCGCCGGCATCGTGCAAGCGGCGACGCCGGCCACGGCACTGGCCGCCGGCCTCCCGCCGGGCGCCGCCGATTGCCTGGTGGCCCATGTACTGACACCCCCGGGCCTGCGCTGGGTGGGCGGCGAGCCGCTCGCGGCGCGCCTGCTGCACGCCGAGCGCGACGCCGCGCTGGCGCTGCCTGGCATCCGCGCGGTGGTGGTCCGCAACAGCTTTGCCGGCGTGGCCGCGGTTTCGGCCATCCAGGCCGCCGACGCGGCGCGGGCGCTGCGGGCGCGCTGGTCTGGTCCGCCGCGCGCCGGCGCCACCGCTGCGGCGCGCCACACGCTGGCGCAGCGCGGCGATGCCGCCGATGCGCTCAAACACGCCCGCGTATCCCACACGCAGCATTACCAGTGGCCGCTGGCGGGCAGCCGCGACGATGCCTGCTGCACCGTTGTCGCCGACTGGCGCGACGGCATGCTGACCGTATGGCTGCCCGCCACGCGCCCCGGCGCACTGCGCGCCGAACTCGCTGCGCTGCTGGGCATCGCGCCAATGCAAGTGCTGCTGGTCTGCTGGCAAGACCCGCACGACCGCGCCGACCCCGCGCTGCTGGCACCGCACGCTGCCGCCGACGCGGCCCTGCTGGCGCACGCCAGCGGGCAACCGGTGGTGCGCCGGCTGCGCGCCGCCGAGGTGGGCCTGGCCGATGCCGCGTTCGATCTCCGCATCGATAGCGCCCGCACCGGCGCCACCGTCGACGCCTACGCCGCCACGCTGTCCGGCGCCACGGCCCCGGCTTCACCGCTGGCGCTGTGGCTGACGCATACGCCGGCGCCGGTGACGGACCGCCTTGATGCGGGGCATGGCGGCGACGCTGCGCTGCCGCCGTATGGCATCCCCCATGTCGAGCTCGCCGTGTCCGGTGACCCGGCTGCATTCGCAGCCGCGCCGCTGACGGCAGCCCGCGCGCAGGTGTTCGCGCGCGAATCCCATCTCGACGAGCTTGCCGCCGCCAGCGACGCCGACCCGGTGGCGCTGCGCCTCGCGCATCTGCACGACCCGCGCGGCGCGGCGCTGGTGCGGCAGGTGGCTGAGCGCGCCGGCTGGGACCCGGACGCCAATGCCGCCGCGCCACGCGCCAGCGCCGCCGCGGGCAACGTGCGACGCGGCCGCGGCTTTGCCTATGCCCACACCATCGACCACGACGCCGGCCAGAGCTGGTCGGCGTGGGTTGCGGAGGTCGAGGTCGACGGCACCACCGGCGAGTTGGCCGTCACGCGCGTCACGGTCGGGCATGACAGCGAATCGCTGCCGCCACCGCAAGCCGCCACGACGACGCGCTCGATCGAGCGGGACGTGGCCGCAACCGCGCTGCAGCTGACCGCCGCCACGCCGGGGTTCGACACCTGGCCGGCCGACGCGCGTGTTGCGGGGGAAACCTTGCCCGCCGTGCCGGCCCAGGCCCTGCCCGAAGTGCGGCTGGCCGGCACGCTGGCCACGCACGATGCGCTGGCTGCCGGCCCCACGGACTCGATGCCGGCGGCCGCCGCCGTCGCCAATGCCATCTACGATGCCACCGGCGTGCGCCTGCGCAAGCCACCGTTCAGCGCCGAACGCATCCGCCTGGCACTGGCCGAGGCAAGTCCCGGCGACAAACGCAAGAAGCGCGGCTGGATCGCGGCGGCGGCGGCCGCCGCGGCCGGCGTGTGCGCCACGCTGTTGCCGTGGCGCGCGCCGATCGCGCCGGTGGCGCCGCCCGAGCCCGGCTTCTATTCCGCCGCCACGCTCGAACGCGGCCGGCTGGTGGCCGCCGCCGGCGACTGCGCGGTCTGCCATACCGCACCGGGCGGCGCGAAGAACGCCGGCGGCCTGCCGCTGGAAACGCCCTTCGGCACGGTCTACAGCACCAACATCACGCCGGATGTGCAGACCGGCATCGGCAACTGGTCGTTCGCCGCCTTCGAGCGCGCCATGCGCGAAGGTATCCACCGCGACGGGCGGCGCCTGTATCCGGCGTTCCCGTACACCGCCTTCGCCAAGATCAGCGATGGCGACATGCAGGCGCTGTACGGCTACCTGATGTCGGCCGAGCCGGTGACCGCCGCGGTGCCGCAGACGCAGCTCGCCTTCCCCTTCAACGTGCGCCCGCTGCTGGCCGGCTGGAACCTGCTGTTCCATCGCAATAAACGCTTTACGCCGGACCCGTCGCGCTCGGCGCAATGGAATCGCGGCGCGTACCTGGCCGAGGGGCTGGGCCACTGCAGCGCCTGCCATTCGCCGCGCAACGCGCTCGGCGCCGAGCAAGGCGGGCGCCGCTACCTGACCGGCGGCAGCGCCGAAGGCTGGGAAGCGCCGGCGCTGACCGCGCTGTCGCAGGCGCCGGTGCCGTGGACCGAGGCCGCGCTGTTCACTTACCTGCGCGGCGGCTATGCGCCCCACCATGGCGCCGCCGCGGGACCGATGGCGCCGGTGGTGGAAGAACTCGCGCAATTGCCCGAGGACGACGTGCGCGCGATCGCGCATTACGTGGCCTCGTTCGGCGCGCCCGCACCGGCGCCGTCGGTGCTGGCGGCGCAGGCGGCGCAGGTCGAACAACGCAGCCAGCAGGCCGCGCGCACGCTGGGCGGTCCCGCCGAACGCCTGTACCAGAGCGCCTGCGCGGTCTGCCACCAGTCCGACCAGGGCATCGCGCAATTCGGCGTGAAGCCGTCGCTGGCGCTCAATACCAACCTGCACAGCAAGCTGCCGGACAACGTGATCCAGGTGTTGCTGCGCGGCATGCCGGCACCGCCCAACAGCGAGCTGGGCGCGATGCCTGGCTATGCCGACACGCTCGACGACCAGCAGATCGCGCAACTGGCGCAGTACCTGCGTGCGCGCTTTGCGCCCGACAAACCCGCATGGCAGGACCTGGAGAACACCGTCGCGCGGCTGCGCGCGGCGCCTGTCCACTGAACCACCGGAGCACCGTGCACCACGCTGGCAGGCCCTGCGCATCGGCGCCGGGCGCGTGGGCGTGACCGACCCTGCGCCAGCCGGCCAGCGCGCGGGAAAACCCCGAGGAGAGAAACGCAATTCGGCCTTGCCCGCCAGTTTCATGTAGCTTACGCTGAACGATCATGTAGTGCGCACTACATGAGTGCCAGCAGGCACGCAGCGGTGCCTCCCCGCACAAGGACGGCGCGCCGCAAGCGGCGGACAAGAACACAAAACCATAAGACCGGCCCGATACCTCACCGGACGCCCTGGCGCGGGGCTTGCATAGTTCCGCCAGACCACCGGACACCGGGCCTGACCAAACCAAGGGTAGACAACCAGGAGTGACTATGACGTATCAGTACCAGGAAGCTGTTGCAGGCGTGCTACCGGGTTAGTTCTAGCCTCGCCAGGTGGAAGCCATCGCCCCCGCCGGGACGCCGAGCGGCGCCAATCGTGCCAGTCACGCCGGCGCCGCTGCATTCCGCAGCAGCTGGCATCACGTGCCGGGCTGCTTCGCTCCACGCGTGCTTCCGAGTTCCAGAACCAGCCTATAAAGACAGGTAGACAAACATGTCGTCATCCATTTCATCCATGGCCACCACGACCATCCCGGACGCAACCCTGGGCTCGGCGCCCCAGCCCAGCGCGCGCGCAGCGTCGTCGCCCCCCATCACGATCGAGCAAGGCATCCGTGCGGCCGGCGTCGGCCGCTTCCAGTATCGGCTGTTCGTCATATTCGGCCTGGTGTGGCTTGCCGACGCGATGCAGGTGCTGTCGATCGGCTTCACCGCGCCGTCGATTGCGGCAACCTTCGGCATCCCGGTGCCGACGGCGCTGCAGACCGGCACCATGTTCTTCGTCGGCATGCTGATCGGCGCCTTCGTGTTCGGCCGGCTGGCCGACCGCATCGGCCGCCGTCCGGTGCTGATGATGGCGGTGATCATCGATGCGATCTGCGGCGTTGCCTCGGCCTTCGCGCCGGACTTCCAGTGGCTGCTGCTGTTGCGCTTCCTGACCGGCATCGGCGTCGGCGGCACCCTGCCGGTCGACTACACCATGATGGCCGAGTTCCTGCCGTCGGACCGGCGCGGCCGCTGGCTGGTGCTGCTGGAGTCGTTCTGGGCGGTCGGCACCATCCTGCTGGCGATCCTGGCGCTGATCGCGGTGTCGCGCGGCGACGACGCCTGGCGGCTGATCTTCCTGGTTACCGGCATCCCGGCGCTGGTCGGCGTGGTGTTCCGCTTCTTCGTGCCAGAGTCGCCGCTCTACCTGAATAAATCGGGACGCTCGGAGGAGGCCCGCGCGGTGCTGCAGCGGGTGGCCGCGGCCAACCGCGTGTCGGTGGAGATCGGCGCGCTGCAGCCGCAGAAGATGGAGCGCAAATCGGTGTTCGCGCTGTTCGCGGCCGGCTGCCGGCGCCGCACCATCTGCCTGCTGGCGGCGTGGATGCTGATCTCGATCGCCTATTACGGAGTCTTCGTCTACCTGCCGGTGAAGCTGGCGGGCCAGGGCTTCGGCTTCATGCGCGGCCAGGTGTTCCTGATCGTGCTGGCGCTGGTGCAGCTGCCCGGCTTCGCGCTGGCCGCGCACGGGGTCGAGCGCTGGGGCCGCAAGCCGACCCTGATCGGCTTCCTGCTGCTGAGCGCGGCGGGCTGCATGCTGTACAGCCTGGGCCAGTCCCCGGCGCTGGTGATCGGCTCGACCCTGCTGATGAGCTTCTCGCTGCTCGGCACCTGGGGCGCGCTGTACGCCTTCACGCCCGAGGTGTACCCGACCGACCTGCGCGCCAGCGGCATGGGCACCGCGGGTGCGATGGCGCGCTTCGGCGGCCTGTTCGCCCCGTCCATCATCGCGCCGATCATGGCCAGCCAGTTCACGCTGGCGCTGGTGCTGCTGTCCTCGTTCCTGGCCGTGGCGGCGCTGGCCATCTTCCTGGTCGATATCGAGTCGAAGGACCGCGCGCTCGACTAGCCGAAGGCGTCATGGCGCGGCTGTGGGGCCGCGGTGGGGCCGCGGTGGGGGCGCGGCGGCCCGCTTCCATTACAATCCGGCTGCAACGGCGCGGCGCGCGAGCCCCAACCGGCCTCGCGCGCGCGCTTCACTCGCCATCCCGCCGAGCCCTCGCCGCCAGCCATGAAACAAGATCCGCGCTTTCCCAACCTTTTCATCCTCGACCACCCGCTGATCCAGCACAAGCTCTCGCACATGCGCGACAAGGAAACGTCGACGCGCACGTTCCGCGAGCTGCTGCGCGAGATCACGCTGCTGATGGGCTACGAGATCACCCGCAACCTGCCGCTGACCACGCGCCGCATCGAAACCCCGCTGGTCGAGCTGGACGCCCCGGTGATCGCCGGCAAGAAGCTGACCATCGTGCCGGTGCTGCGCGCGGGCGTGGGCATGAGCGACGGGCTGGTCGAGCTGATCCCGTCGGCGCGCATCGGCCATATCGGCGTGTACCGCGACGAGCAGCATCGCCCGGTGGAATACCTGGTGCGCCTGCCCGCGCTGGAGGACCGCAGCTTCATCCTGTGCGATCCGATGGTCGCCACCGGCTATTCGGCCGCGCACGCGGTGGAGGTGCTCAAGCGCCGCGGCGTCAAGGACGAGGCCATCACCTTCGTCGCGCTGGTGGCCGCCCCCGAGGGCGTGGAAGTGTTCCAGAAAGCGCATCCGGGGGTGAAGCTGTTCGTCGCCTCGCTCGACAGCCACCTGGACGCCGATGCGTATATCGTGCCCGGGCTGGGCGATGCCGGCGACCGGCTGTTCGGCACCAAGAACTGAGCGTGGGCGGGCTGGCCGGCGCTTGACCGGCCTCAATAGCCCGCCTCGAGCGGCTCCCTACACTGGCGGCAAGCGCCGGCGCAACCACGCCGCGCCCCACCATCCACACCAAGGGAGCGACGCATGGAAGCCTTCAAGATCCTGTTCAGTACCAGCACCGGGCTGATGAGCCTGGGCGTGATCGTCTTCATCATCGGCATGGGCTGGTTCTTCGCCCGCATGTTCGCGCGCAAGATGCGCGAGGATGGTGAAGCGGCGAAGGCGCGCGACGCGGCGCAGCGGCGCTGACCCATGAATGACCGCCGGTTTGCTCCGCTCCTCCCCTGCGGGAGAGCGGAGCAAACCGGCGGACTTCCTTACTTCTTCTTCCCCAGCAAACTCCCCAGCACGCCCCGAATCAGCTCGCGCCCGACCTGCGAGCCGACCGTGCGTGCGGCCGACTTGGCCATCGATTCCAGGATCGAATCGCCGCGGCCGCTCTTGCCGGTGCCCTTGGTCAGCGTGCCGAAGATTTCGCCGGCGGTGCCGAGCCAGCCGCTGTCCTGCTCGCCTGCCGGCTGCCCGGACTGCGCGCCGCCCGCGCCCTTGCCGCCATTCGCCACCGTCGGCACGCTGCCGCGCAGCTTTTCATAGGCGGACTCGCGGTCGACGGTCTGCTCGTACGTGCCGGCCACCAGCGAGCTGGCGATCAGCTGCCTGCGCTCGTCCTCGGTCGCCGGGCCGATGCGGCTGCCGGGCGCCAGCACCCAGGCGCGCTCGGTCACGCAGGGCGTGCCCTTGGCGTCGAGGAACGACACCAGCGCCTCGCCCACGCCCAGTTCGCCGATGGCGGTTTCCAGGTCCAGCTTCGGGTTGGCGCGCATGGTGGTGGCCGCCACCTTGACCGCCTTCTGGTCGCGCGGGGTGAAGGCGCGCAGCGCATGCTGCACGCGGTTGCCCAGCTGCCCCAGCACCGTATCCGGGATATCGACCGGGTTCTGCGTGACGAAGTACACGCCCACGCCCTTGGAGCGCACCAGGCGCACCACCTGCTCGATCTTGTCGAGCAGCGCCTTGGGCGCATCGTTGAACAGCAGGTGGGCCTCGTCGAAGAAGAACACCAGCTTGGGCTTGTCCAGGTCGCCGGCCTCGGGCAGCTTTTCGAACAGTTCGGACAGCATCCACAGCAGGAAGGTCGCGTACAGCCGCGGCGAGTTCATCAGCTTGTCCGCGGCCAGGATATTGACCACGCCCTGGCCCTTGTCGGTCTGGATGAAGTCTTCAAGGTTCAGCATGGGCTCGCCGAAGAAGACATCGCCACCCTGCGACTCCAGCGCGATCAGCCCGCGCTGGATCGCGCCGACCGAGGCGGCCGAGATATTGCCGTATTCGGTGGTGAACTGGCTGGCGTTGTCGCCGACGTACTGCAGCATCGCGCGCAGGTCCTTGGCGTCGAGCAGCAGCAGGCCGTTGGCGTCGGCGATGCGGAACACCAGGTTCAGCACGCCCTGCTGCGTGTCGTTCAGCTCCAGCATGCGCGACAGCAGCAGCGGCCCCATGTGCGAGACCGTGGCGCGCACCGGGTGGCCCTTCTCGCCGAACACGTCCCACAGCGCGGTGGGGCACCCGCCCCACACCGGCTCGGGCAGGTTCAGGTCGGCCAGCCGCTGCTTGAGCTTGTCCGACGGCTGGCCGGGCTGCGAAATGCCGGTCAGGTCACCTTTGACATCGGCCATGAACACCGGCACGCCCAGGCGCGAGAACCCTTGCGCCAGCGTCTGCAGCGTGACGGTCTTGCCGGTGCCGGTGGCTCCCGTGATCAGCCCGTGCCGGTTGCCCATCTGCGGCAGCAGCACCAGTTCATGTTCGGCATTCTTGGCGATGAGGATGGGGTCGGCCATGATGTTCCTGGATTCCGTGAGGGTCGGTTGGGAGTCGAGCGAGTCCGGGCGGCGCGGGCAGGCCCGCGTGATAAAATCCTGGGCTGATTATAGCCAGCCGCCAGGCATACCCGTCACCTGGCGCGCGCCGCCCGCCCGCCTTGCCGATGCAGCCGCGGCGCGCCTGGCGACCCCGCACAACATCACCGCAGATCACCGCATTCCGCTTCGGAGAGAATCATGGCCGGTCACTCGAAATGGGCCAATATCAAACACAAGAAAGCCGCCGCCGACGCCAAGCGCGGCAAGATCTGGACCCGCCTGATCAAGGAAATCACCGTGGCCGCCAAGCTCGGCGGCGGTGATCCCGACTCCAACCCGCGCCTGCGCCTGTCCATGGACAAGGCCATGGACGCCAACATGCCCAAGGACAACATCCAGCGCGCGATCCAGCGCGGCGTGGGTGGCCTGGAAGGCGTGAACTACGAGGAAATCCGCTACGAGGGCTACGGCCTGAGCGGCGCCGCGATCATCGTCGACTGCCTGACCGACAACCGCACCCGCACCGTGGCCGAAGTGCGCCACGCGTTCTCCAAGCATGGCGGCAACATGGGCACCGAGGGCTCGGTGGCCTTCATGTTCACCCACTGCGGCCAGTTCCTGTTCGCTCCCGGTACGCCGGAAGACAAGCTGATGGAAGCCGCGCTGGAAGCCGGCGCCGACGATGTCGTCACCAACGACGACGGCTCGATCGAGGTCACCTGCCCGCCCAACGATTTTTCCGCGGTCAAGTCCGCGCTGGAAGCCGCCGGCTTCAAGGCGGAAGTTGCCGACGTGGTGATGAAGCCGCAGAACGAAGTCAGCTTCAGCGGCGACGACGCGGCCAGGATGCAGAAACTGCTCGACGCCCTGGAAAACCTGGACGACGTGCAGGAAGTCTTCACCAACGCGGTGATCGAAGACTAAAACGGTAACAAGCTCCCCAACGGCGGCAGCCCGGCCAACAAGACCCAGCTGCCGCCTTTTTGCATGCGTTTCTTTTCTGGCAGTGGATCATGAAAGTATTGGTTGTCGGCTCGGGTGGACGTGAACACGCGCTGGCCTGGAAATTGGCCCAGTCACCCAAGGTGCAGGTGGTGTACGTCGCCCCGGGCAACGGCGGAACCGCGCTCGACAAGCGCCTGCAGAATGTTCCGCTGACCGATCCCGAGGTCATCGCGGCGTTTGCCGAGCGCGAGGGCGTGGCTTTCACCGTGGTCGGCCCCGAGGCCCCGCTGGCCGCCGGCATCGTGGACATCTTCCGCGCCAAGGGACTGCGCATCTTCGGCCCCACCCAGGCCGCGGCGCAACTGGAATCGTCCAAGGATTTCGCCAAGGCGTTCATGCAGCGCCACGGCATCCCCACCGCCGCCTACCAGACCTTCGCCGACGCCGCCCAGGCGCACGCCTACATCGACGCGCAGGGCGCGCCGATCGTGATCAAGGCCGACGGCCTGGCCGCGGGCAAGGGCGTGGTGGTGGCGATGACGCTGGAAGAGGCGCACCAGGCCGTCGACATGATGCTCGACGGCAACAAGCTGGGCGACGCCGGCGCACGCGTGGTGATCGAAGAATTCCTGGAGGGCGAGGAAGCCAGCTTCATCGTGCTGGTCGACGGCAAGAACGTGCTGGCGCTGGCCACCAGCCAGGACCACAAGCGCCTGCTCGACGCCGACGCCGGCCCCAACACCGGCGGCATGGGCGCGTATTCGCCGGCGCCGGTGGTGACGCCCGCGCTGCACGCGCGCGCGCTGCGCGAGATCATCCTGCCGACGGTGCGCGGCATGGAGAAGGACGGCATCCCGTACACCGGCTTCCTGTACGCCGGCCTGATGATCGACCAGGACGGCAACCCGAAGACGCTGGAATTCAACTGCCGCATGGGCGATCCGGAAACCCAGCCGATCCTGGCGCGCCTGAAGACCGACCTGGTCGACGTGATGGAAGCCGCGGTCTCGGGCAAGCTCGACAGCATCGAGCTGGACTGGGACCGCCGCACCGCGCTGGGGGTGGTGATGGCGGCCCACGGCTATCCGGACGATCCGCGCAAGGGCGATGCCATCACCGGCATCCCGGCCGAAACCGACGACAGCGTGACCTTCCACGCCGGCACCACGCTCAAGGACGGCACCCTGCTGACCTCGGGCGGGCGCGTGCTGTGCGTGGTCGGCCTGGCCGACACCGTCAAGGCCGCGCAGCGCGCCGCCTATGCCGCGGTCGAGCAGATCCGCTTCGACGGCATGCAATACCGCACCGACATCGGCTACCGCGCCATCAAGCGCTGACTGGCCGCCGCCGGCCCCGGGCGACCAAGCGGCCGCCCAGCCGGTACAATCGTGACAATGCTGTGACGTACCCGGCAGCCGACTGGCTGCCGGAGTGCCATCCGGCCGGTCCATTCGTCGGTTTATCCGATTCAGCCAACCATGATCGATTCCCAGGCAGTCCGTGCCTATCTGCTCGGTCTGCAAGACCGCATCACCGATGCCATCGGTGCCATCGACGGCCAGCCGTTCCTGACCGACGCCTGGGAGAAACCGCCCACCGAACGCCTGCGCGGCAGCGGCCGCACCCGCATCCTGGAAGGCGGCGCGGTGATGGAACGCGCCGGCGTGGGCTTCTCGCATGTCAGCGGCGACACCCTGCCGCCGTCGGCCACGGCCAACCGTCCCGAACTGGCGGGGCGCAGCTTCGAGGCCATGGGCGTGTCGCTGGTGTTCCATCCGCGCAATCCCCATGTGCCGACGGTGCATATGAACGTGCGCTGCTTCCTGGCGCTCAAGCCGGGGGCGGAGCCGGTCTGGTGGTTCGGTGGCGGCATGGACCTGACGCCCTACTACGGCAACGCCGGTGACTGCACGCACTTCCACCGCACCTGCCAGCAGGCGCTGGCGCCCTTCGGCGACGAACTGTATCCGCGCTTCAAGCAGTGGTGCGACGAGTATTTCTTCCTGAAGCACCGCAACGAGGCGCGCGGCGTCGGCGGGATCTTCTTCGACGACTTCTCCGCGCTCGGCTTCGAGCGCAGCTTCGCCATGATGCAGGCGGTCGGCGACGCCTTCCTGGAGGCCTACCTGCCGATCCTGCAGGGCCGCAAGGACATGCCCTACGGCGAGCGCGAGCGCGATTTCCAGGCCTACCGGCGCGGGCGCTACGTCGAATTCAACCTGGTGTTCGACCGCGGCACGCTGTTCGGCCTGCAATCGGGCGGGCGCGCCGAGTCCATCCTGATGTCGATGCCGCCGCTGGCCGCCTGGCGCTATGACTGGCAACCGGAACCGGGCAGCCCCGAAGCGGCGCTGTACACCGATTTCCTGCCGGCGCGCGACTGGGCCTGACGGCTGACCCATGGCCCATCCCGCGCAATCCCGCATGCCCGCCGCCGACGCGGGCGCGTCGCCACAGCCCGGCGCCGACCGCCCCTACCGCCTGGGTATCCTGGGCGGCACCTTCGATCCGCCCCACGTCGGCCATCTGGCGCTGGCGCGTCTGTGCATCGACCATCTGGGCCTGGACGAGCTGGTATGGATTCCCACCGGCCAGTCCTGGCAGAAAGGCGACGACGTGACCCCGGCCGCCGACCGCCTGGCGATGACCGAGCTGGCCGCCGCTGCGCTCGGCGACAGCGGCGCCAAAGTCCGCGTCAGCCGCATGGAGGTGGATCGCGCCGGCCCCAGCTACACCATCGACACGGTGCGCCAGCTGCGCGACGAATACGGCCCCGAGGCCTCGCTGTGCTGGCTGATGGGCGCCGACCAGCTGCTGCGCCTGCACACCTGGCATGGCTGGCAGGAACTGTTCGCGCACGTGCACCTGTGCACCGCAACACGGCCGCGCTTTGCGCTGGCGGCGCTGGAGGGCCCGGTGCTGGCCGCGCTGGCCGAGCGCCAGGCCGACACGCACCTGATACAATGCACGCCCTCCGGCCGGATGTGGATCGACCAGACGCTCGCCGTCGACCTCTCTTCCACCCATCTGCGCCAGCGGCTGGCAGCCGGCGAGCCGGCAGATGACCAATTGCCGCCCGGCGTGGCACACTACATTGCCAGCCACGGGCTGTACCGCAACGCCCCGGCCCGGGCATGACCAGGGTTGCATCGACCCCGCGCCCACCCCCAAACCGATCTGAGCTGAACAAGAAGACACCCATGGATATTCGTAAACTGCAACGCGCCATCGTCGACGGCCTCGAGGATGTCAAAGCGCAGGACATCAAGGTGTACGACACCAGCCACCTGACGGAACTGTTCGACCGGGTGGTGATTGCCAGCGGCACATCCAACCGCCAGACCAAGGCGCTGGCAGCGTCGGTGCGGGATACGGTCAAGGAAGCGGGCGGCCATATCGTGGCGGTCGAAGGCCTGGAAACCGGCGAATGGGTGCTGGTCGACTGCGGCGACGCCGTGGTCCACATCCTGCAGCCGCAACTGCGCCTGTACTACAACCTCGAAGAGATCTGGGGCGACAAGCCGGTGCGCATGAAGCTGGCCGCCGGCGCCCGCCTGGCCAAGGCCAGCGAGCCCATGGACGAAGACGAAGACGAGGCCCCGGTGCGCACGGTGCGCCGCGCCAGCAACCTGCGCCCGGCGCTGGCGCGCCTGCCCGAAGGCATGAAGGAGCCGTCGCCGCCGATGGGCCACGAGGACACCGACGCGGACGCCATCGCCACCATCCGCAAGCCGGCCCGCAAGAGCGCCGCCAAGACCCCGGCCGGCAAGACCGCCGGCACCCGCGCCGCCGCGCCGCGCAAGACCGCCGCCGGCACCGCCGCGCGCAAGACCGCCACCAAGACCGCGGCAAAGAAGGCCCCGGCCAAGAAGGCACCGGCCAAGACCGCCGCAGCCAAGCCGGCCGCGCGCAAGCGCGCCACGCGCTCGGCCTGAGTCCGGTGCGCGGCCGTTGGGCGTCAGTCCGGCGGCCGCGCCGCATTACCGCATCGTCTGACCCATGCAACTGGTGATCGTGGCCGTCGGCCACAAGATGCCCGGCTGGATCGAAACCGGCTTCAGCGAATACGCCAAGCGCATGCCGCCCGAGCTGCGCATCGAGCTGCGCGAGGTCAAGCCGGAAACGCGCTCTTCCAGCAATAACGCCGCCACCGTGATGCAGCGCGAAGCCGCGCGCATCGAGTCGGTGCTGGGCAGCCTGTCGAAGCAGTGCCGGATCGTTGCGCTGGACGAGCGCGGCCGCGACTTCACCACGGTGCAACTGGCCGCGCAGCTGACCGACTGGCAGCGCGAGGGCGGCGACGTGGCGTTCCTGATCGGCGGCGCCGACGGGCTCGATCCCGCGCTCAAGGCCCGCGCCAGCACCCTGATCCGGCTGTCCAGCCTGACCCTGCCGCACGGCATGGTGCGCGTGCTGCTGGCCGAGCAGTTGTACCGTGCGTGGTCCGTCACGCAGAACCACCCCTACCATCGGGCCTGATCCCGGCCGTCGCCGGAAGGCCCCCGCCGCGATGCCCGACACCCTGCACGACTACCTCTACCTCGCCTCGCAAAGCCCGCGCCGCCGCGAGCTGCTGACCCAGCTCGGCGTGCGCTACGAACTGCTGCTGGCCGACGACGAGGAAGACGCCGAAGCGCTCGAAGCGGTGCTGCCCGGCGAGAGCCCCGACGACTATGTCCAGCGCGTGTGCGCGCTCAAGGCCGAGGCCGCGCTGCGCCGCCGCGAACGCCGCGCGCTGCCGGATGCGCCGGTGCTGACCTCGGACACCACGGTCTGCCTGGGCGGCCGCATCCTCGGCAAACCCGCCGACGGCGCCGACGCCGCGGCCATGCTGGGCGCGCTGGCGGGCACCACCCACCGCGTGCTGACCGCGGTGACGGTGGTGTCGGCCACCGGCATGCGCCATGCGCTGTCGGTTTCCGAAGTCACCTTCCGCCCGCTGCAGCCCGCCGAGATCGAGCGCTACGTCGCCAGCGGCGAGCCGCTGGGCAAGGCCGGCGCCTACGGCATCCAGGGCCGCGCGGCCGAGTTCGTGGCGCGGATTGCAGGCAGCTATTCAGGTATCATGGGCTTGCCCTTGTTTGAGACGGCGGCGTTACTTCGCCAGGCCCGCCTGCGGTTCTGAGCGGCGCCGCCGGTCAACCCTACCCTGCCCTGATCCCGCCGCTAATCCCGCCGTTTATCCGGCGCACATCGCGCCGGGCCACCGGCGACGCGTTTCACCCGCTATGACTGAAGACATACTCGTCAACATCACGCCCCAAGAGACCCGCGTCGCCATCGTGCAGCAGGCCGCCGTCCAGGAACTGCATGTCGAACGCACGCTTACGCGCGGGCTGGTCGGCAACATCTACCTGGGCAAGGTGGTGCGGGTGCTGCCCGGCATGCAGTCGGCCTTTATCGACATCGGCCTGGAGCGCGCCGCCTTCCTGCACGTGGCCGACATCTGGCATCCGCGCGACCCGGACCGCAACAACTCCACCCCGCAGCTCGCCATCGAGAAGACCCTGTTCGAAGGCCAGGCGCTGATGGTGCAGGTGATCAAGGACCCGATCGGCACCAAGGGAGCGCGGCTGTCGACCCAGGTCAGCATCGCCGGGCGCACGCTGGTGTACCTGCCGCAGGACCCGCATATCGGCATCTCGCAGCGCATCGAAGGCGAGGTCGACCGCGAGGCGCTGCGCAGCCGCGTGCAGGGGCTGGTGCCCGCCGACGAGCGCGGCGGCTTTATCGTGCGCACCATCGCCGAGGAAGCGACCGACGAGGAACTCGGCAACGATATCGCCTACCTGCGCAAGATCTGGGGCGCGATCCGCCAGAACGCCACCACCCTGCCCGCGCCCAGCCTGCTCTACCAGGACCTGAACCTGGCCCAGCGCGTGCTGCGCGACTTCATCAACGACGCCACCGGCGTGATCCAGATCGACTCGCGCGAGAACTACCAGATGCTGCTGGAGTTCGCCAAGGAATACACGCCGGCGGTGCTGCCGCGGCTGTCGCACTACACCGGCGAGCGGCCGATCTTCGACCTGTTCAATATCGACGCCGAGATCGAGAAGGCGCTGTCGCGCCGCGTCGACCTGAAGTCGGGCGGCTACCTGATGATCGACCAGACCGAGGCGATGACGACCATCGACGTCAACACCGGCGGCTACGTGGGCGCGCGCAACTTCGACGACACCATCTTCAAGACCAACCTGGAGGCGGCCCATACCATCGCGCGCCAGCTGCGGCTGCGCAACCTCGGCGGCATCATCATCATCGACTTCATCGACATGGAGAACGCCGAGCACCGCGACGCGGTGCTGTCCGAGCTCAAGCGCGCGCTGTCGCGCGACCGCACCCGCATCACCGTCAACAGCTTCTCGCAGCTGGGCCTGGTCGAGATGACGCGCAAGCGCACGCGCGAGTCGCTGGCGCATGTGCTGTGCGAACAATGCCCGGTGTGCCAGGGCAAGGGCCAGGTCAAGACGCCGCGCACGGTCTGCTACGACATCCTGCGCGAGATCATGCGCGAATCGCGCCAGTTCAACCCGCGCGAGTTCCGCATCCTGGCCTCGCAGGAAGTGATCGACCTGTTCCTGGAAGAGGAAAGCCAGCACCTGGCGATGCTGGGAGACTTCATCGGCAAGCCGATTTCGCTGCAGGTGGAATCGACCTTCCACCAGGAGCAGTACGACATCATCCTGATGTGAAGCGGCCGGCGCGAGCGCTGCCGGCATAGCGAAACAGCCCGCCAACCTGGCGGGCTGTTTCGCTTTACGGCCGGATCACGACGTGCGGGCTGATGACCAGCGCGGGTTCGGGCTGGTAATACACCGGCGGGGGCGGCGGCTGGTACACCACCGGACGGTCCTTGCACTTGCGCTCTTCCTTGTACTCGCCGTTGCCCTTCCACTTGCGCTTGATCTTGCAGTTGCCGACCCAGAATTCTTCCTTGTAGTCGTCGCCTTTGTAATAGCGGCCATAGTGCCGCCGATCGTAACGGTCATCGTCGTCCCAGTCGTCGTCGGCATGGGCGGCGGCGCAGAAGGAGCCGAGGAGCATGGGCAGGACCACAAGGGATACCAGGAGGCGGGGCTTCATGTCGGAACGGGCAAGCACAGGTTGGAGCGAGGCTAGCACGCGGGTGCGCACAGCAGTGTTTCAAGCTGTTTAAGAACGTAACCGCGATGCATCGACGGCGCCTGTCCGATGCCTTGCGCACGCTGACTTCTGGACTGGGGAATGGCCCTACCCCTTTTCCGTTTGCCATCCGCTATAACTAAGCGAAGGTAGTCAGCGGCCTTCGCACGGAGGCCGCACCCGGCTGTCCGCGCAAGCCGTTCGAGCGCGTATGGCCGGTCGGCAAGCAAGGAGTCCGGCATGAACGCCACGAACCATGGGGCCTGTGTGCTGGCCCTCCTGTTATCGGTGGCGTGCGCGCCATTGCCGATCGCCAGGCGCGCGCCGCCGCCACCGCCCGCAGCCAAGGTAGAAGTCCCCGAGGCGCCCAAGGAGCGCGCCACGCCGATCGCGCCCAAGGTCATCAACCTTGCCGCGGCGTGCAAGCGCACCGAGGAAGACGGCTTCCGCGAAGACGCGCTGATGGACGTCCAGGCCAACGAGGTGCGCGCGCTGAAATGGAAGCTGTGGGTATCGCGGCGCGGCAGTTGCGAATTCAACCTGGTGCAGTTCCGCCAGGTTCGCGCGACCCCGCACATCGAGCTGCAGGCGATCGACGGCAGCCAGTGCAAGCTGCTGGTCTGGCAGGATCCGCGCCGCGTCACGCTGGCCCATAACCGCTGCGAGAAGTACTGCACGCCCGGCATCTACGAGCAGGCGTGGCCGGTACTGTTCGATCCCAAGAGCGGTGCCTGCGCCGAAGTGCGCTGAGCCACCCGGCGCCGCGGCACCGCGGCGCCGCTACTTCGCCTTCGGTACCCGGCCCATCAGGTAGAACTCGTCGTTCGGGCGCATGCCGATGGTATTGGCCATGCGGTTGGACAGGCCGAAGAACGCGGTGATCGCGGCAATATCCCAGGCGTCCTCGTCGGAAAAGCCGTGCGCGCGCAGCGCGTCGAAATCGGCCTCGCCGACTGCATGCGAAGCGGTGCAGACCTTCATGGCGAAGTCGAGCATGGCGCGCTGGCGCGGCGGGATGTCGGCCTTCAGGTAGTTCACCGCGACCTGGTCCGCAACCAGCGGCTTCTTCTCGTAGATGCGCAGGATCGCGCCATGCGCCACCACGCAATACAGGCACTGGTTGGCGGCGGACGTGGCCACCACGATCATCTCGCGCTCGCCCTTGGTCAGGCCGCCGTCCTTGAGCATCAGCGCATCGTGATAGGCGAAGAAGGCGCGGAATTCATCCGGACGGTACGCCAGCGCCAGAAAGACGTTGGGAACGAAGCCGGCCTTCTCCTGGACTTCCAGGATGCGCGCGCGGATATCGTCGGGGAGGTCGGCCAGCGCCGGGACGGCGTAGCGGCTGATCGGGAATGCCGTGTCTGACATGGTGGTCTCCGGTTGGAATGGCATCATCATCGTGAGGCTTCTGGAACCAATACTAACGGATCGCGCGCCAGCCGGCGGGCCGCATGTTGCCCATGCATCGCACGGACACAGGTCCGCCGGATCAGGCATACTACGCACCTTCCGAACCAGGCGGCCCCCCTGGCCGCGCTATTGTTCCCGATGAAACGTATTCTCATCGTCAAGCTGACCTCGCTCGGCGACATGGTGTTCACCCAGCCACTGGTGGCTGACCTGCAGCGCGCCTTTCCCGGCGTCAAGATCGACTGGATCGCCGACTCCTATTGCGCCGACGTGCCGCGCTGGAATCCCAATATCGAGCGCGTGATCGCCGCACCGCTGCGCGGCTTCAAGAAGGCGCGCAGCTTGGCCGGCCTGCGGGAGATCTTCGGTGCCCTGCGCGCCTTGCGCCGCGAGAAATACGACGCGGTGCTGGACGTCCACGGCGTCTACAAGAGCGCCATCGTCACTTTCCTCGCCCGCACGCGCCATCGCTATGGCTACCCGGTCCAGGAACTGGGCGAGAGCGGCGCGCGCTTCGCCTACAACCATGTGTTCCAGCCGTTCGTGGAAGAGGACTGCGCGCGCAACCGCATGCGGCGCGCGGTCAGCCGCGCGCTCGGCTACGAAATGACCCGGGAGATGGATTACGGCCTGGAAATGCCGGCGGACACGCCCGCTGCGGCCGGCAAGGGCCCCTACGCGATGCTGTTCCACGCCACTTCCAGCGAAGAAAAGAAGTGGCCGGTGGCCGACTGGATCAGCGTGGGCAGCGCCATCTCCGCGCGCGGGCTGCGCGTGCTGGTGCCCTGGGGCAATGACGCCGAGCGCCTGGAAGCCGAAACCATCGCCGCCAGCGTGCCCGGCGCCGAGGTGATGCCGCGCCTGAGCATCACCGGCGTGGCGCAGATGGTGGGCAAGGCCTCGCTGGTGGTCGGCATGGACACCGGCTTCGTGCATATTGCCGACGCGCTGCGCCGGCCGACCGTGATCCTGTTCACGACCACCTCGCGCCACCTGTACGGCGTCGATGCGCCGGGCCGCGCGGTGTCGCTGGGCGGCGGCGGCGTGGTGCCGCAACGGGACGAGGTGCTGGCCGCCATCGACGAAGTGCTGCCCCGGGTCACTTCGACCAACTGATCCCGCCGCCACGGCGACAAAAAAGGGCCGGTGCATTCGCACCGGCCCTTTTTGCTGGATGGTCCGCAACCGCCTAATGGCTGGCGAACTGGATCCGGTGCAGCCCGGCGTACAGGCCATTGGCCGCGAGCAGCTGCGCGTGGGTGCCGGTCTCGGCGACACGGCCGTGGTCGAGCACGGCGATGCGGTCGGCATTCTCGATGGTCGACAGCCGGTGCGCGATCACCAGCGTGGTGCGGCCCTTCATCAGCTCTTCCAGCGCCGCCTGCACCTGGCGCTCCGATTCCGAGTCGAGCGCCGAGGTGGCCTCGTCCAGGATCAGGATCGGCGCATCCTTGTACAGCGCGCGCGCAATCGCCAGGCGCTGGCGCTGGCCGCCGGACAGCTTCATGCCGTTGTCGCCGATATTGGTCTGCACGCCCTCGGGCAGGCCCTTGATGGTTTCGGTCAGGTAGGCCGCCGCCAGCGCGCGCTCGACGCGGGCCATGTCGATCTCGCTGTCAGGCTGCGCGCCATAGGCCACATTGGCCGCGACCGTGTCGTTGAACAGGACCACGTCCTGGCTGACGAAGGCGATCTGGTTGCGCAGGTCCTTGAGCGCCAGCTCGGTCAGCGGCACGCCGTCGAGCAAGATGCGACCGGAGGTGGGATCGAAGAAGCGCGGCACCAGGTTGACCAGCGTGGTCTTGCCGCTGCCCGACGGTCCCACCAGCGCCACCACCTCGCCCGGGCTGACGCGCAGGTCGATGCCCTCCAGCGCGGCGCGCGGCGCCTCGCCATAGCGGAAGCCGACCTGCTCGAAGGCCAGTTCGCCGCGGGCGCGGGCGAGCGGCTTGCCGCCATCCTGCGGCTCGACCGGTTCGTCGATCAGACGGAAGATCATCTCGGCGGCGGTGATGCCGCGCGTCAGCGGCTGGTTGATGTCGGTCAGGTGCTTGAGCGGCGAGATCAGCAGCAGCATCGCCATCACAAAGCCGGTAAAGCCGCCCACCGTGGTCTGGTTGGCCTGCGCCTGCACCATCGCAATGGTGATGATCACCGACAGTGCCAGCGCGGCCAGGAAGGCCGTGACCGGCTGGTTCAGCCCGCCGGCCACCGCCATGCGCATGGAGTAGTTCTTGAGCCGCTCGGCCACGGTGCGGAAGCGCCGCAGTTCATAGGCCTCGCCGCCATGCAGCTTGACCACCTTGTAGCCGCCCACGGCTTCTTCGACCACGTAGGCGGCGTTGTTGGTATAGGTCTGGTGATCGCGGTTGAGCTTGCGCAGCCGGCGGTTGATCTTCGACATCAGGTAGCCGATCACCGGCAGGATCACCGCGACGATCAGCGTCAGGCGCCAGTTGGTGTAGAACAGGTAGATCAGCAGCGCGACAACCGTGAGCGAATCGCGCACCAGCGTGATGAACACGCTGGTCAGGATCTGCAGCACCTGGTTGACCTCGAAGATCACCGCGTTGATCAGCGACGCCGCGGTATTGCGGTGGTAGAACGACGCCGGCGCCTGCAGCAGGCGCTCGAACATCTGCAGCCGCATCTTCAGCAGCACGCGGTTCGAGATCAGGTTGAGCAGGTAGCCCGACGCAAACTGCGCGACGCCGCGGATCAGCGCCACGCCGGTCAGGATCGCCGGCACATGCCACAGCGTGCCGGCGTAGTCGCCGCCGAAGCCTTTGTCGAGCAGGTCGTTGACGACCTTGGGGATCACCCCTTCGCTGGCGGCCACCACCGCCATGGCGAGGATGGCGCCGATAAAGATGCGCAGCTCGGGGCGCAGGTAAGACCAGAGCCGGCTGGCCATGCTGGACGGCACGGCGGCACCTGGCGAGATGGGCGGTTTGGATGTGGTCACTGGGTTTTCTTCTGGGTGATGGCGGCGTTGCGGCACCAGGGCGCGGCGCTAGCCCGGCCGCTTCTGGCGCGCGACGCGCAGGAAGGGCCTGACGAAGACCTGGAACAGGAAGCGCTGGTAGACATAGCGGCGCAGATAATAGCCGACACTGCGGCGCGCCTTGTCGGTGGCGTCGAGGTCGGCGCGATGCGTTTCCAGCGACGAGGCCTCGGCCAGTTCGGTCAGGCCGATGCAATACGGGACCACGGCGCGCACCGACACCAGGCCGCGCCGCTCGAACGCGGACCAGTAGTCGGCCGCGCACCAGGTCGGCTGCAGCCCGGCCACCAGCCGCTCGGCGGCGGCGCGGGTGACGACATAGCCATGGGCGCGCCACCATTCGCCATAGCGTCGCACCAGCTTGCGCCGCGGGCCCAGCGGCCGGATGCCCCAGCGGGTGAATTTGTCGACATGCGACAGCAGCACGACGTCCGGGCGGGCGGGATCCATCTGCGAGGCCAGCGCCTCGAGCACGGCCGGCACGTCATCGCCGAGCAGCGCGTCGTCTTCCAGCACCAGCGCCAGGCTGGCGCCGTCCTCGAGCATCTTGCGGTAGACCCCCAGATGGCTCAGCGCGCAGCCGATCTCGCCGCGGCTCATGGGGCGGTAGCTGGTGCTGGCGGCCTGCGCATCGTAGCGGCGCGTGACCTCGTCCTCGGCGAGCGCGCGTCCGTTCACCGCGGGAAACACCTGGAACGGCACGCCGAGCCGCGTCAGCTGGCCGGCAATGCGCTGGCGACGCGCCTCGGCGCTTTCGAGATTGATCACATAGGCGCCGATCATGCCGCCACCGCCCATGCGTCCTGGCCGATCCGGCGTGAAAGGGAGATCGATGCGGCACACGCCACCAGGGATAAAACCGTTTCCATCCCTGTGAATCGGGACCAATGTGCTCGTGTCATCAATTTGGCAACTGAGATCTGGGCTTCGGCGCGCCCGGCGCGCACCGGCATTCGAGGGCAAGCGGCTGCGGGGCCACTGCGCCGGTGCGGTAGAATACGCGCTCTTCCATCAGCGCCCGGCTGGCGGCGACGCCGGCGGCTGGCCGGTCTGGCCCGGACGGGGCGCGCCCCTACGTTCCATGAAAGTCTCCGCCGTCATCATTACCAGGAATGAAGCTCACAATATCGGGCCATGCCTTGAAAGCGTGTCCTGGTGCGAAGAGGCGATTATAGTGGATTGGGCCAGCACGGACGACACGGTGGCGATCGCGCGTGCCGCCGGCGCCACCGTGATCCAGACCGACGACTGGCCCGGCTTCGGCCCGCAGAAAAACCGCGCGGTCCAGGCCGCCAGCGGCGACTGGATCCTCAGCCTGGACGCCGATGAACGCGTCACCCCCGCGCTGCGCGACGAAATCCTGCACCACTTGCAGCAAGCCGATGCCCGGGCGCTGGCGCTGCCGCGCCTGTCTGCGTTCTGCGGCACCTTCGTGCGCCATGCCGGCTGGTATCCGGACTATGTCACCCGGGTGTTCCGCAAGGGCCGCGGCCGCTTCACCGACGATCTCGTGCACGAACACCTGAAGGTGGACGACCCGGTCACGCGGCTGCGCGAGCCGCTGGTGCACTACAGCTACCGCTCGCTGTCGGACGTGCTGCGCAAGATCGACAGCTATTCCAGCGCCGGCGCGCAGCAGGCCTATGCCCGCGGCAAGCGCAGCTCGGTCGCGTCGGCGGCGGGCCACGGCCTGTGGGCGTTCGTGCGCACCTACCTGCTCAAGCGCGGCTTCCTCGACGGCGGCGCCGGGTTCGGCGTCGCGCTGATGAATGCGCAGGCCAGCTACTACAAGTACGCCAAGCTGGCGCAGCTGCACGCCGCGGCGGAAAACAAGGCGGCCGGCTGAAGCGCCCGAGGTGGCCACGCGCCGCCCCACCCTTACCTTCTCGATCGATGAAAGTTGGCATCTCCTGCAATCGCTTCGGCGCCGGCGGCGGCCTGGAGCGCTACGCGCTCGACATCAGCCGCGCCATGGCGCGGCGCGCCGATACCGAAGTCTCGGTCTACGCACGCCGCTTCGACGCCGGCGTGGCGGCGTCCGCCGGGGTTGCCGCGCATCGGGTCTTGGTGTCGTGGCTGCCGGGCAAGCTGCGCGACCGCTATTTCTCGTGGCGGCTGCAAGGGCTGCGCGATGCCGGCGAGGTGCTGATCGGCTGCAACCGCGTGCGCGGTTCCGATATCGCCATCTGCGGCGGCACCCATCGCGGCTACCTTGCCGCCCGCGGCACGCCGGCGCGGCGCTCGGACCAGTGGCAGATCGATCTCGAAAGCGCGCAATATGCCGGCGCGCACCGCGTGGTGGCGCATTCCGCGCTGATGCGACGCGAAGTGATCGAGCTGTACGGGATTGCGCCCGAGCGCGTCGAGCTGGTCTACCCGCCGGTCGACACGCAGCGTTTCACGCCGGTCGATGACGGTGAGCGCGCCGCGCTGCGGCGCGAGTTCGGCTTTGGCGACGACGAGATCGTGTTCCTGTTCCCGTCATCGGGCCATGCGCGCAAGGGCTTCGACCTGCTCGCCGACTACTTCTCCCGCTCGGACCTGCCGATCACGCTGGCCGTGGCCGGCCGCCCGGTCGGGCGCACCATCGCGCGCGTACGCGAGCTGGGCTACAGCAGCCGCATCGACGCGCTCTACCGCGCCGCCGACTTCACCATCCTGGCCTCGGGCTATGAGCCGTTCGGGCTGGTGGGGGTGGAATCGGTGCTGTGCGGCACGCCGCTGGTGTTTGCCGACAATATCGCCTGCCTGGAAGTGATCCGCCCGCAGGCCGTGCATGCGTTCTCGCGCGAGCGCGGCGAGACGCTGGACCATGCCATCCGCGCCGCGGTGGAGTCGGTGCGCCGCGGCCAGGCGCGGCTGGCGAACCCGCTGGCGCTGCTCGACTACGACCCGGGCATCGAGGTCCATGTCGACACCCTGCTGAGGCTTGCCGCCGACGCGCGAGGCGCGCGGGGCGCCGCCTGAAGCGGCACCCGACGCGAACTCGGGCAGCGCTTAGTCGTACACAGTGCTGACGGCATCCGCCGACAGCACCTGGCGCAGCGCGGTCAGCGCCTCGTCGGAAGGCACCACCTGCCAGTCGGGACCCAGCATGGCTTCGCAGCTGGCGGACTTTGCCTCGTAGCGAATCCGCACTGGCAGGCCCTGCGCGCCGCTGGCGCGCGCCAGGTGCGGCATCAGCAGCTCGCGCAGCATGCCGGTCGAGGAATTGCCGTTCATCGACAGCCGCACCGCGCTGGCAAAGCGCACCCGCGCGGCGACCAGGTCCATCACCGATTCGGCGGTGAAGCGAACGCCGCCGGTGAAGGTATCGTGGCGCGCATTGCCGGTGGCGATCAGCAGTTCGTCCTCGCGGAACATCTGCCGGTTGGCGTCGAAGACCTCGTTGAACACGGTCATCTCGACCAGGCCGGTGCCGTCGTCGAGCGTGACGATCAGCATCTTGCCGCGCTGGGTCATCTGCGTGCGCATGCCGCTGATCACGCCGGCAATGGTCTTGCCGCGCACGTCGCGACCGAAGCCGCCGCCGTTGCCCTGCACTTCCTTTTCCAGCCCGGCCAGCGTGCCCTTGTTGAAGCGGCGCACCTCGTCGCGATAGGCGTCGAACAGGTGGCCCGAGAAGTAGTAGCCGAGCGCCTGCTTTTCTTCCTGCAGCGTGCGCTTGGGACTCCAGCGCGGCTCGTCGAGCAGCTCCGGGCGGTGCGCCTCGCCGGCATCGCCCATCAGGTCGAACAGCGACACCTGGTTGGCGGATTCGGCCTTCTGCTCGGCGGCTTCCATCGCGATCGGCACCGACGCGAGCAGCTGCGCGCGGTTGTCGTTGAGGCTGTCGAAGGCGCCGGCGCGGATCAGCGCCTCGATGGTGCGGCGGTTGACCTGGCGGCGGTCGACCCGCTCGCAGAAATCGAACAGGTCGGTGAACGGCCGCTCCTCGCGCGCGCGCAGGATGTCTTCGATCGCGCCCTGCCCGCTGCCCTTGATGCCGCCCAGGCCATAGCGGATGGTCTTCGGGTCGGTCGGCGCGAAGCGGTATTCGCTGGCGTTGACGTCCGGCGGCAGCACCGCGATCTTGTTGAGCTTGCAGTCCTCGTAGAGGATCTTGACCTTGTCGGTGTCATCCATGGCCAGCGACATGTTGGCTGCCATGAATTCGGCCGGATGGTGGGCCTTGAGCCACGCGGTGTAGTACGCCAGCAGCGCATAGGCGGCGGCGTGCGACTTGTTGAAGCCGTAGCCCGCGAACTTCTCCATCAGGTCGAAGATGTCGTCGGCCTGCTGCGCGGACAGCCCGTTCTTGTCGGCGCCCTCGCGGAACATCACGCGATGCTGCGCCATTTCCTCGGGCTTCTTCTTGCCCATGGCGCGGCGCAGCAGGTCGGCGCCGCCCAGCGAGTAGCCGCCGATGATCTGCGCCATCTGCATCACCTGTTCCTGGTAGACCATGATGCCGTAGGTCTCTTTCAGGACGGGCTCGACGCGCGGATCGGGATACTCGACCTTCTCGCGGCCGTGCTTGCGCGCGCAGAAGCTGGGGATCAGGTCCATCGGGCCGGGACGGTACAGCGCCACCAGCGCGATGATGTCCTCGAAGCGGTCAGGCTTGGCATCCTTCAGCATGCCCTGCATGCCGCGGCTTTCCAGCTGGAACACGGCGACCGTGTTGGCGGTCTTGAGGATGTCGAAGGCGGGGCCGTCGTCGAGCGGGATCTGGCTGCAGTTCCAGTCGGCCTTGCCCGGGTCCAGGCGGCGAATATAGCGCTCGGCCCAGTCCAGGATAGTCAGCGTGGTCAGGCCCAGGAAGTCGAACTTGACCAGGCCGGCGGCCTCGACATCGTCCTTGTCGTACTGGCTGACCACGCCGCTCATGCCGTCGTTCTGCGCGCCCTGCGTGTACAGCGGGCAGAAATCGGTGAGCCGGCCGGGCGCGATCAGCACGCCGCCGGCGTGCATGCCGACGTTGCGGGTCATGCCCTCGACGCGCTGCGCCAGCTCCAGCAGCTGGCGTACTTCCTCTTCGTTGCGCTCGCGCTCGGTCAGCAGCGGCTCTTCCTTCTTGGCCTCTTCGATGGTGACCAGCTTGCCCGGCTTGAACGGGATCAGCTTGGCGATGCCGTCGACAAAGCCGTAGCCGAGGTCGAGCACGCGGCCCACGTCGCGCACCGCGGCCTTGGCCGCCATGGTGCCGAAGGTGGCGATCTGCGACACCGCGTCCTTGCCGTACTTCTCCTTCACGTACGTGATCACGCGATCGCGGCCGTGCTGGCAGAAATCGATGTCGAAGTCGGGCATCGAGACCCGTTCCGGGTTCAGGAAACGCTCGAACAGCAGCGCGTACTTGAGCGGGTCGAGGTCGGTAATGCCGAGCGCATACGCCACCAGCGAACCGGCACCCGAACCGCGGCCCGGGCCCACCGGCACGCCATTGTTCTTGGCCCAGTTGATAAAGTCCGCCACGATCAGGAAGTAGCCGGGAAAGCCCATCTTGATGATGGTGCCGGTCTCGAACTCCAGCCGCGCGTAGTATTCCGGGCGCTTGCCCTCGCGCACCGCCTCGTCGGGGAACAGCACCGCCAGGCGCTTCTCCAGGCCTTCCTTGGCCATGAACACCAGGTAGTCGTCGAGCGACATGCCATCCGGCGTCGGGAACAGCGGCAGGCGCGGCTTGCCGAGCTCCAGCGTCAGGTTGCAGCGGCGCGCGATCTCGACCGCGTTCTCAAGCGCCGACGGGATGTCGGCGAACAGCGCGCACATCTCGTCCTGGGTCTTGAAGTACTGGTCGGTGGTGAAGCGCCGCGTGCGGCGCGGGTTGGCCAGCAGCTCGCCCTCGGCGATGCACACGCGCGCCTCGTGCGCGGTGTAGTCGTCGGGCGTCATGAACTGCACCGGATGCGTCGCCACCACCGGCAACTGCAGCGCGGCCGCGAGTTGCACCGCCTGCTGCACGTAGGCGTCGGTGCCGGCGTGGCCGGCGCGCTGCAGCTCGATGTAAAAGCGCTGCGGGAACACCGAGGCCCAGTGCTGCGCGGCGCGGCGCGCGCCGTCGGCATTGCCGTTGGCGAGCGCCATGCCGATATCGCCGCCCATCGCGCCCGACAGCGCGATCAGGCCCGTGGCCAGCGGCAGGTCGTCTTCGCCCGGTTCCAGGAACCACGACGGATCGATCTCGGCGCGGCCGCGATGCTGGTTGCCCAGCCACGCGCGCGACAGCAGCATGCACAGGTTCAGGTAGCCGCGCCGGTCCTGCACCAGCAGCAACAGGCGCGCAGGCTTGTCGCGGTCTTCGGCGTTGGTCAGCCACACGTCGGCGCCGACCACCGGCTTCACGCCCTTGCCGCGCGCTTCCTTGTAGTAGCGGATCAGGCCGAAGGCGTTGGCAAGGTCCGTCAGGGCGAGCGCGCCCATGCCATCGGCCGCGGCGGCCTTGACGGCATCATCGAGGCGGACGATGCCGTCCACGATGGAGTATTCGGAATGCAGGCGGAGGTGTACGAAGCGGGGTGCAGACATGGGCGACATTGTACCGGCTCGGCCCGCCGGCATGCCGCCAATGTTGCGTGCCACGCGCGCCGGCGCGCCCGCGCGCATAGCTGATCGGCGCGCTGGGGAATGCCACGCGCCAGGCGCGCGCGCGCTATAATTTCGCCTTTCCAATCAGGCAGTTATCGCAGGCTGTCGGCGCCCCTCGGGGCGCCGCCGCGGCGGCGCAGTGTCCCATGCAGATCGTCAATATTTCCGCTTACAAGTTTGTCTCGCTGGACGACATCGAGACCCTGCGCCCGGCCATGCGCGAGCGCTGCGAGGCGGCGGGCCTGAAGGGCACGATCCTGCTCGCGCCGGAAGGCATCAACATGTTCCTGGCCGGCCCGCGCGAAGCGATCGATGGCTTCATGGCGTGGCTGCATGCCGATGCGCGCTTTGCCGATATCGCGCCCAAGGAAAGCCTGTCGGACCACCAGCCCTTCAAGCGCATGCTGGTGCGCGCCAAGAAGGAAATCATCACCATGAAGATGCCGCTGATCCGCCCCGAGGCGGGCCGCGCGCCCGCGGTGCGGCCGGTGGACCTGAAGCGCTGGCTGGACCAGGGGCACGACGACGAAGGCCGCCCGGTGGTGATGCTCGATACGCGCAATGATTTCGAGGTGGCGGTCGGCACCTTCGAGGATGCGGTCGAGTACGACATCGCCAAGTTCAGCGAATTTCCCGACGCCGTCGCCGCGCACAAGGCAGACCTGGAAGGCAAGACCGTGGTCTCGTTCTGCACCGGCGGCATCCGCTGCGAGAAGGCCGCGATCCATATGCAGGAAGTCGGCGTCGAGCGCGTCTACCAGCTCGAAGGCGGCATCCTGAAGTACTTCGAGGAGGTCGGCGGCAGCCACTATCGCGGCGACTGCTTCGTCTTCGACTACCGCACCGCGCTGAACCCAAGCCTGGAACCGGCCGGGCCCAAGCAGTGCTTTGCCTGCCGCGCCGTGGTCACGCCCGAGCAGCAGCAAAGCCCGCACTATGTGGTCGGCAAGAGCTGCCCGCACTGCATCGGCGGCAAGGACCGGGCCGCCGCCTGAGGACGGCTCGCGCGCGGCTCAGGCCGCCAGCAGGTGGTAGAGGTTGCGCAGCATGCCGGCGGTGGCGCCCCAGATAAAGCGCTGGCCGCCGTTCTCGCGCGGATAGGGCATGGCGTAGAACATGCGCTCGCCGTCGACCCAGCGGAACAGGCGCCGCTCATGGTGCGACGGGTCCATCAGGAAGGCCAGCGGCACTTCGAACACATCGGCCACTTCCGAGGCGTCGGGGCGCAGCGTGAAGCCATCGCGCACCAGGCCCACCACCGGGCTCACATGGAAGCCGGTGCCGGTGATGTAATCCGGCAGCGCGCCCAGTACCTCGACATAGTCGCGGGCCAGGCCCACTTCTTCTTCCGTCTCGCGCAGCGCGGTGTCGATGCGGTTGACGTCCCACGACTCCTGCCGTCCGCCGGGGAAGCTGATCTGGCCGGCATGCGCGCTGAGGTTGGCATTGCGCTGCGTCAGCAGCACCGTCAGGCCATCGCTGCGCTCGACCAGCGGCACCAGCACCGCGGCATCGCGCAGCCCGCGACTGCGATCGTAGACCCGTGATTCGTCGGTCAGCTCGGGCGCCCACGCCGGCGGAGCCCGGAAGCGGTGCCGGATAAAGTCGACCTGCAGGCGCGGCGCGCTCAGCGCACCGTTGCGCAGGTCGGTATCGATGACGGGAAGGGATTCGGGATCGAAGGCGGGGCGCATAACATCGCAAGTATGACAGAAGCGCGCCATCTGGCGCCGCAGCAACGCGCGGCGGTGGGCCCCGCGCGGCCATGCAAAAAGGGCACCCTGGGGTGCCCTTCCTGAGAAAACGCTGGCCGGGTCGCCCCGGCCGGCATGTCCGGCTTACTCCGCGGCCTTGGCAGCGGCGGCAGCCTTCGACACCAGCTTTTCCTTGATACGTGCGGACTTGCCCGAACGCTGGCGCAGGTAGTACAGCTTCGCGCGACGCACGTCGCCGCGACGCTTCACTTCGATGCCGGCGATCAGCGGCGAGTACAGCTGGAACGTACGCTCCACGCCTTCACCCGACGAGATCTTGCGCACGATGAAGGACGAGTTCAGGCCGCGGTTGCGCTTGGCAATCACGACGCCTTCGTAGGCCTGCACGCGCTTGCGGTTACCTTCGACCACGTTGACGCTGACGACGACGGTGTCGCCGGGCGCGAATGCGGGGATGGTCTTGTTCGCGGTCAGGCGCGCGATCTCTTCCTTCTCGATCTGTTCGATGAGGTTCATCGTTTCTTCTCCGTAACCATCGTGCCGGCGTTGTATGCCCCAGGATTTCCCGGGCCCCGGCAGAGGATGGGGTTTTACCTGGCGGGAGTTTCCCCCCGCCCTTCTTTCGCCGCCCATTCCGACAAGAATTTCTCGTCGGCGCGGGTCAGCAAACCTTGTTCGCGGGCCGCCTCGATCAGGTCGGGGCGCTTGCGCGCGGTATTGGCCAGCGCCTGCTGGCGCCGCCATTTTTCAATCTCGGCATGATGGCCCCCTAACAGGATGTCGGGGACCCGCACGCCTTCATATTCTTCCGGCCGGGTGTAGTGCGGGCAATCCAGCAGGCCGTTGACAAAGCTGTCCTGCACCGCCGACTGCGCGTCGCCCAGCACGCCGGGCAGGTGGCGCACCACCGCGTCGATCAGCGCCATGGCCGGCAGTTCGCCGCCCGACAGCACGAAATCGCCGAGGCTGATTTCCTCGTCTACGCGGCGGTCGATCAGCCGCTGGTCGATCGCCTCGTACCTGCCGCACAGCAACACCAGGCCCGGCCGCTGCGCCAGCTCCATGACCTTGGCATGCGTCAGCGTCTTGCCTTGCGGCGACATCAGCACCACATGCGGCTGCGTCACGCCGGCCTGCGCCTGCGCCGCCACCGCGGCATCGATCGCATCGTCCAGCGGCTTGGCCAGCATCACCATGCCGGGACCGCCGCCATAGGGCCGGTCATCGATGGTGCGGTAGTTGTCGACGGTGAAATCGCGCGGATTCCAGCTGCGCAACGCATACCGCTGCTGCTTGGCCGCCCGGCTGGTAATGCCCCAATCGGTCAGCGCGCGAAACATTTCGGGAAACAGCGTGATCACGTCGAACTGCATCCGCTCTCTCCCTTCCCTATTCCGCACAGGACCTGCACCTGTGCAGGCACGGCTCAGTAATCGAGCCCCCAGTCCACCACGATGCGCTTGCCCGCGGTATCCACCGTGCGCAGGAACGCGTCGACAAATGGAATCAGCCGTTCACCGGCCTTGCCGTCGGGCTGCACGAAGGCAACCTGCAGGATCTGGTGGGCACCGTTGTCGATCAGCCCGGACACCTCGCCCAGCAACTCGCCTTGCTCGTTGCTGACGCTGCAGCCGATCAGGTCGACCCAGTAGAACTCATCTTCTTCCGGCGCCGGAAAATCCGCGCGCCGGATCCACACGCGGCGGCCACGCAGCGCTTCCGCGAGATTGCGGTCGGCCACGCCGGCAGCCTGCGCCACCACGGTGCCGCTGTGCTCGCGCGACTGCGCGATTTTCACGCAGGCGGGCTCGGCCCGCGCCGCGTCGGCCGCCACCAGACCCGCCTGCGGCGGGCTCAGCAGCCACCAGCGGCGGGCATGCAGCAGCGCCGACGCATCGTCGGCATGCGGCTGGACCTTGATCCAGCCACGGATGCCATAGGCAGCGCTGACATAGCCGACTTCCACCAGGTCTTCGGGCAGCGGATCGGCATACAGCAGCGCCGCGGGCAGCCTGAGCGCCTTGGCCGGCTCGCCCTGCGGCCGGTTCATGGACCGGTTCAGTGGCGGCCGCGTCGGCCGCCCGGCGTCCTGCTTTCGCTCAGTCACGTGTGCGCATGGTCCAATGCAAACGCGCCCCGCCGGTTATGGCAGGGCGCGTTGCAGACGGCAATCAGGCAGCAGCCTTGGCGCCTTGCTTGACCAGGCGGGCAACGGTCGGCGACAGCTGGGCGCCGACGCCTTGCCAGTAGGCCAGGCGGTCTTGCGACAGGCGCAGGCCTTCTTCACCTTCGGCTGCCAGCGGGTTGTAGAAACCAACGCGCTCAATGAAACGACCATCGCGACGGTTGCGCGAGTCGGTGGCGACGATGTTGAAGAACGGGCGCTTCTTGCTGCCGCCGCGAGCCAGACGGATAACGACCATGGAATGATTCCTCAGAAAACGGGGTGTTCAAGGGCGTTCGAACACGAAACGCAAGAGTATAGCCCAATTCCCGAGGCCAAACAAACACTTAGGCGGTTGACGCGTGAACGCGGCGCAGGCATCGTGGCAAAAACCGCGACAGGAGGCCCAACATGCGCCCCGCTCTGCACTTCATGGTTGGCATGGTACCGCGTACGCTGCTGGCGCTCATGGTACTGGCAACGAGCCAGTCCGCGCTGGCCGCCCTGCCGCTGGACCAGCTGCGCCTGCCGCCCGGCTTCCGCATCGAGGTGCTGACCGACGACGTGCCGGGCGCGCGCGCCATGGCGATGTCGCCGTCGGGCACGCTGTTCGTGGGATCGCGCAGCGAAGGCAAGCTCTATGCGGTCAGCGATGCGCTCGGCACGCGCCCGCGGGTGCGCACCGTCGCCACCGGCTTGCGCAATCCGCTCGGCGTGGCATTCCATGACGGCAGCCTGTATGCGTCCTCCGTCTCCAAAATCGTGCGGCTCGACCAGATCGAGGCGCGCCTGGACCAGCCGCCCGCGCCCAGGGTGGTGAGCGACCGCTTCCCGTCGGACGGCCACCACGGGGGCAAATTCATCGGCTTCGGACCGGATGGCTACCTGTACGTCGCCACCGGCGCGCCCTGCAACGTGTGCGAGCCAGACGAAACCCGCTATGCCAACATCGTCAGGATGAAGCCCGACGGCACCGGCCTGCAGGTGGTGGCACGCGGCGTGCGCAACACCGTCGGCTTCGACTGGCACCCCGCCACGCGCGAACTGTGGTTCACCGACAACGGCCGCGACCGCATGGGCGACGACGTTCCCGACGACGAACTGAACCGCGTCACCGCGCCCGGCCAGCATTTCGGCTATCCCTACTGCCATGCCGGCAACGTCGCCGACCCGGAATACGGCGGCAAGCGCCCGTGCTCCGAATTCGTGCCGCCCGTGGCCCGCCTGGGCGCACACGTCGCCGCGCTGGGCATGCGCTTCTACACCGGCACGCAGTTCCCGCCGGAATACCGCAACAACGTCCTGATCGCCGAACACGGCAGCTGGGACCGCAGCGAGCCTTCCGGCTACCGCGTGGTGCGCGTGGTGCTGGACGGCGCCGGCAAGGCCGTGCGCCAGGAGGTGTTCGCACAGGGGTGGCTGCGCGGCGGCAGGGCCTGGGGCCGGCCCGCCGATGTCCTGGTCGCGCCGGACGGTTCGCTGCTGGTCAGCGACGACCATGCGGGGGCGATCTACCGCATCCGCTACCAGCCCTGAATCCGGCTGAAAGCCCCGCCCGGCGCGGCTTTGTGCGGGCGAAACAATCCGTTACACCGGTAACGGGATTGGCATAGGCGCCCCGATGCCCCATGCGTACCATGAACCCATCTTCCAACAGCAACACAGCGCGACAGGACCCTGGGAATCCGCATGCTCACCCGCTCTCTCCTGCGCGACCTGGTGGCTGGCATCCTGGTGGCCTCGGGCCTGGTCGGCGCGGTAGCCGCCAGCCATGCCCAGGTCGCGTTCTGGCAACAAGTCCGTTCCGATGGCCGGCCCGCCCGGATCCAGTCCGGAGATGGCTGGCAGATGGCCAGCGTGCGCGCCGAAAGCCGTGAACACGTGCAGGCGCAGATCGACCGGATGGAGGCGCGCGCCCGCGCCGACGACCGGCTCAGCGGCCGCCGCGCCGCGCTCGCCGGCGCCCGCGACGACAACCGCGGCCGCGGCCCGGAACGCAATCCCCCCAATGACGCCCGCAACGAGCCGCGCCAGGGCCAGATCGGTCCCGGCTGGCAGGCGCGCGGCCGCGACAACGGCCGCTGATCGAAGCCGTCGGTGCTTCCCCGGCGCCTGAATACCGCGCCCCGCCCCTCGCTGCGGAACTCCGCCCCCGCCCGGCCTGTCTCTACTTAAGTGTGTGCCCCGATTCCGGGCGCGCGCACAGGCTGCCGCCCGGCGCTGCCCGGGGCTCACAGCGTGCCGTCATGTGCGGACGGCAATCGAACTGACCTGCCTCTGCCCGACACCTCCTGCCGGGACCCGACCAAGACGGCCCGGGCGCAGCCTCCAGAATGACAATAATTCTGTGAGGTTTGTCATGTCACCCCTGCTTAGCGACCTGGCCGAACACGCTGGCCAGCTATCGCTGTCGATCCTGTTCATGGGCATCCTGACCCTGGTTCTCTACAGCGAAACCCATATCAGCGAGCACGCCTCGGCCTTTATCCGCGGCCTGATCGCCGGCGGCTGGCATTAGCGCCGCTGGCGCCTTTTGACGCACTTCCCTTCCTTGCGCTGACTGCCGGCGTACAATGTGGGCCGGCCGGTACCCTTGTGCCGCCACTTCCGTGCCGGCGCAACGCCGGCCTGCATCCCAGGCCTGAAACTCTCTTTCCGACCATGCCCGCAGCCACGCCAGCCCGCCACGCCTCTCCGCTCGCAGCGCCGTCGGCGCGCGGCAAATCCAAGCTGCTGACCGTGGCGCTGGCGTTCCTGTTCGGCAGCCTGGGCGCACACCGCTTCTACCTGGGCGGCCTGCGCGACCTGTATGGCTGGGCGCACCTGCTGGCGCTGCTGGCCGGCGCCATCGGCGTGGCCTCGATGGCCACCGGCGCGGGCAGCCCGGCGCTGAACTGGACCTTGGCGGTGGCCGGCGGCATTTCCGTCATCAGCGCCTTCCTGGCGGCGATCGTCTACGGGCTGCGCCCGGACGACAAATGGGATGCCCGCTTCAACCCGCACGGCAAACCCACGCGCTCGGGCTGGCCGGTGGTGATCCTGGTGATCCTGTCGCTGCTGATCGGTACCGGACTGCTGATGGCGGGGCTGGCGATCAGCTTCCAGACCTTCTTCGAATCGCAGGTCGAGGCCGCGCGCGAACTGTCGCAGTAGTCGCCTGCGCACGGCTCTCCTGGCGCATCGTTTGTGCGCGATCAAGGCGGCCGCAATCGCCGGTTTCCCTTTCGGCCAATTCGCCCATACTGGTAGAGCCGTCCGATCCTGGCGGCGCGACGCGCGGCGAGGCCACGCCCCCGGCTGCGCAAAGGAGCAAGAATCGACATGCCAAGCTATGAGGAAGGACGCCTGGCGGCGATCGCCGTCCGGCTGGCGCTGTCCTCGGGACTGCCGCCATCGAGCGCCAAGGCCGCGCTGGAACTCGCCAGCAGCATGATCGGCGACCAGCAGGCCACGGCAGCCGCGCTGAAGACTCAGAACAGCGAACCCTGCGGATCGTCCTTGCCGCTGGGCCCCGCCGCCGGCGGGCGAAAACGCGAAGTATCCAGTTCAAACCGGTTGTAGCGGAAGCCGAGCCGTTCGGCGGCCTTGTAGAAGCGCTGGCGCAGCAAGTCCGCCCACACGCCGGTGCCGCGCATGCGCGTGGCAAAGTTCGCATCGTAGGCTTTGCCTTCGCGCATGTCCCGCACGCGGTTCATGACCCGTTCGGCCCGGTCGGGGAAGTGCGCCTGCAGCCATTCCTCGAACAGCGGCCGCACCTCCCACGGCAACCGCAGCACGATGTAGTTCGCATACACGGCGCCCGCCTCGCGCGCCGCTTCCAGCACGCGCTCCAGGTCGGGTTCGGTGATGAAGGGGATCACCGGGGCGATGCTGACCCCGACCGGGATGCCGGCATCGGTCAGCGTGCGGATGGTGCGCAGCCGCCGCGACGGCGTCGCCGCGCGCGGCTCGAGCGTGCGTGCAATGCCGGGATCGAGCGTGGTGATGGTGAGCGCCGCCACCGCCAGCCGCTTGGCCGCCATCGGCGCGAGCAGGTCGATATCGCGCTCGATCAGTGAAGACTTGGTGATCAGCGCCACCGGGTGGTCGCATTCGTGCAGCACTTCCAGCAGGCTGCGCGTGATACGCTGTTCACGCTCGATCGGCTGGTATGCGTCGGTGTTGACGCCCAGCGCGATGGTCTCGCAGCGGTACGACGGCCGCGCCAGCGTTTCGCGCAGGCGCTCGGCGGCATTGGTCTTGGCATAGAGCTGGGTTTCGAAGTCCAGCCCCGGCGACAGGTCCAGGTAGGCGTGCGTCGGCCGGGCGAAGCAATAGATGCAGCCGTGCTCGCAGCCGCGGTAGGGATTGAGCGAAACGTCGAACGGGACATCCGGGGAGGCATTGCGCGTCAGCACGGAGCGGGCACGCTCGAAATGGACTTCAGTGCGCAATGGCGGCAGCGGCACGTCGTCGTTGCCCGCGATGGCTTCTGGCGCCGCGGCGGTGTCTTCCGGCACCGGGCCCCAGCCATCGTCGAACGCCTCGCGCTGGTCGCGCTCGAAACGCCCCTGCAGGTTGCTGACGGCCCCGCGGCCCTTGCGCGCCGCGAGCGGGCGCGCAGGGGCCTGCGGCGCCTGCGCGTCGGGATCGGCCTCGCGCCGCGTCGCGCTGGCGCGGGGCCTGGAGGGGGATTTGGGTTTTGGCGGGGGGCGCTCCATGCTGGCCTTCGTTAGGCGGCCTGGCTCTTCTCCTCTACCGAGATGGCCAGTGTCTCCTTGATCTCTTCCATCACCACATAGCTCTTCGACTGCGCCGCGCCCGGCAGCTGCAGCAGGATGTCGCCCAGCAGCCGGCGGTATTCGCCGATCTCGCGGATGCGCGCCTTGATCAGGTAGTCGAAATCGCCCGAAACCAGGTGGCATTCGAGCACTTCCGGAATGCGCAGCACCTCGCGGCGGAACTGCTCGAACATATTGCCCGACTTGTTGCCCAGCGAAATCTCGACGAATACCAGCAGCGCGCTGCCCAGCAGTGCCGGGTTGAGCCGCGCGTAGTAGCCCATGATGACACCATCGCGCTCCAGGCGCTTGACGCGCTCGATGCACGGCGTGATGGTCAGCCCGACCGCCTCGGCCAGGTCTTTCATCGACATCCGGCCGTCGCTTTGCAGCGCGGTCAGGATCTTGCGGTCGAGCCGGTCGAGCGTGCGCTGGGGCTGGCGACTCGTTCTCATGAGTTTTTCCTGTTTTTCTGAGAAATTCGGTAACTATGACTGGAATGCATTCAATAGTATAGAGACAAATCCTCTATACCGTAGTCATCGCAGTTGGAGCCCCCGAAATGCGCGTTCTCGTACTTGGCAGTGGCGTGATTGGCGTCACCAGTGCGTGGTACCTGGCCAAGGCCGGTCATGAAGTGACCGTGGTCGACCGCGAGGCCGGTCCCGCGCTCGGCACCAGCTTTGCCAATGCGGGCCAGATTTCGCCCGGCTACGCGTCGCCGTGGGCCGCGCCCGGCGTGCCGCTCAAGGCGATCAAGTGGATGTTCCAGGAGCACGCGCCGCTCAGCATCCGTCCCGACGGCACGCTGTTCCAGCTGCAATGGATGTGGCAGATGCTGCTGAACTGCAGCGCCGGGCGCTATGCCGTCAACAAGGAGCGCATGGTGCGGCTGGCCGAGTACAGCCGCGACTGCATCCGCGCGCTGCGCGCGCAAACCGGCATCGCCTACGAAGGCCGCCAGCAAGGCACGCTGCAGGTGTTCCGCACCGACGAGCAGCTGCAAGGCGCGGCCAAGGACATCGCGGTGCTGGAACAGGCCGGGGTTCCCTACCAGTTGCTTTCGCGCGAAGAACTCGCCGCGAGCGAACCGGCGCTGGCCGCCGTCCGCCACAAGCTGGCCGGCGGCCTGCGCCTTCCCAATGACGAAACCGGCGACTGCGCGCTGTTCACGCAGCGCCTGGCCAACATGGCCGGCACGCTCGGCGTCCGCTTCCTGTACAACCGCTCGATCGACGGCCTGATGAGCCAGGGCGATGCCGTCACCGGCGCCGTGGTCGACGGCGAGCCGATCGCGGCCGACCTGGTGGTGGTGGCGCTGGGCAGCTGGTCGACGCAGCTGGTCAAACCCTTCCTGCGCGGCATGTCCAACCTGCCGGTGTATCCGCTCAAGGGCTTCTCGATCACCGTGCCGCTCAGCGATGCCTCGCGCGGTCCGGTATCGACAGTGCTGGACGAGACCTACAAGGTGGCGCTGACCCGCTTCGACGACCGCATCCGCGTCGGCGGCATGGCGCAGATCGTTGGCTATGACCGCAGCCTGGACCCGGCCAAGCGCCGCACGCTGGAGCATGTGGTGACCGACCTGTTCCCGGGCGCCGGCGATGTCAGCCAGGCCACCTTCTGGACCGGCCTGCGCCCGATGACCCCGGACGGCACGCCCATCGTCGGCCCGACCCAGGTGCGCGGCCTGTGGCTGAACACCGGCCACGGCACGCTCGGCTGGACCATGGCGTGCGGCTCGGGCCAGCTGCTGTCGGACCTGGTCTCGGGCAAGTCGCCGGCGATCCGAGCCGACGACCTGTCGGTCAGCCGCTACCTGAAGCCGGCGCGCCATCACCTGGCGCCGCGTCCGGCAGCCGCCTGATACAAGGCGGGTTTCCGCCAAAGCAAAAGGGCGACCTGGCAGGTCGCCCTTTTGCTATCCGCGCACCGCGTGCAACGCTCAGAACTGCTCGGCGCTCAACGCATTGACCGGCGCCCCGCCGTTGACCACGGCATCGCGCAAGGCCGATGCCTGCGACAGGATGTGCTCGGCAAAGAAATGCGCGGTCGCGATCTTGGCTTCATGGAAGGCCGGATCGTCGGCCCGTTTCGCGTCAGCGGCGAGCATGGCGCGGCCGAACTGCCAGCCGGAGAATACGATGCCGCACAGTTTCAGGTAAGGCACGCTGCCGGCGAAGACCGCGTTCGGGTCCGACTTGGCAGTGGCGACGACGAATTCGACCACGGCTTCCAGCGCAGCACGGCCCTTCGCCAGCTGCGCCTGCACCGCGCTGAAGGCAGCGCCGCCGTGCCGGCCCAGCGCGGCCTCGGTCTCGGCGATCTGCGCGCAGATCGCGCGGGCCACGGCGCCGCCGTCGCGCACGGTCTTGCGGCCGACCAGGTCGTTGGCCTGGATGGCCGTGGTGCCCTCGTAGATCGGCAGGATGCGCGCGTCGCGGTAGTGCTGCGCCGCGCCGGTTTCCTCGATAAAGCCCATGCCGCCGTGCACCTGCACGCCGAGGCTGGTGACATCGATCGACAGCTCGGTGCTCCAGCCCTTCACCACCGGCACCATGAACTCGTAGAACGCCTGGCTCTGCCGGCGCACGGCTTCGTCGGGATGCTGGTGCGCCGTGTCGCTGGCGGCCGCGGCGACGTACGCCACCGCGCGCGCGCCTTCGGTCAGCGCGCGCATGGTCATCAGCATGCGCTTGACGTCGGGATGGTGGATGATGGTCACCGCCTCGCGCGCCGAGCCATCCACGGGGCGGCTTTGCACGCGCTCGCGCGCGTAGGCCACCGCCTGCTGGTAGGCGCGCTCGGACACCGCGATGCCCTGCATGCCGACCGAGAAGCGCGCCGAGTTCATCATGATGAACATGTACTCGAGGCCGCGGTTTTCTTCGCCGACCAGCGTGCCGATCGCGCCGCCATGGTCGCCGAACTGCAGCACCGCCGTGGGGCTCGCCTTGATGCCCAGCTTGTGTTCGATCGAGACGCAATGCACGTCGTTGCGCGCCCCGGTGCTGCCATCGTCATTGACCAGGAACTTGGGCACGATGAACAGCGAGATGCCCTTCACGCCCTCGGGCGCGTTGGGGGTGCGGGCCAGCACGAGATGGACGATGTTCTGCGCCATGTCGTGCTCGCCGTAGGTGATGAAGATCTTGGTGCCGAACACCTTGTAGGTGCCGTCGCCCTGCGGCTCGGCACGGGTGCGCACCGCGGCCAGGTCCGAGCCCGCCTGCGGCTCGGTCAGGTTCATGGTGCCGGTCCACTCGCCCGAGATCAGCTTGGGCAGGAAGGTTGCCTTCTGGGCGTCGGTACCGGCCGTCAGCAGCGCCTCGATGGCGCCGTCGGTCAGCAGCGGGCACAGCGCGAACGACAGGTTCGCGGTGTTCAGCATCTCGTTGCACGCCGTGGCGATCAGCTTGGGCAGTCCCTGGCCGCCGAACTCCTGCGGATGCAGCACGCCCTGCCAGCCGCCTTCGCCGAACTGGCGGAAGGCTTCCCTGAAGCCGGGCGTGGTGGTGACCACGCCGTCCTTCCAGCTGCTCGGATCCAGGTCGCCGGCGCGGTTCAGCGGCGCCACCACCTGCTGGTTGAACTTGGCGGCCTCGTCGAGCACGGCCTCGGCCGTCTCGGGGGTGGCTTCTTCGAAGCCGGGCAGCTGGCTGACGGCCTCAAGGCCGGCCAGCTCGTTCATGATGAACAGCATGTCCTTGATCGGCGCACGGTAGGTCATCGATGTCTCCCAACATGTATGAAAAAGCCGTTCGCGGGTCGCCCCCGGAACGGCTCGTTACTTGCTGCCTGCTGTTATCCGTGCCGGCCGCGGTGCGGCCGGCAGGGCCGGCGCGGCATCAGCCCAGTGCTGCCACCAGCTCCGGCACCACGGTGTTCAGGTCGCCCACCAGGCCGTAGTCGGCCACGGAGAAGATCGGGGCCTCGGCATCCTTGTTGATCGCGACGATCACCTTGGAGTCCTTCATGCCGGCCAGGTGCTGGATCGCGCCCGAGATACCGACGGCGATATACAGCTGCGGCGCGACGATCTTGCCGGTCTGGCCAACCTGGTAGTCGTTCGGCACGAAGCCGGCGTCGACCGCGGCGCGCGAGGCGCCCAGCGCGGCGTTGAGCTTGTCGGCCAGCGGCGTCAGCACCTTGGTGTAGTTCTCGCCCGAGCCCACGCCACGGCCACCCGAGACGATGATCTTGGCGGCGGTCAGTTCCGGACGGTCGCTCTTGGCCACTTCGCGCGAAACGAATTGCGAAACGCCCGCGTCGGCCACGGCCGGCAGGGTCTCGACGGCGGCCGAGCCACCTTCGGCAGCAGCGGCGTCGAAGGCCGTGCCGCGCACGGTGATGACCTTGATCTTGTCTTCCGACTTGACCGTGGCAATGGCGTTGCCGGCGTAGATCGGGCGCTCGAAGGTGTCCGGGGCGTCGACCTTGGAGATTTCCGAAATCTGGGCCACGTCCAGCTTGGCGGCCACGCGCGGCAGGATGTTCTTGCCGTACGGGGTGGCCGGGGCCAGGATGTGCGAGTAGTCGTTGGCGATGGCCAGCGCCTGCTCGGCCACGTTTTCGGCCAGGCCGTCGCCGAAGTAGGCGGCGTCGGCCAGCAGGACCTTGGTCACGCCGGCGATCTTGGCTGCGGCATCGGCCGCGGCCTTGGCGTTGGAACCGGCCACCAGCACGTGCACGTCGCCGCCACACTGGGCTGCGGCGGTCACGGTGTTGAGCGTGGCGCCCTTGATCGATTGATTGTCGTGTTCAGCAATGACGAGTGCAGTCATGTTCTATCTCCCCCGCGCTCAGATAACCTTGGCTTCGTTCTTCAGCTTCTGCACCAGCGTCGCGACGTCCGGCACCATCACACCCGCGCTGCGCTTGGGCGGCTCGACCACTTTCAGGGTCGACAGGCGCGGCTTGACGTCGACGCCGAGGTCTTCCGGCTTGACGGTGTCGAGCGGCTTCTTCTTCGCCTTCATGATGTTCGGCAGCGTGACGTAGCGCGGCTCGTTCAGGCGCAGGTCGGTGGTCACCACCGCCGGCAGGCTCAGCGACAGCGTTTCCAGGCCGCCGTCGACTTCCCGGGTGACCGAAGCCTTGCCATCGGCCACCACCACCTTCGAGGCGAACGTCGCTTGCGGCAGGCCGGCCAGCGCGGCCACCATCTGGCCGGTCTGGTTGGAGTCGTCGTCGATGGCCTGCTTGCCCAGGATCACCAGTTGCGGCTGTTCCTTGTCGATCAGCGCCTTCAGCAGCTTGGCCACGGCCAGCGGTTGCAGGTCTTCGTTGGATTCCACCAGGATGCCGCGGTCGGCGCCGATGGCCATCGCGGTGCGCAGGGTTTCCTGGCACTGCGTGACACCGCACGACACGGCGACCACTTCGGTGACAACGCCGGCTTCCTTCAGGCGCACGGCCTCTTCCACGGCGATTTCGTCGAAGGGGTTCATGCTCATCTTCACGTTGGCCAGATCCACGCCCGAGCCGTCCGCCTTGACGCGGACCTTGACGTTGTAATCCACCACCCGCTTGACTGCGACGAGTACTTTCATGCGCTCACTCCACTGATAGCTGATAGTCAGAAATTTTGTTCGCTCGTCATTATAACCACCGGGCTGGCGGCTCTCCTATTTTTCGAACGATCGTACTATTTTATCGGCAAAATGATGCCGGGCATAGGCCCGGCACCTTTTTTACCGGTCAGGCGATTGTGCCGCAAAGCCACGCCGGCAGGCCTCGTCCGATTGGATGAAACCCTCGAGTGACGCCGGCTTACCAGGCCGTGATGACCGATTCCTTGAAGGTCGAGGTGACGTATTGCTTGATTTCCGGCGAATGGTAGGCCTTCACCAGCTTGGCCACCCAGGGCTTGCTCTTGTCGGCCTCGCGGATCGCGATCAGGTTGGCGTACGGCCCCTTCGGGCCTTCCATGGCGATCGCGTCCTTGGTCGGCGACAGGCCTGCCGATTCCGCGTAGTTGCCGTTGATCGCGGCGGCATCCAGGTCATCCAGCGAGCGCGGCAGCTGCGCGGCGTCGAGCTCGACGATGCGGATCTTCTTCGGGTTCTCGGCGATGTCCAGCGGCGTCGCCTTCAGGCCCGCGTTGGGCTTGAGCTTGATCACGCCCTTGCTCTGCAGCAGCAACAGGCCGCGGCCACCGTTGGTGGGGTCGTTGGGCACGCCCACGCGCGCGCCCTGCTTGAGCTGGTCGAGCGACTTGATCTTCTTCGAGTACACGCCCATCGGGAACGTCACCGTGTAGGCGATGTGCGTGAACTTGTAGCCGCGGTCCTTGATCTGGGCTTCCAGGTACGGCAGGTGCTGGTAGCTGTTGGCATCCAGGTCGCCGGCTGCGAGCGCGGCGTTGGGCTGGATGTAGTCGCTGAACTCGAGCACCTGGATGTTCAGGCCGTCCTTGGCGGCGACCTTCTTCACCTGTTCCATGATCTGCGCGTGCGGGCCGCCGGTCACGCCGATCTTGATCGGCTTGTCCTGGGCGATCGCGCCGGTGGCCAGCGAAGCGCCGAGCGCGGCGCCGAGGATCCATTGCAGCAGGTTGCGACGTTGCATGATGTGCGTTCCTATCTCGATAAAGTCTTGGGTTCAGCGGTGGCTGATGCGGCGGACCAGCCAGTCGCCGAAGCTCTGCACCGCCTGCACGAACACGATGAGAATGACCACCACCGCCACCATCACCTCGGTGATGTAGCGCTGGTAGCCATAGCGGATGCCGAGGTCGCCCAGGCCGCCGCCGCCGATCGCGCCAGCCATGGCGGAATAACCGACCAGGCTGACGAAGGTGATGGTCAGGCCGGCGACGATGCCGGGCATGGCCTCGGGCAGCAGCACCTTCCACACGATCTGGCGCGTGGTGGCGCCCATCGACTGCGCCGCCTCGACCAGGCCCTTGTCGACCTCGCGCAGCGCGCTTTCGACCAGGCGCGCGATAAACGGGATCGCCGCGATGGTCAGCGGCACGATCGCCGCGGTGGTGCCGATCGACGACCCGACGATAAAGCGCGTGAACGGGATCACCACCACCAGCAGGATGATGAACGGGATCGAGCGCACCGCGTTGACCACCACGCCGATCGTGCGGTTGAACAGCGGGTGCGACAGCACGCCGCCGCGGTTGGTCAGGTGCAGCAGCACGCCCAGCGGCACGCCCAGCAGCGCGCCGACCACGCCCGAGATCGCCACCATCAGCAGGGTCTCGTTGAACGAGGTCAGGAACAGGTCAAACATTTCAGACCACATGCTCGAACTCCTCCACCACCACGCCTTGCGCCTGCAGGTATTCCATTGCCGCCTTCACATCGGCCAGTTCGCCGGTGGCCATGATTGCCAGCGAGCCGAAGGCCTGCCCCTGGATCTCGTCGATATGGCCGTGCAGGATGTTGAAGTCCAGCCCGTAGCGGCGGATCGCCTGCGCCAGCACGGGCTGGTCGACGCCCTCGCCGGTGAAGGCGAGGCGGTAGACGTGGTCGCGCCCGTTGCCGAGCCGGCTTTCGACGCGCTTGAGCACGCTCGCCGGCAGCTCCTGCGAGATGACGTCGCCGATCATGGCGCGCGTGACCTCGTGCTGCGGGCGCAGGAAGACGTCGATCACGCGACCGGTTTCCACCACCTCGCCGGCCTCGAGCACGGCAACGCGGTCGCACACCTGCTTGATGACCTCCATCTGGTGCGTGATCATCACGATGGTCAGGCCGAGCTCGCGGTTGATCTGCTTGAGCAGGTCCAGGATGGAACGGGTGGTTTCCGGATCCAGCGCCGAAGTGGCCTCGTCGGACAGCAGCACCTTGGGCTTGCTCGCCAGCGCGCGCGCAATGCCCACGCGCTGCTTCTGCCCGCCGCTGATCTGCGCCGGGTAGCGGTCCTTCAGCGCCGACAGCCCGACCAGCTCCAGCAGCGGCAGCACCGTGGCGGCGATTTCCGCCTTGGGCTTGCCCGCCAGCTCCAGCGGCAGCGCCACGTTGTCATAGACGGTGCGCGACGACAGCAGGTTGAAATGCTGGAAGATCATGCCGATTTCGCGCCGGGCCAGGCGCAGCGCGCCATTGTCCAGTGCAGTCAGATCCTGGCCAGCGACGACCACGCGGCCGCTGCTGGGCCGGTTCAGCAGGTTGATGGCGCGCACCAGCGTGCTCTTGCCGGCGCCGCTGCGGCCGATGATGCCAAAGACTTCGCCCGCCGCAATCGACAGGCTGACGTCCCGCAATGCATGCACGTCGCCAGACGCGCCCGGGAAGCGCTGCGACAGTCCTTGCAGTTCGATCATGGAAAAAGTGACCAAAAGAAAACGGCAACAGGCGAGGGATCTCCAGCGCTGTTGCCGCTCGTTATTTTTCTGAAGCGCGTATTTTATGCGATTCGCTTCATACCATAAACGACTTTTTACCGATGTCTTTATACGTTCCCGGCATATAAAGACCGCGCAAGTCGGTCAGGAGTCACGCCAGGACGGCGGCCGCTTGTCGATAAAGGCCTGCACCCCCTCCAGCGCCGCATCGTCCATCATGTTGCACGCCATGGTCTGCCCGGCCAGCTGGTAGGCCGCCTCGATGCCCATCTCGAGCTGGCGGTAGAACAGCCCCTTGCCGGCGGCGACGGCGGCGGCCGGCTTGGCGCAGATGCTGGCAGCCAGCCGCGCCACCTCGTCGTCCAGAACCTCGGCCGGCACCACCCGGTTGACCAGCCCGCGCTCGCGGGCACTGGCGGCATCGATCATGTCGCCGGTCAGCAGCATCTCCATGGCCTGCTTGCGATGCAGGTTGCGCGACAGCGCCACGCCCGGGGTCGAACAGAACAGCCCCAGGTTGACGCCCGACACGGCAAAGCGTGCATCGTCCGCGGCCACCGCCAGGTCGCACATCGCCACCAGCTGGCAGCCGGCCGCGGTGGCAATGCCCTGGACCCGGGCGATGACCGGCTGCGGCATCCGCTGGATCGCCATCATCATGCGCGTGCAGCGGTCGAACAGGCGCCGGTAGTAGTCGTGCGACGGCGCCGCGCGCATCTCGCGCAGGTCGTGGCCGGCGCAGAAGGCCTTGCCGGCGCCCGCCAGCACCACCACGCGCACGCTGTGGTCGGCGGCGAGCCGGTGCAGCGCATCGGTGAGCGCATCGAGCAGCCCTTCGGACAAGGCGTTGAACGCCTGCGGCCGGTTCATGGTCAGGCGCGCCACGCCGGCGGCGTCGCGCGATTCGGTCAGCAGCGGCGCGTCGACACGCGCATCGTTCTCGGCCATGGCGGTCTCCTAATGCTCCAGCAGCACCTTCAGGTGGGCCAGCACGCTGCGGCCCAGCGCGCTGAGGTTGTAGCCGCCCTCCAGGCAGCTGACGATGCGGCCCTGCGCATGGGTGCGCGCCACCTCGACCAGCTGGCCGGTGATCCAGGCGTAGTCCTGCTCCACCAGGCCCATCTGGCCCAGGTCGTCCTCGCGGTGCGCGTCGAAGCCGGCCGAAATGAACAGCATCTGCGGACGGAATTCATTGAGGCGCGGCAGCCAGATGGTCTCGACCACCTCGCGCACCGCCAAGCCGTTGCTGTAGGCCGGCAGCGGGATGTTGACCATGTTCGGCGCCAGATGCTCGGTGCCGCTGTAGGGATAGAACGGGTGCTGGAAGATGCTGCACATCATCACGCGCTCGTCGCCGCGGAACGCCGCCTCGGTGCCGTTGCCGTGATGGACGTCGAAGTCGATGATCGCCACGCGCTCCAGCCCGTGCGCCTGCAGCGCATGGCGCGCGGCAATGGCCACGTTGTTGTAGAAGCAGAAGCCCATGGCGCGGCCGGGCTCGGCATGGTGTCCGGGCGGGCGCACGCAGCAGAACGCGTTCTCGAACTCGCCGGCGATCACCGCATCGGTGGCCGCCACCGCCGCGCCCGCGGCCAGCGTGGCGGCGGCGAGCGTGTGGGCGTTCATCGAGGTGTCCGGATCGATCGCGTGGTAGCCGCTCGACGGGCTGGCGCTTTCGAGCGCATCGACGTGCTCGGGCCGGTGCACGCGCTCGAGCTGCTCGCGCGTGGCGGGCGGCGCCTCGCGGCGCTCCAGCAGCCCGTCCAGGCCGTGCGAAATCAGGTGATCCTCGATCGCCTGCAGGCGCTCCGGACACTCCGGGTGGAAGTGTCCCATCTCGTGCCGCTGGAACTCGGGGTGCGTGTAATAGCCTGTCGGCATCTCTTATCGTCGCAATGGGTTGCAGTGCGTCGCCATGTTGTCTCCAAACGTTACGTTAGCACACGCCAGACCAGGCCACCCAGCAGCGCCGGCGCGCCCGCCCATGCCCGCCCCCACGCGGCCGCCGCGGTGGCATCCGCTATACTCGGTGCGACTTGCAAAGGACACCATGACCGACACCCAGCGCTCACTGCGACGCCCCCTGCTGGGCGCCGCGCTTTCCGCTGCCGCACTCGGACTCTGCGGCCTCTCCCCCAGCCTGCTCGCCGCCGGCAAGCGCCGCGTCAGCGTGCGCGAGGAAGAAATCGAACCCGGCCGCTACCGCGACAACCCGCAAGCACGTGCCTTTATCGACGAGATGGTGGCCCGCCACGGCTTTGACCGCGGCATGCTGCAGGACTGGTTCGGGCAGGCGGTCTACTCGGCCACCGTGGTACGGCTGATCATGCCGCCCGCCACCACCGGCCGCAAAAGCTGGCGCACCTACCGCTCGCGCTTTATCGAGCCGATCCGCATCAATGCCGGCGTGCGCTTCTGGCAGGACAACCGCGACACGCTGCGCCGCGCCGAGGCCGAGTTCGGCGTGCCGGCCTCGGTCATCGTCGGCATCATCGGCGTCGAAACCATCTACGGCCGCGACATGGGCTCGTTCCGCGTGCTCGATTCGCTGTCGACGCTGGCGTTCGACTACCCGGCTACGCCCAACCGCGACGCCCGCACCACGCTGTTTCGCAACCAGCTGGCCGACTACCTGCTGTGGTGCCGCGACACCCGCACCGATGTCTACTCGGTGCTGGGCTCGTATGCCGGCGCCATCGGCATTCCGCAGTTCATGCCGACCAGCCTGCGCGAATACGCCCTCGACTACGACAACAACGGCCACATCGACCTGCGCAACAGCCCCACCGATGCCATCGGCAGCGTGGCGCGCTTCCTGCAGCTGCATGGCTGGGAGCCGGGCCGTCCGGTGGTGTGGCGCATCGCCCCCGACGCCGGCAGCCTGGGCATCGCCACCGCGGCGGCCGATGGCGAGCCGTGGCCGACCCGCACCCTCAACCAGCTGACCCGCGCCGGGCTGCGCGTGGACGAGCCCATCAACCTGGCACGCGAAGGCGAAACCGGCGTGCTGGTGGTGGACCTGCCCACGCCCGACCAGCCCACCGAGTACCTGCTGGGCCTGCGCAACTTCTATGTGCTGACGCGGTACAACCGCAGCTTCTTCTATGCGCTGGCGGTGTACCAGCTGGGCGAGGCGGTCAAGGCGGCGATGGGCTGAGGCGGCACCGCCAAAGTCAAAAAAGGCCTCGCATCAGCGAGGCCTTTCTTGTTTGCGGCGGCGCTGCGGATCAGGCCGGGAACACGCCGGTCGACAGGTAGCGGTCGCCGCGGTCGCACACCACGAAGACGATGGTGGCGTTCTCGACTTCCTCGGCGACGCGCAATGCCACGCACAGCGCACCGGCGGCGGAAATGCCGCAGAAGATGCCCTCTTCCGATGCCATGCGGCGCGCCATGTGCTCGGCATCGCCCTGGCTCACCGGCTCGGTGCGGTCGATGTACTTGGGATCGTAGATCTTGGGCAGATACGCTTCAGGCCACTTGCGGATGCCCGGGATGCGCGAGCCTTCGGCCGGCTGCGCGCCGACGATCTGGATCTCGGGATTCTGCTCCTTGAGGAAGCGCGCGACGCCGGTGATGGTGCCGGTGGTGCCCATCGCCGAAACGAAGTGGGTGATGCGGCCGTCGGTATCGCGCCAGATCTCGGGGCCGGTGCCCTCGTAGTGCGCCTGCGGGTTGTCCGGGTTGGCGAACTGGTCGAGGATCACGCCCTTGCCGTCGCGCTCCATCGAATCGGCCAGGTCGCGCGCATACTCCATGCCGCCCTTGACCGGAGTCAGGATGATCTCGGCGCCGTAGGCCGCCATGCTCTGGCGGCGCTCGAGGCTGAGGTCCTCGGGCATGATCAGCACCATCTTGTAGCCGCGGATGGCGGCCGCCATGGCCAGCGCGATGCCGGTATTGCCCGAGGTCGCCTCGATCAGGGTATCGCCCGGCTTGATGCGCCCGCGTGCCTCGGCCCGGGCGATCATCGACACCGCCGGGCGGTCCTTGACCGAACCGGCCGGATTGTTGCCTTCGAGCTTGCCGAGGATCACATTGCCGCGCGCGTCGTTGGCGGCGCCGGGGATGCGCTGCAGTCTGACCAGCGGCGTATTGCCGATGGTGTCTTCAATTGTCTTGTAGGCCATGGGGCGAAGGAAGGTCGCAATCGGGGGAATCCGGAGGATTCCGGGGGATTCCAATTCGCCGGCCATTGTAATCCAGACCCCTATCCCCTCGCCGGCAGGCGGGATTTGCACCGCCCGCCGGCGCCGCCGTGGCTCAGCCTTCCTCGCGGTTGCCTTCGCCCAGCAGGTGATACAGCAGGATGCAGCCGAAGGTGGCGGTGCCGATGCCGCCCAGCGTCATGCCGCCCAGCTTCAGCGTCAGGTCGCCGGCCGCCACCGTCAGCGTGGCGCCCACCGTGATCAGGTTGCGCGAGCTGGAGAAATCCACATGGTTCTGCACCCAGATGCGGCCCGCGGTGGCGGCGATCAGGCCGAACACGACGATGGTCAGGCCGCCGATCACCGGCCCCGGGATGGTCAGGATCAGGGCGCCGAACTTGGGCGAGAAGCCCAGCAGGATGGCCACGGCGGCCGCCACCACGAAGATCAGCGTCGAATAGATCTTGGTGACCGCCATCACCCCCATGTTCTCGGCATAGGTGGTCACGCCGGTGCCGCCGCCGCTGGCCGACAGCATGGTGGCAATGCCGTCGCCGATAAAGGCGCGGCCGATGTACGGATCCAGGTTGCGGCCGGTCATTACGCCGATGGCCTTGATATGGCCGAGGTTCTCGGCCACCAGCACGATCGCCACCGGCGCGATCAGCAGCATGGCGCCCAGCTCGAACGTCGGCGCGGTGAACGCCGGCAGGCCGAACCAGCTGGCGGCGGCCACGCCGGAGAAATCGATCGGCTTGCCCAGCCCCATCACATTGGTGCCCAGGTAGTAGGCAACGTAGCCGGCCAGGCCGCCGATCAGCACCGGCAGGCGGCCGATCATGCCGGGCGCGCGCACCGCGACCAGCCCCACCGCGACCACGGTCAGCAACCCCACCCAGGTATCGAGCGCCGCGCCGCTGACCGCCTTGACCGCCACGGGGGCCAGGTTCAGCCCGATCGCCGCGACGATGGCGCCGGTCACCACCGGCGGCATCAGCTTTTCCACCCAGGCGTAGCCCGCCGCCTGCACCACCAGGCCGATCACGGTGTACAGCGCGCCGGCGGCAATGATGCCGCCCAGCGCCACCGGGATATTGAGGTTGGGGCCGCTGCCGGCATAGCCGGTGGCGGCGATCACCACCGCAATGAAGGCAAAGCTGGAGCCCAGGTAGCTGGGCACCCGGCCGCGCACGCACAGAAAGAAGATCAGCGTGCCGATGCCGGAAAACAGGATGGCGATATTCGGGTTAAAGCCCATCAGGATCGGCGCGATGGCGGTCGAGCCGAACATCGCCACCACGTGCTGGATCCCGGCCAGCAGTGTCTGCCCCGCGGGCAGCCGCTCATCGGGGCCGATCACGCCCTGGGTCTTGAGCCGCCATTGCGGCAGGAATCCCGCGTCCTCGCCATTCGCCATATTGTCTTGCTCCCTGTGGTCCGGGCTGGCCTCCGGATCGGCGGCCGCCGCGCTTGTGCCTGGTTGTTGGGTTGTGGAATGCCACTCGGCAGCCGCGCGGCAGGTCCTGCCTGCGCGGCGTCCGCATGATACTCCGCCGCCACGGGGGCTGCGAAGCCGGCAAGCTTTAGCACAACGCGTACCAGCAACAGCGCACCCGGCCGCAGCACGACCGGGCACAGGGCAGCGCTGACAGGCTAGCGGGCCGGCTTTGCCGGTGCAGGCGTCGCCTTGGCTCCCTTGGCGGGCGCCGGCGTGGCCTGCGGCGCAGCGGATGGCGCGGCTGTGGGCGCGCCCTTGCCGGCGATGGTCAGGCCGGCATCCTGCAGCCTGGCCACGGACTTCGGCCCGATGCCGCTGACGCGCTCGGCCAGGTCGGCGGCGTCCTTGTACGGCCCGCGCTTGTTGCGCTCTTCGACGATGTGGCGGGCCGTGGCCGGTCCCACGCCCTTGACCGCGGTCAGCGCCGCCTCGTCGGCGGTGTTGACGTCGACCGCGGCACGGGCGGTGCCGCCGGCAAGCAGGCACAAGGTTGCCGCGAGGGAGATCAGGGAAAAACGCCGGGCAAGTTGCCGGATCCAGTGCATGGCCATGAAGGCTCTCCTTTCCTGTGGATGGTCTGAGGTACCACCCCCGCCGGGGCGGCGAGGTCAGGTCAGGATAGGGGCGCACCGCGAGGGCGGCGCATGCGGCAACAAAAGTTGACACCGGCCGCACGAAAGCGTGTCAGCCGGCGCGAGGCAGGGACGATGCGGGGTTCAGCCGTTGCGCTCGAGCAGCCAGCGGCAGTAGCGCGCCACGCCTTCCTCGACGGTCAGGAAGCGCTCGCCGTAGCCGGCGCCGCGCAGCTTGGACACATCCGACTGCGTGAAGCACTGGTACTTGCCGCGCAGTGCGTCCGGAAACTTGACGTACTCGATCAGCCCTTCCTGCACCAGGTCGTCCAGCGACAGCGGCGGCTTGCCTTCGGCTTCGCGCAGCGTGTTGACCACGGTGGCGGCGATGTCGTTGAACGGCTGCGCGCGACCGGTGCCCAGGTTGAAGATGCCGGACTTCTCCGGATGGTCGAAGAAGAACAGGTTGACCTTGACCACGTCCTCGACCGAGATGAAGTCGCGGCTCTGCATGCCAGGGCCATAGCCACCGTATTCGCCGAACAGCTTCACCGTGCCGTCGGCGCGGAACTGGTTGAAGTTGTGGAACGCCACCGAGGCCATGCGGCCCTTGTGCGTTTCGCGCGGCCCGTACACGTTGAAGTAGCGGAAGCCGACGATCTGCGACAGCGCCGACGGCAGCCGGCGCCGCACGATCTGGTCGAACAGGAACTTGGAGTAGCCGTACACGTTGAGCGGACGCTCGAACTCGCGGTCTTCGCGGAACACCTGCGAGGCGCCGTAGGTCGCCGCCGACGATGCGTAGAGGAACTGTGTGCCCTGCTCCAGGCAGCTCTCCATCAGCGACAGCGTGTAGCGGTAGTTGTTCTCCATCATGTAGCGGCCGTCGGTCTCCATGGTGTCGGAGCAGGCGCCTTCATGGAACACCGCGCGGACCTTGCCGAACTCGCCGCGGGCAAAGCGCGCGAGGAAGTCCTGCTTGTCCAGGTAATCGGAGATCTCGCAGTCGACCAGGTTGTGGAACTTGTCGGCGCGGGTCAGGTTGTCGACGGCGATGACATGGGTCTCGCCGCGTTCGTTCAGGCCCTTGACGAGATTGCTGCCGATAAAACCCGCGGCACCGGTGACGATGATGGTCATGGTCGGATCAGGATGGGGCGCCGCGCCTCAGGCTGCGGTGCCGAACAATTCGGGATAAGTGACGACGGCGGTGCCCAGCTTGCCGACCACGATGCCGCCGGCGCGATTGGCATGCTGCACGGCTTCCTTGAGCGGCACGCCGGCACCCATCATGGTGGCGAGCGTGGCGATCACGGTGTCGCCCGCACCGGATACATCATAGACCTCGCGCGCCTGGGCCGAGACGTGCAGCACTTCGGCTTCGGTATAGAGCGTCATGCCCTCTTCCGAGCGCGTCAGCAGCAGCGCCTCGAGCTGCAGCGCGCGGCGCAGGTTCTGCGCGCGGATGGTCAGGTCGGCCTCGGTCTTCCAGGCGCCAACCACGGCGCGCATCTCGGCACGGTTGGGGGTGATCAGCGTGGCGCCGCGGTAGCGCGAGTAGTCGTCACCCTTGGGGTCGACCAGCACCTTGCGGCCGGCGGCGCGGCCGGCATCGATCATGCGCGTGACATGGGTCAGCCCGCCCTTGCCGTAGTCGGACAGCACCAGCACCTGGTAATCGTTGACCAGGCCCTGGAAGCGGTCCTGTACCGCGAGCAGCACTTCGTGCGCCGGCGCGTTCTCGAAATCCACACGCAGCAGCTGCTGCTGGTGTGCCACCACACGCAGCTTGATGGTGGTGTTGATCTTGGCATCGCGGTGCAGGTAGGGCTGCACGTGGCTCTCGGCCAGCAGGGCCTCGAGCGTGCGCGCCGGCTCGTCGTCGCCGACCACGCCCAGCATGCCCACGCGCGCGCCCAGCGCCGCGGCGTTGCGGGCCACGTTGGCGGCGCCGCCCAGGCGCTCGTCGCTGCGCTTGACCTGCACCACCGGCACCGGCGCTTCGGGCGAAATGCGCTCGACGTCGCCGAACCAATAGCGGTCCAGCATCATGTCGCCGACCACCAGGATATGGGACTGCCGGATCTGCTCCTGCGGAATGACGGTCTTGTTCATGAAGATCCTTGGCAATATCGCGGCGGCAGCGGCCACCGCGTTAGCTTATCGGTTGATGAGTCCGTTGACCCGCCTGCGCCTCATTCGTTCGCCGGCGCTGCCTTGCGGGCCGGGCGGCCGATGGCGTGGTATTCCACGCCGGTCTCGCGCATCGCCTCGGGCTCATACAGATTGCGTCCATCGAAAATCACCGGCGACTTCAGCCGCCGCTTGATCTGCGCGAAATCGGGGCTGCGGAACACCTTCCATTCGGTCACGATCGCCAGCGCGTCGGCGCCGTCGAGCGCGTCCATCTGGTGCTGGTGGAAGCTCACGCGCGCCGCGCCGCCCGGCACGTCGGCCAGGTCGGCCTCGAGCGCCCGACGGGCCTCGGCCATCGACACGGGGTCATGCACGCGCAGCGACGCGCCGCGCGATACCAGCTCGCGCGCCAGCACCCGCGACGGCGCCTCGCGCATGTCGTCGGTATTGGGCTTGAAGGCCAGGCCCCAGACCGCGAACACGCGGCCGCTCAGGTCGTCGCCGAAACGGCGCACGATCTTCTGGCCAAGCACGCGCTTCTGCGCGCCGTTGACGGCTTCCACCGCCTCCAGCACGCGCATCGGCTTGCCGTGGTCGGCGGCGGTGCGCATCAGCGCCTGCACGTCCTTGGGAAAGCACGATCCGCCATAGCCGGCGCCGGCATAGAGGAAACTGTAGCCGATGCGCGGGTCCGAGCCGATGCCCATGCGCACCAGCTCGATATCGGCGCCGACTTCGTCGGCCAGGTTGGCCAGCTCGTTCATGAACGAGATGCGCGTGGCCAGCATCGAATTGGCGGCGTACTTGGTGAACTCGGCCGAGCGCACGTCCATGTAGAAGGTGCGCTCGTGATGGCGGTTGAACGGCGCGTACAGCTGCCGCATGGTGGCCTGCGCGTGGCGGCCGGCGGCGTCGGCATTGCAGCCCAGCACGATGCGGTCGGGGCGCATGAAGTCTTCGACCGCGGCGCCCTCCTTCAGGAATTCGGGGTTCGACACCACCGAGAACTGCAGGTCTTCCAGCCCGCGCGCGGCCAGTTCCTCGCGGATCGCGGCGGTGACGCGGTCGCCGGTGCCCACCGGCACGGTCGACTTGTCGACCACCACCTTGAAGCCGGTCATGTGGCGGCCGATATTGCGGGCGGCCGCCAGCACGTACTTGAGGTCGGCCGAGCCGTCCTCGTCCGGCGGCGTGCCCACCGCGATGAACTGCACGTCGGCATGCTCGACGCTGGCTGCCACGTCGGTGGAAAAGGTCAGGCGGCCGGCCTCGCGGTTGCGCTGGATCAGCTCCTGCAGGCCTGGCTCGTAGATCGGCACGCCGCCAGCGTTGAGCAGCGCAATCTTCTGCTCGTCCAGGTCCAGGCAGAACACATCGTTGCCCTGCTCCGCCAGGCAGGCGCCGGTGACGAGACCGACGTAGCCACTGCCGATAATGGTGACTTTCATAGCTTCAATTCATCCGTTGCACGGCCACCGGAATCAGCCGAGCGTTTCGGAACGCCGCGGGGCATAGGTCTCCCAGCGGTTGCAACCAGGGCACTGCCAATAGAACAGCCGCGCACGAAAACCGCATTCGCGACAGGTATAGCGCGCCAGGTTGCGAGTGCGCAGTTGCAGCAGGTCGCGGATGGCGGTGGTTTCCTTGGCCTCGTCGTCCTCGGCGCCTTCGTCCTGGCCAGCCGCGGCCTCGACCTCAGCGGTTTGCGCGGCGGGCGCGGCGACGGCCACTGCCGCCTGCGCCTCGAAATACTTGGTCAGCGCCAGCAGCGTGGGCTGGCGGCGCAACTGTTCGCGCATCAGGCGCGCCGCGGCTTCGGGGCCGTTCACTTCCAGCTCGGCCTTGTACGCGGTATCAAGCACCTCGGGCGCGAGCTTGCCCTTGAGCAGGCCGCGCAGCCATTCCAGCGCCACGCCTTGCTCGTCAAGCGCGGCATAAGCCTTGACCACACGCTCGGCCACCAGCGGCAGGAAGGAGGCGTCCTGCCGCTCGATCCCGAGCCAGTGGCCCAGCGCCGCGCGCGCATCGCCCGCCGCCGCGGCGACGTCGCCCAGCAGGATCGGCGCGCGCACGTTGGCGGGATTCTCGGCCACGGCCTGGTTCAGCCATTTCACCGCCTCTTCGGGGCGCTTGCGCTGCAGCGCGTCCTGCGCCAGCTCGCAGCAGAACTGCGCGATCTGCAGGCTGTAGCTCTTCTGCTCCAGCGTCTGCAGCTCACGCGCGGCATCGATGGCCTTCTGCCACTCCTTCTCCACTTCATAGAGCTCGAGCAGCACGCGCTTGGCCGAGGCCGCGTAGGGCCCCGACATCAGCCGGCGCAGCGACTCCTCGGCACGGTCCAGCAGGCCCGCGCGCAGGTAGTCTTCGCCCAGTTCGAACAGCGCATGCTCGCGCTCGGGCTCGGGCAGGTCGGGGCGCGTGGCAAGGTTCTGGTGCACGCGGATGGCGCGCTCGGTTTCGCCGCGGCGCCGGAACAGCGCGCCCAGCGCAAAGTGCAGTTCGGTGGTTTCCGGGTCCAGCCGGGCGACTTCGACAAAGGCATCGATGGCCTTGTCGGGCTGCTCGTTGAGCAGGAAATTGAGTCCCTTGAAGTAGGAGCGCGGCAAGGCGCCCTGCTCGCTGATCATCTGGCGCACGTCGAAGCGCGCCGCCATCCAGCCAAGGCCAAAGACAAGTGGCAGCACCAACAGCCACCAGGTTTCGAACATCATGGATCAGACTTTCGGGCCGACTACGTTATAGGGAGACTTGGCTTCGCGCGCCACCGGGGCGGCGCTTGCGGGTGATGTCGATGGCGCCGCCGATGGCGCCGTCGCTGAGGCCCGGGCATCCGCGACCGCCCGGCGCAACCTGGCCAGTTCCATGCGCTGGCGCATCAGTCCGGGCGCCACCGATGCCAGCGCGGCCACCGCACCCAGTGCAAACGCGGCAAACAGGATCAGGATCAGCGGCGCATGCCAGACGGCGTTGAAGAACAGCTGCAGCGAGGCTTCTGCGGTATTGCGCAGGGCCAGCACGAACAGCAGCACGAATACGACGATGCGGACGATCCAGGCAAACAGTTTCATGCGGGTAGGCGGCGAGGCAGCGTGGCGTTGTGGCAGGCAAGCACAGAAGCAGCGGCTAAGCGGACGCCCTGTGCGAGGCCCGGCAAAGACCCCGGCATTGTAACGGAATCACTTCACGGATTCGGTAACGTGGCGGTAACGGCGTCCCGGCTCACGCCTCGCAAGCATCGCAGGCTGGTCTTGCAGGCGATGGGGCGTGCCGCCGCGATTCACACGGACAAAAAAAAGCGCCCCAAAGGGCGCTTTTTTTGACAATACAGTAACAGGCAGTGAGGCAAGGTCAGTCAGGAGCGAATGAAATCCAATCCGCTCTCATGCAAACCGGTCGGCGCGGCGGGTGCCGCGCCCTGGCCTGCCTTGCCCGGCAGGGCTTGAGCCGTGCCGCCGGAATGGCCGTTGCCATTGGCACCCGCAGGCGCCGGCTGGCTGCGGTCAACCCGTTCGCGCAATTCCTTGCCCGCCTTGAAGTGCGGCACCCGTTTTTCAGGCACCAGCACCCGCTCGCCGGACTTGGGATTGCGCCCCACGCGAGGCGGACGCTTGTTCAGACCAAAACTGCCGAATCCGCGGATCTCGATGCGGTGGCCGTCGGCCAACGCTTCGGACATCGCGTCGAGTATCGTTTTCACCGAGATGTCCGCATCCCGCAGCAGCAGCTGGGGGAAGCGGGCAGCCAGTTTTTCGACAAGCTCCGACTTGGTCATGGGCATACGCGCAAGCGCGGGGGCCTGCGATTACTGGTTGTCCTGGCCGAGCTTGGCCTTCAGCAGGGCGCCGAGGTTGGTCGTGCCAGCCGTGCCGGTATCGGCCTGGAACTTCTGCATCGCTTCCTGCTGCTCTGCGCTGTCCTTGGCCTTGATCGACAGGTTGATATTGCGCGACTTGCGGTCGACGTTCACCACCAGGGCGGTGATCTGCTCGCCTTCCTTCAGCACGTTGCGGGCGTCTTCCACGCGGTCAGCGGAGATTTCCGAAGCACGCAGGTAGCCTTCCACGTCGTCGGCCAGCTGGACCACGGCACCCTTGGCGTCAACGGCCTTGATGGTGCCCTGAACCAGCGAACCCTTGTCGTTGGCCGAGATGAAGTTGTTGAACGGATCGCCCGACAGCTGCTTGATGCCCAGCGAGATGCGTTCCTTGTCGACGTCGATGCCCAGCACCACGGCTTCCACTTCGTCGCCCTTCTTGTACTTGCGCACGGCCTCTTCGCCGGACTCTTGCCAGGACAGGTCGGACAGGTGCACCAGGCCGTCGATGCCACCCGGCAGGCCGATGAACACGCCGAAGTCGGTGATCGACTTGATCTGGCCGCTCAGCTTGTCGCCCTTCTTGTGGTTGCGCGAGAAATCGTCCCACGGGTTGGCCTTGCACTGCTTCATGCCCAGGCTGATACGACGCTTGTCTTCGTCGATATCCAGCACCATGACTTCGACTTCGTCGCCCAGCTGGACAACCTTGGACGGGGCCACGTTCTTGTTGGTCCAGTCCATTTCCGACACGTGCACCAGGCCTTCGATGCCGGCTTCGATCTCGACGAACGCGCCGTAGTCGGTCAGGTTGGTGACCTTGCCGAACAGGCGGGTGCCTTGCGGGTAGCGGCGCGAGATGCCGACCCACGGATCTTCGCCCAGCTGCTTCACGCCCAGCGAGACGCGGTTCTTTTCCTGGTCGAACTTGAGGATCTTGGCGGTGATTTCCTGGCCAACCGACAGCACTTCGCTCGGGTGGCGGACACGGCGCCAGGCCAGGTCGGTGATGTGCAGCAGGCCGTCGATGCCGCCCAGGTCAACGAACGCACCGTAGTCGGTGATGTTCTTGACGATACCGTTGACGATGGCGCCTTCCTTCAGGGTTTCCATCAGCTTCTGGCGCTCTTCGCCCAGCGTGGCTTCGACCACGGCGCGGCGCGACAGCACAACGTTGTTGCGCTTGCGGTCCAGCTTGATGACCTTGAATTCCAGGGTCTTGCCTTCGTACGGGGTGGTGTCCTTGATCGGACGCACGTCAACCAGCGAACCCGGCAGGAACGCGCGGATGCCGTTGACCATCACCGTCAGGCCGCCCTTGACCTTGCCGGTCACGGTACCCGAGATGATTTCGCCGTCTTCCAGGGCCTTCTCGAGGTTCAGCCACGAGGCCAGGCGCTTGGCCTTGTCGCGCGAGAGGATGGTGTCGCCATAGCCGTTCTCGAGTGCGTCGATGGCCACGGAGACGTAGTCGCCGGCCTGCACTTCGAGTTCGCCCTGGTCGTTCAGGAACTCCTCCACCGGCACAAATGCCTCGGACTTGAGGCCGGCGTTGACGACCACGAAGTTGTGGTCGATGCGCACGACTTCAGCGGAGATCACTTCGCCAGCCTTCATATTGGAGCGGGCGATCGATTCCTCGAACAGTGCGGCAAAGGATTCGTTAGTTTGCAGGTCGGACATAAACGTAAGGTGAAATCCGCAATACGCTGGCCGGCGCGACGATCGCGCTCAGTCTGCCAGGGCAGCGGGGTCAGGTTTGACAAAAGCCAGCCAAGGCACAGGCCCGGACTGACGCCATCGGGTACGGAAGAGGCGCGCCGCTTCTACGGATGCGCCCGCTGCATGTCATGCATCGGGCCGCACAGCGGCAAACCACTCCAGCACCTGCGCCACTGCCTGATCCACCGTCATGTCGGAGGTATCGAGCAGCTTTGCATCCTCGGCGGGACGCAGCGGCGCGGCAGCGCGGGTGCGATCCCGCGCGTCGCGTGCCTCGAGGTCACGCAAAAGGTCTTCGATATTAGCAGAAATTCCCTTATCAATCAATTGTTTATAGCGCCTGCGCGCGCGCGCCTCGACACTCGCGGTCAGGAACACCTTGAGCTGGGCGTCGGGGAAGATCACGGTGCCCATGTCGCGGCCGTCCGCCACCAGGCCGGGCAGCTTGCGGAAGCTGCGCTGCAGCTGGGTCAGCGCGTCGCGCACCGGCTGGTGCACGGCGATGGCCGAGGCGCGGTTGCCGATTGCCTCGGCGCGGATCGCCAGGCTCACTTCCTCGCCTTGCAGCCAGACGCGGTCGGGGCCGAACTTCACATCGAGGCGCGTGGCGATCCGCGCCAGGGTGTCCATGTCGGCCAGGTCAACACCGGCGCGGTCGCTGGCCAGCGCTACCAGCCGGTACAGCGCCCCGCTGTCGAGCAGGTGGAAACCCACTGCGTCGGCAACCTTGTGCGCAACCGTGCCCTTGCCGGAGGCGGTCGGTCCGTCAATGGTGATGACGTTGACGATAGTCATTACTTATGGCACCCAGTGAAACGATTGATTGTTAATTCTATTGAGAATCATTATTATTTGATCCATGGCACCGCGCCGCAAACCGCAGCGCATCCCTCAGTATTGGTCGCGAGGCAATCTACCATGGCAAAAACCCTGACGTTCGGCATCATGCACCTCGGCATCGCGTTCAGCGTGACCTATGCGCTGACCGGCAGCCTGGCCGTGAGCGGTGCCGTCACCTTTATCGAACCGGCCATCAATACCGTGGCCCACTACTTCTTCGACCGGTATTGGGACAAGCGCGAACGCCGCCAGGCATCCGCGGCCGGCGGCGGCGCCGCAGCGGCCGCCACCCCCGGCTCCGGCGCCGCCCTCGTCAGCGCGTGACGCCGGCGAAAACGCTGAAGTAGTCCGGGAACGTCTTCGCGACGCAGCCCGGATCATTGATCCGCACCGGCAACGGGCCGAACGCCGCCAGCGAGAAACACATCGCCATGCGATGGTCATCATAGGTGCCAATGCCGTCGGCCGGGGTCTGCCACGGCTGCGGCGGCGTCACGCGCAGGTAGTCGGCGCCTTCCTCGACCACGGCTCCCAGCTTGCGCAGTTCCGTCGCCATCGCCGCGATGCGGTCGGTTTCCTTGACGCGCCAGCTGGCGATATTGGTCAGCGTGGTCGTGCCTTCGGCAAACAGCGCCGCCACCGCCAGCGTCATGGCGGCATCGGGGATATGGTTGCAGTCCAGTTCGATGCCGTGCAGGCGTCCGTCGTCGCGCTCGGTGCCGCGCACCTCGATCCAGTTGTCGCCCGCCATCACGTTGGCGCCCATGCGGTTGAGCGCATCGGCAAAGCGCACATCGCCCTGGATGCTGGCCATGCCGACGCCTTCGACGCGTACGGGACCACCGCCGATCGCGCCGGCGGCCAGGAAATACGAAGCCGACGATGCGTCGCCCTCGACAAAGATCTCGCCCGGCGAGCGGTAAGCCGCCCCTGCGGGCAGGATGAAGCGCTCCCAGCCCTGCCGCTCCACCTCGATGCCGAAGCGCGCCAGCAGGTTCAGCGTGATCTCGATATACGGCTTCGAGATCAGTTCGCCCACCACTTCGATCTCGATGCGGCCGCTGGCGGACTGGGCCAGCGGCAGGCTCATCAGCAGCGCGGTCAGGAACTGGCTGGAGACATCGCCGCGCACGCGGATCGGCGCGTCGATGCGCAGGCTGGCCGGCTGGATATGCAGCGGCGGGAAACCTTCGTTGCCAAGGTAGTCGATCACCGCGCCGACCTGGCGCAGGCCATCGACGAGGTCGCCGATCGGCCGCTCGTGCATGCGCGGCACGCCGGACAGCTTGTAGCTGCCGCCTTGCAATGCTAGCGCGGCGGTCAGCGGACGGATCGCGGTGCCGGCGTTGCCCATGAACAGCTCGGCCGACTTGTTGGGGAAGTTGCCACCGGCGCCGGTGACGATGTAGTCCGCGCCTTCCTGCCGCCAGGCCACGCCCAGCGTGCGCAGCGCCTGCAGCATCACGCGCGTGTCGTCTGAATCGAGCAGGTCGCGCACGCGGGTCTCGCCGTTGGCCAGCGCGGCCAGCAGCAGCACACGGTTGGAGATGCTCTTCGAGCCCGGCAGCCGCACGGTGCCGTGGGCGCGGGTCAGGGGGCCTAGCGTCAGTTGTTCCATGGATGTCGTGGGCGCCGGGGCGCCGCGGTCAGGCGATTGGCCAGGGCCATCAGGGTTCGATATGGTTGTTGCCCGCGGCGCGCTCGGCGCCCCAGGCCAGGCGGGTCTTGCTGGCGCGCGTGAAGATGCGCTCGAGCGCGTCGCCGTCGCCCTTCTCGATCAGCGTCTTCAGGTGCGCCAGCACCGACTGGTAAGTATTCAGCTCGCGCAGCAGCGCGTCGCGGTTGGCGACGCAGATGTCGCGCCACATCTCCGGCGACGAGGCGGCGATGCGCGTGAAGTCGCGGAAGCCGCCGCCGGCAAAGTCCAGCTTCAGCGCCGCATCTTCGGCGTTGGCCACCTGCGCCACCAGCGCGTACGACAGCACGTGCGGCAGATGGCTGACTGCTGCGAACACCGCGTCGTGCTGCACCGCCGACATCACGCGGCAATGCGCTCCGGCGCTTTCCCACATGGCGCGCACGGCGGCAACATCGGCGCGCGCGTTTTCCTGCAGCGGACACAGCACGGTCTTCTTGCCGTCGTACAGGTCTGGCAACGCGGCCTCGACGCCGTTGAGCTCGCGCCCGGCGATCGGGTGGGCCGGCACGAACTGCGCGGCCTTGTCGCCCAGCGCGGTCTTGGCGGCGATGATCACGTCGGACTTGGTGCTGCCGGCATCGGTGACGATGGTGCCCGGCTGCAGGTGCGGCTCGAGCGCATGCAGCAACGCAAAATTCTGCGCCACCGGCGCGCACAGCACGATCACGCTCGCACCGCGCGCGGCATCGGCCAGCGTCGCGGCCTCGTCGATCACGCCGAGGTCCAGCGCCTTCTGCAGCGACGCGGCCGAGCGCCCGACCCCCACCACCGTGCCCACCACGCCGGCGCGCTTGAGCGCCAGCGCGAGCGAGCCGCCGATCAGGCCGACGCCGACAATGACAACACGGGAAAAATGCAATGCACTCACAATCACAGGCCGCAAGCGGCGGTAGTTCGGTCCAGACCGAGTTCAATCAATGCGCGGCACGAGCACCGGCGTTTGCAGCGGCCGGCCTCAGGCCAGCGCCTGCTCCAGCGCCGCGATAAACGCCGCGTTCTCTTCCGGCAAGCCGATGGTCACGCGCAGCCAGCGCGGCAGGTTGTAGTTGCCCACCGGCCGCACGATCACGCCCTGTTTCAGCAACGCCAGGTTGACGCGCGCGCCGGCGCCGTCATCGTCGCCCACGCGCACCAGCACGAAGTTTCCGGACGACGGCACGTATTCCAGGCCGAGCCGCTCGAACGCCTCGGTCAGCTGCCGCTTGCCGCTGCGGTTCAGCTGCGCGCTGCGGCGCAGGAAATCAGCATCGGCCAGCGCAGCGATGGCCGCGGCCTGCGCCACGCTGTTGACGTTGAACGGCTGGCGGATGCGGTTCAGCAGATCGGTCAGTTCCGGCTGCGCCACCGCATAGCCGATACGCAGGCCCGCCAGGCCATAGGCCTTGGAGAACGTGCGCGACACCATCAGGTTGGGGTAGCGGCGCACCCAGGCAATCGCGTCGTATTGCTGGTCGGCATCGAGGTACTCGTTGTAGGCCTCGTCCAGCACCACCACGACATGACGCGGCACGCGCTGCAGGAAGGCTTCGATCTGCGCGGCCGGCAGAAAAGTGCCGGTCGGGTTGTTGGGGTTGGCGATGAAGACCAGGCGCGTATCGGGGGCAATCGCAGCGGCCATCGCGTCGAGGTCGTGGCCGTAGTCGCGCGCGGGCACCTCGATGGCGCGGGCGCCGATCTCCTGCGTGGCCAGCGCGTACACCGCGAACGAGTACTCGGCGTAGACGATCGACTGGCCCGGCTCCACCAGCGCATGCGCGGCCAGTTCCAGGATGTCGTTGCTGCCGTTGCCCAGCGTCAGCCAGTCGGCGGGCACGCCGAAGCGCGCCGACAGCGCGCCCTTCAGCGCAAAGCCGTTGGCATCGGGATAGCGCCCCAGTTCGGCCACGGCCTCGGCCACCGCGAGGCGAGCCGATTCCGGCATGCCCAGCGGATTCTCGTTGGAGGCGAGCTTGACGATGCCGGCCTCGTCCAGGCCGAACTCGCGCGCGACTTCGGCAATCGGCTTGCCGGCCACGTATGGCGAAATCGCCCGCACATAATCCGGCCCGAAACCCGTTGCGCCGCCCTGCTTGCCCTGCTCTGCCATTGCGTCTCCTTGTGCGTTCCGGCTGCCTTACTTGCTCGACGGATACGAGCCCAGCACCTTCAGGTAGGCCGCGTTGCGGCGCAGCTCTTCGATCGCGCGCGCCACCGCCGGCTCATGCTGGTGCCCTTCGACGTCGACGTAGAAGTAGTACTCCCACGCGCCGCTGCGCGCCGGGCGCGACTCGAAGCGGCACATCGACACGCCGTTCGCGGCCAGTGGCGCCAGCAGCTGGTACACCGCGCCGGCCTTGTTCGGCACAGACAGGATCAGCGAGGTCTGGTCGCTGCCCGAGGGCTCGGTCTCATAGCGGCCGATCACGGCAAAGCGCGTGCGGTTGTGCGGATCGTCCTGGATATGCGTGCGCACCAGGTGCAGGTGGTAGCGGTTGGCGGCGGACTCGCCGGCGATCGCGGCCACGGTCGGGTCTTCGCTGGCCATGCGCGCCGCTTCGGCATTGCTCGACACCGCCTGGCGCTCGAGGTGCGGATAGTTGGCGGTCAGCCAGTGCTGGCACTGCGCCAGCGCCTGCGCATGCGCGCGCACCACCGTGACGCCATTCATGTCGGGCGTCGACGCCATCAGGTTGTGGTGCACCTTGAGCGCGATCTCGCCGCTGATCTTCAGCGAGGTCTGCAGGAACAGGTCGAGCGTGCGCGACACCGCGCCTTCGGTGGAATTCTCGACCGGCACCACACCGTATTCGACCGTGCCCGCCTCGACCGCGCGGAACACCTCGTCGATGCTCGGGCAAGGCACGCCCGACACCTCGTGGCCGAAATGCGCGTACAGCGCCTGCTCCGAGAACGTGCCGGCCGGTCCCAGGAATGCCACCTCCAAAGGCTTCTCCAGCCCGCGGCAGGCGGACATCACCTCGCGCCAGATTGCCGCCACGCTTTCGCCCAGCAGCGGGCCCGGGTTGGCCCCTTGCACCTTGCGGATGACTTGCAGCTCGCGCTCCGGACGGAACACCGGCGCGCCGTACTTCTTCTTGACCTCGCCCACCTCGAGCGCGAGCTTGGCGCGGCGGTTCAGCATCGCCAGCAACTCGCGGTCCACGGTATCGATCTGATCGCGCAGCGGCCCCAGCTCGACCGAAAGCTGGCGCTCGGCATCACTCAGGGGGCTGTCGCCGTTCTGCGGCGCATTGGGCGGCGTCTCCTCGCGCGCGGGGGTGCGGTCTTGGCTTGTCATGTTGTATCAATCCGATGGGCCGCCGGGCGCGGCGGCCGGAAAACTGCCCGCGCGGGCCGGCATGCCGTGCCTGGCATGCGCGGACCCCCCAGCGGGAATGCGCGTCAGGCGGAGGTCCGCTCGAACTCGCGCATGAATTCGATCAGCGCCATCACGCCTTCCAGCGGCATGGCGTTGTAGATGCTGGCGCGCATGCCGCCCACGGTCTTGTGCCCCTTCAGCTGCACCAGGCCATTGGCCCGGGCCTGCTGCAGGAAGGCCTCGTTGCGCGATTCGTCGCCCAGGAAGAACGGTACGTTCATGCGCGAGCGGCAGCTGGGATGGATTTCGTTGCGATAGAAATCGCTCTGGTCGAGGTAGTCGTACAGCGCCGACGCCTTGGCGATATTGCGCTGTTCGATCGCCGGCACGCCGCCCTGGCGCTTGAGCCACTGGAACACCAGGCCGGCGATATAGATCGCGTAGGTCGGCGGGGTGTTGTACATCGAGTTGTGCTCGGCCACCAGGCGCCAGTTGAATGCCGACGGGCACAGCGGATGGGCATGGCCGATCAGGTCTTCGCGCACGATCACGATGGTGACGCCGGCCGGACCGATGTTCTTCTGCGCGCCGCCGTAGACCACCTGCACGCGCGACCAGTCGACCGGGCGCGACAGGATGTGGCTGGAAGCATCCGCCACCACGACGCGGTCGCCCTTGACCTGGCCGATATCGGGGATGTCCTGGAATTCCACGCCGACGATGGTCTCGTTGGTGCACAGGTGCACGTAGCCCGCGTCGTCCGACAGCTTCCAGTCGGCCACGTCCGGAATGCGGTGGTATTTCTGCGCCTCGCTGCTGGCGGCGATATTGACCGCACCGTAACGGCGGGCTTCCTGCTCGGTCTTGACCGACCAGGTGCCGGTGACGACGAAGTCGGCCTTGGGTGCGTCGGCATGACGCAGGCGCATCAGGTTCAGCGGCACGATGCCGTTTTCTCCGATGGCGCCGCCCTGCAGGAACAGCACGCGGTAGTTGGCGGGAATATGCAGCAGTTCGCGCAGGTCGGCGATGGCCTGGCCATGGATGCCTTCGAACTCGCGGCTGCGGTGGCTCATCTCCATCACCGAGACCCCGGTCCCGCGCCAGGACAGCATCTCCTCGGCAGCCTGCTGCAGCACTTCGGCGGGCAGCGCCGCGGGGCCGGGCGAGAAGTTATAGACGCGTTCGGCCAATGCACGCTGCATCATGCCGGCAAGAGCGGGATTCTGGGGATCGTTCATGAGACGGGGGATGGAAAAATGGCTGCCGGTGTTACCCAAGCAGCCATTATCCCTCAAACCCGCGCCCCGTTGGGCGCCCCGGGTCAGCCCCGGGTTGCCGCGCCCGCCCGAACGCCATCGGAGGGGCGGCGGGCGGCGCCGTTGCGGCTCACGCCGGCATCACTTCGAAGCGGCGGTGATTTCCTTCTCGGCGGCGTCGCGCATCGACTTGCCAACCTGCGGGCCGTACTTCTGCATCATCGAGCCCCAGATTTCCTGCGTTGCCTTGCCCTGGTTGGCCATGAATTTCTGGCCGGTCGGCGACTTCAGGAAGGTGGTCAGGTCCTTCAGTTCCTGCGTGGTGTAGTACTTGCCGAAGGCATCGTAGTGCGCCTGGATGGCATCCTTGCGGAAGCCGTCGGTAGTGAACGCCGTGCCGGCGCCGTCCACGACGCGCTGGACCGCGCCGTTCTTCTTCAGCTTTTCAACCGCGGCCTGCTTCTGCTTGTCGCTCAGGGTCTTGTTTTCGACCAGCACCTGCTCGAGGACCAGCGGCGCTTCCTGCTTGGCGCCTTGCTGCCAGTTCTCTGCCTGGCCCTTCACAGCCTGGTCTGCCTGCATGACGGAAAGCAGTTCCTTGATGGCTGCCGTCTTTTCCGCGTCCTGTGCGTGGGCATGCTGCGCCATCATGAAGGTCGGGACAAAAGCAGCCAGAACAGCGATACGTCGATAGGTTTTGAGCATTGTGACTCCCTGGTAAATACGTCCGTTTTAGTCCGGACAGCCGCGAGGCGAGTTCCGGCTGGCGTCCTATTGTTGCAACAATTTACGTTTTGTCTTATGGATTCGCGTCGGCACCCGCACCTGCGGCACCTTCAGTGCCCTCGGCGCCTTCCGCGCCCTCGGCCTCGTCCGGTTCCTCGCCATTGCCACCGTTGTCGGCATCGCTTTCGACGATGCGCTGCAGCCCGGACAGCTTGGTGCCCTCGTCCACGTTGATCAGCGTCACACCCTGGGTCGCGCGACCCATCTCGCGGATTTCCGCCACACGGGTGCGGATCAGCACGCCGCCGGTGGTGATCAGCATGATCTCGTCCTCGGGCGAAACCAGTGCAGCAGCCACCACACGGCCGTTGCGCTCGCTCGTCTGGATCGCAATCATGCCCTTGGTGCCACGGCCATGTCGAGTGTACTCGGCGATGGGGGTACGCTTGCCGTAGCCGTTCTCGGTCGCGGTCAGCACGCTGCCGCGCACGCTCGCATCGGCCGCCTCTTCAGCGGTCTCGGCCGGCGCCACCAGCATCGCGATCACGGCCTGGCCGTCTTCCAGGTTCATGCCGCGTACGCCGCGCGCCTGGCGGCCCATCGGACGCACATCGTTCTCGTCGAAACGCACGGCCTTGCCGGCGTCCGAGAACAGCATCACGTCGTGCTGGCCGTCGGTCACCGCCGCACCGATCAGGTAGTCGCCTTCGTCCAGGTCGACCGCGATGATGCCGGCCTTGCGTGGGTTGGAGAACTCGGTCAGCGCAGTCTTCTTGACCGTGCCGCGCGCGGTCGCCATGAAGATGAAGTGCTCGGCGTCGAACTGCCGCACCGGCAGGATGACGTTGATCTTCTCGCCTTCCGACAACGGGAACATGTTGACGATCGGCCGCCCGCGCGAGTTGCGCGAGCCCTGCGGCACCTCGTAGACCTTCAGCCAGTAGAGCCGGCCGCGGTTGGAGAAGCACAGGATGTAGTCGTGGGTATTGGCCACGAACAGGGTATCGATCCAGTCGTCTTCCTTGGTCGCCGTTGCCAGCTTGCCTCGCCCGCCGCGCTTCTGCGCACGGTACTCGGAGATCGGCTGGCTCTTCATATAGCCGCTGTGCGACAGCGTGACCACCATGTCCTGCGGGGTGATCAGGTCCTCGGTATCGAGCTCGGTCGCGTTCAGTTCGATCTGCGAACGGCGCTCATCGCCGAATTCGGCGCGGATCGCTGTCAGTTCGTCGATGATGATGGTAGTAATACGCTCCGGACGCGCCAGGATATCGAGCAGGTCGGCGATTTCCGCCATGATGTCGCGATATTCCTGGACGATCTTGTCTTGTTCGAGCCCGGTGAGGCGTTGCAGGCGCATCTGCAGGATTTCCTGCGCCTGGCCGTCCGACAGCCTGTACAAGCCGTCGGCCTGCATGCCGAACACCGCCGGCAGTCCGTCCGGCCGGTAAGACGCCCGCCCGCCCGGGGTTTCGCCCTCGGCGCGGGCCAGCATGTCGCGCACCAGCGCGGAATCCCACGCCTTGCTCATCAGTTCCTGCTTGGCGATCGGCGGCGTGGGGGCGGCCTTGATGATGGCGATGAACTCGTCGATGTTGGCCAGTGCCACTGCCAGGCCTTCCAGCACATGCCCGCGCTCGCGTGCCTTGCGCAGCTCGAACACCGTGCGGCGCGTGACGACCTCGCGGCGGTGCGCGAGGAAGTACTCCAGCATCTGGCGCAGGTTCAGCAGGCGCGGCTGGCGGTCGACCAGCGCCACCATGTTCATGCCGAAGGTGTCCTGCAGCTGGGTGTTCTTATATAGGTTGTTGAGGACGACCTCGGGCACTTCGTTGCGCTTGAGCTCGATCACCACCCGCATGCCGGACTTGTCCGACTCGTCGCGGATATCCGAGATGCCTTCGACCTTCTTCTCGGTGACCAGCTCGGCGATGCGCTCCAGCAGGGTGCGCTTGTTGACTTGGTACGGCAGCTCGTCGACGATGATCGCTTGGCGCTGGCCGCGGTCGATATCCTCGAAGTGCGTCTTGGCGCGCATCACCACGCGGCCCCGGCCGGTGCGGTAGCCTTCGCGGACGCCCTGAATGCCATAGATAATGCCGGCGGTCGGAAAATCCGGAGCCGGAATCAATTCAATCAGCTCATCCACGGTCGCCTGCGGGTTGCGCAGCAGGTGCAGGCAGCCGTCGACGATTTCATTCAGGTTATGCGGTGGGATATTGGTGGCCATGCCCACCGCAATACCCGACGAACCGTTGATTAGCAGATTGGGAATACGGGCCGGGAGAATCGAAGGCTCTTTTTCAGAGCCGTCGTAGTTGCTGTCGAAATCGACCGTTTCCTTGTCGATGTCGTGCAGCATCTCGTGGGCGATTTTCGACAGGCGGATTTCGGTATAACGCATGGCCGCGGCGTTATCCCCGTCCACGGAACCGAAATTCCCCTGGCCGTCGACCAGCATGTAGCGCAGCGAGAAGTCCTGCGCCATGCGCACGATGGTGTCGTAGACTGCGGTATCGCCGTGCGGGTGGTACTTACCGATCACATCCCCGACGATACGGGCCGACTTCTTGTAGGCGCGGTTCCAGTCGTTGTTGAGCTCGTGCATCGCATACAGCACGCGCCGGTGCACCGGTTTCAGGCCATCCCGAACATCGGGAAGCGCGCGCCCAACGATTACGCTCATGGCGTAATCCAGGTAGGAGCGGCGCATTTCCTCTTCTAGGGAGACCGGAAGGGTTTCTTTTGCGAATGGATCCATTGCGGCGTGGTTTATGCGGCAGGTTTAAGCAAATGACAGGCCTTTGGCACGCGGCGCCGGTGGGCGCCTGACGGCTGGGCAACGTGCCATTCTAACATGCCAGCACCCCCTGCCCGGCGCTCTCCGGACAGGCCCCGCGGGAGCCCGCGAGGGCCGCTGCTGAAACCCGGAATCCCTGATGCCACAAGGCTTTGCGGGCGATACAAGACCCATGTTGCACAAACACCACAGGCCCAAAACCCATGCGGCGAATCGAATATATTTACTTCTTAGGAAACGACCCTTGTGGCACAATTCCCCAGCGAAGAGCCAGACATTGTTCGAAGTGGAGCATCCGCCACATCGAGAATGTTATACTCCGAAGAATGTATGACTTGTTTTCGTCCATTTGCTCGCAGTAACCCTGCGGTGATCTCATCCTGAGAGGAGAAATATGAAAAAATTTGCCAAGCTCGCGCTCGTTGCAGCTACCGCAGTAATGGCTGCATCCGCTCAAGCTCAGTCCGTCCCTTATGAAAAGAAGGCAGTGAACGACAACTGGGGCAACGGTACGAGCGAGTACGTGTGGAAGAATGGCACGAACGAGCTCTGCTGGCGCGACAGCTCCTGGACCCCGGCCACGGCCAACGCGCTGTGCGACGGCGCCCTGGCCCCGGCCGTTGCGGCACCGGCCCCGGCTCCGGTGGCCCCGCCGGTTGTCTCGAGCGAGAAGGTCACTTTCGCTGCTGACACCCTGTTCGACTTCGACAAGGCTGTGCTGAAGCCCGAAGGCAAGGCCAAGCTGGACGACCTGGTCTCGAAGCTGCAAGGCATCACCCTGGAAGTCATCATCGCCGTTGGCCACACCGACTCGTTCGGCTCGGACAAGTACAACGATCGCCTGTCGATCCGCCGCGCTGAATCGGTCAAGGCTTACCTGGTGAGCAAGGGCGTTGAAGCCAACCGCGTCTACACCGAAGGCAAGGGCAAGCGCCAGCTGAAGGTTGATCCGAAGTCGTGCAAGGGCAACCGCAAGGCGCAGATCGCCTGCCAGCAGCCGAACCGCCGCGTGGAAGTCGAAGTGGTCGGCACCCGCAGCGCACGTTAATCGGAACCCTTCCGATCCAAGAAGCCCAGCGCAAGCTGGGCTTTTTTTTTGGTACAGTTGCCCGGACTGTCCCCTTCCTCCACCCGCCGCGGCCAGCGCCGCCGGACCCGCATACGATGACGTTGCAATCGCACACCCTCCCCGCAGCCGACGCCGCCCGCCAGCACCCGCCGCGCCGGAATGCCGACCCCAAGGAAATCGACAAATTCAGCGAACTGGCCCACCGCTGGTGGGATCCGCAGAGCGAGTTCAAGCCGCTGCATGAGCTGAATCCGTTGCGCTTGGGCTGGATCGATGGCATTGCCGGACTGGCGGGCAAGCGGGTGGTCGACGTGGGCTGCGGCGGCGGCATCCTGTCCGAGAGCATGGCGCGCCTGGGCGCCACCGTGCGCGGCATCGATCTCTCCAGCAAGGCGCTGAAGGTGGCCGATCTGCATAGCCTCGAGTCCGGCGTTGCCGTGACCTACGAGGAGATCGCCGCCGAAGCGCTGGCGGCGCGCGAGCCGGCCAGCGTGGATGTGGTCACTTGCATGGAAATGCTGGAACACGTGCCGGATCCGGCTTCGATCGTGCACGCGTGCGCGACGCTGGTCCGTCCCGGCGGCCATGTGTTCTTCTCGACCATCAACCGCAACCTGAAGGCGTACCTGCTGGCCATCGTCGGCGCCGAATACGTGCTCAACATGCTGCCGCGCGGCACCCACGACTACGAAAAGTTCATCACCCCTTCCGAACTGGCCCGCTTCGCGCGCCAGGCCGGCCTGGACCTGGTCGAGATGCGCGGCATGACCTACAACCCGCTGTCGCAGGTCTATGCGCTGGGCCGGGACACCGACGTCAACTACCTGATGGCGTTCCGCCGGGTGGCGGCATGAGCGCGGCGATCGCAGGGGTCTTTTTCGATCTCGACGGCACCCTCGCCGACACCGCGCCGGACCTGGCTGCGGCGGCAAACCGGCTGGTGGTCGAACGCGGCCGCCCGCCCGTGGCCTATGACAAGCTGCGGCCCGTGGCCTCGCATGGCGCCCGCGGACTGCTCGGCGCCGCATTCGGCCTGCGCCCGGAGGATGCCGAATTTCCGGCCCTGCGCGATATCTTCCTGGATTACTACGAGGCCGACATCGCGGTGCACACGCGCCTGTTCGACGGCATGCCGCAGGTGCTGGCCGCACTCGAGGCGGCGGGCATCCCGTGGGGGATCGTCACCAACAAGATCGCGCGCTTCACGGTGCCGCTGGTCGCCGCGATTGGCCTGACGCCCCGCGCCAGCGCCGTCGTCAGCGGCGACACCACGCCGCATGCCAAGCCCCACCCGGCGCCGCTGCTGCATGCCGCCGCGAGTGCCGGCGTCGACCCGAGCCGGTGTGTCTATGTCGGCGACGACCTGCGCGACATCCAGGCCGGCAAGGCCGCCGGCATGATCACCGTGACCGCGGCTTATGGCTACTGCGGCGACGGCGACCCGCCCGAGGCCTGGGGCGCGGACCACCTGATCCGCCACCCGGCGGAACTGATCCCGCTGCTGGTGCCCGCCGCGATCGCCTGAAAGTGCGCTGGCAGTATCCAGGGACCCGGCCTGGAACTCCCCAAGACAGCTTGCGTCCAACCGGGTACAATCCAGCTTCCTCACTGGGGCCGACCTGGTTTCGACGTGGGTTACAAAGCAGTGGAGGGCATACCGAGGACCCGTCACCTCGTTAATCAATGGGAATGCAATAACTGCTAACGACGAACGTTACGCACTGGCAGCCTAAGGGCCGCCGTCCTCGCACTGGCTCGCTGACGGGCTAGGGTCGCAAGACCACGCGAGGTCATTTACGTCAGATAAGCTCCGGAAGGGTCACGAAGCCGGGGACGAAAACCTAGTGACTCGCCGTCGTAGAGCGTGTTCGTCCGCGATGCGCCGGTTAAATCAAATGACAGAACTAAGTATGTAGAACTCTCTGTGGAGGGCTTGCGGACGCGGGTTCGATTCCCGCCGGCTCCACCAGTATTCAGTCCGATGCAGTACCAGCAGGACCAGAAACCCGCGACAGCCGAGGCTGCGCGGGTTTTTCTTTGTCCGGCCGCGCCACCGGCATGCGCCGGAAAAAAACACATCCCCACTTTTGGGGATGCCGGGCGCGCCATGCAGGCCCATGATGCGATGCGGGCGATCCGCGACTCGCCCGCTGCCACTTCGAGCCCTCGTCCACCCGGCCGAGGGCTTTTTCTTTTGGCGAGGCACCATCGTCACGCGCGAAATCGCCTGCAATGTCCTCGCCCCCCCTACCGTGAGCCTGCCCGCGATCAGCGCGCTATCGCAGCAGTGACGTGCCGGAGGCATGGTTCATCGCTACATCCCGGAATCGAAGGACTACAATAGCCCGCTGCAGTCCTTCAAGGCTTTCGCGATGTCCGACCATCCCCGCTTCACCATCAACCGCTCCATGATCGCCCTGGTTCCGGAGCAGCCGTTCCTGGAATGGATCCAGGCGGTCGATCCCCAGCCCGTGGCCGGCCTCACGCTGGAGCAGGTACGCGAAGACCAGAGCGTGTTCCTGCTGCCCGAGGAGCTGGCCGACACGCACGAGAACGCCGTACGCTGGGTCGAGAAGCGCTGGCAGGAGTTCTTCGAATTCATGCTCGGCGAATGGTTCGACGACTCGGCATGGCCCGAGGAACTGTCGCTGAAGATGTTTCGCGAATGGTTCAGCGTGCGCTATCACTCGATGGTGTTCGACATGGCACCCGACGTGCCGGTGATGCACGACGACTGGGACGACGAGGACGATTCGTCCGAGCTGCTGCACTGATCTCCCGGCCGCCCCTCAGAGGAAGCGGTCTAGTATCTTGCGGCTGTGCTTGTCCAGCGCCATCAGGTCGCGGATCAGGTAGTGGATGCCGTGCGTGTCCGAGATCAGCAGCGTGCTGCCGGCCAGGCGCCGGATCGCTTCTTCGCCGCGCAGCACCAGGTCGGTCTGGCCGCGGTCGGTCTTGACCGTCCACACGCTCGGCGTGGCGTAGGTCGACACACTGACGATGCGCTCGATTTCCGGCATGAACTCGCGCGAGGCCAGCTCCGCCTCGATCATGTCGCGCTCGGCGATCGGCAGGTCTTCCAAGCGCGGAATCCACACCACCTCATGCCCGTCGGTGCTCATCATGCCGATGCCGCCCCGCGGCGCGGAGATGGGGAAGGCGCGCACCGGTACCACGCCTTCATGGACGGTGCCGTCCTCGGCGATCAGCACCAGGCGGCCGAACGGGTTGCGGTCCAGCGTGAACACAGGGGTCGGCGCGGCGGCGGCGATGTCATTGGGCATGGGCAGTCTCCGGGATCTGGATGGCCTCTTCGGTGTCGTCGTCTTCGGTATCGACATTGCGCGCCTGCGCCTGGTACAGCTTGTAGTACGCGCCTTCGCGCAGCAGCAGTTCGTCATGGCTGCCCACTTCGACGATCTGCCCGCGGTCCATCACCACCAGCCGGTCCGCCTTGCGCAGCGTCGACAGGCGGTGCGCGATGGCAATGGTGGTGCGGCCCTGCACCAGGTTGTCCAGCGCCTTCTGGATTTCCTTCTCGGTGGCGGTGTCGACCGACGAGGTGGCCTCGTCCATGATCAGGATGCGGGGGTTGATCAGCAGCGCGCGCGCGATCGAGATGCGCTGGCGCTCGCCACCCGACAGCGCCTGGCCGCGCTCACCCACCAGCGAGTCATAGCCGTGCGGCAGCCGCAGGATGAACTCGTGCGCATGCGCGGCGCGCGCCGCGGCAATGATCTCCTCGCGTGTGGCGTCGGGCTTGCCGTAGGCGATGTTGTCGGCAATCGTGCCGAAGAACAGGAACGGCTCCTGCAGCACCAGGCCGATATGGCGGCGGTACTCCGAAACCGGCAGCGAGCGGATATCGACCCCGTCGACCCGGATCGCGCCCTCCGACACATCGTAGAAGCGGCAGATCAGGTTGACCAGCGTACTCTTGCCCGAGCCGCTGTGGCCGACCAGCCCGATCATCTCGCCCGGCGCGATCGACAGGTTCAGCCCCCGGATCACCGCGCGGTTGCCGTAGCGGAAGCCCAGGTCGCTCATGTCGATGGCGCCCTCGACCCGGTCCAGCCGGGCCGGCCGCGCCGGCTCCGGCACGCTCGACACATGGTCGAGGATGTCGAAGATGCGCTTGGCGCCGGCGGCGGCCTTCTGCGTCACCGAGACGATGCGGCTCATCGAATCCAGGCGCGTATAGAAGCGGCTGATATAGGTCAGGAATGCCACCAGCACGCCCACGGTAATGGCGCTGTGCGACACCTGCCAGATGCCAAACACCCACACGATCAGCAGCCCGATCTCGGTCAGCAGCGTCACCGTCGGCGTGAACAGCGACCACACCGCGTTGACGCGGTCGTTGATCGCCAGGTTGTGCTTGTTGGCTTCGCGGAAGCGCGTGACTTCGCGCTTCTCCTGGGCAAACGCCTTGACCACACGGATGCCGGGGATGGTGTCGGCCAGCACGTTGGTGATTTCCGACCAGATCCGGTCGATCTTCTCGAAGCCGTGGCGCAGGCGGTCGCGCACCAGGTGGATCATCCACGCGATAAACGGCAACGGCACCAGCGTCACCAGCGCGAGCCACGGGTTGATCGAGACCAGGATCACCGCCGTCATCACGATCATCAGCACGTCGGTGGCGAAGTCCAGCAGGTGCAGTGACAGGAACACGCAGATGCGGTCGCTTTCCGAGCCGATGCGCGCCATCAGGTCGCCGGTGCGCTTGCCGCCAAAATACTCCAGCGACAGCTTTAGCAAATGTTCATACGTTGTGGTGCGAAGATCGGCGCCGATGCGCTCCGATACCCGCGCCAGCAGGTAGGTGCGCGCCCATCCCAGCGACCATGCCACCAGCGCCGCCCCGAGCAACCCCGCCAGGTACAGGCGCACCAGCCCATAGTCGATCGGCACGCCGTTCTGGAACGGGATCAGCACCCGGTCCATCAGCGGCATGGTCAGGTACGGCGGCACCAGCGTGGCGGCGGTCGACAGCAGCGTCAGGAGGAAGCCGCCCAGCAGTTGCCAGCGGTACGGGCGGGCAAAGCGCCATAGCCGCAGCAGCGCCCACGTCGACGGCGGCGTCTCCAGTTCGCGGCTGCATTGCGGGCACTGTTCCTCGTCCGGCGGCAGCGGTGCCTTGCAGGTCGGGCACAACACCTCGCCGGCTACGGGGACCGGACGCGAGGCCGCCGCGTCGCGCTGGGCCTCGAACTGGTCGGCCAGGCGCAAAGCGGCGGGATTGTAACCAAGCGTATATCGCCAGGTAGCGAGCCGGCCGGCCGGGCCGGTCAGTTCCAGCGTGCCCACCCCCGCATGGTCGGTATGCGACAGGCGCAGCGCCGGGGCGATGTTCCATTCCCGCACATTTTTTTCGCCGGGGGCATGGGCAACGATGCGCTGGTCGGTCACAACCAGCCACCCTTGGGTAAAATGCAGCCTCGCGTCGAGGTCCAGTGCCAGTCCGGCCAGGACAGTCTCGCCGGGTCGGAGCCACGATCCGGCTTCAGCTCGCCAGGGTTCGTCGGCGGCGGTGGCGGTAGGGACAGGCAGGGAGGACTGGGTCATGGATGGCGCGGCGTGCGTCCAGGGATTGCGGACATAACTTGAAACAATTTAGGCCGGGCACGCGCTGGCGGCCCGCTAATTCGCCCGCAGTATACATAACGACGAACGCGCGGGTAGCCCTGATGCATTGCACAATCACTTTTACACCAAGAAAGTCAACCCGCTTCGTGCTGTAACGTTACTGAAAGGTTAGGCTTCCATTTCTCGGGCGTTCCGCCCACTGCCTCAAGCTAATTCAATGAAAAAGAAGGACATTGAGATTTTCGATGTCATGTCGCTGCGCGGCCCGAATATGTGGACATATCGGCCCGTTTTGGAGGCATGGGTCGATATCGGGGAACTGGAGGACTTTCCCTCCAACACCATTCCGGGGTTCTACGAGCGCCTGTCGGCCTGGCTGCCGTCGCTGATCGAGCATCGCTGCAGCATCGGCGAGCGCGGCGGCTTCCTGCAGCGGCTGAAGGAAGGCACCTGGCCGGGGCATATCCTGGAACACGTGACGCTTGAGCTGCAAAACCTGGCGGGGATGCCGGGCGGCTTCGGCAAGGCGCGTGAAACGCCGGTGCGCGGCGTGTACAAGGTGATCGTGCGCGCCTGGCACGAGGAAGTCACCCGCGCCGCCCTGTTCGCCGCGCGCGACCTGGTCATGGCCGCGATCGAGGATCGCCCGTACGACGTCCCTGCTACGGTGGACCACCTGCGCCGCCTGGTCGACAAGCATTGCCTGGGCCCCAGCACCGCCTGCATCGTCGATGCTGCGGACGACCGCGACATCCCCGCGATCCGCCTGTCGGACGGCAACCTGGTGCAGCTGGGCTACGGCGCGCGCCAGCGCCGCATCTGGACCGCCGAGACCGACCGCACCAGCGCCATCGCCGAAAGCATCTCGCGCGACAAGGACCTGACCAAGAGCCTGCTCGAATCCTGCGGCGTGCCGGTGCCGGAAGGCCGGCTGGTCGAATCGCCGGAGGACGCCTGGGATGCCGCCGAGGACATCGGCGTGCCGGTAGTGGTGAAGCCTTATGACGGCAACCATGGCCGCGGCGTGTTCACCAACCTGATGACCCGCGAGGAAGTGGAAACTGCCTATGGCGTGGCCATCGACGAGGGCAGCGGCGTCATCGTCGAGCGCTTCATCCCGGGCAACGAGCACCGCCTGCTGGTGGTGGGCGGCCGCCTGGTGGCAGCGGCCATGGGCGAGACCGCCAGCGTGGTCGGCGACGGCAAGTCCACCATCGACGAGCTGATCGAGCTGCAGATCAATTCCGATCCGCGCCGCGGCAGCACCGAGGACCACCCGCTCAACCGCGTGCGCCTCGACTCCGCCGCGCGGCTGGAGCTGAAGCGCCAGGGCATGGACGGCAGTTCGGTGCCGCCGGAAGGCCGCACCGTGCTGATCCAGCGCAATGGCAACGTTGCCTTCGACGTCACCGACCGGGTGCACCCCAGCGTGGCCGCGCATGCCGCGCTGGCCGCGCGCGTGGTGGGGCTGGATATTGCCGGCGTGGACCTGGTGGCCGAGGACATCTCGCGCCCGCTGCACGAACAACGCGGTGCCATCGTCGAAGTGAACGCCGGCCCCGGCCTGCTGATGCATATCAAGCCGGCCGAGGGCACGCCGCGCCCGGTGGGACGCGCCATCGTCAACCACTTGTTCCCGGAGTCGGAAGACGACCAGGGCCGCATCCCGGTGGTGGGCGTGACCGGCACCAACGGCAAGACCGTGGTGGCACGGCTGGTAGCGCGCCTGCTGCAGCTGTCGGGCAAGCATACCGGGCTGGCCTGCAGCGACGGCCTGTTCCTGGACCGCCGCCAGGTCGAAAGCGGCGACCGCGCCAACTGGGAAGCCGGCCACCGCATCCTGATGAACCGCGCGGTCGAGGCCGCCGTGTTCGAGAACGACAGCGGCAGCATCCTGTCCGAGGGCCTGGCCTATGACCGCTGCCAGGTCGGCGTGGTCACCAACTTCGACCAGCCCGACCATCTCGGCGACTATTACGTCGAAGACGAAGACCGCATGTACAACGTGCTGCGCACGCAGGTCGACGTGGTGCTGCAGAACGGGGCCGCCGTGCTCAACGCGCGCGACGAGCGCCTGGTCGAGATGGCCGAACTGTGCGACGGCGACGTGATCTTCTTCGGCCTGACCCCGGAGCTGCCGGCGATCATGTCGCACCGCGCCGCGGGCAAGCGCGCGGTGTACGTGCGCGAAGGCAAGATCGTGCTGGCCACCGGCAACAGCGAGACCGCGCTGGTCGACGTGGCGGCGGTGCCACTGACCTACGCCGGCCGCGTCGCGTTCCAGATCGAGAACGTGCTGGCCGCGGTCGCCGCCGGCTGGGCGCTGGGCATCTCCAATGACCTGATCCGCGCCGGCGTGGTGACCTTCGATGTCGGCCAGGTAGACGTGCCGGGCCGCTTCACGCTGTTCGAGCGTAACGGCGCCACGGTGGTGGTCGACGACGCCCACAACGCCCCCGCGCTCGAAGCGCTGGCGACCGCGCTGGACCGCTTCCCGGCCGAGCGCCGCATGGTGGTCTACGGCGCCGGCGTGCAGCGCCGCGACGACGACCTGGTGCGCCAGGGCAAGGCCCTGGGCCAGCATTTCGACCGCGTGTTCCTGTGCGAGGACCGCAGCGTCAAGCGCGCCCTGCCCGACGCCGAGGCGCGCGCGCTGCTCAAGCAGGGCCTGTACGAAGGCCGGCGCGTGACCAAGATCATCGACGAAGGCACGCGCGCCAGCGCCATCGAAGCCGCCCTCAGCCAGCTCGTGCCGGGCGACCTGCTGGTGCTGCAGTGCGACGAGGCCGCCACCGGCGCCACCGTCGACCTGGTGCACCACTGGATGGGCCAGCCTGCCCGCCGCGCCTGACGCCCCCAGCTAACCGCGCATAGAAGACACGGAAACCGTTCTATGGAAGTCTCCCGTATCCGGGCCCTGCGGGGCCCGAACCTGTGGTGCCGCCACACCGCCATCGAGGCGATCGTGGCCTGCCAGGACACCGCCAACATGCTGTCGGCCCTGACCGGCTTCGAAGACCGGCTGCGCGCCCGCTTCCCCGAGATCGGGCCGCTGCGCCCGGACGAGGAATCGGTCGAGCTGTCGCTGGCCCACGTGCTGGAAGTGACCGCGCTGCGCCTGCAGGCCGCCGCCGGCTGCCCGGTGACGTTCAGCCGCACCGCGCAGACGGTCGAGCCCGGCATCTACCAGGTGATCGTGCAATACAGCGAGGAGGAAGTCGGCCGGCTCGCCTTCGAACTGGCCGAGGCGCTGTGCCAGGCCGCGCGCCACGACACCCCGTTCGACCTCGCCGACGCGCTGCACCGCCTGCGCGAGCTGGACGAGGACGTGCGCCTCGGGCCGAGCACCGGCTCGATCGTCTACGCCGCGGTCGCGCGCGGCATCCCGTACCGGCGCCTGACCCAGGGCTCGATGGTTCAGTTCGGCTGGGGCAGCAAGCAGCGCCGCATCCAGGCGGCCGAGACCGACCGCACCAGCGCCGTGGCCGAGTCGATCGCGCAGGACAAGGAACTGACCAAGAGCCTGCTGCACGCCGCCGGCGTGCCGGTGCCGCTGGGCCGCTCGGTGCGCAGCGCCGAGCAAGCCTGGGCCGCGGCGCAGGAGATCGACGCACCGGTGGTGGTCAAGCCGCGCGACGGCAACCAGGGCAAGGGCGTCGCGGTGCGCATCCGCACCCGCGAGGAAGTGATGACCGCCTACGAGGTCGCCTCGGACATCAGTTCGGACGTGATCGTCGAGCGCTATATCCCGGGCCATGATTTCCGCCTGCTGGTGGTCGGCAAGCAGCTGGTGGCGGCCGCGCGCCGCGATCCGCCGCAGGTGATCGGCGACGGCGTGCATACCGTGCGCCAGCTGGTCGAGGAAGTGAACCGCGACCCGCGCCGCGGCGAAGGCCATGCCACCTCGCTGACCAAGATCCGCTTCGACGATATCGCGCTGGCGACGCTGGCCAAGCAGAACCTGACCGCGGATTCCGTACCGGCCGCCGGCACCCGCGTGGTCCTGCGCAACAACGCCAACCTGTCCACCGGCGGCAGCGCCACCGACGTCACCGACGACGTCCATCCCGACATCGCCGCGCGCGCGGTGGCGGCGGCGCAGATGGTGGGCCTGGACATCGCCGGCGTCGACGCGGTCTGCGAGACCATGCTCAAGCCGTTCGAGGAACAGGCCGGCGGCATCGTCGAGGTCAACGCCGCGCCGGGCCTGCGCATGCACCTGCAGCCGTCGTACGGCAAGGGCCGCGCGGTCGGCGAAGCGATCGTCTCGACCATGTTTGCCGACGGCGACGACGGCCGCATTCCGGTAGTGGCGGTGTCGGGCACCAACGGCAAGACCACGACGGTGCGGCTGATCACCCATATCATGGCCAGCAGCGGCCTGCGCATGGGCATGACCGGTACCGACGGCGTCTATATCCAGGGCGAGCGCATCGACACCGGCGACTGCAGCGGCCCGCGCAGCGCGCGCAACGTGCTGCTGCACCCCGACGTGGACGCCGCCGTGTTCGAAACCGCGCGCGGCGGCCTGCTGCGCGAAGGCCTGGCTTTCGACCGCTGCGACGTGGCGGTGGTGACCAACGTCGGCGAAGGCGACCACCTGGGCCTGTCCTACATCAACTCGGTGGAAGACCTGGCGGTGCTCAAGAGCGTGATCGTGCAGAACGTGGCGCCGCACGGCATGGCCGTGCTCAACGCGGCCGACCCGATGGTGGTGCGCATGGCCGACGCCTGCCCCGGCAGCGTCACCTTCTTCGCGCACGATCCCGACCAGCCGGCCATGGCCACGCACCGCGCGCAGGGCAAGCGCGTGGTGTTCGTCGACGGCGCCGACATCGTCGCCGCGGAAGGCGATGCCGAAGTGCGCATCGCGCTGGCGGAGATCCCGCTGACGCGCAACGGCACCATCGGCTTCCAGGTCGAGAATGCGATGTCGTCGATCGCCGCCGCGTGGGCGCTGGGCATCGACTGGTCGGTGATCCGCCGCGGGCTTGCCACCTTCGTCAACGATGCGCAGACCGCGCCCGGACGCTTCAATGTGTTCGACTACCGCGGCGCCACGCTGATTGCCGACTACGGCCACAACCCGGATGCCATCCTGGCGCTGTGCAACGCGATCGAATCCATCCCGGCCAAGCGGCGGGTGGTGGTGATCAGCGGCGCGGGCGACCGCCGCGACGACGACATCCGCCGCCAGACCCAGATCCTGGGCGGCGCGTTCGATGAGGTGGTGCTGTACCAGGACCAGTGCCAGCGCGGCCGCGCCGACGGCGAGGTGCTGGCGCTGCTGCGCGAAGGCCTGCAGGGCGCGCAACGCGCCAGCCAGGTCGAGGAAATCCGCGGCGAGTTCCTGGCCATCGACACCGCGCTGTCGCACCTGCAGCCGGGCGACCTGTGCCTGATCCTGGTGGACCAGGTGGAAGAGGCGCTGGGGCATATCGCCGGGCGCATCGCGCAGGGCTGAACGGTCCGCTGATGCACAAAGGCCAGCTCCTTGGAGCTGGCCTTTTTCTTTGGTGCGGGGCTCAGTGCCGCCCTGGCAGCGCCAACCTGCGCTCCAGCCTGTGCTGCAGCCCCGACAACCCCGTGCTCAACACCCAGTAGATCGCCGCGACCGCCAGATACAGCGGCAACGGCTGGTAGGTGGCGGCGATCACCTCCTGCGCGGTGCGCAGCAGCTCGGTGACGGTGATGACCGATACCAGCGAGGTATCCTTGATCAGGCTGATCAGGCTGTTCGACAGGCTCGGCACCGCCAGCCGCAGCGCCTGCGGGCCCACCACGTAGCGCAGCGCCTGCGCCGGCGTCAGGCCCAGGCTGTACGCGGCCAGCCACTGCCCGCGCGCCACGCCCAGGATGGCGCCGCGCATGCTCTCCGACAAGTAGGCGCCGACGTTCAGGCTCAGCGTCAGCACACCGGCGGGCGTCGGCTCCAGCGCGATGCCGATGCCGGGCAGCCCGTAGTAGACCACGAAGATCTGCACCAGCAGCGGCGTGCCGCGCATGATGCTGACGTAGCTTCGCGCCACCGCCTTGAGCGCACGGCTATGGCTGATGCCCATCAGCGCCACCACCGTGCCCAGCATCAGCCCGAACACCATCGACCACAACGCGAACTTGATGGTCAGCAGCGTGCCCTGCAGCAGCACGGGCAGGGAGTCGATGACGAGCTGGAGAGCGGGCATGGCGTGGCGGCGCGAAAAGGATCAGCAATAAAGGACAAAAAGCAAAGCGGCGCGGCAGCCATGCAGGCCGCCGCGCCGCGACATGATAACGCCCTGTCGGCCGGCTTACTTGACCGGCTTGCCGGCTGGCTTGGTCACATCGGTGCCGAACCACTTCACCGACAGCTTGCCGAGCGTGCCGTCTTTGCCCAGTTCCTCCAGGGCGTGGTTGATCGCCTGCGCGAACTTGGGGTTGTCCTTGCGGAACGGGATCGCCACCTGCGTGGTGGCACCGGCCACGATCGCGCCCGGCCGCAGCGGCAGGTTGGCGGTCTTGACCAGATACGCGACCATCAGCCGGTCGTTCAGCGCGGCGTCGACGCGCTGTGCCGCCAGGTCGCGCAGGTACTCGGGTGCGCCGGGATAGGTCTTGACCTCGATGCCGGCCACGGACTTGGCCAGGTCGTTGTAGTTGCTGCCCAGGCTGACGCCGAGCTTGTGGCCCTTCAGGTCTTCCAGCGACTTGAACTGGCGCTTGTCATCCTTGCGCTGGATCAGCTGCGCATCCGAGTAGACGTAGGGCGTGGAGAAATCCAGCACCTGCTGGCGCTGCGGCGTGACGTTGACCTGGTTGACGATGATGTCGAACTTGCCCGCCTGCAGGCCGGCGATGATGCCGCTCCATTCGGTGGTGACGAACTCCGGCTTGACGCCGAGCTTGGCCGCCACCGCCCGCGCCACGTCGACGTCGAAGCCTTCCAGCTCGTTCTTTGCGCCACGGAAGCCGAACGGAGGATAGGTGCCCTCCAGCCCGATCTTCAGCACGCCCGCCTGCTTGACGGTGTCGAGCAGGTCGGCGGCATGGGCCGCGGTGGCCGCCAGGCCGGCGCCGGCCACCAGGGAAGCGGCCAACAGGGATTTGAACCAGCCAGTACGAAGCGATCGCATATGTTCTCCAGTCGATGCGGATAAGCAGTGTGGGGCAGCGCCGGCCGGCCTCTTTTGGAGGGCCGCCGGCTGTTGTGCTGCTATGAGCCTATATCGGGCTCAACACTACCGCAAACACTATCGAATGCTAAATATCGATTCATCATGGCTAAATAACCGCGAGGCCCGGTTGCGCCCCCGCGGCCGCCCTGCCTTACTGATAGGCCTTGTCGTTGGGCGCCGCGAACAGTGCCTTCATGTCGGCCGACAGCGGGTAGTTCATGTTGATGCCGCGCGGCGGGATCGGCGTCATGAACCACTTGTTGTACAGCTTCTCGGCACGGCCGCTGGTCTGCAGGTCGGCGATCACGCCGTCGGCCAGCTTCTTGAACGAGGGATCGTCCTTGCGGAACATGCAGGCGTAGTTCTCGGTCTGCAGCGGCGCGCCCACCACCACCCACTCGGCGGCGTTCTTGGCCTTGGTGCGCTCGCCATACAGCAGCGGCTCGTCCATCACGAACGCCGCGGCACGGCCGGTTTCCAGGATCAGGAAGGACTGGCCGTGGTCCTTGGTGCTGATCAGGTTCATGTTCATGGCCTTCTCGCCGTTCATCTTCACCAGCAGGCGCTCGCCGGTGGTGCCTGCCGTGGTGACCACGTTGCGATCCTTCAGGTCGGCAAACTCCTTCACGCCCGAATCCTTCTTGGTCAGCATCTTGATGCCGTAGACGAACAGGCTGTTGGAGAACGCGACCTGCTTCTGGCGCTCGAGGTTGTTGGTGGTGCTGCCGCATTCGATGTCGATGGTGCCGTTCTGCACCAGCGGGATCCGGTTCTGCGAGGTGATCGGCGTCAGGCGCACCTGCAGGTTGGGCATCTTCAGCTCGCTTTTCACCTTGTCGACGATCTGCAGCAGGATCTCATGCGAGTAGCCCATGACTTCCTTGCCGTCGGTGTACGAGAACGGGATCGACGATTCGCGATAGCCGAGCGAGATCACGCCGCTGTCCTTGATCTTCTTGAGCGTGTCGCCGTCGGCGGCATGGGCGGCGCCGACGGCCAGCAGCAGCGTGGCTGCCGCAAGTGCGCGGCGGGTGACGGATCGGTGGGGGTGCAGCGTTTGCATGTGGCGCTCCTTGTAGTGGGGCTTGGTCATCGAGGCATGTTTCATGGACAGCTTCAGGTACTGCGGACTTACCGGTACGGCAACAACCCATGCTCGGCCGCGGCGCTAGGCGCGCGCGGCGTCGAAATCTTCTGCGTCGACGGCGGGACGGCGCCCCGCCAGGCGGTCGGCCAGCAGGCCGGCACTGCCCATCGCAAGCGTAAACCCCAGCGCGCCGTGGCCCAGGTTGAGCCACAGCCCCGACACCCGCGACGGCCCCACCAGCGGCAGGCCGTCCGGCGTGGCCGGTCGCAGCCCGGCCCACGGCTGCAACTGCGCCAGCGGCTGGTCCGGCACGATGCCGGGAAACAGCGCGCGGGTCTGGGCCACCAGCGTGCCGACCCGTTCCGGATCGATGCGGGTGCCGCCGCGCACCAGGTCGGCCATGCCCGCCACCCGCAGTGTATTGCCGATCCGGGCATAAACGATCTTGTTGGCAAAATCCGTCACGCTGATATGCGGCGCGTGCGCGCCGCCGGCCAGCGGCACCGTGATGCTGTAGCCCTTGAGCGGCCACAGCATCGGCCGTACCCCAAGGGGGCGCAGCAGCGGCACGCTGCCGATGCCGCCCGACACGATCACCACGTCGGCGGGCACCACCCCGGCCGGCGTACGCACCCCGGCGACGCGCCCGCCCTGCTGCACCAGCCCTTGCACGACGGTGCCAAAGCGCATCGACACGCCCGCGTACGCGCCGTCTTGCAGCAACCGTGCCAGCGACAGGCAGAAGCGATGGCAGTCGCCCACCTCCTCGCTCGGGGTATGGATGGCGCCGGCAATGTCGTCGCGGATGCCGGCCAGCGCGGGCTCCAGCGCCACGCAGGCATCGCGGTCCAGCGCCTGCTGCTCGCAGCCCAGGCTGGCCTGGTAATCCAGCAGCCGGCAGGCCGAATCAAACGCCGCCGCGTCGCGGTGCACCACCAGCTTGCCGCGCCGCGCAAAATGGAAGCCGGCGCCGCCGTCGTCATGCTGGTGCCGGGCCACGAAGGCCTGCATCAGGTCGCGCGAATAGAAGCCCAGCCGCAGCAGCTTGCGCGTGGTCGCCTCGCTGGTGGCGCTGTTGCAGGCGGACATGAAGGCGGCCAGCCAGCGCCACTGTGCAGGGTCCGCCGCCGGGCGAAAGCGCATCGGCGAATCGCGCCGCAGCAGCCAGCCCGGCACCTTGGCCATCACGCCCGGACCCGCCAGCGGCGCCACGTAGCTGTAGCTCAGCTGCCCGCCATTGGCAAAGCTGGTTTCCTCGCCGGGGCCGTCGTGGCGCTCCAGCACCGTCACCTGGTGGCCATCCTCGGCCAGGCGCCATGCCGTGGTCATGCCCACCACGCCCGCGCCCACGATCACCACCCGCATTGCCTTTCCTTTGCTTGCGTCCATCAGGCAGAGCGTAGTGCAAGCGCGCCGGCTTGCCCAATGCAAATACGTGCCAGAATATGTCTTAAGGCTATGGGTGCCATTCGCGCCCGTGCCACCCCCTTCCCCCGCCTCAGATGCCATGCGCCTGCGCCAGATCGAAGTATTCCGCGCCGTGATGCTGACCGGCACCGTCAGCGAGGCCGCGCGCCTGCTGCACGTGTCGCAGCCGGTGGTCACGCGCGTGCTGCAGCATGCCGAGGCCTCGCTCGGCTTCCGCCTGTTCGAGCGGGTGCGCGGACGGCTGCAGGCAACGCCCGAGGCCAACGCGCTGTATGGGGATGTCGAAAGGCTATATGGAGAGATCGAACGCGTGCGCCGGGTCTCGGAAAGCCTGCGCCACAAGGGGGCGGGCCGGCTGCGCGTGGCCGCCACGCCGAGCCTGGCCAACCCGCTGCTGGTGCCGGCGGTGCGCAGCTTCTGCGCGCGCCACCCCGACACCCAGGTGCAGGTGCTGACGCACCATACCGACGAGATCGTCGGCGCGCTGCTGGCCAACCAGATCGACCTGGGCTTTGCCTTCGCCCCGCCCCGCCACGAGGCCATCTCGAGCGAGCCGGTGGCGAGCGGCCGCATGCTGCTGGCGGTGCCGCGCGCGCAGCCGCTGCCCGCCGGCGGGCGCCGCCGCATGGTGCCGATGCAGCGGCTGATGGAGCGCGCCTTCATCGGCTATGACGACAACAGCTCGCTCGGCCTGCTGGTGCGCCAGACACTGGCCCGGCACGCGCTGGAACCGCGCTCGACGCTGGAGGTGCAGACCTACTCGCTGGCGCTGGCGCTGGTCGACGCCGGCCTGGGCATGACCCTGCTGGACCAGTACACCGCGCTCAGCGCCAGCGCGGCGCGCGTCGCGCTGCATGACGTGGTGCCGGTGCTGCCGTTCGAGATCCAGATGCTGCGCGCCAGCCACCGCGCCGGCTCAAGCCTGGCCGACGACCTGCGCGACCAGTTCGCGCAGGCCGCCGCGACGCTGGCGGCAACGCTGCCGCAGCGGCTGGAAGTGCCGACGGCAAGCTTCGACGCCGCCCCCGCCAGGCGCCGCGACTGACGGGAGCACAGATTGACAGCCGCGCGCGCCGTGCACCATCATCAAGCCGCCTGCAGGCACAACCTGCCAGCGCAACCCTGCCTATGTTCGTCCTGACCCTGATCCTGCTCGTCCTTGTCAGCGCCTTTTTCTCGATCTCCGAGATCGCGCTGACCGCTGCCCGCCGCACCAAGTTGCAAGTGCTGTCCGAACGCGGCGACGGCCGCGCCACGCGCGTGCTGCTGCTCAAGGAAGAGCCCGGGAACTTCTTCACCATCGTGCAGATCGGGGTCAACAGCGTCGCCATCCTGGCCGGTATCCTGGGCGAGAAGCATGTGTCCGACCTGCTGCTCGAAGCGCTGTCGCCCTACATGCAGGTGGTGCACGCGCAGCGCGCCGCGAATATCGGCTCGTTCCTGATCGTGACGCTGCTGTTCATCCAGTTCGCCGACCTGATCCCCAAGCGCATCGCCATGACCTTTCCCGAGGCCTGCGCGCTGGCCGTGATCGACCCGATGCTGACGCTGCTGCGCGTGCTCAGGCCGCTGGTGTGGGTCTTCAACGCCGCCGCCGATGCCATGCTGCGCTTGATGCGGCTGCCGACCAAGCCGGTGGACCAGATCACCACCGAGGACATCGCCGCGATGGTCGATGCCGGCGCCGAGGCCGGCGTGCTGCACAAGCATGAGCTGCACCTGATCGAGAACGTGTTCGAACTCGACTTCAAGGGCATCACCGCGATCATGACGCCGCGCGACGAGGTGGTCTACCTGAGCCTGGACGAGCCCGCCGACAGCGTGCGCCGCAAGCTGGTCAACCAGCCGCACGCACAATACCCGGTGTGCGGGCACGACCTGGACGACGTGCAGGGCTATATCGATTCCAAGGACATCCTGCAGCTGCTGCTGGCCGATGAAAGCGCCGCGGTGATGGGCAATATCGGCCGCTACCACGACAAGAATGTGCTGGTGATTCCCGACACGCTGACCCTGTCCGAGTCGCTGACACGCTTCCGCGAGATGCACCAGAGCTTTGCCGTGGTCATGAACGAGTACGGGCTGGTGGTGGGCATCGTCACGCTGGACGACATCGTCGGCGCGCTGATGGGCGACATTCTCTATTCGAGCGAAGACGAGCAGATCGTGCGGCGTGACGACAGCTCGTGGCTGGTCGATGGCCTGACCCCGCTGGTCGACCTGAAGAAGGCGCTGGAGCTCGACACCCTGCCCGGCGAGGATTACGTCGATACCGCGGCCGGGCTGGTGATCTATGCGCTCAAGCGCATCCCGAAGAAGTCCGAGTCGATCACCGTGGCGGGCCATCGCTTCGAAGTGCTGGACATCGACCATCACAAGATCGACCAGCTGCTGGTGTCGCGCCTGCCGCCAGCACCAGAGGCTGGCGCGGCTGCGACGCCAGCGTAGCAGCGCCGGCCTGGCGATAGCGCTCGAGCGTATCCGGCAGCCGGAACCACGCCACGTAGCCGAACGCCGCCACCACTGCAACCGCCGCCACCACACCGAGCCGCGACGGCGCCACCGAGCCCTGCGGCGCCGGCCCGTGCAGCGTGCCGTAGGCCGTGCCCAGCAGCGCGATCCACGCCAGCCCGAGCGCATAGCCCGCGGCCACGTCGGACAGCCAGTGCATGCCCAGGTACAGCCGCGACACGCCGATCGCCGCCACCGCCACCACGGTCAGTGCCAGCACCGGAATGCGCACGCGCCACGGCTGGCGCAGGCACATCAGGAAGGCCAGGAAGCCGTAGGTGACCATGCTGCTGGTGGCGTGGCCACTGGGGAAGGAATACGATTCCAGGCCGCTGTAGATGCTGGCCGGCCGCACGCGCGCCATGCCCAGCTTGAGTGCCATCACGCAGGCGCGCGCGCCGAGCAGCGCGGCGGCCCAGTACAGCGCCACGATCCAGGCCCGGCGCCAGCACAGCCACGCGAACACCGCCACGCCCACCGCCACGGAAATACGACCGCCGCCGAGCTCGGTCACGGCCACCATCGCCACGTCGAGCCAGTCGCTGCGCAAGGCGCGCAGGCCCGCGTACACCTGCTGGTCGAGGCGCACCACGTCGGCATTCTCCGCGACCTCGCCGGCCAGCCAGAACAGCGCGCTGCCGCTGGCCAGCAGCACGGCGCCGGCCAGCAGCACCAGCAGCAGCTCGGCCACGTCGCGCTCGAGCACGCGCAGCGTAAGCGCGCCCAGCCGCCGCGGCCGCTCCGCCACGCGTGACGACAGCGCGCCGGCACCCCACACGCGCCAGCGGTCCAGCCAGTGCACCACGGGCCGCAACAGCGCCACCAGCAGCGGCACCAGGCTCAGCAGCAGCAACGTCACCAGCGTGAACAGCGCAAGCAGCCCCAGCGCCGTGCCCGGCGTAAGCCAGGCCTGGACCAGCTCGCTCGCGCGCGCCGGCGCGTCAGTCACCGGCCGCCTCCGCCGCGGCCACGCTGCGCGCGATATTGGCGCGGGCCGGCGCCTCGCAGTCGGCGAAGGGCGCGGTCAGGAACAGTTGCGGGCGCCGCGCCAGCTGGCTCAGGAATGCGGCGCGGCGGCGCATGAACTCGGCCCACAGCGCATCGCCCTGCAAGCCGGTGCGCGCGGCCAGCAAGGCGCGGTTCTCGGCGAAGACGTCCTGGCTGTGGCTGTCGAACACATCCGGCGGCGCGGCCAGCCTGAGCAGGTCGAGATCGAGCACGGTGTCCGCGCCCGCGCAGCTGGGTCGATGGCCGCGCGTATCGAGCACGATCTGCGCGGCACGCTCCAGCACCGCGCGCGCCTCATCTGGCGCCACGGAATCGATCATGGCGGCCGAGGCGGCTTCGTTGTGCTCGCAGCCTGGCACATAGACCGCGTCATGGCATAGCACCGCCAGCGCCTGCGCGCGCTCCAGCATCACGCCGCGTGCATGGGCGGCCTCGAACATCTCCAGGATATGGCGGCGGTCGTGGTAGCGGCGGTACGGCGTGTCGTGCAGCGACAGCACATCGAGCACCGCCTGGCGCGGCAGGAAATCCAGGCAGGCCAGGGCCGCGGGCCAGTCGGGCGCGAAGCGCGGCACCGCGCCCTGGGGCGTGGCCACCGGTTCGCTGAACACATCGGCGCGGCGCACCCACAGCAGCGACGGATCGCGCATGGCGCGGTAGACCACCACCGGCGCCAGGTCGGCCTCGAAGCGCCCGATGCCTACCGCCGTATAGGCGCCGCCCTTGTAGTGCCGGTAGGGCATGCCGTAGACAAGATCGGGATCGGCCGGCAGTTCGGACGGATCGCCGTGAAAGGCCGGTGCGGCGGCTGGATTGTCGGGAGGCTGGGTCATGGTGCGGCATCCTGCGTGGCGGATCGCCATGATAGTGCACCAGCCGGCGCGTGCCGTGCCCGCAGCACAAAACCGGCCGCCGAAAAAACAAAACCGACGCGCACTTTCGTGGGCGTCGGCCTGAGCTTTACTACACTGTTGTTGCCTGTCCGGTGGTCGAGACCGGGCAGCTTCTTGTCATGGCGGAGAGGGTGGGATTCGAACCCACGGTACCGTCGCCGGTACGCCTGATTTCGAGTCAGGTACATTCGACCACTCTGCCACCTCTCCGGTAACTGCTTTGCCGTGTGGCGAAACCAAGATTATAGCCACACGGCGCCGGCCAGTGCAAGAGGCCGACAACAGATTTTTTACAGCTCCGGTTCCAGGCGGGTGACGCCGCCCATGTACGGCTGCAGCGCGGCCGGCACCGTGACCGAGCCGTCGGCGTTCTGGTAGTTCTCCAGGATCGCCACCAGCGTGCGGCCCACGGCCAGGCCCGAGCCGTTCAGCGTGTGCACCAGTTCCGGCTTGCCCTGCCCCGCGCGCATGCGCGCCTGCATCCGGCGCGCCTGGAAGTCGCCCATGTTCGAGCACGAGCTGATCTCGCGGTAGGTGTTCTGCGCCGGGATCCACACTTCGAGGTCATAGGTCTTGGTGCTGCCGAAGCCCATGTCGCCGGTGCACAGCACGATGGTGCGGAACGGCAGTTCCAGCTTCTTCAGGATCGCCTCGGCGTGGCCGGTCAGTTCTTCCAGCGCGTCGAACGATTGCGCGGCCGGAACGATCTGCACCATCTCGACCTTGTCGAACTGGTGCTGGCGGATCATGCCGCGCGTGTCCTTGCCGTACGAGCCCGCTTCCGAGCGGAAGCACGGCGTATGCGCGACGAAGCGCAGCGGCAGCTTTTCGCCGGCGACGATGGCGTCGCGCACGATATTGGTCAACGGCACCTCGGCGGTCGGGATCAGGTAGAAGTTCTCGATGCGCTCGCCTTCCTCGCTACCCACCTTGCGCGGCACCTTGAACAGGTCTTCCTCGAACTTGGGCAGCTGCCCGGTGCCGCGCATCGACGCGGCGTTGACGATGTACGGCACGTACATCTCGGTGTAGCCGTGTTCCTGCGTATGGGTTTCGAGCATCAGCTGCACCAGCGCGCGATGCAGGCGCGCCATGCCGCCGCGCAGCATCGAGAAGCGCGAACCGGTGACCTTGACCGCGGTGTCGAAATCCAGCCCCAGCTTCTCGCCCACGTCAACGTGGTCGCGCACGGCAAAGTCGAACTGGCGTGGCTCGCCGACGCGGCGCACCTCGACGTTCTGGGTCTCGTCGTTGCCCACCGGCACGCTCTCGTGCGGCAGGTTGGGAATCGACAGCATCAGTTCGCCCAGATGCGCCTGGATCTCGTCGAGCCGCGCGGCCGAGGCCTTGAGCGTGTCGCCGATGCCGCCCACTTCCGCCATCACGGCCGAGGCATCCTCGCCCTTGCCCTTGAGCATGCCGATCTGCTTGGACAGGCTGTTGCGGCGCGCCTGCAGTTCCTCGGTCTGGGTCTGCAGTTGCTTGCGTTCGGCCTCGAGTGCCTGGAACGCCGCCACGTCGAGTTGGAAGCCGCGCGTGGCAAGGCGTTGCGCCACGGCGTCGATGTCTTTGCGGAACAGCTGGATGTCGAGCATGTTGCTAAGGTGGAGTGCAGGGCCAGCGACATGCCGGCGGACCCGCCATTTTACTGCACCCACGTTAGCAAACAGGCAAACCTATTCGCTGGTCTTGCCGCCCTTGCCGTGGTCCTTCGGCTTCGCGGCACGCTGCTCGCGATGCCAGGCATCGTCCAGTTCGCGCAGATGACGCAGCTTCTCGGCGATCTTGCCTTCCAGTCCGCGCGGCACCGGCTGGTACCAGCCCTGCGCCTTCAGGTCGTCCGGGAAGTAATGCTCGCCCGCGGCGTAGGCTTCGGGCTCGTCATGCGCGTAGCGGTAGGCGTGGCCGTAGCCCAGCTCCTTCATCAGCCGGGTCGGCGCATTGCGCAGGTGCACCGGCACCGCGCGCGACTTGTCCTTGGCGACGAAGGCACGCGCCGCGTTGTAGGCGTTGTAGCCGGCGTTGGACTTGGGCGCGACCGCCAGATAGATCAGGGCCTGGCCCAGCGCCAGCTCGCCCTCGGGCGAGCCCAGCCGCTCATAGGTCTCGGCCGCGTCCAGCGTGATGCGCGCGGCGCGCGGATCGGCCAGGCCGATATCCTCCCACGCCATGCGAATAATGCGGCGCGCCAGGTAGCGCGGGTCGGCGCCGCCATCGATCATGCGGCAGAACCAGTACAGCGCAGCGTCCGGGTCCGAGCCGCGCACCGACTTGTGCAGCGCGCTGATCTGGTCGTAGAAGGCATCGCCGCCCTTGTCGAAACGGCGCAGGTTTTCCGACAGCGCGCTGCCCAGCAGCGCGGTATCGATCTGCGCGGCGCCGGCATTGCGCGCGGCGCGCGCGACGATCTCGATGTTGTTCAGCAGCTTGCGGCCGTCGCCGTCGGCCGACGCCACGATCAGCTGCAGCGCTTCATCCTGCCAGCTGATGCCGCCCAGTTCCTCGGAGGCGCGCAGCGCCAGCTGGGTCAGTTCGGCATCGTCCAGGCTCTTGAGCACGTAGACCGCCGCGCGCGACAGCAACGCGCCGTTGACCTCGAACGAAGGATTTTCGGTGGTAGCGCCGATAAACGTGAACAGGCCGCTTTCCACATGCGGCAGGAACGCGTCCTGCTGGCTCTTGTTGAAGCGGTGCACCTCGTCGACGAACACCAGCGTGCGCCGGCCATGGGCGCGGAACTGCTCGGCGCGCTCGACCGCCTCGCGGATGTCCTTGACCCCCGACAGCACCGCCGACAGCGCGATGAATTCTGCGTCGAACGCATCCGCCATCAGCCGCGCCAGCGTGGTCTTGCCCACGCCGGGCGGCCCCCACAGGATCATCGAATGCGGCTCGCCCGACTCGAATGCCACGCGCAGCGGCTTGCCCGCGCCAAGCAGGTGCTGCTGGCCGATCACCTCGTCGATGGTGCGGGGGCGCAGTCGCTCCGCCAGCGGTTGCCGGGAACGGTCGGGAGATTCGGAAAACAGCGTGTCCGCCACGGTAGTCAGGCCCTGTCAGTGCGCAAGATGCAGAACGCCACAGTGTAGACCATCGGCGCCTGAGCGCTTGCGCGCGCGCTCAGGCGGCAAACGCCACCACGTCCTCGATCTCGACGCGGATGCCGATGCGCTCGCCCACGGCGTGGTTGTGGTGCGAGGGCACCAGCGCCAGCACGCGGCCGCCGCTGGCCAGGCGCAGCGTGTACAGGATCTCGGCGCCGCGGAAGGCCTTGTGCACGACCTCGGCGCGCATCGGGCTGGCGTCGTCGTGAATGATGTCGTCGGGACGCACCAGCACGTCGACGGCAGCGCCGGCCGGCAGGTCCAGCGGCACGGCCGGGCGCAGCAGGCCCAGTTCCAGTTCGATCTGGGCCGCATCACGCATCCGCCCGGCCATCAGCACCCCCTGGCCGATAAAGCCCGCGACGAAGCGCGACGCCGGGCGGTGGTACAGGTCGTGCGCGCTGCCCCATTGCTCGATCACGCCGTCGTGCATCACGCCGATCTCGTCGGCCATGGCGAAGGCTTCGTGCTGGTCGTGCGTGACCAGGATGGCGGTAGTGCCCTGCGCCTTCAGGATCGACCGGACTTCCAGGCTCAGGCGTTCGCGCAGGTCCACATCGAGGTTGGAGAACGGCTCGTCGAGCAGCAGCAGTTCCGGGCGCGGCGCCAGCGCGCGTGCCAGCGCGACGCGCTGCTGCTGGCCGCCGGACAGTTCGTGCGGATACTGGCCGCCGGCGCCGGCCAGGCCGACCAGCTGCAACACCTCGTCGACCCGCGCCGCGCGCTCGGCCCGGCGCGCGCGCGTGAGGCCGAAGCCGACGTTGGCCGCCACGTCCAGGTGCGGAAACAGCGCATAGTCCTGGAACACCATGCCGATGCGGCGCTGCTCCGGCGCCAGCAGCGTGCCCGACGAGGACACGGTCTGCCCGTCCAGCACGATGCGCCCGTCCTGCAGCGGCTCGAACCCCGCGATCGCCCGCAGCACCGTGGTCTTGCCGCAGCCGCTGGGCCCCAGCAGGCAGGCGATATGGCCGCGCGCCACCGAGAACGACAGCCCCTTGACCACGGCATGGCGGCCGAAGGCGTGACGGATACGCTCCACCTCGATGACAGCTGGAGCGGGGGCTGCCGCATCCGGCGCATCCGCGCGGGTAGCCGGCCGGCTGCGGGCTGGGGTGTCAAGCAGTCGTGAATAGGAATCGGTTCGCATGTGCGCATTATAGGGACGCGCCGTGATCGTGCAGCCCTGCTCGACCTTCCTACGCGCGCCCGACGCCGCCGGCATTGCTAGAATGCGTCAGCCCGCACACCGCGCCGCCAGGCGCAGGTCCGGCGGGCGGCACTTTGCTCACCGTTTCCGCGCATGCTCCTGTCCAGCCGCCGCCGCTTCCACCCCCTGACCCTGGCCACCGTGGCGATGGCGCTGCTGATCGCCGTGCCGGTGCTGGTGATCGCCTCGGCCGTGCTGCTGCCCGCCGGCGACACCTGGCGCCACCTGATCGACACGGTGCTGGCCGAATACGTGCTCAATACCGTCTGGCTGCTGTGCGGCGTCGCCGCAGGCGTGCTGCTGCTGGGCGTGACCACCGCCTGGCTGGTCTCGACCTGCCGTTTCCCCGGCCACGCCGTGATGGAATGGGCGCTGGTGCTGCCGATGGCGATGCCGGCCTATGTGATCGCCTACGCCTACACCGACGCACTGCAGTTCGCCGGCCCGGTGCAGGGCTGGCTGCGCGAGCTGACCGGCTGGCGCGCGCGCGAATACTGGTTTCCCGAGATCCGCTCGCTCGGCGGCGCGATCGCGCTGTTCTCGCTGGTGCTGTACCCGTACGTCTACCTGACCGCGCGCGCCGCCTTCCTGCAGCAGACCCAGAACACGCTGGAGGCGGCGCGCCTGCTCGGCCATGGCGCCTGGAGCCGGCTCTGGCGCGTGGTGCTGCCGCTGGCGCGACCGGGCATCGTCGCCGGTACCGCGCTGGCGATGATGGAAACACTGGCGGACTTCGGCACCGTGGCCTACTTCGCCATCCCGACCTTCTCCACCGGCATCTACCGCGCATGGTTCTCGCTGGGCGACAAGAACGCCGCGGCGCAGCTGTCCGCCTGCATGCTGCTGTTCGTCGCCGCCATCCTGCTGATGGAGCGCGCCAGCCGCGGCCGCGCGCAGGTGTTCGGCAACCAGCGCCGCGCCGCGGCCTGGACCCTGGACGGCGCGCGCGGCTGGCTGGCGCTGGCGGCGTGCCTGGTGCCGGTGCTGCTGGGCTTCGTGGTGCCCGCGCTGATGCTGTGCCGCATGGCCTTTACCGATGGCGACGCGCAGTTCGGCCCGCGCTTTGTCGGCCTGGTGCGCAACAGCTTCCTGCTGGCCAGCGCCACCGCGCTGGCGGCGGTGGCGGTCGCGCTGGCGGTGGGCTATGCCGCGCGCGCGGTCAACGGCAAGCGCAGCTGGCTGATGCGCGGGCTGACCCGGGTATGCGGCATGGGCTATGCGCTGCCGGGCTCGGTCATCGCGGTGGGGGTGCTGGTGCCCGTGGCGCGGCTGGACAATGCGCTGTCGGCGTGGCTGCAGCAGCAGTTCGGGGTCTCGGCGGGGCTGCTGCTGACCGGCGGCATCGCCGCGCTGGTCTACGCGCTGCTGGTGCGCTTCCTGGGGGTGGCGCTGCAGACCGTCAACGCCGGGCTGGGCAAGATCACGCCCAGCATGGACGCGGCCGCGCGCAGCCTGGGCCATGGCCCCGGGGCCACGCTGCGGCGCGTGCATTTGCCGATGCTGCGCGGCAGCCTGCTGACCGCCGCGCTGATCGTCTTTGTCGACGTGATGAAGGAATTGCCGGCCACCTTCGTGATGCGGCCGTTCAATTTCGACACGCTGGCGGTGCAGGCCTACAACCTGGCCGCCGACGAACGCCTGACCGAGGCCGCCACCGCCTCGCTGGTGATCGTGGCGGTCGGGTTGCTGCCGGTGATCGTGCTGTCGCGCACGATCCGCCGCCAGGCGCAGCGCTGAGCCGCCCCCGGGCGCGCTAAAGTCGCGCGGGCCTCGCGCCGATAGCCTCTTATGGCCCGGCCTCCGCCCGGGCGCGACCCGCGGCATGCCCGCCGCACAAGAGCCTATGCTGCGATATCACATCCTGCTGTTCAAGTTGAACCGGCTCAGCCGCAACAAGCTGAGCGGCGTGGAAGAAGTCTCGCTGGCCGGACAGCTGGCCGAGATGATCGGCTCGCCCGACACCGCCGCACGCGTGATCGACAACCTGTTCGACCATGCCAACCCGCAGGTACGCCGCATCGCCCTCAATGCGGTCCGCCGCGCGCGGCAATTTTCCACGCCCGCGCTGCAGCCCGCGCTGGTGCGCCGCATGGCCGATGCCGAAGCAGCAGTGCGCCACGACGCCGTCTGGATCGTGCAGGAAACCCGCATGGATGGCGCCGAGCTGCGCGCCGCGCTGCGCCGCCTGGCCGGCAAGGTACAACTGCCTTGGGATGCCGACCGCGCCCGCGCCAACCCCAGCGATACCGCGCTGGCGGCACAGGTGCGGGCGCGCATGGCGCTGGACAAGCTGCTGGAGAAGAGCGCCGCGGAGCGCAACCAGGCGCTGGCGGCGATGGCGCTGGGCTCGACCTCGGACCAGCCCTATGCCGAAGGCACGGTCGGCCACAAGGGCTTGCTGCACCGGGCGCTGGTGCGCAGGCAGGCGGGGCGGCGGCTCAACAGCAGTGTCAAGCTGACGTTCCGCAAGGTTGAACCGACGCAGGTGACGGGGAACAAGCGGTTTTTGCTGTGACAGCGACGTCTGACAGTCGATAACTTGGCAACCGCTTGTTTGTCCCCTCTCCCGCGCGCGGGAGAGGGGAGAAAAGCAGAGCCAGGCAATCCTTCGGCTTTACTTGAACCCCGCCCGATCCACCAGCTTCTGCGCCTGCGGCTGGTACTTGCCCAGCTCGGCCACATTGATGGCATCGGACTTGAACTCGCCCAGCGCTTCCAGCACGGGGTTGCTGACCTTCACGCCCTTCACCACCGGCCATTCGTTGTTGCCGTCGGCAAAGTAGCGCTGCGCCTCGTCGCTGGCCAGGTACTCCAGGAACTTGACCGCCGCTTCCTTGTTCGGCGCGTGCTTGAGCATGCCGCCGCCGGAGACGTTCATGTGCACGCCCTGGCTCGACTGGTTGGGCCACACCACGCCCAGCTTGTCGGCCACGGCCTTGTCTTCGGGCTTGGTCGACTTCAGCAGGCGCGCGATGTAGTAGGTATTGGCGATGGCCACGTCGCACTCGCCGGCGGCAACCGCCTTGAGCTGGTCGGTATCGCCGCCCTTGGGCACGCGTGCCAGGTTGGCGGCAACGCCGCGCGCCCATTGCTCGGTGCGGGCCTCGCCGTCGTGGGCGATCAGGCTGGAAATCAGCGACAGGTTGTAGACATGGCCGCTGGAACGCGTACAGATCTTGCCCTTCCACTTGGGATCGGCCAGGTCTTCATAGTTGGCAATGTCGCCGGACTTGACCGCGGCCTTGTTGTAGGCGATCACGCGGCCGCGTGCCGAGAAGCCGAACCACTCGCCATTGGGATCGCGGTAGTTGGCCGGGATGCGCGACTCCAGCACCTTCGACTTCACCGGCGCGAACACGCCGGCCTGCTGGGCGCGCCACAGGCGCCCGATATCCACCGTGATGAACACGTCCGCCGGGCTGTTGGCGCCTTCGTTGCGGATGCGCTCCAGCAGCGGATCTTCCTGGCCCTCGATGCGGTTGATCTTGATGCCGGTCTGCTTGGTGAAGTTGGCGTACAGCGCCTCGTCGGTCTGGTAGTGCCGCGCGGTGTAGAGGTTGAGTACCTTCTCCTGGGCCGCTGCGGCAAGCGGCAGCGTCAGCAGGGCCAGTGCCGCGGCGCGCGGCAGCAAGGTTCGGATGGTGGTTTTCACGCGGTTGGCTCCCCAGCATGGTTTGGGCAGCCGCCGGGCACCCCCAAGGCCGCCCGGTGTTTGGATTCCGGTCAGCGGAAAACAATATTGATTCTTGTTCAGGCGGTCAAATTACATTTCTGTCATGTTGGGCCACGCTTGCGCCGGGTCAAGATGACCCGTCAACACCGGCACCGAGGCGCCCTCAGCCGCGCCGCACCCACACCACCTTGCCGGCCTTGATGCCAAGCGTGCGCCGCTGCGGGTTGTAGTCCATGGTGCCGGGAAACTGCTGGCCGTCGCGTTCGCCCAGGCGCCACGCGCAGCCTTGCAGCAGGCCGATGGCTTCGGCCTCGGGCTTGCCGACCAGCGCGTCGTCCGCCAGCTTGTCCGCCGCGCAGCCGGCCGGCGTGCCGAGCGAACCTTGCGGGCCCGGTACCGGTGCCGGCGCCGCTGGCTCCGCCGGGACGGCGGCGCAGCCGGCCAGCAACGCGCCGCCCGCCGCCAGCCACAGCAGTTGATGGGTCCGGCTGCGCATCATGGCAAGCATCGTAATCATGGGGAGGCTCCTGTCAGGGTTGGCGAGTCAGAGGATTCTGGGACACATGGCGCCGCATGGGGTTCAGTTTCTTTTCATTCAGATCTGAAACTTTTGCCGAATCGGGCAGCGCCGGCGTTTCCGCTGTCTGCTCCGCGCTTGACCTGGATAAACCAGCCTATAACCCAGGGGTGCTATCAAGGAATCAGGCAGGCCCGGCACCGGCCGGGCCCATTCGCCCCACCCGTACCCACTGGGAGAAACGCATGACCGCAATGATGAAAGCCGCCATCTTTGTCGAGCCCGGCCGGATCGAACTGGCCGACAAGCCCATCCCCGCTGTCGGCCCCAACGATGCGCTGGTCCGCATCACCACCACCACGATCTGTGGCACCGACGTGCATATCCTGAAGGGCGAATACCCGGTCGCCCGGGGCCTGACGGTGGGCCACGAGCCGGTCGGCGTGATCGAGAAGCTGGGCAGCGCGGTGGCCGGCTACCGCGAAGGCCAGCGCGTCATTGCCGGCGCGATCTGCCCCAACTTCAATTCCTACGCCGCGCAGGATGGCGCGGCCTCGCAGGACGGCAGCTACCTGGTGCCGCAGGGGCTGTGCGGCTGCCATGGCTACAAGGCCACCGCGGGATGGCGCTTCGGCAACCTGATCGACGGCACGCAGGCGGAATATGTGCTGGTGCCCGATGCGCAGGCCAACCTCGCACCGATCCCGGACGGGCTCACCGATGAACAGGTGCTGATGTGCCCCGACATCATGTCGACCGGCTTCAAGGGCGCGGAGAATGCCAACATCCGCATCGGCGACACCGTCGCGGTGTTCGCCCAGGGCCCGATCGGCCTGTGCGCGACGGCCGGCGCGCGGCTATGCGGCGCGACCACCATCATCGCCATCGACGGCAACGACCACCGGCTCGAGATCGCGCGCAAGATGGGCGCGGACGTCGCGCTCAATTTCCGCAACTGCGACGTGGTGGATGAAATCATGAAGCTGACCGGCGGCCGTGGCGTCGATGCCTCGATCGAAGCGCTCGGCACGCAGGCGACCTTCGAGCAGGCCTTGCGCGTGCTCAAGCCCGGCGGCACGCTATCCAGCCTGGGCGTGTACTCGAGCGACCTGACCATCCCGCTGGCGGCCTTTGCCGCAGGGCTGGGCGACCACAAGATCAACACGGCGCTGTGCCCCGGCGGCAAGGAGCGCATGCGCCGGCTGGTCAATGTGATCGAATCGGGCCGCGTCGACCTGGGCCTGCTGGTGACCCACCACTACCCGCTGGAGGATATCGTCGCGGCGTACGACCTGTTCGCCAACCAGCGCGACGGCGTGCTGAAGATCGCCATCAAGCCGCACTGAGCCGCGCGCGCGCCGGCAGGGGCGCTCAGCCCCGGGCGCGGCTGGCCAGGGTCTTCATCGCGTCGGCCGGCAGCGGGCCGTGGCAGGTACGTTCGCCGCCGGCCTCGCTGACCACCAGCCATACCTGGCCGGGCTTGTCTTTCGGATGCAGCAGCCAGGCCGGGCCGCGCGCATTGCTGCTCGGCGGCAGGTCTTCCAGCACGCCGGTGCTGGTCGATTGCAGCATCACCGCGCACTCGGTGGCGGGCACGCGGGTGGCTGCGAGGAAGGCCGGATTGCCGACCACTTCGGGCAACGCCGAATCCGGCGCGCGCAGGAAGGCATCGACATCGAACTTGCTGGCGCCACCGCCGCTGCTGGCGCACGCCGCCAGCGCGAGCACGCCCGCGCCGGCCAGCAACGCCACGCCACCGCGACGATACGTTCTTCCCGATCCTGCCGACCCTTCGTGCGCATCGATCATGGCGGCCCTCATTGCTTCATCACGTCGGCGCCCTTGGGCACCGTGAACCGGAACGCATCGGCTGCCAGCGGCGGGTTCTTCTGCATGCCGGTGAAGGTCAGCAGCGTGGTGTTGCCGAACGCGTCGCGCAACTCCATCGCCTCGAGATTGCCGGCCTTGAAACCGATGCCGATGCGCTCGAACTGCGTGTCCTTGGCCTTGGGCGTCAGCTCCAGCCATTCCACGCCATCGCGCGTCGGCCCGTTCCTGACCACGAAATTCTTGTCGAGGTCGTTGCTGCCGAACAGGATTGCCGCCGGGCTGGAACCCAGCGCGCCGTCGAGCTTGCGCTCGGTGACCTGGTTCAGGTCCTTGTCATAGATGTACAGGGTCTGGCCGTCGGCCTGCAGCAGTTGCTCGTAGGGCTTGGTATAGCGCCAGGTGAACTTGCCCGGACGCGAGAACACGAAGGTGCCGCTGGACGTGCCGGTCACCTTGACGTTGGCGCCCTGCCCCTTGACCTGACGCTGCGTGAATTCGCCGCGCGCGCTCTTCACGCCGGTCACAAAGCTCTGCAGCTGGTCGGTGGCGGCGGCGTGGGCCGGCGCCTGCAGCGCAAACATCGCCAGCGCGGCGCAAGCCGACACGAGGATGCGGTTTCGCATGGTTGGGGTCCTGGTAGTGGTAGGGGTGGTGCCGCGCCCCGCCGTATCGCATAGGGGCCGGGCGCGTGCGACCTGTCCTTTTAGAGCCGCCGTCAGCGCGGGGATTCCGCGCGCCACGCGCCGGCGGGTAACTGGATATTACGAGCGATATTCCGAAGGCCGCGCGAGCGACGCTCAGTCATCTTCGCGCGCGGCGCCGCCACCCTGCACCAGGATGTCGCGGTTACCGTTGCCCGACATGGCCGAGACCAGCCCCGCCTTCTCCATGTCCTCGAGCAGCCGCGCGGCGCGGTTGTAGCCGATGCGCAGGTGGCGCTGCACCAGCGAGATCGACGCGCGCCGGTTCTTCAGCACCACCTCGACCGCCTGGTCGTACAGCGGATCGGCTTCGCCGCCGCCTCCACCGATGCCGGCGCCGCCGCCAAACCCGTCGCCACCGCCGCCGTCATCGGTCAGCCCGCCTTCCAGGATGCCCTCGATGTAGTTGGCCTCGCCGGATTCCTTGAGCTTCTCCACCACCCGGTGGACTTCTTCGTCCGAGACAAAGGCGCCGTGCACGCGCACCGGCAAGCCGGTGCCGGGCGCCAGGTAGAGCATGTCGCCCATGCCCAGCAGGGTTTCGGCGCCCTGCTGGTCGAGAATGGTGCGCGAATCGATCTTGCTGCTGACCTGGAATGCGATCCGGGTCGGCACGTTGGCCTTGATCAGGCCGGTGATCACGTCCACCGACGGGCGCTGCGTGGCCAGCACCAGGTGCAGGCCGGCGGCGCGCGCCTTCTGCGCGATGCGGGCGATCAGTTCTTCCACCTTCTTGCCGACCACCATCATCAGGTCGGCCAGCTCGTCGATGACGATGACGATGGTGGGCAGCTTGTCCAGCGGCTCCGGCGCGTCCGGGGTCAGGCTGAACGGATTCGGGATCTTCTCTTCCTTCGCCGCGGCCTCGTCGATCTTCTTGTTGTAGCCGGCCAGGTTGCGCACGCCCAGCTTGCTCATCAGCTTGTAGCGGCGCTCCATCTCGCCGACGGCCCAGTTCAGCGCGTTGCCGGCCTGGCGCATGTCGGTCACCACCGGGCACAGCAGGTGCGGGATGCCCTCGTAGACGCTCATTTCAAGCATCTTCGGGTCGATCAGGATCAGGCGCACGCTTTCGGGCTTGGACTTGTACAGCAGCGACAGGATCATCGCGTTGATGCCCACCGACTTGCCCGAGCCGGTGGTGCCGGCCACCATGCAGTGCGGCATGCGCGCCAGGTCGGCCACCATCGGCTTGCCGGCAATGTCCTTGCCCAGCGCCATGGTCAGGCTGGACGCGCTCTCGTTGTAGACCTGCGAGCCCAGGATTTCCGACAGGCGCACGGTCTGGCGCTTCGGGTTGGGCAGCTCCAGCCCCATGTAGTTCTTGCCGGGGATGGTCTCGACCACGCGGATCGACACCAGCGACAGCGAACGCGCCAGGTCGCGCGCCAGGTTCACCACCTGGCTGCCCTTGACCCCGGTGGCGGGCTCGATCTCGTACCGGGTGATGACCGGGCCCGGGTAGGCCGCCACCACCTTGACCTCGACGCCGAAGTCCTTGAGTTTTTTCTCGATCAGGCGTGAGGTGAATTCCAGGGTCTCGGCGCTGACGGTTTCCTGGTGCGGCGGGATCGGGTCCAGCAGCGACAGCGGCGGCAGGTCCGAGTCCTGGATATCGGCGAACAGCGGCTGCTGCTTCTCGCGCTCGACGCGCTCGTGCTTGGGCACCGCCTGCGGTCGCACGATCTGCACCGGCGCGGCCTCTTCGATGCGCACGCGCTGGACCTCGACGGTTTCCTTGCGCTCGGTCTTGGCGGCCTCGCCGATGATGCGGTCCTGCTTGCTCTCGCGGCGGGCCTTGAAGCCCAGGAACAGGGTCTCGACAAAGCCGCCGATCTGCTCGGCCACGGTCAGCCACGAGAAATGGAAGAACAGCGACAGCCCGATTGCCAGCAGCAGCAACAGCAGCAGGGTTGCGCCGGTAAAGCCCAGCGCCACCTGCAGCCAGCCGCCGAGCAGGTCGCCCAGCACCCCGCCGGGCGCGCGCGGCAGCGCGGCCCGCAGCGGGTACATGCGGATCGCCTCCAGGCCCATGCTGGAGAACAGGGTCAGCACAAAGCCGATCCAGCTGACGGTCACACCCTGGCGGTGCAGGCTGTGGTCGGTGCGCTCCGGCAGCTCGGCGGTCAGCGTGCGCCAGCCGCGCCAGCAGCGGCGCACCAGCAGCACCGCCAGCCAGTAGGCGGAAAAGCCGAAGATGAAGAACAGCACATCCGCCACCCAGGCGCCGACGCGGCCGCCCAGATTGTGGATATCGGCCACCTGGTTGGCATGCGACCAGCCGGGATCGGTCTTGCTGTAGCTGGCCAGCACGCACAGGAAACCCAGCGTGACGGCCAGCAGCAGGAACCAGCGGACCTCGCCCAGCAGTTTGCCGATGCGGGATGGCAAGGCTGAGGGATCGGTGCGGGTGGTCGTGGTAGCTCGGGCCATGCCTGGTTGAAACTCGCGTGTTAGGGATTCCGGGTGGGTTCGGACCGATACCGCCAGCGGCCCGGGGCTCGCTCGCCAGGTGACTGGCAGGCATCGTGGCGGCCATTTTAACGTGGCCCGAGACTATCGCACCCATTGGAATTTGCAACAGTGAGCAAATGCGGCTCCTCTTATAATGTCGCTTTCGAGCAATGCCGGTGGGCACCATGCCGCACCGGCCACAGGAACGCATCATGGCAAAACACGCAAAAGTGCTGATTCTCGGTTCCGGTCCCGCCGGCTACACCGCCGCGGTCTACGCGGCCCGCGCCAACCTGGAACCGGTGCTGATCACCGGCCTGGCACAGGGCGGCCAGCTGATGACCACCACCGACGTCGAGAACTGGCCGGGCGATGCCAAGGGCGTCCAGGGTCCCGAGCTGATGCAGCGCCTGCTGGCGCACGCCGAGGAATTCAAGACCGAAATCATCTTCGATCACATCCATACCGCCAAGCTGGTGGACGAGCGCGGCCAGCCGGCCCGCCCCTTCACGCTGATCGGCGACGCCGGCGAGTACACCTGCGACGCGCTGATCATCGCTACCGGCGCCTCGGCCCAGTACCTGGGCCTGCCGTCGGAAGAATCGTTCATGGGCCGCGGCGTGTCTGCCTGCGCCACCTGCGACGGCTTCTTCTACAAGAACCAGGAAGTGGCCGTGGTCGGCGGCGGCAATACCGCCGTGGAAGAAGCGCTGTACCTGTCGCATATCGCCAGCAAGGTCACCGTGATCCACCGCCGCGACAGCTTCCGCGCCGAACCGATCCTGGTCGACCGCCTGCTGCAGCGCGAGAAGGAAGGCCGCGTGGTGATCCGCTACGACAGCGTGCTGGACGAAGTGCTGGGCGACGACTCCGGCGTGACCGGCATCCGCGTGCGCGGCACCAAGACCGGCCAGACCGAAGACCTGAAGCTGGCCGGCGTCTTTATCGCCATCGGCCACAAGCCCAACACCGACCTGTTCACCGGCCAGCTGGCCATGGAAAACGGCTACCTGGTGACCAAGTCTGGCCTGCAGGGCGATGCCACCGCCACCAGCGTGCCGGGCGTGTTCGCCGCGGGCGACGTGCAGGACCACGTCTACCGCCAGGCCATCACCAGCGCCGGCACCGGCTGCATGGCCGCGCTCGACGCGCAGCGCTTTGTCGAAGCCCTGAAGTAAGCAACCCCTCCGCCGGCGGCCATCACCGCCGCCGGCGCGTCACACGGGCGCGGGCCCGCCCGCGGCCCCGCCAGTCGATATAATCGGCGCCGAGCCTCCGGAGATTTTTTCAATGACGCACGGCGCCCGCAAACCCGACCGACCGCCCCAACGACTCGGCCTGAACGACCTTGCCAGGCTGCGCGACACCCTCAAGGCCGATACCGAGCGCCGCGAAGCCGAGCGCCTTGCCGCCGAGCAGGCGGCCGAGCGCGCCCGCGCCGAAGCCGATGTGTTCCGCACCAGCGTGGGCCAGGTCAGCCAGCTGCGCGACCGCAACCGCGCCCACCATCCCCCCAGCAAGCCCGCGCCCGTGCCGGTGCAGTCGCAGCGCAACGACCAGGCCGTGCTGCAGGCGTCGCTGTCAGACGAATTCGATGTCGAAAGCCTGCTCGAGACCGACGAGACGCTGTCGTTCCGCCGGCCCGGCATCGGCATGGACGTGGTGCGCAAGCTGCGCCGCGGCGAATGGGTGCCGCAGGACAAGGTCGACCTGCACGGCCTGCGCAGCGACGAGGCGCGCGAGGCGCTGGCCGAGTTCCTGCGCCGCTCGGTGCGCAACGGCGTGCGCTGCGTGCGCGTGATCCATGGCAAGGGCCTGGGCTCGCCCGACAAGCTGCCGGTGCTCAAGGGCAAGGTGCGCAGCTGGCTGGTGCAGAAGGAGGAGGTGCTGGCCTTCGTGCAGGCACGCGAGGCCGAAGGCGGCGCCGGCGCGCTGATGGTGCTGCTGCGCCAGCCGCGCGCCTGACGCCGCGCCCGGATGCATCTTCCGCTCGAGTTGCTGATGGGGCGGCTGCCCCTGATCCTCCACATCATGGAAGTGATCGGCGTGCTCGCCTTCGCGGTCTCGGGCGTGGTCGACGCGCGCAAGCAGCGCCTGGACGTGGTCGGCACCTTCGTGGTGGCCTTTGCCACCGCCTTCGGCGGCGGCACCGTGCGCGACGTGCTGCTCGACCGGCGCCCGTTCTACTGGGTCGACCACGAGGGCTACGTGCTGCTGATCTTCGTGATGTCGTTCGGCGCGTCGTTCGTGCTGCGCGTGGTGAGCCGGGTGGCCTCGGACCGGGCCATGATCGTGGCCGACGCCATCGGGCTCGGGCTGTTCTCGGTGACCGGCGCCTCGCTGGCGCTGGTGGCGCAGATGACGCCCACCGTGGCGGTCATGATGGGCATCATCTCGGCCGTGTTCGGCGGCGTGGTGCGCGACGTGCTGTGCAATGAAGTGCCGATGATCCTGCGCGACCGCTCGCCCTATGCCACCTGCTCGTTCATCGGCTGCTGGATCTATATCGGCCTGACCTGGGTCGAGGTGCAGCAGGAGGCGGCGCTGCTGACCGGCGCGCTGGCGATCATCGCCATGCGCCTGGCGTCGGTGCGCTACGGCTGGAAGCTGCCCAGCTGAGCAGGCGGCTGACGCGTACCCGCCAATGAAAACGCCGCCCTGCAAGGCGGCGTGTCGCTGAGCTGGCCGGTGGCTCAGACCGCGGCTTCGTCCTGCTCGCCGGTGCGGATGCGGATCACGCGCTCGATCTCGGTGACGAAGATCTTGCCGTCGCCGATCTTGCCGGTGTGGGCGGCCTTGACGATGGCGTCCAGCACGGTATCGAGCTGGTTCTCGGCCACCACTACTTCAATCTTGATCTTGGGCAGGAAGTCGACCACGTACTCGGCGCCGCGGTACAGCTCGGTATGCCCTTTCTGGCGGCCAAATCCCTTTACTTCGGTCACCGTCAGCCCGGTCACGCCGACGTCAGCCAGGGCTTCGCGCACCTCGTCGAGCTTGAACGGTTTGATGATGGCGGTAATCTGCTTCATGACTGGCCCCTGTTTATCGTTTGTTCACGCGCCTGGCGGCGCATCGCCGCGGACGCGGCGCTCTCCGGAGGGCATTTTAACAGCCCTTGGCGCCCAGCATCCCGCGCAATCCCTCGCCTGGAGCGGCCGGAACGTTGGACAGGGCGCATGCCAAAGCGGCGCCATGCCGTTCGGGGCCTGTGGACAACCCTGTGGAAAGCCACCCGGAAATGCTGTGCAAAGCCTGTGCAAATCACTCGTCACGCCGTGTTGAGGAATCGGCGCCGGTAGTCCGAGGGCGCCACTCCGATCCGCCGCAGGAAGGCGCGCCTCAGGTTGTTGGCATCGCCAAAGCCGGCCAGAGTGGCCACGCGCTTGAGCGGGTGGCGCGAGCTTTCCAGCAGCCGGCGCGCGGCATCGATGCGCGCGGCCTCGACGAATTCGGCCGGCGTGACCTGGCACTCCTGACGGAACACGCGGGCAAAGTTGCGCGTGCTCATGCCGGCACGCGCGGCCAGCGCATCGACCGAAAGATCCGCGCCAAGGTGCTCGACCAGCCAGCTCTGCACTTCCCGGATCGCATTGCGCTCCGCCGTCTGAGCCGCAAGGTGGGCGCTGAACTGTGACTGGCCACCCGGCCGCTTGAGGAACATCACCAGCTCGCGCGCCACGCGCAAGGCCACCACGCGGCCGAAGTCCTCCTCGACCAGTGCCAGGGCGAGGTCCAGGCCGGCGGTCACGCCGGCGGAGGTGTACACGTTGCCGTCCTTGACGTAAATGCGGTCCGGCTCGACCCGGACGCCGGGGAACCTGCGTGCCAGGTGGTCGGTGGTATTCCAGTGCGTGGTGGCGGCGCGCCCGTCGAGCAAGCCCGCGTGTGCAAGCATCATCGCGCCGGAGCAGACCGAGCCGATGCGCCGCACCGTGCGCGCCTGCCGGGCCAGCCATGTGCCGATGGCTTCATCTTGTGCCTGCTTCCACAGCGCGGGACCTCCGGCGACCAGCAGGGTGTCGATGTCGTCACTGGCAGTCGCCAGCGTCGCATCCGGTTCAACGCGCATGCCGTTGGATGCCGTCAACATTCCCGGTTCGGGTGCGATGATCTCGAACTGGTAAGCATCCGGCTGTCCGGCCTGGCGCGCGCCTTCGTGGAACACATCGAGAGGACCGGCCAGATCCAGCATCTGGAACCCCGGAAAGGCGACGACGGCGATTTTCATGGAGAGCATGGCAAGGACGGGACTGCAGCCCGGCGTGGCGGGATACCGCAAGTCTAGGCAGAGTCGGCCAGAAGCGTGTCATCGGTAGCGCACGATGGAAATCTCGACGATGCGCCGGGACTCCGCCAGCGCGGTATGGCTGCCCGCGCGCTGCAGGGCCACCGGCCGGCTGCGCTGGTCGCCGAGCAGCGCGGCGTCGCCGCCGGTGTCCCGCACAAGGGCGGCAACCCGCCTGAGCAGGAGCCGCTCGCCAACCCACCCTTCCGCGGTTTCCATGGTGGTATAGGCCAGCACCTCGTATGGCCTCGGCGGCTCGCCCCGCATCCAGATATCGACGCCGTCGACATGTTCGCGCGCGCCGCCCTGGCCGTGCCGCAGCACCGGCTCGCCCTCATGGCGCCGGACCGGTGCCTGGACGCAGGCCGCGACGCCCATGCAGCCCAATAGCAGCAGTACGAGCACCCGGGCCCGCCACATCAAGGTTGGCTTCATCTGATTTTCCTCGGCTTCGAATGCAACGGCGCGCAGTCTAGGCAGGAAATCCGGTAGTGCGTCGCCAGTGGCAGCAAGCGCTGCGCTATTGGCCGAATTTGACGCGTCTATTCACTATCGGCCAAATCCGCGGAAAACCATAATTCCCTTTACCAGGCCCGCCCCACTCCTGATGCATGCGCGGCCTCTACCACGCCCGTTCCTGCGCGGGCCTACCCAAAGCCACACGCCATGACTCCTGCAACCCACCCCGCGACCACGCTGCCGATGTCCGGCAGTTCGGTGAAGCACCTCCCGGTCAACCTGTTCGGCGCCGTCATGGGCCTGTCCGGGCTGTCGATGGCATGGCGCGGCGCCGTCATTGCCTTCGGCGCCAACCCGGCCATCGGCGACGCTATTGGCGTGGTCGCGGTGCTTGCCTTCGTGGCGCTGGCCACCGGCTATCTGGCCAAATGGAAGCGCTACCCCGAAGCCGTGCGCGCCGAGTTCACCCACCCGGTCGCGGGCAACTTCTTCGGCACGATCGCCATCGCCATCCTTCTGCTGTCGGCAGTGGTGGGCGTGCACCACGGGGGGCTTGGCCAGGCAATCTGGACGGTGGGCACGGTGGTCACCGTGGCGCTGACGTTCGTCATCGCCGGGCGGCTGTTCCAGGGCCGCGCCGAACCGGCCAATGTCGTGCCAGCGTGGCTGATCCCGGGCGTGGCGACGCTCGATATTGCCGTGGCCGGCGGCACGATGCCGATGGCCTGGGCGCATGAGGTCAACCTGTTCGCGGCCGCCGTCGGCACCGTGATCGCGCTGGTGTTCTTTACCATGATCTTCTCGCGATTGGTCCGCCATGACCCGCTGCCCACCGGCATGATGCCGTCGCTGATTATCCTGATCGCGCCGTTCGAGGTGGGCTTTCTGGCCTACGTCAACGTGACCGGCCACGTCGACCTGTTTGCCGGCATGCTGTTCTACTTCGGCCTGTTCCTGTTCGTGCTGCTGTCGTGGCGTGTGTTCCGACGTCCGGTGCCATTCGGGCCGTCGTGGTGGGCGATCAGCTTCCCGATGGCGGCGCTGGCGAACGCGGCGCTAAAGTATGCGGACCACGTGCAGGCCGGCGTGCTCTACTGGCTGGCCGGACTGATCCTGCTGGTCCTGACGGTGGCGATCGCGGTGCTGTCCGTGCGCACGCTGCACAGCCTGTTCACCCATCGCCTGCTGGCCGGCTGACCGATGTCGTGGACCCTGTTGGTAGTGGCCGGCGTTCTCGAGATCGCCTTCGCCTTCGGCATGAAGTGGTCGGCCGGCTTCACCCGGTTCTGGCCCAGCGTTTATGCGGTAGTGACCGGGCTGTCCAGCATCGTGCTGCTGACGCTGTCGCTGCGCGTGCTGCCGGTGGGAACGGCTTATGCGGTCTGGACCGGCATCGGGGCTGCCGGCACCGCAATGCTGGGCATGTTGTGGCTCGGCGAGCCGGTATCGCCGGCGCGCGCCGGCTGCATCGCGCTGATCCTGTGCGGCGTAGCAGGACTCAAGCTGGTCTCCGGGCCAGCCGCCTGAAAACGCGTTCGCATGAATACGGCCCGCACCATGCGGGCCGTTTCACGGCGCTGGGTACGAAGACGTCAATCCGGCACCTTCTCCAGATCCGCCAGCCACACCACCGACTCCGAATCACTGGGCGCGCGCCAGTCGCCGCGTGGCGACAGCGAGCCGCCCGACCCCACCTTGGGCGCATTCGGCACGCACGAGCGCTTGAACTGGCTGGTGCGGAAGAAGCGGTCCAGGAAGATCGCCAGGTTGCGCTTGATGTCGGGCAGGCCGTACTGGTTGCGCACCACGTGCGGGCCGTTGGGCCAGATGCCGCGCTCGCGGTCGCCCCAGGCATGCTGCGCCAGGAAGGCGATCTTGGACGGGGCAAAGCCGAAGCGCAGCGTGTAGTAGAGGTTGAAGTCCTGCAGCTCGTACGGGCCGATGGTGCTCTCGGTCTTCTGCTCGGGGCCGTGGTTGCTGTCTCCGGGAATCAGCTCCGGGCTGATATCGGTGTCGAGCACGGCCAGCAGCACGTCCGAGCCGCCCTCGCCCACCTGTCCGGTCTCGGCGACCCAGCGCACCAGGTGCGAGATCAGCGTCTTGGGCACGCTGGCGTTGACGTTGTAGTGCGACATGTGGTCGCCCACGCCATAGGTGCACCAGCCCAGCGCCAGCTCGCTCAGGTCGCCGGTGCCGATCACGATGGCATGATGGAAGTTGGCCAGCCGGAACAGGTGGTTGGTGCGCTCGCCCGCCTGCACGTTCTCGAAGGTCACGTCGTAGACCTTCTCGCCGGCGGCATAGGGGTGGCCCAGGTCCTTCAGCATCGCCAGGCACGACGGCCGGATATCGATCTCGGTCGCGCTGCAGCCCACCACCTGCATCAGCTGGCGCGCCTGCTGCAGCGTGCGCCCGCTGGTGGCAAAGCCGGGCATGGTGTAGGCAAGGATATTGGCACGCGGCAGGCCCAGCCGGTCCATCGCCTTGGCGCACACCAGCAGCGCGTGGGTGGAATCGAGCCCGCCCGAGACGCCGATCACCACCTTGCTGATCTTGCTCGCCGACAGCCGCTGCACCAGGGCCTGCACCTGGATGTTGTAGACCTCCATGCAGCGTTCGTCGCGCTGGCGCGGATCGGCCGGCACGTACGGGAAGCGCGCCACGTTGCGCTCCAGCGGCAGCGACTTATCCAGCGTCAGGTCGAGCGGGAAGCGGACCACGCGGAACTGGTCTACCTCGGCCTTGTGCCGCCGCACCGAGTGGCCGAAGGTCACCTGGTGCATGCGCTCGCGCGACAGCCGCTCGACGTCGATATCGGCGAACAGCAGGTGCGAGGTGTCGGCAAAGCGCTCGGACTCGGCCAGCAGCTCGCCGTTCTCGCAGATCAGCGCCTGGCCGTCCCAGGCCAGGTCGGTGGACGACTCGCCCTTGCCGGCCGAGGTGTACAGGTAGGCCGCCAGGCAGCGCGCCGACTGCTGCGACACCAGCTGGTGCCGGTAGCCCGACTTGCCCACCACGATATTCGATGCCGACAGGTTGACCAGCACGGTGGCCCCGGCCAGCGCCGCGAACGAGGACGGCGGGATCGGCACCCATACGTCCTCGCAGATTTCGGCGTGGAAGCGGAAGTCGGGGATGTCTTCAATGTCGAACAGCAGGCCGGCGCCGAACGGCACCTCCTGGCCCAGCAGCTGGATCGACGTGACCGCGGCGTTGTCGGCCGCGCTGAACTGCCGGGCCTCGTAGAACTCCCAGTAGTTGGGCAGGTAGGTCTTGGGCACCACGCCCTGGATGCGCCCGCGCGCCACCACCACGGCGCAGTTGAACAGCTGGTGCTCGACCCGCAGCGGCATGCCCACCACCAGCGCCGCCGGCAGCTTGCGCGAGGCCTCGACGATGGTGGCCAGCGCCGCCTGGCAGGCATCCAGCAGCGCGCGCTGGTGGAACAGGTCGTCGCAGGTGTAGGCCGACAGTCCTAGTTCCGGGAACGCTACCAGCACGGCGCCGCGCTGCGCCGCCTGCGTCGCCAGGGCAATGGTTTCGTTGGCGTTGAAGGCCGGGTCGGCCACGCGGCAGACCGGCACGCCCACCGCGACGCGCGCAAAGCCGTGCGAATACAGGTTGAAAAACAGGTTTTTCATATCGGGCCTTGGTGTTGGGAGTGGTGCGGCGGCCCGTTGGACCAGCCGCAATCGTGCGGGTCGCCCGGTGCATCCGTGGATGCCTGGGAAAGCACTATTGACCAGGATGCTCCATTTTACGACGCCGGCCCCGGAGCGGGGTTTCCGGTAGACTCGACCGGTCCACAGAGGGAACTGGTGCAATGCAGTCTGAATCATGCGTGCCCGGACAGGGCCAGCCGGCACGGCAAACGCGCAGCGAAGCGGGCGATGCCGCCCCGGAATACCGTACCGAGATCGTCTCCGACCTGGGCCAGGTCGATGCCGCGGCCTGGGACGCCCTGGTGGCCCGCCACGCCGACGCCACGCCCTTCCTCAAGCATGCCTTCCTGCACGCGCTGCACGCCAGCGGCAGCGCCTGCCCGGACACCGGATGGCATCCGCGCTACCTGACATTATGGGCGCCGCCCGCGGCCGGCCGCCCGCAACGGCTGGCCGCCGCCATGCCGCTGTATGCCAAGGCGCATTCCTATGGCGAGTATGTCTTCGACTGGGCCTGGGCCGACGCCTACGCGCGCAACGGCATCGAGTACTACCCCAAGTGGCTGGCGGCGATTCCGTTCACGCCGGTGCGCGGCGCGCGGCTGCTGGCCGAAGACGCCGAGGCGCGCCGGCTGCTGCTGCAGATGGCGCTGGCGCTCGCCGCCGACAGCCAGATGTCGTCACTGCACATCCTGTTTCCGGACGAGGCCGAGGCCGCGCTGATGGCGCAGGCCGGCATGCTGATACGGCACGGCGTGCAGTTCCACTGGACCAATGACGGCTACGGCAGCTTCGACGACTTTCTCGCCACGCTGTCGCAGAAGAAGCGCAAGAACATCCGCGCCGAGCGCCGCCAGGTGGCCCAGGCCGGCATCACCTTGCGCCGCCTGCGCGGCGCGGAGATCGACGACGAGGCCTGGCAGTTCTTCAACCGCTGCTATCGCCAGACCTACCGCGAGCACCATTCCACGCCTTACCTGAACCTGGATTTCTTCCGCCGCATCGGCGCCGCCATGCCGCAGCACCTGCTGCTGGTGATCGCCGAGCGCGCGGGCCAGCCCATCGCCAGCTCGCTGCTGGTCTATGACGCGGCGCCCGAAGTCAGCACGCTCTACGGACGCTACTGGGGCGCGCTGGAATACCACCCGTGCCTGCATTTCGAGACCGCTTACTACCAGCCGCTCGAGTTCTGCATCGAACACGGCATCGGCACCTTCGAGGGCGGCGCGCAGGGCGAGCACAAGATGGCGCGCGGCTTCCTGCCGGTGGCCACGCGCTCGGCCCACTGGCTGGCGCACCCGGCCTTTGCCGATGCCGTCGAGCGCTTCCTGGCGCGCGAGCGCCAGGGCATCGACGCCTACCTGGACGAGCTGGGCGAGCGCAACCCGTTCGCGCGCGCCTGACGCTTATGTGCCGGCGCTCAGCGCCACATGCGCCGCAGCGTGTCGTCGCCCAGCATGTAGTGATGGAACAGCGATGCCATCGCATGCAGGCCGATGACCAGGTAGAACGCGGTGCCGAGGGTTTCGTGCAGGTCCTTGACGCCGTCCTTCAGCGCCGGGTCGGCCGCGACCAGCGCGGGCACTTCGATCCCCAGAGCCGGCAGCGCCAGCAGGTGGCCGCCGGCATTCATCGCCAGCAGGCCCAGAAGCGGCTGGGCCAGGATGAACAGGTACAGCACCCAGTGCATGGCCGCACCGGCCAGCTGCATCCAGCGCGCGCCCGGCTCCGGCGCGGGCGCGCCGCGCAGCAGGCGCCACAGCAGGCGCGGCAGCGCCAGCACCAGCACCAGCGCGCCGGCCCATTCATGCACGGCCATGGCCAGCGCGCGCGGCGGCGTGCCCCTGGCGAAGCTGCCCTTCAGCTCGATCGCGGCATAGGCGAGTGCCACCAGCACGAACACCGCCCAATGGAGGGACACCGCCAGCCGGTCATAGCGGCGCGCCGACGGCAGGGCCTGCGGCGATACCTGGATTTCGGTCACGGGTTGCATGGGGACTCCTGTTGTCAATACCCGCCTAGCGTAGCGCGCACCACGCGGCCGGGTGCTAACGCGCATCAAGCGCGCGGCAATAAAAAACCCCGCCGGAGCGGGGCTGATTCAGCGGCGGTTCAGCTTACTTCTTGTAGTTCGCCACGCCGTCGGTGATTTCCTTGTGGGCTTCCTCGATGCCGGCCCAGCCTTCGACCTTGACCCACTTGCCGGCTTCCAGTGCCTTGTAGTACTCAAAGAAGTGCTTGATCTGGTCCAGCAGGTTCTGCGGCACGTCGGACAGGCCCTTCATGTAGGCAGTAGCCGGCGACAGCTTGTCGACCGGAACCGCCACCAGCTTGGCGTCGACGCCGGACTCGTCGGTCATCTTCAGCATGCCGAGTGCGCGGCAGCGCACCACCGCGCCGGCCAGGATCGGGAACGGCGACAGCACCAGCACGTCCACCGGGTCGCCGTCGCCCGACAGCGTCTGCGGAATGTAGCCGTAGTTGGCCGGATAGCGCATGCCGGTGCCGATGAAGCGGTCGACGAACAGCAGGCCGGTTTCCTTGTCGGCCTCGTACTTCACCGGATCGCTCTGGGCCGAGATCTCGATGATGACGTTGAAATCGTTGGGGATGTCCTTGCCCGGGGATACGAGGTTGAAGCTCATGCGGTTCTCCAGATGCCTGCGCTGTGTTGTCGGATGGCGGGCATTATAGCGGCTCGCGCCTGACCGGTTGCTGACAAGCCGTCGCCCGTCCTGGCTTCGCTGGCCCGCTGCAACGCGTTGCAGCGACGCCGGCGTCGGCGATAATGGCGCATTCTTCAGCCGACACTGAATAGCCGCAGCCCTGATGCTGCCCCGGAGCCACCCATGCACGCCCAGCACTTCGTCGCCAACCGCCTGATCGCGCCCGACAACGGCCTGCGCATCAAGGTCTTCGATCCCTCCAACGGCGAGCCCTTCGCCGAGATCGCGCGCGGCAACGCCACCGATATCAATGTCGCCGTCCACGCGGCGCGCCAGGCCGCCGACGGCGCCTGGGGCCAGATGGCCCCGGCCGAGCGGGTGCGCCTGCTCAACCGCGTCGCCGTGGCGCTGATCGCCCACGAGGAAGAACTGGCCGCGCTCGAGGCCCGCGACACCGGCAAGCCGCTGCGCCAGGCGCGCGCCGACGCCCGCGCGGTGGCGCGCTACTTCGAGTTCTACGCCGGCGCGGTCGACAAGCTGCACGGCCAGACCATTCCCTACAACCCGGGCTATACCGTGCTGACGGTGCGCGAGCCGCACGGCGTGACCGGCCATATCATCCCGTGGAACTACCCGCTGCAGATCTTCGGGCGCAGCGTCGGCGCGGCGCTGGCCGCCGGCAACGCCTGCGTGGTCAAGCCGGCCGAGGACGCCTGCCTGTCGCTGCTGCGCGTGGCCGAGATCGCCGCCGAGGCCGGCCTGCCCGAAGGCGCGCTCAACCTCATCACCGGCTACGGCCACGAGGCCGGCGCCGCGCTGGCGCGCCACCCCGGCATCAACCACATCTCGTTCACCGGCTCGCCGCAGACCGGCAAGCTGGTGTCGCAGCTGGCCGCCGAGAACCATGTGCCGGTGACGCTGGAACTGGGCGGCAAGTCGCCGCAGATCGTGTTTGCCGATGCCGACCTCGACGCGCTGGTGCCGGTGGTGGTCAACGGCATCGTGCAGAACGCCGGCCAGACCTGCTCGGCCGGCAGCCGCCTGCTGGTCGAGCGTCCGGTCTACGACATGCTGCTGGACCGGCTCGCGTCGGTATTCGAATCGCTGCGCGTGGGCCCGTCCGAGCTGGACCTGGAATGCGGCCCGCTGATCAGCCGAAAGCAGCAGCAGCGCGTGTGGGACTTCGTCTCGGACGCGCAGCACGCCGGCGTGGCGGTGATGGCGCAGGGCCAGATCGTGGCCGAGGCGCCCGAGGCCGGCTACTACCAGGTGCCGATGCTGTTCCGCGACGTGCCGCCCGCGCACCGGCTGGCGCAGGAAGAGGTGTTCGGCCCGCTGCTGGCGGCGATGCCGTTCGACACCGAGGCCGAAGCCATCGCGCTGGCCAACGGCACGCCGTACGGGCTGGTCGCCGGGCTCTGGACCCGCGACGGCGGGCGCCAGCTGCGCCTGGCGCACAAGCTGCGCGCGGGCCAGGTCTTTATCAACAACTACGGCGCCGGCGGCGGCGTGGAGTTGCCCTTCGGCGGCAGCGGCCAGTCCGGCTACGGCCGCGAAAAGGGCTTCGAGGCCCTGTACGGATTCACCACCCTGAAAACCATCGCCATTCAACATGGGTAACATCAATTTCCTGTCGGTCGCCTTTGCCATCTTCTTTTTCTGGATGGCCTGGCATGTCCGCAACAAGCGCGCCACCAATCCTTCGGGCATGCCGCGGCTGCAAGTGTTCAAGCGCAAGTGGGGCGACGTGGTCGGCGACCGCGTGCACTGGTGCCTGTACGTGGCGCTGCCGTTTTTGCTGGCGCTGATGATGGTGGCCAACGCGCTGCGCGGGCGGGGGCCGTTTTCGCATTGAGGGAACAAGGCGCGATCATCGATAGCGCCTGAGCGTGCCGACGCCCGTTGCGAACGCTCCCCTCTCCCGCGGGCGGGAGCGGGGAGCAAGCCGACAGCACTTGAACGTCCGTAGCAATACCAAAGAACCACAACACCAGGAGACAAGCCATGAGACTGGCCAACAAGGTAGCGATCGTCACCGGCGGCGGTTCCGGCTTCGGCGAAGGCATTGCCCATACCTTTGCGCGCGAAGGCGCCAACGTGGTGGTAGCCGACCTGCGCGAGGATGCCGCCGAGCGTGTCGCCGCGGCGATCCGCGACGCCGGCGGGCGCGCCCGCGCGGTGCGCGCCGATGTCTCGCGCGAAGCCGATACCGAGGCCATGCGCGACGCCGCGCTGGCTGTCTTCGGCGACGTGCATATCGTCGTCAACAACGCCGGCACCACCCATCGCAACAAGCCGATCCTGGAGATCACCGAAGACGAGTTCGACCGCGTCTATGCCGTCAACGTCAAGAGCATCTACTGGTCGGCGCGCGCCTTTATCCCGCATTTCCGCCAGCGCGGTGGCGGCGTGTTCGTCAACATCGCCTCCACCGCCGGTATCCGGCCGCGTCCGGGCCTGGTCTGGTACAACGGCAGCAAGGGTGCGGTGATCACCGCCAGCAAGGCCATGGCCGCGGAGCTGGGCCCGGACAATATCCGCGTCAACTGCGTCAACCCGGTGATCGGCGCCACCGCGCTGCTCGAAGAATTCATGGGCATGCCCGACACGCCCGCGAACCGCGCGAAGTTCCTCGCCACCATCCCGATGGGGCGCATGTCGACGCCGCAGGACGTGGCCAACGCCTGCCTCTACCTGGCCTCGGACGAAGCCGCCTTCATCACGGGCACCTGCATCGAAGTGGACGGCGGCCGCTGCGTCTAAGGCGCGCGCCCTGGCCTGCTTGCCCAGTCGTACGGTAGCTGTAAGAACGCGTCACACAGAAACGCCAATTCCTCAGGAGACAGCATGACAACGACCGCAGTGAACCCCGGCGTCAGCGACGCCGCCTTTGAAGACGCCACCTACCGCAAGGTCAGCTGGCGCCTGGTGCCCTTCCTGCTGCTGTGCTACGTGGTGGCCTACCTGGACCGCGTCAACGTGGGCTTCGCCAAGCTGCAGATGCTGAACGACCTGCAGTTCAGCGAGACCGTCTACGGCCTGGGCGCCGGCATCTTCTTCATCGGCTACTTCCTGTTCGAAGTGCCGAGCAACGTGATCCTGCACAAGGTGGGCGCGCGCGTCTGGATCGCGCGCATCATGATCACCTGGGGCGCGATCTCGGCGGCGATGATGTTCGTCACCACGCCGACCATGTTCTACGTGCTGCGCTTCCTGCTTGGCATTGCCGAGGCCGGCTTCTTTCCCGGCATCATCCTGTACCTGACCTACTGGTACCCGGCCAACCGGCGCGGGCGCACCACTACCTTCTTCATGACCGCGATCGCGCTGTCGGGCGTGATCGGCGGGCCGCTGTCGGGCTGGATCATGCAGTCGTTCGACGGCCACAACGGCTGGTCGGGCTGGCAGTGGATGTTCCTGCTGGAAGGCATTCCGTCGATCCTGGTGGGGCTGTGGGTGCTGGCCTACCTGGATGACCGCATCGCCCACGCCAAATGGCTGTCGGCCGAGGAAAAGGCACTGCTGGAGCGCAATATCGCCAGCGAGAACGCGCACAAGGAAGACCCGCCGATCCGCACCGTGCTGTCCAGCCCGCGCGTGTGGCTGATGAGCGCGATCTACTTCTGCTTCGTCATGGGCCTGTACGGCGTCAGCTTCTGGCTGCCGACCATCATCAAGCAGACCGGCGTCAAGGGCGCGCTCGATATCGGGCTGCTGACCGCCATCCCCTATGGCTGCGCGGTGATCGGCATGGTGCTGGTGGCCTACAGCGCCGACCGCAGCGGCGAGCGCCGCTGGCATATCGCAGTGCCGGCGCTGGCCGGCGCTGTCGGGCTGCTGCTGTCGGTGCAATGGCACGGCGACACCACGCTGGCGATGGTGGCGCTGACGCTGGCGACGATCGGCATCCTGACCACGCTGCCGCTGTTCTGGAGCCTGCCCACGGCGTTCCTGGCCGGCACCGGCGCGGCCGCGGGCATTGCGCTGATCAATTCGCTGGGCAACCTTGCCGGCTTTCTCAGCCCCTATGCGGTGGGCTGGCTCAAGGACCTGACCCGCAGCACGGATTCCGGCATGTACCTGCTGGCCGGGTGCCTGGTGGTGGGCGCGGCGCTGACGCTGTCGGTGCCCAAGCGACTGGTGAGCCGGCAGTGAAGTCGCGCGCGCGCCGCTTGCCGGCGCGAATGCGCCGTCGGCTGACGCGGATGTAGGACCACGCCCGGCAGTGTCGCCTATTCCTGGGCCCTAGCATGGAAAAGAGACACCCGGAGTGATCCCGACGGGGTCCTCCGGGGCATCTGATTCCCAAGCTTGCCAAGGAGGCCACGATGCCGCAACTGCTTCCGTTTGCCCCTACCCGTTCGCTGAAAGTCATCGAAGCGCGCCTGGCGCGCCGCTCGCGCGTGAAGCGCCTGGTGCTCGCGCTCAGCGCCGGTGTGGTCGCGCTGCTGGCACTGGTGCCCGCCGCCAGCCATGCGCAGGCACCCGTGGTCGATGCCAGCCCCGTGCCGGCAACGCCGGCCGCGCCAGCGACTACTGCACCGGCCCCTGCGCCAGGCACCATGGCACCGACGCCGGGCGCCACCGCGCCGCCCGCCACCACTGTGCCGCCGGCCGCCACCGTGCCGCCCTCCACCACCGTGCCGCCAGCGGCCACCATGCCGCCTGCCACCCAGCCCGCGCCCGGCATAGCGGCGCCGGCCACGGCAGCGCCGCCGCCGACCGCTTCACCGATGCCCGCGCCCACCGGCACGCCGCCGGCAATGCCCGCACCGCCGCCCGTGGCAGCCCCGGGGCAACCCCGGCCGCCTTTGACGGTACCGCCCCCGCCGCCGCCGCGTGACGCGATGGTGCAGCGCCAGGCCGGCCCGGTGGCTTATATCTGCGGCGGCGTGGCCGAGGACGAGCAGGTGGCGCTGCAGTCGCAGGCGCGCAAGTACAACATGAGCCTGCTGTTCACGCAGGGCGCGCGCGGCGAATATCTGTCGGATGTCGACGTCAAGCTGATGCGCGGCGGCAAGGAAGTCGCCAGCTTTGTCGCCGACGGCCCGCGCTGCCTGCTGAAGGCGCCGTCGGGCACCTACAACGTACGCGCGACGTACCAGGGCCGGACCAAGACCATGACGGTCAGCACCAACAGCAAGAATGCGCAGATGCGGTGGTAGTGGTGCAGAGGTACGGCTGAGGCGAAGCGCCTTTGCGCTATGACTGACGGCTTGGGGTACTCCCTCTCTCGCTTGCGGGAGAGGGAGCAAACAAGCGGGAGTGCGATAGTGTGCGGCAACAAAAAACCGCGAGCTTAGCCCCCCTGCCCGTCCCCCAGCATCTGCGCCACCGACCCCGCCGTGCCCGCCGCCCGCTCACCCAGCAAGCGGTGCAGCGTCCCCAGCAGTTCATCCTCGTTGTACGGCTTGCCCAGGTACACGTTGACGCCGATTTCCTCCGCATAGCGACGGTGCTTGTCGGCGGTGCGCGAGGTGATCATCACCAGCGGCAGGTGCGCGGTGCGCGCGTCGGAGCGCACGTTGCGGGTCAGGTCGAAGCCGTCCATGTGCGGCATCTCGATATCGACCAGCATCGCATCCGGCATCACGTCCTGCAGCTGCTTGAGCGCATCGACGCCGTCGCGCGCCAGCACCACGTGGTAGCCGGCGCGGCCCAGCAGGCGCTGGGTGGCCTTGCGCACGGTCAGCGAATCGTCCACCACCATCACGGTAGGCTGCGCCGCCAGCCCAGCCACGGGTTCGGCGGTGCCGTCGCCCGCCAGTTCCGCGACCGCGCCCGGTTGCGCGGCCACGGCCTGCCGTTGCTGCGATGGCGCCAGCGGCGGATCGAGCGGCAGCGACCGGCCGCGCTCGCGTATGAAGCGCTGTGCCAGCACCACCGGGTTGTAGATCAGCACGATCTCGCCATCGCCGAGCGTGGTGGCGCCGGCGATGCCCTCCAGCCGCGCCAGGTGCGGGCCGATGTGCTTGACCACCACTTCGCGGTTGCCGACCACGTCGTCGACATGCACGGCAACGCGCTCGGCGCCGCTGCGCACCAGCACCACCGGCGAGTACTTGCGCCCCGCGGGCGCGGCCTCGCCCTGTTCCAGCAGCGCGCCGAAGTAGAAGAACGGCACTTCGGCGCCAGCCACGGCCAGGCGGCCGTGGTTGTACGCGTCGAGCAGCGCCGGCGCGCGCAGTTGCTGCACCTGGTCGATCATGCCGCTGGGCACCGCATAGCGGCGCGCGCCCAGCGCGATCACCAGCACCTGCGTGATGGCCGTGGTCAGCGGCAGGTGCACGGTGAAGGTGGTGCCCTGCCCCGGCTGCGATGCCAGCGTGATACGCCCGCCGAGCGCCACGGTCTCGGCGCGCACCACGTCCATGCCCACGCCGCGGCCGGCCAGTTCGGACACCGCTTCCGCGGTGGAAAAGCCGGGGGTGAAAATCATCTCGGTCAGGCGCGCCTCGCTGGCGTCGTCGTCCGGCGCCAGCAGCCGGCGTTCGACCGCGCGGGCGCGGATGCGCGCCAGGTCCAGCCCACCGCCGTCGTCGATGAAATGCAGCACCACCTCGTTGCCTTCCTGCTGCACCTCCAGCGTGAGCGCGCCGGTGGCGGGCTTGCCCGCGGCCCGGCGCTGCGCGGCGGTCTCGATGCCGTGCGCCACCGCGTTGCGGATCAGGTGCTCGATCGGGCCGGCCATGCGGTCCAGCACCGAGCGGTCGATCTCCACCGTGCCGCCCTTGATCAGCAGCCGCACTTCCTTGCCGGTCTCGGCCGCGGCCTGCCGCGCCACGCGGTAGAGCCGCTCGGCCAGCGCGTCGAACTGCACCATGCGCGCCTGCATCAGCCCGCGCTGCAGCCCGCGCGTCAGCCGCGCCTGCGCGGCCAGGTCGCCGGCGGCGCGGTCGAAGCCGCGCTGCAGGTTCTGCTCGACGGTGGCGACGTCGTTGACCGACTCGGCCATCATCCGCGTCAGTTCCTGGAAGCGCGTGAAGCGGTCGAACTCGAGCGGATCGAATTCCTGCTTGTGCTGCGCATCGGCAATGCGCGACGCCATCTGCGATTCGGCCTGGATCTCGATTTCGCGCAGCTGGCCGCGCAAGCGCGCGACGTTGTCGTTCAGTTCGCCCAGGTAGGCGCGCATCGCCTCCAGCTCGCTGTCCAGGCGCGCGCGCGTGGCGCCGACCTCGCCGGCCTCGTTGATCAGCGTGTCGAGCGCGCGCGCCTGCACGCGCACCAGCGCGCGCTGCGGCTCGGCCGATGCCAACGGTGCGAGCGGAGCCAGCGGGGCGGCCGGCGGCATCGGCACCATCACGTCGGACGGCCCGGGCACCGCGGGCAGGTCGGGCGCGGGGGCCTCTGCGGCGGCATCGCCGGAACCTTCGGCGGCTTCAGGCTGCGCCGTGGCGGCGTCGGCCGCCTGCGCGGGATCGGCCAGGCCGTTGACCACATCGGCATCGTCGGCCGGCAGCAGGCGGCCGGCCTGCAAGGCCTCGGCATGCGCCAGGATGCGGTCGTACCAGGCGTAGAGCCGCTCGAACACCTTCGGCGCAACCGGCTGGCGCCCCTGCCCGCGCAGCGTGCTGTCGAGCAGTGTCTCCATCTCGTGCGCGGCCTGCCCCAGCGCCATCGCGCCGGCCATGCGCGCGCTGCCCTTGAGCGTATGCAGCGCGCGCAGCACCAGCCCGCCATGGCGCGCGTCGTCGGGCGCGGCTTCCCAGCCGCGCAACAGCTTGCCCAGTTCGGGCAGCGAGCCCTGTGCCTCTTCCAGGAAGATCTGCACCAGTGCCGGGTCGGGGGCGGTGCCGGTGTCGGCGGCCGGCGCCTCGGGCGCGCGCGGCACCGTCGGCAGCGCGATCACCACCGCATCATGCGCGGTGCCAAGCGGCACGGCAGGGGCTTCGGCGGCTGCGCCCGCGTCGGCCGCGGGCGGCTGCGGGCCAAATGCTTGCGTTGCGTCATCCGACTCGGCCGGCGGCGGCGCGGGCAGCGCCACGCGCGGCCGCAGCAGCGCGCGCTCGCCGAACTCGACCAGGCTGCGGCGCAACGCGGCATCGGCCTGCGGCCAGATGCCGGCGGCAAACTGGTGCAGCATGCCGCGCATGCGCTCGGCGGCCTGCTCCAGCAGGCGGAAATCGCCCGCGTGCATCGCCACCGGATGCGCGCCCAGCTGCAGCAGCAACGCTTCCAGCGCCTCGGCGATCTCGCGCACCGGCTCCAGGCCAACGGTCGATGCGCTGCCCTGCAGCGTGTGGGCGACGCGCAGCGCCAGCTCGCTCGGGCACGGGTGGGCTTCATGCCGCCATTCGGAGATATCGGTGGCGAACTGTCGCAGCAGGCCGTCGGCCTCCTGCAAATAGACGTTGTACAGCGCCAGGCCGATGCGCACCGGGCCGATGACCTTGTAATGGTCGTCCTCGTCCGACAGGCCACCGGCCAGGCGGAACGGGATCACGTTGTCGTCGGGCGTGCCGGTGTCGGCGGGGGCGTCGGTATCGGCGTCGGTATCGGCGTCGGTATCGGCGTCGGTATCGGCGTCGGTATCGGCGTCGGTATCGGCCTCGGTTGCGGCGTCGGTTGCGGCTGCGTCCGGATGCTCGTTCGGCGCCTCGCCGCCAGCCACGTCAGGCGCGGCCTGCGCCATGTCCGCGGCGGTGCCGGCATCGCGCACCGCCTCGGCGGCGGCAACCAGCGGCGCGATGTCGTGCCATGCCGCGGCATCGCCGTGCAGCCGCGCCACCCACGCCGAGAGTTCGGCATGCGCGCGGCGCAGCAGCGCCAGCAGCGCCGGCGCGGGCTCGCGCGCCTCGGCCAGCCACAGGTTCATCACCTGCTCCACCGCCCATGCCGCCTCGCCATAACGATGCAGGCCGACCATGCGGCTGGAGCCCTTCAGCGTATGGAACGCGCGCCGCAGCCGGCTGAGCATGTCGGCATCGCGCAGCGCCTCGACGCCGGCGCCAAGGTCGCCGGCGATGCCGCCCAGCACCTCGTCGGCCTCGTTGAGGAAGATGTCGAGCAGCTCGGCATCGATGGCGGCGTGGTCGCCGGCCGCGGGCATGGACGGCGTGGCCGCGACGACCGGCACCGGCGCCGGCTCCGCCGGCATCGCGGCGAGCGCCATCACCATGCGCGCGCCGGCGTCGTCGCTGCCGGCAAGCCAGGCGTTGCACTGCGTGACGGCATCGGCGGCCAGGCGGCGCAGCGCGGCGTCGTCGTCGATCGCGGCCTGGTCGGAGAGCGCTTGCAGCGCGGCACGCAGCCGCTGCACCGCCGGCGCGTCGGAAACGGCGCCGGCTCGCAGGGCCTCGTCGGCGGCGGCGCGCGCCGCGTCGAGCGGATCCTGCGGCGCATGCGCGTCGCCCGCGGCAGCGACATCCGGCAATGCCTCGGCGTGGCGGGCACGGCCGAATTCGAGCGCATCGGCGAACGCATGGACCACGCCCAGTTCCGCCGCCACCGTGCGCAGCAGCGCCGCGCGCGCGCCGGCGTCGGCAAGCTCGCCCTCCTCGGCAAGCGTTGTCTTGACGGCCTCCACGGCAGCGCTGGCCTGTGCGGCATCGCCGGCCAGCACGTCCGGCAGCGCCGGCGACGCCTGCAGCTGCGCCAGCGTGCCCGCCAGCGCGGCGAAGGCCTGGCGCGCGTCGCGCAGGTGCGCGGCGCCGTCGGGGCGCGCCGCATTGCGGTCATAGCTGTCGAGCCAGGATTCGCCGCTGTCGAGTTGCGCGCGCAGTTGCGCCACGGCTTCGCTGCGCTGCACCTGGGCGCGCGCCTCGTCGACCATGCGCGCCAGCCAGGCCGGCGCGGCGGCGACAGGGTCCGCCAGGCAGGCGGCCAGCGCGTCGCACTGCGCGGCAAAGTGTGCCGCGGCCGGATGGGCGGACCGTCCGTGCACGCGCCACGGCAGCGCCAGCGCCCGCGACAGGAACAGCGCGATGCCGGCGGCGCCGAGCGCGTCGCCGCAGCCCCGCTCGCGCCCCGGCATGGCGGCCTGCGCCAGGCAACGCTGCAGCGCCGGCTGCGCCAGCGGCTGCGCGGCCTCGGCCAGCGCGGCCAGCGCGATCTCCCACGCGGACTGGTCCGCGGCGGCGGCGCGTTCGAGCCCGGCCGCGGCCTGCTGCAGGTTGCGCGTGTCGATCGGATCGAGCCAGCCGTAGTAGCGCAGCCGGAAATCGGCACGGGCCTGCGCGTGGGCGGCCTCGACGCGGAATGCCGCCAGCGTGCGCACGATGTCGGCGCGCAGCGCCGCCGCGTCGTCATTGCCGCCCTCGGCCAGCCCGGTGCAAACCAGCAGGAACACCGCGTCGTTCAGCAGCGCCTGCGGCACGCGCACATGGCCCTGCTGGTACTGGCGCAGCAGCAGGTTGGCGCGGCCGGCAAAGCGCTTGGCCAGCAGGTCCGACGGCAGCAGGCCCAGCGCCAGCGCGCGGCACACCAGCCCGAGCACGTGCCAGACGCCGCGGTCGGGATGGTCGGCGGCACGGCGCGCTTCCTGCTCGTTGGCACGCAGTTCATCCAGCGCCGCGTGCAGCGGCAGCCAGGCTTCGCGCAGCAGCGCCGCGTCGGCGCATGGCGTCGGCAGGCGCAGCGCCTTGAGCAGCGCCGACTCGAACTGCTGGCGCGCGCGCGTGACCGCGGCCGGCCCCTTCGGCGGCAGCAGCATGCCGGGCAGCATCTGCAGCTCGTCGAGCCACAGGTCAGCCGGATGCACGCGTTCCTCGCCCAGCCGGGCGAGCACGGCGGCATAGGGCTGGAACAGGCGCAGCGGGGCCTCGTCGTCGCCTGCCATCAGGTCGTCGACATATTCGGCCAGCGCCTGCACGCCGGCGCGGAATACCTCCAGCGCCTCGGGGCCGGCGGCAACGGTGCCGGCATCGATGGCATCGAGCAGGCGGCGCAGCGCCTGGCAATACGGGTCGGTCCCGCGCAGCCCGACGATATGCACGGCGCCGGCGGCCTGGTGCAGATGCTGGCCGGCCAGGCGCAGCGAGGTGGTATCGCGCGCGCCCAGCGCCTCGGGCGCCTGGCGCACTTCATCGACATAGTGGCCCAGCTCCGCGGCGGCGTCTTCGAGCGCGCTGCGCAGGCTGGGCGCCAGCCACGCCAGGCCGGACAGGTCACGCGCGGCACCGCCGTCGGGCGACGGCTGCGCGCTGGCCGGCAACGGTGCGGGTTCGGGTTCAGGCAAGGCGTCGGGGCCGGCCGGCATGCCGGCTGCGGCCGCGTCGCGCGGGATCGGGGAATTCAGGGACATGACGGCTTCCAGTGCGGCGCCGGCACGGCAGCCGCAGTCCGCCCGCCGCGACGGGCGGCGGGCGCGGAGTTGGCATAAGGCGCGGGGCCGCGGTGCGCGGAAGCGGTCGCAGGCGTCATCCGGCCACTCAGGCGATCTTGAAGCGCGACACCGAGTTGCGCAGCTCCTCGCTCAGCAGCGTCAGCTGGCGCACCGACTGCGCGGTCTGGCGCGTGCCGGTGGTGGTCTGCTCTGTGACCTGCAGGATGCGTTCGATATGGCGCGCCACGGTGGTGGCCAGGTCGGCCTCGTGCGAGGTGGACTGCGAGATCTGCTCGATCAGCTCGGCGAGCTGGCGCGACACGCGCCCGATCTCGACCAGCGCGGCACCGGCGTGGTCCGACAGCCGCGCGCCCTCGACTACGCCCTGGGTGCTGCGCTCCATCGCGTGCACCGCGTCCTGGGTATCGGTCTGGATGGTGCGGATCAGCGCGCCGATCTGCTTGGTGGCCTCGCCGGAGCGTTCGGCCAGCCGCTGCACTTCTTCCGCCACCACCGAGAAGCCGCGTCCGGCCTCGCCCGCCGACGCCGCCTGGATGGCCGCGTTGAGCGCCAGCACGTTGGTCTGCTCGGTAATGTCCGAGATCAGCTCGACGATTTCACCGATCTCCTGCGACGACTCGCCCAGCCGCTTGATCCGCTTGGAGGTTTCCTGGATCTGCTCGCGGATGTCGTTCATGCCGGCAATCGCGTTCTGCACCGCGTGCTGGCCCTGTTCCGCGGCGGACAGCGAGGCGCGCGCCACGTTGGCGGACTCGGCCGCGCCGCGCGATACCTGCGTGATGCGGTCGGCCATCTCCACCACCGACTCGCCGGTCTGGCGGATCTGGCGCGACTGCTCTTCGGTGGTCGACACCAGCTGGGTCGAGGTGGCCTGCACCTGTCCCGAGGCCTGCGTCACCTCGCCGGCGGTCTGCTGCACCCGGCCGACCAGCTCGCGCAGTTCTTCCACGGTGTAGTTGACCGAGTCGGCGATCGCGCCGGTGATGTCCTCGGTCACGGTGGCCTGGCGCGTGAGGTCGCCGTCGGCGATGTCCTGCAGCTCGTTCATCAGCTGCAGAATCGCCCTCTGGGTGTTGTCGTTGTTGCGCTTTTCGTCGAGCCGGCGGGCCTCGGCCTCGCGCTCGCGCGCCTCGGCTTCGAGCGTGCGCATGCGCGAATCGCGCAGGTACAGCGCGGCCAGGCCGACCAGGCACAGCAGCGTCAGCGCCGCCGACACCACGGTCGCGCCCAGGGTCACCGGGCGGCTTCGCGCCGACTCCGCGTAGGCGCGCTGCAGCGCCGACAGTTCGGCGCGCAGCGCCTCGTTGTCGTTGAAGATCTGCTGCTGCGCGCGCTTGGCGGCGATCAGGCCGGGCAGGTTCTGCAGGATGGTCTGGGTGGTCTTCTGCACCGCCTCGAAGCGCTGCGACAGCTGCTGCAGGTAGCCGCGTGTCTCTTCGTCGGCGGCGGCCGACAGCCGCAGCGCCTCGCTGCCGTTGAGCAGGCCGTCCAGGGTCTCGCGGAAGGTGTTGGTGTCCTTGCCCAGCAGGAAGGCGGTCTCCGGGTTGACGCCTTCGCCGGCCAGGAACTCGTTCAGGTTCTTGCCCAGGCGCTGGGTCAGCATCACCAGCTGCGCCGAGGCCGCCACCTCGCGCGCGTTGGCGCCGGACTGCAGCTTGATCGCGGCCACCTGTTCGGCGGACTCGAGCAGCTCGGGGTTGGAGGCGTTGAAGATCTGCAGGGTCTGGCCGATGGTGGTCAGCACGGGCTGCTGCGCCAGCACGTCGGCGGCGCTTTTCTCGGAGCGCGCCCATGACTGCATGGCTGCCTGCAGCAGCGGTTCGGCCGCGCCGGTGGTGGCGCGCACGCGCTTTTCGTCGCTGCCCTGCTGCAGCGCCCTCAGGTCGCCCGAGAGCGCATCCCGGGACTGGCGCAGCTGGGTGAAGGCCTGCGCATTGCCCAGCAGCGCGACCGGCACCGCCTTGCCCAGGCGCTGCGAGTGCATCAGCATGTCGCCGGCCACTTCGATCTGCGCGGCGGCATTGTTGGCGATGCGGTTATCCAGGTACACCGAGCCCAGCAGCGCCACCAGCGACACCACCACGCCCACGGTCAGCAGCCGCTGCTGCGACGCGAACGGCATGCGGCCGAGCCAGCGGCCGAGGTGCTCCAGCGGGGTCGCGCCCAGCCCCGCGGCGGCGGGCGGCACGGGCGCGGGTTCCGGTCCCGCGGCATAGGCCACGCCCGGCTCGTCCGGCCCACCCGCAAGGCTGGTGGCGGCGTCGGCTGCCGGCGTGCGCCGGCCCAGGCTGAATCTGTTGAAACCCATGGCACCCTCTTCCGTTTTATCGTTGTCATGCCCGGCGGCTCGTGCCGGGTGCGGCAGGCAGTGGCCTGCGCGTCGTCTTTTTGTCTGTGCCTGGCGCTACCGGCCCGCGCGCGTCAGGCGGCGGCCTTGCCCGCTTGCAGGAAAGCCGGCGCGTCCAGCAGCGCGCGCACGTCCAGCACCTGCCAGTCGCGTCCCTCGCGGTCGGCATAGCGCTGGCCTTCCCATGCCGGCGCCGCGCCGGTGCCGCAGGCCGCGGCGTCGCCGTGCGGCAAAGCCAGGTCAGCCGCATGGCGCAGCCCGGCCACGCGCGTGGCCAGGATCGCGCAGGCGCGTTCCGCGTCGCGCGACAGCACCACGATCTTGCTGCCCGGCTGCAGGGGCGTTGGCGCGCCGCCGCAGAACAGGCTGAAATCGATCACCCCCAGCAGGCTGCCGCGCGCATTGACCAGGCCGCTGTACCACGGCTGCGTCAGCGGCACCGGGCTGGGCTGGCGCATGTCCAGCACCTCGCCGGCATCGGCCAGCGGCACCAGCCAGTGGCGGGCACCCACCTGCAGCGCCAGGTAGCTGTCGGCGGCCGGCAGGCTGCGCGCCTCGCGCAGGCGCCGGGCCAGCATGGCCTGGTAGTCCTGCAGGCGGGTATGGCGGGCGCGGAGGTCTTGGCGTGGCGCGTTCATGGCGGTCCCCGGAACAGGTGGCAGTGGCGTGCCGTGCGGCCGGCGCGGGCGGCTCAGTGCGCCAGCGCGGCGATCTTGCCCAGCAGCTCTTCGCCGTCGACGGGCTTGACGATGTAGTCCGACGCGCCCTGGCGCATGCCCCAGATGCGGTCGGTGTCCAGGCCCTTGCTGGTGCACATGATCACGGGGATGTCCTTGAAGCGGTCGTCGCGCTTGATCGCGCGGGTGGCCTGGTAGCCGTTCTGGCCGGGCATCACCACGTCCATCAGGATCAGGTCGAAGGCTTCGGCCTGCAGCCGGGCGAAGGCCTGCTCGCTGTTGCTGGCGACCGCGACCTTGAAGCCGCGCTTGCCCAGCAGGTCGGACATGAACAGGGCTTCGGTCGGGGAGTCGTCGACGATCAGGATCTTGTGAATGGCGGTCATGAGGTTTTCCTTCGATTCGTACACGGCGCGCCTGCGGCTCAGGCGGGCAACGCCTCGCCCGCGGGCTGGCATGGCAGGCAGGCCTGCACGGCCTGCAGCAGCGCGTCGCGGGTGAATGGCTTGGCAAGGTGGTCATGCGCGCCGACCAGGCGGCCGCGCGAGCGGTCGAACACGCCGTCGCGCGAGGACAGCATGATCACGGGAATGGCGTGGAAACGCGGACTCTTCTTGATCAGCGAACAGGTCTGGTAGCCGTCCAGCCGGGGCATCAGGATGTCGCAGAAGACCAGGTCGGGATGCAGCTCGCCCACCTTGGCCAGCGCCTCGAAGCCATCCTCGGCCAGCATCACCTGGTACCCGGCCTGCGCCAGGAAGATTTCCGCGGTACGGCGGATGGTGCTGGAATCGTCGATCACCAGCACCTTGCGGCGCGGCTGCGGAGCGATCCCGGGCGTCAGGTCCGGCTTGATGTCCGGCGCGGTACCCGGAACAGGAACGCCAGGCGCCAGACCCTGGGCGCCGGCGGTATTGACCCGCTGGTTTTCTTCTAGATGAGCGACCCGCATGTTGTTCCCGCGACCAGCAGCTCCTGGCGGAGCGCCGGCAAGCACCAGAGAACACCCGTGCGGAGCAGCGCGACCCATGCGCGCCCCGACGGACCCCCGAAATTCTTTTTATTTCCCTTCCAAGGCCGGGCTGAGCCCGGCAGCGGCGATGCGTGATCCCCGCATCTGCCCGCCGTCCTCCCCGCCGCGGGCGGAGGGACAGCCAGTCATTTTTGCAACAGAGTGTGACAAGACGCCGGGGGGCCGTCAATCCGGTGCGGCCAGCCCCCGGCGGCGTTCTGTCGTATCGGCGCGACGGGCGCGCCGGCCGTATCGTTGTTCTTCTGGATAGTGGCCGCTCAGATCGCGACCATCTCGAAATCTTCCTTGCGCGCGCCGCATTCCGGGCAGGTCCAGTTGATCGGCACGTCTTCCCAGCGGGTGCCGGGGGCGATGCCGTCTTCCGGCGCGCCTGCGGCTTCGTCGTAGATCCAGCCGCAGATCAGGCACATCCAAGTCTTGTATTCCATAACAGGCTCTGGCCACTCTCCATTAAAATCCAGCGCAGATGGTACCGAAACCGTGCCGCCGGCGCCAGCCGCGCGAGGGCCGGAATCGGGCCAGTTCCGCCGTGTTCGCACCCGTTAGCGCCTTGTTAGCGCACGATTGGCGGGCAATTGCAGCGAACTTCCGCTGTTTTTGCCGCATGTCAACGCCAGGCCCGGAGGCCGGCCGAGCACGATCCCTGCAGTCCTGTCCTCACCTCAACGCCATGTCCCGTAATCAGCAGCTTTTCGACCGCGCCCAGCAGACCATTCCCGGGGGCGTCAATTCGCCCGTGCGCGCCTTCCGTTCGGTAGGCGGCACGCCGCGCTTCATCACGCGCGCCGAGGGCCCGTTCATGTGGGACGCGGACGGCCAGCGCTATATCGACTACATCGGCTCGTGGGGCCCGATGATCGTCGGCCATGCCCATCCGGAGGTGGTGCGCGCGGTCCAGGAAACCGCCGCCCACAGCTTCTCGTTCGGCGCCCCGACCGAGGCCGAGATCACCATGGCCGAGGAAATCTGCAAGCTGGTGCCGTCGATCGAGCAGGTGCGGCTGGTCTCTTCGGGAACTGAAGCCACCATGAGCGCGCTGCGCCTGGCGCGCGGCTTCACCGGCCGCGACCTGATCATCAAGTTCGAAGGCTGCTACCACGGCCACGCCGACAGCCTGCTGGTCAAGGCCGGCTCCGGCCTGCTGACCTTTGCCGACACCACCCGCAACGCGCCGTCGTCGGCCGGCGTGCCGGCCGACGTGACGCGCCACACCATGGTGCTGGAGTACAACAACGTCGAGCAGCTGGAACAGGCCTTCGCCAAGCATGCGGGCGAGATCGCCGCGGTGATCGTCGAGCCGGTGGCCGGCAACATGAACCTGGTGCGCGCCAGCGACGCCTTCCTCCAGGCGATGCGCGAACTGTGCACCCGCGACGGCGCGGTGCTGATCTTCGACGAAGTCATGACCGGCTTCCGCGTGGCGCTGGGCGGCGCGCAGGCGCACTACGGCATCCGCCCCGACATGACCTGCCTGGGCAAGGTCATCGGTGGCGGCATGCCGGCGGCGGCCTTCGGCGGACGGCGCGACATCATGGCCAGCCTGGCGCCGCTGGGCGGCGTGTACCAGGCCGGCACGCTGTCGGGCAACCCGCTGGCGGTCGCGGCGGGCCTGACCACGCTCAAGCTGATCCAGGCGCCCGGTTTCTATGACCGCCTGGCTGCGCAGACCCGCAAGCTGGCCGACGGCCTGGCCGAAGCGGCCCGGGCGGCGGGCGTGCCGTTCGCCGCGGACGCGGTCGGCGGCATGTTCGGGCTTTACTTCCGCGACGGCGTGCCCGGCAGCTTCGCCGAAGTCACGCAGAGCGACACCACGCGCTTCAACCGCTTCTTCCATGCCATGCTGGAGCACGGCGTCTACCTGGCGCCGTCGGCGTTCGAAGCCGGCTTTGTCTCCGCGCAGCACGACGACGCCATCCTGGACGCCACCTTCGACGCCGCGCGCAAGGCCTTCGCGGCGGCCTGAGCCCACGCGGGCCGCCCGGCGCCAGGTTGCGCCGGGGGCCCACGCGTGACGACAAGGGCGGTGCGCTACACTTGGAGTTCGTCCAATCGCCGGAGCCTCCGATGCGCGCATCCTCGTCCCCTTCGCTGCCCACTCCGCTGCCCACCCGCTCGCCCCTGTCCGTGTTGCGCTGGGTGGTGCTGGCGGTCATGGCCAGCCTGCTGTCGGCCTGCGGCTACAACGACTTCCAGGCCAAGGACGAGGCGGTCAAGGCGGCCTGGGGCGAAGTCATCAACCAGTACCAGCGCCGCGCCGACCTGATCCCCAACCTGGTCAACACCGTCAAGGGCTACGCCTCGCACGAGCGCGAGACGCTCGAAGCCGTGACCAAGGCGCGCGCCGCCGCCACCAGCATCCAGGTCTCGCCCGAAACCCTGAACGACCCCGAAGCCTTCAAGCGCTTCCAGCAGGCGCAGGGCGAACTGTCCGGCGCGCTGTCGCGCCTGCTGGCTGTGTCCGAGAACTACCCGCAGCTCAAGGCCGATGCCTCGTTCCGCGACCTGCAATCGCAGCTCGAGGGCACCGAGAACCGCATCACCGTGGCACGCCAGCGCTATATCGCCGCGGTGCAGCAGTACAACGTGCTGGCGCGCAGCTTCCCGACCAACCTGACGGCGATGATCTTCAAGTACCCGGTCAAACCCTCGTTCACCGTGGAAAACGAGAAGGCCATCTCCACCCCGCCCGCGGTCAAGTTCTGATCAAGATGGCAGCGATGCGCCATCCCTGGCGTTGCTTCGCCCGGCACGGCTGGCTGGCCGCTGCCCTGCTGTGGCTGGCGGCCCTGCTGAGCGGCCCGGCGCTGGCGGCCGACGGCTTCGTCGCGGTGCCGCCGCTGACCCAGCGGGTCACCGACCTGACCGGCACGCTGACGCCGCAGCAGCGCGGCGCGCTGGAAAACGTGCTGGCCGAATACGAGCAGCAGCGCGGCAGCCAGATCTTCGTGCTGATGGTGCCGACCACCGATCCGGAGCCGATCGACGCCTACAGCATCCGCGTGGCCGACGCCTGGCGCGCCGGGCGCCAGGGCATCGACGACGGCGTGATCGTGCTGATCGCCAAGGACAATCCGCCCGGTCTGCGCAAGATGCGACTGGAAGTGGGCCGGGGCGTGCAGGGCTCGCTGACCGACGCCATGTCCAAGCGCATCCTGCAGGACGTGATGGCGCCGCACTTCCGCCAGAACGACTTCTACGGCGGGCTCGCGGCCGGCATCTCGGCGATCCAGGCGACCATCGACAAGGAAGGCCTGGCGGCGCCGCAGCGCAAGGCGCAGCAGGCATCGGCACTGGACCAATGGCTGCCGGCGCTGCTGCCGCTGGCGATCATCGTGTTCTTTTTCCTGAGCGCCATCCTGCGCCGGCGCGGGCCGCAGATCGTCACCAGCCGGCGCGGCCGCGACGTGATCGCCGGCGGCCTCGGCGGCCTGGGCGGCTATACCATCGGGCACGACTGGGGCCGGCGCAGCGGCGGCTGGGGTGGCGGCTTCGGCGGCGGCGGCGGTGACAGCGGCGGCGGCTTCGGTGGCTTTGGCGGCGGGGGCGGCGGCGGCTTCGACGGCGGCGGCGCGTCCGGCAACTGGTGACAGCACGAGGAACGACAACCATGCCGCATCTCAAACGCGCCCTGCACCATATCGCCACCACCGCCGGCACCGCGCGCAGGCACTTTCCGCCGGAAGCGCAGCAGCAACTGCACCACGCCGTGCACGCCGGCGAATCCAGCCACCGCGGCGAGATCCGCGTGGTGATCGAAGCCAGCCTGCCGGTCGGCGACGCCTGGGCCGGGGTCACGCCGCGCGAGCGCGCGCGCTTCCTGTTCGGCGCGCTCGAGGTCTGGAACACCGCCGACAAGACCGGCGTGCTGCTCTATATCAACCTGGCCGACCACGCCGTCGAGCTGCTGGCCGACCGCGGCATCGACGCCAGCGTGGGGCCCGTCACCTGGCGCGAACTGTGCGACGAACTGGCGCAGGGACTCAGGCAGGACCTGTCGGTGCGGCCGGTGCTGGCCACGGTGGCGCGCATCCATGGCTTGCTGGCCACGCACTTCCCGTCGGACGGCGGGCATAACCCGAACGAGTTGGACGACCGGCCGGTGTTTTTGTAATCCGGAGCGTCCCGGATCAGCTTGCGGCAGCCGCCTCGCGGCGCGCGCGCCGCCCGCCCAGCGCATACCACACCGCTGCCAGCACCTGCAGTCCCACCAGCCCGGCCCACGCCGCCAGGTGCGCCGCCTTCGGGTAATGGCCGCCGGTGGCCGGCCACAGGTCCAGCACGAAGCCGACGCCCACCTGGCAGGCAAAGGTCGACAGGAACACGGTCAGTGTCAGCGCCGTGGTGGCGCGGCCGATCAGTGCATCGGGAAAGCTGCGCGCCAGCACCGCGTAGGTCAGGATGCCGCTGGAGCCGAACACGCCATAGGCCGCCCACAGCAGCACCGGAGGCAGCGGCACCTGCGCCATCAGCAGCAGCTGGACCACGATAAAGCCGGTCATGCCGGCGCCGGCAAAGGCATAGAGGCTCACGCCCAGGCGCTCCAGGTGGCGCGCGGCCCAGCCCGAGCCGACGCAGCCGGCCATCATGGCAAAGCCGATCACCGACACCAGCCGGGCGCCGGTGCCTGCATCGAAGCCGGACACATCGCGCAGGAAGGCACCCACCCACAGCGTCTGCACCGCCAGAAACACGCCCTGGTTGAGCAGCGTCAGCGGCACCACGCGCCAGAAGCGCTCGCTGCCCAGGATCTGGCGCGTGCCGCGCAGCTGCTCGCGCAGGCTTTCCTTGCCGACGCGAGGCTTGTCGGGCGCGCTGAACCACAGCAGCGCCGCCATCGCCAGCGACACACCGGCCAGGCCGATGCTGACGGTGCGCCAGTCGGTCAGCGACAACAGCCATGACAGGGGCGTGCCGACCAGCACCGCGCCCAGTCCGCCGATGGCCATCACCACGCCGTTGAGCAGGGGCATGCGCGACAGCGGGAACCACATCGACAGCGCCTGGATGGCGGCGCCCAGGCACACCGACACGCCCACGCCGATCAGCAGCCGGCCCGCGGCCAGCCCGGCCATGCCGGGCGCGAGCGCGAACACCAGCGAGCCGGCCACGGCCACCAGCAGCATTACCGCTTCGGTGCGGCGCGGACCGTAGCGGTCCAGCAGGATGCCCGCCGGCAGCTGGGCGCAGGCAAAGCCAAGAAAATAGAAGCTGGTGAGCAGGCCCAGGTCGCCGGCATTGAGGCCGAGCTCGCGCGTCAGGTGCGGCGCGAAGCCCAGGTTGACGCCGCGGAAGACATAGGACACCAGGAAGCCCAGCGAGAACACGGCCAGCACGCGCCAGCGGGCACTGGCCGCGGCACCGCCGGCCGGTTGCGCGTGCGAACGCTGCGAGGATGCGGAAGACAAGTTTGAAGTCGAAGTCGTCATGATGGCCTGCATTGTCTTCCCCATCCCGGTGCAAAGCCAACGAAAGATACCCGCGGCAATTGTGAGTAGAATTTGACGGCCATGGCCAAATCCCCCGCCAGAACCGCCCAACGCCCCGTCCACCTGCCGCCGCTGCAAGCGCTGCGTGCACTGGAGGCCGCCGCGCGCCATCGCAGCTTCTCGCGCGCGGCCGAGGAACTGGCCCTGACCCACAGCGCCATCAGCCACCATGTCCGCGCGCTGGAAACCAGCCTCGGCACCAAGCTGTTCCAGCGCAGCGGCAGCCAGATGGCGCCTACCAGCGTGGGTGCGCGGCTGGCCGAACAGGTACGCGGCGCCCTCGACGACATCGAAAGCGCGCTGCGCGAGGCCGGCAACAGCGCCGGTCCGCCGGTGATCCGGCTGCAGGTCAGCGTGATGGCCGACCTGGCCAACGCCTGGCTGATCCGGCGCCTGCCCAGCCTGCACGCCCAGGTGCCGTCGCTGGACCTGCACCTGCGGCTGCATGCGGAAATCACGCCGCCCGACCCGTACAGCGTCGATGTCGGGATCTGGCACCAGCGCATCGACCTGCCCGGCTTCGAGTGCCACAACCTGATCGAAGACCATGTGATCGCGGTAGCCAGCCCGGCGCTGCTGGCGCGCTACCCGGGCTTTACGCTGGCCGACGTGCCGCGCATGCCGATGCTGCGCTTTGCCCTGCGCCCCTGGCGCGACTGGCTCGAAGCCGCCGGACTGCCCGGCGACGAACCGGAGCGCGGCCCGATCTTCCAGGACGCCGGGCTGATGCTGCAGTCCGCCGTGGCCGGGCTGGGCGTGGCCACGGCGCGCGCGCAGCTGGCGCACGACTATTTGGCCAGCGGCGAGCTGGTACAGATCGGGCCTACCCGGATCCCTTCGAGCCTGCACTACTGGGTCACCTGGCGCGAAGGCAACCCGCGCGAGAAAGCGATCCAGCAGTTCCATGCCTGGCTGCAGGAACAGGTGCGGCAGGAAGGCGCGCAAGCGGATGCCACCGCCCCCGGCCATGCCGCGCAGTTTCATCCGTGAAATCAATTGGTGCGGCGATGTTGGCAATACGAATCATTTTCGTCTAGGCCAGCGAAATCAAGGGCTTGGCGCCCACCCCGAGCCCAGGGCCACCGGCCATTCCACGGCATAGTCACCTCGTTGCCACGGTGTCCGGGTTTCATGGATGCAACCACTTTGACCAGCGTGCCAGCCGCGCTGGAAATCCTGCACGCCCCATCCAAACAGATGAGAACCGGCTGAGGCGTGCGGCCGCGATTCGTGCGAAGGCCTGTCAACGCGCCGGTTGTCTCCATCCCGCCGCCGCTTCCGGGATGCGTGCGGCACCAAAAGGCTGAGGTCCGCAGTGTCGCCAAATGTCAGCGGAAGATGTATGCACTTCAAATCCTTGTAACGGAAATGAAACTGTTTTGAGGAGTGGTGAAGTGCAGTATCTGAGCCCTCCGTGACGAGCGTTTCAAATTTTGCATTCCCTCCTTCAGATGGGGATGGCGCGCGAGAAATGCCTCGTCGTCCACCGTTGGCTGCGAGGCGGTGCCCGATACGTCCCTTTCCCTGCTCAAGATCTTTTGCGGCGCAACACTTGAATGGTGCCCCGCGTAACAAGAGCGGAACGTTTTGTCTCGCGCGCCCCCGGCGGTGCGGCGTTCAAAACCTCGCGTTTCCTTTCTTTTCAATGACTTAGCCAGCCATGGCACATTCGTCGCAGATATGTCGGCGCGAACAGAAGCCCGGAACAAAGGGGAAGTCTGAAACGACAGCGGCAAACATACTGGCACGCGTTCGCCGAGGATCAGTTTCAGGACGACCCCGCAACCCAGGGCGGGAATTGGACTGGCGCTGTAAGCGGGGGCCACGCGGCAGGAACTGGCCCGCATCGGCACCCGCCATGACATTGGGCGCCGACAAGATAAAGCGGAGGTCATTCAGGAACACGGGCCGCGAGCGCAAGCAAGCGGTCCGTGCCACCTGAATCCCGCGGCAAGCCGTTCAATGCGGCGTCCCGCGGGCAGCAGAACGGGGTGAAACAACAGAAATTGGGGAGCGCGCCGCGCGGCATCGCCACGATGCGGCCGGTGCAAGCCTTAGAGCCAACGGAGCGAGCGGCCGGCCATGCCGGCCGCCAGTTCCGCAAAAAACAAGAATCCGGGGAAATCTCATGAGCGCGTACGCCAACCGCCCGCTGCTGTATCTGTCGCAACACCATGACGCCTCGCTGTGCCGGCTGTTCGCCCAGCGTGGCTGGAAACTCAGCTTCGCGTCGAACCTGCAGGATCTGCAGGCCCTGCCCCCAGGCAGCCAGCCGCTCGCCGCGCTGCTCGACCTGCAAGGCGGCTTCGGCGATGCCGAACTGGAAACCTTTGAACCCTGGCTGGCGCAGCGGAATATCGGCTGGATCGGCATCGTCGCCGGCCAGCACGCGCTGAGCGAGACCGCGCGCCGGCTGCTCGGCCTGTATTTCGTCGACTACCACACCGCCCCGCTGGAACACCCGCGCCTGGCCGAGGCCCTGGGCCATGCGCTCGGCATGGCCGGGCTGCGGCCCGGCGCGCAGCATGAGGCCCCGCGCACGGCCCGCCCCGATGGCATGATCGGCAGCTGCCCGGCGATGCAGTCGCTGTTCCGCGGCATCGAGAAGGTGTCGCGCTGGGATACGCCGGTGCTGATCTCGGGCGAGTCCGGCACCGGCAAGGAACTCGCCGCCCAGGCCATCCACCGCGCCTCGGCGCGGGCCTCGCGTCCCTTCATCGCGGTCAACTGCGCGGCGATCCCGCCCACGCTGCTGATGTCCGAGCTGTTCGGCTACGAGCGCGGCGCCTTTACCGGCGCCACCAAGCGCAAGCCGGGCCGCATCGAGATGGCGCAGGGCGGCACGCTGTTCCTCGATGAAATCGGCGACATGCCGATCGAAAGCCAGACCAGCCTGCTGCGCTTCTTGGAGACCGGACGCATCGAGCGGCTGGGCGGCACCGAGTCGGTCGAGGTGGATGTGCGCATCATCTCCGCCACCCACGTCGACCTGGAAGCCGCGATCGCCGCCGAGCGCTTCCGCGGCGACCTGTACCACCGGCTGTGCGTGCTGCGCGTGCGCCAGCCCCCGCTGCGCGAGCGCGGCAGCGACATCCTGCTGATCGCCGAACATGTGCTGGACACCGTGCGCAAGCAGTCGCCGGCGCGCATCCGCGGCTTCTCGCCGATGGCGCTGCGCGCGATCCAGCTGCACACCTGGCCCGGCAATGTGCGCGAGCTGATCAACCGCATCCGCCACGCCGCGGCGATGTGCGAGGACGGCGTGATCCAGCCGGACGATCTGGAGCTTGCCGCGCCGGCCGACGACCGCCCGCAGACGCTGGCCGCGATCCGCGAGGCCGCCGAGCAGAACGCCATCGTCGAAGCGCTGCAGCGGCACCATGAACGGCTGATCGACGTGGCCGCCGAGCTCGGCATTTCGCGGGTGACGCTGTTCCGGCTGATGCGCGACTACAAGCTGCAGGTGAAGAAGGGAGATCTGGGATTGATCTGCGTGCAGGGCTAACACCGCGACGCTTCCCATTAAAGGATCGCCCCATGTCCCCTGACGCCTACCTCGAGATGGCCGACACCGAAGCCAGCCACTGGTGGTTCCGCGGCCGGCGCGAGATCGTCGCCACCATCCTCTCCGGCCTGGCCTTGCCGCGCCACGCGTCGATCCTCGAGATCGGCGCTGGCACCGGCGGCAACCTGGCGATGCTGTCGCAGTTCGGCAAGGTCAGCGCGGTGGAAATGGACGGCACCGCGCTGCGCCTGGCACGAGAAAAAACCGGTGACGCCTACGATCTGCGCCACGGCAAGTGCCCCGACCAGATGCCGTTCGCCGAGCGCAGCTTCGACCTGGTCTGCCTGCTCGACTGCCTCGAGCACATCGCCGACGATGCCGGCTCGCTTGACTGCGCGGCCAGGCTGCTGAAGGCGGGCGGCGCGGTCTTAATCACCGTGCCCGCCTACCAGTGGCTATGGAGCGCGCACGACGTCTTCCTGCATCACCAGCGCCGCTACAGCAGGGGTTCGCTGCACGCGCTGGCCAGCCGCTGCGGCCTGCGCGTGGAACGGACGTCGTACTTCAACACCATGCTGTTCCCGCTCGCGGTCGCCGCGCGCATCGGCGACCGTTTGCGCGGCAGCCGCCACGCCACCGGCGCCGGCCTACCGCCCGCACCGGTCAACGGCGCGCTGCACCGCGTGTTCCGCACCGAGCGCCACTGGCTCGCGCGCGGGTCGCTGCCGTTCGGCATTTCGCTGATGGCCGTGCTGCGCGCATCGTGAACGCCAGCGGCACTGCGCCCGGGCTGCGCCAGTTCACGCGGTTCCTGGTTTCCGGCGCCACTTCGACCGGCGTGCATGTCGCCATCACTGCGACGCTGGTGAGCGTGCTCGACGCCTCGCCCGTGGCGGCCAACGGCATCGCCTTCGTTTCCGCCACGGTGTGCTCGTACTTGCTCAATACCCTGTGGAGTTTCTCGTCGCGCTTGCGCCATCGCACCCTGGGGCGCTTTGCCGGCGTCTCGCTGCTGGGGCTGGCGCTGACCGTGGGTATTTCGTGGACCGCGCAGCGGCTCGGGGCCAGCTATTGGGCAGGCCTGGCGGGTGTGGTGCTGACTGTGCCGATGCTCACCTACCTGCTGCACCGGGCCTGGACCTACCGCGACTGATTCGCGGCGGGGTCCAGGCGGCAGCATGCTTCAGCGGCCGTTGCTGACTTGCCCGCGGTCGATCCGGATCACGCGCCGTCCCGACGCCAGGCTCCTGCTCTGCCCGGTCTCCTGGTAGCGCCGCCGCACCAGGTAGATCGGCCGGCCCTTGGCCTCGTCGTAGATGCGGCCGACATATTCGCCGACCACGCCCAGGCCGATCAGCTGAATGCCGCCGAGAAACAGCAGCGCCGACAGCAGCGAGGCATAGCCCGGGACATCGATGCCCAGCACCAGCGTGCGCGCCACGATAAACGCGCCGTAGCCGAATGCCCCCAGCGCGATCGCCACGCCGATATAAGTCCAGCTGCGCAGCGGCATGGTGCTGAAGCTGGTGATGCCCTCGAGCGCGAAATTCCACAGCCGCCAGCCGGAGAATTTGGAGTGCCCGGCGCTGCGCGGCTCGCGTTCATAGGGCACGATCACGGTGCGGTAGCCGACCCAGGCGAACAGGCCTTTCATGAAGCGCCGACGCTCCGGCATCTGCTTGAGCGCGTTGATGACGACCCGGTCCATCAGCCGGAAATCGCCCACATTCACCGGCAGCTTCTGGTCCGACAGCTTGTTGTGGACGCGGTAGTACGCCCCCGCGGTCACGCGCTTGAGCCACGAATCGCAGGCGCGGCTGCTGCGCTGCGCCAGCACCACCTCGGCGCCTTCGCGCCAGCGCCTGACCAGTTCGGGAATCAGTGAGGGCGGATCCTGCAGGTCGGCGTCGATGGGAATCACCGCATCGCCCAGGGCCTCGTCGAGCCCTGCCGTCAGCGCCGCCTCCTTGCCGAAGTTCCGCGTCAGGTCCACCACGCGCACGCGCGGATCGCGGTGCGAATGGTCGATCAGCTGTTCCAGCGTGTCGTCGGTGCTGCCGTCATTCACCAGCACGATCTCGAAGCGGATCGCGTCGATCGACTCCAGCACCGGAATCACGCCGTTGAAGAATCTGCCGATGCTTTCGGACTCGTTGTAGCAGGGCACCACCAGAGACAGCAGCCTGCTTTCGTATGGACCCGACATGATGCTCTCCCCGGAAGGCGTGGCGCAGGTGGACGGCGTCGTGCCCTGCGCATGGTCTTGTTATCGGCGCGGCCGCCGGATGGCACTGCATGTCATGCGGTGCCCGTCCTGCCGCGCCCTGCTGTCGGCCGCGTTGCTGTCGAAAATGCAGCGGCGACGCATCGGTGCATTCGCTTCATTCTGGTCAGCCGACCAGGGATATACAAGCACCACGGAGATCGCTGTCCAGGCGCGCAAATCCACCTTGTATGAGCGTTTCCCGGTTGAATCACCACCGGTGCGGCCATGCGCCCGCCCGGCGTCTGGATTCCGGCGGCTCTCGGGCGAAGACTCGCCTCCCAGCGCCCTCGTCCGCGTTTCTCCCCTGAAACGCGGTGCGCCGGCCGACGCGTGCCGGGCGAAGTCCGCTCCGTCATGGCCAGGCCGCAGCTTTTCGCGGCCGGCTCCGCCAAAGGCACGGGGTGCGGCGTGATCCGGCTCATCCTTTCGGCGCAGAACCAGCGGCACCTCGCCAGTCTCCGTTCACAGGCCATCGTTCAACCAGAAATTAAGCACGATTCGAAGTGGAAACGACGGCCGGGGTCCGTCGCCATCGAACCGGGCCGCCGCCGCGCACCGGGCCTGGAAAACCGCGTAGAACCTGGGCCTTTCCGGCAATGGCGCACTCCTTGCAATCAGGCAACGCGCCCGCGGGCCGCATTGGGGAAGCGCGCGCCGGATCGTCAAAACGGGCCAGCATCGTAGCCATCGCGAGACGCCATGAAAACCAATACCACCTGGGTCGGGGAAACCGGCACGGACAGCATGCTGCAGCAGTGCGCCAGACAGCCGTGGTTCTGGCCAGCGCTCTATGGGCTCAGCATATTCGCGCTCCTCTCCTTTGCCGGCTCCCGCCTGCTGGTGGATGCCGATACGCTGTGGCATATCGCCGCCGGCAAATGGATGCTTGCCAACCTGGCCGTGCCGGCCACCGATCCATTCTCCTTCTCGTTTCACGGCGCCAAGTGGGTGCCACATGAATGGCTGGCCGAAGTCATTCTTGCGGCCTCCCATGCCTGGCTCGGCTGGGCCGGGCCGGTGCTGGTCACCGCACTGGCGGCCACCATCACGCTGACCGTGCTGTTACGGTTCCTGCTGCGCTATATCGAGCCCTTGCACGCGTTCAGCGGGACCCTGCTCACCTTCCTCACGCTGGCCCAGCACCTGGTTGCCCGCCCCCACGCCATGGCCTGGCCGCTGATGGTGATCTGGACCGCCCACCTGGTCCTGGCACGCGAGCAAGGCAAGCGGCCCAGCCTTTGGGTGCTGCTCGTCATGCTGGCCTGGGCCAACCTGCATGGCAGTTTCCTGCTCGGCATCGGGCTGGCGGTCGCCCTCGCCGCCGAAGCCGTTCTCACCGAGAAGCAACCGGTCCAGAGCGCGAAGGCATGGGCGCCCTTCGTCGCAGGCACGGTCGTCGCGGGCCTGATGACACCGCACGGCGTGGATGGCCTGCTCTTTCCTTTCCACGTCTCCGGCATGAGCTATACGCTCAGCGTCATCGGCGAGTGGAAGGCACCGGATTTCCGGCTGGTCCAGCCGATCGAGCTATGGCTGGGCTTTGTGCTGTTCGGCGCGCTCTACTTCGGCTTCCGCCTGCCAGCGATGCGGATCATGATGTGCTTCGGGCTGGTCCACCTGGCCCTGATCGCGGCGCGCTACGCCGAACTGCTTGGGCTGCTGGCCCCGCTGCTGCTGATGCCCAGCGTTGGTCCCCAGCTGCGCGCGGCGATCCGTCCGGAGATCCGGCTGCGCCTGTCGCCACCGGTGCTTCGCACCCTTACCGCGTTATGCCTGGCACTGTTCATGTCCAGCATCGTCTTGCTTGCGCGGGGCATCCAGCACGATCATCGGCGCATCCAGCCCCGCGAGGCCGTCAGCGCGGCCATGGCGGCGGGCGGAGCAGGGCCGGTCTTCAACAGCTACAACTTCGGCGGCTATCTGATCTTCTCCGGCATTCCCCCACTCATCGACGGCCGCGCCGACCTCTACGGCGACGCCTTCGTGCGAAGGTATATGAAGGCGTATTCTGGCGACGCCGAAGTGCTGCAGGCCATGTTCGACGAATACCAGATCAGGTGGGCGGTTCTGGAACCCGCGAGTCCTGCATCAAAGTGGATCCATGGCCTGCCCGGCTGGCGAAAAGTGCATGAGGATGACGTTGCCGTCGCCTATGTCCGCGAACGCTAGGGGCGCCGCCAGCACGCCTGTTCGCGTCTCCGGCTGACCCGGGCTGCATGGCCCCGCCTAGGCGAGCCATGGCTCAATGCCTGCGCGCCGCAGCGCTGCCTGGAACCGCCGCGCGCGCCCTGCCGCTGCCACCGTCCGCATACCGCAACTCCCGCAGCCCTGCGGCACGTCAGCCGTAGCGCGCTGCCTCCGCCGCTTCCCGCTTTTGGTCCTTGCGAGCAAGCATCGCAACGCCTGGCCAACCCTTCGAACGCGCGTCCGGCAGGCGCCGCCACGGCACGTGGCGGCATGAACGCAGGCTTTGCCACGCTGCGTTTCCCCATGCACAGGATGGCAGCCGCCTTCGCGCGCGCCTGCCATGACAACGCGGAAGCGCACTTTCGTGCCCCATGTATCTAAGCTGAATCACGCCGCCGCTTATGGCTGCAAGGCGCGCCACACAAGGGTTTCCGGGATATGTCCGGGGCCGCTGCCAGCGCTCTCGCACGCCGGCTCGCGTTCGCAACGTTTCTATCCGGAAACGCAGCTCCTGCGGCAGGCGCCCTCATCCGTCAGTCTGGCCCGCACCGGCAAAAGGCCCCAGGGATGGCACGAAGTCGACCGGCTGCGGCGAACACCAGCCCGTGGCCCGGACACCGCCTCATGCTTTCGGATGAAGCGGCTCGTTCTTTTCGTCAACCCCGCGTCGATACGCATGCTGCGCGATCTAGGACATGCGTAGCGTGCGCTGGAATGGGCTTGCGAGTCCCGCGTTTCCACCCAGCAACGAAGCCCCGCCGGAACGCCGCCTGCAGGCCCGCCAGCCCCGCACCGAGCGCGCAGCGCCACCCGCAAACCCTTGCGGGACAAAGGTTTGCGCGACCCTGGCCCGCCGTTTGCCTATGTCAGGCGTCCGGCAGCGCAGTCCTGGTTGCCGCGATGCCGGCGCAACGATCGCCGCCATCGAAACCAAGAACGATACGGGGAGCTTCACCATGCCAGTCGTGCGCCAACCTGCAATGCCACACCGGAATTCCGGCCACGCTGCCGCCGCCAGGGGCAGCGGCAGCGCGCCGTTCCGCTGCATGGCGCGCTCGGGCCACGTACAGCATGCCGCGCGGTGCATGCATGCGTCGGCGCTACGCCGGCTGCAGTCACGCAACCCGCGCATCGAGCACGGCGGCCCCGGCCGGTGGCCGTTCCATGCGTGCGCAATCTGCGCCCCGCCCTGCTGCCGGGTTTCCCGGCGCTGATATCCGGTGCCATCCCAGGCCCTATCGCAGTTCCGTAGTCCTGCAGTGCTTGTTCCCAACCCAAGGAGTTTGTCATGCAAAACCTGACCACCATGTTCAAGCAATTCATCCGTGACGAAGACGGCGTGACCGCCATCGAATACGGCCTGATTGCCGCGCTCATCGCCGTTGTGATCATCGTTTCGGTCCGCCTGATCGGCACCAACCTGAACATCATCTTCGACTTCATCGGCGACACCCTACAAAACGCCCTGCCTGGCGCTGGCGCTGGCGGAGGCGCCTGATAGTTGGCAACGCGCGCATGGCGGCCCGGCTCCGGGCCGCCATGCGGCAGGCACATCCAAGCAACTCGACACTGGAGACGCCAAATGTCGAAGCTCCTCGCCATGTCAACAGACTTTCTGCGCGACGACGACGGTGTCACGTCCATCGAATACGCGTTGCTCGGCAGCCTGATCGCCATGGCCATCTTCGGCTCCGTGGTGACGCTCGGCGAGACCGTGCAAGGCATGTACGAGCGCATCGCCGGAAAGATGCCCTGAGGGACTCTATCCGGATCCGCATCCAGCCCGCCCATACCTGACAACAACCAAGCGCCAGCGCCCATCACCATGCAAGCCGCCACCGCCATCGCGCCCTTCATCGGCCCCGCCACGATCGGCATCGTGCTCGCCGCCGCGGCCATCGACCTGAACCGGCGGCGCATCCCCAACTGGCTGACCTTCGGCGCCTGGATCGCCGCGCTGCCCGTGATGGCGGCCGTGCACGGCGTGGCGGCCGGCGCGCTGGCGTGGCTGTCGGGCTGGCTGGTGGGCCTGGTGCTGTTCCTGCCCCTCTACCTGCTGCGCGGCATGGCGGCCGGCGACGTCAAGCTGATGGCCGCAGTGGGCGCCTGGCTGGGCGCCGGCATGGCACTGAAGATCGCGCTGGCCACCTTCGTGATCGGCGGGCTGTGGGCGCTGATCCAGGTGTTTGCGACCGGCCAGGGGCGCACCACCCTCGCCCGCGTGGGACACATGCTGAAAGCCTCCGTGACGCCAGGCGCCCGGTCCGCGCCGTCCCAGGCCACCGCGTCCGCCGGCTCCATGCCCTACGGCGTAGCGATTGCCGCGGGAACCCTGACCATGCTTTTCGCAGGCACATGACGCGAGCCACGCGGCGCACCGCCAGCAGCCGGAGCCTTCGGCATTGAGAACACACTGATCATGGAACGGGGGACGCAATGAACGAGCATCACGACACAGGTCACGCACCACGGCTCCTGGAGCCCGTGGCGACCGGCAGGAATGTCCGTGCCGAGCATGGCACGCCGCCGCTGCCGCCGTGGCACGTGCTGCCGCGCACGATCGCCGACACCGGGCTGGAGGTGGCGCAATTGCTCGGGCTGCTGATGAAGGCCGCGTACCAGCACCGCACCGTCACGCTGGCGGTACTGACCGACACGCTCAAGCTGCCGGCGGTGGTGGTCAATGAGATTGCCGCCGTCGCCGTGCGCGAGCGCCTGCTGGAGATTGCGCACCGCGGCGCCAGCGACCTCGACGTGCGGTTCCGCCTGACCGACGCCGGCTATGCCCGCGCGGCCGAAGCCGCGGCGCGCTGCAGCTATGTCGGCACCGCGCCGGTCACGCTGGATGCCTACCTCGATGCGGTCAAGCACCATTCCGTCAGCCACGCCAGCGTGACCAAGGCGGACGTCACCGCGGCCTTCCACGACCTGGTGATCCCGGTCCATCTGCTGGACTCGATCGGCATGGCGCTGAACACTTGCAGCGCGCTGATGATCTACGGCCCGGCCGGCAGCGGCAAGACCTACCTGGCGCAACGCCTGGGCGCGCTGCTGCCCGGCGCTGTACCGGTGCCGCACGCCATTACGGTAGCCGGCGAGATCATCCAGGTGTTCGACCCGCTGGTCCATGTGCCCTGCAACGACAGCGAAGCCTCGCTGGCGCACCGCTCGCTCGATCGCCGCTGGACCCTGTGCCACCGTCCGGTGGTGCTTTCCGGCGGCGAGCTGACGCTGTCGATGCTGGACCTGCGCTACGACCGGACCTCGGGCTTCTACCAGGCGCCCCCGCACATGAAGGCCAACAACGGCATCTACATCGTCGATGACCTGGGCCGGCAGCTGGTGGGAGTCGCCGACCTGCTCAACCGCTGGATCGTGCCGCTGGACCGGTCCATCGACATGTTCACGCTGCACACGGGCGTGCGCTTCTCGGTGCCGTTCGACGTCTGGCCGGTGTTCTCGACCAATCTGGAACCCGCGGCGCTGGATGACGATGCCTTCCTGCGCCGGCTGGGCAGCAAGCTCTACGTGGGGCCGCTGTCGGTGGACGATTATCGCGAGGTCTATCACCGTACCGCCGCCGATTTCGGGCTGACCAGCACCGACACGGTGTTCGATTTCCTGGTGGGCAGCCTGCACTACGCCAGCGATACGCCGCTGCTGGCGTGCATTCCGCGGGACCTGCTGCGTCTGGTGGATTCCGGCGTGCGTTACCACGGCCAGGCCACGCAAGTCACCGAGGCCGGCCTGCTGTCCGCATGGCAGAACTACTACGGACTGCGCACCTCGGCCGAACCGTTGCCGCACCTGGGCGCCGCCACCCACCGATGGGCGGACGATCACCGCGCCGCCAGCTGAACTGCACTACCGAAGATTCGGGACAACTGTAGGGGAGAGTCATCATGAAGAACACACGTGCAATCCTGATGCTGCTGGTCGCGCTCGTCGCCGGCGTGGCGGCGGTGGTGTCGGCGTCGCGATGGCTGGTCCAGCAGTCGTCAGGCTCCGTCAAGCAAGTCGTGGTCGCCGCCAACGACCTCAATCTGGGCCAGCCGCTCAACGGCGGCCAGCTGCGCCTGGTCAGCTGGCCGGCGGGCAGCGTGCCGCCGGGGGCATTCACTGACGCGAAGGCGCTGGAGGGTCGCGTGGTCCGCACCAGCCTGCAGCGCGGCGAACCCATTCTCGACGCCAAGCTGGCGCCGGTCGGCACCAAGGGCGGGCTGTCGGCGGTGATCAACGACGGCAAGCGCGCCATCACGGTCCGCGTCAATGACGTGGTCGGCGTGGCCGGCTTCGCGCTGCCGGGCAACTACGTCGACGTGATCGTCAACACCAATGAAGAAGCGAAGACCAACCAGAACAGCAGCATCTCGAAGATCGTGCTCGAAAAGATCCTGGTGCTGGCGGTCGCGCAGCAGGTCAGCCGCGACGAAACCCAGCCCAAGGTAGTCAACGCCGTGACGCTCGAAGTCACGCCCGACCAGGCAGAGAAGCTCGATGTGGCGCGCAGCGTGGGCACGCTCTCGCTGGTGCTGCGCAACCAGATGGACGTGGCCGACATCAGCACCGGCGGCGCCACCAAGGGCACGCTGCTGGGCAAGGCACCGGAGGCGCCGGCCAAGGTCGTGACCAAGACCGAGACCCGCACCGTGGTCAAGACGCGCACGGTGGCGGCAGCCCCCGCACGCGGCAACTGCATCGGCGTACTGGCTGGCATGCAGGGCGGCGTCGAGTGCTTCTGAGCGCCGGCACCATGGCATTGAACGAATTCTGAGCTGCAACACAGCCTCTCCGGGGGGAGATTCAAAATGAACCAGACACGATCCGACGCCGCAGGCAGCACCCGTATCCTGGTGCTGGCCGCCATCCTCTGCACGCCTCTGGCCGCCGCGGCGCAGGCCGCGGTCGAGGCAGGCAACCTGACCAAGGCCACCGCACCGGCCGCCGCCAAGGCGCCGCAGGGCCCGATGCAGATGACCATCAGCATGACGCCCGGCGCCGCAGCGCCGGCCGCGCAGGCCCCGGCCGCGCCTTCCGCGGAAGCGCGCGGTCCCAACTGCACCGGCGCCATCCGCAGTGAGTCGAGCGTGGTGGTTCCGGTCGGCAAGTCGCAACTGATCAACCTGCAGGAGCCGGTACGAAACCGTACCCTGGGCAACCCGAACGTGGTGCAGGCCACCATGGTGTCGCCGCAGACGCTCTATGTGCTGGGCCGCACCGTGGGCACCACCAACATGATCGTGCAGGGCCGCAGCGGCAGCTGCAGCATCATCAACGTGGTGGTCAACGCCGATGCCGGCGGGCTGCAGACCTCGCTCGGCCAGCTGCTGCCAGGCGAGCCCGGCATTCGCGTGACCACGGCCGCCGACAATCTCGTGTTGACCGGCAGTGTCACCAACGCGCAGGCGGCACAGCAGGCCATGGAGATCGCGCAGGCCTACGCCAATGCGGCGCAGGGCGGCGACGGCAACAAGAAAGGCAGCGTGCTGAACATGCTGTCGGTCGACACGCCGCAGCAGGTGATGCTGGAAGTGAAGGTGGCCGAGGTCTCCAAGACGCTGCTGAACCAGCTCGGTTCCGCGGTGAACCTGCAGGGCGGCTTCGGCTCCTGGAGCGGCGGCCTGGTGACGTCGTTGCTGACCGGCGCATCGACGGCCATCTTCGGCAGCAAGGCCAACAACCGGCCGTTCGAGTTTGCCATCGACGCGCAGAAAAATGATGCGCTGGTGAAGATCCTGGCCGAACCGAACCTGGTCACCATCAGCGGCCAGGAAGCGAGCTTCCTCGCCGGCGGCAAGATCTTTATTCCGGTAGCTCAGGCCAACGTGCTGAACGGGGCCGGCACCGTCACGCTGCAGGAAGAAGAGTTCGGCGTGGGCCTGAAGTTTACGCCCACGGTGCTAGCCAACGGCCGCATCCATTTGAAGGTGGCGCCGGAAGTGTCCGAACTGTCGCCGACCGGCGCCACCATCCGTGGCGGCACGCTGTCGGGCCAGACCGTGCTGCCGGTCATTACCACCCGCCGCGCCTCCACCACGGTGCAGATGCGCGACGGCGAGAGCTTCGCCATCGGCGGCCTGCTGACCGACAGCGCGCGCGGCTCGCTCAAGGCGCTGCCGGGCGCCGGCGAAGTGCCGGTGCTGGGCACGCTGTTCCGCAGCACGCAATACCAGCAGGACCTGTCCGAGCTGGTGTTCATCATCACGCCGCGCCTGGTCAAGCCGATGCAGACCAGCAACTACCCGCTGCCGACCGACAGCTTCTCCACGCCCAACCCGCTGTCGCTGTACTTCATGGGCAATATGGAAGGCGACGGCAAGCGTCCGACCCAACCCGCCCCGGCGCCGTCGCAGCCCGCCGCGCCGGCCGCGGTGCCCGCCGCACCACCGGCGGCACCGCGCAGCGAAGGCGCGCCTGCCACCGCGGTTTCAGCGGTGCCGAACGGCAGGCCGCTGGACGAGCCGGCGCCGGCCGCGTCGGCAACGGGCCCGCGACCGTCGCTGCCCACGCCCGCGGCTCCCGCGCGCAGCAGCGCGGTGGCGCCGGCACCCGCCGAAGACACCGCCGCGCGCATCGCCCGCATCGAGGCGACCGCCGCCCGGCTGGCGCAAGCCAGGGCCGCGGCCGGAGCCGGCCGCACCGCATCGGGCGGCAACTGACCCGCCGCGCCAACCGCAGAACCGGAGAACGACCATGAACAAGACCCTGAAGCTTTCGCGCGGTGCCACCGTCGTAGTGCTCGGCGGCCTGGCCTGCCTGGGCCTGTCGGGCTGCATGACGACTACACCCGTATGGGACGGCCAGCGCGGCGTGGCGCTGGCCACCGTCACGCAGATGCAGATCATCAACCCCGACGCGCCGGCCGGCCTGCCGACCGTCACCGGCACCGACGGCAAGACCGCCGTGGCGGCGATGAAGAACTTCGACCGTTCGCTGTCGAAAGGCCAGCAAGGCGGCTCGCCTTCCATGACCATCGATTTCGGCGCCGGCGGCTATGGCGGCGTGGGCATGGGTGGCGGCGGCAGCCGCTGAACACCGGAACCGGGGGAGGCCATCATGTCTACATCGGGCATCGCACGACCCAGGCTGACGCGGCGCAAGCGCCAGCGCGGCGCAGTGGCCATCATCGTCGGGCTGTCGCTGGCCGTGCTGATCGGCTTCGTCGGGCTGGCGCTCGACCTGGGCAAGCTCTACGTGACCAAGAGCGAGCTGCAGAACAGCGTCGATGCCTGCGCGCTGGCGGCGGCGCGCGACGTCACCGGCGCCACGCCGCTGCTGGTGTCCGAAGCGGCCGGCCTCACCACCGGCACGAGTAACGCGGCCTTGTTCCAGGGCAAGGCCGTGGAGATGTTCGAGAACCTCAACGTCACCTACAGCGATACGCCTGACAACAACTTCTACCCCAAGAGCGAGGTGCCCTACGCGCTCGACAAGGTGAAGTACGTGAAATGCACGGCCGAGCGCACTGGAATCACGCACTGGTTTATCCAGGTACTCAATGCGCTGCCAGGGATGAATATCCAGCCGAGCACCGTCAATGCCATGGCGGTCGCCACCACCACCAGCGCGCAGACCGCGTGCGCCATCCCGGTCTACATCTGCACGCCGCAAACGGCCAACCCGGTCAGGACGGCCTACAACCGGGGCGACTGGATCAAGTCCAAGGACGAGAAGGATCCCTACGGCCCGGGCAGCTTTGGCTGGGCTGACCTTACGCCTCCCGGCGGCGGTGCTTCCGAGCTGGCGGAACTGCTCGCCGGCTCCGGACAGTGCGACCTGTCGGTCGTGGGCGCCAAGGTCGGCCAGCCAGGCAGTATCTCGTCGCTGATCCCGGCGTGGAATACCCGCTTCGGCATCTACAGCGGCTCCTACAAGGGGCCCGAGAATGGCACGCCGGATTTCGCGGGCTATGCCTACAGCGTCACGACATGGAATCCGCCGAACGGCGGCAACGCCTACCCGGACTTCATCCAGAAGCGCGCCGTCAACGAGCCGTACCAGACCGACGCGAACAGTGGGTTGTCGACCAAAGGCAAGCCGTCGACCACGGCGGTCCACCAGGCCGGCGCCGACCGCAGGCTGGTACAGGTACCGGTGGTGAACTGCAATGACCTGGCATCCACCAAGCAAGCGACGGTGGACTCCTGGGCCTGCATGCTGTTGGTGCAGCCGATGCAGGATCCGAGCGTCAAGGATGTGACCTATATCGAGTATCTCGGCGATTCAAAGGATCCCACCAGCCCGTGCGCGACCCAGGGCGTGCCCGGATCCAGTACGGGCAACGGTCCTCGTGTGCCGGTCTTGGTGCAATAGGAGCCGATCATGAAGCAACGCTGGCAACGCAGGTGCAATCGACGCGGCGCGGTCGCCGTGGAGTTCGCGCTGGTCCTGGTGCCCTTGCTGATGCTGGTGACCGGCGTGGCGGAGTTCGGGCGCGCCATCTACCAGTACAACGCCCTGGCCAAGGCCACGCGTGACGCGGCACGCTTCCTGTCGCAGTATGCGCCCAGTGAGCCCAACTACCCGCTGGACCAGGCCAAGTGCATCGCCGTCTATGGCAAGACCACCTGCGGCGGCACGGCGCTGGTGAAAGGCCTCAGCACATCGATGGTGGTGGTGTGCGACCGCGTCGATTCGAGCGGCTGCGCCGGCAAGCAATTTGCCAACGTCGCCATCTACGAAGGCGGCGGCAGCTCCGGCACGCCGGCGGGGACCATCAACCTGGTGGCCGTGAAGATCGCGGGCTTTACCTACTCGCCCATGCAGAGCTACCTCAATGTGGGGGCGCTGGCGTTCTCCGACATCACAACGGTAATGAGGCAGGTGCTATGACTCCGATCCGTGCCCCGCGCCTGCGTTCGCGCCAGACCGGCGCAGCCGCCATCGAGTTCGCCCTGGTGGCCAGCATCTTCTTCATGCTGCTGATCGGCATTGCCGAATTCTCACGCGTGCTGTTTTACTGGAACACCGCCGGCGAAGCCACCCGGCTGGGGGCACGCATCGCGGTGGTCTGCGACGTCACCGATACCGCCATCAAGGACCGGATGACGCATCTGATGCCCTTGCTGAAGGCCAGCAATATCCAGGTCGCGTTCGAACCCAGCGGTTGCGACGCCGACGACGACTCGGCGCGCAGTTCCTGCCGCTCGGTCACCGTCAGCGTAGCCGACGTCACCGTCAAGACCTTTATTCCGGTGGTGCCGATCACGTTGTCGCTGCCCCCGTTCTCGACCACGTTGCCGCGGGAGAGCCTCGACTCTTCCACCGGCGGCAAGATCTGCAACTAGCGCGCATGAACCAGGAGCACACCATGCTCAGAATTCTGATCGTTTCCGAAGACGCCGAGCGGCTGGCCGAAATCCACCGGGTCAGCGCCGCGGTGGGCAACTTCCAGGTCCTGACGCTGCAAGAGGGACTGGGCCGCTTTCCCATGCATGCCAGCCGGTTGCGCATGGCCGACCTGCTGATACTGGAGCTGCCCGTCATGGGCGCTCAGCAAATGCAGGCGGTCGAGTTGCTGCGCCAGCAGCATCCCGAGTTGCCGTGCATCCTGGTCACGCCGGCGCCCAGCTCGGAGGTGCTGATCAAGGCGATGCGCGCCGGTATCCGCGACGTCCTGCCATGGCCGCTGGACAAGGCGCAGCTGGCCGAGGCGCTCAGGCGCGTGGAAGCCACCCACGTACCGCGCGCGCAGGACAACGGGCAGGTGATTTCCGTGATCTCGTGCAAGGGCGGCTCCGGCACCAGCTTCATCGCGGCAAACCTGGGCGACGCGCTGGCGCGGCACCTTGGCAAGCGCGTGCTGGTGGTCGACCTGAACCGGCACTTCGGCGACCTGACCTATATCGTCACCGACAAGATCCCGCCCTCGACGCTGCCCGAAATCTGCAGCCAGATCGACCGCATGGACAGCGCCTTCCTCGAGGCCTGCCTGGTGCACGTCGACAACGGCTTCGACATGCTGGCGGGCGCGTCCGACCCGGTCAAGGCCAGCCAGATCCAGAAGGACAAGCTGGAGTGGATCCTCTCGGTGGTGCAGCCGGCCTACGACTTCGTGATCTTCGACCTGGGCCAGAGCATCGACCCGCTGTCGATCGGGGTGCTGGACCACAGCGACCGCATCTGCGTGGTGGCCGAACCCGCCATCTCCTTCGGCCGTCCGGGACGCAGGCTGCTCGATATCCTGAGCGCCCTGCACTACTCCGCCGACAAGGTCCGCCTGGTGCTCAACCGCACCGGCCGCAAGCACGAGATGCCGCGCGCGACCATGGAAGAGATCTTCGGCATGAAGGCCGCGTTCACGCTGCCCGACGACCCGGCCGCGGTGGACGAGGCCATCAGCCACGGCGAGCCGGTGGCCAAGCTGAGCCGGCGCAGCGCCATGACGCGCGCGCTGCAGGCGATGGCCACGCAGCTCTGCACGCCGGCCGGGGCCGAGCGGCGCAGCCGCACCGAAACCGCATCGCCGCTGCGCCGGCTGATGCTGCGCGCGAAGAGCACCTGATTTCACCGATTGCAGCCCACCGGCCACGGTCACCCGCACCCGCTAACGAGGAGTCCATCATGTCGATCCGAGAACAACTGGCCAATGCCGAGCCTGCCTTCACCGTCAACGGTCACGCTGCGATCCAGTTTGCGACCTCGGCAGCCTCCGTATCGGGCGGCTACCATCAGCTCAAGCGCGACGTGCACGAAACCGTGCTCGACCGCGTCGAACTGGAGCGGCTGGCGCGCTATCCGCAGGAACAGGTGCGCCAGGAGATCACCGCGCTGGTCAACCTGATCGTCGACGAACAGAAGGTGCTGCTCAACGACAACGAACGCCGCCAGCTGACCGTCGAGATCTACGACGAGATGTTCGGCTTCGGCCCGCTCGAGCCGCTGCTGAAGGACCCGACGGTATCCGACATCCTGGTCAACACTGCACGCCAGACCTACGTGGAACGGCGCGGCAAGCTGGAGCTGACCGACGTCCTGTTCTACGACGACGCGCACCTGATGAAGGTGATCGAGAAGATCGTGTCGCGCGTGGGGCGCCGCATCGACGAGACCAGCCCGATGGTCGACGCGCGGCTGCCCGACGGCTCGCGCGTCAACGCCATCATCCCGCCCTCCGCCATCGACGGGCCGCTGCTGTCGATCCGCCGCTTTGCCGTCAATCCGCTGCAGGTGGCCGATCTGGTCAACCTGCGCAGCCTGACGCCGCCGATGGCGCAGCTGCTGCAGGCGCTGTCGCAGGCCAAGGTCAACGTGCTGGTGTCCGGCGGCACCGGCAGCGGCAAGACCACGCTGCTGAACATCCTGTCCGGCTTTATCCCGGAAGACGAGCGCGTGGTCACGATCGAAGACGCCGCGGAACTGCAGCTGCGCCAGCCGCACGTGCTGCGGCTGGAAACGCGCCCGCCCAACATCGAAGGCAAGGGCGAGATCACCCAGCGTGCACTGGTGCGCAATGCACTGCGCATGCGCCCGGACCGCATCATCCTGGGCGAAGTGCGCGGCGGCGAGGCACTGGACATGCTCAACGCGATGAACACCGGCCATGAAGGCTCGCTGACCACCATCCACGCCAACACGCCGCGCGACGCGCTGACGCGGCTGGAGAATATGGTCAGCATGGCGGGCTTGACCATGCCGGCCAAGGCCATGCGGCAGCAGATCGCGTCGGCCATCACGGTGATCGTGCAGGCCGCGCGTATGACCGATGGCCGCCGCAAGATCATCAGCATCCAGGAGATCACCGGCATGGAGGGGGACATCATCAACATGCAGGAGATCTTTACCTTCCAGCGCACCGGGGTCGACAAGGACGGCACCGTACGCGGCAACTTCCGCGCCACCGGGGTATATCCCAAGTTTGCCGAACGGCTGCGCGTGTTCGGGGTGGGGCTGCCGGACGAGACCTACGACCCGGCCAAGCGCTTCGAAGTCTGACCTGCCAGGGCCCATACCAATACGATCCATCCGGGGGAGAAACACATGAGCACGATCTTCTACGCCTTCGGCATCCTGCTGTTCGTCGCCGTGGTGCTCTGCGTCGAGGGCATCTACCTGTGGTGGAACAATGCCCACGGTCCCGCCGCCAAGCGTATCGAAGCGCGGCTGCGGGCGCTGTCGGCCGGCGGGCACGTCGGCGCCGAGCAGCTCTCGATCCTGAAGAAGCGCATGCTGGCCGACTCGCCGCGCCTGCAGCAGTGGCTGATGCGCATGCCGCGCATCGGCGCGCTCGACCGCTGGCTCGAGCAGTCCGGCAGCACCTGGTCCGTGGCGCAGTTGCTGGGCTACTGCGCGATGGTGGTGTTGTGCACGGTCGCGCTGATTCCGCTGTTGCCGGTACCGGCTTCCCTGGTGATGCTCGGCGCGCTGCTGACCGCCATGCTGCCGGTGCTGCATGTGGTGCGCCTGCGCAGCAAACGGCTCAAGCAGCTTGAGGCACAACTGCCGGATGCGGTCGACATGATCAGCCGCGCCCTGCGCGCCGGGCACTCGTTCAGCGGCGCGCTCAGCATGGTCGGGCAGGAAATGAAGGCGCCGATCGGGCCCGAGTTCCGCACCACCTTCGAAGAGATCAACTACGGCGTGGCGCTGGATGAAGCCATGACCAACCTGGCCATGCGCGTGCCGGTGGCCGACCTGCGCTACTTTGTCATCGCGGTACTGATCCAGCGCGAAAGCGGCGGCAACCTCGCCGAGATCCTCGACACGATCGGCACCATGGTGCGCGAGCGCCTGAAGCTGTTCGACAAGATCCGCGTGCTGTCGGCCGAAGGCAAGATGTCTGCCTGGGTGCTGGGACTACTGCCCTTCTGCACCGCGGGCCTGATCCTGGTGGTCAATCCGGGCTTTATGAATGTGCTGTGGGAAGACCCGCTGGGCTTGCGCATGATCGGCGGAGCGCTGGTGTCGATGAGCTTCGGCGTGCTGTGGATGCGCAAGATCATCCGGATCCGGGTCTGACGCGCCGGCCGCGGCCAGCTCAGTGCAGTGCCAGAAGAAGCAGGGCTTGGACAGCCATACTGACGGGAGTCCATCATGCAAGAAATTATCCAGGGGTTCCAGGGCGACCAGATGATCGTGCTCGCGCTGATCTTCGTGGCGGCGTTCGGCACGGTGCTGGGCGTGCTCCATGTGTTCTCGCCCCACCGGCTGCGCGGGCGGGCCGAACAGATCGCCGGCCAGGCGGGCTCGTTCCAGCCTGAGCAGGGCCGGCAGCAGGCGCTGATCGAAAAGCTGGTGAAGTGGGCGCAGCCGGTGTCGCGGCTGTCGCTGCCCAAGGAAGGCTGGGAGAACTCGCAGCTGCGCGTGCGCTTCATGAATGCCGGCTGGCGCAGTGCCAGCGCCGCGCCGCTGTACTTCGGCGCCAAGACCATACTGGCCGTCGGCCTGCCCATGCTTGGACTGCTGGCGGTCAGCAGCCAGCCCGGGCAGCAGAGCCAGCAGCTGATGTTCGTGCTGCTGGCGGTGCTGGGCGCCATCGGCTATTACCTGCCGAATCTGGTACTGGCGCGCAAGGTTTCCCAACGCCAGCGCACGGTGTTCGAAGAATTCCCCGACGTGATCGACCTGCTGACCGTTTGCGTCGAAGCCGGCCTCGGCCTGGACGCGGCGCTGATGCGCGTGGCCGACGAACTGGCGCTGCGCTGCCCGGTGCTGGCCGATGAACTGCAACTGATGCTGCTGGAACTGCGCTCCGGCTTCTCGAAGGAAAAGGCCCTGACCAACCTGTCGCTGCGCACCGGCGTGGAGGACGTCGACAAGTTCGCGTCGATGCTGGTCCAGGCCGACCGCTTCGGCACCAGCCTGGGCGAGTCGCTGCGCGTGCTGTCCGACATGCTGCGCACCAAGCGGCGCATGCGTGCCGAGGAGAAGGCCGCCAAGATTGCGCTGAAGCTGCTGTTCCCGCTGATCTTCACCATCTTCCCGTCATTGCTGCTGGTGTTGCTCGGGCCGGCCTTCATCCAGATCTATCGCGTGCTGCTGCCAACCATGGCAGGACAAGGAGGATAAATCCCCCGGGAAACCGCGACAGTTTCCCCCGGCTGTCTCCCGGTGCAATGCCGGCAAGACAGTCACTTGCCCGGAACCCAGGTTCCGGGCTTTTTTGCTTTGCCGGGCAGGTCTCGGGGCTTGACCGGACGGTCTTGCTTCTGAAGAATGCAGGCAATCCCCCTGCCGGCGCCGAGTCCTTGCAGTGCGCCCTACCCGCCTGGAGTTCCGATGAAGCTACGCATCCTGAGCGACCTCCACATCGAACACAACCTGCCGCAGTCCGTACCCGCTTGCGACGCCGACCTCGTAATACTGGCCGGCGACATCGCCAACGGCCGCGACGGCATCGACTGGGCCATCGGCACGTTCAGCCAGCCGGTGGTCTACGTGCCGGGCAACCACGAGTACTACGAGAGCAATTTCGACACCGTGGACCAGCAGATGGCCGAGGCCGCCGCAGCGCATCCCCGGGTGCACCTGCTCAATGGCGAGGTGGCGGAATTCGACGGCGTGCGCGTCATCGGCACGACGTGGTGGACCGACTACACGCTGTTCGGCACCGACCGGCGCGACGAGGCGATGCAGGCGTGCGCGAAAGCAATGTACGACCACCGGCTGATCGAGATCCGCGGCGATGACGGCCACATGCGCCAGTTCACGCCGCAGGATGCACTGGCACGCCACCTGGCCGCCTCTGACTGGCTGCAGGCGCAGCTGGCGCTGCCCTACGCCGGCAAGACGGTCGTGGTCACGCACCACGGCCCGGACCTCGGCAGCCTGGATCCGCGCTTCTCGCACGACCTGGTCTCCGGCGGTTTCCTGTCGCGCCGCCCCGACCTGGTGGCGCAGGCAGACCTGTGGATCCACGGCCATACCCATACCAGCTTCGACTACTGTGTCGACAACTCACGCGTGGTGTGCAACCCGCGCGGCTATGTCAGCCGCCGTACCGGCGAGCTGGAGAACAAGTCCTTCGACTGGTGCTGCGTGGTCGAAGTCTGACGCAACCCGGCCCGCGCACGACCGCGCCGGCCATCCAAAGAAAAACCCCCGCGGACTCGCGTCCGCGGGGGTTTTTTATCGCAGCCTGCCCTTGCGGGCAGTGGGCCGGGATGGATTACATCATGCCTTCCATGCCGCCCATGCCGCCCATGCCGCCCGGCATTGCCGGAGCCGACTCTTCCTTCGGCGTTTCGGCCACGGCGCAGTCGGTGGTCAGCATCAGCGAAGCCACCGAAGCGGCGTTCTGCAGTGCGGTGCGGGTGACCTTGGTCGGGTCCAGCACGCCCATTTCGACCAGGTCGCCGTACTCGCCCGAAGCGGCGTTGTAGCCGTAGTTGCCCTTGCCTTCGATCACCTTGGCAACGACCACCGAAGCTTCTTCACCGGCGTTCAGCACGATCTGGCGCAGCGGCTCTTCCATGGCGCGCAGCACGATCTTGATACCGGCGTTCTGGTCCGGGTTTTCACCGGTCAGTGCCGAGATCGCAGCGCGAGCACGCAGCAGGGCCACACCGCCGCCGGGGACGATGCCTTCTTCCACCGCAGCGCGGGTGGCGTGCAGGGCGTCTTCCACGCGGGCCTTCTTTTCCTTCATTTCGACTTCGGTGGCAGCGCCAACCTTGATCACGGCAACACCGCCGGCCAGCTTGGCCACGCGCTCTTGCAGCTTTTCACGGTCGTAGTCCGAGGTCGCTTCTTCGATCTGGGCGCGGATCTGCTTGACGCGGCCTTCGATCGCAGCTGCGTCGCCGGCGCCATCGATGATGATGGTGTTTTCCTTGCCGATCTCGATGCGCTTGGCCTGGCCCAGGTCGTTCAGGGTGGCCTTTTCCAGCGTCAGGCCGATTTCTTCAGCGATGACGGTGCCGCCGGTCAGGATGGCGATGTCTTCCAGCATGGCCTTGCGGCGGTCGCCGAAGCCCGGAGCCTTGACGGCGGCGGTCTTCAGGATGCCACGGATGTTGTTGACCACCAGGGTCGCCAGGGCTTCGCCCTCGACGTCTTCAGCGATGATCAGCAGCGGGCGGCCGGCCTTGGCCACTTGCTCCAGCACCGGCAGCAGGTCGCGGATGTTCGAAACCTTCTTGTCGAACAGCAGCACGAACGGGCTGTCCAGCTGGACAACCTGCTTTTCCGGGTTGTTGATGAAGTACGGCGACAGGTAGCCGCGGTCGAACTGCATGCCTTCCACGACTTCCAGCTCGTCGGCCAGCGACTTGCCGTCTTCGACGGTGATCACGCCTTCCTTGCCGACCTTGTCCATGGCTTCGGCGATGCGCTCGCCGATCGAGGTGTCGCTGTTGGCCGAGATCGCGCCAACCTGGGCGATTTCCTTGCTGGTGGTGGTGGGCTTGCTGACCTTCTTCAGCTCTTCCACGGCGGCGGCGACAGCCTTGTCGATGCCGCGCTTCAGGTCCATCGGGTTCATGCCGGCGGCAACGAACTTCATGCCTTCGCGCACGATCGACTGGGCCAGCACGGTTGCGGTGGTGGTACCGTCACCGGCGTTGTCGCTGGTCTTGGAAGCCACTTCCTTGACCATCTGGGCGCCCATGTTCTGCAGCTTGTCCTTCAGCTCGATTTCCTTGGCCACGGACACGCCGTCCTTGGTCACGGTCGGGCCGCCGAAGCTGCGCTCCAGCACCACGTTGCGGCCCTTCGGGCCCAGGGTCACCTTGACTGCGTTGGCGAGGATGTTCACGCCTTCGACCATCTTGGCACGTGCGGCGTCGCCGAACACTACGTCTTTTGCTGCCATGTTCTGAATCTCCTGAAATCTGTACGGGTGGGGCTACAAGTAACGGATTACTTGTTGACCACGGCCATGATGTCTTCTTCGCGCATGACCAGCAGTTCCTGGCCATCCACCTTCACGCCCTGGCCGGCATACTTGCCGAACAGCACGCGATCGCCGACCTTGACGTCCAGGGCAATGTTGTTGCCCTTGTCATCCTTCTTGCCGGGACCGATTGCCAGCACTTCGCCTTGATCGGGCTTCTCGGCAGCGTTGTCGGGAATCACGATACCGGACGCGGTCTTGGTTTCGTTGTCCAGACGCTTCACGATCACGCGGTCGTGCAGAGGACGCAGATTCATACGGACTCCTAGATACAAAGTGAGTTTTTGATCACAAATCGGCCGGCTACCGAGGCGACGGCCGTCAGAAATGTTCAGGTGTCGCAGGGGTTGTTAGCACTCCCCCCTGACGAGTGCTAATTATAGGGACGGGGTGGGGGCATTTCAAGACAGGCTCCGGATGCGGGTTTTCCCGGGGCCGGGGGAACGCTGCGTCATGCCTTGGGATTCCACCGACGAACGCAGCGGCACTGCGTTATCGAGCCGGTGGTGTTCGCAGCACTTCCCGGCAGGCACATCCGCCGCGGAAGACCCCAAAGGTCGACAGAACAGAGCCCGTCACCGTTCCTGCATCGGCTTCATGCTGTATGTGGTCGCGACACCTGTTCTGTTGCAGAAGGAATGGTCGACGAGGGATCGGGGTTGGCGAAGTGGGTGCTGGAGGGGACGAGCTTAAGAACCTGCTCGGGCTGCTACCGCGTGTCCGCTCCGTGGTCCACCTCCTTGCGTTCGACTGTCATGTCCACCAGCCCGAACAACTAAGCCCTGCACGGCTACGCCATTGGCCTCGCGGACTGCGAAGCGTGTGCGGAATTTGCATGCGCCACTTCCTCGAACAGCCAGTCGCGAAACGCCACCAGTCTCGGCAGGCCTGCACACTCCGGGCGATAGACGACGTAATAGGCCAGCGCGGACAGGCATTCGATATCCGGAAAAAGCCGCACCAGCCGGCCAGACACCAGATCGTCCCGCGCCATCACGCTGCGGCCCAGTGCGACGCCATGGCCATCGATCGCCGCCTGCAAGACCGCCGCCGAGTTATTGATCCGCATGCCGCGTTTGACTTCGACGCCCTCGACGCCGGCCGCACCGAGCCAAGCACTCCAGGAGGCAAAGCCGGCGTGACTCGGGACCGAGAGGTCATGGATCAGCGTGACGCCGGCGAGATCGGCAGGCTTGCGAACCCGTTTGCCGCGGGCATATTCCGGCGAGCAGACCGGATAGATCTGCTCATCCATCAGCTTCTGCGCCGCAACGTCAGGCCATTGCCCTGCGCCATAACGCACGCCGATATCAATGCCATGCGTGGCGAAATCCAGGGGCTTGAGGTTGGTGTCCAGGCGCACGTCGGTATCCGGCCACCGCGCCTGGAAGCGTTCGATGCGCGGCAGCAGCCATTTGGCGGCGAAGGCAGGGCTGGTGGTCACTGTCAGGATGCCGTTGGCCGAGCCTTCCTTCAACCGGTCCAGGCCGACGGCAAGCCGGTCCAGGCCCGCGCGGATGTCGGGCAGCGCCCGCTCCGCGACTTCGGTGAGAAGCAGGCGCGCGCGGCCCTTGGCCTGGCGATGGAACAGCGGCGTGCCGAGCCAGTCTTCCAGGCTGCGCACAAGCTGGCCGATCGCGGCGGGCGTCACGTTCAGTTCGGCGGCGGCGGCCGAAAAGCTCTGATGCCGGGCGCTGGCTTCAAAGGCGCGAAGGGCATTCAGATAGACGGGCGACTTCATGGCGGGAAAGTTTTGCTTGATCTCGCCGGAAGCGTAGCACGGGCCTGGCCGCGCTGCTTCGGGCGAATTTCCCGCCTTCTTATCGCTGCATTTCGCGCATCGTTGCCGCTTGCGGCGCGGCCCGGACAGACAGATTTTCTTTCAGACCGGGTACGCTAGAAGCTCGCGGCAAGCCCGAACGACACCCCGGACACGTTGTTCCCGAAGACGTACCGCACCACCGCCCGAATCCGGGTCACGAACACTTCGTGGGCGCTGGTGTCGAGTTCCAGCCCGGTGCCCAGCGTGGTGAGGTAGTTGAACCCCAGCGCCCCGGCCTGGCTGCCGAGGTAATGCGAGTGCGACAGCTCCAGCACGTAGCGCACCGGCCGGTCGAGCGCGCGCAGCCCGGTAGGCGCGCGCCAGCGCGCGTACAGGCTGGCGGTCTGCGCGGCGGACGAAGCCTCCACGCCCGACGAGGTGCCGAAGCTGCGCAGGTAGATATTGGTATAGCGCAGCTCGACGTCGATATCGCGGTTGTCGCGGTGGCTTTCCCAGTCGAGCATCACCGATCCGCCCAGGCCATACGCATTCATTGCGCCGTCGTCGAGGAAGGCGATGTCGCGCTCGGTCTTGTGCTCGACCGCGAACCGGGCGATGGACAGGTCGCTGGCGACGCGGCCGATCGATGCGTTGAAGATGGGACGGAACACCAGCTCCTTGCTGGGGATCAGCGGAAAATCCCAGCCGATGCCAACCGTGCCGGCAAACGTATTCCACTTGGCCGGCAGCCTGCGGGACTCCTGGCCGTTGGTGGCGACAAAGGCGGGGTCGTAGCGGTTGTAGGCGATAGACCCTTCCAGATAGAGCGGGAACGACTGGCTCAGCGTGAAGCCGCCGCCGAGCTGCCACAGGGTCAGGTCCGGGTTGTCGGTACTGGCACTGCTGATGGAAAGCGAGCTGGAAGCCAGGTCCGGCACCACCGCGAACGACATCAGCGTCAGCACCGCATTGGACTGCTTCTGCACATTGGAGCCCACCACGCGAAACGCCGGCTCCGCCTGGGCCAGGGCGGGCATCGGCGCGGCCGCAAGGCCGGCCAGCAGCATGAACACCAGGGGGCCTTGCGTTCGCATCGTTTCCCTCTTCCGCTCCTGTGCCATCGCACGCTACGTCAACATCGTGACAACAGCGTCATCGGCAGCTGGTCCAGGCTGGGGGACCGCGGCGTCACGCTTTCGTGGGGGCCATGGTGGCAAAGGTGCTGCGCCGGCAGAAGTGAATCTTATTGGCGCCGAATTAAAGAATCTTGAAAGGGGTATGCCGTGCCGAAGCGGCCAGGCGGGGTGCGGCCCTCACCGTTGGCCGGGTTCAGGCGGCACGGCGGCGCGCTTGTAGGAGCAATTCGGGCGTCTCATCGGCGCCAGCCCGACAGCGCCAACCCAGGCCACTGCCTAGACTGGCCTTGTCGCCGCTTGGCCTGCCCCGACAGGCATGTGCGGCAACCGTCGCGTCGGGCCTGACCGGGCCGGCGCTTCCGACCCTAACCCTGGAGGTATTCCATGGATCCCAAACAACCCGCTCGCCATACCCGAATCGCCAGCGTGATTGCGGCAGGCCTGGCAGGCCTCAGCTGCGCCGCGGCCATTGCACAGACCGCCACGCCCGCCACCCCCGCCACGCCAGCCACACCCGCCGCGCAGGGCATGCCGGCAACGCCCGCAACCCCGGCAACGCCTGCCGTGCCGGCCGCCGCGGCCAGCCCCGCCGGCCAGGGCACCACACCCGGCGTGACCCAGATCCAGCCGCCGAAGGACCCGCTGGTCGAGCGCCGCGAGGCACGCCGCGAGGCCGCCGCCGAATACAAGGCGAAGAAAAAGGCCGCCAAGGGCGAGTACAAGGACGAAGTCGGCGCTGCCAGACAGGAACGCAAGGTAGAGAACAAGGCAGCGGATGCAGCGGCCCGCCAGGACATGGCCGCGCCCAAGCAGTGACGCAGCGGTCGCGGCGCACACCGCCGCGCCAATGCAAACGGGCCCCGCGGGGCCCGTTTTGCCGTGTCAGTCGGCCAGTCCGCTGGCGTCGATATAGCCCAGCGCTTCGGTGACGGCGCGCCGCGCCTTCAGCACGTAGCAGACCCGCCGCTCCTGGATCGACAGCGCCAGCACGTCGGCCTGCACCAGCTCCGAGAACACATGGCCGGCACGCCCCAGGCTCAGTCGCGCCACCTGCGCCAGGTCGGTGGCCGGCAGCCCGGCCTCGCCTGCCTCAAGCAGCGCGCGGCAGATGCGGATGCGCGCGGGCTCGGTCATCAGCGCCAGCGTCAGCGTACTTTCCTGGGTCTCCATGATCACACCTCGGTCTCCGGGCACGGCTCCCGGGCCGGGCGATACGCGGCGTCGGGGGCGATGCGGGGGTCATTTCTTGCCGCGCAGTCTGGCGCGCGCGGTTTTCCCCGTTCTACGCGGCTCGCCCCGCAAAGGCAATAGGGTGCTGCCACGGCCGGGCGGACACTGGCGCGATTACAACAGCGCCAGTGCCGCCCGGCCGCGCTCAGGCCATCACAAACGGCAATTGCCGCTGGCGCTTGCCGGTCAGCGTGAACAGCGCATTGGCCACCGCCGGGGCGATCGGCGGCACGCCGGGTTCGCCCAGCCCGGTGGGGTTGTCCTGCGACGGCACGAAGAACACGTCCACCACCGGCGCGTCGGTGATGCGCGGCGGCGGATAGTCCGGGAAGTTGCTGTTCTTCACCGCGCCGTTCTCGATCTCGATGGCAAACCCCGGGCGGGTCATGGCCAGCCCGAACACGCAGGCGCCCTGGATCTGGGCCTCGGCCGACAACGGGTTGACCACGCGGTTGGCATGCACGCCGGCGGTGACGCGGTGCACGCGCGGCTCGCCCTTCACCAGCGAGACGTCGACCACATAGGCCACCACGGTGCTGAACGACTCATGCACCGCCACGCCCCAGGCATGCCCCTTGGGCAGCTTGCGCTTGCCGTAGCCCGACTTGTCCACCGCCAGTTGCAGCGCGGCGCGATGGCGCGCGTGCTTCTTCTCGTCGAGCCGCGCCAGGCGGAATGCCACCGGATCCTGCTTCGCGGCGGCGGCCATCTCGTCGGCCAGCGTTTCCTTGACGAAGGCGGTGTGCGTATTGCCGACCGAGCGCCACCACAGCACCGGCACGTCCACCTGCGGGTGGTGCACCGACATCTGCAGCGGCAGGTCGTAGTCGTTCTCGACAATGCCCTCGGTCATGGTGGCGTCGACGCCGTTCTTGACCATGAACGGCTCGAACGGCGTGCCCTTCAGGATCGACTGGCCGACGATGGTGTGCTGCCAGCCCACCACCTTGCCCTGCGCGTCCAGGCCGACGCGGGCGCGGTGCAGGTGCAGCGGGCGGTAGTAGCCGCCGCGGATATCGTCCTCGCGGCTCCACACCACCTTGAGCGGCTCGGTGTGGCCCGCGGCGACCCAGGCCTTGAGCACGTTGGCCGCTTCGACGATGTAGTCGGAGGTCGGCACCGCGCGCCGGCCGAAGCCGCCGCCGGCCATCATGGTGTTGAGCACCACCTTGTCCGGCGCCAGCCCGAGCGTGCGGGCCACCGCGGCCTGGTCGACGGTCTGGAACTGCGAGCCCACCCAGACCTTGACCGACTGCACCTTGCCGCCGGCCACCTCGGGTTGCAGCGTGCAGTTCAGCGGCTCCATCGGCGCGTGCGCCAGGTACGGGAAGCGGAAGTCGGCCTCGATCTTGCGCGGCGCGCGCTGGATCGCCGCGGCGATATCGCCCTCGCCGGCGCGCGCGACCGTGCCAGGCTGGCCGGCCAGCTTCGCGTATTCATCGAACAAGGCCTGCGACGATACTTTCGAGCCGGCATCCTCCCACTGGACCTCGAGCGCATCGCGGCCCATCTTGGCGGGCCAGTAGCCGCTGGCGATCACGGCCACGCCGCTGCCGCCGCGGTCGACCGGCACCTGCAGCACGCCGCGCACGCCCGGTACCGCGCGGGCCTTGTCGGCGCTGAAGTTTTTCACCTTGCCGCCAAAGCGCGGCGGGCGCGCGACCACGGCCACCACCATGCCCTTGATCTGCGTGTCGATGCCGAACGGCGTGGTCGCTTCCATCTTGCCGCGCGCATCCAGCCGCGGCGTGGGCTTGCCGACGATGCGGAACTGCGCCGGGTCCTTCAGCGTGACCTGCTGCGGCACCGGCAGCTCCATCGCCGCCGGCGCCAGTTCGCCGAAGGTGGCGCGCTGGCTGCCGGAGGTGACGACACCCTGCTCGACCTTGCAGCTGGCCGGGTCGACCTTCCAGCGCTGCGCCGCGGCCGCGACCAGCATCGCGCGCGCGCGCGCGCCCAGTTCGCGGTACTGCTGGAACGAGTGGTTCAGCGCGGTGGAGCCGCCGGTCATCTGCATGCCGAAGCCGGGGTCCTTGTACGGATCGCCCGCCGGGGCCAGCGCCGCGCGCACGTTGCGCCAGTCGGCATCCAGCTCTTCGGCCAGCGCCATCGGCAGCGCGGTATGCACGCCCTGGCCGAATTCGAGCCGGTTCACGGCCACGGTCACGGTGTTGTCCGGCGCGATGATCAGGAACGCCTGCGGCGCCGCCGGCGGCGCCTTGGGCTTGCCGCCTTCCTGCGCCTGCGCCAGCGGTGCCACGCCCAGCGCCAGTCCGCCGCCGGCCAGGCCGGTCAGCTTCAAGAAACCGCGGCGGTCCAGCGTCGCCACGCCGGCGTCGGCACGTGCTTCGCCGCTGTTGCCTGCCTGGCCGCCGGCCAGGGCTTCGATGCCTCGGATACGCATATCGGTTCGCTCCCGCTCAGGCCAGCGCACGGGCGGCGTCTTTGATCGCCGCGCGGATGCGCTGGTACGTGCCGCAGCGGCACAGGTTGCCGGCCATGGCCTGGTCGATCTCGGCGTCGGTGGGCCGCGGCTTGCTGCGCAGCAGGCCGACGGCGCTCATGACCTGGCCGTTCTGGCAGTAGCCGCACTGGGCGACATCGTGCTTGAGCCAGGCGTCCATCACGGCGCGCCCGACGCGGTCGGTGCCGATGCCTTCGATGGTGGTGATGCGCGCACCGGCGACGGAGGAGGCCGGCGTCACGCAACTGCGCGTGGCCTGGCCGTTGACGTGGACCGTGCAGGCACCGCACGCGGCCATGCCGCAGCCGAACTTGGTGCCGGTCATTGAAAGGTTGTCGCGCAGCGCCCACAGCAGCGGCGTGGACGGGTCCACGTCGACTTCACGGGTCTTGCCGTTGACGTTGATGGAGAGGGTGGTCATGGGGGGACACTCCTTGGGTACGTTGCCCGCTGGTCATTGCCTGTGCGCCGCAGCCCGGCGCAACGGACAAGTGAGGATAGTGCAATTTGCGCCACTTTGCCGGGCGCTTTGCGCACTACCCTGCCCGTCAGCGCAGGTTGCACGAACTTTGTGCAAGCGACGGCTGTCCCTCATGGATTGCCTTGCGATTCGAATCGATCCGGTTCCCTCTACTGAAACAGTGCCGTCGACTATTCCAGATAATCCATTTGCCGCGGCCCGCACGGCCCCGGCCCCATCCCCTGACGCCGCCGGCGCGCCCGGCATCACCGCCCCGCCCACGGCCCGCGCCCGCGCGGCACAGCCACCGCAGGTGGCGCGGCTCGACAGCATCCAGGCCCTGCGCGGGCTGGCAGCGGCGCTGGTGGTGGTCTATCACTCCGGGCTCACGCTGGGCGGCGCCAACGCGCCGGTGCTGAACTGGCTGACCCACAACGTCATCAAACGCGGCCATGTCGGCGTGGACGTGTTCTTCGTCATCAGCGGCTTCATCATCGCCTGGGTCGCGGTGCTGGCCCGGCCGCGTCCGGAGCGCCCGCTCAGCTTCATGATCCGGCGCCTCTGCCGGCTGGCACCGCCGTACTGGACCATGTCGGCGCTCCATGCACTGCTGCTCAACCCGGTCACGCCGGCGCTGTTCGCCGCGTCGCTGGCGTTCCTGCCGACTGCCACCAGCCATGCGCCCTACTACGGCTATCCGGCGCTGTACGTGGGCTGGTCGCTTAACTACGAGCTGGCGTTCTACGCGGTGTTTGCGCTGGGGCTGCTGCTGGCCGGGCGGCGCGCGCTGCTGGTGGTGCTGGGGGTGTTCGCGCTGTTCACGCTGGTGCTGCCGTGGTGGCGCTTCGGCATGCTGGTGGCCGATCCCGCGCAGGGCTATCCGTTCGCGGCGCCATGGCTGGCCATGGTCAGCAATCCGCTGGTGCTGGAGTTCCTGCTGGGCTGCGGGCTGGCCTGGGCCTATGCGCGCTGGCGGCACTGGCTGACCCCGGCACTGGCGCTGGCGTTGCTGGCCGTCGGCAGCGCGGCGTTCGCGCTGTCGCTGCCGCTGGTCGGTCCGGATTTCAGCCTGGCGGGGCGCGGCTTGCCCGCCGCGCTGCTGGTGGCCGGCGTGGTCGCGGCCGAGCACACCGGCATGCTGCGCGTGCCGCGCGCGCTGATCTGGCTGGGCGAACTGTCCTACGCCCTCTATCTGACCCACCCCACCGTGATCGAGGCGGTCAAGCGCCTGATGCCCGAGCTGAGCCCGGACCAGACTGCCATGCAGCTGCTGCGCTTTGCCATCGATGCCGGCCTGGCACTGGCGCTGGCCTGGCTGCTGCACCGCTGGGTCGAACTGCCCGGCATCGCCGCCGGGCGCAGGCTGGCACGCGGCTAGCGTTGCGGCAAGCCGGCCAGGAACAGGTACAGCGCGGTCAGCTCGGTATCGTTCATGCGCCCGAAGGAATCGAACGGCATCACCCGGCTGAGCGCGGTGCCGTCGGGCCGCTTGCCGCTGCGCATCATCTCGATGAACGCCGCGGGCTGGCCATAGTGCGCCATCGCGCCGCCCGGCCCCGGGCGCAGGTCCGCGGCCGGCGGCCAGTCGGGCGGCGCCCCCGGGATCTTGCCGCCGCGAAACGCCGGCCCGTGGCATCCCAGGCAGACATTGGCCACGTAGGCGCCATACCGGGGCGTCGGCTCCGGCACCATCGCCTGCTGCGCCGGCAGGCTGTGGTCGATCTTGGACGCTGCATCCTGCACCACGCCCACGCCGTACAGGGCCCGCACCAGCCACGGCATGGTGATCTCGGCCGGCGCGCCCATCGCGGCCGGGAGGGTGCGCAGGTAGCCGATCAGGGCGCCGAGATCCTCATCGCTCAGCCGGTTGTAGTCTTCGCTGGGCATCACCAGCAGGGGGCGGTGCGACGGCGCCACGCCATGGCGGATGCTGCGCACCCAGTCCACCGGCTGGTAGGCCGCGATGTCCGGATTGGCGGGGGTCAGGTCCGGCGCGCGCACGCGCAGGCCGCCGGGGTCGTCGATCACCTGCTTGCCGCCCCCGCCGGCGCCATGGCATTCCATGCAGCCGCGCGATTCATACAGGTACTTGCCATGCGCGATGGCGGCGGGATCCTCGCGGATGGCGACGGGAGCGACCTGGATCTCCACCACGCGCTGCGCCTTGCGCTCGCCCACCCACGCCGCGGCGAACGCCGCCGCGGCCACGACTGCAGCCGTGCCGGCGAGCACCCATGCCGCCCTCCGCAGAACCCGCGCCATTTGCCGCCCCCTGTCCGCCGCACTGGATGCCGCAGCTTGCCGCCAGGGGCCGGGGGGCTGTCGGTGGGAAAGGCCACACAGGGCAGCGCGCGCGGCGCTCAGGCAAGCCCGGCCGGGGCCCGGTCGATAAAGCCCGTCATGCGCGCCAGCCGGCCATCGGCCGACACGGTGGCAAAGTCGGTGCCGACCACCAGCGCCGCTTCGCCGGCGGGGCCGAGCTCCCAGCTAAAGCGCAGGTGTTCGCCGTGGGCATCGACCGGGCTGACGCGCGTGAAGCGGAAACCGGGAAACTTCGCCTGCACCGCGGCGATCATCGCGTCGATGCCGGCATGACCGTCGCCCCGCATCAGCGGATCCACATAGCTCGCCGTTTCCGTCCACGCCGCCGCGATCAGCTCGCGCCGGCGCGCGGCATCGGTCTCGTTCCAGGCCGCGAGGTAGCGGTCGGCAAGGGTGGTGGCGTGTTCAGCGTGGGGGGACTGGGTGGCAGCGGACATGGCTTTCTCCTCGGGCTTGGGTGGTCAGGGTCTGGGGCCTGGCGTCAGGCCATGGCTGCATGATCGGCGCTGGGGCGCGGCGGCGCGATTACCGGGGAGGTTATCGAGGCGGATACCGGCATCGCGGACCCCGCGCTTGCCGCCCCTACCAAAAAATCGCCCCCAACACCAGAGGCAAGTAACCCCCCAACCTGCCCCCTGTCCTGCCGATGGCCATGCGCTTATCCTCGCTACATTGCCCCTACGCTGGGCGGCAGTCTGTCCGGGCGTTCCGGGGGCATGCCGCCGGGCGCGCCGGTCACGCCGCCTCCTTCCCACCCGCATCGCACCGCCTTTGCCTCGTTCTCGTCCATGACGCCCGACACGGCCCCGCCGAGCCTTCCGGCTGCCCCAGCCCCTTCCGCCGCGCCGCGCCGCTGGCTGCCCTTGCTGCTGGCCGGCGCCGCCTATTTCGTGCTGGCGGCGGCGGCGCTGTGGCTGGCGCGGCTGCCCGGCACCGTGGCCTCGGTGTGGCTGCCCAACGCGTTCGGGCTGGGCCTGCTGCTGCACCGGCCCCGTGCGGAAGGACCGTGGCTGCTGGCCGGCATGGCGGTGGCCAGCGTGCTGGCCAACCACGGCGCCGGCGACAGCGTCGGCACCGCGCTGATGCTGACCGGCGCCAACCTGGCGGAGATGCTGTCCGCGCTGCTGCTGCTGCGCCTGCTGGACCGGCATGGCGTGACCGGGCGCCACGGCCCGCTGGCCGCGTTCGCGGTGATGCTGGCGGTCGGCGGCATCCTGGCGCCGATGGTGGGCGCCACCGCCGGCGCGGCGGCCATCGCCGCGGTCGAGGGCAGCCGCTTCGCGCCCGTGTGGTGGACCTGGTGGCAGGCCAGCGCGCTGGGCATGGCGCTGCTGCTGCCGCTGATGCTGTCGATGACCGGGGTACGCGTGCGCGCCGCCGCCGCGCGGCCGATGCTGGCGCCGCAGGCGGGCGCGCTGGCGCTGAGCCTGGCCATCGGCTCCTTCGCGCACTGGCAGGGCCACGACCCGTTCGCGGCGATGTCGCTGCCGCTGGTGCTGCTGGCGCTGGCCGGCAATCCGTTTGCCACCGCGCTACTGGCGCTGGTAGCCACGCTGTGCCTGCAGGCGCTGATGCTGCTGTCGCACCGCCATGAAGCGGTGCCGCTGTCGGCCGCGGTGATCATGGTGCTGCCGGTCTGCATCGCCTACCTGACCGAGCAGAACCGGCACGGCCGCGCCAGCCTGCGCAGCAGCGACAAGCGCTTTCGCCAGGCCATGGAACATTCGGCCATCGGCATGGCGCTGGTCGACATGGACGGGCGCTGGCAGACCGTCAACCGCGCCATGACCGAGTTGCTGGGCTACAGCGCGGCCGAACTGCGCGAGCTGAGCTACCAGCAGCTGACCCACCCCGACGACCTCACCGGCGACCTGCGCCAGGTCGCCAACCTGTTGTCCGGCAAGGTCGAGGCCTATCGCCTGGAAAAGCGCTACCGCCACAAGGACGGCCACTACCGCTGGGTGCTGCTGGCAGTTTCGCTGGTGCGCGACGAGCAGACCGGCGAGCCGCAGCACTTCATCACGCAGGTGGAAGACATCCACGCGCGCAAGCTGGCGCAGCAAGAGCTGGAACGGCTGTCGCGGCGCATCCAGCTTGCGGTCGAGGCCGGCGGCGTGGGCATCTGGGAATGGGACCTTGCCAGTGCCGGCATCACCTGGGATGCGCGCATGCATGCGCTGCACGGCACCGACCCGGCCGCCGGCGCGCCGCTGTCGGAGCAATGGATCGCGCTGCTGCATCCCGACGATGTCAGCCGCGTGCGCGCCGAGATGCGCCGCGCCATCCGGGGCGAATCGCCGTTCGATACCGAATACCGCATCGTGCGCCCCGGCGGCGAGGTGCGCCACGTACGCGCGATGGCGATGGTGACCCGCGGCGCCGACGGCACCGCCCACGCGCTGGTCGGCACCAACTGGGACACCACCGAGCAGCGCCGCCTGACCGAGGCGCTGTTCGAGGAGAAGGAGCGCCTGCATATCACGCTGCGCTCGATCGGCGATGCGGTGATCTGCACCGACGCCACCATGCACGTGACCTTCATGAACCCGATCGCGGAACAGCTGACCGGCTGGACCATGGCCGCCGCCACGGGCCTGCCGCTGGAACGCGTCTTCCGCATCGTCGACGAGAGCACCGGCGAGCCCATCCCGAGCCCGGTCGAGGCCTGCCTGCGCACGCTGACGCCGGCCTACCTGCAGGAAGGCGCGGTGCTGCAGAGCCTGACCGGCGAGCGCCACGACGTGCAGGACTCGGCCGCGCCGGTGCTGACCGCGCGCGGCGAGGTGCTGGGCGCGGTGCTGGTGTTCCAGGACATCACCGCCGCGCGCGCGCTGCAGCGCGAGCTGGCGCGCTCGGCCATGCACGATGCGCTGACCGGCCTGCCCAACCGCACCTGGTTCGAGAAGCGCCTGCGCGAGTCGTGCGACGCGGCGCGGCTGCACGGCCATCGCGCCGCGCTGTGCTTTATCGACCTGGACCGCTTCAAGATCGTCAACGACACCGCCGGCCACGGCGCCGGCGACGTGCTGCTGCGCGAGCTCGGCTACCTGATCCGCAACCATGTGCGCCCGGACGACGTGCTGGCGCGCCTGGGCGGCGACGAGTTCGCGCTGCTGCTCAAGGACTGCACCGTCGACCAGGCCGAGCAGGTGTGCCAGGGCGTGATCGACGCCATCCGCGGGCGCCGCTTCCCGTGGGAAGGGCGCGTGTACGACATCGGCGCCAGCATCGGCATCGCCGCCATCGACCTGGACGTGCCGCCGGTCAGCGAACTGATGAGCCGCGCCGACGTGGCCTGCTATGCGGCCAAGGCCGCGGGCCGCAGCCGGGTCTCGGTGTACCGCCGCGACGAGAGCGACGCGCGCCGCCACCACCGCGAGCTGGAAGTGGCCGCCGGCATCCACTCGGCGCTCGAGGCCAACCGCTTCCGCCTGTTCGCGCAGGAGATCCGCGCGCTGCAGCCGGAACAGAACGCGGACGACAGCGCCCACCGCCATATCGAGATCCTGGTGCGCATGGTCGACGAGCACGGCGAGCTGATCCTGCCCGGCGCCTTCATTCCCGCCGCCGAGCGCTACGACCTGATGGGCCATGTCGACCGCTGGGTCATCCGCAACGTGCTGCGCGGCTACGGCGAACGGCTGGGCGCGGTGCCGGGGCTTTCCGTATCGATCAACCTGTCGGCCAACTCGCTGGGCGAGCCGTTCCTGCTGCCGTTCCTGCACGCCGAACTGGAAGCCAGCGCCCTGCCCGCCAGCCGCATCCGGCTGGAAATCACCGAAACCGCGCTGATCAACAACATGGCCGCGGCCAACCGACTGGTGGCGGAGATGCGGCGCGCGGGCTGCACCGTGTCGCTGGACGACTTCGGCTCGGGCCTGTCGTCGTTCGCCTACCTGAAGCAGTTCCCGGTGGACTTCCTCAAGATCGACGGCAGCTTTATCCGGCAGCTGGCCGACAACGCGGTGGACCGCGAGATCGTCAGCTCGATCAACGACATCGGACACCGCCTGGGCGTGCGCACGGTGGCGGAATGGGTCGAGGACGAACGCACCCTCGATGCGCTGCGCGCGATCGGCGTGGATTACGCGCAGGGCTATGCGATCGGGCGGCCGGTGGCGCTGGACGTGTTCCTGGCCGGCTACGCGCAGCGCAACGCGCAGGCCTCATAGCCGGCCGGTCTGCCCGCGCAGCGGCCGTGATACATTCGGCGCCTGTCGCATGGCCGCCTGGCCGAAACCAAGGGGAACCCGTTGTCGCTCGTGTCCGACCCGATGCCGGCGCCGCTGTATGCGCGCGTCAAGCAGCACATCAGCAGCCGGATTGCTGACGGCAGCTGGCCGCCCCATCACCGCGTGCCGTCCGAGACCGAGCTGGTCGAGGCGCTTGGCGTCAGCCGCATGACCGTGCACCGCGCGCTGCGCGAACTGACCTCCGAAGGCATGCTGGTGCGGCTGCAGGGGGTCGGCACCTTCGTCGCAGAGCCCAAGCGGCGCACTGCGCTGTACGCGGTCAACAATATCGCCGACGACATCGCCGCGCGCGGGCATCGCCATCGCGCCCGCGTGATCAGCCTCGCGGCCGAGCGCGCCGGTCCGGCGCAGGCCGCGGCGCTGGAGGTCGCGCTGGAGGCGCGGGTGTTCCATTCGGTGATCGTCCACTACGAGGACGACGTGGCCATCCAGCTGGAAGACCGCTATGTCAATGCCGCGGTCGCCCCGGACTACCTGGCGCAGGATTTCGGCAGCGAAACCCCCTACCAGTACCTGTCGCGCATCGCCCCGCTGACCGAGGGTGAGCATGTGGTCGAGGCCGTGCTGGCGCTGCCGGAAGAGTGCGAGCTGCTCGCCATCGAACGCGGCGAACCATGCCTGCTGATCCGCCGCCGCACCTGGTCCGCCGGGCGCGTGGTGACGTCGGTGCGGCTGGTGCACCCGGGGTCGCTGCATCGCCTGGAAGGCCGCTTCACGTCCTAGGCCCGGTGCCGAAACCGGAACCTTTCCCGCCTTTGTAACGAAAACGGCGCATCGCGCCCGCCATCCTACGGGATTACCCCGATTCATACGTACTTGTATATACAGGAACATACATGCCTATGCGTTGACCAAAGCGCGCGTTCCAGACCCGCCAGACCGAAGGAGTTTCCCGTGACCCAGAGCCCCACCCAACCCACGCGTTTCCGCGACACCGAAATCCGCGCCGCGCGCGGCACCAAGCTGACGGCCAAAAGCTGGCTGACCGAAGCCCCGCTGCGCATGCTGATGAACAACCTCGACCCCGAGGTCGCGGAGAACCCGAAGGAACTGGTGGTCTACGGCGGCATCGGCCGCGCCGCCCGCAACTGGGAATGCTATGACCGCATCGTCGAGGCCCTGACCCGCCTGGAAGACGACCAGACCCTGCTGGTCCAGTCGGGCAAGCCGGTCGGCGTGTTCCAGACCCATCGCGACGCCCCGCGCGTGCTGATCGCCAACTCCAACCTGGTGCCGCACTGGGCCAATTGGGAGCACTTCAACGAACTCGACGCCAGGGGCCTGGCCATGTACGGCCAGATGACCGCCGGCAGCTGGATCTACATCGGCAGCCAGGGCATCGTGCAGGGCACCTATGAAACCTTCGTCGAAGCCGGCCGCCAGCACTACCACGGCGACCTGAAGGGCCGCTGGGTGCTGACCGCGGGCCTGGGCGGCATGGGCGGCGCGCAGCCGCTGGCCGCGACCCTGGCCGGCGCCTGCTCGCTCAACATCGAATGCCAGCAGAGCCGCATCGATTTCCGCCTCAAGACCCGCTATGTCGACGAGCAGGCCACTGACCTGGACGACGCGCTCGCCCGCATCGACCGCTACACCGCGCAGGGCAAGGCCATCTCGATCGCGCTGTGCGCCAACGCCGCCGAAGTGCTGCCCGAACTGGTGCGCCGCGGCGTGCGCCCCGACATGGTCACCGACCAGACCAGCGCGCACGACCCGCTCAACGGCTACCTGCCTGCCGGCTGGAGCTGGGACGAATACCGCGAGCGCGCCCAGCGCGAGCCGGCCGTGGTGGTGAAGGCCGCCAAGGCCTCGATGGCCGCGCATGTGCAAGCCATGCTGGACTTCCAGAAGCTGGGCGTGCCGACCTTCGACTACGGCAACAACATCCGCCAGATGGCCAAGGAAGAAGGCGTGGCCAATGCCTTCGACTTCCCCGGCTTCGTGCCCGCCTATATCCGCCCGCTGTTCTGCCGCGGCATCGGCCCGTTCCGCTGGGCCGCGCTGTCGGGCGATCCGCAGGACATCTACAAGACCGACGCCAAGGTCAAGGAACTGATCCCCGATGACGAGCACCTGCACCGCTGGCTCGACATGGCGCGCGAGCGCATCAGCTTCCAGGGCCTGCCGGCGCGGATCTGCTGGGTCGGCCTGGGCCTGCGCGCCAGGCTGGGCCTGGCGTTCAACGAGATGGTCCGCAGCGGCGAGCTGTCGGCGCCGGTGGTGATCGGCCGCGACCACCTGGACTCGGGTTCGGTCGCCAGCCCCAACCGCGAGACTGAAGCGATGCAGGACGGCTCGGACGCCGTGTCCGACTGGCCGCTGCTGAACGCGCTGCTGAACACCGCCAGCGGCGCCACCTGGGTCTCGCTGCACCACGGCGGCGGCGTGGGCATGGGCTTCTCGCAGCATTCCGGCGTGGTGATCGTCTGCGACGGCACCGATGAAGCCGCCGCGCGCATCGCCCGCGTGCTGCACAACGACCCCGCCACCGGCGTGATGCGCCATGCCGACGCCGGCTACCAGATCGCCGTCGACTGCGCGCGCGAGCAGGGCCTGGACCTGCCGATGCTGCGCGACTGACCAGCGTTCAGTTCAAGTTAGAACCTCGTGTTTGCTCCCCTCTCCCACGCCAGTGGGAGAGGGGCCGGGGGAGAGGGCCGGCGTGTCCACGGAGGAAGGCGTGTCGTCATTGCGAACGCCCGCCCTCTCCCCCGCCCCTCTCCCGCAAGCGGGAGAGGGGAGCAAACCAACGCATTTCACAGGAGACAACCGCATGCCATCCGATACCACTGCGCCCACCTACGATGGTGTCGCCGGCGCCCGGGCCGGCGCCCATACCCCACCCCTGTCGCGCACGCGCGCCATTGCCGCCATCACCATCGGCAACGGCCTCGAGTTCTACGATTTCGTGGTCTACAGCTTCTTTGCCACGCTGATCGGCCGCCTGTACTTCCCCGTCGACAATCCCGCCGGCCAGCTGCTGATGTCGTTCGCCACCTTCGGCGTCGGCTTCCTGATGCGACCGCTCGGCGGCCTGCTGATCGGCATGTACGCCGACCGCGCCGGGCGCAAGCCGGCGGTGGCACTGACGCTGTGGCTGATGGGCCTGAGCTCGCTGATCTTCGTGGTGACGCCGCCGTACGCGCAGATCGGCATCCTCGCGCCGGTCATGGTGGTGATCGCGCGGCTGGTGCAGGGCTTCGCCATCGGCGGCGAGATGGGCGCGTCGACCGCGCTGCTGCTGGAATACGCCGACGACCGCACGCGCGGCTTCTATACCGCGTGGCAGCCGTTCAGCCAGGGCCTGGCGGCGCTGCTGGGCGCCGTCACGGGGCTGGTGCTGAGCAATCTGCTGGCGCCGGCCGAGCTGGAATCCTGGGGCTGGCGCCTGGCCTTCCTGATCGGCATCCTGGTGATCCCGGTCGGCCTGCTGATCCGCCGCCGCCTGGAAGAGACCGCCACGCCCGCGCACCACGGCGAGCACGCCGCGCAATGGCCGCTGCTGCGCCAGCATGCGCGCGAAGTCTTTGCCAGCATCCTGCTGATGATCGGCCTGGCCTCTTCCACCTATATCGTCGTCTACTACCTCAGCAACTATGCCGTCAGCGTGCTGAAGATGCCGCTGTCGCTGGGCATCTGGGCCGGCTGCGTGGCCGCCGCGGTGCAGGTGGCGCTGTCGCCGTTCGCCGGCTGGCTGGCCGACCGCGTCGGCCGCAAGACCGTGGTGCTGTGGTCGCGCGTGGCGCTGCTGGCGATGGTGTACCCGGCGTTCGTGCTGATCAATGCCGAGCCCTCGCTGGCGCGGCTGCTGGTGGTGGTGGCGTGCCTGTCGGTGCCGATGTCGATGACCGCGCCGGCGTCGATGGTGCTGGTCAGCGAGGTGCTGCCCAGGCGCCTGCGCGCCACCGGCCTGTCGATCGCCTATTGCGTCGCCATCGCCATCTTCGGCGGCTTTGCGCAGTACTTCTCGACCCAGCTGATCCAGGTCACCGGCGACGTCAACGCCCCGGCGCTTTACGTGATCGGCTGCGGCCTGGTATCGCTGCTCGGCCTGCTGATGGTGCCCGAAACCCTGGGGCGCCGGCTGAAATGAGCGACCTGGCAGAGTTCGCGCCGGCGCCCGACCCCACGGCAGCCACGGCCCCCGCCGGCCACGAGACGGTCTGGCGCGGCCGCCGCGATACCGGCGAGGCCGGCGACACCCGGCGCCTGTTCGATATCGTCGCCGGCCCCGCCACGCCGCGCACGCCCGGCGTGCCGGTGCTGCTGGGCTTCTGCTGCGACGCCGGCGTGGTGCGCAACCAGGGCCGGCCCGGCGCCGCCGCCGCCCCGCGCGAGATTCGCCGCGCGCTGGCCGGCGTGCCGGCGCATGGCATCGGCCGCCTGATCGACGGCGGCGACATCCACTGCGAAGGCGATGCGCTGGAGCACGCGCAGCAGCGGCTCGGGCAAGCCGTCGCCGCCGAACTGGCGGTCGGCGCCTGGCCGCTGGTGCTGGGCGGCGGGCATGAAGTGGCCTGGGGCACGTGGCAAGGCCTGCGCATGCACCTGGACGCGCACGGCGACCGCGGCCGCGTGCTGATCGTCAATCTCGACGCGCACTTCGACCTGCGCGGCAGCCGCCCCGGCAGCTCCGGCACGCCCTTCGACCAGATCGCCGCCGACTGCCGTCATCGCAGCCTGCCGTTCGACTACGCCTGCCTTGGCGTCAGCCGGCTGGCCAACACCGCAGCGCTGTTCGCGCGCGCGCACGCACTGGGCGTGCGCCATGTCGAGGACACCGACATGCAGGAGCGCCACCTCGACGCGCGCCTGGCCGAACTGGAGCGCTGGGTCGCCGATGCCGACCACGTCTACCTGACCATCGACCTCGACGTGCTGCCCGCCGCAGTGATGCCCGGAGTTTCGGCCCCGGCCGCGTACGGCGTGCCGCTGGCGGTGGTCGAGGCCATCGCCACGCTGCTGCGCGACAGCGGCAAGCTGCGCGTGGCGGACCTTGCCGAGTTCAACCCGCGGTACGACCGCGATGGCTGCGGCGCGCGGGTGGCGGCAAGGTTGTGCTACCGGTTGCTGGGCGGCTGAAGTCCCGCCACCGCCAACGCACCGACGGTGTGCTCCCTCTCCCCTCTCAGGGGAGAGGGCCGCGGTGAGGGCGGTCTAGCAAGGCACCACCGCAGAAAGCGCCTCCGGTTTTCACCCACCGACATCAGTCTTCGCCCCTCCCGCCCCCACTCCGGCCCCTCTCCCGAGCGGCGGCAGAGAGGCGCAAACCAGCGGCAACCCACCCCCTCTGCACCCCACAAAACCCCGGGTTTACACCTAGAACACCGTTCGGATTCCCGAACGGCGCTGTGGCCAGCCAATCCGGTTTCCCGAACCGTGCGCCGGCATCACATCATTTTCCCCTTTGTATTCAACAGCTTGCATAGCCCCGGCGAGGCCTTGGCGCTGGCACGGCACGTGCAATATAGGCCGCCGCTCACAGCGCCAGACAGGTACGCCGGCACGCTCCCAGCGTCCCGGCCGATGCCGAAAAAACAAAGGAGGACACACCCATGACCGACCCTGCCTTGCCCACCCCCGTCGCCATCCCGGCGCACCCCCGGCACCTGTTGCCGCGCTGAACCCTGACACGGCCGGCCCCGGCGCCCCGACGTCGCCCAGCCTTCCTGCAATACACAGTCGCCCGTCCCGGTACCGGAACGGTCGCACAGGCCTGATCCACGATGAAACTGAATCGACTGCCCACCCTGATCTTCATTGCGATGCTGCTAGGCGTGCTGGCCGGCACCGCCGCGCACAACCTGGCGCCGGACGCCGCCACCGCCAAATCGATCGCCAACCACCTGTCCATCCTGACCGACATCTTCCTGCGGATGATCAAGATGATCATCGGCCCGCTGGTGTTCGCCACGCTGGTGGCCGGCATCGCCAGCATGGGCGACGGCCGCGCCGTCGGCCGCATCGGCATGAAGGCGATGACGTGGTTCATCGGCGCCTCGGTCACCTCGCTGCTGCTCGGCCTGGTCATGGCCAACCTGCTGCAGCCCGGCCACGGCATGAACCTGGCGCTGCCGGCGGCGGACGCCACCTCGAACCTGAAGACCGGGGCGCTGAACCTGCGCGACTTTATCGCGCACATGTTCCCCAAGAGCTTCGTCGAGGCCATGGCGCACAACGAGATCCTGCAGATCGTGGTGTTCTCGCTGTTCTTCGGCTTTGCGCTGGGCACCGTCAAGGACGGCGTCGGCAAGCCGGTGCTGCAAGGCATCGAGGGCCTTGCCGACGTGATGCTGAAGGTCACCAACTACGTGATGGCGTTCGCCCCGGTGGGCGTGTTCGGCGCGATCGCGGCCGTGATCACCGCGCAGGGCCTGGGCGTGCTGGTGGTCTACGCCAAGCTGCTGGGCAGCCTGTACCTGGCGCTGGCGCTGCTGTGGGTGGCGCTGATCGCCGGCGGCTACTGCTTCCTGGGCCGCGACGTGTTCCGCCTGCTCAAGCTGATGCGCGCGCCGCTGATGATCGGCTTCGCCACCGCCAGCAGCGAATCGGCCTACCCCAAGGTGATCGACCAGCTGACCCGCTTCGGCGTCAAGGAGCGCATCACCAACTTCGTGCTGCCGCTGGGCTACTCGTTCAACCTGGACGGCTCGATCATGTACACCTCGTTCGCCGCGCTGTTCGTGGCCCAGGTGTATGGCATCGAGCTGTCGCTGAGCCAGCAGATCACCATGCTGCTGGTCCTGCTTGTCACCAGCAAGGGCATCGCCGGCGTGCCGCGCGCCTCGCTGGTGGTGGTCGCCGCCGTGCTGCCGATGTTCGGCCTGCCGGAGGCCGGCATCCTGCTGGTGCTGGGCATCGACCACGTACTCGACATGGGTCGCACCGTGACCAATGTGCTTGGCAATGCGATTGCCACCGCCGTCGTCGCCAAAAGCGAAGGCGCCATCGGCGCGCCGGTAACGTCCGAGGAGGATGAACCCGCCGCGGATACCACCACCGGCCTGGCACCTGCCCAGGTCCTGGCGGCCAAGTAACACCGTCCGCCAGGCGTGCCAGGGCCCGGTTGCCGATCAGGCAACCGGGCCTTTTTGCATTGCGGCGGCCGGCACCCCCCGTTGGTGTGGTAAAAGTAGGCTCCCGCGCCAGGCTCCAGCCATTGCCGGCGCGGCGGCTTTGCCACCTGCCTCGCCCAACACCTGATGACCGGCCCGCTACACCCTCCCGGCGATACCCCCCGCGCCACCGCCGCCAGTCCCGCGGCTCCGGCGACCTCCGCTGCCCCGGCCGCGGCCAACGGCGCGCGCCTGCCCCACGGCCTGCGCGGCGCCGCGCCGCTGCTGGCGCTGCTGGCGCTGGCCGTGCTGGTCGGACTGGCAGGCGCGCTCGGCTACCGCTACACCTACGACACCGCGCTGGCGCGCCAGGCCGAACGCGGCCAGGTGCAGCTGCGGCTGTACACGCAGGCGCTGGAAAGCGAGCTGGCGCACTACGACTACGTGCCCGGCCTGCTGTCGCTGGACGAGCGCATCGCCGCGCTGATGCTGCGCCCCGACGACGCCACGCGCACCGCGCGCGCCAACGAATACCTGAGCGCCCTCAATACCCGCGCCGGCACGCGCGTGATCTATGTGCTGGATGCGCACGGCAAGGTGCTGGCGACCAGCAACTGGCAGCGCCCGGACAGCTACCTTGGCGAAGACCTGAGCTTCCGCCCGTATTTCCGCTCGGCGATGGAGGGCCAGCTGGGCCGCTTCTACGGCGTCGGCACCACGCGCAGCGAATCCGGCTACTACCTGTCGGCGCCGCTGGGCGAGCGCGACAACCCGGTCGGCGTGGCGGTGGTCAAGATCGGCCTGGAGCCGCTGGAAAACCGCTGGCAGGGTGCCGACAGCCAGATGCTGCTGACCGACGAGAACGGCGTGGTGATCCTGGCCTCGGACCCGTCGTGGAAGCTGGCCGCGCTGCGACCGTTGTCGGCCGAGGCGCGCGAGCGCCTGGCACGCAGCCTGCAGTACAACCGCGCCCCGCTGCCACAGCTGCCGCTGACCCTGGTGCGCAAGGTGAACAACGGCAACGGCAGTGCCGGCAACACCAGTAGCGACGAACTGGTGCGCCTGCGCCGCGGCCCGCCGATGCTGGCCCAGCATGCCGCGCTGCCCGGCACCGACTGGCAGCTGACGCTGCTGACCAACACCTCGCAGGCGCGCGTGGCCGCGCTCAACACCGCGGCGCTGGCCGGCGTGCTGACCGCCTTCGTGCTGCTGCTGGGCGCGGCCTGGAACGTGCGCCGGCGCATCATCAACGAGCGCCTGGCGGCGCGCGCGGCGCTGGAGGCCGCCAACAGCGAACTCGAGCGCAAGGTGGCCGAGCGCACCGCCGACCTGTCCACCTCGAACCAGCGCCTGCAGGCCGAGGTCGCCGAACGCATCCGCGCCGAGACCGTGCTGCGCCAGGCCCAGGACGGGCTGCTGCAGGCGGGCAAGCTGGCCGCGGTCGGGCAGATGTCGACCGGCATCGCGCACGAGCTGAACCAGCCGCTGGCGGCGCTGCGCACCATCTCCGGCAATACCGGCAAGTTCCTCGAGCGCGGCGACTACGCCACGGTGCGCGCCAACCTCGACACCATCATCGGCCTGGTCGAGCGCATGGGCCGCATCACCGGCGCGCTCAAGTCGTTCGCGCGCAAGCCCGGCAACGGCAGGCGCCAGGCGAAGCTGGCCGAGGCGGTCGACAACGCGCTGTTCCTGCTGCAGACCCGCGTCGACGCGGTGCAGCCGGCGCTGCAGCGCGATGTCGACCCGGCGCTGGCAGTGGTGTGCGACCCCAACCGGCTGGAACAGGTGCTGGTCAATTTGCTCGGCAACGCGCTCGACGCGGTGGCCGGCAAGCCTGGCCCGCGCATCGCGCTGCATGCGCACGTGGCCGGCGGCATGGTCCACCTGACTGTGCGCGACAACGGCGCCGGCCTGTCCGAGGAAGCCTTCGCGCGGCTGTTCGAGCCGTTCTTCACCACCAAGCCCGCGGGCCAGGGGCTGGGGCTGGGCCTGACGCTGTCGGCCGGCATCCTCAACGAGAACGGCGGCAGCCTGTCCGCCACCAACCATCCGGACGGCGGCGCCTGCTTCACGCTGGTGCTGCCGCTGGCGCTGGATTCCCATTCACAGGATGCCGAACATGCCGGCTGATCTGACCGTACTGGTCGTCGAAGACGATGCCGATGTGCGCCTGGGCTGCGAGCAGGCCCTGCGCCTGGAAGGCATTGCCACGCGCGGCGTGGGCAGCGCCGAGGCTGCGCTGCGCGAGGCCGGCCCGGGCTACGCCGGCGTGGTGGTCAGCGACATCCGCCTGCCGGGCCAGGACGGCATGGCACTGCTGGCGCAATTGCGCGCGCGCGACCCCGCCCTGCCGGTGATCATGATCACCGGCCACGGCGACGTCGGGCTGGCGGTGCAGGCGATGAAGCAAGGTGCCTACGACTTCCTGGAAAAGCCGTTCTCGCCCGAGCAGCTTGTGGATGCCACCCGCCGCGCGCTCGAGCAGCGCCGGCTCGCGCTGGAAGTATCAGAACTGCGAGAACGGCTGGCCGGCCGCGAGAAACTCGAAACCCGGCTGATCGGCCATTCGCCCGCGGTCGAGCGGCTGCGCCGGCTGATCGCCGACCTGGCCGGCACCGACGCCAACGTGCTGATCCACGGCGAGACCGGCACCGGCAAGGAGCTGGTCGCGCGCTGCCTGCACGAGGCCAGCCAGCGCCATGCGCGCAACTTTGTCGCGATCAACTGCGGCGGCCTGCCCGAGCAGCTGTTCGAAAGCGAGATCTTCGGCCACGAGGCCGGCTCCTTCACCGGCGCCGCGCGCCGCCGCATCGGCAAGATCGAGCATGCCGAAGGCGGCACGCTGTTTCTCGACGAGATCGAGAGCATGCCGATGCCGCTGCAGATCAAGCTGCTGCGGGTGCTGCAGGAGCGCGTGGTGGAACGCCTGGGCTCGAACCAGCCGGTACCGGTCAATACCCGCGTGGTGGCCGCCACCAAGGCCGACCTGCGCGCGCTGTCCGATGCCGGCCAGTTCCGCGCCGACCTGTACTACCGCCTCAACGTGATCACGCTGGAGCTGCCGCCGCTGCGCGAACGGCGCGAGGACGTGCCGGCATTGTTTGAACATTTCGTCGCGCAGGCCGCGTTGCGCTTCGAGCGCGACGCGGTGCCGGCCACGCCGGCGGAACTGTCGGCGCTGGTGGCCTACCCGTGGCCGGGCAATGTGCGCGAACTGCGCAACCTGGCCGAGCGTCATGTGCTGGGCCTCGGCTGCAATCCCGGCCAGGGCGGCAGCGCACCCGAGGCCATGTCGCTCGCGCAGGCCGTCGAGCAGTTCGAGCGCGCGCTGATCGCCGACGCCATGCGCCGCCACGACGGCAACCTCAGCCGCGCCAGTGAAGCGCTGAGCGTGGCCAAGACCACGCTGTTCGACAAGGTGCGCAAGTACGGATTGTGAAACAGACGGTAACGCGGTGTTTGAAGCGGTACCGTTAAACGGAACCGTTACGCGGAACCGTTACGGGGAACTGTGAAGCGCCCGCTGAATTCAGCACGCGCTGCAGACATTGCAGTCATGGGAACCATGACGACGCTGGCAGGTCTGCACTGACAACCCTGTTGTCATCACAATGCACTCAATGTGCGTTAAGAAACAAAAGCCCCGCAGATTTATGTTTTTTCCTACAGATACTTTGTCGTTTGCGGCATATTATTAGCTTCCAGCAAATCCAGCATCGAGACCTCCAAACATTGGGACCGTGCTGCGCTTGCTGGAAATGCACAAAAGATCAAAACAACCACAAAAAGCAGCCTGGCCGGCGGGGGAGCGGGCCGGGCACACAGGGTCAGTCAACTGTTGGCAGTGACAATCGCGCGGCGCCAGTGCCAGGGGCCGCGTGCGCCATGACGGCGCGACTGCCTATGGACTACGGGTGATGGGATGAAACTTGATCCGGCACTGGCTGAAAAGCCTTACTACAGCACGCGTACAGCGGCAAAACTGCTCAACGTCTCACTGGGCACCGTCCAGAAGATGGTCGAGCGCGGCGAACTGGGGGCCTGGAAGACCAATGGCGGCCATCGGCGCATCCACAAGGAAACCGTGCATCGCCTGCTGGCGACGCGCATCGGCCCCGAGTCGGCATCGCCGCACGGGCTGGACCTGGTGGTGTTCCACCCCAACCACCAGGAGGCGCAGCGCATCCACAGCCAGCTTGGCAAATGGGGCCTGCCGCTCAAGAGCGTGGTGGTGGACGATGTGCTCGACACCGTCATCACTTCCGTCAGCGAGCATCCGCGCGTGGTGCTCTACTACGTCGACGAGCTCAACGATGCCGAGTCGGCCACCGTCGAGAAGCTGCAGAACTTCTTTGCCAGCCAGCACGTGATCTTCGCCGTCATCACCAACCGCCAGGCCTATGACGGCGTGGCCGATGCCCTGCAGCACTGGGGCATCATGGTGTTCCTGAAGACGCCCTCGCTCGAAGAGGTCAAAGGCTTCCTGCGCGCGCAGCTGATGATGGGCCGCGCAGCCTGAAGCTCCGGGTCACGCTTCAGGCCACGGCCGCCGGCCGTGGCACCGGCCGCCCGGCGCCATCGCCTTCCGCCTGCGCCAGCATCCAGCCGTACAGGTTGCGCGGGTCGGGCGGCATCGCCACCAGTTCCACCGCGGTGCCGGCGCGATGCGCCAGCGCCGCGGCGTAGAGCCAGCGCAGCGCGGCGTAGTCTTCCAGCGCAAACCCCACCGAATCGAATACGGTCACCTCGTCCGCCGCGGCACGGCCCGGGGCCTGGCCCGCCAGCACCTGCCACAGCTCGGTCACGGGCGCGTCGGCGGGCAACTGCTGGATCTCGCCCTCGATGCGGGTCTGCGGTTCGTACTCCACCACGATGCGCGCGCGGCGCAGGATATCGGCATGCAGCTCGGTCTTGCCGGGACAGTCGCCGCCGACCGCGTTCAGGTGCATGCCCGGCCGCACCAGGTCGGGCGTCAGGATGGTGGCGCGGGTCTTGTCGGCGGTGACGGTCGAGACGATGTCGGCGCCGGCCAGCGCGGCCCCGATCGAATCGGCACGCCGGATCGACAGGCCGGGCACGGCGGCAAGATTGCGCATCAGCCGCGCGCTGGCGGCGGGGTCGATGTCATACGCGGCGATCTCGCGCACGCCCAGCATCGCATGGAACGCCAGCACCTGGAATTCCGCCTGCGCGCCATTGCCGATCAGCGCCATGGTGGCCGCGCCTGGCCGCGCCATGGCGCGCGCCGCCAGTGCCGAGGTGGCCGCGGTGCGCAGCGCGGTGGCCAGCGTCAGGTCCGCGAGCATCAGCGGGAAACCGGTCTCCACCTCGGCCAGCAGGCCGCACGCCATCACCGTGGGCATGCCGTGCTGCGCATTGCGCGGATGGCCGTTGACGTACTTGAACGCATACTGGCTGCCGTCGCTGACCGGCATCAGCTCGATCACGCCGCGTGCGGAATGGCTGGCCAGCCGCGCGGACTTGTCGAAATCGGACCAGCGCGCGAACGCCTGGCGCACCTGCGCGGCCAGGTCGACGATGGCTGCCTGCGCGCCGATCGCGACCACCAGCCGGGCGACATCGGTCGCGTCGAGAAACAATGACCGGACGGTGTTCTTCATGACCCTCTCCCTCGCTGTTGCTGTCGTGCCTGGGCTCAGGCAGCCGCCGCGGCGACGCCGCGACCGCTGCTGCGGTCCAGCCGCAGGGTCATGCAATAGGCGCCGCCGCCCGACAGCATGAACGGCGACAGGTCGACCTCATGCAACCGGTAGCCGCGCCGTCCCAGCTCGGTGCGCAGGTGCGGCGTGGTGCGGGTCATCACCACCTGGTCGTCGAGATTGACCGCATTGACGCTGAAATGGCGCAGGTCGTCGGCGCTGGCCTCGATGCGCAGCCGCGCCGGCACGCGCGCGCGCAGCTCGCGCAGCGCCGCTGCGCTGAATGCCGGCGGGTAGTACAGCACCTCGCCGCCCGACAGCGGGCAGAAGCACACGTCGAGGTGATAGCTTTGCTCGGTGGCCAGTTCCAGCGCCACCACGTCCTTGCCGAAATAGCGCGACACCGCCAGCGCCGCCTCGTGCGACGAACGCGGGCCGAAGCCGGCCCAGAAATGGCCGCGCCCCGCGTCCCAGATGCAATCGCCGGCGCCTTCCTGGTAGCACCCTTCCGGCAGCAGCGCGACTTCGTCGAGCAGCCCCCGCTCGCGCAGCTTGCCGAAGATGTCGGCGAACGGCGCTTCCTCGCCGCGGCGTTGCGGATAGCGGAAGCGCGCCAGCAACGCGCGCCCGTCCAGCACCACGGCGGCGTTGGCCGGGAACACCATGTCGGGCAGCCCCGGCGCGCCCGGCGCCAGCTCCACCGCGAAGCCCGCGCGGCCGAGCGCGTCGCGCAGCGCATGGAACGACTGCATCGCATTGCGGTGCATGCCGTGCGGATCGCGCGCCCAGGCCGCCGGGTCCATCCACGGATTGATGCTGTACGACACGTCGTAGAAGGTCGGCTCGACCAGCAAGATGGTGGCGGTCTGGATCACGGCAGCTCCTGGTTGCATGGCGGGCGACGGCATCGCGTCAGGGAAATTCATCCGTCGATGGAATTCTGGGGCAAGCACGCGTTAGCCAAAAGCCAGCAAACTGCCCGGTTTGCGCCTACCATTGAGCAAAACGCCAGACTACGCTGGCGCTTTGCCAATCGCCCCCGCCCGATGGATGCCACCGACCAGCAGCTGATTGCCCTCCTGCGCGACAACGCGCGAACGCCGGTGACGGCACTGGCGCAGGCGCTGCGCGTATCGCGCGCGACGGTGCAGAACCGCATCGACAAACTGGAACAGGAAGGGCTTATCGTCGGCTACACCGTGCGCCTGCGGCCCGAGGCCGAGGCGCACCGCATCCGCGCCTGGATGACGGTCGCCGTCGACGGCAACAAGACCCGCACCGTACTGCAGGCGCTGCGCGGCGAGCCCAACGTGCAGGCGCTGCACACCACCAACGGCCGCTGGGACATCATCGCCGAGCTGCGCGCCGACACGCTCGAGGCCTTCGACCGCGCGCTCGACCGGATCCGGCTGATCGACGGCATCAGCGCCACCGAGACCAGCATCCTGCTGTCGACCTACAAGTAAGGCCGCCGGGGCCTTGCCTGCGGCCGCGCCTCACCCTGCCGCGCCCTTGTGCGGTGCGGCATGCCCCATCGCCGGGATGCGCTGCACCAAGAACGACCCGATATATCACCCCGTGATATATTACGTGCACCATTCCAAAGCGCCCCCGTCCCAAGAATGCAAACCGCCCCCGTCTCCGCCCTGGCGCATAACGCCCGTGCCTGGCTGCGCACATTCGTTCCCTTGCCGGTCGCCGCCAGCCGCAAGGAGCGCCTCAAGAGTTGCTTTGGCGCACTGCTGGGCCTGCTGTGCACGGAATGGATCAGCCACCAGACCCTGGGCGGCTTCAATCCCTGGTTCGTCGCGCCGATGGGCGCCTCGGCGGTGCTGCTGTTCGCGGTGCCGTCGTCGCCGTTGGCGCAGCCATGGTCGATCATCGGCGGCAACCTGATCGCGGGGGTGGTCGGCGTGGCCTGCGCGCGCTGGATCCCCGACCCCGGCCTCGCCGCCGCCGTCGCAGTGGCCGTCGCCATCGCACTGATGTTCCAGTTCCACTGCGTGCATCCGCCCAGCGGCGCGGTGGCCATCACCGCCGTCTTCGGCGGGCCGGCCGTCAGTGCGCTGGGCTTCGGCTTCGTGGCCGTGCCAGTGCTGTTCAATTCGATGCTGATGCTGATGATGGCGCTGGCCTTCAACAACCTGTCGCGCCGGCGCTACCCCCATCGCCCGCCCGAACCCGCGGTGCAGCATGGCACCAGGGACGTACCCCCCACCCAGCGCGTCGGCGTAACCCGCGCGGACCTGGATGCGGCATTGAAGGTGCGTGGCGAATTCCTGGATATCGAGGAAGACGACCTCGAGCAGATCCTGGTCGCGGCGCAACTGCGCGCCTATCGCCGCCATTTCGGCAACGTGCTATGCGGCGAAATCATGTCGCGGGACGTGATCACGGTAACGCCGGACCAGCCCGCGCACGAAGCCGGGCACCTGCTGTCGCGGCATCGCATCAAGGCCCTGCCGGTGGTCGATGCGACGCGCAGGCTGGAGGGGATCATCACGCAGAGCGATTTCTTTGCGGCGCAGCGCGACACGGGGGCACGGCGGCTGGCCGGCACGGTTCGCAACCTGATGACGCGGGCGGTCGTTACCGCGCGGCCCGACCAGCCGATGGTGGAACTGGCGCAGGCGTTTTCCGACGGCGGGCTGCATCATGCGCCGGTGATCGATGACCAGCGGCGGGTGGTGGGGATGGTGACGCAGTCGGATCTGGTGGCGGCGTTGTTGAAGAGTGGGGTGATGGCGGTGCCGGATTAAGGGGAGCTGGGGGGCTGGGGGATGGTGAGGTGCGAGGGCCGCGGGTTTCAGCGCTGTTGATGACATGCTGTCGGCTTTTGAACCGCCTGGTTCCGCCCTCCTGGGCGGGTCACTTTTTGGCCGAGCGCCAAAAAGTAACCAAAAAGCGCGTTTACTGCCCTGCGGGCGGCATGTCTGATCGTAGTGTGCCCGGGCGTTTTCGTACGGGGCCGAGCTTCCTCACATAGCTAGACTGCCTGCCGCGGTGGTGCGCCACGGTGGCAGGGGCGTTGGCTTGGTAGTTGAACGAGCCCAGAGCGCGCAGTGGCCCCTGCTGCCGGCCCTACCGTAGGAACGCCTACGGCTGCTGCGCCGTCAGTATCGCAGGGCGTCGGCCCTGGCACGGAACGCTTCGCTGCGCTCGCTTGGCGCTTTCGGTGCGTGCGCGCGATTCGCTTCGCTTCCGTGTACGCGCCACGACAGCGCGTGCGAGCGCAGCGATGCACTCCGTGCCAGTGCAGTAGACCTGAGATTGGGAGCGCGCGCAGCGCAGCCGTAGGCGCCCCACCAATAACGTCGTTAGCAGGCTGCCACCGACCTAAAGTCGGGTTCGTCCATCCGACCTTGAATGCCAGGCACATCCAGGTAGCGTCAGCAGGGTGGGACCACCATCCGCCTGAACGTGAGTCACCACCGCTGGAACCACCAACGCCGCCTTAGCCAACCGCTCAGGCGACGCGTTTTTTGGTTACTTTTTGGCGCTCGGCCAAAAAGTGACCCGCCCAGGAGGGCGGAACCACACGGTTCAACAGCCGACAGCATGTCACCAACAGCGACCACCCCCAAAAACCGCCCCCAAAACCCCCGTTTCCCAACCCACCCTCCCCCTTAAGCTATATTTACGCCGTCCCCGTCACACCCAACTCTCAAAGGGGACAAACGGAGAACCCCCAACCATGAGTTCCGGCCAGTTAATCGAAAAAATCGCCGCCGTCTTCGCGCTGATCGTGCTGATCGGCGGCTCCCTGCTGGTCCTGGCGCCGTTCACCACGGCCCTGCTGTGGGGCGCGATCCTGGCGTTCAGCTCCTGGCACCCCTACACCGTGCTGTCGCGCTGGCTCGGCAACCGGCGCGGCCTGGCCGCGCTGATCTGCGTGCTGCTGGCGACGGTGATCGTGCTGGGCCCGTTCGTCTATGCCGGCGCCAGTTTCTCCGCACACCTGGACGACCTCGCCGCGCTGGTCGACCGCTATATGGAGCACGGGCTGCCGCAGCTGCCGCTGTGGCTGAGCAGCCTGCCCTATGTCGGCAGCTACCTGCAAAGCTCGTGGGACAGCCTGATCAATGCCGATTCCGAGATGGTCGCCAACCTGCGCAAGCTGATCGCGCCGGTCGGCCACGTGCTGCTGGGCGCGGGGCTGTCGATCGGGGCCGGGCTGGGGCAGCTGGCGCTGTCGATCATCCTGGCGTTCTTCTTCTACACCGGCGGCGAGTTCGCCATTGCCTGGCTGCGCGCCGGCATGCGCCGCATCGCCGGAGAGCGCGCGGACCACCTGCTGGAACTGGCGGGCAGCACCGTCAAGGGCGTGGTCTACGGCGTGCTGGGCACCGCCTTCATCCAGGCGGTGCTGGCCGGCGTCGGCCTGTGGATCGCGGGCGTGCCGGGCGCCGCCATCCTCGGCTTCGTGACCTTCTTCCTGTCGGTGGTGCCGGTCGGGCCGCCGCTGGTGTGGCTGCCGGCCGCGCTGTGGCTGTACCACACCGGCGCCACCGGCTGGGCCATCTTCCTGGTGGTGTGGGGCGTGGGCGTGGTCAGCATGGCCGACAACATCGTCAAGCCGCTGCTGATCAGCAAGGGCACCGGCATGCCGCTGATCTGGATCATGCTGGGCGTGCTCGGCGGCGCGCTGGCGTTCGGCTTCCTGGGCGTGTTCATCGGCCCGACGCTGCTGGCGGTGGCCTATGCCCTGCTGCGCGACTGGACCATCGGCTCGCAGGGCGAGCTGCAGCGCGACCTGCGCCAGGGCGCGGCGCTGGCATCCGCGCCGGCACCGGCCCCGGCCGTGGTCGACAATCCCGATGTGCCGCCGGCAGCCACCGGCAAGCGATCCGGCTGATGGCGGCACACGACGTACCCCCGGCCCCGCCGGAGACCGCACTGCCCGACGCCTTGCCGGCCGCGCTGCACCGGCTGGTGGCCTGCGAATACTGCGACGCCGTCTACGAGCGCACCCCGATCTCGCCCGGCGAGCGCGCGCTGTGCCTGCGCTGCGGCGGCCAGCTCTACCGCGAGAGCCGGCGCCACTACCACCGCCTGCTGCCGCTGGTGATCACCGCGCTGATCCTGTTCCTGATCTCCAACGCCTACCCCATCGTCGAGATGGACCTGAAAGGGGTACGCACCCAGACCACGCTGCTGGGCGCGGTGCAGGCGCTGTATGCGGACCAGATGGCGCTGGTGGCGGCGCTGGTGTTCGCCACCACCATCCTGTTCCCGCTGTCCGAGCTGCTGATGATGATTTACCTGCTGGTGCCGATGGCGCAGCACCGCATGCCGGCCGGCTTCGACCGCATCGTGCGCGGCATCCGCCAGACCCGGCCGTGGGGCATGATCGAGGTCTTCATGATCGGCGTGCTGGTGACGCTGGTCAAGCTCTCGACCATGGCGCGCGTGCTGCCGGGCATTGCGCTGTGGTCGTTCGCGGCGCTGGTGATCGTGCTGGCGGCGATGCTGTCGTTCGATCCGCGCGACCTGTGGCGCCACCTGGAAACGCCCGATGACAAGGCCGCGGCGGCGGACGAGGAGCGCCGATGACGCCGCCGCAGCCGCCGCAGCCGCCGCAGCCGCCGCAGCCGCCGCAGCCGCCGCAGCCGCCGCAGCCCGCCGGACGCCTGGCCCGTCCGCGCCAGCTCGCGCGCGAGGTGGTGGCGGAACTGACCGACGACGACGAGAACACCCCGCTGCCGCAGGTGCCCACCGCGAGCGGCCTGGGCCTGGTGTCCTGCCACGCCTGCGACCTGGTCAGCCCGCGCACGCTGGAAGGCGCGCCCTGCCCGCGCTGCGGCGCCACCCTGCATCATCGCAAGCCGAACAGCCTGGCGCGCACCTGGGCCTTCCTGCTGGCCGCGTACATCCTCTATATTCCTGCCAACATGCTGCCGGTGATGGTGACGCAGTCCATCCTCGGCACGCAGCAGGACACCATCCTGTCGGGGGTGATCTACCTGTGGCTGTCCGGCTCGCACATGCTGGCCGTGCTGGTGCTGATCGCCAGCATCGTGGTGCCGCTGCTGAAGATGGTGATCCTGACCTTCCTGCTGCTGTCGGTGCACTTCCGCTCGAGCTGGCGGATCCGGCAGCAGACCCGGCTGTACGGCCTGGTGGAGGTGATCGGCCGCTGGTCGATGCTCGATATTTTCGTGGTGGCGCTGCTGGCCTCGCTGGTGCGGGCCGGGGCGCTGGCCACCATCATCCCCGGCGGCGGCGCGCTCGCCTTCGGCGCGGTCGTGGTGCTGACCATGCTGGCCTCGCTCAGCTTCGATCCGCGCCTGCTGTGGGATTCGCTGGAACCTGACAATGCCCGACACTGACAACCAAGCCCCGGCGGGTGCCATGCCGCCCTCGCCGCCCCCGCCCCCTCCGTCCGGCCTGCCGCGCCCCGAACGCCGGCGCCGCGCGCGCTGGCTGCCCTCGCTGGTGTGGCTGATCCCGATCGTCGCCGCGGTGGTCGGGATCTCGCTGCTGGTGCACACGCTGGCCTCGCGCGGGCCCGAGATCACCGTCAGCTTCCGCACCGCCGAAGGCCTTACGCCCGGCAAGACCGCGGTGCGCTACAAGGATGTCGACATCGGCCTGGTCAAGTCGGTGCGCCTGGCGCGCGACCGCTCGCACGTGGTGGCGACGATCGACCTGACCAAGGACGCCGAGAACTTCGCCGTCGCCGACACCCGCTTCTGGGTGGTGCGCCCGCGCTTCGCCGCCAGTGGCGTGTCGGGGCTGGAGACGCTGCTGTCGGGCGCCTATATCGGCGTCGACGCGGGCAAGTCGACGGACTCGGCGCGCGACTTCAAGGGCCTGGAAGTGCCGCCGGTGGTGACCACCGACGCTTCCGGCAAGCAGTTCGTGCTGCGCGCGTCCGAGCTGGGCTCGCTCGATATCGGCTCGCCGGTCTACTACCGGCGCGTGCTGGTCGGCCAGGTGGTGGCCTACCAGCTCGATCCCAACGGGCGCGACATCACGCTGCGCGTGTTCGTCAACAAGCCCTATGACAAGCTGGTCACCGCCGACACGCGCTTCTGGCATGCCAGCGGGGTCGACCTGAAGCTCGATGCCGGCGGGCTCAAGCTGTCGACGCAATCGCTGGTGACGGTGCTGCTGGGCGGCGTCGCCTTCCAGGCGCCGGACCACACCACCGCCACCGACGCCGCCGCCGAGAACACCCAGTTCCTGCTGGCCGGCGACCAGGCCGAGGCGATGAAGGAGCCGGAAGAGCTGGCGCCGACGCTGGCGGTGCTCAATTTCGACCAGTCCGTGCGCGGCCTGTCGCCGGGCGCGCCGGTGGACTTCCGCGGCGTGGTGGTGGGCCAGGTGCGTTCGATCGGCATCGAGTTCCAGCGCGAGAAGCGCGCCTTCCGCATGCCGGTGGTGGTCGAGCTGTACCCGTCGCGCATGGGCTTCCGCGAACGCGACGTCGAAGATCGCGAACGCGCGCGCAAGATCATCCAGGGCCTGCTGCAGCGGGGCATGCGCGCGCAGCTGCGCACCGGCAACCTGCTCACCGGGCAGCTGTACGTGGCGCTGGACTTCTTCCCGAAGGCGGCGCCGGCCAAGGTCGACCTGGACGCGCCGATTCCGGAGTTCGCCACCACGCCGGGCGCGTTCGACCAGCTGCAGGCGCAGGTGGGCGACATCGTCAACCGCATCGACAAGGTGCCGTTCGACCAGATCGGCCAGGACCTGCGCACCACGGTGGCCACCCTGAACAAGACCCTGGCCACCGCCGACAAGCTGGTGCAGCAGCTCAACGGCGATGTCGCGCCGCAGGTGCTGGCCGCGCTGCAGGACGCGCGCAAGACCCTGACCGCGGCCAACGGCACGCTGGCGTCGGACGCGCCGCTGCAGCAGGACACGCGCCGCATGCTGCAGGAGCTGACGCGCACCGCCACATCGCTGCGCACGCTGACCGATTACCTTGAACGCCACCCTGAAGCGCTGTTGCGCGGCAAGCCGGAGAAAGAATGATGAAGCGCCTTCCGCTCACCCTGGTCTGCGCCAGCGCCGCCGCGGCGGTGCTGGCGGGCTGCGCCTCGCCCGAGCCGCGCTACTACACGCTGGCGCAAGGGCCGGCGGCGGTTGCCGCGCCAGCGCCGGCAGCGGCGCCGTCGACGGACACGCTGTGGCTGGAAGTGGCACCTGTGCGCGTGCCGGAGCGCCTCAACCGGCCGCAGCTGGTGGTGCGCGATGGCCGCGGCGGTAACGACAGCGGCGGCGGCAACGACGCCGGGGTGCGACTGCTGGACCTGTCGCGCTGGTCGTCGCCGCTGCCGGACGAGCTGCGCGATGCGCTGTCGCAACGCCTGCAGGCCACGCTGGGCGCGGTCGACACCTACCAGCAGGGGCTGTCCGACGTGCAGCCGCTGTACCGCATCACCACCGAAGTGCTGCGCCTGGACGCCGACGTGGGCCAGCGTGCCGGCGCCACCATCAACTGGACCGTGCGGCGGCTGCCCGATGGCAAGGTGGTCAGCGGCAGGACCCAGGCCGAGCTGCCGGCGCCAGGCGCCGTCGACGGCGTGGTCGCGGCGTATCGCGAGATCGTCGCGAGCACGGCCAACGATATCGCGGCCGGCGTGCAGGCGCTGCGGCGCTAGCCGCCGCTGCGGACGGCCGCGTCGATGTCGTGCCGGGCGGCGGCCATGGCCGCTAGGCATTCGGCCGCCCCACCCTGCACCAGCCGGACCGGGCACGCCAGCATCAGGTTCTTGCCCAGGCCGAAGTCCTCGACGGTAAAGCCGCGTGCATCCAGCGGCGTGCCGTCGGCATCGGTGGCCACCGTGACGCGCTCGCGCAGCGTGCCGGCATCGGCGCTGTAGGCCCACACGGGCTTGCCCAGCGCCACCGCAAAGCCGACTTCGAACGCCGTGCCGGAATCCGCTTCGCCGGGGCCGCGGAAGTCATCCAGGTTGGCCATCACCAGGTCGGCGCGCCGCAGCAGCGCGAGGTTGGCGTCATAGATCCAGCGCGCGGTGTCGGGGCCGGACAGGCCTTCGGGCGCGGACTGGTCGAGCGGATACAGGCCGGTGAAGCCATGCGCCGCGCACAGCGCCTTGAGATGCTCGCCCCAGGCGCGCGCGTCCTTGCGGAACACGTCGAAGCCGGCGAGGTAGATGGTGGTCATGGCACGTGGAACAAGCGTGGCGCGGCGTCAGGCCGCGAGGATTGCAGCATAACCCGCGCCCCGCGCCGGTGGTGCGCGGCCGCTGCCCGAACATCGCACAGCTTGCGCGCACGCGGCCGGCCGGGCGCCGGCGCGGGGTCAGCCCTTGCGCTAACATTGCCGGTCACGCCTCGACCTCCTCATCCCCATGCCCGCTCCCCAGATCCTCCAGGTCGGCCCGCTCGCGCCGCAGACCAATGCCACCCTGCAGCAACAGTACGGCGCCGCGGCGCTGTGGCAGCAGGCCGATCCGCTGGCCTGGGCGCGCAGCGAGGGGCAGCAGGTGCGCGTGGTGGTCACCTCGGCGCGCCACGGCTGCAGTGCCGCGCTGATCGACGCGCTGCCGCGCCTGGAAGCCATCGTCAGCTTCGGCGTGGGCTATGACGCGATCGCGCTGGACGCCGCCCGCGCGCGTGCCATCCAGGTCAGCAACACGCCCGACGTGCTCAACGACTGCGTCGCCGACCTCGCCTTCGGGCTGCTGCTGGATGCGGCCCGCGGCATCGCCCATGGCGACCGCTTCGTGCGCGCCGGGCGCTGGCCGCAGGGCGGCTTCCCGCTGACCACGCGCGTATCGGGCAAGAAGCTGGGCATCCTCGGCCTGGGCCGCATCGGCGAGATCGTCGCGCGGCGCGCGCAGGGCTTCGACATGGAGATCGCGTACCACAACCGCCGCCCGCGCACAGGCGCGCCGTGGCGCTTCGAAGCGGACCTGAAGGCGCTGGCAACGTGGGCGGATTTCCTGGTGGTGGCCACCGTCGGCGGACCCTCCACCGCGGGACTGGTGTCGCGCGAGATCCTTGATGCGCTCGGCCCGCGCGGCATCCTGGTCAACGTCTCGCGCGGCAGCGTGGTCGACGAGGCGGCGCTGGTCGCGGCGCTGGCCGAAGGCCGGCTCGGCGGCGCGGGGCTCGATGTGTTCCAGGACGAACCCAACGTGCCGCCGGCGCTGCTGGCGATGGAACATGTCGTGCTGGCGCCGCACATGGCCAGCGGCACGCACGAGACGCGCGCCGCCATGACCGCGCTGACGCTGCAGAATCTCGACGCGTTCCTGGCCGGCGGCAAGGTGCTGACGCCGGTGCCGTAGGGCGCCAACCGGCAGGCGCGGCGTGCCTATACTTGAGGCACCGGCTCCAGCCCAGCCTGCGGGCCGGCGTCAGGAGGCATCATGGCACGCAAGTTTATCGATTGCCGCGAGTTTCCGAGCGACACCCACTGCACGGTCGCGCTAAGCGCCGACAGCGAGGACGAACTGCTCGAAGCCGCGGTCCAGCATGCGGTGGCGGTGCACAAGCATCAGGACACGCCTGAGCTGCGCAGCCAGCTGAAATCCATGTTCAAGGAAGGCACGCCGCCGGCCTGAAGCCGGCAGGGCTGGCGCCGGGCAGGCGCCAGCCGTTCCCGCCCCCGGGCTCATTCGCAGCCCCTGATACAGCACTTTTGCCGGTTGGAATACCCCTGACACCCGTCATGGCGCATCATTGACGCGTCGCTATATACAGACGTATATTGCGCCTGACAGTCCACCCGCTCCGGCCTCGCCGCGCTGCCTTGCACGCCGCCGGCCGTTTCCCGAGGATTCCGATGCCTGCCTTCCGTTCCCGCCGCCGCGGGGTGATGCTGGCCGCCGCCGCGATGCTGGCGCTGGCCGCCCCGCCCGCCTTCGCCGCCGACCTGGTGGTGTCCGCCGCCGCCAGCCTGACCAACGCCTTCAAAGCGCTGGCCGAGTCCTACGAGCGCGCCCACCCCGGCACCCACGTGGTGCTGAACTTCGGCGCCTCGGACGTGCTGATGCAGCAGATCGTCAAGGGCGCGCCGGCCGATGTGTTCGCCTCGGCCGACCAGGAGGCGATGAACAAGGCCGAGGCCGAGAAGGTGATCGCGCCGGCCTCGCGCCGCAACTTCGCCGCCAACCAGGTGGTCCTGATCGTGCCGGCCGACAGCAAGCTGCCGCTCGCCTCGCTGCAGGACCTGACGCGCCCGGAAGTCCGGCGTATCGCCTACGGCAACCCGGCCTCGGTGCCGGTGGGCCGCTACACCCGCGGCGCGCTGGAAGCGGCCGGGCTGTGGGACGCGGTCGCCGCCAAGGGCGTGCCGGCGCAGAACGTGCGCCAGAGCCTGGACTACGTCGCGCGCGGCGAGGTCGAGGCCGGCTTCGTCTTCGCCACCGACGCCACCGTGATGCCCGACAAGGTCAAAGTGGCGGTGCGAGTGCCCAGCCGCACGCCGGTGACCTACCCGATCGCCGTCACCAGCCAGGCGCGCCAGCCGAAGGCAGCGGCACAGTTCGTCGACTATGTCGCCTCGCCGGACGGCCAGGCGATCCTGTCGCGCTTCGGCTTCCACAAGCCCTGAGGCCGCGCCGCGCACGCCATGGATGCCGTCTGGGTACCGCTGCTGCTGTCGCTGAAGGTGGCTGGCTGGGCCACCGCGCTGAATGCCGTGCTCGGCGTCGGCGCGGCCTGGGCGCTGGCGCGCTGGCGTTCGCCGCTGCGCGACGTGGTCGATGCGGTGCTGACGCTGCCGCTGGTGCTGCCGCCGACGGTGCTGGGCTATTACCTGCTGGTGCTGGTGGGACGCCGCGGCGTGTTCGGCGAGTGGCTGGCGCGACTGGGCATCGAACTGGTCTTTACCTGGCAGGGAGCGGTGCTGGCGTCGACCATCGTCGCCTTCCCGCTGGTGCTGAAGTCCGCGCGCGCCGCCTTCGAAGGCGTGGACCACCAGCTCGAAAACGCCGCGCGCGTGCTGGGCGTGCCCGAGGCCGGCATCTTCTTCCGCGTCACGCTGCCGCTGGCCGCGCGCGGCATCATCGCCGGCGTGCTGCTGGCGTTTGCGCGCGCGCTGGGCGAATTCGGCGCCACGCTGATGATCGCCGGCAACCTGCCCGGGCGCACGCAGACGCTGTCGGTGGCCATCTACGAGGCGGTCCAGGCCGGCGACGACAACACCGCCAACCTGCTGGTGCTGGTGACTTCCGTCACCTGCGTGCTGCTGCTGGTGATTGCCGGACGCCTGGTGCCGGCGGCCGCGCGCAATCCCGCTGAACTCTACCAACGCCGGCGCTTGCGCCCGCGCGTCCGCTAACGCCAGGGCCACGCATATCGCCATGAGCATGCACGTCAGCATCCGCAAGCAGATGGTCTCGGCCGACCGCCACTTCGGGCTCGATATCGAATTCGATTCGGCCAGCCGGCGCATTGCGCTGTTCGGCCCCTCGGGCGCGGGCAAGAGCCTGACGCTGCGCGCCATCGCCGGCCTGCTGACCCCGGACAGCGGCCGCATCGTGCTGAACGGCCGCACCCTGTTCGACGCCGACGCCGGCATCGACGTGCGTCCGCAGGAACGCCGGGTGGCCTACCTGTTCCAGGAATACGCGCTGTTCCCGCACCTGACCGTGGGCCAGAACATCGGCTTCGGCCTGGCGCGCGGCTGGCGCAACCCGCGTCGCGGCGCGGTGCATCCGCAGGCGCAGCGCTGGATCGATGCCTTCGGCCTGGCCGACATCGCCGGCAACTACCCGGGGGAGATCTCCGGCGGCCAGAAGCAGCGCGTGGCGCTGGCGCGCGCACTGGTGGCGCAGCCCGACATCGTCCTGCTCGATGAACCGTTCTCGGCGCTGGACCCCGCGCTGCGCGCGCGCATGCGGGCGGAACTGCGCACGCTGCAGGCCAGCCTCGACGTGCCGATGCTGGTGATCTCGCACGACCCGGCCGATGTCGAGGCGCTGGGCGACCACGTGCTCGAAATCCGCGAAGGCCGCATCTTCGGCAGCGGCACCAGCCGCCACCACCCGCCGGTCTACGCGCCGGTGTCGGCGCGCGTGGCCTGAGCCGCGCGCAGCAGGTCGACGTACGCGCCTTCGATCAGGGCGGACGCGGGAACGCCCAGGCGGGCCAGCAGGGCGTGGGCCTCGGCCACGCCGTCCGCCACGCTCTCCGCTTCGGCCAGCACCACTTCGAGCTCCAGGAAATCGCCAAGCGCCTCGACCCGGTCCAGGTGCACGCGCGTGCGTCCGGCCAGGTACAGCGTGCGCAGCTTGCGCACCCGCCCGCCCTCGCCGTGCGCGGCGGCCAGCGCGGCGCGCAGCGTGCCGGGCGACGGCGTCGGCGACAGGATGTAGAAGCTCTCTTTCGGGCCGGCCTCGTCGGCGCGCGCGTAGAAGATCAGTTCGCCGCGGTCCGGCGCGAACTCGCGCAGCTTGAGCCGGCCGTTGGCGCAGCGGAAGAAGGTATCGTCCTGGCGGATATATTCGGGCCCGTGGTCGGCCAGCGCGGCGGCGCGCGGCAACAGCGCCTCGACGCTGTCGATGCGGGCCTTGATCTCGACGTTTCTCGGCATCCGTGCTCCTTCGGTTCAACCGATCAGCAAACGCGCGGCAATCACCCACATGGCGATGCCGATCACCACCTCCAGCACCTGCCACGCCCGCGGCCGCGCAAACACCGGCCGCAGCAGCGCCGCGCCGTAGCCCAGCGCAAAAAAGAACAGGAACGACGCGGTCATGGCACCCGCGGCGAATGCACGCGTGTTGCCCGCGAACTGGGTCGACACCGAACCGATCAGCATCACCGTGTCGAGGTACACATGCGGATTCAGCCAGGTGAACGCCAGGCATACGGCCAGCGTCTGCGCCAGCGGCCGCGACGCGGCATCGCTGGGGTCCAGCACCGCGCTCGAGCGCCACGCCGCGATGAAGCTGCGCGCGCCATACCAGACCAGGAAAGCTGCGCCGCCATAGCGCATCGCCTCGCCCAGCCACGGCAGCGTGCGGATCATCACGGCAAAGCCCGACACGCCCAGCAGGATCAGCAGCGCATCCGACAGCGCGCACACCAGGCAGACCCAGAACACATGCTCGCGCCGCAGGCCTTGCCGCAGCACGAAAGCATTCTGGGAACCAATGGCAAGAATCAGGGAAAGACCGAGGGAAAAGCCAGCCAGCGCGGCGTGCATTGCGGGGGAAACGACATGCTTCAGGGGCGGCTATTATTGCACGCCGCGGCAGTCATCCCACCACGCCCAGGATCACGCTCGAGGCCTTGAATATCGCCACCGCGGCCACGCCCGCCTGCAGACCCAGCGCCTCGACGCTGCCGTTGGTGACGATGGCGGCCACCGTGCCGCCACCGTCGAGTTCGATCACCACCTCGGCGTTCACCGCCCCGGGCATCACGCGCGCCACCACGCCCGCCAGCTGGTTGCGCGCCGACAGCCGCAGGCCCGGTTGGGGCAGCCCCACCAGCACCGACGATGCCTTGATCAGCGCAAAGGCCTCCACGCCCTCGGCCAGCTCCAGCGTCTCGACACTCTCGTGCGTGATGGTGGCGACGATGCGCTGCCCGCCGGCCAGTTCCAGCACCACCTCGTCATTGACCGCGCCGCCGCGCACGCTGGCCACGCGCCCGAACAGCTTGTTGCGCGCACTGGTCTTGATCATCATTCGCCTCATCAAATGGATATCGTCGGCCACGCCCTCGCCCAGGCGCGACAGCTGCGCGACAAAGCGCCGGTGCTCGTCTTCGAGCGCGCGATAGGTGCGGATCAGCTGTTCGCCGCGCGCGGTCAGGCGCGTGCCGCCGCCGCCCTTGCCGCCCGCGGCGCGCACCACCAGCGGCTCGCCGGCGCTGTTGTTCATCGCGTCGATGGCGTCCCACGCCGCCTTGTAGCTGATGCCGACGGCGCGCGCGGCGGCCGTGATCGAGCCATGCTCGCCGATGGCGGCGAGCAGCGCGATGCGGTCCTTGCCGCCCCAGTCCTGCGAGCCGGAGCGGAACCAGATGGCTCCCTGGAGTTCAAGCATTGGGGGTCGGGCGCCGCTGGCCGGCACCGCAATGAAGTCGGAAACGCGGTTATGGTAATCCGATTTGCGGATCGGCCGGCTCAGCCGGCCAGGTAGTGCGCGCGCAGCTGCGCGACGTCGACCTGCAGCGCGTCGCACAGGTAGTTGCCGACGCTGCCCCACCCCGCGTCGATGGCCTGCATCGAGGCCTCGAGATAGCTGGCCCGGACTTCCAGCAGCGGCGTCATCACCGCGGCATCGATGCCGAGCGAGCCCATCTGCGCCAGCGCGGCCGCGTTGAACTGCGCGTTGCGCTGGTTCGATTCCAGGTAGTTGGCCAGGATGTCGTCCTGGCCGACGCCCAGCGCGGCCAGCAACAGCAGCGCGGCAAAGCCGGTGCGGTCCTTGCCCGCGGTGCAGTGGAACAGCAGGGTCTGGCCGCCCTGCACGGTCTGCATGAAGCCGCCGAAAGCCGCACGGTAGCGCACCGGGAAATCGCGGTACACCTCGAGCATGAAGGCATCCATCTGCGCCGGCGTGCTGGCGCGCAGGCGCGGCATCAGCACATCCATTGCCATGCTGCCTTCCAGCACCGGCACCGCCTGCCAGCGGAAGCGCTGGCCGAAGGCCGCTTCGCCCGCAGATTTCTCGCCGGGCGAGCGGAAGTCCACCACCATGTCGAGCCCGAGCGCCTGCAACCGCTCCAGGTCGGCGTCGCTCGCCAGCGCCGGGTTGCCGCTGCGGTAGAGCCGGCCGTGGCGCACGCGGCGCCCCTCCGCGCCCACCAGTCCGCCCAGGTCGCGCGCGTTGCTGATGCGCTCGAACACCAGGTCCGGCACGTCCGGCGCGATGCCGGTCGCCGCCGGAGTTGGCGGCATGGCCGCGAGGGCATGCGGGCAGGCCGCGCGTTGAAGCCACTTGAGCATTGTTCTTTCCAGTTTGTCGTTGCCGGGCGCGCCGGTGCCGGTGCGGGCGCGTCAGCGCTCGCGGTACGCCGGCACGTGCCAGCGCAGGTGGCTGCCGGCGATATAGCGCCGGTCCAGCCGCGCCACCAGCTTCCACACCGTCAGCGCGCCGGCGTCGATGTCGACCCAGGCCCAGGGACGCCGGGGGTCGCCTTCCTCCACCAGTTCCACCGAACGGATCTTCGCATACCGTGCCAGCGCGTTGCGCAGCGCCGCCCGGTCCAGTCCAGCCTTGAGACCGCGTACTAAAACCTTCATGGTCGGCTCCAATTATTTCAGATCACTCCGGCTCGTGCCTCACGCACCCCGGCGCGGCGCCGGTGTCGGATCATGCGGACTGCCGCGCGGGCCTTGTATGGCGAGCCTCTCATTGGTATGACGCGTGCGGCGGCCGGAGAATCCGGCGATGTGCCATCGCCTTGATCTTGCGCATCACGGGCGCAACTATTCCGCCCCGGTCCTCGACATCGCCGGCTGCGCGCCGGAAAATTCCAGACAGGTCGAACTACACGGAATGTCGGCAATGCCAGAACTTCCCGCCTCCCAGCCGCCTGCCCCTGCCGCCCCGGCCGCGGCCATACCATCACCCGCAGCCACACCCAAGCCAACCCTGCACTGGGGCCTGTTCGCAGCCGCCGCCGCGCTGATCGCGGTGCTGGCGATCCCGCAGCCCGACGGGCTCACCATTGCGGGCCAGCGCATGCTGGCGATCCTGGCGTTCGCCATCGTGGTGTGGATCACCGAGGCGGTGTCGTACGAAGCCAGCGCCATCATGATCACCTCGCTGATGGCCGCGCTGATCGGCTTTGCGCCGACCGTGAACGACCCCTCGGTCCAGTACGGCACCTCGAAGGCGCTGGGCATGGCGCTGGCCGGATTCTCCAATACCGCGCTGGCGCTGGTCGCCGCGGCACTGTTCATCTCCGCCGCGATGACGGTGACCGGGCTCGACCGACGCATCGCGCTGGTGACGCTGTCGGCAATCGGCACCAGCACGCGCCGCATCCTGATTGGCACCATCGCGGTCACCATCGCGCTGAGCCTGGTGGTGCCCAGCGCCACCGCGCGCAGCGCCTGCGTGGTGCCGATCATGATGGGCGTGATCGCCGCGTTCGGCGTCGACAAGAAGTCCAATATCGCCGCCGGCATCATGATCACGGTGGCGCAGGCCACCAGCATCTGGAACGTCGGCATCCAGACCGCCGCCGCGCAGAACCTGCTGACGGTCGGCTTCATGGACAAGCTGCTCGGCGAGCGCATCACCTGGCTGCAATGGCTGATCGCGGGTGCGCCGTGGGCGGCGGCGATGTCGGTGGTGCTCTATGTGCTGGTGCGCTGGCTGCTGCCGGCCGAGACCGAGGCCATTCCCGGCGGCAAGCAGGCGGTGCAGCGCGAGTTGTCGGCGCTCGGCCCGATGAGCGGCCCGCAGAAGCGGCTGGCCGCGGTGTCGCTGGGCCTGCTGCTGTGCTGGGCCACCGAGGGCAAGCTGCACAGCTTCGACACCGCCACCGTGACCTTCGTCGGGCTGGTGATCCTGATGCTGCCGCGCCTGGGCGTGATGGACTGGAAGACCATGCAGCAGCGCACGCCGTGGGGCACGCTGATCGTGTTCGGGGTCGGCATCAGCCTGGGCACGGCGCTGCTGTCGACCCAGGCGGGGCAGTGGCTGGGCCAGTTCGTGGTCACGCATTCGGGCCTGGCGGCGCATGGCGCGCTGCTGGTGTTTGCGATCCTGTCGGCCTTCCTGATCCTGATCCACCTGGGCTTCGCCAGCGCCACCGCGCTGACCGCGGCGCTGCTGCCGATCCTGATCTCGGTGCTGCAGACCCTGCCCGGCGACATCAACCGCGTCGGCATCACCATGCTGCTGGGCTTTACCGTCAGCTTCGGCTTTATCCTGCCGATCAACGCGCCGCAGAACATGGTGTGCCTGGGCACCGAGACCTTCAACGGGCGGCAGTTCGCGCGCATCGGCATCCCGGTCACGATCATCGGCTACGCCATGATGCTGCTGTTCGCCGCGACCTACTGGCGCTGGCTGGGCTGGGTGTAGTCAGACTCGCGCGGGCGGCGCGGCGGCTGGCACAATACGCGCCATGAAACGCCTCTGCTCCGCCCTGCTCAAGCTGCTGCTGCTCGCCGCGATCGGCGGCGCGCTGCTGGCCGCCATCGCCATCCTCGCCGCCAACCGGCAGCTGCCGTCGCTCGACGCCCTCACCGCCTTCCGCGACACGCCGGACTACGTGCCCATCGACAGGATGCCGCGCGCGCTGACCGAGGCAGTGGTGGCGATCGAGGACGAACGCTTCTACCTGCATGACGGCATCGACTATGTCGGTGTGATCCGCGCCGGCGTCGCCAACCTGTCGGACGAGCTGTCGCAGGGCGCGTCGACCATCACCATGCAGGTCGCGCGCAACTTCTACCTGTCGCGGGAGAAGACCTATACGCGCAAGCTGTACGAGGTGCTGCTGTCCTACCGGATCGAAAAGGCTCTCAGCAAGGACGAGATCCTCGAGCTGTACCTGAACAAGATCTACCTGGGACAGGGCGCCTATGGCTTTGCCGATGCCGCGCGGACCTACTTCGGCAAGCGGCTGGACCAGCTGACGCTGGCCGAATGCGCGATGCTGGCGGGCCTGCCCAAGGCGCCCTCGGCGAACAACCCGGTGGCCAATCCCCGGCGCGCGCGCCAGCGGCAGGTCTATATTCTGCAACGCATGCTGGAGCTGGGGCGGATTTCGCGCGGCGAGTACGACGGCGCCCTGCTGGAGCCGTTGCGCTTGCGCTGAGCCGCGCCGGCAAGCGCTGTGCCTGCTACTCGAGCATGGCGCGGTGCCGGCCCAGCGCCTCCCGCACGATTTCGAGCAGCCCGCTGCCGGCATCGGCATCGACATGCCCCAGCAAGGCCCGGCGCATGCGCGGTTCCCAGAAGCGCTTGATATGCCCGGCGATATCCGCGACCGCCTCCTCGCGATCGGGCATGGCTTCGAAGAAGCTGCCGATCTGGTTGGCCATGGTGACAAGGTTATCGATCTTCATGCCAGGATCTCGTGGGTGCTGCCGTGCTGCAGCCGTTGCGGATGGGCATAGACCACGTGCGCGCCGGCGCGCACGAAGCCGGCCAGGGTAATGCCGGCCTGTTCGGCCAGGCGCACCGCCAGCGCCGTGGGGGCCGACACCGCCGCCAGCACGCCGGCGCCGATCGCCGCGGCCTTCAGCACCATTTCATAGCTGGCGCGGCTGGTCACCAGCACCGCGCCGCCGGCGATGTCCTCGCCGCCGCGGGCCAGCGCGCCGGCCAGCTTGTCGAGCGCGTTGTGGCGGCCCACGTCCTCGCGCACCAGCGACACATGGCCGTCGGCGCGCAGCCAGGCGGCGGCGTGGGTCGCTCCGGTATGGCGCTGCAAGGCCTGGCGCAGCTGCAGTTGCACGAAGGCGGCCTGGATCACGTCGGTATGGAAGCTCGCCGTGCTGTGCACCGGCGCCGGCGCGCGCATCACCTGCTCCAGCGATTCGGTGCCGCACAGCCCGCAGCCGGTGCGCCCGGCCAGCGAGCGGCGCCGGTCCTTGAGCCGCATGAAGGCTTCCGAAGCGATCTCCAGCTGCACGGAAATGCCGTGCTCGCGGGTCTCGATCTCGATGTCATAGACGTCGCTGGCGCGGGCCACGATGCCCTCGCTCAGGCTGAACCCGAGCGCGAAATCTTCAAGGTCGGCCGGCGTGGCCAGCATCACCGCGTGCGAGATGCCGTTGTACACCAGCGCGACCGGCACTTCCTCAGCCACCTCATCGGGACTGAGCATCAGCTCGCCGCCGCGCCAGCGGTTGACCGCGAAGGTGCTGTGGGTCGCGGCCGCGGCATCTTCCGCCGCGGCCGGATCGACTTCCGGCGACTGCATGCAGCGCATCATGGCGTGGTCCTCCGCTCAGCCCGCGGCCCGCGCCGGGTCGGCGCTGGCGGCTTCCAGCAGTTGCAGCTGCTGGGTGTTGAACTCCCGGTACTCCCGCTGCCACGCCGACGGCTGCGCCACCGGCAGCACCTGCACCGCGGTCACCTTGTACTCCGGGCAGTTGGTGGCCCAGTCGGAGTTGTCGGTGGTGATCACGTTGGCGCCGGATTCCGGGAAGTGGAAGGTGGTGTAGACCACGCCCGGCTGCATGCGCTCGCTGACGATCGCGCGCAGCACGGTGTCGCCGGCACGGCTCTGCACCCCGACCCAGTCGCCGTCCTTGATGCCGCGCTCTTCGGCATCGTGCGGATGGATCTCCAGCCGGTCTTCGGCATGCCAGTAGACGTTGTCGGTGCGGCGCGTCTGCGCGCCGACGTTGTACTGCGACAGGATGCGCCCGGTGGTCAGGACCAGCGGAAAGGCGCGCGTGACCTTCTCGGTGGTCGGCACATACTTGGTGATGATGAACTTGCCCTTGCCGCGCACGAAGGCGTCGATATGCATGGTCGGCGTGCCCTCCGGCGCGTCGGCATTGCACGGCCACTGGATGCTGCCGAGCTGTTCCAGGCGCTGGTAGCTGACGCCGGCGAAGGTCGGCGTCAGCCGCGCGATCTCGTCCATGATTTCCGACGGATGCTTGTAGTCCATCGGATAGCCGAGCGCATTGGCCAGCAGCATGGTGGCCTCCCAGTCGGCATAGCGCGCCTTGGGCGGCATCACCTTGCGCACGCGCGAGATGCGGCGCTCGGCGTTGGTGAAGGTGCCGTCCTTTTCCAGGAACGACGAGCCGGGCAGGAACACGTGCGCGTACTTGGCGGTCTCGTTCAGGAAGATGTCCTGCACCACGATGCATTCCATCGACGACAGCGCCTCGGACACGTGCTGCGTGTTCGGGTCCGACTGCACGATGTCCTCGCCCTGGCAGTACAGGCCCTTGAAGCTGCCCGCCAGCGCGGCCTCGAACATATTGGGAATGCGCAGGCCGGGCTCGGGGCTGATCTCGACATTCCACGCCGATTCGAACAGGCCGCGCACGGTCGAGTCCGACACGTGGCGATAGCCCGGCAACTCATGCGGGAACGAGCCGATATCGCAGGAGCCCTGCACGTTGTTCTGCCCGCGCAGCGGGTTCACGCCCACGCCCTCGCGGCCGATATTGCCGGTGGCCATGGCGAGGTTGGCGATGCCCATCACGGTGGTGGAGCCTTGCGCGTGCTCGGTCACGCCCAGGCCGTAGTAGATCGCCGCGTTGCCGCCGGTGGCGTACAGGCGCGCCGCGCCGCGCAGCTGGTCGGCGGGGATGCCGGTGACGCTCTCCATGGCCTCGGGCGAGTTCTCCGGCAGCGCGACAAATTCGCGCCACTGCTGGAACGCGCGGTCCTCACAGCGCTCGGCGATAAAGGCTTCGTTGAGCAGCCCTTCGGTGACGATCACGTGCGCCAGCGAGGTCACCAGCGCGACGTTGGTGCCCGGGCGCAGCTGCAGGTGGAAATCCGCGCGGATATGCGGCGAATCGACCAGGTCGATGCGGCGCGGATCCACCACGATCAGCTTGGCGCCGGCACGCAGGCGCTTCTTCATGCGCGAGGCAAACACCGGGTGGCCGTCGGTCGGGTTGGCGCCGATCACCATGATCACGTCGGCCTTCTCGACCGACTTGAAGGTCTGCGTGCCCGCCGATTCGCCCAGCGTCTGCTTCAACCCGTAGCCCGTCGGCGAATGGCACACCCGCGCGCAGGTGTCGACGTTGTTGTTGCCGAACGCGGCGCGCACCAGCTTCTGCACCAGGTAGCCTTCTTCGTTGGTGCAGCGCGACGACACGATACCGCCGATCGAGTCCTTGCCGTGCTGCGCCTGGATGCGCTTGAACTCCGACGCGGCATAGTCGATCGCCTCTTCCCACGACACCTCGCGCCACGGGTCGGTGATCTTCGCGCGGATCATCGGCTTGAGGATGCGGTCCTTGTGCGTCGCGTAGCCCCAGGCAAAGCGGCCCTTGACGCAGGCGTGACCCTCGTTGGCCTTGCCGTCCTTGTACGGCACCATGCGCACCACTTCATTGCCCTTCATCTCGGCCTTGAACGAACAGCCCACGCCGCAATAGGCGCAGGTGGTCACGGTGCTGTGCGAAGGCTGGCCCAGCTTGATGATGGACGTTTCGGTCAGCGTCGCGGTCGGGCAGGCCTGCACGCAGGCGCCGCACGAGACGCAGTCCGATTCCATGAACGACTGGCTGGTGCCGGGCGAGACGCGGGAATCGAAGCCGCGTCCGCTGATGGTCAGCGCGAAGGTGCCTTGCGTTTCCTCGCAGGCGCGCACGCAGCGGTTGCAGACGATGCACTTGGAGGGATCGTAGGTGAAGTAGGGATTGGATTCGTCCTTCTTCATCTGCGTGTGCGTCGCGATCGGCGCAGATGCCGGGCCGCCGTCGTTGTAGCGCACTTCGCGCAGGCCGACCACGCCGGCCATGTCCTGCAGTTCGCAGTTGCCGTTGGTGGGGCAGGTCAAGCAATCGAGCGGGTGGTCGGAGATATACAGCTCCATCACGCCGCGGCGCAGGTCGGCGAGCTTGTCGCTCTGGGTCTTCACCTTCATGCCGGCTTCCACCGGCGTGGTGCACGAGGCCGGATAGCCGCGCCGCCCTTCGATCTCGACCAGGCACAGCCGGCACGAGCCGAAGGCTTCCAGGCTGTCGGTGGCGCACAGCTTGGGTACGGCGATCTGCGCCTCCATCGCGGCGCGCATCACCGACGTGCCGGCCGGCACGGTGACGCTGACGCCGTCGACCTCCAGGGTGACCATGTCGGTCGAGGGGCTGGCGGGTGTGCCGAAATCAATGTCGTTGCGGGCGTTCATGGCGGTTGGTCTCCCGTGTCTCTGCCTGGCTCAGGCGGCCCTGGCCGGATTGGATGCGAGGCCGAAGTCCTCGGGGAATTCGTTCAGCGCGGACAGCACCGGGTACGGCGTCATGCCGCCCATCGCGCACAGCGAGCCGTTGAGCATGGTGTCGCACAGGTCGCGCACCAGCTGCACATGCCGCACCGGCTGCTCGCCGGCAATAATGCGGTCCATCACTTCGACGCCGCGGGTCGAGCCGATCCGGCACGGCGTGCATTTGCCGCACGATTCGATCGCGCAGAACTCCATCGCGTAGCGCGCCTGCCTGGCCATGTCGACGGTCTCGTCGAACACCACGATGCCGCCGTGGCCGACCACGCCGCCGAACGCGGCATAGGCCTCGTAGTCCAGCGGCACGTCGAAGCGCGACTCGGGCAGGTAGGCGCCCAGCGGCCCGCCCACCTGCACCGCGCGGATCGCGCGGCCGCTGCGGGTGCCGCCGCCGTAGTCGACCAGCAGCTCGCGCAGCGTGACGCCGAACGCCTTCTCCACCAGCCCGCCGTGCCGGATGTTGCCGGCCAGCTGGAACGGCAGCGTGCCGCGCGAGCGGCCCATGCCGAAGTCGCGGTAGAACTGCGCGCCGCGCGCCAGGATCACCGGCACCGTGGCCAGCGAAATCACGTTGTTGATCACCGTGGGCTGGCCGAACAGGCCCTTCAGCGCCGGCAGCGGCGGCTTGGCGCGCACCACGCCGCGGCGGCCTTCCAGGCTCTCCAGCAGCGCGGTTTCCTCGCCGCAGACATAGGCGCCGGCGCCCTTGCGCACTTCAAGGTGGAAGCGCCTGCCGCTGCCGCGGATGTCGTCGCCGAGCCAGCCCGCGGCGCTGGCGATGCCGATCGCGCTTTCCAGCACGGCGATCGCGTGCGGGTATTCGGAGCGGCAGTAGATGTAGCCCTGCTCCGCACCCACCGCCAGGCCGGCGATGGTCATGCCTTCGATCAGCATGAAGGGATCGTCTTCCATCACCATGCGGTCGGAGAAGGTGCCCGAGTCGCCCTCGTCGGCATTGCAGACGATGTACTTGATTGCGGACTGGGCGCCGAGCACCGTCTTCCACTTGATGCCGGTCGGGAACGCCGCGCCGCCGCGGCCACGCAGGCCCGAGTCGGTGACTTCCTGCACGATCTCGGCGGGCTGCATGGCCAGCGCGCGCTCCAGGCCGGCGTAGCCCTCGTGCGCGCGGTAGTCGTCCAGCGACAGCGGGTCGGTGATGCCGACGCGGGCGAAGGTCAGGCGCTCCTGCCGTTGCAGGAACGGGATCTGGTCGGTCGGGCCGTGCGCCAGCGCGTGCGCACCGCCCTGCAGCAGGCCGGCATCGAACAGGCCCGGCACGTCGGCCGCGCTGACCGGGCCGTAGGCGACGCGGCCGGCGGCGGTCTGCACCTCGACCAGCGGCTCGAGCCAGAACATGCCGCGCGAACCGTTGCGCACGATGCGCACGGTCTCGCCGCGCGCGGCGGCTTCGCTGGCGATGGCGCGCGCGACCTCGTCGGCGCCCAGCGCCAGCGCGGTGGAGTCGCGCGGCACGAACAGGGTGGTGACGGTGCTCATGCCTGGGCCTCCGCTTTTGCCGGGGTGGACGACGCGCGCAGCGCGCGCACCAGCGCGTCGAAGCGCGCGCCATCGACATAGCCGTGCAACTGCTCGCCGACCATCACCGCCGGGCCGCAGGCGCACTGGCCCAGGCAATAGACCGGCTCCAGCGTCACCTGCCCGTCCGCGCTGGTTTCATGGAAGCCGCAGCCCAGCGCGCGCTGCGCGTGCTCGGCCAACGCCTCGGCGCCGACCGCCTGGCACGCCTCGGCGCGGCACACCTGCACCACGTGGCGCCCTGCGGGCTGCTGGCGGAAGTGATGGTAGAAGGTGATCACGCCATGCACCTCGGCGCGCGACAGGTTCAGGGCGCGGGCGATCACGGGCACGGCGGTGTCGGGGATAAAGCCCTGGGTGTCCTGGATCTCGTGCAGGATCGGCAGCAAGGCGCCCGGCATGTGCTGGCGTGCCGCGACGATGGCGGCGATGTGCGCGGCATCGGCGGATGCCGTGGCACCGGGGGCACGGGGTGCGTGGGGGGCGATGTCTGGCATGGCGTCTCCTGTGAGGGCTCGCCAGGACCGGCCGAAGTGCCTGCCGGATCCCGCTTATATGCTATTTTTTTCCTATTTCCGGGCTAGCGGATCGCCGTTTCGCCCGTTAGGCGGACTATATTGGAGTGACAGCGGCCCTTCAATAAGCTATTTTCTACATATGATCCGCATCTCGATCCAACCTCACCTGCAAATCCGGGACGACGCCCGGCCCGGCACCGGGCCGCTGGACGTGTCGCGGCTGGTGGCCCTGCTCGGCCATATCGGGGAATCCGGCAGCATCAGCCAGTCGGCCCAGGCGGTGTCGCTGTCGTACCGCTATGCCTGGGGCATCCTGCGCGACGCCGAGGCGCTGTTCGGCGGTCCGCTGATCGACAAGACCCGCGGGCGCGGCAGCGCGCTGACGCCGCTGGCGCAGCAGCTGGTGTGGGCCAGCAAGCGGATCGGCGCGCGGCTGTCGCCGACGCTGGACAGCCTGGCGTCCGAACTGGAGATCGAGCTGAAGAAGCTGATGGCGCAGCCCGAGGCCACGGCGCGGCTGCATGCCAGCCACGGCTTCGCGGTGGCGGCGCTGCGCGACTTCCTCGACGAGCAGCAGGTGCGGCACGACCTGAAGTACTGCGGCAGCGTCGAGGCCGTGGCGGCGCTGGCCGAAGGCGCCTGCGACATCGCCGGCTTCCATGTGCCGGTGGGCGAGTTCGAGCATGGCATGTGGCGCCACTTCACCACCTGGCTCAAGCCCGAGACCCACTGCCTGGTGCACCTGGCGGTGCGCAGCCAGGGCCTGTTCGTGCGCCCGGGCAACCCGCTCGGCATCCATACGCTCGAGGACCTGACCCGGCGCGAAGTGCGCTTCGTCAACCGGCAGGTCGGCTCGGGCACGCGGCTGCTGCTGGACCTGATGCTGGCGGCGCGCGGCATCGACGGTGCGCGCATCGAGGGCTACAGCAATGGGGAATTCACCCACGCCGCGGTGGCGGCGTACATCGGCAGCGGCATGGCCGACGTGGGCTTTGGCGTGGAAACCGCGGCGCGGCGTTTCGGGCTGGCCTTCGTGCCGGTAATCAAGGAGCGCTACTTCTTTGCCATCGAGCGCGCCAAGCTGCGCAGCGCGGCGCTGGCCGGCGCGGTCGGGGCGCTGACCAGCGAGGCCTTCCGCCAGCGCGTCAATGCCCTGCCCGGCTATGACGGCACCCTGACCGGCACCGTGCTGACCTTGCCGGAAGCCTTCCCTGATTACCGCGACACACCGCCGCGCTAGCGTTGCAGCAACGACAGCCGGTCAGGATGGCCGGCCCACGGCTCATGGTCCGGCAGCGGTCCCTTCGCCTGCATCAGCGGCAGCCAGTCCGGCCGTCGCGACAGCTCGGCGTTGAGCGCAAGGAAATGGCGCTGGTCTTCCGGCAGGTCATGCTCGGAATAGATCGCGCCGACGGGGCACAACGGCACGCACATCGAGCAGTCGATGCATTGGTCGGGATCGATGGCAAGGAAGTTCGGCCCTTCGTGGAAGCACGACATCGGGCAGACTTCGACGCAGTCGGTATGGCGGCACTGGATGCAGGCATCCGTCACGACAAAGGTCATGGGGCAGTTACGGCACGGCGGGAAATCAGTGCGCGATGTTAACGCCCGGCCGGCGCGCGTGGGCGGCACCGGCTTTGTGCGAGTCCTTCAAATCCGCTGAAGCGGCGGGGCGCCGCGCGCGCCCCGCCCTGGCCCGCCGCGTCAGGCGGTCTCGCGCATCAGCGCTTCCTTGCGCGCCGCCATGGCCTGCGCCACGTCGCGCAGGTTGATCTTCTCCTTGATCACGTTCTTGAACAGCTCGCCTTCCTCTTCCTCGATGTGGTGGGAGACATATTCCGACAGCACTGTGTAGTTGGCCTCGAGCATGTCGCCGGCCGGGTCTTCCTCGATCGCCGCGATCAGGTCCTTGGCTACCTGGTGCTCGACCTGGGCCTCGTCCAGCATGTCGTCGATCTCGTCGCTGACGCCCCGCAACGCCGGGTAGAAGATTTCTTCCTCGATGGTGGCGTGCACCGTGAGCTGGTGGCACACGTCCAGCGCGATCGACTCCTTCTCGTCGCGGTCGTCGGTGTCCTTGAACGCCTTGAACTGCTTCTTGACCGCGCGGTGGTCGTCCATCAAGGCACCGAGCGCCTCGGCCTGGTCTGCGGGGATCTTCGACTTGTCCACGGTTTTCTCCTGGTGGGGGAGCCGGCACTGCGGCTTCGCCCCGCAACGCAGGCAGGTTCCGTGCCCGCGCAACCTCCAGCGCGGTGGCGCGCGCGCGGGCGGCCGGCCTGCGAGTCATTGCAATTCCTGCGCGAAGCCTTGTAATTGTGCCCGCGGCGGCGCGCGGGGCAACGCCCTGGGTCCCGCATCGCATGGCCGCGCCGGCAGAACGTTGCGCCGCCACGGCCACGAGGCGGAGCGCGCGGCATGAAAGTTGCGGCATGACCCGCAAGCCGGAACAGAGCCGCTGTCCGCAGCGCGCGCTGTCCGAACCGAATCACCAGCGCACGGCGTCCGCGCCGTCCGACACCATCATGCCGACCACCTTCCTCTACTCGAATTGCGCCGATGCACCGTCGGCCGTCCAGGATGAACTGCAGGCCGCCAGCGCCGCCGGCTATGGCGTCGACCCGCAACACGTATTCTGGGAAGTCGCGCCGGCTTCGGTGCCGGCGTTGCAGCGCCCGCGCCTGCGCGCGCTGCAGCACCAGGCCCAGCCCGGCGACGCGGTCGTGGCATTGCGCCTGTGCAGCCTCGGCTGGAGCGTGCCCGAAGTGCTCGCCACGGTCAGGCGCTTCCGCCTGCTGGGCGTGGCGCTGTACTGCGTGCAGCTGTCGCGCGACGACCTGGCCAGCGCCACGCCGCCCGAGGCGGTCGAGGTGTTGCGCGCGGTGGCCGCGCTGGAAGGCGCGACGCGCAGCGTGCGCGTACGCGAGAGCCTGGCCGCGGCCAAGGCCATGGGGCGCCAGGTCGGCCGGCCGCCCAAGCACACGCCCGAGCAGCGCCACGCCATCCTGAGCGCGCTGTCGGCGGGCTATTCGGTCAGCGAGACCGCGCGGCGCTTCAGCACCTCGCGCCAGACCGTGCTGCGCATCCGCGCCGCCGAGCCGATGGCGCAGCGTGCGGCCGCCGTGGCCATCGCCAACGCCGAAGAATCCGCCACCGAAGCGGCAACGGAATGAAACCCGCTGTCGCAACGTGCCGCGCGGCGGTATCGCGCGCGGCCGCATGCCTGGCACCCTTCGGCTGTCTGCCATGACCATGCGCCCACCCGACGCCACGCCCCTGCCCGCGGCGCTGGTCGATACGGCGGCGCCAGCCGTGCCGGCGTCGTCCCCTGCGGCAGCCGCGCACGAGCCCGCGCCGCCCGCGCGCTTCGCGCGGCCCACCATGCTGCTTGAAACGCTGCTGGCGACGCGACTGGAATTGCTCAGCCGCGACCACACCTGGCCCCCGCATACGCTGGCGCAGCGGCGTGCCGTGCTGATGCGGCTATGGGAGCAGCGCGCGCCCGGGCTGTTCGAGCAAGGCGGCACCGCCGACAGCATCGCGCGCTGCCTGCAGGCGGCATTTGCCGAGGCCGCCGAGGGCCGCAGGCTGGAAGCCGCGCTGCAGTTCAAGCGTGCGTACTATCTGGTGTGCTGCACGGCATCGTCAGGCAGCCGCGCGCGGCTGCACGGCGGCAACAACGGCGAGCCGGGCTAGCCGGCGCGTGTGGCGGTCACGCGCAGACCGCGCGCAGCGTCTCGTCCCACTCCGCCACGAAGCGGCCGATGCCGAAGCGCTCGCGCGCCACCCGGCAGCCGCGTTCCCCCCACACCCGCGCCAGTTCCGGATCGTCGAGCAGTTCGCGCATCACGCTGACCAGCACCTCGATGCGCGTATCGACATAGCCGTTGTTGCCGCTCTGGATCACCGTGGCCAGTTCGGTCGTGGCCAGGCCCACCACCGGCACCCCTAGCATCATCGCCTCCACCACCGCCAGCCCCAGGCTGGTGTAGCGGATCGGGTTGAAGAAGAAGCGATAGCGCGCGACGAACGCCGCCAGGTCGGGGTTGGCCACCTCGCCCAGCCCGCCCGCCTCCTGCGCCGCCATGCCGACCAGGTCCAGCGGCACCTGCTCGCGCACGCGCGCGAACAGGTCCGCGCCGAGCCGGCGGCCGCGCCGCGACAGGTGGTTGACCACGCTGATGCCGCGCGCCAGTTCGCCGCTGTAGCGCACCGCCTCGTCGACCAGCACGCCGTGCTCGATCACGCGGCAGGGCGTGACGCCGCTGTCCCACATCAGCGCGTTGAACGGGGTCACGTGCACCAGCAGCATCGACGGATCCTGGACCGGGTGGCGCGTGTTGGTCGGGTGTTCCTGCGGCGGATCGTGTTCCAGGTAGAGCGCCGGCAGCGCGCGCTGCGCGGCGCTGAGCAGGTCTACGCGGTCATGCTCGTAATGGTGGCGGTGCTGGTACAGCACGCAGTCGAAGCGGCCGGCCGGGACCGCGTCATAAGGCACCTCATGCACGTTGGCGCCCCACGGCAACGCGCCGCCGGCGCCGGCATAGCCGGGCGTGCCGTCATCGCGCGTGACCAGGTACAGCTCGTGCGGGATCTGCGACAGGTAATACAGGTAGTTCCCGTGCACGTGCCAGGTGAGAATGCGTAGTCGCCTAGCCATGGCCGCGCTCCTGAGCCGCCAGCGCCAGCGCGGCCTCCACCACGCTGGCCACGCTGATATTCGACGCGCACGGGTGCCCGGCGAGCGGGCAGCGCTGGTGCATGCACGGGCGGCATGCGGGCTGGTCGGCCAGCACGCGATGCAGCGTGGTGTCGAGCGGCGCCCAGCGCGCGCTGTCGCTGCCGCAGGACACCACCACGCTGGGCGTGCCCACCGCCGCGGCAATATGCGAGGCGCCGGTGTCATTGCACAGCAGCAGGCGCGCATCGCGGATCAGCGCAGCCAGTGTGCCCAGCGCGGTCTGCCCGCACAGGTTGACCACCGGCTTGCCCAAGCGCCGCGCCAGCTGCCCCACCAGCGCGGCCTCGTCGCGGCTGCCGGTCAGTACCACCTTCCAGTGGCGCCGCAGCGCGCGCCCGGCCTCGGCAAAGCGCTCCACCGGCCAGCGCCGCGACAGCATGCGCGCGCCGGCGTGCAGGCAGACGTATTCGCCGGCGACCAGGCCGTGCTCGGCGGCCAGCAGCCGCCAGCTGGCATGGTCGAGCGGGCGCAGCGGAAACGCCAGGCTGCGGTCCGCGCACGGATAGCCCAGCGCCTGCATCAGCGCCAGCAGCCGCTCGACCTCGTTGCCCTGCGGCCATGGCACCAGCACGCCGGCGCGGCTGCAGCGCGCCGCCGCGGGGTCCGGACAGAAGCCGGCCATGCGCCGGGCGCCCAGGCGCTGCACCACGGCGTTGGTCAGCGCGCCGCTGCCGTGCAGCTGGATCGCCAGGTCGAAGCGCGCCGCGTGCGCGGCCGCATAGAACGGTCCCGCCGCCGCTTCGGCGCAAGGTTGCTCGGGCATTCCCGGTGCGCCGGGAAACACCATCAGGTCATCCACCAGCGCACTGAAGCGCGACACGAACTCCTGTGCCCAGGGCAGGCCGATCAGCGTGATGCGAGCATCGGGCTCGCCCGCGCGCAGCGCCCGCAGCGCTGGTACCGCGCACAGCATGTCGCCCAGCTGCAGCGCGCGGAACACGGCGATGCGCCGCACCCGCGCCGGCGCCGCGCGGCGCCGCACCGCATGCTGCGGATGCCGGGCGAGGGGCAAGGCCGTGAGCGGCCCGACGCATGCGCTCACAGGAACACCACCCGGAAGGCCAGCGCGCCGCGCAGCCGCCAGTACAGCGACAACGGCGGTATCAGCATCGAGGTAAACGCCATCTCGGCCACATGCGCCGGCGTCAGCGCCGCGCCGCGCAGGCGCCGCGCGCAGAATGCCGCGGTAAATCCGAGCCACAGCAGGCCCGCCGCCGCGGCCACGGCGGGCGCGCCCGCCAGCCATGCGATCGGCACGGCCAGCAGCGCCAGCACCGTCACGTAGTAATGCCAGGGCGGCACGCGGCGGATGCGTTGCCGGTACAGGCGCGGATGCTTCTTGTACAGCAGCGCGTCGAAGTACACCTTGGCCTGCGCCGCCACGCTGCTGCCCCAGGCGGCAGGCCGCACCGGATGCGCCACCACGGCCGCGGGCGCGCGGCCCACCGGGCAGACCTGCTGCATCAGGCGGAACTGCAGGTCCGAATCCTCGCGCCATGCGCGCGTGAAGCGCTCGTCGAAGCCGCCGATGCGCAGCAGCGCGTCGCGCCGCACGAAGCAGTTGGCGGTGACGAACTCGGCGTGCGCAAGGCCGCCGGTATCGCGCTCGTGGTCAGTGGGGCGCGCCGGCAGCGGCACGTGCACGGTGCCGGCCACCGCGCAGCACTCCGGCTGGTCCGCAAGCGCGGCGCAGCCCGCTTCGAGCCAGCCCGGATCCGGCACGGTGTCGTCGTCGGTAAAGGCAATCACGGACGCGCGCGCGCGGCGCCAGCCCGCATTGCGCGCGCCCGACGGCCCCTGCGTGCCCGGCACCGGCACATAGCGCAGCGCATGCTGCGGATGCTGCGCGGCCATCAGCGCCACCAGCCGTTCGATGCGGGCCTCGCAGCCATCGTCGGCCACGATGATCTCGTACGCCTGCGCGGGCAGGCGCTGTGCGCACAGCGCCTGCAGGCAGCGCGCCAGCAGCGCCGGCCGGCGCCAGGTGGGCACGACCACCGAGACGCTTGGCTCAGGCCTGCCCATGCGCGCCTCCCGTCTGTCCATGGGCGCCTTCGGCGGAGGGCTTTTCCAGCAGGAACGGGCCGATCACCAGCGCGTCCAGCGGCGAGGTCCAGAAGCACTCGACCGCATCGCGCGGCGTGCACACGATGGGCTCGCCGCGCGTGTTGAACGAGGTGTTGACCAGGATCGGCACGCCGGTGCGTTGCTCGAACGCGGCCAGCAAGTCGTAGTAGGCCGGGTTCTGCTCGCGCCGCACGGTCTGCACGCGCGCGGTGCCGTCGACGTGGCAGACCGCGGGGATGCGCGCCGCCTGCTCGGGGCGCACGTCGTAGATAAACAGCATGAACGGCGCTTCGCCGCGGCCGGGCTTGGCCGCGCTGAACCAGTCCGGCGCGCGCTCCTGCATCACCACCGGCGCCACCGGGCGGAAGTCTTCGCGGTCCTTGATCTGGTTCAGCCGCTGCTGCATGCCGGGATCGATCGGCGAGGCCAGGATCGAGCGCGCGCCCAGCGCGCGCGGGCCGAATTCCATGCGGCCCTGGAACCAGCCGATGATCTTGTTCTGCGCCAGCAGCTCGGCGGTCTGCCCGGCCAGGTCGTCGAGCCGGCGGTAAGGCAGCTTGGCCCAGTCGAGGAAGGCCGCGATCTCGTCCTCGCCATACGCCGGCCCCAGGTAGGCATGTTCCATCGACCATTGCCGCGCCGGACGTCCGCGTTGCAGGAAGTCGATCCACAGCGCCGCGCCCAGCGCGGTGCCGGCATCGCCGGCGGCGGGCTGCACCCAGACCTCGTCGAACGGGCTCTGGTCGCGCACGCGCGCGTTCATCACGCAGTTCAGCGCCACGCCGCCGGCCATGGCCAGCTGCCGTTCGCCGCTGGCCTCGGCCAGCCAGGTGGTCATGCCGACCACGGTTTCCTCCAGCACCTCCTGCAGCGAGCGCGCGATATCGAAATGCGCCGCGCCGAAGGCCTCGCCGCGCTGGCGCGGCGGGCCCAGCAGGGCTTCCAGGTCGGGCTGCGCCACGCGGTAGCCGCCTTCGGCATCGCGCCGGACCATGTCGCGGAACACGCCGAGATGCGCGGGCTTGCCGTAGGAGGCCAGCGCCATCACCTTGTACTCGTCCGACGAATGCAGGAAGCCCAGGTGGCGCGTGACGCGTTCGTACAGCAGGCCGAGCGAGTCCGGCAGGTCGATCTGCTTGATGCGCCGGTATTCCTTGCCGTCGAACACGCCGTAGCTGGTGGTGGCACGCTCGCCGCGGCCATCCATGGTCAGCACCGCGCAGCGCGCGAACGGCGCCGCCAAGAAGGCGCTGGCTTCATGCCCCATGTGGTGCTCGACGAAATGCCAGCGGAACGGCCCGTCGTGGCGCACGCCGCGAAAGCGCGCGGCCAGGTGGTGCGGCGCGCCGCTGGCCAGTTGCCGCGGCGCGTTGACCACGTACGACAGGAACAGCGGATCCCACGGCGACTCGTGCCCGCCGGGCGCGCCTTGCGCCGATGGCTCCAGCGGCAGCGTCACGGTGGCGTCATGCCGGCGCGCACCCAGCATCAGCGCGGGGTCGAAGGCGTAGGCGACATGGTCGACTTCGCGCAGCGCGATGCCGGCTTCGCCCAGGCAATAGTCGATGGCGTGGAACGGCAGCTCCCAAGCCGTGAACGGCACCGGGCGCTTGCCGTGCTTGATATGGGTAAAGCGCTCGTCCTCCGCCGCGGCGATGACCGCGCCATCACGCACCAGGCAGGCGGCGGAGTCATGGTAGGCGGCGTTAATGCCAAGGGTGTACATGGTCTGCCTCGTCGTGGGGGATGTGGCGGATGGGATTGCCTTCAGTCATGGCCGGCCCGGCGTCGGACTGCCGGGGCGCCGCGGCGGCGAGCGCGCCCGGCCAGGGCAGCTCGACCGCGGGCATGCTGTCCGGATCGCCCAGCAGCGCCAGCGCGGCCTGCACCGCGTGCGCGGCCGGCACGTCTTCCAGGCAGCGATGGTGTCCCTGCGGGCACATGCTCTTGTAGCAATAGCGGCACGGCACATCGGCAAACAGCGTGCGGTGCGGCACCTGCCAGGGCGTGTGCTGCGGGTTGGTCAGCGCGTACAGGTCCACCACCGGCGTGCCCAGCGCGGCGGCCAGGTGGACCGGCCCGGTGTTGTTCGACACCAGCAGGTCGGCGGCTTCCAGCAATGCGCCCATTTCGCCCAGGCGCAAGGCGCCGGCGAGCGGCACCACGCGCGCATGGCCGGCGGCGGCGCAGACCGCGCGCACGATGTCTTGCTCGGCGGCATCGCCGGTCACCAGCACGTGCGCGCCGGCCTTCACCGCCAGCGCGTGCGCCACCTGGGCAAAGCGCGCCGGCGGCCAGCGCCGCGACGGCGCGCTGGCGCCGGGATGCACCACTACCACCGGCCCGCTGCGCCCGGCACGGATCGCGGCCAGGCGCCCCGCGACCGCGGTGCGGTCCGACGCCAGCACGCGAAAACGCAGGCGCGTGTCGCGCGGGATCGCTCCCACTTGCGCCACCAGGTCGAGCTGGCGCTGCGTCTCGTGGCGCGGACGCTGGCCCGGCTGCGTGCCCGGCTCGGTGTCGGGGACCCAGTCGCTCAGCAACGTGTACGGGTTCTCGCGGCAGCAGGCCAGCCGCAGCGGAATGCCCGCCAGCGCGCACAACACCGCGGCGGGCAAGGGGCTCTGGCTGTAGACGGTAAAGATCACGGCCGCGTCGAAGCGGAAGCGCGCCAGCCAGCGCGCGCACGCGGCGATCTCCGGCCCGGGCGCCGGTGCTGCCGCCTGGTCTCCGGCATGCCTGGCCCAGGGCGCGTCCCAGGCCAGCACGCGGCTGACCATCGGCAGGTGCGGCGCCAGGGCCGCCGCGCTGTGCGAAGTCAGCAGCGTCAGCCGGCGGCCCGGCGCCGCATCGGCCAGGGCCTGCATCGCCGGCGTGCTCATCAGCACGTCGCCCATGTTGTCGAGGCGCACGCACAGCACGCTGCGCGCGGATTGCCAGTTCATGGCGCCTCCGCACGGCATGGTGACGCGCCCGTCGAGGCTGCCGCGCCGGCATGGTCCGCGCTGCGGGCGCGCGCAACCACCAGGCGCGCGGCGGCGTCAAGCGTGGGCACTACGTAATCGGCCTGGCGCGCGGGCGACAGCTGCCACTCGGTCTCGTTGCCGCAGTCGACCAGCACGGTGGTGCAGCCGGCGCGGTTGCCGGCCTCGACGTCGTTGAGGATGTCGCCGATCATCCAGGACCGCGCCAGGTCGAGCCGCCATGCCGCGGCCGCCTGCAGCAGCAGCCCGGGCATGGGCTTGCGGCACGGGCACGCGCGCGCGTAGGGCGCCACCTGCCCTTCCGGATGATGCGGGCAATACAGGAAGCCGCTCAGCGCCGCGCCATGCTCGGCAAACATGGCCGCCAGCCGTTCGCGCACCGGCACCAGTTCGGCCTCGGTATGCAGTCCATGGGCCACCCCGGGCTGGTTCGTCACCACCAGCAGCGGCAGGCCCAGGCCGCCCAGCAGCCGCAGCGCGGCGGCCGCGCCTGGCGCAAGCCGCATGCGCGCCGGATCGACGTTGTAGGGGACGTCGTGCAGCACCGTGCCGTCCTTGTCCAGCAGCACGGCCGCCCGGAGCGCGGGGGCGAGGCTCATGGCCACGAGGTCTCCTTCATGGGCAGCACCATCACCTCCGGGATCACGGTTTCTTCCGGCTGCGTCAGCACGAAGCGCACCGCGTTGGCGACATTGGCCGGATCCTGCAGGTTGCCCTGGTCGATGTCGGGAAAGCGGTCGAGCAGGAACGGCGTGCGCATGCCGCCCGCGACGATCGCCGACACCTTGATCCCGTGCGGCCGCAGTTCCGCATGCAGCGCGTGCGAGAAGCCGAGCAGGCCCCACTTGGTGGCGTGGTAGGCGGAGGCATTGGGCCACGCGCGCTTCGACGCGGTCGAGGCGATGTTGACGATATGCCCCCCACCCTGCGCCTTCAGCACCGGCACGGCGGCATGCGCCATCAGGTAGGGGCCGTACAGGTTGACCATCAGCACCTTGCGCCAGGTCTCGGCATCGACCTCGTCCACCGGCAGCGTGATGTCGATGGCGGCGTTGTTGACGATGCCGTCGAGGCGCCCGCCGCGCGCGCGCAGCGACTCGAAGGCGGCGCGCACGGAAGCGGGGTCGGAGACATCCAGGTGCAGCGGCCACGCCTGCGCGCCGGCCTCGGCCAGCTCGCCGGCGCTGTCGTGGGCGAGCTTGTCGTCGATATCGGCCACGATCACGGCCGCGCCGGCCGCGCTCAGCGTGCGGCAAATCGCGGCGCCCAGTCCCCTGCCCGCGCCACTGACGAGATAGGTGCGGTCGAGCAGCGGATCGGTGGTGTCGGAGTGCGCGGCAGGGCGCGGGGGCTGCGAAGTCTGCATGATTGGCTTCCTTGGCGATCGGGTGGTGTGTGGTCGATGGTGATTCGGACAACGCATCGGACATCGGCACTGGTGCCTTGGCGGCATGGGCACGCTGCGTCCCGGACAGGCACCCCTGGTACGCAGGCTTGCTGCCGGTGCGAAATGTGTGCCAACCGTCAGGCGAACGCGCGGGCGCCGCCATCAGCCAGCCGGCTGTGCCTGCACGCACGCGCCTTGCGCCACGGCCCGCAGCAGCATCGCCACGCAACCGGCAAAGGCCTCGTCGTACCAGGCATTGGCCCCGCTGACGGCGACCACGATGCCATCGACCACGGCGGCGCCGCCGAGCAGCGTGTCATCGCTGCGCAGCCGGTGCGGGCTGCAGTGGACCACCTGCGCACTGGCCATGCCGGTGCGCCAGCTCAGGCTGGCCTTGGCGCGCGCATAGCGGCTGTAGTCCGCATCCCAGGCCTCGCGCGACGGCAGCGAATGCTCATAGAGGATCGCTTCCTCGAAGGCGCAATCGCCGGGCTGCAGCGTCGGATCCATCACGACCACATGCATGCAGCCGCTTTCGCCGACGGCCTTGTCGCGCAGCGAGGCCTGCAGCATCGGCAACGCCAGCTCGACCGCGCGCCGTGCCGCGGCGGGATCGCTGAAGCGGCTGGCGCCGGCGTGGGAGGCGCGGGACGGCTGGCCCGCATCGGGGGTCATTGGCATGGGCAACTCCAATCGATGGTTGAACGGCAGGCCACTGCGGCAGCGCGTGCAGCAAGGCCTGCATGAGCGCCATCGACGCAGCAAACATTGGGCCGGTTGCAACGCTGCGCGACGCGGGTCCACATATGAAAGATCCGTAAGCGCAAATTACAAAGGGGCGGCGTAAGAATGACCAAAGCGCGAGCGCCGCCGCTGGTGCGTCCTCGGCGCTATGCGGTCCCGCATGGCGGGCGAGAACCGCTATATCGCTTCTCCATCGGTTCCCTGTGCGAAGGCGCGGAGGGCATGGCAGCCGGCGTCGCACTGGCACACTAGCTGCAGGGGCCACCACCTCCCCGACCCCTGTCCGCGTGGCAGGCACGAGCGCAAAACACCGGAGGCCCACCATGCGCAAGATCGCGCTGATCAGCGAACATGCCTCGCCACTCGCCAGTGTCGGCAGCACCGACTGCGGCGGGCAGAACATCTATGTGGCGCATCTTGCAAGGCAGCTTGGCAGTCGCGGCTACCAGGTCGATATCTTTACGCGGCGCGACAAGGCGCTGCTGCCCGAGGTGGTGGCCTTCGCACCCAACGTGCGCGTGATCCACGTCACCGCCGGGCCGCCGGTGCAGATCCCCAAGGAACAGCTGCTGCCCTATATGGAGGACTTCGGCGCGTTCCTGGCCGACTTCGTGCGCGGCGATGCCACCGGCTACGACGTGCTTCATGCCAACTTCTTCATGTCCGGGCTGGCAGCGCTGCGCGCGCGCCACACGCTCGGCATCCCGCTGGTGATGACCTTCCATGCGCTGGGCAAGGTGCGCAGGTTGCACCAGGGCAGCACCGACGGCTTCCCGGACGACCGCTTCGGCATCGAGGACACGCTGGTGCGCGAGGCCGACTGCGTGGTGGCGGAATGTCCGCAGGACCTGGACGACCTCGTCAACCTCTACGGCGCCGATCCCGCGCGCGTGCAGACCGTGCCGTGCGGCTTCGACGCGGCCGAGTTCGCGCCGGTGCCGCGCGACGCGGCGCGGCGCGCACTGGGCTGGCCGCAGCATGGCTTCCGCGTGCTGCAGCTGGGCCGGCTGGTGCCGCGCAAGGGCATCGACAACGTGATCCGTGCGCTGGGCTGCCTGCGCCGCGACACCGGCCTCGACGCCACCCTGTACGTGGTCGGCGGCAACGCCGAGCAGCCGAGCGTGCAGGCCACGCCTGAAATCGGCCGGCTGCAGGACGTGGCCAGCGCCGAGGGCGTGGCCGAACGCGTGGTGTTTACCGGCCGGCGCGGGCGCGACACCCTGCGCCTGTTCTACAGCGCCGCCGATGTCTTCGTGACCACGCCGTGGTACGAGCCGTTCGGCATCACGCCGGTGGAGGCGATGGCGTGCGGCGCGCCGGTGATCGGCGCCGACGTCGGCGGCATTCGCTCCACCGTGGTGGACGGACACACCGGCTTCCTGGTGCCGCCCAAGGCGCCGGCGGCGCTGGCGGCGCGGCTGGCACAGCTGGCCGCCAACCCCGCGCTGGCGCGCAGGCTGGGCGAAGCCGGCCGGCGCCGCGCGCAGGCGCATTTCACCTGGGCCGGCGTGGCCCGGCAGATGGAGGCGGTCTATGCGCGCGTGTGCGCCGGCGCGCCGGCGCTGCAGGCCGGGGCCCGCCGTGTCGCGGCCTGATGCGGGCGCAGCGGCCAGCCCGCACGAGCAAGCAATCCAAGGAGAGCGGAAATGAAGGAAAGCGATCGCAAGCGCATCCTGGTCACCGGCGGCGCGGGATTCCTCGGCTCGCACCTGTGCGAGCGGCTGGTGCGCGCCGGGCAGGACGTGCTGTGCGTGGACAACTTCTACACGGGCACCAAGGAGAACATCGCGCACCTGCTGGGCCGGACCAATTTCGAGCTGCTGCGGCACGATGTCACCTTCCCGCTGTATGTGGAAGTCGACGAAATCTACAACCTCGCGTGCCCGGCATCGCCGGTGCACTACCAGCACGACCCGGTGCAGACCACCAAGACCAGCGTCAACGGCGCCATCAACATGCTGGGACTGGCCAAGCGGCTCAGGGCGCGCATCCTGCAGGCCTCCACCAGCGAAGTCTATGGCGACCCCGAGCATCATCCGCAGCAGGAAGCGTACTGGGGCCACGTCAATCCGGTGGGCATCCGCTCCTGCTACGACGAAGGCAAGCGCTGCGCCGAGACCCTGTTCATGGACTACCACCGCCAGCATGGGCTGGACGTGCGCATCGCGCGCATCTTCAACACCTACGGTCCGCGCATGCACCCGGCCGACGGCCGCGTGGTCTCGAACTTCATCACCCAGGCACTGGCCGGGCAGCCGCTGACGGTTTACGGGGACGGCTCACAGACGCGTGCCTTCTGCTATGTCGACGACATGGTCGACGCGCTGATCCGGCTGATGGAAGCCCCCGCCAGCGGCACGCCGGTCAACCTGGGCAACCCGCGCGAGACCACCATGCTCGAGATCGCGCAGGCGGTGCTGCGCGCCACCGGCTCGCAGTCGCGCATCGAGATGCGCCCGCTGCCGGCCGACGACCCGCACCAGCGCTGCCCCGACATCTCGCTGGCGCGCCAGCTGCTGGGCTGGGAGCCCCACACCGCGCTGGAAGACGGCCTGCGCCGCACCGTCGACTACTTTGCCGCGCGGCGCGCCGCGCAGGCGCATGCCGAAGGGGCGCCGGGCAACGTGGTGCCGGTGTCGGCCACCGCGCGCGAAGCGCGTGCCGCGCTCAGTTGACGGCGTGCCGTAGCGCGAGGGGGCGGCATGGGCACGGCGATGGTGGTCGATCTCGCCGCCGCGGTGACCGTGATCTCGCCGCACCTGGACGATGCCGTGTTCAGCTGCGGCGGGCTGATCGCGGCCGCGCGCGCGGCGCGCGTGGTGACCGTGTTCGCGGGCGTGCCGCCGGCGGACATGCCAGCACCGGACTGGGACCAGGCCGCCGGCTTCGCCAGCGCCGAGCAGGCGGTGCTGTCGCGCCGGCGCGAGGACAACCACGCGCTGACCATGCTAGGCGCGCACGCGGTGTGGCTGGATTTCTGGGACAGCCAGTATGGGCGCCGCTACACCGCCCGACAGCTTGCCGACGCCCTGCGCACCGTGCTGCTGACGCAGACCGAGGGCGTGGTGGTGGCACCGCTGGGACTGTTCCATTCCGACCATGCGCTGGTGCATGACGCCTGCCGGCTGCTGATGCTGGCCGCGCACGCGCATGGCCCGGCCTGGAGCGCGCCGCTTGCCGCCGCACCGACCGCCGCACCGACCGTCGCACCAACAGCCGCACCGCCGCCCGTGCAGTGGCTCTTTTACGAGGACGCGATCTACCGCCGCATGCCCGGCCTGCTGCAGCAGCGGCTGGTGCAATGCCGGGACAGCGGTCTGCTCGCCACGCCCGTGAATTTGCCGGTGGCGCAGTACCTGACGCAGAAGAGCTACGCGCTCAACGCCTACCAGAGCCAGCTGCAGCTGTTCAGCGAAGACCGGCTGTGCGACCTGTGCGCGCCCGAGCGCTACTGGATGCTGCAGCCGGCCGGCGCCGGCCCTGCCTGAGCCATGCCAATCCCCATGCCGATACCAGCCACCGCTTCCCCTGCCCGCCTGTCCCCGCGCGCCCGTCCTTGCGACATCAGCGTGGTGGTGCTGACGCACAACCGGCGCGATTCGGTGCGCACCGCGCTGGCGCGCCTGAGCGCGCTGCCGGAGCGCCCGCCCATCGCCGTGGTCGACAACGCCTCGGACGACGGCACCGACGCCATGGTGCGCAGCGAATTCCCGCACGCCGCGCTGCTGCGCAGCGCGCGCAACCTCGGTGCCGCCGGCCGCAACCTGGGCGCGGACTGGGCCCGCACCCGCTACGTCGCCTTCTGCGACGACGACTGCTGGTGGGCCCCCGGATCGCTGTCGGCGGCCTGCGCCATGTTCGAGCGCCATCCGCGCGTCGCCGCGCTGACGGCGCGCATCCTGGTGGGCGAGCACCGCGGCGAAGACCCCACCTGCACGCGCATGGCCGCCAGCCCGCTGCCCTCGGCAATGCTGCCGGGCCGCGCTATCCTGGGCCTGATGGCGGGCGCCACCGCGTTCCGCACCGATGCCTTCCGCCAGGCCGGCGGCTACCATCCGCGCTTCTTCCTCGGCGGCGAGGAAACGCTGCTGGCGCTGGACCTGGCCGCGCATGGCTGGCAGCTGGTGTACGCGCCGCAGCTTGTGGTGCACCACCATCCCAGCCCGCTGCGCAATCCCGCGCAGCGCCGCTCGCTGCTGGCGCGCAATGCGATCTGGTCCGCATGGCTGCGGCTGCCCTGGCATGTGGCGCTGGGCGAGACCGCGGCGGCATTGCCGCAGCTGTGGCGCTGCCAGGGATGGCGCGGCCTGGCCGAGGTGCTCGGCGGCATGCCATGGATATGGCAGGAGCGGCGCGTGATCCCCGCGGAAGTGCTGAAGCTGCGCCGCCGGCTGCGCGAGCCGCGCGCCTGAGGCGCGGCCGCTGCGGTCAAGGTGGCCGCGCTACGCTTCCTGCTCGTCCTGCGTCGAGCGCACCGCCAGCGAACGGATCGCCGCCACCAGCTCGCCCACCCGCACCGGCTTGGACAGGTGCAGCTGGAACCCCGCCATCAGCGCGCGCATGCGGTCCTGCGGCTCGGCGTGCCCGGACAGCGCGATCGCGGTCATGCGCTTGCCCAGCGGCACCTGCATCTGCGCCTCGAGCCGCCGCACCCGGCGCAGCACGGTGTAGCCGTCTTCCTCGTCGAGTGCGAGGTCGCACAGCAGCACCTGCGGCCATTGCCCCGGATGCGTGCCGGCCAGCAGCGCGATCACGTCGTCGCCGCGCTGCTGCGCGATGGCGTGGGCGCCGTAGTCTTCCAGCGAGGCGCTCAGCACCTCGCGCGTGGGCTCGTCGTCGTCCAGCAGCAGCACGCGCAGGCCCTTGAGCGCCTGCGCATCCGGGGCCTCGGGCGCGGGCACGGGTCCGGCGCCTGGCGCGGCGGCGGGCGCGCGGCGCGGCTCAGGCTCCTGCACGGCGCGCATCGGCATCAGCAGCTGGTAAGCGTGCGCGGGTCCGTCGGCGCTCAGCGTGACGCCGTGCTCGGCCAGCCATTCGTGCAGGCCCTGCGCATCCGGCAACGGCAGTTCGCCCGGCGTGGCGGACAGCCGCAGGCCGGCCTGGCCGTCCAGCCGCTCGAGCCGCAGTTCCAGCCGCCCGCCCGGCTCGATGGTGGCGATCATGTGCTGGCACAGCTCCCAGATCGCCTTCTGCAGCACGCCCGGATCGCCGGTGACGCGCAGCTCCGACTCGCTCTGCACCGTGAACAGGTTGATATGGCGCTCGGCGATCAGCTCGCGCAGCCCGTCGACCACGCTGGCCAGCAGGATCTCCAGGCGCACCGGCTGCAGCGCCAGGCGCCGTTCGGCGCGCTCCAGCTCCCGCTGCTGCTGCTGCAACTGCCACATCTGGGTGTAGATGCCGCCGCGCTCCAGCAGCGTGGCGTGGTTGCCGTCTTCGACGATGCGGCCATGCTCCATCACCAGGATGCGGTCGGCATCGACGATGGTCGAGAGCCGGTGCGCGATGATCAGCGCGGTGCGCCCGCGCGCGACCTCGGACAGCTCGTGCTGGATCGCGCGCTCCGAGCGCGTGTCCAGCGCCGAGGTGGCCTCGTCGAAGACCACGATGGGCGGGCGCTTCAGCATCGCGCGCGCAATCGCCACGCGCTGGCGCTCGCCGCCCGACAGGCGCACGCCGCGCTCGCCCACCTGGGTTTCGTAGCCGTCGGGCAGGCGGTCGATGAAGGCGTCGAGCTGAGCCGCGCGCGCCGCGGCGACGATGTCGGCGCGGGTGGCGCCTTCGCGCCCGTAGCCGATGTTGTAGGCAATGGTGTCGTTGAACAGGATGGTGTCCTGCGGCACGATGCCGATCAGTTCGCGCAGGCTGCGCTGGGTCACCAGGCGCAGGTCCTGGCCGTCGATGCTGATGCTGCCGCTGTCGGGCTGGTACAGCCGGAACAGCAGGCGCGCCAGCGTCGACTTGCCCGAGCCGCTGCCGCCCACCACCGCCACGGTCTGGCCGGCGCCGGCGCGGAAGCTGACGTCCCACAGGGTCTGGTGGCTGGGGTCATAGCTGAAGTTGACGCGGTCGAACACGATCTCGCCGCGGCTCACGCGCAGCGGGCGCGCGGCCGGCGCGTCACTGTCCTCGCCGGGCTTGCCATGCGCGTCGAGCAGTGCGAACAACCGCTCGACGTTGGTCATGGCATCGTTCGACTCGCGGAAGATAAAGCCGAGCGTATTGAGCGGCAGCACCACCTGGATGATGTAGGCATTGATCAGCACCAGGTCGCCCACCGACAGCGAGCCCTGGATCACCCGCTGCGTGGCCAGCAGCATCACCGCGCCGACCCCCACCGCGATGCACAGGCTCTGCCCGATATGCAGGGCCGACAGCGCATACTGGTTTTCCACGCTGATGCCGATCCAGCGCTGCAGCATCTCGGACAGCCGCCGGGTCTCGAACGACTCGCGCGCGAAGAACTTGACGGTGTCGTAGTTGAGCAGGCTGTCCACCACCTTGCTGTTGGTGGTGGCCTCGACCGCATTGACCTGGCGCTGCACGCGCATGCGCCGCTGCGTGAAGACATAGGTAAAGCCGGCGTACAGCACGAACACGCCCAGGATGATGGCGGCGAACGCCGCGCCATAGGCGCCGATCATGATCGCCAGCACCGACACGATCTCCATCAGCGTGGGCACGATGGTGAAGACCGCCACGCCCAGCAGGAAGCCGATCGCCGCGGTGCCCTTCTCCAGGTCGCGGATCACGCTGCCGGTGGCGCGCTGCGCGTGGAAGCGCGCGCCCAGCGCATGCAGGTGCGCGAAGGCGCGTTCCATGAAGCCCGCCACCGTGCTCTGCGTCACGTAGGCAAAGACCACGTCGCGCAGCTCGCTGAAGGCGTTGCCGAGCAGCCGCAGGATGGCATAGGCCAGCACCAGGAACACCGGCATCGCCACCAGCCCCAGGCGCGCGGCATCGGTGCCGGCCGCGGCCGGCGTGACTTCATCGACCACCAGCTTGAGCAGCAGCGGCACCGCCACCGCGCACGCCTTGGCCAGCAGCAGCAGCGACACCGCGATCAGCACGCGGGCGCGGAAGCGCCAGATCGCGCGGAACAGTTCGGCGGCGATGCGGCGGCGCGAGGCGGGACGGATGGTCTGGGGCATGCGCGCGGTTCAGGCGTCAGTCGTTCGGTGCGGCACGGCAAGGCGCGCGGTGGCGTGGCCGGCGCGCGGAGTTGGGAGGAGCAAATTCGGGAGGAGGCAAATTCCATACCGATCGCAACGCCGCGCCATGGCGCGAAACCTGCAGCGGATCGGCTGCAGCGCCGGTGCGCGCTGCACCACCGTCATCCGCCATGCCCGAGCGCAACAAGCCGCCTGTCAGCCGCGGCGAACTGAACGAATGCCGGCGCTGCCCGTTGTGGCGCAACGCCACCCAGGGCGTGCCCGGCGCCGGCGCGGCCCACGCGCGCATCATGCTGGTGGGCGAGCAGCCCGGTTCGCAGGAAGACCTGCAAGGCTCGCCCTTTGTCGGGCCGGCCGGGCACTTGCTGGATGAAGCGCTGCAGGCCGCGGGCCTGGACCGCGACAAGCTCTTCATGACCAACGCGGTCAAGCATTTCAAGTTCGAGTGGCGCGGCAAGCGCCGGCTGCACAAATCGCCGGCGCAGCAGGAGATCGAGGCCTGCAACCTGTGGCTGGAGCGGGAGCTGGAGAAAGTGCACCCGACGGTGGTGGTAGCGCTCGGCGCCACCGCGGCGCGCGCGGTGCTGGGCCGCAAGAGCGTGACGCTCGCGGGCATGATGGAGACACCGGTGGAGCATGAGGGGCGGCTGGTCATCGCCACCTACCACCCCTCCTTTGCCCTGCGCCAGCGCAGCGACGAAGCGCGTACCGCGGCCTTCGACCGCATCGTGCGCAGCCTGCGCGCCGCCGCGCGGCTGGCGCGCGGCGCGCATGCCTGACCGGTCAGGACCGGTTCACGGTCGGCGGTGCGTCGGGATCGCGGCTGCCGGGATCGTGCAGGTCACGCGAACCGACGCCGGGCGGGATTTCGCCCTTGCCGGACTGCCCGCTCCCGGGACGTTTCGGCTCCTGCTTGCGGTGTGACGCGGCATTCTCCCAGTCCGCGCGGGCGCGTTCGCGGGCGCGCTGGTTTTCCGCAGCGTTTTCCTTCAGCTCACGGTCATCCAGCCCCTGGCGCTTGTCGAGCGAAGGGTTGTTCGAGGTGTCGTGCTTGCTGTGCTTCATAACGCCTCCGGTAATGCCGGCGACAAGTGCCGGCCAACACCGCAAGCGCGCAACTTCCGTTCCCACCCCTTCCCGCACGCTACGCCGGCATCCGGCTGCCCCGCGGCCACGCATGCTTGTAACAACCGCCGGCGCTTGTAGAAAGTGCTTTGCGCCGGTCAGCCGCCGCGCCGTGCGCGGCAGCGCGCAGGTTGGCCCGGCAAATGCTTTTCCCGTACCACCAGTCTGCGCTTGTTTACCTTTACCAGGAGAATCCCGATGCGATCCACCATCCCCCATGCCGCAGCGCTCGTGCTGCTATCCGCGTTTGCAGGCGCGGCGCTCGCGCAGCCGGCCGATACCGGCGTGCGCACCGACAAAGGCCCCAAGGGCAGCCAGACGATTCCGCCCCCCGGTGCCAGCACCACGCCGGGCAGTACGCCGGGCGCCACCCCGACCAATCCCGGCGGCCTCGCCAAGGATCTCGGCGACGTCCCGAAGGAGCCGCACACCGCGGGCGGCCTGCCCGGGCGCGACAAGCCCAAGCCGGCCTCGGAAAGCGCCGGCAAGGCCGACCGCGACGGCCTGCACGGCAAGCCGCGCACGGGCAGCGGCGGCGCCTCGATCGACCAGACCCGCGTGCCGGACGCCAAGGGGCGTTGATCCCGACGCGCCTTCAGGGCACGAGCACGAAGCGCTGGCGCGCGCCCCTGGCCTGCGCCGCCCACACGCGCCCGACCGCTTCCAGCGGCTCGGCGACGATATCGATCTCCATGCGCCCGGCGGCGGTATGCCGGCACAGTTCGGCGTAGGCCTGTGCCTGCGCCGCGATGGGCGCGTGGTAGTAGGCGAAGCCCATGATGTCGAAGCACGCCTGGCGCGCGGCGGCGCCGGCAAAGGTGATGGTCGGCGCGACCGTGGTGCCGATATGGACCAGCCGGCCGCCGTGGCGGAGCGCCAGCAGCGCGGCCTCGGCGGGCGCGCCGCACAGGTAGTCCAGCACGATATCGACGCTGCCGTCGGCCGCATTGCGATAGGCGTCGAGCAGGTCGCCGGGCTGGTCGAGCGGGACCACCGCGTCGGCGCCCAGCCGGCGCGCACGCTGCAGCGCGTGCACGTCGCGGCCGGCGGCGATGACGCGGCCGGCGCCCAGCAGCTTTGCCGCGGCCACGGCCAGCAGCCCTGAAACGCCGGTCGCCCCCAGCACCAGCACGGTCTCTCCCGGCTGCATGCGTGCGCGCCACGACAGTGGCAGCCATGCCGCCAGGCCGGCGTTGCCCAGCGCGGCCGCGCGCGCGTCGTCGATGCCGTCAGGCACCGCGAAGGTGAGTGCCGGGTCCACCAGCGCGCGCTGCGCCATCGAACCGTACGGTGCGTGCGGCGCATTGACGTTGAAGTAGACGCGCCGGCCATCGGCGAGGCGCCCCACGCCCTCGCGCCCCACCACGAAGCGGCCCGCGCCCGGCTTGAGGTAGTGGCGTCCTTCGGCAATCGCCATGTCCAGCCGCGTCAGCGCCGCCGCCGCGACCTCGACCACCATCTTGCCCGGCCCTGCGGCCGGCTCGTCGAATTCCTGGTACACCGGCGCCTGGCCGGCCAGCGAAACCGCTGCTTTCATCTCCGTCTCCTTCTGCTGGGGCCCGGCCGGCCACGGCTTGGCATGACCGCGTCGGGCAGATTACAATGCAATCGATTGCACGACAAGGGCAAGGCGGCGCGCATCGGGGCCGATTCTAGGAAGCGCCCATGGCCAGCGTCCAATCCACTTTTTGTCGGTATCTCCATAACCAGGCGGTATGGCGCGGCGCCTGCCGCACGTAGCACATAGCGATGAGCAAGCCCACCATCAAGCAGATTGCCGAAGCGCTCGACGTGCATCCGTCAACCGTGTCGCGCGTGCTCAACCCGCAGACCCGCCACCGCATCGGCGACGAACTGGTCGCGCGCGTGCTGAAGGCGGCGCAGGACCTGCACTACTCGCCCAACCGCATTGCCGCGGCGCTGCGCACGCGGCGCTCCGGCACCATCGGCGTGGTGGTGCCGGACATCGGCAGCCCGGTGTTTCCGCCGATCGTGCTCGGCATTGAAAACGCCTTGTCCCGGCACCGCTATATCCCGATCGTTGCCAATGCCGGCGGTGACAAGGCGCGCCAGACCTTTATCGTCGACCAGCTGCTGGCGCGGCAGGTCGACGGCCTGATCCTGGCCACCGCCGAGCGCAACGACCCGGTGGTGGACCATTGCCTGGCGCAGGGCGTGCCGCTGGTGATGGTGAACCGCAGCGACGATGCCGGGCGTGTATCCAGCATCGTCGGCGACCACCGCCAGGCGATGGCGCTTGCCGTCGGCCACCTGCACGCGCTGGGCCACCGGCGCATCGGGCATATCGCCGGCCCGTCCAGCCTGTCGACCGGCCATGAACGCGAAGCGGGCTTCCTGCAGGCGGTGGCCGACCTGGGCCTGTCCGTGTCGCATTGCCCGGTGGTGCGGGCGCCCGCCTACACGGAAGCCGCGGGCCAGGCCGCGTGCGCGCAACTGCTGGCGCAGCGCCGGCGCGTCACCGCGGTGGTGGCAGCCAATGATTTCCTGGCGCTGGGCTGCTATGCGGCCGTGCGCGCCGCCGGCGGCAGCTGCCCGTCCGACCTGTCGGTGGTGGGGCACAACGACATGCTGCTGATGCATGCGGTGGCCCCGGCGCTGACCACCATCCGTGTGCCGTTCTACGAGATGGGCACGCGTGCCGCCGCGTTGATGCTGGGCGCGCTGGACGGCAGCATCGCCACCACGGCGCGGACCCTGCTGGCGCCAGAGCTGGTAGTGCGGGCCTCGACACAACCTGTGTAAAGCGGGCGGCTGAAAGCGCCCGCTTTTTTTTAAAATTTTGTGCAATCGATTGCACAAATCACGGAAGCACCGGCCATGGACCTTCGACAACTTCGCTACTTCAAGGTGCTGGCCACGCTGCAGCACTTCGGCCGCGCCTCGGCTGCGCTGCATATCGCGCAGCCCGCGCTCAGCCGCCAGATCCGGCTGCTCGAGGAAGAGCTGGGCGTGCGGCTGCTGGAGCGCCACGTGCGCGGCGCCACGCCGACGCCCGAGGGACTGGTGCTGCTGGACCGCGCGTCGTTCCTGCTGCGCTATGCCGACCAGGTCAAGGTGGACATCGCCGACCTCGCTGCCTCGCCGCGCGGGCTGGTGGCGCTGGGGCTGACGCCCGCTTTGGCGCCGCTGCTGTTCATCCCGCTGGCCGAGGCGTTGCGCGAGCAGTATCCGGAGATCCGGCTGCGCCTGGTGGAGAACTTTGCTCCCGCGCTACAGGATGCGCTGCTGCAAGGCACGCTCGACGTCGCGCTGCTGAGCGGGCCGGTGTCGAGCCCCGGGGTCTCGGTGGTGCCGCTGGTGGCGGAGAGCCTGTGCGCGATCGGCCCGTGGGGCGATGCGGCGCTTGGGGATGGGCCGGTGGACATCGAACAGCTGCGGGGCCTGCCAATGATTTTGACCGGGGTGCCCAAGTCGGGCGTGCGGCTGGCGCTGGAAGCGCTGGCGGCGCGCCAGGGGCTGGAGCTGCAGGTCACGATGGAAGTTGAATCGATCGAGGTGGCCAGGCGTCTGGTGGCGCGCGGGTTCGGGTGGACGGTGCATTTTGCCGCGGCGATACGGGATGAACTGCAGGCGCAGCGGCTGCAGGCCGTACCGATTCGTGGGCTCGAGCTGCAACGGATGATCGGCTATGCGGCCGCGCGGCCGCCGTCGCGGGCTTCGCTTGCTGTGATGGAGACGTTGAGGGGGGTTGCTACGGCGTTAACGGTGGAGGGGAAATGGCCTCATAGCAGGTTGTTGGGGGAGATGGGGGATGGTGGCTCTTAGTGGGCGCGGTTGATTCGGTGGCCTACTTCTTCGGCCGTTGTTGGCGTTTTTTTGGGGTAGTCGCTGTTGGTGACATGCTGTCGGCTTTTGAACCGTATGGTTCCGCCCTCCTGGGCGGGTCACTTTTTGGCCGAGCGCCAAAAAGTAACCAAAAAGCGCGTTTACTGCCCTGCGGGCGGCATGTCTTATCGTAGTGTGCCCGGGCGTTTTCGTACGGGGCTGGGCTTCCTCACATAGCTAGACTGCCTGCCGCGGTGGTGCGCGACGGTGGCAGGGGCGTTGGAGTGGTGATTGAACGAGCCCAGAGCGCTCGGTGGCCGCCTGCTGCGGGCCTTGTCGTAGGAACGCCTACGGCTGCTGCGCCGTCAGTATCGAAGGGCGTCGGCCCTGGCACGGAACGCGTCGCTGCGCTCGCTTGGCGCTTTCGCACGGTTCGCTTTCGCTTCCGCGCCGGGGACCTCCGGAGGGACGTGTCGCCACGCTTGCCCGCGTACGCGCCGCAACAGCGCGTGCGAGCGCAGCGACGCACTCCGTGCCCGAGCCCACGACCTGAGATAGGGAGCGCGCGCAGCGCAGCCGAAGGCGTCCCACCAATAACGCCGTTAGCAGGCTGCCACCGACCTAAAGTCGGGTTCGTCCATCCGACCTCGAACGCCAGGCACCTCCAGGTAGCGTCAGCAGGGTCGAACCACCAATCGCCTGACCGCAAGTCACCGCCGCCGGAACCACCAACACCGCCTTAGCCAGCCGCTTAGGCGACGCGTTTTTTGGTTACTTTTTGGCGCTCGGCCAAAAAGTGACCCGCCCAGCAGGGCGGAACCACGCGGGTCAAAGGCCAACAGCATGTCACTAAACGCGTCCGCATTTGACGATCATCGGTGCGACATGCACCTCCCGTCCCCTGCCCTGCGGCGCCGCCAAACTATCGCATCTTGAGCGAAGCGAAGCCGCCATCGCTATGCACCACCTTCCCATCGACCATCGTCAAGACCGACCGAATACGGTGAATATCCTCCACCGGCACGGTCAAGTAAGGCTTGTCCAGCACCGCTAAGTCAGCCAACTTCCCAGCCTCCAGCGTGCCACGCGACCCCTCGTCGAACGAAATCCACGCCGCATTGGCGGTGTAAAGCCGCAACGCCTCCAGCCGCGAAAGCCGGAAATCTGCATGACGCCGAACCTCCCTGCCAATCGAATAGCCCCCGACATGGAACTCCAGCGCACGCCAGACGCCAGGGATACCGATGCGCGTGGCATCCGTGCCCCCTGCCACCTTCAGCCCGTGCTGCAGGGCCAGCCGCACCGGCGGCGCGGCCTCGGCCACATGATGGCCATTGGCATGGCCGATGGCGCCGGCCTCGAAGTACGGCCCCATCTGCACCGTGTAAGCCAGCCCTAGCGCCTTCATGCGCCGGAAGGTCTCTGGCTTGCCGGTGTTCAGGTGGGCCATGGCCCAGCGCAGCTTGCCCAGGTCATGGTGTCTTGCCACTTCCTCGAAGACATCGAGGATCGCGTTGGCGGCATCGTCGGTATAAGCGTGGATCTCCACCGGATAGCCGCGGCTGGCGGCAAAGGTGGCAACCTTGAGCAGCTCCTCGCGATCCTTCGCCGCGGGGCGGAAGCCGGGGCCCATGGTGACGCCGTCGTCCATGCCATGCACCAGCATCTCGCCCGGCCCGAGGAAACGCAGCCTGCTGTCGCCCATGCGCGGCGGCAGGTAGGCCAGCGTGTTGCGGAACCACTCGGCCTCGTTGCCCGCGACCAGGGTCGGGATGCGATAGCCGACCCGCACCGACAACCGGTCTTCGCGCCACAGTGCGAACAGCGGATCGTACGCAGCGCCCGGACCCGCGGTCGGGTCGATCAGCGCGGTGACACCGAGGCTGTTCAGCCGGCCGAAGAAGGCCTGCAGGCTGGCCTTGGCATCGACCTGGCTCTGCGCCAGGATGCGCCCGAACAGTGCCGACAGCGGCCGGATCGCGCCGAAGATCCGGCCGGTGAGACGGCCTTCGCTGTCGCGCTCCATGCGGATGCCGGGCGGCAGCGCGTCGGGCTGGTCGAGCCCGAGCACCTCGATCGCCTTGGCGTTGACCAGCGCGTAGTCGTACAGGTACTGCACGTAGGCCGGATTGTCGGGCAGCAGCGCCGTCAGCTCAGCCGGGGTCGGTGCGCGTTTCTCGGTGAACTGGTCGGGGTGCCACGAACCGGTCACGGCCACCCACTTGCCCGGGCCGCGCGCCTGCGCGGTCTGCCGCAGCTGCGCCAGCCCGGCGGCCAGGCTGGTGGTTTCGCCTTCGTACCAGTAGGTCTCGAAGGCATAGCTCTGGCCGCCGCGGATGGCGTGGATATGAGTGTCGATCAGCCCGGGAATCACGGTGCGCCCGCGCAGGTCGATCACCTCGGTAGCCGGACCGGCCAGGCGGCGGATCTGCGGGTTGGCGCCTACTGCGACGATGCGCTCGCCGCGGATGGCAATGGCCTGCGCCACCGTGTCGGCGGCGTCCATGGTGAGCACCGTGCCGTTGACCAGGATCCGGTCCGCATGCGCGGCGGCGGCCTGCGCCGGTGTTCCCCAGGCCGCCATCAGGCAACCAACCGCCATGGCATGCGCCAGGGCCCGTGCAATGCATCGCATAACGGTGTTCCGTGTGTCAGTGGAAGCGGCGCCCGGAGAGCGGGCGCCAGCGTCCCCGCGTTACTGGCCAGGCTGCGCGCCCGAGCGCTTGACGATGGGCTCGAGCTTGGCGATGTCGGCGGCGATCAGCCTGTCGAACGCGGCCGGGGTCGATGGCTTGGCCTCGGCGCCTTGCGCCATCAGCTTGTCGCGCGTCGCCGGCGCGCCCAGCGCCTGCTGCATCGCCGTGTTCAGGCGTGCCACGATGTCCTTGGGCGTGCCCGCCGGCGCCAGCACGCCGAACCAGGCATCGAACACATAGCCCGGCACCCCCGCCTCGGCAATGGTGGGCACGTCCGGCAGCGACGGCACCCGCGCCGCCGTGGCCACGCCCAGGATGCGCAGCTTGCCGTCCTTGACGAACTGCAGCGCGGTGATCGACGGGGCGAAGAACATGTCGACGCGTCCGCTGATCACGTCGGTGATCGCGGCCGGCGCGCCCTTGTACGGGATATGCCGGGTCTGCACGCCCGCGGTCACGTCGAACAGCTCGCCGCTCAGGTGCGACGAACTGCCGCTGCCCGCCGAGCTGTAGGTGACCGAATCCGGCCTGGCGCGCGCGGCGGCCAGCAGGTCCTTGAGCGTGCGGTACGGGCTTGAGGCGCTGACCACCAGCAGGTAGGGCATGGTCGCCACGGTCGAGATGCCCTTCAGGTCGCGCGTGGTGTCGTACGGCAGCTTCGGATAGAGCGTGGGATTGACGGCATGGCCGGCGGACGTCAGCAGCAGCGTGTAGCCGTCAGCGGGCGCCTTGGCCACCACCGCGGTGCCGATGGTGCCGCCGGCGCCGGGCCGGTTGTCGACGACGATCTGCATGTTCGACGAGGCGCTCATCTCGGCGCTGACGATGCGCGCGAGCAGGTCGGTGGCGCTGCCGGCGGCAAACGGCACCACCATGCGGATCGGCTTGTCGGGATAGGTGTCGGCGTGCGCCGCGCCCGGCAGCAGCGGCAGGCACAGTGCGGCGGCCAGCGCCGCGTGCAGCATGTGGCGGAATTTCATGTGGGGTCTCCTGGATCCTGGGGATCTTGATAATGGCCTGAGGCGCAGCGCGTTCAGAACACGTGGCGCATGCCCAGTGCAAAGGTCTGCGGATCGGCGCCGGCGGAAATGCCCAGCTCATTGATGGCAAAGTCGTAGGTCGCGTTCTTCTTGTTGAAGATGCGGCTGTAGAAGCCGAACACCGAGGTGCGCTTCGACAGCGGGTATTCGTAGCCAAGCGTGGCCTGCACCGCGCCGGTATCCGGACCGCTGCGGAAGAAGCCGACGGTCTCGGTGGCACTGCCGCGGCCGTTGCCGGCAAAGCCGACGCCCGCACGCAGGCTGCCAGTCCACAGCTTCTGCACCACCGAGGCGTAGTAGGCATCGCGCTTGAGGTCGCCGGTGGCGGTGCGGTAGTGCAGCCGCTCGTAGATGGCGGACACCCTGGTGGTCGGGAACTGGTACGACAGGCCGATCTTCATGCCTTCGTCGTCGCGGCCCGCGGCCTGGTAGTTGTTGTGGCGCTCGTAGGCCAGCACCACGTTCAGCGGGCCGTTGTCATAGGCGCCGGCGAACGACCACAGGCTGGGGTTGCGCGGCACCGTGGCGCGCTCTTCATTGACGCCCCAGGTCACGCCGCCGCTGAAGCCGTTCCACTTCGGGCTGCGGTAGTGCAGGCTGTTCTTCTGACGGCGGTCGAAGGCGCTGGTGTCCTGGATGTTGTCGGAAGTCGGGGTCGAGCCATTGCCGATCAGCGCCATGTAGCCCGCGGTGGTCGGATAGAACGGGTCGTAGGAAGACGTGGCTTCCAGGTAGGGCGTGGTCCAGTTGCCCATGAAAAAGCTGCCGGCTGAGCCGGCCAGTCCAAGGCGGGTATTGCGGCTGGCCAGTTGCCCACTGCCCGTATCCAGCGAGATATTGCTTTCGATCTGCCAGATCGCCTTGAGGCTGCCCACCAGCGCTTCCTCGCCGCGCATGCCGAACACCGAGCGGTTGTTGGTGAGGCGGCCGGTGCCGTCCAGCCTGGTGCCGTCGGTCGCCGTCGACGCATCCGAATATTCCATCGACGTATTCAGCCGGCCATACAGCGTGGCGTGGTTCTGCGCCGAAGCGACGGTGCAGCAGGCCGCGAGCGCCGCAAAGGTGGCGCCCGCAAGGGGGTTCTTCATGTTGTCTCCAGTGTCTGTCTTGCGCCTGTCCGAATCGATACGGGGATGCCTGCCCCGCCCCGTGCACGAAATCGCAGGCAGCAGCAACCCCTGCCCGGACTACGGCATCAGCAATTTCTGGATTCTTGATTGCGCTATCTCATGCGGCGGATGTACGCGGCGATGCAGCGTGAGGGGATTCTAGAAATCGGGTATCGCAGCGTCCATTCGCATTTTCTTTTGGTCACCATATCGATTTGTTATCGTGATGGCGGATCCTGCTGGCATGGACATCCGCAGCTTAGGGCGCGGGCGCGGGACCCGGTAGTGGGCGCTGGTGTGTCGCTGTGTTCCAGCCATGGGACGCCGTGAACACAGGCAATGCGGGAAGTGCGCGAAGCGTGCGCGAAGTGCGGAATCGGAGGGCAACAAAAAAGGGCCTGGCGGCCCTTTTTTGATTTCTGCGGTGCGGACGATCCGTGGATCAGCCAGCGAAGTTCTTGCCGGCGAAGTCCCAGTTCACGACATTCCAGAATGCCTCGACGTACTTCGGGCGGGCATTGCGGTAGTCGATGTAGTAGGCGTGCTCCCACACGTCGCAGGTCAGCAGCGGCTTGGCGTCGGTGGTCAGCGGCGTGGCGGCGTTGGAGGTCGACACCAGGTCCAGCGAGCCGTCGGCCTTCTTGACCAGCCAGGCCCAGCCCGAACCGAAGGTGCCGACGGCAACCTTGGTGAACTCTTCCTTGAACTTGTCGAACGAGCCCCACTTGGCGTTGATGGCATCGGCCAGTGCGCCGGTCGGCTGGCCGCCGCCGTTGGGCTTCAGCGAGTCCCAGTAGAAGGTGTGGTTCCACACCTGGGCGGCGTTGTTGAAGATGCCGCCCGACGACTTCTTTACGATCTCTTCCAGGGTCGCGTTCTCGAACTCGGTGCCCTTGATGAGGTTGTTCAGGTTGGTGACGTAGGTCTGGTGGTGCTTGTCATGATGGAACTCCAGGGTCTCCTTGGAGATGTGCGGAGCCAGGGCATCATGCGCGTACGGAAGCGGGGGGAGCTTGTGTTCCATTGTTCTGTCTCTGTGGGTTGGGGTTGTAGGGTCCGGAATTGCCGATTGTAGGGGACTTGCAAGACCCGCGCAAACCGCGGCGCAAAGCCCCCTGCTCCGATGTTAGTTTGTCCGCGCGCGGCTTTCCGGGAGATTTCGGCGCGGCCTTTCGGGCCTGTGCCGCACGCGAATGGGAGGCGTTCCCGGCGCCGCGCGGCGGCTCAGAATTCCGGCAGCTTGGCCTGCACGCCGGCGATCGCCAGGTCGGCCACGCCTTCGGCCAGGTGCGCTTCGACCACGCTGCCGGCGCGGATCTCGGCGGGGGCGCGCAGCGCGCGTCCGCGCTGGTCGAGCAGCACCGCATAGCCGCGTTCGAGTGTGCGTTGCGGCGCCAGCAACTCGAGCGCGCCGGCGCTGCGCGCCAGGCGCTGGCCCGCGCGCTCGTGCTGGCGCAGCGCGGCCGCCTGCAGCCGCTGCCACAGGCGCGCCACGTCGGCGTGGGCCGCGGCGGCGTCGGGGCGGCATGCGCGCCAGCGCATCGTGAGCAACTGGTGGCGATGGCGCTGCGACACCACGGTGTCACGCAATGCCGAACGCAAATGTCGCGCCAGATTGTCGACCTGCGCGCGGCGCTCCTGCAGTTGTGCCTGCGGGCTGCGCACGCGCCGCGCCAGCCAGTCCAGGTGTTGCGCGCGCAGGTCCAGCCCGCGGCGCAGGCATTGCCTGAGCGCATCGCGCGCGCGCTGCGTCTGCGCGAGCAGGTGCGCGCGATCCGGGCTGACCAGCTCGGCCGCGCCGGTGGGCGTCGGCGCGCGCACGTCGGCGACAAAATCGGCGATGGTGAAATCAGTCTCGTGGCCGACGCCGGATACCACCGGCAGCGTGCAGCGCGCGATCGCCTGCGCCACCACCTCTTCATTGAACGACCACAGGTCTTCGATGCTGCCGCCGCCGCGGCACAGGATCAGCACGTCGCATTCGGCGCGTGCGGCCGCCGCGTCGAGCATGTCCGCGATCTTCTGCGCCGCGCCCGTGCCCTGCACCGGCACCGGATAGACCACCACCGGCACATGCGGCGCACGCCGCCGCAGCGTGCTCAGCACATCGCGCAACGCCGCGGCCTGCAATGACGTGATCACGCCGATGGTGCGCGGCTGCGCCGGCACCGGGCGCTTGCGCTCCGGCGCGAACAGCCCCGCTTGCGACAGCTTTTCCTTGAGCCGCAGGAAGGCTTCATAAAGGTTGCCGAGGCCGGCGCGGCGCATGGCCTCGACCCCCAATTGCAGCTCGCCGCGCGCCTCGTACATCGAGACCACGGCGCGCACTTCGACCGCCTCGCCCTCGCGCGGCTGGAAGTCGACATGCTGGTTGCGCCCGCGGAACATCACGCAGCGGATCTGCGCACGCGCGTCCTTCAGCGAGAAATACCAGTGGCCGCTGGCGGCGCGCGTGAAGTTTGAGATTTCGCCCCGTACCCAGGCGAGCGGGAAACTGCGTTCGAGCACGCGTGCGATCGCGTGGTTGAGTTCGCCGACGGGGATGACCTCGCGGCCGCTGCGCGGCGTAGTGGTGGAAGCGTCACGCGAAAAATTCGGCAAGTCAGACATGGCGAAGCCGCGGGCACGCGGCGTGGATCAGACATGTCCACAGCATAACTGCAATGTCAAGGGGGTATCACTGATGGCCGACGGCCACCCTGGAAGCCGCATGGATTCGTGCAAGCCTTTGATTCTTATGTGGTTTATGAATACAACAAAAATTAGGCAATATAACCATTTCTCTTTTGCATCAACCACTTACATGCCCGGCCAAGAGCTTGTTCACAAAGTTATCCACAGCTTCTCTGGATAAAATGCGGCGCGGAAAACACTTTGTCGGTACGCGTGGCGCCTGGTCCGCTTAGCGGATGCGCCAAGCGCCTCGCCCTGCGCCCGGCCAACGGGCACCTGAAACCGGCACCTTCCCGGTACGCTTCTGCTGCATTTGCACATTTTCTCGGCAGCGCCAAAAAACCCTTTGATATTCAAAAGCTTGGGTATCTTCTCCCGGATTTGTCCACAAGCCATCCACAGTACTCTCCCTGATCGCTGTGGACAAACCCCGCTTTTGACCGCCCCAGCCCGCTACAGCGCCGGCCCGTGCGGAACAAGCCCGTCTGCCTGTTTTTTAAGCAGGGGATTGGACTTCCTTTGAAATCAACACCTTATGAAATCTCTCAGTCACCTTTCCACAAGCCCTCCACAGTACTGTCCCGCTGCATTGTGGAAAGTCGTGTCGAAAAGTGCGCCTGCGCACTGAAACATGCCCTCATCCCGTGGCAGAGGTCGCCTCGGCACGTGCCGGATGCGCCGCAGCCGCTGCGGAGCGTCATTGCACAAAATTTAAGCAGCGACTGCTTTACCCTTTCCGATCAATGGCTTAGCCATCTTGTCCGGCAGCTTTCCACAATCGATCCACAACACTGTCCCTGCCGGCTGTGGACAGCGGCAGCCAGCGCGGCAGGGACACGATGCGCGCCGGAGACAGGCGTGCGTCGTCCCTTGCCGCGCGCCAGGCAGCGGGTTAGAGTGGCGCCTGTTTTTTCAGAGCAATGCCGGAGCGCGCAGCAAGGCATCATGCCCACGCGCCTCAAGGCATGCCGGCTGGTGGTTTGGGGTTTCGTAATTCGGTTGTCGATCCCGGGGGTCCAATTGTTTTCCATCATTCAAGCGGCCGGCTGGCCGATCTGGCCGCTGTTGCTCGCCTCGGTCATCGCGCTGGCGCTGATCGTCGAACGCTTCCTGTCCCTCAAGCGCAGCAAGGTGCTGCCCGCCAAGCTCTATGAAGAGGCGCTGGCGGCCGCGCAGCAGCGCCGCGCCACGCCGGAAGTGGTCAACACGCTGGAACAGAATTCACCGCTGGGGCGCGTGCTGGCCGCGGGGCTGCGCCACGTGGTGCTGCAGCCGCATACCTCGCGCGATGCCGCCAAGGACGTGGTCGAGGAAGCCGGCCGCGTGGTCGCGCACGAGCTCGAGCGCTACCTGAACGCGCTCGGCACGATCGCCTCGGTGGCGCCGCTGATGGGGCTGCTGGGCACGGTGATCGGCATGATCGAGATCTTCGGCAGCCAGGGCGGCACCGGCACCAGCCCCGAGCAGCTGGCGCACGGCATCTCGGTGGCGCTGTACAACACCGCCTTCGGCCTGATCGTGGCGATCCCGGCGCTGATCTTCTGGCGCTACTTCCGCCGCCGCGTCGACGACTACGTGGCCGAACTGGAATTCCGCGCCACCTCGTTCCTCGACGCCATCCTGCCGCAGCGCCGCGCCTGAGCGCCGCACGCACCCCGACCGCCATGCACTTCCGTTCCCGCCAGCGGCGCGAAGAGCCGGAGATCAACCTGATCCCGCTGATCGACGTGCTGCTCGTGATCCTGATTTTCCTGATGATCACGACCACGTACTCGCGCTTTACCGAGCTGCAGATCCAGCTGCCCACCGCCGACGCCGAGCGCGCGCGCCAGCAGCCGCAGGAAATCGTGGTGTCGGTGTCCGCGCGCGGGGTCTACTCGGTCAACAAGCAGGTGATGGAGCACAAGGACGTCACCAGCCTGGCCGACCAGCTGCGCACCGTCGCGGGCGCCGGCGGCCAGCCGCCGGTGGTGATCGTCAATGCCGACGCACAGGCGACGCACCAGGCCGTGGTCAATGTGTTGGAGGCCGCTCGGCTGGCCGGGCTGTCGCGCCTGACCTTCGCCACGCAGAGCGCGCAGCCGCGCTGACCCCCGCACGGGCCTGCGCGCCAGCATTCGCCGGCGGCCGGCGGGCTTGCCCCATGCGCACGGCAATGCCCATAATGGTTGGGCCGCCCCGAGGGGCGAAGCCGCGAGCGCACTACAATCGCATCCCGACCATCGACTCTCGCCCGCCGCGTCCATGCCCGTTCCCCGCCATGCCCTTGCCGACTTCGTGACCGCCCAGTGGCAACGCCGCGGCTGGTTCGCGTGGGTCATGCTGCCGTTCTCGCTGCTGTTCGGCCTGGTCGCGCGGGTGCGCCGCCATGGCTACCAGCGCGGCTGGTTCAAGTCGACGCGGCTGCCGATGCCGGTGGTGGTGGTCGGCAACGTCACCGTGGGTGGCACCGGCAAGACCCCCGCGGTGATCGCGCTGGCGCATGCGCTGACCGAGGCCGGGCTGCGGCCCGGCGTGGTCTCGCGCGGCTACGGCGTGGCGCTTAAGCACCCGCGCCGGGTCAAGCCGACCTCGCAGGCCGGCGACGTCGGCGACGAACCGCTGCTGATCGCGCGCGCCACCGACGTGCCGGTCTGGGTCTTCCCCGACCGTGCGCTGTGCGCGCAGGCCATGCTGGTGTCGCACCCCGGCATCAACGTGCTGCTGCTCGACGACGGCCTGCAGCATTACAAGCTGCAGCGCGATTTCGAGATCGTGATGTTCGACGCGCGCATGGGCGGCAACGGCCTGATGCTGCCGGCGGGTCCGCTGCGCGAGCCGCTCTCGCGCCCGCGCGACGCCACCCTGATCAACGACCCCAACTTCCGCGCCACGCCCGACCGCCCCGGCGTGTACGGCATGCGCCTGGAACTGGATGACGCCTGGCAGCTTGCCGATCCCACCATGGCGCGGCCGCTCAGCGCCTTTGCCGGACGGCGCGTGCTGGCCGCCGCCGGCATCGGCAACCCCGAGCGCTTCTTTGCCAGCCTGCGCGGCGCCGGCCTGGCGCCCAGGACGCTGCCGCTGCCCGATCACTATGACTTCGTCGCCGACCCGTTCGTCGACCATCCCGATGCGCTCGATGCCGACGTGATCCTGATCACCGAGAAGGATGCCGTAAAATGCGAGCGCTTCGACGACCCGCGCATCTGGGTCGTGCCTACCAGGCCCGTGATCGATGCGGGCCTGATCGATAAAATCCGCCGCGCCGTGCAGGCGCAAATCCAACCCGCGCCGACCGCGCCGGCCGCCGCGAGCGGCGCCGCCGGGCGCAACGAGGAACACAGAGATGGACAACCGGCTGCTTGAAATCCTGGTCTGCCCGCTATGCAAGGGCAAGCTGGAATACGACCGCGCCGCGCAGGAGCTGATCTGCCACGCCGACAAGCTGGCCTACCCGATCCGCGACGGCATCCCCGTGATGCTGGCCGACGAGGCCCGCCAGTCGGTGCCGGGCCGCGTCATCGAGCCGGACGCGCCTGCAGGCAACTGAGCAGCGCGGCCATGACCCTCCCCGCATTTACCGTCGTCATTCCCGCGCGACTGGCTTCGACCCGCCTGCCCGACAAGCCCCTGGCCGATATCGGCGGGCGCCCGATGGTGGTGCGCGTGGCCGAGCGCGCGCACGCGTCGTCGGCGCAGCGCACCGTGGTCGCCACCGACGCGCCCGCGGTGGCGCAGGCCTGCGCCGCGCATGGCATCGAAGCCGTGCTGACCCGCGCCGACCACCCGTCCGGCACCGACCGCCTGTCCGAGGTCGCCGCGCACCTGGGCCTGGCCGATGACGCCATCGTCGTCAACGTGCAGGGCGACGAGCCGCTGATCGAGCCGGCGCTGATCGACGAAGTCGCGCTGCACCTGGCGCACCACGCGGATTGCGCCATCGCCACCGCGGCCCATCCGCTGCACGACAGCGCCGAGGTGTTCAATCCCAACGTGGTCAAGGTGGTGTGCGACGCCGCCGGGCGCGCGCTGTATTTCTCGCGCGCGCCGATTCCGTGGGCGCGCGACGCATGGTCCGGCGTGCCGTCCATGCCCGCCGCGTCGGCCCGGGTGCCCCTGCCGGACATGCCGGTGCTGCGCCATATCGGCCTGTACGCCTATCGCGCCGGATTCCTGCGCCGCTTCCCGACGCTGGCCGCGGCACCGCTGGAGCAGGCCGAGGCGCTGGAGCAGCTGCGCGCCATGTGGCACGGCGAGCGCATCGCCGTGATGCAGACCGCCGCCGCGCCCGCGCCCGGCGTCGACACCCAGGCCGACCTCGAGCGGGTGCGCGCGCTGTGGGCGCAGTCGATGGCGCAGGAAGGGCCCTGAGCGCCATCCCCCGGCGTTTGCGCCGGCACCGGCCGGGCCACCATGCGGGCGCCCGCCCGCTGCGGTCGATTCTGCTGCAACCGAACGGGGGGGCCGATTTCGGGCCGAATCCCCGCTGCCTCATGGCATAATGCTTGCCGATACAGAGCCGCCCCGCCGGCGCGAGCAATCGCGCCGGCGGCCAAGGCTCGGTGGGGAGATAAAGATAGAGCCCGTCCGGTGCGCCGCGCCGCCATCCCCCTGGCAGCCGCCGCCGGCCGTACGCGTGGGTACGCCTGAGCCGTGCCCGCGCTGAACGCAGTCAGCGCGCACCGGGACCGCAGTCAGTCTCGCGTCAAGTTACGGCGTTACCCTCCTTCTGATCTCCCGCCATACCGGATTAAAAACTCTGAGGACCCGTAAATGCGTTTGATCCTGTTGGGCGCGCCTGGCGCCGGCAAAGGCACGCAAGCCAAGTTCATCTGCGAGAAGTTCGGCATTCCGCAAATCTCCACTGGCGACATGTTGCGCGCCGCGGTGAAGGCCGGCACGCCGCTGGGCGTGGAAGCCAAGAAGGTCATGGACGCGGGCGGACTGGTGTCGGACGACATCATCATCGGCCTGGTGAAGGACCGCCTGAAGCAGGACGACTGCAAGAGCGGCTACCTGTTCGACGGTTTCCCGCGCACCATTCCGCAAGCCGAGGCGATGAAGGACGCGGGCGTGGCGATCGACTACGTGCTCGAGATCGACGTGCCGTTCGACGCCATCATCGAACGCATGAGCGGGCGCCGCGTGCACGTGGCATCGGGCCGCACCTACCACCTCAAGTACAACCCGCCCAAGGCGGAAGGCGTCGACGACGAGACCGGCGAGCCGCTGATCCAGCGCGACGACGACAAGGAAGAGACCGTCAAGAAGCGCCTCGACGTCTACTCGCAGCAAACCCGCCCGCTGGTCGACTACTACTCGGCATGGGCCGCCAACGGTGACGCCGCGGCCAAGGTGGCGCCGCCGAAGTACCGCAAGATCCTGGGCGTCGGCAACGTGGACGAGATCACGGCGCGGGTGTTCGAGGCGCTGAAATAACCGGTTCTTCGCCAGTGCACCACGATTGAAAAGCGGCCCTCCGGCCGCTTTTTCATTTTTAGCCCCTCTTTTTCATTTTTAGCCCCATATACAGCCCACACGAAACCACCCTTGATACCCCTTGCATGCCACGCCTTGGCCCGTACAATGTTGACGTTTACGTAAACGGCAATCACACCGAGGAGACACCATCGTGGAAATCAAGGACAACGTATTCATCATCACCGGCGGCGCGTCCGGCCTTGGCGCCGGCAGCGCCCGCCTGCTGGCCGAATCCGGCGCCAGGGTCGTCATTGCCGACCTGAACGAGGCCGCCGGCCAGGCCCTAGCAGCCGAAACCGGCGGCCAGTTCGTGCGCTGCGACGTGACCTCGGAAGCCGATGGCCAGGCCGCGGTCGCGGCGGCCCAATCCCTTGGGCGTCTCGCCGGGCTAATCAATTGCGCCGGCATTGCCACGGCCAACAAGACCGTCGGCAAGAACGGCCCGCACCCGCTCGATGCCTTCGACAAGACCATCCGCATCAACCTGATCGGCACCTTCAACATGATCCGCCTGGCCGCCGCGGCGATGGTGCAGAACGCCCCCGACAGCGAGGGCGAGCGCGGCGTGATCATCAATACCGCCTCGGTGGCGGCCTTCGACGGACAGATCGGGCAGGCCGCCTATGCCGCGTCCAAGGGCGGGGTGGTCGGCATGACGCTGGCGATCGCGCGCGACCTGGCGCGCGACGGCGTGCGTTGCATGACCATCGCCCCGGGGCTGTTCGAGACCCCGATGCTGCTGGGCATGCCGCAGGAGGTGCAGGACGCGCTGGGCAAGATGGTGCCGTTCCCGTCGCGGCTGGGGCGGCCCGCCGAATATGCGAAGCTGGCGCGCTCGATCATCGAGAACCCCATGCTCAACGGCGAGGTGATCCGCCTGGACGGGGCGATCCGGATGCAGCCCAAGTAAATGTCGACCGCTGCCCGCTCAGCCGGGCAGCAGCATCACCAGCATCAGCCCCGGCGCCGCCGCCGGCACCAGCGTCAGCTGCTCGAACTGCAGCGCGCCCTGGCGTGGATGGCGAAAGCCGCGGCGCCCGCCCTCGCGCTCTTCCACGTCCTGCGACAGCCAGGCGGCGCGGAAGTCCGTGCTCTGCGCCATCAATCCCTCGATCAATGCCCGCGTCGGCGCCGCATCGGCGTGGCGGATGCTGTGCGCGCGGAATTCGGCCACCAGGCGCGCGGCGCGGTGCGGCCAGTCTTGCACCAGTGCCTGCAGCGCCGGCGACAGGAACATCGCGCGCAGCAGGTTGCGCTCGGTGGCGGCGTCGTCGAGCCAGCCGGTGAACAACTCCGCGGCCGCGGCGTTCCAGGCCAGCGCGGTCCATTGACGGTCGAGCAGGTACGCCGGTCCGTCGATGGCATGCACGCTGGCCAGCACCGCGGGCGGCACCGGCTCGCCGGCGGCGTGCTGCGGTTCGCGCCGGCCGGCCAGCTCGAACAGGTAGGCGCGCTCCGCGCGCGACAGCCGCAGCGCCGCGGCCAGGCTGGCCAGCGCGCGCGCCGACAGCGCCACCGGCCGGCCCTGCTCCAGCCATGTCACCCACGTTGTGCTCAATCCTGCCAGCTGCGCGACTTCCTCGCGGCGCAGCCCGGGCGTGCGCCGGCGCCGGCCTGGCGCCAGGCCCACATCCGCCGGCGCCATGCGTTCGCGGTGCGCGCGCAGGAAGGCGCCGAGCACGGCTTCGCGCGAGGCTGGCGAGGATGACGGATCTTCAGGTCGGGTGAATGGCGGCATGGCAGGCTGGTGGCGCTTATACCAGGATAAAGCGGTGACTTGTACCGGGAAAATGGCCCGCCTACAGTATGCCGAACCCGCCTCGCGGGCAAGTCCCCTCCCTGACAACGACAGCGCCCGCCCGACCTGCCTCGGCCGCGGCCCAAGGAGCCCAGCACCATGCAGCAACAGGAACTCGTCGCCGCCCAGTTCGGCGCCACCGCCAGCGCCTATCTCACCAGCGCGGTCCACGCCAGCGGCGCGGACCTGCAGCAACTGAAGGACGAACTCGCCGCGCTGATTCCCGCGGCCAAGCGCGCGCGCAGCCGCGTGCTCGATCTCGGTTGCGGCGCCGGCCATGCCAGCTTTGCCGCCGCCGCGGTGGCGGGCGAGGTGACCGCTTACGATTTGTCGGCCGACATGCTGGCCGTGGTCGAGGCCGCGGCGCGCGAGCGCGGGCTGGCCAACGTGCGCACCCGCCAGGGCGCGGCCGAGCAACTGCCGTTCGACGATGCCAGCTTCTGCGCGGTGGTGTCGCGCATGAGCGCGCACCACTGGCGCGACGTGCCGGCGGCGCTGGCCGAGATCCGCCGCGTACTCAAGCCCGGCGGCAAGGTGGTGCTGATCGACATCGCCGGCGCGCCGGACCCGCTGCACGATACCTGGCTGCAATCGGTCGAGTTGCTGCGCGACCCTTCGCACGTACGCGACTACACGCCGGCGGGCTGGCGCGCGATGTTCGAAGCCGCGCGCTTTGCCGCGGATGGCATTGCCGTATCCGAGACATGGCGCATCGGCATCGATTTCGACAGCTGGGTGCAGCGCATGCGCACGCCGGCGGTGGCGGTGGACGCGATCCGGCACCTGTGGCAGGTCGCGCCAGCGGAAGTGCGCGAGCACTATCGCGTGCAGGCAGACGGCAGCTTCGAGCTGGAAGCGGTGATGGTCACGGCGCGCTGACCGGACCTGGCCGGACGCAGGCGCTTCAGCGATTCAGGCCGCGGCGCTGATCGCCGGCGCCTCGGCCCGAACCGTCAGGCGCCGCACCAGTTCCCACACCGCCGCCGCGGCCGGCGACAAGGAGCGGTCCTCGCGCCGCACCATGACGATGCTGCGTTCCTCGCGCGGCACCAGCGGGCGCCACACCAGCGGCGACGCCGCCGGCAGCGGCAGCGAGAACGACGGCAGCACCGACGCGCCGATGCCGGCCTCGACCATGCCGAACACGCTGGCCGAATGGCCCAGCTCCTGCACCACGTGCGGCACCACGCCATGGCGGCCGAACACGCGGTCGATCAGCGGCCGGCTGCCGGAGGCGAAGTCCAGCAGCACCAGCCGCATCCCATGCAGCGCCGACCACGGCACCGATTCCGCCTGCGCCAGCGGATGGTCGCGCCGGCATACGAAGCAGAACGGGTCGGTCGCCACCGCCTCGACCAGCAATCCGTCGCGCACCAGCGGGTCGATCAGCACGCCGAAGTCCACCGCGCCGGCGCGGACCTGCTCCAGCCCGTCGGCCTGGACGTTATCGCGCACGGTCAGGCGGATTTCCGGATATTGCGCGGCGCAGGCGGCCACGTAGAGCGGCATCAGGCGGGCGGAGATGGTCGGCGCACCGGCTATCACTACACGGCCGCGATAGCGCTCACCGAGCTGCCGCGTTTCTTCGAGGGTGTCGTCCAGTTGCCCGAGCAGCCGCTCCAGCGCCGGTGCCAGCGCATGGCCGGCCTCGGTCAGCACCACTTCGCGCGTGGTGCGGTCCAGCAGGCGCACGCCGAGCGCGTCTTCCAGCTCGGCAACGCCGCGGCTGACTGCCGGCTGGGTCAGTCCGACGGCGTCCGCGGCCCGGCTGAAACCGCCACTGCTGGCAACCGCCAGGAACACGCGCAACTGACGCAATGTGTAATTCATGCAACAAGCGGATAAATAGATTCTATAAATGAATTTGCATTCTAGACCCGGCTAGCGTCCAATACTAGGCAAAACCCTAACATCGCAGGATTTCACCGCAGTCATGTCCCGTATTGTCCGCAATCTCAAGAAGCTCTATGACCTGATCGACGGCTTTGTGCTCGTCATGCTGACCGCCATCGCCATCGCGCTGGCCGCGCCCGAACTGGGCACCGGCGACGGCCCGCTGCACCTCGGCGTGGTGACCAGCCTGGGCGTGGCGCTGGTGTTCTTCCTGCACGGCGCGGCGCTGTCGCGCGACAAGCTGGTGGCAGGCGCCAAGCACTGGCGCCTGCATGTGTTCGTGCAGGTCTTCACCTACGTAGTGTTCCCGGTGGTGGGCGCGCTGCTGATGCTGTCGCTGCGCAATACGCTGCCGGCCGACCTGCTGCTGGGCGTGTTCTTCCTGTGCGCGCTGCCGTCCACGGTGTCGTCGTCGGTGGCCATGACCTCGATGGCGCGCGGCAATGTCTCGGGCGCGATCTTCAACGCCACCATCTCGGGCCTGATCGGCATGCTGGTGACGCCGCTGCTGATGGGGCTGGTGATCAGCGCCAGCGGCGCCTCGATGCCGCTGGGCAAGGCGCTGACCGGCGTGGCGCTGCAGCTGCTGCTGCCGTTCGCGCTGGGGCAGTTGCTGCGTCCGCTGATCGGCAGCTGGCTCGCCAAGAAGAAGCACATCACCAACAAGATCGACCGCGGCGTGATCGTGCTGATCGTCTACTCGTCGTTCTGCGACGCCACCGCCGAAGGCCTGTGGCACCAGTACCAGTGGCAGACCATCGGCGCGGTGATGGGGATTGCCGCGGTGCTGCTCTTCGTGGTGCTGGGCTTCACCACGCTGACCGCGCGCCGCCTGGGCTTTTCGGTCGAGGACGAGATCACCGCGGTGTTCTGCGGCTCGAAGAAGAGCCTGGCCAACGGCATCCCGATGGCCAAGATCCTGTTTGCCGGCCATCCGGCGCTGGGCTTGCTGGTGCTGCCGCTGATGGTCTACCACCAGCTGCAGCTGATCGTCTGCTCGGTGATCGCGTCGCGCTATGCCAACCGCGATGCGCTGCTGGAGGATCAGGCCCCGGCGCGCGCCTGAAGCCCGCCGCCATGAAAAAAACCGGGGCGTGCCCCGGTTTTTTTTGTGCCCGCCGCCCGCGCGGCGGATCAGACCGACGGATTCTTCGACAGCGGCGGATTGCGCGCGAAGTACGAGCGGATGCCCTTCAGGATGGCATTGGCCAGCTGTTCCTGGTGCGCGTTGTCGTTGAGCTTGCGCTCTTCCTCCGGATTGCTGATGAAGGCGGTCTCGATCAGGATCGAGGGAATATCCGGGGCCTTCAGCACGGCAAACCCGGCTTGTTCGACGTGGGCCTTGTGCAGCTTGTTGATGCCGCCGATCTCGCCCAGCACGGCCTTGCCCACCAGCAGGCTGTCGTTGATCTGCGCGGTGGTCGACAGGTCCAGCAGCACGCGCGCCACCTGCGCATCCTTGTTGCCCATGTTGGCGCCGCCGATCAGGTCGGAGGCGTTTTCCTTGTTGGCCAGCCAGCGCGCCGCGGTGCTGGACGCGCCGCGCTCGGACAGCGCGAACACCGACGCGCCGCGCGCCTCGGGCGACAGGAAGGCGTCGGCGTGGATCGACACGAACAGGTCTGCCTGCACGCGGCGCGCCTTCTGCACGCGCACGTTCAGCGGCACGAAGAAATCGGCGTCGCGCGTCATCATCGCGCGCATATTGGGTTGGGCGTCGATCTTGGCGCGCAGCCGGTGCGCGATCTGCAGCACCACGTCTTTCTCGCGCGAGCCGGCCGCGCCGATCGCGCCCGGGTCTTCGCCGCCATGGCCGGGGTCGATCGCCACGGTCAGCAGGCGGCGCATCTTGAACGGTCGCTCGGCGGTGGGATTGTCGCGCGCGACCGGCGGCACCACGGGGGCGTTGGGAGCCGGCACCGGCGGTGCCGACGGCTTCGGCCGGGCCGCAGCCACCGGTGGCGGCAGTGGCGCGGTGGTGGGCGGCACCTCGCCCTTCTCGTCGAAGCGGCGCACCAGGGCGCCGATGGCGTCTTCCTCCGCGCCGGCCGGAGCGCCGGCGATGCCTTCGGCGCCTGGCGCCGGGTCGGATGTCGCAAAGCGGCGCTGCTTTTCCTCGGTGTCGCGCACCAGCTTCCACAGCGGGTCGGGCGGGTTGACCGGGTACAGGTCGAACACCAGCCGGTTGCGGTAGCTGCCGATGGGCGCCAGCGTGAACACCTGCGGTGCCACGTTTTCCTTCAGGTCGAACACCATGCGGACCACGCGCGGGCGGTTCTGGCCGACGCGCACGGTCTGGATATACGGGTCGTTCGGCGTGATCTTGGCCACCAGCTCGCGCAGCGTGGGCGACAGGTCGAGGCCGTCGATGTCCACCACCAGCCGGTCGGGGTCGCGGATCATCTGGTGCACCGCGGCCAGCGGCGTATCGGATTCGATGGTGACGCGGGTGTAGTCCTCCGCCGGCCACACGCGCACCGCGACGATGCCGGCGCCGAACGCGATCTGCGGACCGGCCAGCGTCAGGACGGCGGTGCCCGCGCCCAGCTTCAGTGCCTGCGCCATCCATTTGCGGCGCGCCTGCAGCAGGCCGTCGGGTCCATCGGGGCGGTCGGTGGCAAGTCGCTTGATCAGCATGCGTTCAGCAAGGTAAGTCCAGTGGGAGTATAGGCGCGCATCGTCGCGATCCGCCGCTCGCCGGTGTCATCGGCGCCGGCCATGTCCGATTGGAGCAACACGTGCAGGTCGGGTTCCCCCAGCAGGCGCCCGGCCTTTTCCGGCCACTCGACCAGGTTGAAGGCCGGTTCGGCGAAGCAGTCGCGAAAACCCGCGTCGAGCCACTCTTCGGGATCGGCAAAGCGGTACAAGTCGAAGTGGTAGACCGTCAGCGGCGAGCCGTCGGCGCGAGCGACGTCATAGGGCTCGCACAGCGTATAGGTAGGGCTGCGGACCTTGCCCGCATGGCCCAGCGCCCGCAGCACGGCGCGCGACAGCGTGGTCTTGCCGGCGCCCAGGTCGCCGGACAGCTGCACATGCACCGTGCGCGGCGGCATCGCCTGCACGGCGGCGGCCAGCGCGGCGCCCAGGCGCGCGGTGGCGGCTTCATCGGGCAGCGTCAGGGTGCGTTCTTCGAGCAAGGGCATTGCGTACAATTCAGGAATGATCGACCGAGTCGCCCCCGGGCAGGCGGATGCGCCGCCCACACCAGTACCAGACGCCAGCGGCCATGCGGCCGCGGGCCCGGGGGAGCTTGCGGCACTGGCCGCGTCGATCCGCGCATGGGGCGCGGCGCTGGGCTTTGCCTCGGTGCGCATCGCCGATGTCGACCTCGCGCACGCCGAGCCCGGACTGCTGGCCTGGCTGACGCAGGGCTACCACGGCGACATGGATTATATGGCCAACCACGGCCTGCGGCGCGCCCGTCCGGCGGAACTGGTGCCCGGCACGGTGCGCGCGATCGTGGCGCGCATGCCCTATGTCCCGGTCGCCGGCGCGCACGCGCAGGCCGCCGACTGGCGCCGCCACGAGCTGGCGCGGCTGGACGACCCGGCCACCGCGGTGGTGTCGCTGTACGCACGCGGACGCGACTATCACAAGGTGCTGCGCAGCCGCCTGCAGCAGCTGGCCACCCGGATCGAGGCCGAGATCGGCACGTTCGGCTACCGCGTCTTTACCGATTCGGCCCCGGTGATGGAAGTGGCGCTGGCCAGCCAGGGCGGACTGGGCTGGCGCGGCAAGCATACGCTGCTGCTGGACCGCGACGGCGGCTCGATGTTCTTCCTCGGCGAGATCCTGGTCGACATCCCGCTGCCCGCCGATCCGCCCGAGTCGGGCCATTGCGGCAGCTGCCACCGCTGCCTTGATATCTGCCCCACGCGCGCCATCGTCGCGCCCTACCGGCTGGATGCGCGCCGCTGCATTTCCTACCTCACCATCGAGCACAAGGGCGCGATCCCGGTGGAATTCCGCGCGCCGATGGGCAACCGCGTCTACGGCTGCGACGACTGCCAGCTGGCCTGCCCGTGGAACAAGTTCGCGCACGTGGCCACGGTGCCGGACTTCGACGTGCGCAATGGCCTGGACGCACCCGACATGGTGGCGCTGTTCCAATGGACCGAAGCGGAATTCAACCAGCGCCTCGAGGGCAGCCCGATCCGCCGCATCGGCCACGAGCGCTGGCTGCGCAACCTGGCGGTGGGACTGGGCAACAGCCTGCGCACGGCGCTGTCGGGCATGCGCGCCGAGGACGCGGCACTGGCCGCGCGCATCCGCGCCGCACTGCTGGCGCGGCGCGAGACCGCCACGCCCATGGTGCAGGAACATATCGACTGGGCGCTGGCGCAGGGCGGCCCGCCGGCGCAACCGGGCGGCTGATCTCCGGCCGCCCCGCTCGGATCAGCTCACCAGCGCCAGCCACAGCGGCGTGGTGACGATCGCCGCCACCGTCATCAGCGAGATCGTCGCCGCCACCATCGGCCCGTTGCCGCCCATGCGCACGGCCAGGATGTAGGCACTGGAGGCGGTCGGCAGCGAGGCGTACAGCACCACGATCTGGTACTGCAGCGCGGTCAGCGGCAGGTGCCGCCCCACCAGCCATGCCACGCACGGCATCGCCACCAGCTTGACCCCGGTCCACCACGCCACCGGCCCGGCGGTGCCGGTGGCGCCGCTCATCTGCAGCCCGGCGCCCACCGTCATCAGGCCCAGCGCGGTCGACGCCGAGCCCAGCCGGTTCAGCGTCATGCCCAGCACCTCGGGCGCGTGCAGCCCCATCAGGTTGGTCGCCAGCCCGCCGGCGGTGGCCAGGATCAGCGGATTGCGCGCCAGTTCCTTCCACAGCGCGGCCTGGCCATGCCGGGCCAGCGCCCACACCGCCGCCACGTTGCACAGCGGCACGGTGCAGCCGACGATCAGCGCCATCAGCGCCAGGCCTTCGGAGCCGCCCAGCCGCGCGGCCAGCGCCAGCCCGATATAGGAATTGAAGCGGAACGCGGTCTGCAGCCCCGAGGCAAAGCTGACCGGGTCCGGGCGCAGCACCCATTTGACGGCGTAGCCGCCGGCCAGGCCAGTGGCCAGCACCAGCAGCGCCAGCCCCAGCATGGCCGAGGTCGACGAGAAATCGAGCACCGCGGTATTGGTCGACTGCAGCAGCAGCGCCGGGAACAGCACGAAGTAGACCAGCCGCTCCACCCCGCCCCAGAAGGCGCGGTCGAAGGGGGAATAGCGCACCAGCAGCCAGCCGATCAGGATCAGGCTGAAGTCCGGGACCAGCAGGAGGGCGGAAGACATCTAGGGTTGTTGTTGTGGTGGCAGTGGCATGGCGCTGCAACGGCCCGGGCAGCCGTCGCACAGAAACAGCGGCGGCGAGGGATAACGGCAACAAAGCCGGAATGTGCAGACTAGGGCAGATACGGATAGGTATTTTTCCAGATTTCGGGCAGCATGGCATGCCAAGTTGTACGCCTGCCGCCATGTTGTCCCGCATCCGTTCCGCGCGCATGCGCGCGGACACCCTCCTCCGCTCCCGCTTCCGCCCTGGCTTCCGGCCGGGCCACCGCCTGCGCCTGGCCGTCGTGCTGGCGGCGCTCGGCGCCGTGGCCGTGGTGCATGCCGTGCCGGGGCCAGCGCGCGCGGTCGAGATCGCCGGCGTGCGCTTCGACGATGCGGCGCGCGTGGGCGGCAAGGAACTGCAGCTCAACGGCGCGGCGCTGCGCACCGGCTTCCTGACCAAGGGCTACGTGGCCGCGCTGTACCTGGAGGAAAAGGCCCGCAACGCGGCCGTGGTACTGGGCACTTCCGGCGCCAAGCGGCTACAGTTACGCATCCTGCGCGAGACCGAGCCGCCTGCGGTGGTGCGCGCGATCCGCCAGGGCATGCGCGACAACCACAGCGAGGCGCAGATGCAAGGCCTGGCGGCGCGGCTGGTACAGTTCGAGCGCACCCTGGGCGAGATCGGCACCGCGCACAAGGGCGATGTCATCAACCTGGATTTTTCCCCGCAAACGGGGACGGTCGTCGCCATCAACGGCACGCCGCGCGGCCGGCCGATTCCCGGCGAAGACTTTTACCAGGCCCTGCTGCGGGTGTTCCTTGGCGAACGCCCGGTCGACGCCGGCGTCAAGCGCGGCCTGCTGGGCGGCTGACCAGATTACGCTGCCGACGCACCGCCCGACCTGTGGCACTGCGACGGTTTTTTTGCTTCCGGGCGGCACCCTGCCCGGATTTCTGACGGGAGACATGATCTCATGCAAGCTGGCAAACTCGCACTGACCCTGGCCCTGGCGGCCGCCGCCACCGCGGCGCAAGCCCAGAGCTACCCCACCAAGCCGATCCGCCTGATCATTCCGTTCGCCCCCGGCGGCACCACCGACATCGTCGGCCGTGGCGCGGCGGACCAGATGAGCCGCATCCTGGGCCAGCCGGTGGTGGTGGAAAACCGCGCCGGCGGGGGCGGTTCGATCGGCGCCGACGCCATCGCCAAGGCCGCGCCGGACGGCTACACCATCGGCATCTCGACGGTCTCGACCATGGCCGTGAACCCGGCCTGCAACCCCAAGCTGTCGTACGACCCGATCAAGGACTTCAAGCCCATCACCAACCTGGCCAACGTGGCCAACGTGATCGCGGTGAACCCGAGCTTCCCGGCCAAAGACTACAAGGAGTTCCTGGCCGTGCTGAAGGCCAACCCGGGCAAGTATTCGTACGCATCGTCGGGCACCTGCGGCTTCGGCCACATGCTGGGCGAGCAGTTCAAGGTCTCGACCAAGACCTTCATGGTCCATATCCCGTACCGCGGCGCGGGCCCGGCACTGAACGACGTGCTGGCCGGCCAGGTGCCGATCATGGTCGACAACCTGCCTTCGTCGATGCCCTACATCAAGGCCGGCAAGCTGCGCCCGCTGGTGGTGGCCTGGAACAAGCGGCTGGACTCGCTGCCGGACGTGCCGACCTTCGGCGAAATGGGCCTGAAGGAGCCGAACGATCCGGCCTGGTACGGCCTGGTGGCGCCGGCCGGCACGCCTGACGAGGTCATCAAGAAGCTCAACGAAGCCGCGGTCAAGGCCCTGCAGGACAAGGACTTCCAGCAGCGCCTGCGCACCGCCGGCGCCGAGCCGTCGGGCAACACGCCGGCGCAGCACGCGGCCGAGATCAAGAAGGAATTCGACAAGATGAAGAACCTGGTCAAGGTGCAGAACATCAAGCTGGAGCAGTAATCCGGCCGGTGTGACACCAACCGCCAAAGGGCCGCCGCAAGGCGGCCTTTTTTCTGCCCCCGCCAAAAAGCACTAAAATCCAGCATTCGCCCCAGCCTGACCGCCATGCCCGCAACCTACGACGCCATCCTTACCGCCCCGTTCGGCAAGATCGGCGTGCGCACGGACGGCGCGCGCATCCGGGGCATCGTGTACCTTCCCGGGCACGTCGAGGCGCTTGCGCCGGCCGATGCGCTGACGCAGCGGCTCGCGGCGCAGCTGGCGGCCTATTACGACGATCCCGACACCGCCTTCGACGTGCCGCTGGCCGCCGCCGGCAGTGCCTTCCAGCAGCGCGTGTGGCAGGCCATCTGCGCCGTGCCGCGCGGGGCGACCACCACCTACGGCACCATCGCCGAAGCCATCGGCGCGATGCCGCGCGCGGTCGGCCAGGCCTGCGGGCAGAACCCGTTCCCGATCCTGGTGCCATGCCATCGCGTGGTCTCGGCGCGCGGCATCGGCGGGTTCTCGCACCATGCCGAGGACGGCTTCTACCTCGACGTCAAACGCTGGCTGCTGCGCCATGAGGGCGCCATGCTGATATGAGCGGCACCCCGGCGCCAGCCGAGCTCACCGCCGCCGCCAGCGCTGCCGACGTGGCCCTGGTCAGCCGCTTCTGCGATGCGCTGTGGCTGGAAGACGGGCTCTCGCGCAACACCATCGACGCCTACCGTCGCGACCTGACGCTGCTGGCGCGCTGGCTGCAGCAGGAGCAGCGCGGCGAACTGCTCGGCGCCGACGACGGCGCGCTGTCGGCGTACTTCAGCGTGCGCCATCCGCAGACCCGCGCGTCGTCGGCCAACCGCCGCCTGGCGGTGTTCCGCCGCTTCTACCAGTGGGCGCTGCGCGAGCACCTGGTGCAGACCGACCCCTGCCTGCTGCTGCGCCCCGCCAAGCAGCCGCCACGCTACCCCAAGACCCTGACCGAGGCCCAGGTCGACGCGCTGCTGGAGGCGCCCGACACCGAGACCCCGCTGGGCCTGCGCGACCGCACCATGCTCGAGCTGATGTACGCCAGCGGCCTGCGCGTGTCGGAACTGACCCAGATGAAGACCGTCGAGATCGGCCTGAACGAGGGCGTGGCGCGCGTGGTCGGCGGCAAGGGCGACAAGGAGCGCCTGGTGCCGTTCGGCCAGCAGGCCGGCGACTGGCTGCGGCGCTACCTGGCCAGCGCACGTCCGGTGCTGCTGGCCGGGCGCGCCTGCGACGCGCTGTTCGTCACGCAGCGCGGCGAGGGCATGACGCGGCAGGCGTTCTGGCACCTGATCAAGCGCCATGCGCGCGACGCCGGCGTGCATGCCCCGCTGTCGCCGCACACGCTGCGGCATGCCTTTGCCACGCACCTGCTCAACCACGGCGCCGACCTGCGCGTGGTGCAGCTGCTGCTGGGCCACGCCGATATCTCCACCACCCAGATCTATACCCACGTCGCACGCGAGCGCCTGCGCGAGCTGCACCAGCAGCACCATCCGCGCGGCTGAGCGGCACTGAGCGACCCCATCGCCATGAGCAAGAACAAGCACGTTTCCGAAACCCCTGCCACCCAGTTCCTGCGCAAGCAAGGCGTGGCCTTCGGCGAACACCCCTATGACTACGTCGAGCATGGCGGCACCGGCGAATCGGCACGCCAGCTGGGCGTGCCCGAGCATGACGTGATCAAGACCCTGATCATGGAAGACGAGCGCGCGCAGCCGCTGGTGGTGCTGATGCACGGCGACTGCTCGGTCTCGACCAAGAACCTGGCGCGCCAGTCCGCGCGCAAGAGCGTGCAGCCGTGCAAGCCCGAGGTGGCGCAGCGGCACAGCGGCTACCTGGTGGGCGGCACCTCGCCGTTCGGCACCAGGAAGCGCATGCCGGTGTATGTGGAAGCGACCGTGCTGGAGCTGGCGCGCATCTATATCAACGGCGGGCGCCGCGGCTACCTGGTCAGCCTGGACCCGAGGCTGCTGCCCGCGCTGCTCGATGCCCAGCCGGTGCAGTGCGCGCTGCCGGACTGAACTTGCCAGCCGCGTGGCGCCGCTTCAGACCGAAGCAAGCCTCCACGCCAATCCGGGTAGTCACGGTCGTGGCCAGGCCCCCGCCGCGCTACAATCGCGCCAGCCTGAAAACATCCCACTCCACATGGCCAATCTGCTTTTTGCCCTTGCCGCCTACCTGATCGGCTCCGTTTCCTTCGCTGTGGTCGTCAGCAAGCTGATGGGGCTGCCGGACCCGCATTCCTACGGCTCGGGCAACCCCGGCGCCACCAACGTGCTGCGCACCGGCAACAAGAAGGCGGCGATCCTGACGCTGATCGGCGATGCCCTGAAAGGCTGGCTGGCGGTCTGGCTGGCGGCGCGTTTCGGCCCGGCTTACGGCCTCAACGACACCGGCCTGGCCATGGTGGCGCTGGCGGTGTTCCTCGGCCACCTGTTCCCCGTGTTCCACCGCTTCGCCGGCGGCAAGGGCGTGGCCACCGCGGCCGGCATCCTGCTGGCGATCAACCCGATCCTGGGCCTGGGCACGCTGGCCACCTGGCTGATCATCGCCTTTTTCTTCCGCTATTCGTCGCTGGCGGCGCTGGTGGCGGCGATCTTCGCGCCGTTCTTCCATGTGCTGATGAACGGCGTCGACGTGATGGCCGGCGCGATCTTCGTCATCAGCGTGCTGCTGATCGCGCGGCACCGGCAGAACATTGCCAAGCTGCTGGCGGGCAAGGAGAGCCGGATCGGGGAGAAGAAGAAGGTTTGAAGCATTGACGCAAACGGCTGTGCGCGTCCGCATGCGGCCGGTTTGCTCCCCTCTCCCGCTTGCGGGAGAGGGGCCGGGGGAGAGGGCAGGCGCCGGCCATTGCGACGGCCGGTACTTCGTTGATGTTCCCGCCCTCTCCCCAACCCTCTCCCGCAAGCGGGAGAGGGAGCAGGCAAGCGGTCATCGGGCCACAGCCGCCCGCATCAAGCCGTAGCCGCCCCAAACAGCATCTCCACCCTCAACCCGCCCCCCTCGGCATTCACCAGGTTGAGCTTCCCCCCCGCCTGCCGCACCAGCCGGTCGACGATCGCCAGCCCCAGCCCGGAGTGCGCATTGCCGCCGCGCGCCGGGTCGAGCCGCACGAACGGCAGCGTGGCGCGTTCCATGTCGTGGTCTGGAATGCCGTCGCCCTGGTCTTCCACCACCAGCATGTAGCCGTCGGGCGTGCGCGAGGTCGCGATGCAGACCGGCGGCTTGCCATAGGCGTAGGCGTTGTCGACCAGGTTGCCGACGATGCGGTCCAGCTGCGTGGCGATCATGCGGAAGCCCTCGCCCGCGCCCAGCGACAGCACCACCTGGCGCTCCTGCTCGGCCAGCGAGGCGGCCAGCTCGTTGACGCGCCGGTCCACCGGCACCGGCCGCGCGGTGGACTCGCTGGTCTGCGCAAAGCTCAGGAACTGCTCGACGATGGCCGCCATCGAATCGACGTCGCGCGTGACCCCGGCGGCGGCCTTGGGATCGGCCAGCATCTCGGCGCGCAGGCGCAGCCGCGCCAGCGGCGTCTTCAGGTCGTGGGCGATGCCGGCCAGCATGGTGTTGCGTTCCTGGTCGATGCGCGCGAGGTCGGCCACCATGCGGTTGAAGCGCTCGATCAGCTGGCGCAGCTCGTGCGGGCCGCGCTCGCGCAGCGGCGGTACGGCGTGCTGGCGCGACAGCAGCGCGGCCGCGTTGGCCATGTCGCGCACCGGGCGCTGGATCTGCCACGCGATCAGCACGGCGAACACGATCGCCACGCCCACCACCAGCATCACCCCCGGCACCAGCCGGTTGTCCGGCGGCGGGTTGTGGACCCACAGGATCGGCATCGCGATCCAGTCGGCCCGGTCCGGCAGCTTGATCCAGATGCGCGGCGTGGTCTCGTCCTCCAGCCGGATCTCGGTGCCTTGCGGCAGGCGGCTGATGAACTGCTCGACCAGCCGGCGCGAGCGCCCGCCCTTGGGCGCGGTGGCGTGCTCGTCGGCATCGGCGGTGTTGGCGGTTTCCACCAGGCTGGGCAGCCTGGCGGGCGGGCGCGCATCGAGCGCGCGCTCGATGCTGTCGAGCTGGAACAGCATCTGCTCCACCGAATAGTCGACCTGCTGCTGGCGCCGGTCCATGCGCAGGATGGCCAGCCACGAGAAATGGCTGATCACCAGCACCGCGGCGATCAGCAGCGCAATGCGGCCGAACAGGGTATCGATACGTCGCAACTTCATCGGAAAGCAGGTCCTCGCCGGGGGCTATTCGTGGCGCCGGCGCCGGGTTATTCGGGCAGGCCCGCGGGAATCTCTTCCGCTTCGTCGGGCACGAAGGTGTAGCCGCGGCCGCGCACGGTCTGGATGTAGCGCGGGCGCTGCGCGTCCTCGTCCAGCAGCCGGCGCAGGCGCCAGATCTGCACGTCGATGCCGCGGTCGCTGATGCCGCTGGCGCTGCCGTACATCAGCTCGACGATGCGCTCGCGCGACAGCACTTCGAGCGGATGCATCAGCAGCAGCTTGAGCAGCGCGAACTCGGTATCGCTGATCGACAGCGCCTGGCCGGCACGCGTCAGCATGCGCTGGCGGAAGTTGACGCGGAACGGCCCGAAGGCCACCGACTCGCGGTCCTCGGGCGCCGCCGCCGGGCGCGCCAGCTTGCGGCGCAGCACGGCGTTGATGCGCGCCAGCAGCTCGCGCGGCGAGAACGGCTTGCCGAGGTAGTCGTCGGCGCCGATCTCGAGGCCGACGATGCGGTCGATCTCGTCGCTGCGGGCGGTGAGCAGGATCACCGGGATATCGTCGTTCCGGGCGCGCAGGTTGCGCAGCGCGGTCAGGCCGTCGACCTTGGGCATCATCAGGTCCAGCACGATCAGCGCCGGCCGCTCGCGCTCCAGGCGCGCCTGCAGGCCGTCGCCGTCATGCATCACCGAGACCGCGAAGCCCTGCTGGGTCAGGTACTCGCGCAGCAGGTCGCGCAGTTCGGGATCGTCGTCGACGACAAGGATCTGGGTAGGCTGGTTCGTTCGCATAGGCACATGATAGTCAGCCCGGGCGGCGCACACGCCGGATCGGCCGGGCGGTATTGTTTCCGGAGGTTACACCCGGGCCGCTGGTAATCCTCTGTAATAAAAGCGCCGGGCGCCGAAATACGGGCGTCCGCGCCCGCACATTATCCTTGCCGCATGACTTGCCGTCAGCGCCGCCCGATGCGCGCCGCACGGCACGCGCCGGCACGCCGGCGGCCCTTGCGCGCGCTGCCCCGCCGGGCCGGCCGGCGCCCATGGCGATGCGGCATACTGCGGCATCGTCACTTGCCAGCAGAACACGACGGTGCGCCGCGCGCACCGTTTCCAGGATTGCGTACATGTCCAACCCCGAACCAGGCCAACCTAACCCCTCCCCCTCCCCGTCTTCGCGCCCGCCGCGCCGGAACCGGCGCCGGCTCTATGCCGGGCTGCTGGTGCTGTTGCTGGCCGGGGGCGGCTGGTACTGGTATGCGCACCGCGGCGACGCCCCCCGGGGCACTGCGGCGGGCCCCGGTGCCAGCGGGCCCGCGGCGGCAGGCCCCGGCGGTCGTGCCGGCATGCCGCGCTCGCCGGTGGTGGTCGCCACCGTGGCCCAGCGCGACATGGACGTGGTCCTGAACGGGCTCGGCAACGTCACCCCGGTCTCGAACGTGACCGTGCGGGCGCAGGTGTCCGGGCCGCTGCTCAAGGTGCTGTTCAGGGAAGGCCAGATGGTCAAGGCCGGCGACGTGCTGGCCGAGATCGACCCGCGCCCGTTCCAGGCCGCGCTCGACCAGGCCGTGGGCCAGCTGGCGCGCGACCAGGCGCTGCTGCAGAACGCACGGCTGGACCAGCAGCGCTACCGCACGCTGCTGGGCCAGGATTCGATCTCCAAGCAGCAGGTCGATACCCAGGACGCGCTGGTGCGCCAGTACGAGGGCGTGGTCAAGACCGACCAGGGCAATGTCGCCAACGCACGCCTGCAGCTTGGCTACACCCGGATCGTGGCGCCGGTGTCGGGCCGCATCGGCCTGCGCCAGGTCGATCCCGGCAATATCGTCAATACCAGCGACACCAACGGCATCGCGCTGATCACGCAGATCCAGCCGATCGCAGTGATGTACACCATCCCCGAGGACAACCTGCCCTCGGTGCTGAAAAAGCTCAACGCCGGCGAAAAGCTGCCGGTGCAGGCCTGGGACCGCCAGGTGCGCAACCAGCTCGGCGAAGGCGAGCTGCTGACCACCGACAACCAGATCGACACCACCACCGGCACGGTCAAGCTCAAGGCGGTGTTCCCCAACGCCGACGGCATGCTGTTCCCCAACCAGTTCGTCAACGTGCGCACGCGCGTCGATACGCTCCGGGATGCCACCGTGATCCCGGTGGCGGCGATCCAGCGCGGCCAGCAGGGCACCTTCGTCTACACCGTCGACCAAGCCAGCAAGGTCAAGGTGCAGGTGGTCGAGCTGGGTCCCGGCGACGGCACCCGTACCGCGGTGCTCAAGGGGCTCGAGCCGGGCCAGCGCGTGGTGGTCGACGGCGCCGACCGGCTCAAGGAAGGCATGACGGTCGAAACCGTCGACCCGGCGGCGCGTGCCGCCGCGGTGGTGCCGGCCAGCCAGCCGCGCGCGCGCGGGCGGCGCCATCGAGATGGTGCTGGCGGTGCCAGCGCTGCGCAGGCCGATGCCGGCGCGGCGGGCGCTTCGGCACCGCAAGGCGAACGCCGCCGCCAACGCGAAGCCGGCGCCAGCGCACCGGCCGCGCGCACGCCGCAGCAGTAAGGACGCCGCATGAACCCGTCCCGCCTCTTCATCGAGCGCCCGGTCGCCACGGCGCTGCTGATGCTGGCCATCCTGCTGTCCGGGCTGGTGGCCTACCGGCTGCTGCCGCTGTCGGCGCTGCCCGAGGTCGACTACCCTACCATCCAGGTCACCACGCTCTACCCCGGCGCCAGCCCGGACGTGATGACCTCGTCGGTGACCGCGCCGCTGGAACGCCAGTTCGGCCAGATGCCGGGCCTGAAGCAGATGTCGTCGTCCTCGTCGGGCGGCGCCTCGGTGATCACGCTGCAGTTCGAGCTGACGCTGCCGCTGGACGTGGCCGAGCAGGAGGTGCAGGCCGCCATCAATGCCGGCAGCAACCTGCTGCCGTCGGACCTGCCGATGCCGCCGGTCTACAGCAAGGTCAACCCGGCCGACGCGCCGATCATGACCATCGCCATGACCTCCGACACCATGCCGCTGCCCAAGCTGCAGGACATGGTCGACACGCGCGTGGCGCAGAAGATCTCGCAGATCCAGGGCGTGGGCCTGGTCACCATCAGCGGCGGCCAGCGCCCGGCGGTGCGGATCCAGGCCAACCCGGCCGCGCTGGCGTCGCTGGGCATGTCGATCGACGACCTGCGCACCGCGATCGGTTCCGCCAACGTCAACGGCGCCAAGGGCAGCTTCGACGGCCCGCAGCGCGCCTCCACCATCGACGCCAACGACCAGCTGCGCTCCGCCGACGAATACCGCCAGATCATCCTGGGCTACAAGAACGGCGCGCCGATCCGCATCACCGACGTGGCCGAGATCGTCGACGGCCCCGAGAACAGCCGCCTGGCCGCGTGGGCCAACGACAAGCCCGCGATCGTGCTGAACATCCAGCGCCAGCCCGGCGCCAACGTGATCGAGGTGGTCGACCGCATCAAGGCGCTGCTGCCGCAGCTGCAGAACGCGCTGCCGGCGTCGGTCCACGTGCAGCTGCTGACCGACCGCACCACCACCATCCGCGCCTCGGTCGAGGACGTGCAGTTCGAGCTGCTGCTGGCGATCGCGCTGGTGGTGCTGGTGATCTTCCTGTTCCTGCGCAATATCCCCGCCACCGTCATCCCGGGCGTGGCGGTGCCGCTGTCGCTGGTCGGCACCTTCGGCGTGATGTACCTGGCCGGCTTCTCGATCAACAACCTGACGCTGATGGCGCTGACCATCGCCACCGGCTTCGTGGTCGATGACGCGATCGTGATGATCGAGAACATCATGCGCTACATCGAGAAGGGCGACTCGCCGATGCAGGCGGCGCTGAAGGGCTCGAAGCAGATCGGCTTCACCATCATCTCGCTGACCTTCTCGCTGGTGGCGGTGCTGATCCCGCTGCTGTTCATGGGCGACGTGGTCGGCCGGCTGTTCCGCGAGTTCGCGATCACGCTGGCGGTGTCGATCCTGATCTCGGCGGTGGTGTCGCTGACGCTCACGCCGATGATGTGCGCACGGCTGCTGCACCATGTGCCGGAAGCAAAGCTGTCGCGCTTCCACCGCGCCACCGGCCGCTTCTTCGACAACGTGATCGAGCGCTACGGCCGCGGGCTGGAGTGGGTGCTCGAGCGCCAGAAGGCGACGCTGGTGGTGGCAGTGGCTACGCTGGCGCTGACCGTGCTGCTGTACCTGCTGGTGCCCAAGGGCTTCTTCCCGGTGCAGGACACCGGCGTGATCCAGGGCATCACCGAGGCCGCGCAGACCACCTCGTTCAGCGCCATGGCGCGCAAGCAGGAGGCGGTGGCCAAGGTGGTGATGCAGGACCCGGCGGTGGCAAGCCTGTCGTCGTTTATCGGCGTGGATGGCAGCAACACCACGCTCAACGCCGGGCGCATGCTGATCAACCTCAAGCCCAAGGGCGAGCGCGACCCGATCGACGTGGTCACGCAGCGCCTGCAGCAGTCGGTGCAGAGCCTCGGCGGCGTGTCGCTGTTCACGCAGCCGGTGCAGGACCTGACCATCGAGGACAAGGTCTCGCGCACGCAGTACCAGTTCACGGTGGAAGATCCCGATCCGGCGACGCTGGCGACGTGGGTGCCGAAGCTGGTCGAGCGCCTGCGCCAGGAGCCGGAGCTGCGCGATGTCACCAGCGACCAGCAGAACAACGGCCTGCGCGCTTATGTCGATATCGACCGCGACGCCGCGGCGCGCTTCGGCATCACCACCGCGGTGATCGACAGCGCGCTGTACAGCGCCTTCGGCCAGCGGCTGGTGTCGACCATCTTCACGCAGTCGAGCCAGTACCGCGTGGTGCTCGAGACCATGCCGGAATTCCGCACCAGCCCGCAATCGCTGGCCGAGCTGCGCCTGCCCTCCTCTTCCGGCGGACAGGTGCCGCTGGGCGCATTCGCGCGCATCACCGAGCGCACCGGGCCGCTGGTGATCAACCACCAGGGGCAGTTCCCGGCGGCGACGATCTCGTTCAACCTGGCGCCCGGCGAATCGCTGGGCGCGGCGGTCGACAAGATCACCAAGGTGGAACAGGAACTGGGCCTGCCGATCTCGATGCAGACCAGCTTTCAGGGCGCGGCGCTGGCGTTCCGCGCGTCGCTGTCGAACACGCTGTGGCTGATCCTGGCCGCGGTGGTGACCATGTATATCGTGCTGGGCGTGCTGTATGAAAGCACCATCCACCCGGTCACGATCCTGTCGACGCTGCCGTCGGCCGGCGTCGGCGCGCTGCTGGCGCTGCTGGTGGCGGGGATGGACCTGGGCATCATCGCCATCATCGGCATCATCCTGCTGATCGGCATCGTCAAGAAGAACGCGATCATGATGATCGACTTCGCGCTCGAGGCCGAGCGCGAGCAGGGCATGTCGCCGCGCGACGCGATCTTCCAGGCCTGCCTGCTGCGCTTCCGCCCGATCCTGATGACCACCATGGCCGCGCTGCTGGCGGCGCTGCCGCTGATGCTGGGCTCGGGCATCGGCAGCGAACTGCGCCGGCCGCTGGGCGTGACCATGGTCGGCGGCCTGCTGGTCAGCCAGGTGCTGACGCTGTTCACCACGCCGGTGATCTACCTGGCCTTCGACCGCGTGGCGACGCGCGTGAAGGGCTGGCGCAAGCGCCGCTTCGGCGATCCGGAGGAAGGCGGCACGGGCGAGGAGCCGGTCTGACCATGAATCTCTCGGCCGCCTTTATCCATCGCCCGGTCGCGACCGCGCTGCTGACGCTGGGCATCCTGCTGGCGGGGCTGGCCGCGCTGCGGCTGCTGCCGGTGTCGCCGCTGCCACAGGTGGACTTCCCCACCATCTCGGTCTCCGCGTCGCTGCCCGGCGCCAGCCCGGAAACCATGGCCGCCACCGTGGCCACGCCGCTGGAGCGCGCGCTCGGCACCATCGCCGGCGTGACCGAGATCACCTCGAGCAGCTCGCTGGGCTCGACCCGGGTGACGCTGCAGTTCGACCTGTCGCGCAATATCGACGGCGCCGCGCGCGACGTGCAGGCCGCCATCAACGCCTCGCGCGCGACGCTGCCGACCAGCCTGCCCAACAACCCGACCTACCGCAAGGTCAACCCGGCCGACGCGCCGATCATGATCATCGCGCTGACCTCGCCGACCATGACGCGCGGACAGCTCTACGACGCGGCCTCGACCATCCTGGCGCAGAAGCTGTCGCAGGTCGAAGGCGTGGGCCAGGTCACCATCGGCGGTGCCTCGCTGCCGGCGGTGCGGGTCGAACTGAACCCGACCGCGCTGAACAACTACGGCATCTCGCTCGAGGACGTGCGCAACACCATCAGCGCGACCAACGCCAACCGGCCGCTGGGCACGCTGGAAAACGCCCGCAACAACTGGCAGGTCTACGCCAACGACCAGGCCATGAAGGCGGAAGACTACATGCCGCTGATCATCCGCTACGCCACGCCGGGCACGTATTCGTCGGCGTCGGCGGGCGCGCTGATCGCCAGCACCGCCAACGCCACCGCCAGCGGCGGCGTCAGCACCAAGGTGGTCAACGGCGTCACCGTGACCACGCTGACCACCAGCAGCGGCACCACCACCATCACCAGCGGCGCCACCGGCGGCACCAGCGCCACCAGCGGCCCGAATTCGTTCGCGGTGCCGGTGCGGCTGCGCGATGTGGCCAACGTGGTGGATTCGGTGCAGGACATCCGCAATGCCGGCTCGGCCAACGGCAAGCCGTCGGTGCTGCTGGTGCTGAACCGCTCGCCCGGCGCCAACATCATCGAGACCGTCGACCGCGTCAACGAGATGCTGCCGCAGCTGCAGAAGATGATCCCGGCAGCGATCTCGATGGACGTGATGATGGACCGCACGCCCACCATCCGCGCCTCGCTGCGCGAGGTCGAGCACACGCTGATGATCTCGGTGGCGCTGGTGATCATGGTGGTGTTCGTGTTCCTGCGCAACGTGCGCGCCACCCTGATTCCTAGCGTGGCGGTGCCGGTATCGCTGATCGGCACGTTCTCGGTGATGTACCTGGCCGGGTTCTCGCTCAACAACCTGTCGCTGATGGCGCTGACCATCGCCACCGGCTTCGTCGTCGACGATGCCATCGTCGTGCTTGAGAACATCTCGCGCCATATCGAGGCAGGCATGAAGCCGCTGGCGGCGGCGCTGCGCGGCGCGCGCGAGGTCGGCTTCACGGTGCTGTCGATGAGCCTGTCGCTGATCGCGGTGTTTATCCCGCTGCTGATGATGGGCGGCATCGTCGGCCGGCTGTTCCAGGAATTCGCGATCACGCTGTCAGTGGCGATCCTGGTGTCGCTGGTGGTCTCGCTGACCACCACGCCGATGATGTGCGCGCGCATGCTGCGGCCGGTGGAGCCGGAACGGCAGGGACGCTTCTTCCGCGCCACCGAGCGCATGTTCCAGTGGCTGCATGACGGCTATGCGCGTTCGCTGTCCACGGCGCTGCGGCTCAGCCCGCTGGTATGGCTGGTGCTGCTCGCCACCATCGCGCTCAACGTCTACCTGTATGTGATCGTGCCCAAGGGCTTTTTCCCGCAGCAGGACACCGGGCGGCTGATCGGCTTTATCCGCGCCGACCAGGCCACCTCGTTCCAGGCCATGCGCGGCAAGCTCGACAACTTCATCAGGATCGTCCAGTCCGACCCGGCGGTGGTCAACGTGACCGGCTTTACCGGCGGCTCGCAGCGCAATACCGGGCAGATGTTCGTCACGCTCAAGCCGCTGTCGGAGCGCAAGGAATCGGCCGACGCCATCATTGCGCGGCTGCGCGGCAAGCTGGCCAAGGAGCCCGGCGCCAGCCTGTTCCTGCAGTCGGTGCAGGACATCCGCGTGGGCGGGCGCCAGAGCAGCTCGCAGTACCAGTTCACGCTGCAGTCCGACGACCTCGAGGTGCTGCGCGCGTGGGAGCCCAAGGTGCGCGCGGCGCTGTCCAACCTGAAGGGGCTGGAGGATATCGACACCGACACCAACGACAAGGGCCTGCAGACCTCGGTGATCATCGACCGCGACGCGGCCTCGCGCCTGGGCGTGACCGCGCAGCAGGTCGATGCGGTGCTGAACGATGCCTTCGGCCAGCGGCTGGTGTCGACCATCTACCATCCGCTGAACCAGTACCGCGTGGTGATGGAACTGAGCCAGGAATACCTGCAGGGGCCCGATGCGCTCAAGGACATCTATGTCGTCACCGGCAACGGCAACCGCGTGCCGCTGGCCGCGTTCGCGCGCGTGACGCCGAGCAGCACGCCGCTGGGCGTGAACCACCAGGGCCAGTTCGCGGCCTCGACGATCTCGTTCAACCTGGCCGAAGGGACTTCGCTGTCGCAGGCAACCGACGCCATCAACCGCGAGATGGCGCGCATCGGTGCGCCCGAGACCCTGCGCGCCAACTTCCAGGGCGGCGCCAAGGCGTTCCAGGACTCGCTCAAGAGCCAGCCGATCCTGATCCTGGCGGCGCTGATCACGATCTATATCGTGCTGGGCGTGCTGTATGAAAGCTATGTCCACCCGCTCACCATCCTGTCGACGCTGCCGTCGGCCGGCGTGGGCGCACTGCTGGCGCTGCTGGCCTCGAAGACCGACTTCAGCATCATCGCGCTGATCGGCGTGATCCTGCTGATCGGCATCGTCAAGAAGAACGCGATCATGATGATCGACTTCGCCATCGACGCCGAGCGGCGCGAGGGGCTGTCGCCGCGCGACGCCATCTACCGCGCCTGCCTGCTGCGCTTCCGCCCGATCCTGATGACCACCATGGCCGCCCTGCTGGGCGCGGTGCCGCTGGCACTGGGCCGCGGCGACGGCGCCGAGCTGCGCGCGCCGCTGGGCATTTCCATTGTCGGCGGGCTGGTGGTGAGCCAGCTGCTGACGCTGTACACCACGCCGGTGGTCTACCTGACGCTGGACCGCTGGCGCCTGAAGGTCAAGACCTGGCGCCAGCGCAGGCGTGGCACCGGCGGCGCCGGCACGCCCGACCAGCCGGCCGCCGTTTAGTAATGCAGAGATTCGCCATGATTGCCATTTCCCGCTTGCTGACCCATGCCCTGCCGGTACCCCTGGCGTGCGCGCTGCTGCTGGCCGGCTGCGCCGTGGGTCCCGACTACCAGCGCCCCGATGCACCGGTGTCCGAATCCTTCAAGGAAGCCGATGCCGCCACGCCCGCCTGGACCGGCGACTGGAAGCCCGCCGAGCCTCAGGATGCGCTGGCGCGTCCCGACTGGTGGACCGTGTTCGGCGATGCGCAGCTCGACGCGCTGATGGCCGAAGTGCAGATCTCGAACCAGAACATCAAGGCCGCCGAGGCCCAGTATCGCCAGGCAGTGGCATCGCTGCAGGCCGCGCGCGCCGGCTTCTTCCCGCTGGTCGATGCGCAGGCTGGCGCCTCGCGCGCACGCAATGCCAGCGGCAACACGCTCAACGGGCAGAACGCCACGCTGGGCGCGACCTGGGAGCTCGACGTCTGGGGCCGGGTGCGGCGCCAGGTCGAGAGCAGCGAGGCCAGCGCGCAGGCGAGCGAGGCCGACCTGGCCTCGACCCTGCTGTCGACGCAGGCCACGCTGGCGCAGAGCTACTTCCTGCTGCGCGTGGCCGATGCGCAGAAGGCGCTGCTGGACCGCACCGTGGCCGACTACCAGAAGTCGCTGCAGCTGGTGCAGAACCAGTACGCGGCGGGCACCGCGCAACGCTCCGACGTGCTGCAGTCCGAAACTCAGCTCAAGAGCGCGCAGGCGCAGCAGATCGACATCCAGATCACGCGCGCGCAGCTGGAACATGCCATCGCCGTGCTGGTGGGCAAGCCACCGGCGGCGCTGTCGCTGGCCGCCGGCGAGTTCCGTGCCGCGCCGCCACGCGTGCCGGCGGCGGTGCCGTCGCAACTGCTGGAGCGCCGCCCCGACATCGGCGCGGCCGAGCGACGCATGGCGTCGGCCAATGCGCAGATCGGCGTGGCGCAGGCGGCCTACTATCCGACCCTGTCGCTGTCGGCCAGCGGTGGGCTGACCGCCAGCACGCTGGCGCGCTGGATGTCGCTGCCGGACCGGATCTGGTCGATCGGCGGCGGCCTGGCCGGCACGCTGTTCGACGGCGGCGCGCGCCGCGCCGCCAAGGCGCAGGCGGTGGCCGCCTACGACCAGACCGTGGCCAACTACCGCCAGACCGTGCTGGGCGCGTTCCAGGAAGTCGAGGACAACCTCGCCGCGCAGCGGCTGCTGGAACAGGAGGCGGTGGTGCAGAACGACGCGCTGCGCTCGGCGCGCGAGGCGCTGGCGCTGGTGAACAACCGCTACCGCGCCGGCACCGCCGGCCTGCTCGACGTGCTGACGGCGCAGACCAGCGCCTACACCGCCGAGCGCACTGCGCTGTCGATCACCGGCCGCCAGTACACCGCGGCGGTGGTGCTGATCAAGGCGCTGGGCGGCGGCTGGCACGCGCAGCCGGCGGCGGATGGTGGCAGCGGCAGCGCCGGCGGGCCAGCCGCCACGCCCGCCACGCCCGCCACCGTCGGGCAACGCTAGGCGCCGCGCTGCGGCGCGCTTGGTAGCGACTGCGCGCAGATGCGCTCGCGCAGCCAGGTGGCGGCCTTGCCGAGCGGCCGCTGCTTGTGCCAGACCAGCTCCATCGCCACCGGCCAGTCCTGCTGCTGGAACGCCAGCGGCGGCGACACCAGCTGCGCCGCGGCCGGCGAATTGGCGACCACGTGCCAGGGCACGAAGGCCCAGCCCAGGCCGCGCTTGACCAGCTCGACGATCACCCACTGGCTTTCCACCCACCATACGTCGGCGGCCACGCGCAGGCGCATCTTTTCCTCGCTGTCGGTGCGGGTCGCGACCATCAGCTGGCGGTAGCGCTTGAGCTCTTCCCAGTCGACCCGCTGCGACGCCAGCGGATGGTCGGGCGCGCACAGGATCTGCATCGGCATCCAGCCGAGCGCATGGAAGCCCAGCTCTGGCGGCAGTACCTCCTGGCGCCACATGATGCCGAGGTCGGCACCCCCCGCCAGGACCAGCCGGCTGACGTCCTCCATCAGCGGGAACAGCAGTTCCAGCTCGACCGCCGGGAAGCGCCCGGAAAACTCCACCAGCAGCGCACCCAGCGTCTCTTCCGGATAGAGCTCGTCGACCGCCAGCACCAGCCGCGTCTCGACCCCCTCGCCCAGGCTCTTGGCCACGCCGCGAAAATGCTCGCAGCGCTCCAGGATCACGCGCGCCTCGGCCAGCAGGCGCTCGCCGGCCGGGGTCAGCACCGGGTAGCGGCCGCTGCGGTCGAACAGCGCGTTGCCGGCATCGATCTCGAGGTTGGACACGGCCGCGCTGACCACCGACTGGGCCTTGCCGAGCCGGCGCGCGGCGGCCGAGAACGAGCCCGTGTCAGCCGCCGCGACAAAGGCCTGCAATTGTTCCAGCGAGAGACTCATTGGTACCTCCGCCCCCATCATCTATCGGTCAAACCGATAGTATCCAACTTGGCAATCCCTGCCCAGCAGATAGACTAGGCCCCATCGTGTTTGCCCGCAAGGAGAAACCATGCGCAATACCTGGGACCGGATCCGCCATGCCGTTGGCTTCGAGGTGGTCGGCCTGCTGATCTTCGCCCCGCTGGCGAGCTGGGCCTTCGGCTATGAACTGCACCAGATGGGGCTGATCGGCGCGGTCGCCTCGCTGATCGCCACCGGCTGGAACTACCTGTACAACGTGCTGTTCGACAAGGGCATGCTGCGTTTCACCGGCCAGCTGCGCAAGTCGGTGCCGGTGCGGGTGCTGCACGCGCTGCTGTTCGAACTGGGCCTGCTGGTGGTGTTTTTGCCGTCGGTGGCGTGGTACCTCGATATCAGCCTGGTCGACGCGCTCATCATGGACATCGCCGTGGCCGGCTTCTACATGGTCTACGCGCTGGTGTACAACTGGCTCTACGACATCGTGTTCCCGGTGCCGTCGCTCAAGGCCCCGGCCAACTCCCAAGCCAAGCCGGAAAGCGCCGCGCTGGGCTGAGCGCGGGTTTTTCCCGACCCCGGACGCCAGTTGCCGGGGTCTTTCCCGTCTTGCCGCCACCGGTCGAATCGTTATACTCCATAACAAATTCGATCCGCCGGCGGTGGCGCCCTGCGCGCGGCCCCCGGCACGACCTGTACGCGGGGAGACACCAATGAAGATCGCAATCGCCGGGGGCGGCATCGGCGGCCTGACGCTGGCGCTGTTGTGCCACCGCCACGGCATCGAGGCCGAGGTCTGGGAGGCCAGCGAAACGCTGCGTCCGCTGGGTGTCGGCATCAACCTGCTGCCGCACGCGGTGCGCGTGCTGTCCGAGCTGGGCCTGCGCGATGCGCTCGCTGCGATCGCGGTCGAGACCTCGTCCCTGTCGTACTACAACAAGCTGGGCCAGCGCATCTGGCATGAGCCGCGCGGGCTGGCCGCCGGCTATGACTGGCCGCAGTTTTCGATCCATCGCGGCGAATTCCAGATGCTGCTGCACCGCACCGTGGTCGAGCGCCTGGGCCCCGCTGCGGTCCATACCGGCCACAGCTTCGAGTCCGTGCTGGACACCGGCGCGCAGGGACAGGCGCGCTTCGTGCTGCGCCGCCGCGGCGACAACGCCGAAGTCGAGTCCAGCGCCGACGTGCTAGTCGGCGCCGACGGCATCCATTCGGCGGTGCGCCGCCATTTCTATCCCGCCGGCGACCTGCCGCGCTTCTCGCGCCGGCTGCTGTGGCGCGCGGTGAGCGAGGCGCCGCCCTACCTGGATGGCCGCTCGATGTTCATGGCCGGGCACCAGGACCAGAAGTTCGTCGCCTACCCCATCTCCGAACCGCTGCGCCGCCAGGGCCGCTCGCTGGTCAACTGGATCGCCGAGCTGCGCGTGCCCGACAGCGTGCCCGACACCCCGCCGCGCAGCGACTGGAACAAGCAGGTCGATAAATCCGTGTTTCGCGCGCGGTTTGCCGGCTGGCAGTGGGACTGGATCGACATCCCCGCGCTGATCGACGGCGCCGAAGCCATCTACGAATTCCCGATGGTCGACAAGGACCCGCTGCCGCGCTGGACCTTCGACCGCGTCACGCTGCTGGGCGACGCCGCGCACCCGATGTACCCGATCGGCTCCAACGGCAGCGCGCAGGCCATCCTCGACGCGCGCTACCTGGTCGACAGCCTGCTCGGCACCCGCGACACCGGCTACGCGCTGCGCGAATACGAGGCCGAGCGCCTGCCGCGCACCGCCGGCATCGTGCTGCGCAACCGCATGAATGGGCCCGAGCAGGTGATGCAGCTGGCCGAGGAGCGCGCGCCACAGGGGTTCAGCGATATCGACCAGGTGATCCCGCGCGCGGAGCTGGAAGCGATCTCGCTACGGTACAAGCAGCTGGCGGGCTTCGACCGGCAGTCGATGCAGGGTAAGGCGTAACCCGAGGGATTACACCGACGGGGATTGAAAACACATAAGATCATTCAGCATCGAGGAGAACTCCCATGGCGTTTCACCCCCCCGCCAGGCTCACCCGCCTCGCACTCGGCATCGCCGTAGCCTTCGCCGCCGCCACCGCCCGCGCCGACATCACCGTCGGCGTCAGCCTGTCGACCACTGGCCCGTCCGCGTCGCTGGGCATCCCGCAGAAAAACTCGCTGGCCTACCTGCCGCAGCGGATCGGCGGCGAGCCGGTGCGCTACATCGTGCTGGACGACGCCTCCGATCCGACCCAGGGCGCCAGGGCGGCGCGCCGCTTCGTTGCCGAGGACAAGGTCGACATCATCCTGGGCTCGTCCGCGGTGGCGCCGTCGATCGCGATTGCCGAGGTCGCCGACGAAGCCCAGACCGTGCAGCTGGCGTTTTCGCCGATCGAGCTGAAGCCCGGACGCGGCGCCTGGACCTTCCGGCTGGCGCAGCCGGTGCGGCTGATGGCCAATGCCGTGGCCGCCACCGCCAAGACCCAGGGCGTCAAGACCATTGGCTTCATCGGCTTTGCCGATGCCTACGGCGAGACCTGGCTGAAGGATTTCACCGCCGCCGCCACCGCCAACGGCATCCGCCTGATCGCCACCGAGCGCTACGGCCGCGCCGACACCAGCGTGACCGCGCAGGCGCTCAAGCTGATCGCCGCCAAACCCGATGCGATCCTGATCGCCGGCGCCGGCACCGGCGCGGCGCTGCCGCACACCACGCTGCGCGAGCGCGGCTACGGCGGCACCCTCTACCAGACCCACGGCGCGGCCACCAAAGACCTGATCCGCATCGGCGGGCGCCTGGTCAACGGCGCGATCCTGCCCGCCGGCCCGGTGATCGTGCCGGAGCAGCTGCCCGCCGGCGATCCGGTGCGCAAGCCCGGGCTGGACTACGTCACCCGCTATGAAAAGCAGTACGGGGCCGAGACCCGCACGCAGTTCGGCGCCCACGCCTACGATGCCGGGCTGGTGCTGGAGCGCATCGTGCCGGTGGCGCTGAAGCAGGCCCGCCCCGGCACGCCGGCCTTCCGCCAGGCGCTGCGCCACGCGCTGGAAACCGAGCGCGACATCGTGGTCTCGCACGGGGTGCTGAACTTCAGTGCGCAAGACCACTATGGCTTTGACCAGCGTGGTCGGGTTATGGTGACAATAGAGAACGGCAACTGGAAACTGCTCAAATGATTCCCGACGCATCCGCCACATCGCCCGCCACCCCCGCGCGGCGGGCCCGCACCGCCGCAGCCCCCGCGCGGCGCAGGACGCGCGATGCGCTGGCGCCCGACCCGGCCGCCGGCGACGGTGCCGGGGGCGGCTTCGACCCGCATGTGCCGAACATCGACTACGGCGTGCTCGACAACCTGGTCGGCTACGCCATCCGCCGCGCGCAGATCCGCATCTACGAAGACTTCGTGCAGTCGCTGGCGCAGTGGCAGATCACCCCGCCGCGCTTCTCGGCACTGGTGATCATCTCGCGCAACCCGCACCTGAAGCTGACCGAGCTGGCGCAGATCCTGGGCATCGCGCGCTCCGGCGCGGTGCTGCTGGTGGATGCGCTTGAAGCCATGAAGCTGGTGGCGCGGCGCCCCGCAGCGGCCGACCGGCGCGCCTACAGCCTGGTGCTGACCCCGGCCGGACGCCGCACGCTGGAAGCCGCCACGCAGGCGGTGCTGGCGCACGATGCCCACGTCAGCTCGGCGCTCGGCGATGCCGAGCAGGCCACGCTGAAAGCCCTGCTGGCACGGCTGGCGCCGCCGCGCGCCGGCTGAACCGCCGCGCCGCCGTAACTGTCATCCGCTTGCGGACGGCCATGCGTTAACATGGCCGCCATGCCAAGAACCCTCGCCGCGCCCACCGCAGCGCGACCCGGCGCGCTGCTGCGCCGCCTGTCGCCACTGCTCTCGCCTCTCCTTGCCGCCGTGCTGCTGGCCGGCTGCCCGGCACTGACACCGGCCTACGCCAAGCCGCCTGCCAAGGCGACCAAGGCGACCAAAGCCACCAAGCCCGCCAAAGCGCCGAAAGCCGCCACCAAGGCCGCCGCCGATCCGGCGCTGGTCGGCGCCGGCGTGCCCGCCCCGGTGGCCGCGGCCCTGCGCCGCGCCGGCGTGCCGGCCGCGGCCGCCAGCTTCTACGTGGTGCGGCTGGGCGACACCACCGCGCGCGCCAGCTGGAACGCGCAGCAGCCGATGAATCCGGCCTCGACCATGAAGCTGGTCACCACCTTCGCCGGCCTGCAGCTGCTCGGGCCGGACTACCGCTGGCAGACCTCGCTCTACGCCGACGCGCAGCCAGGCTTCGACGGCACCGTCAACGGCAACGTCTACCTGCGCGGCCATGGCGATCCGAAGCTGGTGCCCGAGGAAATGGCCAAGCTGGTGGCGCGGGCGCGCGCCGCCGGCGCCGGCACCATCAACGGCGACCTGGTGCTCGACCGCAGCTACTTCGCCGATGGCCTGGACAGCAACGGCACCATCGACGGCGAGGTGCAGCGCGCCTACAACGTCGGCCCCGATGCGCTGCTGTACGCGTTCAAGACGCTGTCGTTCACGCTGACGCCGGACCCGGCCTCGCAGACCGTGGCGGTCAGCGTCACGCCGGAGCTGGCGCAGCTCAAGCTGGACAACCGCCTCACGCTGACCAACGGCCGCTGCGGCGACTGGCAGAGCAGCGCCAGCCCGACCGTGCTGCCGCAAGCCGACGGCACCGTGCTGGCCTCGTTCTCGGGCGACTATTCCAGCGACTGTGGCGAGCACGTGCTCAATATCGCCACGCTGTCGCACGCGGAATTCACCTGGGGCGGCTTTGTCGCCGAGTGGCAGCGCGCCGGCGGGCGCTTTGCCAGGCTGCCCGCGCTGCGCAGCGGCAAGGTGCCGCGCGGCGCGGTGCTGCTGGCGCGCCACTACGGCCTGCCGCTGGCCGATATCGTGCGCGACATCAACAAGTTCTCGAACAACGTGATGGCGCGGCAGCTGTTCCTGACCCTCGGCGCGGAGATGGACCGCGGCGGGCCCGCCAGCACCGGCCGCTCGATCCGCGTGGTGCAGCGCTGGCTGGCGCGTCAGGGGCTGGACATGCCGGGCCTGGTGCTCGACAACGGCTCGGGCCTGTCGCGCGCGGAACGCATCAGCGCCTATGACATGGCGCGGCTGCTGCAGCAGGCCGCGGCCAGCCAGGTCGGGCCGGTGCTGATCGACTCGCTGCCGGTGCTGGGCGTCGACGGCACGCTGCGCAATCGCCTGACCCGCGCCAGCGCAGCCGGCAGCGGCTACCTGAAGACCGGCACGCTGGCCGATGTGCGCGCGCTGGCCGGCTACGTCGACGCCGCCGAAGGCGGCCGCTACGTGGTGGTGAGCATGATCAACCATGCCAACGCCGCGCAGGCGCAGGAGGCACACGACGCGCTGCTGCAGTGGGTGTACCGCGGGGCGCACTGACGCCGCTGCGGCCGGGCCGCGGCGCGGCGCCGTGGCCTGCCGCCAACGCCGCGGCGGCATTTTGTTAAGCGCTCGCTTACCAGCCCGCCATCCCACCCTATAATGCCAGGGTGCCGGCCGCGTCCTGCGGCGGCAGCCTTCCGGGCCGGCCTTCGGCCCCGGGCCGCATCGCCCCCGCTTCCTCTGACATGACTTCCCGACAACCCCCGGTGTGGTTGCGCCTCTGGCATCGCTTCGCACCGGCCGAACGCGCCGGCTTTATCGACGGCGCGCGCCGCTTTGCCCCGTCCCTGCCCGCGGTATTTTCGTGGGGCCTGGTGACAGGCGTGGCCATGAGCAAATCCGTGCTGACCGTGCCCGAGGCCATCGGCATGTCGCTGCTGGTCTACGCCGGCTCGGCGCAGCTGGCGGTGCTGCCGCTGTTCGCCGCGGGGCTGCCGCTGTGGACCATCTGGCTGACCGCGGCCATGGTCAACCTGCGCTTCGTCATCTTCAGCGCCGGCATGCAGCCGCATTTCAGCTACCTGACGCTGGCGCGGCGCACGGTGCTGGGCTTCTTCAACGGCGACCTGCATTTCGTCTACTTCCTGCAGAAGTACAGCACGCCCGGCTATGAGCCCGGCAAGGAAGGCTACTTCTGGGGCATGGCGCTGACCAATTTCTGCATGTGGCAGGTGTCGTCGATCATCGGCATCGTGCTGGCCAGCCTGTTCCCCGACAGCTGGGGGCTGGGGCTGGCCGGCACCATGGCGCTGATCCCGGTGATGATCGCCACCATCAACTCGCGCTCGACGCTGATGGCGGTGGTGATTTCCGCGGTGCTGGCGCTGCTGTGCTTCGACCTGCCATACCGGCTCGGGCTGGTGGTGGCCGTGGTGGGCGCGATCGCCGCCGGCATGGCCAGCGACGAACTGGCCGCGCGCGCCGCGCTGCGCGGCATCCAGCGGCGCAGGGAGGCACCGCTCGCCAAGCCCGCGCCCAAGCCCAAGCCGGCACCGGGGCCTGCGGACGTACCCGGAGACCGCGCATGAGCCATACCGAAGTCTGGATCGCCCTCGTCGGCATGGCGGTCGTCACCGTGATCACCCGCGCGCTGTTCCTGATGGCCGGCGAGCACATCACCGTGCCGGACCGCATCCAGCGCGCGCTGCGCTATGCGCCGGCAGCAGCGCTGGCCGCCATCATCCTGCCGGACCTGATGACCTGGCAGGGGCATTTCACCGTGGCGTTTTCGAACTACAAGCTGATGGCAGGCGTGGCGGCGACGGTGTTCTACCTGCTGACGCGCAAGATGGTGGGGATGATCGTGGTGGGGATGGCGGTGTATACGGCGTTGCGGTTGTTGGGGGGGTAATGTCGACGGCAGCGTGCCTGGCATATGCCTGCCCTCACCCCGGCCCTCTCTCGCACGCGGGAGAGGGAGCACACAGGCGGTAAGCGAGAGCAACCGAACTGGCTGACCACTGGGGGAGTGCCGGCGTATCGACGAAGTGAGGCGAGCGGCAAGCCGCCGCCCGCCCTACCCGGCGAACGCTGCCGCCGCCCGCTCCAGCCGGTCGCGCACACCGGCCCAGTCCTGTCCCTCGGGCAGCACCTCGAACACCAGCTGCGTATAGCCCTTCTTGTCGAGCGTGCGCAGCAGCCGGTACAGCTCGCGCGCGTAGGCGCTGGCGTCGGCGGGAGCCTGCACCCAGGTGCAGCGCTGGTCCGCCAGCGGCGCGCGCCCGACCCAGGCCACGCGGGCATCCACCGGCAGCGCTTCCAGGCGCGCGGCGGCGGCCTGTGCATCGGCCAGCAGCAGCGGCGTGTGCGGGGCGTAATGGGCCTTGAGTGTGCCCGACGCGCGCGGTGCCGCGGCGTCCGGCGGCAGCGGGGCTTCGCCCAGCACCTGCGCGAGCATCCCCACCGTGACGGCACCGGGGCGCAGCAGCACCGGGCCGATGCCCTGGTCCAGCCGCGACAGGTCGACGATGGTCGATTCGATGCCGACCTCGACGCCATCGCCCTCCAGCACATAGACCGCATCGCCGAATTCATCGCGCACATGCTGCGCGGTGGTCGGGCTGACCTGGCCGAACTTGTTGGCGGAAGGCGCCGCAATGCCGCCGCGGCCGCGCTTGAAGCGCGACAGCAGCGCCTGCGCCACGGGATGCGACGGGCAGCGCAGGCCGATGCTGTCCTGCCCGCCGGCCACGGCGGCGTCGATATGCGCGGCGCGCTTCAGGATCAGCGTCAGCGGGCCGGGCCAGAAGGCATCGATCAGTTGCTGCGCGGCCGCGGGGACGTCGTCGGTCCAGTAGCCGATGTCGGCGCCGTCGACCACGTGCACGATCACCGGATGGTTCGACGGCCTGCCCTTGAGCGCGAAGATGCGGCCGACCGCCGCGGGGTTTTCTGCATCGGCGCCAAGGCCGTAGACGGTCTCGGTCGGGAAGGCGACCAGTTGCCCGGCCTCGAGCAGGCGGACGGCTTCATCCAGTTCGGCGGCCGTGGGCGTGCGCGGCGACATCGTGTTCCTTCAAAGGGTGGCGTGGCGGTCGACGGAAACTCAGAGCGGGATGTGCAGCGCCTGCGCGGCCGCCCGGAACGCGGCGTCGGCGGCTTCGGCATGCTCGCCGATGCAGTTGACGTGCCCCATCTTGCGCGACGGGCGCGCATCGCTCTTGCCGTACAGGTGCAGCTTGGCGCCGGGTTGCGCCACCACTTCGTCCCAGGCCGGGGTGCGCTCCAGCCCGAACTCGAACCACACGTCGCCCAGCAGGTTCAGCATCTTGCCGGCGGAATGCTGGCGCGTGCTGCCCAGCGGTAGCCGCGCCATGGCGCGTACCTGCTGTTCGAACTGGCTGGTCTCGCACGCGTCCATGGTGATGTGGCCGGAATTGTGCGGGCGCGGCGCCATTTCGTTGGCGACCAGCGAACCATCGGTCAGCACGAAGAACTCGATGCACAGCACGCCGACATAGCCCATTTCGGTGGCAATGGCGGCGGCGGCGGCGCGGGCGCGCTCGGCGATCTCGGGCGAGACGCTGGTCGACGGCATCTCGGTCGAGAACAGGATGCCGTCGCGGTGCACGTTCTCGGCCAGCGGCCAGGTCGCGGTGGCGCCGTCCGCGCCGCGCGCGGCCAGCACCGACACCTCGTACGCCAGCGGCAGCATCTGCTCCAGCACGCACGGCACGTGCTGCATCGCCTTCCACGCGGCGCGCACGTCGTCGCGCGTCTTCACGCGCGCCTGCCCCTTGCCGTCGTAGCCCATGCGCGCGGTCTTGAGGATGCCCGGCAGCACGTGGTCGGGCAGCTGGTCGACGTCGGCGTCGTGCTGGATCACCCAGTGCGGCGCTGTCGGCACGCCGGTGCGCTCGGCGCAGGCGGCAAAGAACTTCTTCTCGCCGATGCGGTTCTGCGCGATCGACACGCAGTAGCCGCGCGGCGCGACGAACGCGCCCAGCTGCTCGAGCCGGTCCAGCGACAGCGACGGCACGTTCTCGAACTCGGTGCTGACCGCCTGGCACAGCTTGCCCATCTCGGCCAGCGCGGCCTCGTCGGTGTATTGGGCGCAGATATGCTTGTCGGCGACCACGCCCGCCGGGCTGTCCTGGTCCGGATCGAGCACGCACACGCGATAGCCCATCGCCTGCGCCGCATGCGTGAACATGCGGCCGAGCTGGCCGCCGCCCAGCATGCCCAGCCACGCGCCAGGCAGGATGGGCGCGTCGGGACGGTCGACGCCGAACTCGGCGCGCGATTCCGGCGTGTGGGCTTCGGAGAGGTGGGGATGGATATCGGTAGGCATTGCTCGGTTCCGTGTGGGTCCGGAGAGTGGCAGGTTACAGCGGCAGCGTCATCGCGCGCGCGGCTTCGGTCTGCTTCGCGCGGAACGCTTCCAGCGCGCCGGCCAGCGCCTCGTCGGTCGTGGCCAGGGTGGCGATCGCGTGCAGCGCGGCGTTGGCCGCGCCCGCCTCGCCGATGGCGAAGGTGGCCACCGGCACGCCCTTGGGCATCTGCACGATCGACAGCAGCGAGTCCTCGCCGCGCAGGTACTTCGACGGCACCGGCACGCCGAACACCGGCACGATGGTCTTGGCGGCGATCATGCCGGGCAGGTGCGCGGCACCGCCGGCCCCGGCGATGATGGCGCGCAGGCCGCGGCCGCGCGCGCTCTCGGCATACTGGAACATGTCGTCGGCCATGCGGTGCGCGGACACCACCTGGGCTTCGAACGGCACGCCGAAATCCTTCAGCATGGCCACGGCGTGCTGCATCACGTCCCAGTCGGAACTGCTGCCCATGACGACGCCGACCAATGGCTTGTTTTGCTTGCTCACGTTTGATCCTTGCTTGTTTGCTCCCCTCTCCTCATGAGGAGAGAGGGGAGCAGCGCCGGCTTGCGGGAAGCCGGAGGAAAACTTACTTCAGTTCTTCACCCGTCAGGCGCGTCAGCGCCTCGCGGTACTTCGCCGCGGTCTTCTCGATCACGTCGTCCGGCAGCTGCGGCGCCGGCGCGGTCTTGGGCCACGGCTTGCCGTCGATGCGCACGGCTTCCAGCCAGTCGCGCACGAACTGCTTGTCGAACGACGGCGGGTTGGTGCCCACCTGGTACGAATCGGCCGGCCAGAAGCGCGAGGAGTCGGCGGTCAGCACTTCGTCCATCAGCGTCAGCACGCCGTTGTCGTCCAGGCCGAATTCGAACTTGGTGTCGGCGATGATGATGCCGCGCGTGGCCGCGAACTCGGCCGCTTCCTTGTACAGGCGGATCGAGATCTCGCGCATCTGGCGTGCCAGCGCGATGCCGATGCGGGCCTCGACCTCGGCGAACGAGATGTTCTCGTCGTGCTCGCCCATCTCGGCCTTGGCCGCGGGGGTGAAGATCGGCTCGGGCAGCTTCTGCGCATTCTGCAGGCCCGGCGGCAGCTCGATGCCGCACACCTTGCCGGTGGCCTGGTAGTCCTTCCAGCCGCTGCCGGCAAGGTAGCCGCGCACCACGGCCTCGACCAGGATCGGCTTCAGGCGCTTGACCACCACCGCGCGCCCCTTGACCTGCTCCACTTCATCCGCGGCCACCACGGTCTCGGGCGCGATGCCGGTCTCGTGGTTCGGCACGATGTGGGCGAGCTTGCGGAACCAGAAGTTCGCCATCTGGTTCAGCACGCGGCCCTTGTCGGGGATCGGCTCGCCCATGATGACGTCGAACGCCGACAGGCGGTCGGTGGTGACGATCAGCAGCTTGTCGTTGCCGACGGCGTAGTTGTCGCGCACCTTGCCGTGGCCCAGCAGCGGCAGCGAGTTGATGGAGGACTGGTAGAGAGCGTTGGACATGATGGTTCCGATAAAACGGCGAAGCCGCCGGGCGCTGGAAGCGTGCCGCGGCGGCCGGAACTGCAAGCCGCCTTCCCCTTGCGCGGAAGGCGGACACGGGACATTACTGCACGACCTGCGCCAGCTTGCCCGACTTGTACTGCTGCGCGATGTCGCTCAGCGCCATCGGCTTGATCTTGCCGGCCTGGCCTTCGCAGCCGAACGCGAGGTAGCGCGCCTTGCACACCTGCTTGGCGGCTTCGCGGGCCGGCTTCAGGTATTCGCGCGGGTCGAACTTGCTCGGGTTCTCGACGAAGAAGCGGCGGATCGCGCCGGTCATGGCCAGGCGGATGTCGGTGTCGATGTTGATCTTGCGCACGCCGTACTTGATCGCTTCCTGGATTTCCTCGACCGGCACGCCGTAGGTTTCCTTCATGTCGCCGCCGAACTTGCGGATCTCTTCCAGCAGTTCCTGCGGCACCGACGACGAGCCGTGCATCACCAGGTGGGTGTTGGGGATGCGGGCGTGGATTTCCTTGATGCGGTTGATCGCCAGGATATCGCCGGTGGGCTTGCGGGTGAACTTGTAGGCGCCGTGCGAGGTGCCGATGGCGATGGCCAGCGCGTCGAGCTGGGTGGCCTTGACGAAGTCGGCGGCCTGCTCGGGGTCGGTCAGCAGCATGGAGTGGTCCAGCTTGCCTTCGGCGCCGATGCCGTCTTCCTCGCCGGCTTCACCGGTCTCGAGCGAGCCCAGGCAGCCCAGTTCGCCCTCGACGGTCACGCCGATGGCGTGCGACAGCTGCACCACCTTGCGAGTCACGTCGACGTTGTATTCGTAGTCGGCCGGGGTCTTGCCGTCTTCGCGCAGCGAGCCGTCCATCATCACCGACGAGAAGCCCAGGTCGATCGCGGCCTGGCAGATCGCCGGCGACTGGCCGTGGTCCTGGTGCATCACCACGGGGATGTGCGGATAGGCTTCGACCGCGGCTTCGATCAGGTGGCGCAGGAAGTGCTCGCCGGCGTATTTGCGGGCGCCGGCCGAGGCTTGCATGATCACCGGAGCGTTGACCTCGTCGGCCGCCTGCATGATGGCCTGCACTTGCTCGAGGTTGTTCACGTTGAAGGCCGGCAGGCCGTAGCTGTTTTCGGCTGCGTGGTCCAGCAGCTGGCGCATCGAAACGAGTGGCATGTCTAACTCCTAAATGAAAATGGGATGTCTCGGTATTGTTCTGTCGGCGCTCAATGCCCCACCCTGACGATCTTCAGGGTGTTGGTACCGCCCGGCTGCCCCATCGGCTCGCCGATGGTCAGCACGATGAAATCGCCCCGCTGCACCACGCCCTGCGCCAGCAGCAGTTCCTCGGCCTGCTCCAGCGCGGTATCGCGGTCGGTGCTCGACTGCAGCGGCAGCGGCACCACGTTGCGGTAGAGCTGCATCTTGCGCTGCGACGCCAGGTTGGGCGTCATCGCGTAGATCGGTACATGGATGCGGTGCCGGCTCATCCACAGCGCGGTCGCGCCGGAATCGGTCAGCGCCGCGATCGCCTTCACCTGCAAATGATAGGCGGTGAACAACGCCCCCATCGCCACCGACTGGTCGATGCGCGAGAAGGTCTGGTTCAGGAAATCGGTGTCGAGCTGCACCACTTCGGACTTCTCGGCCTCGATGCAGACCGCGGCCATGGCCTCGACGGTTTCCACCGGATAGCGGCCCGCGGCGGTCTCGGCCGACAGCATCACGGCGTCGGTGCCGTCGAGCACGGCGTTGGCCACGTCCGAGACCTCGGCGCGGGTCGGCACCGGGTTGACGATCATGCTTTCCATCATCTGCGTGGCGGTGATGGTGAGCTTGTTGGCCTCGCGCGCCAGCCTGATCATGCGCTTCTGCAGCGCCGGCACGGCGGCGTTGCCGACTTCCACGGCAAGGTCGCCGCGCGCCACCATGATGCCGTCGGAGGCCTGCAGGATTTCTTCCAGCACGCCCGGATGGATGGCCTCGGCGCGCTCGATCTTGGCGATCATGCGCGCCCGGTGGCCGTGCGGCTGGCCGGCCACGGCCGCCAGCTGGCGCGCCATTTCCATGTCGGTGGCGTTCTTGGGGAAGCTGACCGCGAGGTAGTCCGCGCCCAGGGCCATGGCGGTCTTGATGTCTTCCATGTCCTTGGCCGTCAGCGCCGGCGCCGACAGCCCGCCGCCCTGGCGGTTGATGCCCTTGTTGTTGGACAGCTCGCCGCCCACGCGCACGGTGGTGAAGATCTCGTTGCCCAGCACGCGGTCGACCACCAGCACGATCAGGCCGTCGTTGAGCAGCAGCAGGTCGCCCGGGCCGACGTCGCGCGGCAGGTCCTGGTAATCCAGGCCGGCGCGCTCTTCATTGCCGAGCTTGCAGCTGGAATCGAGGATAAAGGGCTCGCCCGCCTTGAGCAGGACCTTGCCGTGCTCGAACTTGCCCACGCGGATCTTGGGACCCTGCAGGTCGGCCATGATGGCGACCTCGCGCCCGCATGCCTGCGCCGCCTCGCGCACCAGCCGGGCGCGGTCGAGATGGTCCTGGGCGGTGCCGTGCGAAAAGTTCAGCCGCACCACGTCGACCCCCGCCGCGATCATGCGCGTCAGGATCTCCAGCGAGCTGGAGGCGGGGCCGATGGTGGCGACGATCTTGGTGGAACGGGTCATGCGGGGTTTCCTGGTTTCAGCGCTCGATGGCCCGACGGCCGGTTGACGCGACCGGCGGGCCGACGGCTCCGCCAGGCGCGGGCGGATGCGTCAGCCTGCGGCGCGCTGCTCCAGCACTTCGAAGGCGGGCAGCGTCTTGCCTTCCAGGAATTCCAGGAACGCGCCGCCGCCGGTGGAGATATAGCCCACGCGGTCGGCGATGCCGTACTTGGCGATGGCGGCCAGCGTGTCGCCGCCGCCGGCGATCGAGAAGGCCTTCGATTCGGCGATGGCCGCGGCCAGCACCCTGGTGCCGTTGCCGAACTGGTCGAACTCGAACACGCCCACCGGGCCGTTCCAGACAATGGTGCCGGCGGCCTTCAGCTGATCGGCCAGCATCGCGGCGGTCTTCGGTCCGATGTCGAGGATCATGTCGTCGTCGGCCACATCCTTGACGTCCTTGACGGTGGCCGTGGCGGTCGCGCTGAATTCCTTGGCGCAGACCACATCGACGGGAATGGGCACCGAGGCGCCGCGCTGGGCCATGATGTCGATGATGGCCTTGGCGTCGCCGACCAGGTCGGCTTCGGCCAGCGACTTGCCGATCTTCAGGCCGGCGGCCAGCATGAAGGTGTTGGCGATGCCGCCGCCGACCACCAGGTTGTCGACCTTGTCGGCCAGCGACTTCAGGATGGTCAGCTTGGTAGAGACCTTGGAGCCGGCCACGATCGCCACCAGCGGGCGCGCCGGCTGGCCCAGGGCCTTGCCCAGCGCGTCGATCTCGGCGGCCAGCAGCGGGCCGGCGCAGGCGATGGGGGCGTACCTGGCGATGCCGTGGGTGGTGGCTTCGGCGCGGTGCGCGGTGCCGAAGGCGTCGTTGACGTAGACATCGCACAGCCGGGCCATCTTCTGCGCCAGTTCGTCGCTGTTCTTCTTCTCGCCTTTGTTGACGCGGCAGTTTTCCAGCAGCACCACCTGGCCGGGCGCCACTTCGACGCCGTCGACCCAGTTCTGGACCAGCTTGACCGGCTTGCCAAGCAGTTCGGACAGGCGCGCGGCGATCGGCGCCAGCGAGTCTTCAGGCTTGAACTCGCCCTCGGTCGGGCGGCCCAGGTGGGACGTGACCATCACCGCGGCGCCGGCGCCGAGGCAGGCCTCGATGGCAGGCACGGAGGCGCGGATGCGGGTGTCTTCGGTGATGTTGCCGGCGTCATCCTGCGGCACGTTCAGGTCGGCACGGATGAACACACGCTTGCCGGAGAGTTTGCCTTGGGAAATCAGATCGGAAAGACGCAGGACAGAGGTCATGACGGTGGATGGCGCGAGATTTCGCTGCGGACTCGGGGAAACCGGCATTTTACCTGAACGCGATCGGGGCTTTGCCGAATCCCGACCGGTGCCTGCCATGATGAGCACCGCAAGGCACAAACCGGCCCGCCAGCCAGCGCGGACAGGCGCCCCGCCTGACCTGACTCCCCACCAAAGAAGGGGCGCTCGCGTTTTCCGCGAGACCCCCAAGTGCGGTAATGTACGCAACGTCTGCTACATCAGACACGCAATCACGCCAGAGCCGGTCTACAAACGGCCAAGACAAGCGGCGGCCGACAAGAGGCTAACAATACGGCCCAATACCAGCAGCCAGAACAACAAAGCATGCCGGGGTGCGAGCGGACGCACCACCGGCGCCGCGCATTATTTTGTCGCGAATGCAAGAGGTAAGTCAGATGAATGAAGCCGACATGCACGGAGCCATCCGCGGCTTGTACGAGGGCATTCTGGATCCCGGGGCCTGGCAGGACAGCCTGCACGCCCTTACCGGGCTGGCGGGCACGGCGCACGCCTCGATGATGGTGTGGGACACGGTGCGCGACCAGGTCACGGTCAACGAGATCGTCAATCCGGTGGTCGAACTGTTCTCCGAATACGAAGCGGATTACCAGGCCATCGATCCGGCCAAGCAGTTCGCACCGCGCATGCAGCCGGGCGACTGGTACATCGACGCGCGCGAACTCGGCGAAGGCACCATGACGCGCCATCCGTTCTACCGCGACTTCTTCCACCGCTATGGCCTGCGTTCCTACGTTGCCTGCCTGGTGGAGCGGCAGCCCCATTACGAAGTCTATTTCTCGATGCAGCGCGCGCGCCGGCAGCCGCTGTTCTCGGCCGCCGACACCAGTGGCCTGGACTGGATCATCCCGCATATGCGCAGCGCCATGGCGATGCGCGACCGCACGCTCGGGCTGACCGTGCTGGCGCGGCTGTCGACGCAACTGGTGGAGCGGCTCGATTTCGCCCTGTTGGTGTTCTCGCCGCAGCGCCACGTGCTGTTGTGCAACCGCGCCGGCGAACGCTGGGCGCGGCGGCTGGACCCGGCCGGCAAGGTTTCGGAGTGGACCCTGTCGCGCTCGTTCGCCGACATGATCCAGGCCGCCTGCGACCCGCGCCACGCCGTGGCCGCGCAGGCGGCGCGCGCCACCAGCGGTGGCGCCTGCGCGCAGGTCATCGTGCTGCCGCTGCCGCCGTCGCATGCCTTTGCCGCGCAGTGGCAGGAACCGGCCGCGCTGGTGCTCGTGCACGAGCAGGACCGCGCGCCGCTGCTGCTCGGTCCCGTGCTGCGCGACCTCTACGGGCTGACGCCGGCCGAGACCCGGCTCAGCGTCCAGCTGGCGCACGGCCAGGGCCTGCCCGAAGCCAGCGCGCAGCTGGGCATCCGCCACGAAACCGCGCGCACGCAGCTCAAGGCGGTATTCCACAAGACCGGCTGCAACAGCCAGGCCCAGCTCACGCATCTGCTCTCGCGCCTGGGCGCGGCGCTGGAACAGGGCTGAACACGCAAGCCTTGCGACGTGCCGGCGCCGCGCCGGCGGCACGCGCGCTGCCACGCGAGTAAAGTGCTAAAAATACAAGAAGTAAAAAGAAGGGAAGCCATGAGCGACACACAGATGCACGACACCATTCGCGCGCTGTACGAGGGGATTTTCGACGCCGATGCCTGGCAGCGCAGCCTGAGCGCGCTGTGCCAGGCCAGCGGCAGCAGCCACGCCCACCTGCTCGTGCTCGACACCGTGCACGAGCGCGTGCTGGTGCACCAGGAGGTCAACCCGATGCCCGAGGCCGTGGCGGCCTACCGCGAGCAGTTCGCCGCGATCGATCCGGCCCTGCCGTTCGCGCGGCGCATGGCGGTGGGCAGCTGGTATATCGATTCGCGCGAGCTGGGGCCGCAGGTCATGCGGCAGTCGCCCTTCTACGGCGAGTTCCTGCGGCCGATCGAACAGTCGTCGGTGATGGCGTGCCTGATCGAGCGCCAGCCGCATTACGACGTGTTCCTGTCGCTGCAGCGCCCGCACGGCCACGACCATTACTCGCCCGAGGACGCGCGCGCGCTCGACTGGGCCATCCCGCACGTGCGTCAGGCTATGGCGCTGCGCGAGCGCACCCACCAGGTGTCGGCGCTGGCGCATGCGTCGTCGCAGCTGATGGAGCGGCTGCCGTTCGGCGTGATCGTGTTCCGCGACGATGGCAAGCCGCTGCTGGCCAACAGCATCGGCGAAACCTGGGTGCGCCGGCTGCTGCCGGCGGTGGCGATCGAAACCAGCGCCGCGGCGCCGCTTTCTGCGGCGCGCGACGATGGCGGCTGGACCCTGTCGCGTCCGTTCGCCGACGCGCTGCGCGCGGTGGGCAACCCGGCCAGCGCGCAGCCGGCGCAGGCCCTGCGCGCCGTCGACAGCGCCGGCCGGCAGGCGCAGGTGATCCTGCTCCCGCTGCCCCCGGCGCATCACCTGGCGCTGGACTGGCAGCGCCCCAGCGTGCTGGTGGCGATCCATGAACCCGGCGCCGCGCCGATGACGCTGCCGGCCGTACTGCGCGACCTCTACGGCCTGACGCCGGCGGAGATCCGGCTGGCGCTGCAATTGTCTTCGGGCATCGGCCTGCCCGAGGCCTGCGAGCTGATCGGCATCCGGCGCGAGACCGGGCGCACCCAGCTCAAGGCGATCTTCACCAAGACCGGCACCGGCACGCAGGCGCAACTGGCGCACCTGCTGACACGGCTGGGGGTTCGCGCCTAGCGGCGCAGGCAAGCTCCAGCCGCGCCGGGGCGGATCAGTCGATCGACGCGCCCACGGTTTTGACCACGCCCGCCCACTTCTGGCGGTCGGCCTTCACCGTGGCCTTGAACTGGTCCACGGTCTCGACCCGCGGCGTGTTGCCGGCATCGATCAGCTTCTGGCGGATCGCCGGCGTTTCCAGCGCCACCCTGACCGCGTCATTGACCTTGCGCGCGATCTTCGGGTCCAGCCCCTTCGGCCCGAACAGGCCGAACCAGATGGTGCTGTTGAAGCCGGGCAGGCCGCTTTCGGCAATGGTCGGCACGTCGGCGATCACCTGCACGCGCTGCCTGGTGGTCACGCCCAGCAGGCGCACCTTGCCGGCGCGGAACTGCGGCAGCACGCTCTGCACCTGGTTGAAGATGCAGCAGACCTCGCCCTTCACCACCGCCTGCAGCGCGTCCGGGCCACCCTTGTAGGGTACGTGCACCATGTCCAGCCCGGCGCGCGCATTGAACTCGGCGAACGCCAGGTGCGTGCCGGTGCCGTTGCCGGTGGAGGCAAAGTTGTACTTGCCCGGGTTGGCCTTGACCTTCTCGATGAATTCCTTGACCGACTTGACGTCGAGCACCGCCGGGTTGACGGTCAGCACGTTGGAGACCTCGACCAGCGGCGCGATCGGGGTGAAGTCGGCGTCGGCATCGAACGGCAGGGTCTTGTACAGCGCCGGGTTGATGCCGTGCGTGGCGGCGGTGCCGAGCAGCAGCGTGTAGCCGTCCGGCTTGGCATGCGCCACCACCTCGGAGGCAACGTTGCCGCCGGCGCCCGGCCGGTAGTCATAGACGATGGTGGTCTTGAGCGACTTCTGCAGCGATTCCTGCAGCGTGCGGCCGACGATGTCGACGCCGGAGCCGGCGGTGAAGCCCATCAGGATCGTCACCGGCTGCGTCGGCCATTCGCCCTGCGCGTGGGCGGGCAGGCTGGCCGTGCCGGCCACGGCGGCGCACAGCGCGGCCACGCGGGCGGCCAGACGGGCGGCGGAATGGAAGGACAAGCGCGGAAGCAGGCGGGACGAGTCAGTCATGGGGGCACCGTCGGTGAATGTCAGCAAAATGCGTCAGCAAGAAAGCGGCCCGGCGCGGCGGGTCGGCGCGATGGCCGGGGTCTGAGCCCCGGGCCAGCGCAACAAGATAGCAAGGTTCCTGCCAAATCCAAACGACTGAGTTTGCCTGAAGGTATGCCGTGCGGGCATATGGCAGCAACGCGGCGCGGTCTGCGCTTCAGCGCTTCAGCGCCGCAGCAGTCCCACCAGTTCATCGACATCCGGCAGCGGCGCGCCGGTGCCGGCGGTGTGGTCGTCGTCGGCCTCCAGCAGGCCGTCGGCGAGCGCGCGCTTGTCGCGGTGCAGCTCGACGATGCGCTCCTCGATGGTGCCCGCGTTGATCAGCCGGTACACCGTGACCGGGCGCTGCTGGCCGATGCGGTGCGCGCGGCCCATGGCCTGGTCTTCGGCGGCGGGGTTCCACCAAGGGTCGGCAATGATCACGTAGTCGGCCGCGGTCAGGTTCAGGCCGAAGCCGCCGGCCTTCAGGCTGATCAGGAAGACATCGCCCTCGCCCGCCTGGAACGCGGCCACGCGGCGCGTGCGCTCGGCCGCGGGGGTGGCGCCGTCCAGGTATTGCAGCGCCAGCCCGGCGCGCTCCAGCCCCTGGCGCAGCAACTGCAGGAAATCGACGAACTGGCTGAACACCAGGGTCTTGTGGCCGCTGGCGGCCAGTCCGCTGGCCAGCTCGACGAAGGCGCGCACCTTGGCGCCTTCGCTCAGTTGCCCACTCACTTCCGGCGTGACCAGGCGCGGGTCGCAGGCGGCGCGGCGCAGCCGCATCAGCTGCGCCAGCACGTGCAGGCGCGCCTGCGCCTGGTGCTGGGCCTGCGCCCGTGCCCTGGCGCCGGCGGGCGCCTCGCGGGTGGCCTTGCGCGCGGCTTCGACGCGTGCCAGCGCGGCCTCGGCCTCGGTCTGGGCCTGGCGGCGCAGCGCCTCGTAGTGCGCGGCTTCGACCGGCTCGGGCTCGACCCGGATCACCAGCTCGGTACGCGGCGGCAGTTCGTCGAGCACCTGCGCCTTGGTCCGGCGCAGCACGAACGGCGCGATCATGCGGCGCAGCCGCAGGCGCGCCTCGCGGCTGCCGGCGCGTTCGATCGGGTTGGCAAAATGCTCGTTGAAGCGCGCCAGCGAGCCCAGCAGGCCCGGATTGCAGAACCGCATCACCGACCACAGCTCGGCCAGCCGGTTTTCCACCGGGGTGCCGGTCAGCGCCATGCGAAAGTCCGACGGCAGCGCGAACATTGCCTGCGCCCGCCGCGTAACCGCGTTCTTGAAGGCCTGGGCCTCGTCGGCCACCACGGTATGCCAGGCGCGCGCGCAGAAATCGTCGCTGGCCTGCTGCAGCAGCGTGTACGAAACGATCACCAGGTCATGCGGGCCGGCCTGCGCCAGCAGCGCGTCGCGATCGCCCTCGGCATAGACGTGGACGTTGAGCGTGGGCGCGAAGCGCCGCGCCTCGGCGGCCCAGTTGCCGCACACCGAGGTCGGCGCGATCACCAGCGCCGCGCCGCCGGCGGCGCGGGCGACCAGCACGGCCAGCGCCTGCAGGGTCTTGCCCAGGCCCATGTCGTCGGCCAGGCAGGCACCCAGGCCGGAGGCGGCCAGCGTCATGGCCCAGCGGTAGCCGGCTTCCTGGTAGGGCCGCAGCTCGGCCGCCAGCGTGGCCGGCAGCGCGATCCCGGTCTCGCGCGCGGCGCGCAGCCGGGCGATACGCGCGCGGAAATGCGCGTCGGGATCAACGCCCGCGCCGGCCAGCACGTCGTCGAGCCACGGCGTCGCCATCTGCGGCACGCGGATGCCGTCGGGCACCCGCTCGCCCACGCCGGCGAGGTCGCGCAGCCGGCCGCGCAGCACCTGCGTCAGCGCCACGTAGACGCCCTGCCCCATCGGCACGAAGCGCCCGGCATGGCTGCCGGTCCAGTCGATCAGCTTGCCCAGTTCCAGCACCAGTCCCTCGGCCACGCGCAGCTCGCCCGCCAGCTTGTACCACGCGCCGCGGCTCTCGATCTGCACGCCCAGCTGCGGCAGGTCGGCGGGCAGCACGCGCAGTGCCTTGCCGCGCGGCCATTCGACCGCCTGCACCGCGGGCAGCGCCGGCAGCGCCTCGACCACCGCGAGCGCATCCTCGGGATCGTCCAGCGTCCAGGTGTATTCGCCGCCAGGCGGCGACAGCGCCACCAGCTGCGGCAGCGTGGCGAAGACTTCGGCCACGCTGGCCAGTTCGGCGTCGAGGTCGCGTTGGGTGGACAGGGTCTCGCCGCGCACCGTCGCCATCAGCCGTTCGCGCCCGGCGCCGGGCGCCAGCCGCGGCCCGAGCGGGCCCAGCGGCGTCACCACCAGCCGCAGCGAGATGCCGCGCCCCACCGGCGCCACTTCGGCGCGCAGCCGTGCCTCGGCCTCGACCGCACGCGTGCCGGCCGCGGCATCGGCCTGGATCTGGAACTGGCCGGCCAGCGCGCGCAGGGTCTGGTCGAGCCGGGCGTGGCCTTCCTCGGGAATCGCCAGGCCGTTGCCGATCAGCCGCGCGGCCTCGAACTGCGCCGGGGTATAGCGGATCAGCCGCAGCCGGTGCGGGCCGTCACGCAGCAGCGTAAGCTGGCGCAGCGCCTCGGCCTCCTGCCGCGCGGCGGCGGGCAGCAGCGCCTCCAGCGCGGGCGCCTCGCGCACCGGCGGGAACAGGCGCAGCACGTAGCGGCCGGCACTGCGCACCGCCTCCAGCGCGGGCGCGTCCTCGACCACCTCCAGCGTTTGCGTGGGCGCGTGGGCCAGCACCACGCCCGGGTGCCCGGCCAGCGCCATCAGCGCCATGGCGCGGTCGAGCACGTAGCGTCGGTTGTGCGAGGCATCGCGGCGGATGGCGCGCGCCACGCGTGCATCCCACGGCTCGAGCCGGTCGTCCTCGGCGATGCGCGCCAGCGGCACCGGCCGGGGCTTGCCCCAGCCCTTCGGGCCGCGCACCTGCTCGAGCGGCTCGATCGTGCCGGGCGCGCCGTCGGCGTCCAGCGTCAGCGCCCACAGCAGGCGCCGCGCAGGCCGGGCCGCGCCAGCCGCAGCGTCGGGAACAGCGCCGGCAAGGGCGCGCAGCGCATCCAGCGCCTGCTGCCAGTCAACCTCCGGCGCGCCAGGGGCGTCCGGTAGCGCGTCAGGCTGGCGGTCGGGGCTGGAATGTGGGCTCGGAGGCACGGCTTGCAAGAAGGTCGGCTGGCGGCATGCCGCCGCCAGCGCGGCGACAATGCCCGGAAAAAGCGCATTCTAGACCGCCGCGGCGCCCGCGCTGCGTTGTGACCCATGCCCCCGGGGCTTACAATATCGTTTTTGCTACTTTCACGGCGCAGGGAGAACAGACATGTCGATGGCGGATCGCGACGGCAAGATTTGGATGGACGGCAAGCTGATCGAGTGGCGCGATGCCAAGATCCACGTGCTGACGCATACGCTGCACTACGGCATGGGCGTGTTCGAGGGCGTGCGCGCCTACAAGACCCCTGAAGGTACCGCCATCTTCCGCCTGAAGGAGCACACCCGCCGCCTGTTCAACTCGGCCAAGATCTTCCAGATGGCGATGCCGTTCGACGAGGCCACGCTGGAAGCCGCCACGCGCGAAGTGGTGCGCGCCAACAACCTGGAATCCTGCTACATCCGCCCGATCGTGTGGATCGGCTCGGAAAAGCTGGGCGTCTCGGCCAAGGGCAACACCATCCACGTCGCCATCGCCGCGTGGCCGTGGGGCGCCTACCTGGGCGAGGAAGGCATGGAGCGCGGCATCCGCGTGAAGACCTCGTCGTTCACCCGCCATCACGTCAACGTGTCGCTGGTGCGCGCCAAGGCCAGCGGCTACTACATCAACTCGATCCTGGCCAACCAGGAAGCCACCGGGCTGGGCTACGACGAAGCGCTGCTGCTCGACACCGACGGCTACGTCAGCGAAGGCTCGGGCGAGAACGTCTTTATCGTGCGCAACGGCGTGATCTACACCCCGGACCTGGCCTCGTGCCTGGACGGCATCACCCGCGACGCCACCCTGACCATCGCGCGCGACCTGGGCATCGAAGTGCGCGAGAAGCGCATCACCCGCGACGAGATGTACTGCGCCGACGAAGCCTTCTTCACCGGCACCGCCGCCGAAGTCACGCCGATCCGCGAGCTGGACGACCGCATCATCGGCGAAGGCCGCCGCGGCCCGGTGACCAAGCAGATCCAGGACGCCTTCTTTGCCGCCGTCGGCGGCACCGACGAAAAGTACAAGAAATGGCTGACGCTGGTCTGAGCACCGGCCGGCAGCGCGCGTGCCAGCCGCCCGCCCGTGCGGGCGCGGCACGTCCCTTGTTTTGACGAACGATAAGTTTTATTCCCTGCAACACCATGACGCAAACCGCGACCATCATCGAAATCGGCGCCGAAGACATTCCGCTGCACTGCCCGACCGCCAACACCCCGGCCTGGAACTACCATCCGCGCGTGTTTCTCGACGTGGCCGACACCGGCGAAGCCAAGTGCCCGTACTGCGGTACCGTGTACAAGCTCAAGCCGGGCACCGTGCTGAAGGGCCACCACTGACCCGAGCCGCCTGCCATCGCACCACCCTGACGCTCCGGGCCGCCCACAGGCGCCCCGGAGCGTTGGCGTTGCCGGCGCCCGCGCCGCTGCGCCCGTGCCGGCTCCTTGCGCCCCTTCCATGAAGAAAGCCCTCGTCATCGCCCCCAACTGGATCGGCGACGCCCTGATGGCGCAGCCGCTGTTCGCGCTGCTCAAGGCGCGTCATCCGCGCCTGGTCATCGACGCCCTCGCGCCCAAGTGGGTCGCGCCGGTGCTCGCGCGCATGCCGGAAATCGGCCGCGTGTTCCCGTCGGACCTTGCGCACGGCAAGCTGCAGCTGTCGGCGCGGCTGATGTTCGCGCAGCAGCTGAAGAACGAAGGCTACGACCTCGCCTACGTGCTGCCGAACTCGCTCAAGTCGGCGCTGATCCCGTGGCTGGCCGGCATTCCGCTGCGCATCGGCTATCGCGGCGAAGCGCGCTTCGGCATGCTCAACGTGCGCCACGCCAATCCGCCGCGCGACCACCGCCCGCCGATGGTGGAGCACTACGCCCGCCTGGCGCTCAAGCCCGGCGCGCGCCTGCCCGAGAACCTGAGCGAGCCGCGCCTGCGCGTGGACCCGGCGCGCGTCGCCGCCACCGCCGAGCGCTTCGGCCTGGCGCCGCACACGCGCGTGATCGCGTTCTGCCCGGGCGCCGAGTTCGGCCCGGCCAAGCGCTGGCCCGCGGCCCATTTCGCGAAGCTGGCGCAGATGCTGCGGCGTTCCTACCCGTATGCGCAGATGATCACGCTGGGCTCGGCCAAGGACGCCGAGATCGCCGCCGAGATCGTCAGCGAGGCGCCGTTCGTGCGCAACCTGTGCGGCCAGACCTCGCTCGACGACGCGGTCGACCTGCTGGCGCTGTCCGAAGCCGCGGTCTGCAACGATTCGGGCCTGATGCACGTGACCGCGGCGCTGGGCCGGCCCCAGGTGGCGGTGTACGGCTCGAGCGATCCGCGCCACACGCCGCCGCTGTCAGAGGCAGCGAGTATCATGTGGCTGCAGCTGGAGTGCAGTCCGTGCTTCAAGCGCGAGTGCCCGCTGGGCCACCTGCGCTGCCTGAAAGAGATCGAACCGGAAATGGTGTTCGTCGAGTTGCGCAAGCTGCTGCACCGGCCCTGACATCCCCGCCCTAGCCACGTCCATTGCCAACATGCCTCGCTTTGCCCGCCTGTTCGATTCCGCCGAAGACATCGTCGACGCTTTCCGCGAAGCGCTGAAGCTGCGCGACGCCGAAGGCGCGCTGCGCCTGTGGCTGGACGAAGACTCGATCACCTGCGTGCTGCCCGACGGGCAGCGCCTGATCGGCCATGAGCAGCTGCGCCAGGCATTCTCGCAGCTGCTGGAAGAACAGCCGGTGCTGGTCGACGCCATCGAAACCAGCAGCCATGCGTCGATGGCCGTGTCGATCTTCGACGTGACCGAGGCGCTGCGCTTCGGCAGCGACCGCGTCGAGGCCGACCTGTACGTGCACACCACCTACGTGCTGATGCAGAACCACGAAGGCTGGCGCCTGGCCCACATCCACTGCAGCCCCGCCAACGCGGTGCAGGTGGCCGCGGTGGCCGCCACGCCGGGCCAGGCGCTGCACTGAACCCGCGGCCGCGCAGCGGCCTGCTGCAACACAAGCCGGCATGACGCAGCTTCCGCACCACCGACTGCCCTACCCCATCCAGGCAGATCCCGCCAGCGCGCATGGCTATGGCGAGGACACGCCGATGCCCTGGTGGCTGCGCGGCGGCCACGCCCAGACCATCATTCCCGCGCGTTTCACGCGCCGCCCGCCGCGCGTCGGCTTTCGCCGCGAACGCTGGGCCACGCCCGACCAGGACTTCATCGACCTCGACTGGACCACCCATGCGGTGCAGGCGCAGACGCCGCTGGTGGTGATGTTCCACGGCCTCGAGGGCGACTCCGGCAGCCACTACGCGCAGGCGCTGATGCATGCGCTGTCGCTGCGCGGCTGGCAGGGCGTGATCCCCCATTTCCGCGGCTGCTCGGGCGAACTCAACCTCGCGCCGCGCTTCTACCACTCGGGCGATTCGGCCGAGATCCGCTGGGTGCTGCAGCGCATGCGCCAGCACCACTGCGCCGGCGGGCGCAAGCTGCTGGTGGTGGGGATCTCGCTCGGCGGCAATGCGTTGCTGCGCATGCTGGGCGAAGACGGCAGCGGTGCCGGTTACGTGCACGCGGCCGCGGCGATTTCCGCGCCGCTGGATCTCGCCGCCGGCGGCGCGGCGCTGTCGGCCGGCTTCAACCTGGTCTACACGCGCATGTTCCTGCAGACGCTCAAGCGCAAGTCGCTGGCCAAGCTGGCGCAGTTCCCGGGCCTGTTCGACCGCGACACCATGCTGGCCAGCCGCGACCTGTACGCCTTCGACAACGTCGTCACCGCGCCGCTGCACGGCTTTGCCGATACCGACGACTACTGGCGCCGCGCCGCCAGCAAACCCGTGCTGCGCGACATCGCCGTGCCCACGCTGGTGCTCAACGCGCGCAACGATCCCTTCCTGCCGGCGCGGCATCTGCCCGGCCCGGCCGACGTCAGCCCGCAAGTCTGGCTGGAACAGCCCGAGCACGGCGGCCATGTCGGCTTCATGACCCCGCCCGCGGGCTGGCGCCGGCACCTGCCGCTGCAGGCCGACGGACGCTTCGGCGGCCACATCGAATGGCTGCCGGCGCGGATCCTGCAATTTTTCGACAGCATGATGTAAGGCGGGCACCGGTCCGCCGGGAGGCAATGATGGACGACATCGTCAGGCAGGCCATGGCACGCTGGCCCAACGTGCCCAATGCCTATGGCTGGCTCACGCTGGACCGCCGCGGGCAGTGGCGCCTGCGCAATGAATATGCGCAGCAGCACGGGCTCTCGGGCGACCCCATCCGCCATGAGGCGCTGATCGGCTTTATCGAGCGCAACTACCAGTGCGACGAGCGCGGCTGCTGGTACTTCCAGAACGGGCCGCAGCGGGTGTTCGTGTCGCTGGGCTATGCGCCGTGGATCGTGCGGCTGCATGCCGGCGCGTTGCGCACCACCACGCAGCAGGCCTTCACGCTGCACGCCTGCTACGCCGATGAGCATGGCAACGTGGTGCTGGCAGGTACCGTGGACGGCGTCGACGGCCTGCAGGCAGCCCTGCTGCATGACCACGACCTGGAGCAGTTCAGCGGCGCCAGCACCTGGCATGGCGAGGCCTGCGGCGCGGACCTGGGCGTGTTCCACCACGATGGCGTCGACCTTCCGATCGAGCCGATTGCCGAGAGCGAGGTGCCCAAGCGCTTCGGCTTCGCGCGCCAGCCGGCGGCGCCGGCCGACTGAGCCGCCCGCGTCAGTTCGGCATGCCCTTGTTGTCCTGCTTGTCCTCGCGGTACTGGCGCTCCAGCTGGTGCAGGCGCGCATCGACCTCGGACAGCGTATAGAAATCGCCGTCGCCGGCCTTGCGCGCGATCTGCAGCTGTTCGATCGCGGCCTGGTAGGCGCCGTCCATCGCATATTTCTCCGCCAGCGCCTGGTGTTGCTGCAGCCGCTTGCCCTGGCCGGCGTAGGCGCGCGCCAGCATCTCCCACCATTCGCTGCGGCCGGTCTCCTGGCGCGTGCGCTCGCGCAGGAAGCGCACGGCTTCGTCATGGCGGCCGGAACCGATCAGGGTCTCGGCGTAGACCACCGCCACGGCGTGCGACAGCGGGAAGGCCTTCATCGACGCGCTGGCCTGCGACAGCGCCTCGGGCACGCGGCCCTGCGCGCGCGCCAGTTCCACCGCCATCACGTCCAACATCGGGCTGCCCGAGCTGGCGCCGGGAATATTGCCGTACAGGCGGCGGGCTTCGGCCAGTTCCTGTTCGGCGGCCGGATAGCGGCGCAGGCGCTGCTCGACGAACGCCAGCGCGTAGTGCAGCGCCGGCGCGCGCAGCGCGGATGCCCCGGCCAGTTGCGTGCGCAGCGCCGCGCGCAGGTTCTGCAGTTCGCTCGGCGACGCTTCCTGGATCACGCGGGCGCGCATGCGCGCGAACTCGTACTCGGGCGTGTTGGGCACCTTGCGCTGGCTGGCATGGCTGACGCGGTCCTGCATGTCGGCGATGCGCTCGGAGGTCAGCGGGTGGGTGCGCACATAGGACGGCACCGAATTCTCGGCGGTGCCTGAAGCGCGCTGCAGCCGCATGAAGAAATCTGGCATGCCCTGCGGATCGAAGCCCGCCGCGGTCAGGATCTGGAAGCCGACCCGGTCGGCCTCGCGCTCCGCGCCGCGCGAGAACGACAGCTGGTTGGCGATGGCGGCGCCCTGTCCGCCCATGGCCAGCGCCGCCGCCGCATCCGGGCTGCGCGTCGCGGCCAGCCCCGCCAGCACCATCGACGCCAGCGCAATCCACATCGACTGGTCCTGCTGGGTGATGCCGCGCGCGATATGCCGCTGCATCACGTGGCCGATTTCATGGCCCAGCACCGAGGCCAGCTCGGACTCGGTATCAGACTGCACCAGCAGCCCGGTGTGCACGCCGATATAGCCGCCCGGCAGCGCAAAGGCGTTGATGCTGCGGTCGCGCACCGCGAACAGGTCGAAGCCGGTGGCGAAGGTGCCGGCGCCGGTCGAGCCGGAGATGCTCTGGCGCCGCGCCGCCTGCACCAGCCGGTAGCCAAGCGCGTTCAGGTAATCGGACAGCAGCGGATCGGGCACGTACAGCGGATCGCGCCGGATATCGCGCATGATGCGGTCGCCCAGGCGTTTTTCCATGTCGGGCGACAGCGACGCGGTGGACGGGTCCCCCAGGTCCGGCAGCTGCACGCCGCCGGCCTCCACCACCGCGTTGTTGGTGCGCAGGCCGAACTCGGATTTCTGGCCCGCCTTCACGCTGCGGTTCAGGTTGTCGTAGACCTGGTCCGCCGCCTCGGCCGTGGTGGCGGGCGCCGGCGCACGGGGTGCAGCCACCGGCGTCACTGGCGCCGCTGCCGTGCGCGGCGTACCCTGTGGCCAGGCCGGTGCCGCGAACGTCAGCGCCAGCAGCGCCGCCAGTGGCCGCCGCCAGGGCGCCCAGGCGCCGCCGGCGCGGCGGTGGCTGCCGGCTTCGCGATGTGACGCGGAACCCGCAGGAGCGGCATCTGCCACGGCGCCACGGCCATATGCGGCAGACCTGCGAAGCGATGGGTGTTTTGGCATGTTGCTATGATAGCGGCCTCCCGTGGCCGTTCCCATCGGACGCGTCTCCCGCACGCTCCCGGTGGCTCCATGCACGCAGTTCGCCCGAAGCTCTCGATCATGACCCAGCTCACCCATTTCGACACCGCCGGACAAGCCCACATGGTCGATGTCGGCGCCAAGGCCAGCACCCATCGCGTCGCGGTGGCCACCGGCACCATCACCATGCAGCCCGCCACCTTCGCGCTGGTGCGCGACGGCAGCGCCAAGAAAGGCGACGTGATCGGCATCGCCCGCGTGGCGGCGATCATGGCCACCAAACGCACCGCCGACCTGATCCCGCTGTGCCACCCGATCGGCCTGACCAAGGTGGCGGTCGAGTTCGCCCTGGACGAGGCCACCGCCACCGTCGCCTGCACCGTGCGCACCGAGACCCGCGGCCAGACCGGCGTGGAGATGGAGGCACTGACCGGTGTGCAGGTCGCGCTGCTGACGATCTACGACATGTGCAAGGCGGTGGACCGTGGCATGGTGATCGGCAACGTGAAGCTGCTGGAGAAGCATGGGGGCAAGTCCGGGGATTGGGTGGCGGCCGGTTGATACCTGCCCTCGCAGCACGGCTTACGTGATGCCCGCGGTACGCCCGGCGAAGGCGGACGCGGCCTCTTCTTACGCCATATTCGTTCCCTGGTAATAAAGGTAACGACGCATTTCCACACGCGCCGTCCCCGGCATCCGCGCGCGACAATTTGGTATTCAATATGATTGCGGGCCGCCGCGGGATCGCGGCCGGCTGACCCTGCCCGCGGCGCGCGCGGGGATGAGGGGGATACCATGAACGGGCGCATGCTCTGCCAGATCGCCCTGGCACTCGCGGCCACGGCCGCAAGCGGCGCCGCCCTGGCCGGGCGGGCCGATCTCCACGATGCCGCCTGGCATGGCGGCGACCTGCGCGACGGCATGGTCAGGACGCGCGCCAGCGTAGGCGTCGGCATCTATCTCGGGCCCGGCGCGTTCTACGGTGGCTATCCCTACGGCTACCCCGCTCCGTACTATTACCCGCCGGCCGTGGTGGCGGTACCTGCCGTGCCCGCGGCGCCGCCGCAATACATCGAGCAGGGACCCAATGGCCCGGTGCCCGCTCCCGGCCCCGACGGCGTCATGCCGCAGCAGGGCTGGTGGTACCACTGCAACCAGCCTGAAGGCTACTACCCCTACGTGGCGTCCTGCCCCGGCGGCTGGCAACGCATACCGGCACAGCCGCCGGCCAATTCCTGACACGGGGTGACACCATGCATGCCCTGATCCGCGCCACGCTGGCCGTGGCCACCCTCGCCCTCGGCGCCTGCGCCGTGCTGCCCTCCGGGCCCAGCGTGATGGCGCTGCCCGGCACCGGCAAGAATTTCGACCAGTTCCGTGCCGACGACTACAACTGCCGGCAATTCGCCTTCGGACGCGTCGGCGGCGTGTCTTCGGCACAGGCCGCCAACAATGCCGCGCTCGGCAGCGCCGCGGTGGGGACCGCGCTGGGCGCCGCCGCGGGGGCGGCATTCAACGGTGGCTCGGGTGCGGCGGTGGGCGCGGGCATCGGCCTGCTTACAGGCGCGGCGGTGGGCGCGGGCAATGCGCAATACGCGGGCTACGGCACGCAGCAGCAATACGACGCCGCCTACGTGCAGTGCATGTACGCCAGCGGCAATCGCGTGCCCGTGCCGGGCCGCGTGGCCGCAGTCCCGGCGCCGGCGCCGCGGTACTACTATCCGCCGCCCCCGCCGCCGGTCTACTACAGCCCGTACCCGTACTACTAGGTCAGTCCCGGCCCAGTTCCGCAAGGCGGCGCGAGCGATCGGCCACCCAGCCGCAGAACGCCTGCGGGCGCTGGTCCGCCTTCACGCCGCGGCATGCCTGCGCGATCGTCGCGTACTGCGCGGCCTCGTCGCCAAGGTAGTACCACCTCAGGCGCTCCATCCACAGCCGGCCTTGCGCGGCATCGCCCGTCAACGCCAGCAGCCATGCCGTGCGCGCGATCATGGCCGGCGTCGGCAGCAGGTGCACCGCCGCGACATGCGCGGGCAACAGTACCGCGGCATTCTCGGGCGTGATGGCGGCCTGTCCGGCCGCATCGGCCTGCGCATGCTGGCGGAACCAGAAGCGCGGCATCGGCAGGGCCTGGCGGCCTTCGCTGCTGGCATACTCGCGCGCTTCGGCACGGCGATAGTCCTGCCACATGGTGCCCAGCACCACCGCGGCTACCGCGGCCAACGCCAGCGCCAGCCCGCGCGCCACCGGCAACGGCACCCGCCAGCGCCCGAAGCCCGACGGCTCCAGCCAGCCCAGCATGAAGCAGAACGGCAGGAAGAAATACAGGTAATGCAGCGGGTATTCCAGCATCGAATGCGCGCACAGCATCGCCAGCCACGTCAGCACCAGCACGGTCTGCCTGCGTTCCTCCCCATCGCCATGCCACAAGCGCACCCGCACCACGCGCCACAGCCACGCCAGCAGGATCACACCCACGCCGGCGGTGCCGACGATGCCGGTCTTGGCCAGCAGGTCGAGAATCGCGTTGTGGGCGTGCAGGGACATCTCCACCTTCACGCCGACCTGATCCAGCTGCTGGAACTGCGCCCAGCCGAACTCGCCCCAGCCGACGCCGAACCACGGATGAGCGCGGAACATCGCGATGGCGTGCGCCCACAGCGCACCGCGCGCCGAAATCTGGTCTTCGGCTTCGAGTTGGGCGATGGTGTCGAACAGGCGCCAGTCAAAGGCCTGCCCCGCCGCCTTGATGGCGGGCTGCAGGGCCAGCAGCATTGCCACCATGGCAACGGCAGCCACCACAAGCCCCACCGGACGCTGCATGGGATCCGGACCGCGGCGATCGCCTCGCGCCAGCCACGCCGCAATCAACGCGTAGCACGCGGCAAGGCCGACATGCAACACGCCGGTGCGCGAGCCAGACAGCACGATGCCGCTTTCCAGCAAGGCCACCGCGGCCAGCCACATCGGAAAACGCAGACGGCCACGCGAGGCCAGCCACACTGATGCGGCCAGTGCGAGGCCGTGCACGGTGGCCTGGTGGTTGGGCTGGTTCAGGTTGCCCCAGAGGCGGCGGTTGGTGTCGTAGAAGTAGGTGGAGACCAGGCCGAAGGAGCGGGGTTCGAGTTGGAACAACTGCACCCATTGCGAAACGGTACCCAGCAGCCCCGCGATCAGGGCCGCAACGGCAAGGGCGTCGCCAGCATCCGATTCGCTGCCAGCCGACGTATGGCGGTACCACCATGCGGCAGAAGCCACGGCGGCGCCGAGCAGCAACGTGAGGACAGTCGTCAGGCGGCTGCCCGTAATATCGGAATGCCCGAGGCCCGCGACGATCAGGCTGACGATGACGAGCCAGAGGAACAACAGCGAGATTGACGGCAGGTACGCGGAAGGCGCCGATCTGCTGGTCGCCCGCATGGCAACCGCTGCGACCGCGGCAACGCTACAGAGCGCGGCGGCCCATTCGCCGTAAAACGTCGCTAGAGGCAGCGTGTGCCGGGAGACCAGCAGCGGGATGACGATTGCTGCGATGAGAACAGCCGAAGACAGGTTGGGCCGGGACGGCGGCATTGCGGCGCCTGGGTTGGGGAAAGGCGCATGATAGCTTGGACGCCAGATAAAGAAAAAGCGCCCGAAGGCGCTTTCTCATTCGTTCTAAAAACGATTAGGTACGGCAGCTAACCGGTGCGACGTTACCCGGGAGAGTCGCTGCTGCTGCGGGTGCCGGACCAGGAGCGGGCAGAGTAGAGGCCGCCTTTGCCGCCGAAAAGCACTCCCAATCCACAGAGCCGCCAGCAGGCGGAGTGCCTGCGACAAGTGCGGCGCCGCCAGACGACGGCACCAGCACGAGCGTACCGTTACCCGCACGGGCGGCATAAGTAATGGTGATTTGACCGTTTGCCGCAATTGCAATAGCCGTAACGTTTTGAGTGGCGGCAGGGGCCGCCCAACCGTTCGCAAGAGCGACACCGTTCGCGGCATTCTCGGTCACCGAAGTCTTCGCTGCGTCAGCCAGCGTCAAACCTTCCGTAACGCGAGCGCGAATCACGTAGTCTTGGTAAGCGGGAATCGCAATCGCCGCCAGGATACCAATGATCGCCACCACGATCATCAGTTCGATCAGCGTAAAGCCCTTCTGGACGCGGCGGCCCAGCTTCTTCAGTTGTTGTACCCGTTGCATGATTTGACCCCTCGAAGAGATTTTGGTTAAGCGTTGCACGTCTTCGGTTTCGTGACGCGGGGACGATTGAGCAGCAAGTGTGCCAGCGGCATCCCCCATCGGTAGGGGGTGGAAAGCGACAAATTTCGTCACCCGTCGGGGTGAAGCTCGCCGTTTGCGCCAAAAATTGTCACCTGGGACCGCCATCACAGGCAAGCGCGACAAAAAGTGCGATCACTCACATGAGTTAGTTGGCATGGACACCGACACGCCCGTCGTCGTGCCCAATGAAAAAGGGCGGCCAGTTGGCCGCCCTTCCGCATCCGGCAGATCGACGTCAGGCCGTCTGTGCCGACCGGCGGCTCAGCAGCTTGCCGAGGATCACCACCAAGATCGCACCGGCGGCGCCGAAGACCAGGTGGGCGTGCGGCACGTGGACTTCGAACCAGGCGGCGTCGACCGGGTCGCTGACCAGCATCTCACCGGCCAGGTAGCCGAGCAGCGCGGCGCCCAGCACGATGATGACCGGGAAGCGCTCCATGACCTTGAGCAGGATGGTGCTGCCGAACACGATCAGCGGGATCGACAGGCCCAGGCCGATGACCAGCAGCAGCAGCTGGCTGCCCTCGGGACCCTTCTGCGCGGCGGCGGCCACGGCGACCACGTTGTCCAGCGACATCACCAGGTCGGCGATCAGGATGGTGCGGATGGCGGCCCAGATATTGTCCTTGCCGTCGTGGCCTTCCTCGTCGTCATCGCCGGTCAGCAGTTGCACGCCGATATAGACCAGCAGCACGGCGCCGACGATCTTCAGGTACGGCAGGCTCAGCAGCTTGACCGCGGCCACGGTCAGCACCACGCGCATGATGATGGCGGCGGCGCTGCCCCAGAAGATGGCCTTTTTCTGCTGGGCGGGCGGCAGGTTGCGCGAGGCGAGCGCGATGACCACCGCGTTGTCGCCGGACAGGACGATATTGGTCAGGATGATCGATCCCAACGCAATCCAGAAAGTGGTGGAAGACAGCAGTTCCACGGGGAGGCTCCTCGAGTTTCTATGTGGTGGCGCGCCCCGTCATCCGACGGGATTTTGGATGTCTGAAAGCGCAGACATGACTGTTTAACGCATCAACCTTTCGATTAGATTTCAATTTTGTAATCTTCAGGTCAGGCGTAGCAGCCAGGCCACTTCGGGAGCCGGAAAAGACAATGCCCCCGCGGGGCGGGGGCATTTCAAGCCGGGGCCTTCTCCGCAACGGCGGAGCAAGGCTGGACTGCCTGTTACAGCATTGCCTTCAGCAGGCGGCCCATTTCCGACGGGTTCTTGGTCACCTTGATGCCGCAGGCTTCCATGATTTCCAGCTTGGCCTGGGCGGTGTCGGCACCGCCCGAGATCAGCGCGCCGGCGTGGCCCATGCGCTTGCCCGGAGGCGCGGTCACGCCAGCGATGAAGCCAACCACCGGCTTCTTCATGTTGTCCTTGATCCAGTGGGCCGCGTTGGCTTCGTCCGGGCCGCCGATCTCACCGATCATGACCACGGCGTCCGTGTCCGGATCGTCGTTGAACATCTTCATCACGTCGATGTGCTTCAGGCCGTTGATGGGGTCGCCACCGATGCCGACGGCCGACGACTGGCCCAGGCCCAGCGCGGACAGCTGGCCCACGGCTTCGTACGTCAGCGTGCCCGAGCGCGACACCACGCCGATGCGGCCCTTCTTGTGGATGTGGCCCGGCATGATGCCGATCTTGATTTCGTCCGGCGTGATCAGGCCCGGGCAGTTCGGCCCCAGCAGCAGGGTCTTCTTGTTCTCGCGGCGCATGCGGTCCTTGACTTCCATCATGTCGCGCACGGGAATGCCTTCGGTGATGCAGACCACCAGGTCCAGGTCGGCGTCAACGGCTTCCCAGATCGCGGCAGCGGCGCCTGCGGGCGGCACGTAGATGACCGACACGGTGGCGCCGGTCTGGGCCTTGGCGTCCTTGACGCTGGCGTAGATGGGAATGCCTTCGAAGTCTTCGCCGGCCTTCTTCGGGTTCACGCCGGCGACGAAGGCGTTCTTGCCGTTGGCGTAGTCGCGGCAGCCACGGGTGTGGAACTGGCCGGTCTTGCCGGTGATGCCCTGGGTAATGACTTTGGTGTCTTTGTTGATCAGAATCGACATGCTTTCGTCCTTTGCTTGACTCTGGCAGCGCGGGCAAAGGCCACGCGCGCTGCCGAAGTTCGCTTGTATTGGGTAACGGCGCCTCGGCTTACTTGCCGGCGGCGGCAGCCACGACCTTCTGGGCGGCTTCTTCCATCGTGTCGGCCGAAATGATCGGCAGGCCCGAGTCAGCCAGCATCTTGCGCCCCAGTTCTTCGTTGGTGCCCTTCATGCGCACGACCAGCGGCACCGTCAGGTGCACGGCCTTCGAGGCCGAGATCACGCCTTCGGCGATCACGTCGCAACGCATGATGCCGCCGAAGATGTTGACCAGGATGGCCTGCACGTTCGGGTTCTTCAGCATCAGCTTGAAGGCTTCGGTCACCTTCTCGGTGGTGGCACCGCCGCCCACGTCGAGGAAGTTGGCCGGCTCGCCGCCGAACAGCTTGATGGTGTCCATGGTGGCCATGGCCAGGCCGGCGCCGTTCACCAGGCAGCCGATGTTGCCGTCCAGCGAGATGTAGGCCAGGTCGAACTTCGAGGCTTCGATTTCGTTGGCGTCTTCTTCGTCCAGGTCGCGGTAGGCGACGATTTCCGGATGACGGAACAGCGCGTTCGAGTCGAAGTTGAACTTGGCGTCCAGCGCGATCACCTTGCCGTCGCCGGTCAGGATCAGCGGGTTGATTTCGGCCAGCGAGGCGTCGGTGTCATAGAACGCCTTGTACAGGCCTTGCAGGGCCTGGCGGGCTTGCGCCACGCTCGCGTCGGGCACGCCGATCTTGCGGGCGATGTCGTCGGCGTCAGCATCGGTCAGGCCGGTCGACGGCTCGACGATCAGGGTGTGGATCTTTTCCGGGCTGTGGGCAGCGACTTCTTCGATGTCCATGCCGCCTTCGCTCGACGCCATCAGGGCGATCTTCTGCGAGACGCGGTCCACCACCAGCGAAACGTACAGTTCCTTCTTGATGTCGGCACCTTCTTCGATCAGCAGGCGGTTGACCTTCTTGCCTTCCGGACCGGTCTGGTGCGTGACCAGCTGCATGCCCAGGATGTTGGACGCATAGGTCTTGACCTCGTCCATGCTCTTGGCAACCTTGACGCCGCCGCCCTTGCCGCGGCCACCCGCGTGGATCTGCGCCTTGACAACCCACACCGGGCCGCCGAGTTGTTCTGCGGCCTTCAGGGCCTCGTCAACCGAGAACGCGGGGATGCCGCGCGGAACCGGCACATTGTATTTGCGCAGGATTTCCTTGCCTTGATACTCATGGATATTCATGCGTGTTTCCTTTCGGGTAGGCGTAAAAGGTAGAAGGGAAGAATCTGAAAGAAAGACGAACTCTCTCGTCGGGCTGGCCGATCCTGAGAATCAGCCGGAGGTGCCGGTCGGCCGGTCGGCCGGGACAGCGTCGTTGCCGTCGATTGCGTGACCACCGCGGTCGCCATTGGCCGCGGGCTGCTGCGCCTGAGGCGCGGATGCGACGGCAGGCGCGGCCTCGGCCCGTACCTTGGGCGTCGGCTGGTGACCATACCAGCGCGGGTAAAACTGACGAACCACCTCGCCGTCGAAACGCAGGGCGTGGCAGCCGTTCAACTGATAGGGCGGCTCCGGATTCGGATCGTCCTCGCCGTTGTCGCGGATACTGATGACCTCGCCGGCAAAGGCCTGGATCGCGGTGCTCGGCAGCACGCCGGCGGCTTCGGTCAGGTGCGAGCAGCCGTGCATGCCGCCCAGGCGCTCGCGCACCGCCTTGCGAAAGCCCTTGCGCAGGTTCAGCCCGATCAGCTTGCGGTAGGCCGGGCCGATCGTGTCGCAATGGGACGGGTACGGCACCCAGTCCGAGCAGGCCTCGGCATCCAGCACCGTCATTTCCTGGTCGATCGTGATGCGCAGCCACAGGTCGTGCAGCGGCTGGCCTTGCGGGCGGATACGGTCGCCGGCCAGTTCGATGTCACGGGGCTTGGTGTCGGTCAGGCGCACCTCGATGTCCCACAGGCCGTCCTCCCTCTGGTACGCCTCGGCCGCAATGGCGCGACGGTGACGCAGGGAGCGGTTGACGGGCTGGGACAGAGGCATGGCCAGGCTGGGAAACGGACGAGAATACGGAGATACCGGGAATACGGGGGGCTGGGGCACCGTGGTGCCGCGGCACCGAATAACCCGGGGAGTTTAACATGCCATGCCGCGTTGGCCGGGAACATCCTTGTGCGGCAACTGTCGCGCCCGGATTGTCGGCCGACCATGGCACCGCGGCAGGCCGGGATGCCCTGCCGCAATGCACCAGCAGGCACCGGCTTGCCGGCCGCGACAAACGCCAGGCGCCGGCGGGGCGCGATGACGCAACGCAGCGAAATACACATGACGGCAGCACAGGTACTGTACTAGCCTGCCACGCGACGCCGGCTCAGTCCGCGTCGCCGTAGTCCTCGTCCGCGCCCTGGATGATCTTGCCGACCACCGCGCGCGAAAAGCCGCGTGCCACCATGAAACGGATCTGCTTCGCCCGCGCCTCGGGTGTGTCGGGCGGCGTGCCGAAGCGCTTGCGCCAGACCTCGCGCGCGCGCTCGGCTTCGGTGGCGCGCAGGCGCTCCTGCAGTTCGCCCAGCTGCTCGCTGTCGAGCTTGTGGGTCTTGGCCTCCTGCATCACGCGCGCGGTGCCGTAGCGGGCGCCGCGACGATGCACCAGGCTGTCGGCGAAGCGCTGGTTCGACAGCCAGTTCTCGCGCTCCAGCGCATCCAGCAATTGCTCCAGCTGCTCCGGCGACTCGGCATGCGGCGCCAGCTTGCGCGCCAGCTCGGCACGGCTGTGCTCGCGGCGCGAGAGGTAGCCGACGGCGCGGGCCTTCAGCGACAGCGGGGGACGGGTTGCCATGGGTGACCGGTATCAGCGGTTAGGAGGACGGCGCCTCGGGCCAAGTAAAAAGGCCGGAGCATCGGCGATGCCCCGGCCTTCGGGATGGCGCAGCGGCCGTCGGCGCGATCAGTCTTCGATCGTTGCGGCCGCGGCTGCGGCCGTCGGGTTCATGGCCACCACGCCCAGCGCCGCGCGCACCTTGTTTTCGATCTCGGCGGCAATGTCGGGATTCTCGCGCAGGTACTCACGGGCGTTGTCCTTGCCCTGGCCGATCTTCTCACCGTTGTAGCTGTACCAGGCGCCGGACTTCTCGACGATCTTGGCATCCACGCCCAGGTCGATGATCTCGCCCTGGCGCGAGATGCCCTGGCCGTAGAGGATGTCGAAGAAGGCCTCGCGGAACGGCGGCGATACCTTGTTCTTGACCACCTTGACCTTGGTCTCGTTGCCGATCACGTCGTCGCCCTTCTTGATCGAGCCGATGCGGCGGATGTCCAGGCGCACCGAGGCGTAGAACTTCAGCGCATTGCCGCCGGTGGTGGTTTCGGGCGAGCCGAACATCACGCCGATCTTCATGCGGATCTGGTTGATGAAGATCACCAGGCAGTTGGTGCGCTTGATGGTGCCGGTCAGCTTGCGCAGCGCCTGGCTCATCAGGCGGGCCTGCAGGCCGGGCAGCGAATCGCCCATTTCGCCTTCGATTTCGGCCTTCGGCACCAGTGCGGCGACCGAGTCGATGACGATAAGGTCGATCGAGCCCGAGCGCACCAGCGCGTCGGTGATTTCCAGGGCCTGCTCGCCGGTGTCGGGCTGCGAGATCAGCAGGTCGCCGACGCTGACGCCGAGCTTGGACGCATAGTTGACGTCCAGCGCGTGCTCGGCATCGATAAAGGCGCAGGTGCCGCCCAGCTTCTGCATCTCGGCCACGACCTGCAGCGTCAGCGTGGTCTTGCCCGAGGATTCCGGCCCGTAGATCTCGACCACGCGGCCGCGCGGCAGCCCACCGACGCCAAGCGCGATGTCCAGGCCGAGCGAACCGGTGGAAACCACCTGGATGTCCTTTTCGACCTCGCCGTCGCCCAGGCGCATGATCGAGCCCTTGCCGAACTGCTTCTCGATCTGGGAGAGCGCGGCGGCAAGCGCCTTCTGCTTCTCGGCGCTCACGCCGGCACCTGCCTTCTTGTCGTCCATGGTCGTCCTTGAATCAAATGGTGTATAAATAGGCCGCATGTGGCGCGGCACCGGCATTTGCCGGCATCAGCGCCGGCCCGGCTGTCTGCGCGGCCGCACTCCAGGGGGTCTCCCCGGGCGGCCCCAGCGGAACGTGCGGGTACTGTATAAAAAAACAGTATGCTTGGCAAGCCCCTTCGCGCCCCCGTGCCCGTTGCGCACCGGTGCCGGCTATGCCGGCCAGGGTGGAGACAACCATGCGCATTCTGATCGCCGAAGATGACGACGTGCTGGCCGACGGCCTGACCCGTTCGCTACGCCACTCGGGCTACGCCGTCGACCATGTCGCCAATGGCCTCGAAGCCGATTCGGCCCTGTCGACCCAGACCTTCGACCTGCTGATCCTCGACCTGGGCCTGCCGCGCATGTCGGGGCTGGAGGTGCTCAAGCGCCTGCGCGCGCGCGGCGCGATGCTGCCGGTGCTGATCCTGACCGCCGCCGACAGCGTCGACGAGCGCGTCAAGGGCCTGGACCTCGGCGCCGACGACTACATGGCCAAGCCCTTTGCCCTGACCGAGCTCGAGGCGCGCGTGCGCGCCCTGGTGCGACGCGGCGCCGGCGGCGGTGCCACGCTGATGCGCCACGGGCCGCTGGCCTACGACCAGGTCGGGCGCATCGCCTACCTGAACGACCAGATGCTGGACCTGTCCGCGCGCGAGATCGGTTTGCTGGAGATCCTGCTCACGCGCAGCGGCCGCCTGGTGTCGAAGGAACAACTGGTGGACCACCTGTGCGAATGGGGCGAGGAAGTCAGCAACAACGCCATCGAAGTCTATGTGCACCGCCTGCGCAAGAAGATCGAAGTGGGCGGCATCCGCATCGCCACCGTACGCGGGCTGGGCTACTGCCTGGAGAAATTCCAGCCGGCGGTGGCCGCGCCGCATTGATCCCGTGACCGCAGGCCATGCGACCGACCTGAGCGCAACCTCGCCGACATGAGCCTGCTGCGACTGCCCTGGCGGCGCGTGCCGCGCGCCACGCCCCCTTCCCCCTCCACGCCCGAGGCCACCGACCAGGACCTGGCCGACGCACTGCCGCACCTGGAGGAAAGCACCGCCCACCCCGCGCCGCGCTCGCTGTTCGGCGAGATCCTGGACTGGATGCTGGCACCGTTGCTGCTGCTCTGGCCGATGAGCATCGCGGTGACCTACCTGGTGGCCAAGTCGATCGCCAACGGTCCCTTCGACCGCGCGCTCGAAGCCAGCGCCATCGTGCTGTCGCAGCAGGTGCGCGAGGTCAACGGCCGCGTCACGTTGCAGCTGCCGCTGTCGGCGCGCGAGATCCTGCGCGCCGACGAGACCGACAACATCTACTACCAGGTGGTCGGCAAGCGCGGCGAATACATCGCCGGCGACCAGGACCTGCCCTTGCCTTCCGAGGAAGACCAGGGCCACGCCGGGCTGGTGTCGCTGCGCGATGACCGCGTGGCCGGCAATGACGTGCGCGTGGCCTACACCTATATCGAGCTCAAGCAGGTCAGCGGCACCCAGCCGGTGCTGGTGCAGGTGGCCGAAACCCTGGACAAGCGCGCCCGGCTGGCCAACGAGATCATCAAGGGCGTGATCCTGCCGCAGTTCGTGATCCTGCCGCTGGCGGTGGTGCTGGTGTGGTTCGGGCTGTCGCGCGGGCTGGCGCCGCTGACCGCGATCCAGCAGCGCATCCGCGCGCGCAACCCGGGCGATACCAGTCCCATCGACGAACGCGCCGCGCCGCAGGAAATCACGCCGCTGGTGGGCTCGTTCAACGACCTGCTGGCGCGGCTGGACCAGTCGGTGCAGACCCAGAAGCGCTTTATCGCCGATGCCGCGCACCAGATGAAGACGCCGCTGGCGGGCCTGCGCATGCAGGCCGAGCTGGCGCAGCGCGAGCAGTCGCCGGAAGAACTGCGGCGCTCGCTGGCGCAGATCGCGGGCAGCTCGGAACGCACCGCGCACCTGGTCACGCAGCTGCTGTCGCTGGCGCGCATGGAAAACCTGGCCGGCACCGGCGGCATGGCCGCGCTGGACCTGGCGGCGCTGGCGCGCGAAGTGGTCAAGGACTGGCTGCCGCAGGCGTGGGCGCGCGACATCGACCTGGGCCTCGATGCCGACGACCATCCGGTGATGGTCCAGGGCAACCGCCTGATGCTGACCGAGATGCTGAACAACCTGCTCGACAACGCCATCCGCTACACGCCGCGCGGCGGCCGCGCCACGGTGCGGGTCAGCGCCGACGCCTTCGAACCGTTCGCCTACCTCGACGTGGAAGACACCGGCCCGGGCATTGCACCGTCAGAGCGCGAGCGCGTGATGGAGCGCTTCTACCGCGTGCTGGGCACCAACACCGAAGGCAGCGGCCTGGGCCTGGCGATCGTGCGCGAAATCGTGCAGCAGCACGGCGGCGACGTCCAGATCTCGGACCACGTCTACCAGCAATCCCCACGACTGGCCGGCGCGCATTTCCGCGTGACGCTGCGCCGCCCCGAAAACTTTCCACCCGCATGAACGACACCCCTGCCCCCGGCAGCGCCGAGGCACGCCATCGCCTCGCCTGGCATCGCAACCTGCGCTGGATCGGCGGCCTGCTCGCGGTCTGGTTCACGGTCACCTTCGTGGTGGCGTGGTTTGCACGCGACCTGCGCTTCAACTTCTTTGGCTGGCCGTTCTCGTTCTGGGTCGGTGCGCAGGGCGCGCTGGTGGTCTATGTGCTGATGGCCGCGCTCTACGCCTGGCGCATGAATCAGGACGATGCCGAAACCGACCGCGCCGAGCCGCCGCCGGCGGCAATGCCATCGCAAGGCGCCTCGCGCGGGCCCGGCGCGGATGCTGCATAGCCGCACGCCCGCAACGCGCATAGCGGTGCGGCGCGCATGCGCCGAGGGCCCGCAGCGCAGCATCCACGTCCCTGCGCGCGCCTAGCGTATACCCCGACGTTTTTTGCTGCCGGTACGCAGGAATCTGTCAGAACGCAGTAAGTTTCGCCACCCACAATCCTCTGCAACTCTGGGCATAGCGGCCAGCTGCGCGGCGCTTTCCGCGCACCACGCCCGCCCCGGGATCCATTCCAGACGGAGGAGACAAATGGCAAACGTGCAAAACGTTGCGGTGCCCGGAGGGGGCGCGCAGAACGCACCGATGACTGCCGAAGAGCGCAAGGTGATCTTTGCCTCGTCGCTGGGCACGGTGTTCGAGTGGTACGACTTTTACCTGTATGGCTCGCTGGCGGCGATCATCGCCAAGCAGTTCTTTGCCGGGCTGGACCCGACCTCGGCCTTCATCTTCGCGCTGCTCGCGTTTGCCGCCGGCTTTATCGTGCGGCCGTTCGGCGCGCTGGTGTTCGGCCGCCTGGGCGACATGATCGGGCGCAAGTACACCTTCCTGGTGACGATCCTGATCATGGGCGTGTCGACCTTCATCGTCGGCCTGCTGCCCGGCTACGCCACCATCGGCTGGGCCGCGCCGATCATCCTGATCGCGCTGCGCATGCTGCAGGGCCTGGCGCTCGGCGGCGAGTACGGCGGTGCCGCGACCTACGTGGCCGAACACGCCCCGCACGGCAAGCGCGGTGCGTACACCTCGTGGATCCAGACCACCGCCACGCTCGGCCTGTTCCTGTCGCTGATCGTGATCCTGCTGTGCCGCGAGGCGACCGGCCCGAACTTCGAGGTCTGGGGCTGGCGCATCCCGTTCCTGCTGTCGATCCTGCTGCTGGGCGTGTCGGTGTATATCCGGCTGTCGATGAACGAATCGCCGGCGTTCCAGCGCATGAAGGCCGAGGGCAAGACCTCCAAGGCACCGCTGACCGAATCGTTCGGCCAATGGCGCAACCTGAAGATCGTGATCCTGGCGCTGCTGGGCCTGACCGCCGGCCAGGCCGTGGTCTGGTACACCGGCCAGTTCTACGCGCTGTTCTTCCTGACCCAGGTGCTCAAGGTCGATGCCAAGACGGCCAACCTGCTGATTGCCGGCGCACTGGTGATCGGCACGCCGTTCTTCATCTTCTTCGGCGCGCTGTCGGACAAGATCGGCCGCAAGTGGATCATCATGGCGGGCTGCGCGCTGGCCGTGCTGACCTACTTCCCGCTGTTCAAGGCCCTGACCCACTACGCCAACCCGGCGCTGGAGCGCGCCCAGCAAAGCGCCCAGATCGTGGTGACCGCGGATCCGAAGCAGTGCTCGTTCCAGGGCAGCCCGATCGCCCGCGAGATCGACTTCCGCAGCTCGTGCGACATCGCCAAGCGTACCCTGGCCCAGGCCTCGGCAAGCTATGAAGTGGTCGAGGCCCCGGCCGGCACCGTGGCCAGCGTCAAGATCGGCGACAAGGAGATCAAGGCCTTCGATGCCAAGCTGGTGAACGGCCACAGCTTCGACGATGCCAGCAAGCAGCAGATCGCGGCGTTCAAGAAGGAAGTGGGCAGCTCGATGGCCGCGGCCGGTTACCCGACCAAGGCCGACCCCGCGCAGATGAACACGATCATGGTGCTGGTGATCCTGGTCATCCTGGTGATCTACGTCACCATGGTGTACGGCCCGATTGCCGCCATGCTGGTGGAACTGTTCCCGACCCGCATCCGCTACACCTCGATGTCGCTGCCCTACCATATCGGCAACGGCTGGTTCGGCGGCCTGCTGCCCACCATCTCGTTTGCGCTGGTGGCGCAGAACGGCAACATCTACTACGGCCTCTGGTACCCGATCATCATCGCTGCCCTCACCTTCGTGATCGGCGCGCTGTTTATCCGCGAGACCAAGGACGTGAACATCTACGCCAACGACTGAGCGGTCGTGCGGCACTAAGCAGAACGGCAGGCCCGCGGGCCTGCCGTTTTTTTATGCACGGAAGCGCCGTGCAAAATCTTCGCCGGAAGGTGTTGACAGTCGCGAAAGCCCAGGTATAATCGCAGTCTTCGTTGGCGAATTAGCTCAGTCGGTTAGAGCGACGGAATCATAATCCGCAGGTCCGGGGTTCGAGTCCCTGATTCGCCACCATCTATTTGAAAAGCCGCGATCCCGCAAGGGTTCGCGGCTTTTTGCTTTGGTTCTCGCGGACAGATGTTCCGGGCCACGACACCAGGCCGTCCGTGACGGACGGCCCCGCCGGCAACGCTTACCAGTAGCGCACGCGCCCGGTGTCGATATGCACGAACTGGTCGGACTCGTAGTAGCCGACGCCTCCGCCCTGCAATGACTTGGCGGCATCGCGCACATCGGCCAGCGACACGCCGGCCAGCCGGATGTCGATGGCCTTGCCGTCCATGTGCAGGCTGTGCTTTGCCACCCCGCCGCTGCGCGAGTTGCGCAGGCGCGAATTGGTGGCCGGGCTGCGATAGCCGGAAATGACCTGGAACGGCTTGTCGGTGCCGAGCTCGCGCCGCACCTGGAACAGCAGGTCGAACAGCTGCGGATCGATGGCGCCGACCTTGCCGGAATAATGGTCGCGCAGGAAGCCGTTGAGCGTCGTCAGCGCCTCGGGCACGAAACGGTCGCCCACGGCATAGACCAGCGACACGCGCTCGCCGGTGTGGGTGTGATCGAACGCCAGCGTGCGGGCATCCGGCAGGCCGGCCAGCGCCTGGTTGGCGGGCAGGCTTGCCAAGGCGCGGCGCGGCGCGAGCGGCATCAGTCCGGCGGCGAGCGCCAGGGTTCCGGTGGTATGAAGAAAGCGGCGGCGTGCCTTGCGCGTCGCGTCAGTCATGGTACTTCCTCTGAATATGCGGGGTGCGTCGCTTCAATGGATGACGCCGGAGGCGCTTGCCACAGCGCGCTGCTGGGGGCGACCGTTGCGTTGCCGCAGCGCCTTGTCCAGCAATTTGTCGTGACCGTAGATGTCAGGCAGGAAGGATACACGACCATCGGCGCGCGCGATGACCGTGCCGTAAGCCAGCACCACCGGCAACGGCTGCTGCAAGCGCACCGTGTTCGACTTGCCACGTGCCATCGCCTCGCGAATCCGGTTCTCGTCCCAGTCCGGCATATCGTGCAACACGAACTGCGCCAGCGCTACTGGGGCTTCCACGCGGATGCAGCCGTGGCTGAAGTCGCGCCGGTCGCGCTTGAACAGCTGCGGCGACGGCGTGTGGTGCAGGTAGATGTTCTCGTTGTTGGGGAACACGAACTTGATGTCGCCCAGCGCGTTGAGCGGGCCGGGCCGCTGGCGGATGCGCAGGCTGCCGTTCAGCACCGCGTTCAGGTTTTCCTCGGACAGCGTGGTCACGGCCTTGCCGTCGCCGCCGACGAACTCCAGCCCCTGCCGGTTGAAATAGCCCGGATCGCGCTGCAGCCGCGGCACCGTCTCGCGGCGCGCGATCGACGGCGGGATGTTCCAGTACGGGCTGAATTCGATATAGCGCATGTCCTCCTCGAACAGCGGCGTGCGCGTATCGAGCGCCTTGCCGACGATCACCTTCATTTCCAGCTTGATGTCGAGCTTACCGTCGCGGATTTCATAGGCGCGCAGCATGAACTCCGGCACGTTGACCACGATCATGCGCGAGCCGTCCAGCGGGGTCCAGCGCAGGCGCTCCATGGTCAGTTCGATCTGCCGCACGCGCTCGGCGATGGGCAGGTTCAGCTGCGCCAGCGTGGCCGCGCCGATCACGCCATCGGGCTGCAGCCCATGGCGCGACTGGAAGGCCTTGACGCCATCGACCAGCGCGCCCTCATAGCGCGGCGGCGGCTGCGTGCCGGCGGGCAGGTCGCCCAGCGCCACCAGGCGCGCGGTCAGCGCGGCGGCGCCGGCCCAAGGTTGGCCCGGCGTCAGCTTGCTGGCCGGCAGTGGCGGCAGCGGCTGCTGCCACACCGGCTGCCGGGCGATGTCGCGGTAGCGGGCCAGGGCCTGGCGCAGCGTGCCGTACAGCGGGAACGTCGGCGCCGCCTGGCGGATGGCATCGGGCAGGCGGTGCTGGGCGACGGCATCGCGCAGCGAGGTGGCGGCATCGAAAGGCCGTTCGGCCGGCGGCGCGAAATTGGCATGGACCGCGCGCGGGTTGATGCGGCCGCCGTGCAGGTCGGACAGCATCCGCTCCATGGCGGCGCTCAGCGCCGCGTCGAGCCGGGCCGCGGCATCGGGCGGCAGCGCCGGGCCGTGGGCGGCCTGGGTCACCGCCTGGCGCAGGGCTTCGGCATCGTAGTCGCGCGGGTCCAGGCCATCGGCGGCCACGGCGGCCAGCGCGTCCACCGCCTGGCGCGCCTCCGGCACTGGTCGGCCCTGCACGAACCACATCGGCTCGTTGGCGAAGGCGGGAACGGCGAGCCATGTGGAGCAGGCAATGGCGACGGCGCCGAGGCGGCGCACGACAGCATTCAGGGTCTGGGGCATCGGGCGGATAGCTCGGATTCGTCACAGATGCCCACAGTCTACCCGCGATAGCCGACGGGCGCGGCAGCGCGCGCAAGCCGCGGCAAACCCGCCAGGTGACGTTCACCACACCAGCTGGTGACGGCGCGCGTAGTCCACCATCTCGACCAGCGAGCCCACGTGCAGCTTGGCCATGATATTGGCCTTGTGCGTGCTGACGGTCTTGCTGCTGATCAGCAGCTGCGCGGCGATCGCCTTGTTGGAATGCCCGCGCGCCAGGTATTGCAGGATGGTGATCTCGCGGTTGCTCAGCCGCGGCAGGCCGGTCTGCTGCTGCTCGCCGAGCTGGCGCACCGTCTCCAGCGTCTGCAGCGGAAACACCAGATAGCCGCTGAGCACGCCGCGCACGGCCTGCATCACTTCCTCGACGCCGCGCTGCTTGACCACGAACCCGTGCGCGCCGGCGCGCAGTGCCCGTACCGGCGCCTGGGCGGTGTCGTTGCCGGACAGCACCAGCAGCGGCATGCCGGGCAGCGTGGCGACCACCCTGCGGACGAAGTCGAGGCCGGGATTGCCGAAGCGTTCGACGTCGACCAGCACCAGGCCGGGCCGGTGCTCGCGGGCAAGGCGGTATCCCTCCCTGACTCCATCCGTTTCCAGGACCTCGTCGGTGTCAAACTCGGCGGCGAGTTCGGCGCATAACAAGGTGCGGAACCTCGAGGGTTCGTCGACGATCAGCGTTGGGGGCAATTCAGGGCTCCTTAACAACTGGCGGGGAATTGGCCAGGGGACTGGCTATGCCAAGGTTAAGGGCCCGAAGGGGCCTTGATGCGCCGAATTCTCACTGCGCGGACGCAGCAGATTCTGCACGAGAGTCAGGCTTTTCCGTCGATGACGCGGCTGGCGTCAAGTGGCTGCAGCGCCGGTCATTCCGTCCCGGCAGGCAGGAAGCGCGGCGCGGGCGCGGAGCGCGGCACCTCGCGCTCGCCCTGCTGATAGAGACGGTACGTGCCCCGCGCCTGGTTGTGCGGATGGCGCGCGGCCTCGTCCAGCGTCAGCACGCGCGCGAAGCACACGTCGGTGCCGCCCAGCACGGACTCCCAATGCGTGCTCGGCCTGGCGGCAATCGCCGCGGCGATGCGGGCCTTGACCGCCGGCCACTGGGAGCGGTCGTATTGCGCGGCCGGGTCGATATCGGTCAGTTCCAGGCGCTCGAGCAGTTCGCGGTAGAACTGCGGCTCCAGCGCACCGAGCGTGATGGCGCGCCCGTCCGCGCACGGGAACACGTCATAGAACGGCGAGTCATGGAACGGACTCGGTTGCGGGCCGCCCAGCGTGCCGGCCGCGCGCGACACCTGCACCAGCGAGCCGAGCATGGCGACGATGTCGGTGATGGCAGCATCGACCACGCAGCCCTCGCCGCTGGCGCGCGCGCTGAGGATGGCGCTGGTGATGCCGAACGCCAGCCCGAGCGCGCCGGTGGCATCGCCCATCACGGTCGGCGGCACCATCGGCAGGCTGCCTTCGCGCGCGGCCATCGACAGCAGGCCGGTCAGCGCGATGTAGTTGAGGTCATGTCCGGCGCTCTGCGACAGCGGACCGGTCTGGCCCCAGCCGGTCATGCGGCCGTAGACCAGGCGGGGATTGCGGGCATGGCAGGCCTTGGGGCCCAGTCCCAGGCGCTCCATCGCGCCGGGACGCAGGCCCTCGATCAGCGCGTCGGCGCCGGCCACCAGGTCGAGCGCGGCGGCCACGTCCGCGGGCGCCTTCAGGTTCAGCTGCACCACGCGCTTGCCGTGCTCCAGCTCCATCTCGGCCGGCACCGACTGGCCGCGCAGGATGCGCCGCGCGTCTGGCGCCACCGGGCGGGTCACCAGCGTAACCTCGGCGCCCAGGCCGGCCAGCATGGCGCCGCACATCGGGCCGGGGCCGATGCCTTCGAATTCCACGACCTTGATGCCGCGCAGGGGCTGCAGGTTGCCACGCTCACTCATGATGGTTGTCTCCGGTTCGCCGCCTGCGCGCGCCGTGGCGGGAGGAGGCTGGTATTTTGGTGGTTGGATCGTCTGCCCGTTGCCGCACGGGCGGGCCATGTGGGCCCTGGGGCTCGGGAGCATGCTACGCGCCGCCGCGTCGACGGGGCAATGGCCAAATGCATCAGCCGGAATGACGGAATAAATCAACGGACCGGCCAACCGGTTATCGCACCAGGAAATCGGACAATTCCGATCCGACTTGATCTGAATCGCATCCTGGCGGGACACTAGGGGGCATGATGGTTCCAGATGGCGTTGCGGCCACATGGCCGCGGCGCTTCCCTAAAGCCCCCATCCAGGAGATTCCGCCATGACCAATATCGTCCTCGCCACCGACGGCTCGGCCTTCAGCGACGCCGCGGCACGCTTTATCGCCGAAGGCAGGCTGCTGCAGAACGGCTTCACCGTGCATGTGGTCCATGTCGCCCCCGAAGTCAGCGGCCAGGTGCGCGCCTTCGTCAGCAAGGAAACCATCGACGACTGGCACAGGGAAGCCAGCGACAAGGCGATGGCGGCGGTCTGCGATATCCTCGCCGCGGCCAATGTGCCGTTCGAGCGGCACCCGCTGCACGGCTTCGCGCCCGAGCGCATCGTCGCCTACGCGAACTCGGTCGACGCCGCGGCCATCGTGATGGGCACGCACGGGCGCGGGTCGTTCTTCGATGCCGTGATCGGTTCGGTGGCGGGCCGGGTGCTGGCCCAGGCGGACTGTCCGGTGGTGCTGGTCAAGACCCCGGAAAAGAAGGGTTAAGCCCCCAGGTGACGGGCGGTGCCGCAACGGCGCCGCCTTGCGGCAGGCCTCAAGCGCCCCACAGGGGCGCTTCGTCCATCAGCGCGACCTGTTCGCGCAATTCCAGGATCCGGTCCTGCCAGTAGCGCGCGGTGCCGAACCACGGGAAGGCGGCCGGAAAGGCCGGGTCGGCCCAGCGGCTGGCGAGCCACGCGCTGTAGTGCAGCAGCCGCAGCGTGCGCAGCGCTTCCACCAGCCACAGCTCGCGGGTCTGGAACTCCGCAAAATCCTCATAGCCGGCGACGATGTCGGCAAGCTGGCCTTGCATCGCCGCGCGGTCGCCCTCGAGCAGCATCCAGATGTCCTGGATCGCGGGGGCCATGCGGCTGTCGTCGAAGTCGACAAAATGCGGGCCCGGCTCGCCATGGGCGCCGCCACGGGCATCGTCCTCGTCGATCCACAGCACATTGCCGCGATGGCAGTCGCCATGGACGCGCAGCAGCCGCACTTCGCCGGCGCGCTCATAGCAGCGCTGCACGCCGTCCAGCGCCAGCTGCGCCACCGACTGCCAGGCCGGCAGCAGATCGGCGGGAATGCAGCCGCTGGCGAGCAGCCAGTCGCGCGGGGCAATGCCGAAGGTGTCCAGGTCCAGCGCCGGGCGCGCCTGGTAGGGCTGGGCCGCGCCCAGGGCATGGATGCGGCCGATGAACCGGCCGAGCCAGGTCAGCGTATCGGCGCGGTCCAGCGCGGGCTCGCGTCCGCCGCAGCGGGGAAAGACGGCAAAGCGGAAGCCCGCATGATGCAGCAGCGTGCCGGCCTCGCCCGGCGCCAGCGCCATGGCCGGCACGGCGGGAATCTCGGCGTCGGCCAGCTGCTGCACGAACGCGTGTTCTTCCAGGATGGCCGCATCGGTCCAGCGGCCGGGGCGATAGAACTTGGCGATCACCGGCGCGGCGTCCTCGATACCCACCTGCCAGACCCGGTTCTCGTAACTGTTGAGCGCCAGCAGGCGCCCGTCGGGGCGCAGGCCGGCGCCTTCGAGCGCGTCCAGCATCAGCTCCGGCGTCAGGCCGGCATAGGGCACACCGGAGTCGGCGGGGGCGTCGGACGCGTGCATGGTGCCGGCCGGCTCCGCTTTAGCGCGCCGGCTTGCGGCTGCCGCCCAGCAGCGCCGCCTGCGGCGCCGGTCGGCGGTTGCGCGCCGGTGCCGGCGCGGCGTCATTGGGCTGGCGTACGGGCTGGGCCGCGGCGCGTGGCGGGCGCGCCGGGTCCTGGCCGTCGCGGCGCGGCGCAGGGTTGCGCGCGCCGGCGGGCTGGGCGGCACGATTGCCGTTGGCGGCGCCGTTGCCGCGCTGGCCCTGGCTTTGGCCCTGGCCCTGGCGCGGCGCGCCCTGCCCCTGGCGCGCCGGACGCTGGCGCTGCGCGCCCTCGCCGTCGCCGGCCGGACGGGCCTCGGCCCGTCCACGGCCCTGGCCCTGGCCGCCGCCACGTTGCTGGCGGCCCTTCTGGATCGGCTCGGGTGCGATGCTGGGGTCGACCTCGAAGCCCGGCAGCACGGTCTGTTCGAGCTTGCGCTTGATCAGGCGCTCGATATCGCGCAGCAGCGCCAGCTCGTCCACGCAAACCAGCGAGATCGCCTCGCCCTCGGCGCCGGCGCGGCCGGTGCGGCCGATGCGGTGGACGTAGTCCTCGGGCACGTTGGGCAGGTCGAAGTTGACCACGTGCGGCAACTGGTCGATGTCGATGCCGCGCGCGGCGATATCGGTCGCCACCAGCAGCCGCAGCGTGCCGGCCTTGAATTCCGTCAGTGCCCGGGTGCGTGCCGACTGGCTCTTGTTGCCGTGGATCGCCAGCGCCGACAGGCCGTCCTTGGTCAGCTGCTCGGCCAGGCGGTTGGCGCCATGCTTGGTGCGCGTGAACACCAGCACCTGGTGCCAGTCATGCTGGCGCACCAGGTGGGCCAGCAGTTCGCGCTTGCGTTCGCGATCGACCGGGTAGACGCGCTGGTCGACGGTCTCGGCGGTGGTATTGCGCCGCGCGACTTCGATCGACGCGGGATTGTTCAGCAGGCGGTCGGCCAGCGCGCGGATATCGTCCGAGAACGTCGCCGAGAACAGCAGGTTCTGGCGCTTGGCCGGCAGCACGTTGAGGATCTTGCGGATATCGTGGATGAAGCCCATGTCGAGCATGCGGTCGGCTTCATCGAGCACCAGCAGTTCCACCTGCGACAGGTCGATGGTGCGCTGTGACACATGGTCCAGCAGGCGGCCGGGCGTGGCCACGACGATCTCCACGCCGCGCTTGAGCTGCTCGATCTGCGGGTTGATGCCGACCCCGCCGAACATCACCATCGAGCGCAGGCGCAGGTACTTGCCGTAGTTGCGCACGCTCTCCTCGACCTGCGCCGCCAGTTCGCGCGTGGGCGTCAGCACCAGCGCGCGCACCGCCACGCGGCCGCTGCGCTGGGCGCCGCCGGCCTGGCGCGCCGCGGTTTCGGACAGCAGCTGCAGCATCGGCAGGGTAAAGCCGGCGGTCTTGCCGGTGCCGGTCTGGGCGCCGGCGAGCAGGTCGCCACCCTTGAGGATGGCGGGAATTGCCTGGGCCTGGATGGGAGTCGGGGTGGTGTAGCCCTGTTCGGCTACGGCACGCACAATCTTTTCGGACAAGCCGAGTTCAGAAAAAGACATGAATTGCTGCTTGGGCCATCGCTGCGCGCGCAGTGCGCCAGACGCCGGATGGCTCCTTGTAATCGATCGGAATCGGAACGCGGACGCCGGGAAGCCGGCGTGGCAGGCAACCGGCCCGCCCGCGAAGGAAAGAGCGGTAGTGTACCAGTCCGGCGCGGACGGGTTATGCACCCCGACCGGCAACCAACCAGCCACGGATGCGCGCCGGCGCACACAGGGTCGGCGCGGGTGGCGCTGCGCTATCATGACGGCCTCGGGCCGCCCGGCCGCCCCGCGCCGGCACGTCGCCCCGCCTGCCCGGAAAGCCGCCATGCGCTTGCGTTTCCTCGAAGACCAGGAAGTCACACTGCTCGCGGCCATCCCGGTCGGGATCGTCGCCGCCATCGCCACCACGCTGTTCGAGGAGGCGCTGGAGGGCGCGGGCGTCGTGCTGTTTTCCAGCCATGCCGACGTGGTCACGGTGTTCGCGACGCTGGCGCTGGCATGGCGCGTGGTGGTGCCGGCCGTCGGCGGCGCGCTCGCGGGCGGCCTGCTGGTGCTGTCCAACCGCCTGGCCAGCGCCCACCCCGGCGCCACCGACTATATGGAAGCGGTCGCCAGCGGCAGCGGCCGGCTGCCGGTGCGGATCACGCTGCTGCGCGCGCTGTCTTCTTTTTTCTCGATCGTCAGCGGCAGCTCGGTCGGCAAGGAGGGCGCGATGATCCAGCTGGCGGCGCTGTGCGGATCGCTGTTCCCGTCGACCCGGATCGAGCGCGGCGGCGGCTCCAACATGCGCCGCATGCTGACCGCCTGCGGCGCGGCGGCGGGCCTGGCCACCGTCTACCACACCCCTTTTTCCGCCGCCGTCTTTGTCGCCGAAGTCGTGTTCGGCGCGCTCGCGGTGCAGCGCCTGATGCCGCTGTTCCTGGCCTCGGTCGCCGGCGCCATGGTCAGCCAGTGGCACGGCGGGCTGCAGCCGCTCTACCCCGGCCTCGATATCGCCCCGGACCTGCGCCCGCAGATCCTGCTGGCCGCGGCGGCGCTGGGCGTGGCTGCCGGCATCGCGGGCGCGCTGTTCCTGCGCGCCGCCGGCTTCGCGCGCAGCCGCTTCGCGGCGCTGCCGGGCGGGCCGGTGGCACGGCTGACGCTGGGCGGTGCGCTGGTCGGCGTGCTGGCGATGGCGGTGCCGGAGGTGGTCGGCAACGGCTTTTCCACCATCCAGACCCTGCTGCAGGAGCAGCCGCTGAGCGTGCCGGTGGCGGTCGTGCTGCTGGCCAAGCTGGCGGCAACGGTGATCAGCATGGGCTCGGGCGCGGTCGGCGGCGTGTTCACGCCGTCGCTGTTCGTCGGCGCGGCGCTAGGCCAGCTGCTGGCGCTGGGCATGCAGGGCACGGCGGCGGGCGCGGCGCCGCTGCTGCCGCTGGTGGGCATGAGCGCGTTCCTGGCGGCCACCAGCCAGGCGCCGCTGATGTCGGTGCTGATGGTGTTCGAGATGACGCTGGCGCCGGCGCTGCTGCTGCCGTCGATGATCGGCGCGGTGGCGGCGTACTACACGGCGTCGCGCTGCCAGACGCTGTCGCTGTACAGCGTGATCGCCGAGCGCGCGCAGGCGTCGGCGGCCGCCGAGCATGCCCGCACGCTGACGCTGGCCGGCCTGTGCGACCCGACCGACACCGTGCTCGCCCCCAGCGCCACGCTGGCGGCCGCCGCCGACAAGTTCGCCGAGACCGGCACGCGCTACCTCTACCTGGTGCAGGCCGACGGCCGCCTGCTGGGCGCGCTGTCGATCCACGCCTTGCAGCGCGCGCAGCGCGAGGGCGGGCCCGACGACGTGCTGGCGCTGGCGGAGCGCGATTTCCCGGCGCTGACGCCGGACTCGCGGCTGCGCGACGCCCTGGCCGTGTTCGCCGAGCACGGCATCAACCGCATCCCGCTGGTGCGCGACCGGGCCGGGCGCGAGCTGATGGGCACGGTTTCCAAGCAGCGCGTGCTGCAGGAGGCATCCTGCCTGTTCTGACGCCGCTTGCGTGCCACACCGTCGGCCACACCAGGCAGGCGCCGGCGAGGTAAAATGCGCGGTTGCCCGCCTTTCGGCCACGGCCCGCGGGCCATCCACCCACCGCATCGCCCCATTTGCCGGAGTTCCCCATGCCAGCAGGTCGTGATACGCGCCGCCAGGCGCCGGAGTCCATGACGTCCAGCCGCCTGCGCAAGCGTTGGGCCGGACTGGCGTGCGGCGCGGCGCTGCTGCTGGGCACGGCGGTCGCCGCGGCCCAGCCGGTGCGCGTGCTTCCGGACGATGCCGCGGCGGCCAGGCTGGTCATCGCCGCGCCGTCGGCGGGCGCGCCGCAGACCGCCACGCTCGACGGCAAGCGCGTGGGCGTGGCGCCGGGCCTGCGCCTGTTCGGCACCGACAACCAGTTGCTGGCCAGCACCGCGGTGGCGGGCCAGAAGCTGCCGGTGCGGTACAAGCTGGACCTGTACGGCCAATTGCTGACAGCGTGGGTGCTGAGCGAGGCCGAACAGCAGGCGCTGAAAAAATAACCACCCCCGAAGTGCGACCGGTGCGCCCCACGCGCCGGCCGTGTTGTTGCCACACCCTGATGCCCCCAGGTCAACCACTGAGATCGGCATATGAAGAAAGTTTTCGTCAAGACGTACGGCTGCCAGATGAACGAGTACGACTCGGACAAGATGGTCGACGTCCTCAACGCCAGCCAGGGGCTGGAAGCCACCGACAACGTCGAGGACGCCGACGTGATCCTGTTCAACACCTGCTCGGTGCGCGAGAAGGCGCAGGAGAAGGTGTTCTCGGAACTGGGCCGGATGAAGGCGCTAAAGGCCGCCAAGCCCGACCTGGTGATCGGCGTGGGCGGCTGCGTGGCGAGCCAGGAAGGCGCCAGCATCGTCTCGCGCGCGCCCTATGTCGACGTGGTGTTCGGCCCGCAGACGCTGCACCGCCTGCCTGACCTGATCGCGCGCCGCCAGCGCACCGGCCAGTCGCAGGTGGACATCTCCTTCCCCGAGATCGAGAAGTTCGACCACCTGCCGCCCGCGCGCGTCGAGGGCCCGAGCGCGTTCGTGTCGATCATGGAGGGCTGCTCCAAGTACTGCAGCTACTGCGTGGTGCCGTACACGCGCGGCGAGGAAGTGTCGCGCCCGTTCGAGGACGTGCTGGCCGAAGTGGCGGGCCTGGCCGAACAGGGCGTGCGCGAAGTCACGCTGCTGGGCCAGAACGTCAACGCCTACCGCGGCAAGATGGGCGACACCAGCGAGATCGCCGACTTCGCGCTGCTGATCGAGTACGTGGCCGAGATCCCGGGCATCGAGCGCATCCGCTACACCACCAGCCATCCCAAGGAATTCACCTCGCGCCTGGTCGAGCTGTACGGCCGCTGCGACAAGCTGGTGAACCACTTGCACCTGCCCGTGCAGCATGCTTCGGACCGCATCCTGATGGCGATGAAGCGCGGCTACAGCGTGCTCGAATACAAGAGCATCATCCGCAGGCTGCGCGCGCTGCGCCCGGACATGTCGATGTCGTCGGACTTTATCGTCGGCTTCCCCGGCGAGACCGATGCCGATTTCGACAAGCTGATGGCAATGATCGAGGAAATCGGCTACGACACCTCGTTCTCGTTCATCTTCAGCCCGCGCCCCGGCACGCCCGCGGCCAACCTGCACGACGACACCCCGCGCGAGGTCAAGCTCCAGCGCCTGCAGCGCCTGCAGGCCACGATCGAGGAAAACGTGCAGCGCATCAGCCGGAATATGGTCGGCACGGTCCAGCGCATCCTGGTCGAGGGCCCGGCGCGCAAGGACCCGACCGAGCTGCATGGCCGCACCGAGAACAACCGCGTGGTCAACTTCGCCTTGCCCGGCGTGCCGCAGGCGGGGCGCGACCGGCTGGTCGGCCAGCTGGTCGATGTCAGCATCACGCAGGCGTTCCCGCACTCGCTGCGCGGCGAAATCGTGGTGCGCCAGTAAGGCTCCGACCCATCCACCCAGCAGCTTCCAGCGAGGCCATCGCCCAACGATGAAAATCCCTTCCGCAGAATTTGTCGCCCCGCGGGACGACAACACCCGGCTGCAGAACCTGTGCGGCCCGCTCGACGAGAACCTGCGCCAGATCGAGCAGGCGCTGGACGTGACCATCCAGCGCCGCGGCCACCGCATGACCATCCGCGGCACCTACGCGCAGGATGCCGCGCTGGCGCTCGAGCGCTTCTACAACCAGGCGCGCACGCCGCTGTCGATCGACGACGTGCAGCTGGGCCTGGTCGAGACGCGCCAGCTCAGCGCGCATGGCAGCTACCTGCCCGGCAACGGCAACGGCGATGACGACGAGGCCGAGCGCGAGGAAGGCGACGAATCGCCGGTGCTGCATACGCGCCGCACCGGCCTGCAGGGCCGCACCGTGGCGCAGCGCGACTACCTGCGCAATATCCTGTCGCACGACCTGACCATGGGCATCGGCCCGGCCGGCACCGGCAAGACCTACCTGGCGGTGGCGTGCGCGGTCGACGCGCTCGAGCGCGACGCGGTCAAGCGCATCGTGCTGACCCGCCCCGCGGTGGAAGCCGGCGAACGGCTCGGCTTCCTCCCCGGCGACCTGGCGCAGAAGGTCGACCCCTACCTGCGGCCGCTGTACGACGCACTGTACGACCTGCTCGGCTTCGATCGCACGCAGAAGATGTTCGAGCGGCAGATGATCGAGATCGCGCCGCTGGCGTACATGCGCGGGCGCACGCTGAACCATGCCTTCATCATCCTGGACGAGGCGCAGAACACCACGCCCGAGCAGATGAAGATGTTCCTGACGCGCATCGGCTTCGGCTCCAAGGCGGTGATCACCGGCGACACCACCCAGATCGACCTGCCCAAGGGCCAGAAGAGCGGCCTGGTCGAAGCGCAGCACGTGCTGCGCGACGTGCGCGGCATCGCCTGCACCCGCTTTACCAGCATCGACGTGGTGCGCCATCCGCTGGTGGCGCGCATCGTCGATGCCTATGACGAATACCACGCCCAGCACAAGGACGCTTAATTGAAATCGCAGAAACCCCAGTCTTCCGGCGTCAGCCTGACCCTGTTCGATGGCGAAGGCCGCGCGCGCAAGAGCGCCGCGCACGCGCTGCGCGTGCAGCTGCCCGACGGCCGCAGCCTGACGCTGGACCTGACGCAGGCCGCTGACGGCGTGATCGCGCTGCTGGCCGAGCACACCGATACCAACCAGCAGGCCGGCCTGCTGGTACGCCCGGACAACCATGACGCGCTGTCGGTGGCGGTGACCGCCGCGCCGCTGACCACCACCACCGGCACCCCGGCCACGCCGCCGGCGCTGGAGCTGGAGGTCCAGCACGGCGACGGCATCGCCAAGGGCAACGGCCTGCCGGCGCGGCGCAAGCTGGAGACCTGGGTCAAGTCGGCGCTGTACGCCGACGCCGCGCTGACCATCCGCTTTGTCGGCGAGGAAGAAGGCCGCACGCTGAACCGTACCTATCGCGGCAAGGACTACGCCACCAATGTGCTGACCTTCGCCTATGCCGAGCGCGAGGAAGACCCGGTCAGCGGCGACATCGTGCTGTGCTGCCCGGTGGTGGAAGCCGAGGCGCGCGCGCAGCGCAAGCCGCTCGAAGCGCACTACGCCCACCTGGTCGTGCATGGCGTGCTGCATGCGCAAGGCTACGAGCACGAGGACGACGCCGAGGCCGAGGAAATGGAAGCGATCGAGACCGAGACGCTGCAGGCGCTCGGCTATGCCGATCCTTACCGGGCGGAGAAGGCCGACCGAGCCGCGTGATGCGGCTGCCGCAGGCGGCGCCGGCGAGCGTCTCCTGCGGCACATCTTGAGTACGGCCGCGGCCCGCCGTCACGGGATCGACAGGCTTTTAGTGTATCCTTCAGACGATCTCCACCACGCGCTCGCCGCGAAATGAACGACCCCTATCCCAGTTCGAAGCCCGCTTGCCTGAAGCAGGCCGATCGGCCCAGATCGCTGCTCGAACGCCTGTCAGACCTGATCTCCCCCGAGCCGGACACCCGCGCGGAATTGCTTGAAGTGCTCCAGGAAGCGCATGAGCGCAGCCTGATCGATGCCGATTCCCTGTCGATGATCGAGGGCGTGTTCCAGGTTTCCGAACTGACCGCCGCCGACATCATGGTGCCGCGCGCGCAGATGGATCTGGTCAATATCGCCGACGCGCCGGAGACCTTCATCCCCTTCATGCAGCAGACCGCGCACTCGCGCTTCCCGGTCTACGAAGGCAGCCGCGACAACATCATCGGCATCCTGCTGGCCAAGGACCTGCTGCGCTACTACACCGATCCCGCCTTCGACCTGCGCGAGACCCTGCGCCCGGCCGTGTTCATCCCCGAATCCAAGCGCCTGAACATCCTGCTGCGCGACTTCCGCATCAACCGCAACCACATCGCCATGGTGGTCGACGAGTACGGCGGCGTGGCCGGGCTGGTGACGATCGAGGACGTGCTGGAACAGATCGTCGGCGATATCGAGGACGAATTCGACCTCGACGAAGACCAGGACAATATCCTGCCGATGCCCGACGGCAGCTGGCGCGTGCACGGCCTGACCGAGATCGCGCAGTTCAACGAAGCCTTCGGCACGGCCTTCTCCGACCACGATGTCGACACCGTCGGCGGGCTGCTGTCCAACCACGTGGGCCACGTGCCCCATCGCGGCGAAATCATCACGCTGCCGCCGATCCGCTTCGAGGTGCTGCGCGCCGACGCGCGCCAGGTGCACCTGCTGCAGGTGCACCGCGAAGCCAACACTGACAGCGCCAGCGCCACCAGCGCATGAAGCTCCCCGCCCCGCTCCCTGACGGCGCCGCTGCCGACGCCGGTGCCACCGGCGTGCCCGGCACGCGCGCGCCTTCGCGCGCCGCGACGCTGGCGCGGCTGCTGCTGGCCGGCGTGCTCGGCATCGCCCATACCCAGGCCTTCGCCCCGCACGACTGGTGGTGGCTACAGATCCTGTCGCTGGCCGGCCTGGCCGCGCTGATCGCCGATGCGCCGCGCACGCGAGTGGCCGGCGCCATCGGCTATGCCTTCGGGCTGGGCTGGTTCCTGTCCGGCATCTGGTGGCTCTATATCAGCATGCATGTGTACGGCGAGATGCCGTCTTGGATGGCCGCGCTGGCGGTGGTGCTGTTCTCGGGCTTCCTCTCGCTCTACCCCGCGCTGGCCGGCGCGCTTTGGCACCGGTTGACGGCACGCCTGCCCGCGGGCACGCTGCTGGCGCCGCTGGCGTTCGGCGCGGCGTGGGGCCTGAGTGAATGGCTGCGCGGCGTCGTGTTCACCGGCTTCCCGTGGCTGTCGGGCGGTTATGCGCACGCCGACGGCCCGCTGGCGGGCTTCGCGCCGGTGCTGGGCGTGTACGGCATCGGCGCGCTGGCCGCCGCGGTGGCGGCGCTGCTGGCGGCGTCGGTGCGCGGGCTGGGCCGGGGCGAACGGCGCCGCGCGCTGGTTGCGCTGGCGCTGGCCCTGCTGGTGCCCGCCGCCGGCGCGGCGCTGGCGCCGCTGGCCTGGACCACGCCCGCCGGCAAGCCGCTGACGGTGCGGCTGCTGCAAGGCAACGTGGCGCAGGACATCAAGTTCGAGCCCGCCGGCATCCAGCGCTCGATCGAGCTGTACCGCGACATGATCACCGCGGCGCCGGCCGACCTGGTGGTGACGCCCGAAACCGCGTTCCCGGTGATCCTGCAGGAATTGCCGGTCGACGTGGCCGTCGCCGTGCGCGATTTCGCGCTGGAGAGCGGCACCACGGTGCTGTTCGGTGCCGCCGGCGCCGATTCCCCGGTCGACTTCACCAACAGCGTGTTCGGCCTGGGTCCGGAAACCGAGCGCCTGTACCGCTACAACAAGCATCACCTGGTCCCGTTCGGCGAATTCATCCCGCTGGGGTTCCGCTGGTTCGTCGACATGATGAAGATGCCGCTGGGCGACTTCCGCCGCGGCGGGCTGGACCAGGCCTCGCTGCCGGTGCGGGGCGTGCGCGTGGCGCCGAACATCTGCTACGAGGATTTGTTTGGCGAAGAAATCGCGCAGACGCTGCGCCAGCAGCCGGCGCCGGCCAACCTGCTGGCCAACCTGACCAACCTGGCATGGTTCGGCGACACCATCGCGCTGGACCAGCACCTGCAGATCTCGCGCATGCGGGCGCTGGAAACGCGCCGGCCGATGCTGCGCTCGACCAATACCGGCATGACCGCGGTGGTACGCCCGGACGGCTCGGTGCAGCAACGCCTGCCGACCTTCACCGTGGGCGCGCTGACGGCCGAGGTGCAGGGCATGCAGGGGCTGACGCCCTATATCCGCTGGGGCAACGCGCCGGTGCTGGCGCTGATGGCGCTGGTGCTGGGCACAGCGGCGTGGCGCGCGCGCCTGGCGCGCAAGGCCGGCTGAAGGCGCAAGGCTGGCAGGCGCCGGGCGCAGCGGATTACCGCCGTGGGCCCGGCGCCGGTGGCGCGTCGGTGGCGCGCCGGCAGGTTCAGTTCACCAGTCCGGTCACCACGGACACGGTGGCCGCGGCGATCATGACCGCGATTGCGACCAGATAAGGTTTGCGAGAAAGAAGTGCCATGATCCGAATGTCCCCATCGATAATCAGTGTCTGACAGACGGCTGCCGCGGTATGGCCCGGCAGCCACCGTGCCTGCGTACCGGCACGGACTATCCATCGCAACGCTCTGAAACGGGTTGCTTACTCATACTGTATACAAAAACATTATCGGCAAGCAGCGGCGTGACTTGAAATCGGCGTCAGTATTTTCCCGATACGTTGCGCAGGGCCGACATCCGCACACCGCGCCGCAACGCGGCGCACCGGCCCGGCCATCGGTGCGTGCCCTATGCAGCCCCGCCAAACGGGGCGCCGCGCCAAAAAGCCGATAGAATTCAGGGTTTGGCAAAATCCGTATGCGGCGGCTCCGGCACGTGCTGCGCGGCCTCGGCTTGCCTCCGCTTGCCTCTACCTAGTCTTCCTATGCTGACCTTCCAACAAATGATTCTGACCCTGCAGGCCTACTGGGACCGGCAGGGCTGCGCGCTGTTGCAACCCATCGATCTGGAGGTCGGCGCCGGCACTTCCCACGTACACACCTTCCTGCGCGCGATCGGCCCCGAGCCCTGGCGGGCCGCCTACGTGCAGCCGTCGCGGCGGCCCAAGGACGGCCGCTACGGCGAGAACCCGAACCGGCTGCAGCACTACTACCAATACCAGGTGGTGCTCAAGCCCGCGCCGGAGAACATCCTGGAGCTGTACCTGGGCTCGCTCGAGGCGCTCGGCCTGGACCTGAAGCAGAACGACATCCGCTTCGTCGAGGACGACTGGGAAAACCCCACGCTGGGCGCGTGGGGCCTGGGCTGGGAAGTCTGGCTCAACGGCATGGAGGTGACCCAGTTCACCTACTTCCAGCAGGTGGGCGGCATCGACTGCAAGCCCATCACCGGCGAAATCACCTACGGCATCGAACGCCTGGCGATGTACCTGCAGAAGGTCGAGAACGTCTACGACCTGGTCTGGACCGAGTGGGTCGAGAACGGCGAGACGCGCCGCCTGACCTACGGCGACGTGTACCACCAGAACGAGGTGGAGCAATCCACCTACAACTTCGAGCACAGCAACACCGAAATCCTGTTCCGCCATTTCGCCGAGCACGAGGGCGAGGCCCGGCGGCTGATGGGCAACGGCGAAGATGCCGACGCCGCCAAGGAAGCCGGCACGCGCCTGGCGCTGCCGGCCTACGAACAGGTGCTCAAGGCCGCGCATACCTTCAACCTGCTCGATGCGCGCGGCGCGATCTCGGTCACCGAGCGCGCGGCGTATATCGGCCGCATCCGCAACCTGTCGCGCCAGGTGGCGCAGGCCTACTACGACTCGCGCGAAGCCCTCGGCTTCCCGATGTGCGGCCAGCGCGACGGAGCGCGGGCATGAGGCTGCTGGCGCGCAGCGCGCTGGGCTGCGCCCTGGCCCTCGCCACGCTGGCCGCGGCAGGCAATGCCGCCGGCGCGCGCGCGCAGGCCGCTCCCAGCGCGCAGGTGCTGATGCTGCCGGCCGAACTGAGCAACGTGTGCGAGGCCGACGCGCAGGCGCTGCAGCTGGCGATGGCGCGCCAGTGGCGGCCGTCGCTGAACGCGCTGGACCAGTGGACGCAGCTGGTGCGCTCGTTCTCGTGCGACCTGTCCGGCCAGCGCGACCTGGGCTGGCACCGGGTGCCGCTGCGCGCCTATGAAAGCGCGATCCGCTACCCGCTGACCTGGGTGGAAACCGAGACCCACAACGGCCGCACCCGACGCAAGGTCAAGACCTACTACTCGGCCTCGCAGCTGCCGCCGAAGATCGATTTCTGGGTGGGCGGGCGCATCGACGAGATCCGCTACGACAAGCGCCTGCGCCGCATCGACGCGCGCTTCCCGGCGGCGGGCAGCCGCGGCGGCAGCAATGGCGCCGCCAGTGCCGCGGCAGCCGCGCAATGCGCCTACACCACGCTGCAATTCCGGCAACAGAACGGCCTGTGGCTGCTGTCCGGAGTCGAACCTAATCTTTCGCCGCGCTGCTGAGCCAAGCGGCGCGCGCTACAACCTGTTGGATACGATTCATGTCGCAACCCATGACCGACTCGCTGCTGATCGAACTGTTCACCGAAGAGCTGCCCCCCAAGGCGCTGGCGCGCCTGGGCGACGCCTTCGCGCAGGGCCTGTTCGCCGGCCTGGGCGAGCGCGACCTGCTTGAGCCGGGCGCCACCGTGACGCCGTTCGCCACTCCGCGCCGCCTGGCGGCGCTGGTCAGCGGCGTGCGCCGCAACGCGCCGGACCGCGAGCAGCGCGAGAAGGTCCTGCCGCTGTCGGTGGCGCTGGACGCCAACGGCGAACCGACCGCCCCGCTGGCCAAGAAGCTGGCCGCGCTGGCCAAGTCGGTCGGCGCTGCCGAGATCGACTGGCAGTCGCTGGAGCGCGCCTCCGACGGCAAGGCCGAGGCCTTCTTCTACCGCTACACCGCGCGCGGCGCCGAGCTGGCCGCCGGCCTGCAGGCCACGCTGGAAGACACCGTGGCCAGGCTGCCGATCCCCAAGGTCATGAGCTACCAGCGCCCGGACGGCAGCACGGTGCATTTCGTGCGCCCGGCGCACAGCCTGATCGCCCTGTTCGGCGCCGAGATCCTGCCGGTGACGCTGCTGGGGCTGCAGGCCAGCAACCTGACCCAGGGCCACCGCTTCCTGTCGCATGGCGCGATCGAGATCCGCCACGCCAGCGACTATGCGCAGCAGCTGGAATCCGCCGGCCGCGTGGTGGCCAGCTATGCCGAGCGCCGCGAGCGCATGCGCAGCGCGCTGCTGCAGGAGGCCGGCGCCGACCAGGTCATCATGCCCGAGTCGCTGCTCGACGAAGTCAACTCGCTGGTGGAATGGCCGGTGGTGTACGCCTGCCATTTCGAGGAAGCCTTCCTGGCGGTGCCGCAGGAATGCCTGATCCTGACCATGCAGACCAACCAGAAGTACTTCGCGCTGACCGATGCCGACGGCCACCTGCGCAACCGCTTCCTGATCGTGTCGAACCTGGCCACCGAGACGCCGCAATCGATCATCAGCGGCAACGAGCGCGTGGTGCGCCCGCGCCTGGCCGACGCCAAGTTCTTCTTCGACCAGGACCGCAAGAAGACCCTGGCCTCGCGCGTGCCGCAACTGGCCAGCGTGGTCTACCACAACAAGATCGGCACGCAGCTGGACCGCGTGCAGCGCCTGCAGCAGATCGCCGGCCATATCGCCGATGCCCTCAACGCCGCCGGCGTGGCCACCGACAAGGCCGCCGCGATGCGCGGCGCCGAACTGGCCAAGGCCGACCTGCTGACCGACATGGTGGGCGAGTTCCCCGAGCTGCAAGGCACCATGGGCACCTACTACGCCCGCCACGACGACGAAGCCGAGGACGTGGCGCTGGCCTGCTCCGAGCACTACCGCCCGCGCTTCGCCGGCGATGCGCTGCCGGCAAGCGCGGTCAGCACCGCGGTGGCGCTGGCCGACAAGCTCGAGACCCTGGTCGGGATCTGGGGCATCGGCCTGCAGCCGACCGGCGAGAAAGACCCGTTCGCGCTGCGCCGCCACGCGCTGGGCATCCTGCGCATGCTGATCGAAAAGCCGCTGGCGCTGTCGCTGTCGTCGCTGCTGGCGCAGACCCAGCAAACCTTTGCCGGCATCGCCGCGGTCAAGCCGGCGCCCGAGGCCATCCTCGACTTCCTGTACGACCGCGTGCGCGGCTACCTGAAGGACAAGGGCTACACCACCAATGAAGTCGAGGCCGTGGTCAGCCTGCGCCCGGACCAGCTGCATGACATCCTGGGCCGGATGGAAGCGGTGCGCACCTTCGCCGCGCTGCCCGAGGCCGAGGCCCTGGCCGCCGCCAACAAGCGCATCACCAACATCCTGCGCAAGAACACCGAGCCGCTCGGCGCGGTGAACCCGGCGCTGTTCCAGGAAGACGCCGAAGGCGCGCTGCACGCCGCCATCGAGCGCGTGCGCCCGGCCGTCGAGGCCGCCTTCGCCAGCGGCGACTTCACCGCCGCGCTGCGCGACCTGGCCCAGCTGCGCGACGCCGTCGACCGGTTCTTCAACGACGTGATGGTGATGGCCGAGGATGCGCAGCTGCGCGCCAACCGGCTGGCGCTGCTGGCCTCGCTGCATGCGCTGGCCAACCGCGTGGCCGACATCTCCAAGCTGGCCGCCTGAGCGGTTGCCCCAGACCCCAGCAACCGCCGGAGCCGCACATGCCGCAGACACCTCCCAAGTTTGTCATCCTGGACCGCGACGGGGTGGTCAACCTCGACAGCGACCAGTTCATCAAGACCCCCGATGAATGGGTGCCGATCGATGGCAGCCTGGAAGCCATCGCCGCGCTCAACCAGGCGGGCTACCGCGTGGTCATCGCCAGCAACCAGTCCGGCATCGGCCGCGGCTTGTTCGAGATGAGCGCGCTCAACGCCATGCACGAGAAGATGCATACGGCGCTGGCACGGCTGGGCGGGCGCGTCGAGGCGGTGTTCTTCTGCCCCCATACCGCCGCGGACGGCTGCGAATGCCGCAAGCCGCGCTCGGGCATGCTGGAACAGATCAGCGAGCGCTTCGGCATCGAGCTGCGCGGCGTGCCGATCGTCGGCGATTCGCTGCGCGACCTCGAAGCCGGCGTGGCGGTCGGCTGCGCGCCGCACCTGGTGCGCAGCGGCAAGGGCCTGAAGACACTCGACAAGGGCGGGCTGCCGCCCGGGACGCAGGTGCACGACGACCTGCGCGCCTTTGCCCGCTGGCTGACCGGCAACGATGGCGGGCAGCGCCAGCCTGCCCCGACCCTGGCGAGCGCCCAGAGTGCCCAGAGCGGCCATGGCGCCGCCGGCTGACCAGGCCCGCGGCTGACCGCCCGCACCCATTCCCTATTTGCGCCCCCCCGCATGACGTTCCTTCGTTCCCTGTTGTTCGCGCTGTACCTGCTGGTGCTGACGCCGCCCTACGCCTGCGCCTGCTTCCTGGTGTTTCCGTTCATGAATGCCGACCAGCGCTTCCGCTTCGTGCGCGGCTGGCCGCGGCTGGTCATCGGCGCCGCGCGCATCATCTGCGGCATCCACTACCGCATCCAGGGCCATGAGCACATGGACGGCATGCTCGACAAGCCGGTGGTGCTGCTGTCCAAGCACCAGTCGGCCTGGGAAACCGTGGCCTACGTCGCGCTGATGCCCAAGCCGCTGTGCTTCGTGTTCAAGCGCGAGCTGCTGCTGGTGCCGTTCTTCGGCTGGGCGCTGGGCATGCTGAAGATGGTCCATATCAACCGCAAGGAAGGCACGCGCGCGTTCGCCTCGGCCGCGCGCCAGGGCCGCGAGCGGCTGGCCGAAGGCGCCTGGATCATCATGTTCCCGGAAGGCACGCGCACCCCTTCGGGCCTGGAAAAGACCCGCTACAAGAGCGGCGGCGCGCGCCTGGCGGTGGAGACCGGCGCCTGGGTGCTGCCGATGGCGGTCAACTCGGGTCGGGTCTGGCCGCGCAATTCCTTCCTGAAATATCCCGGCATGGTGACGATCTCGGTCGGCCCGCCGATCGCGTCGGCGAACAAGACCGCCGACCAGCTCAACCAGGAAGTGGCCGACTGGATCGAACGCGACATGCGCCGCATCGACCCGGACAGCTACCGGCCCGCGCAGCAGCGCAGCGAGTCGGCCGCATGAAGCTGCTGCGACCCGCTGCGGAGGCCGACGGCGCGCAGCTGGAGCTGCCGCTGGCGGAACCCGCCCACGCGCCGCAGCCGGCGGCGCCGCTGGCGCCGGAGCTGCCCCATCCGCAGCAACAAGCGCCCGTCTGGCCGGTGCCGCAGCCCAATGCGCGCCTGCTGCAGATCGGCGAGCGGCCGCTGCACTACACCCTCAAGCGCTCCGCGCGCCGCACCATCGGCTTCACCATCGACGACCGCGGCCTGTCGATCACGGCGCCGCGCTGGGTCACGCTGGCCGATGTCGAGGCGGCGATCCTGGAAAAGCAGCGCTGGATCTTCAACAAGCTGGGCGAGTGGCGCCACCGCGAAGCGCGCCGCGTGCTGCCGACGGTCCAGTGGCGCGAGGGCGCTGCCCTGCCCTTCCTCGGCCAGCCGCTGACGCTGGCGCTGGAGTCGCCGATCGGCGCGCTGCTGTTCGATGCCGACCGCCGCGTGCTGCACCTGGCGCTGCCGGCCCATGCCGACGAGCAGCAGATCAAGGACCGCGTGCAGGGCTGGCTGCAGCAGCAGGCGCGCCGCCTGCTGGCCGAGCGGCTGGACCTCTATGCCGCCAGGCTGGGCGTGCGCCACACCGGCTTCGCGCTGACCTCGGCCGCGACGCGCTGGGGCAGCTGCACCGCCGACGGCAAGATCCGGCTGAACTGGCGCCTGATGCATTTCCCGCTGTCGATGATCGACTACGTCGCCGCGCATGAACTGGCGCACCTGAAGGAAATGAACCACGGCCCGCGCTTCTGGGAGACCGTGGAGTCGATCTTTCCCGAGTTCCGCGACGCCCGCGCGCAATTGCGCGCGCACCCGCCCGAGCTGCTGCCGACATTCTGAGGGCCGGGAGCGGGCCCGGTGGGTTTCGGCCAAAGGCACTAAAATGGCGCCTTCCTATACCAATAACAGTTGAAGGCCCTCCCATGCGACTCCTCCACACCATGCTGCGCGTCGGCGACATGCAGCGCTCCATCGATTTCTACACCCGCGTGCTCGGCATGCAGCTGCTGCGCCAGAGCGACAACCCCGAGTACAAGTACCGCCTCGCCTTCGTCGGTTATGGTCCCGAGAGCGAAACCGCGGTGCTGGAGCTGACCTACAACTACGGCGTCGACAGCTACGACCTCGGCACCGCCTACGGCCACATCGCGCTGGAGACGGACGATGCCGCGGCCGCCTGCGACCGCATCCGCGCCGCGGGCGGCAAGGTTACGCGCGAGGCCGGCCCGGTCAAGGGCGGCACCACCGTGATTGCCTTCGTCGAAGACCCCGACGGCTACAAGATCGAGCTGATCGAGCGCCATTCCACCCGCGACGCCAGCCGTCCCTGAAGGCCCGGCCCGTGAGCACGCAAGGCGTCGCGCGCCAGCCGCTCGACGGCGTCGCCATCGGCCTGATGGTGGTGCTGTGCGCCGCCTGGGGACTGCAGCAGGTGGTGATCAAGGTGACCGCGCCGCTGATGGGCGCGGTGCTGCAGGCCGGCGTGCGCTCGGCGGTGGCGGCGCTGCTGGTATTCGGCTTCGCGGCGTGGCGCGGCACCCCGCTGTGGCGGCGCGACGGCACGCTGAACGCCGGCCTGCTGGCCGGGCTGTTGTTCGGGGCGGAGTTCTTCTGCATCTTTGTCGGCCTGGGCCACACCACCGCGTCGCGCATGGCGGTGTTCCTGTACACCGCGCCGATCTTCACCGCGCTGGGACTGCATTTCGCGGTGCCGGGAGAGCGGCTGCGCACCGGGCAATGGCTGGGCGTGGCACTGGCGTTCGCGGGCATGGCGCTGGCCTTTGCCGATGGCATCGCCGCGCCGTCGGCGCAGGGCAGCACGCTGCTGGGCGATGCGCTCGGCATCCTCGCCGGCGCGCTGTGGGCCGCCACCACCGTGGTGGTGCGCGCCAGCCCGCTGGCTGGCGCACCGGCCAGCAAGACGCTGCTGTACCAGCTGGCGGTGTCCGCGGTGATGCTGCTGGCGATGGCGGTGGCCGCAGGCCAGACCATGACGGTACAGCTCGACGGCGTGGTGCTGGCCAGCCTGTTCTACCAGTCGGTGCTGATCGCCTTTGCCAGCTACCTGGCGTGGTTCTGGCTGCTGCAGCGCTACCTGGCGTCGCGGCTGTCGGTGTTTTCCTTTCTGACGCCGCTGTTCGGGGTCGCCTTCGGCGTGGTGCTGATGCACGACGCCGTGGGCCCGCGCTTCGCCGTGGCGGCGGTGCTGGTGCTGGCGGGGATCGTGCTGGTGAATCGGCGGGCGTGAGGACTTGAAGCTCCCCTCTCCCGCGCGCGGGAGAGGGGAGCAAACCCTTAGCTTGCCAGCATGCTTAGCGGCGTGCCTCGAACGAGAACATGCCCAGCGCGTCGCGCACCTCTTCCAGCGTCTGCTGGGTGAGCGCGCGCGCCTTCGCGGTGCCCTGGCGCAGGATGTCGAAGACATAGTCCGGATCCTTGGCCAGCGCTTCGCGCCGCTCGCGGATCGGGGCCAGCATGTCCTGCAGCACGCCCTCGATGCGGCGCTTGAGCACCATGTCGCCGAGCCCGCCGCGCTGGTAGTGTTCCTTCAGCGCCTGGACTTCCTCGGTGTTCGGATCGAATGCATCCAGGTAGGTGAACACCACGTTGCCCTCGACCTGGCCGGGATCGGACACGCGCAGGTGGTTGGGATCGGTGTACATGCTGTGCACCGCGGCCTTGATCTGCTCGGGCGCGGCCCCCAGCGCGATCGCATTGCCCATCGACTTGCTCATCTTGGCCTTGCCGTCGACGCCAGGCAGGCGACCGAACTGCGGAATCATCGCCTTGCACTCGGGCAGCACGTCGCGGCCGACCTGGTGGTTGATGCGGCGCACGATTTCGTTGGTCTGCTCGATCAGCGGCGCCTGATCCTCGCCCACCGGCACCACCTCGGCCTTGAAGGCGGTGATGTCGGCGGCCTGCGAGGCCGGATAGCACAGGAAGCCGGCCGGGATGTCGCGGCCGAAGCCACGTGCCTGGATCTCTTCCTTGATGGTCGGGTTGCGCTCCAGCCGTGCCACCGTGACGAAGTTCAGGTACATCAGCGTCAGCTCGGCCAGCGCGGGCAGGTGCGACTGCACCGTGATGGTGGTCTTGGCCGGGTCGATGCCGACCGCCAGGTAGTCCAGCGCCACCTCCAGCACGTTGCGGCGCACCTTGTCGGGATCGTGCGCGTTGTCGGTCATGGCCTGGGTGTCGGCCAGCAGCAGGTACTGCTCGTGCGAATCCTGCAGCGCGACGCGGCTCTTGAGCGAGCCGACAAAGTGGCCGAGGTGCAGCGGGCCGGTGGGACGGTCGCCGGTCAGGATCACGGGACGCCGGTTGGTTTGGCTGGTTTGGGCTGTCATGGGACGGTCTTGCACGGAAATAGTCGCGGGAGAATCGGGATGCTTGGGAATGCGGGAAGCCGGCGCGCTCAGGCGGCCTGGCCGGGAGCCTTGTCGCCCAGGCGCCGGGCCAGTTCGACATACTCGCCGACCGGCACTTCCTCGGCGCGCCGGCCCAGGTCGAAGCCCATGGCATCGAAATCGACCTGGTCGCGCAGGAACGACAGCGTGTTGCGCAGCACCTTGCGCCGCTGCGAAAACGCCGCCGTGACCACGTCGCCGAGCACGGTGATGTCGCAATCGGCATGCGGCGAACGCAGCCGGCCGTCGCCGTGGCGCGGCCACGGGATCATGCGGACCACGGCGGAGTCGACCTTGGGCGGCGGATTAAAGGCGCCCGGCGGCACGTCCAGCACGTGCTCCATGTAGTAGCGCACCTGCAGCATGATCGACAGCCGGCCGAAGGCCTTGCTGCCAGGCTCGGCGACCATGCGCTCGACCACCTCCTTCTGCAGCATGAAGTGCTGGTCGTGCACGTGGTCGGCGAACTCCATCAGGTGGAACAGCAGCGGGCTCGAAATGTTGTACGGCAGGTTGCCGACGATGCGCAGCGGGCGGCCCGGCACGGCCAGCTTGTCGAAGTCGAAGTCGAGCGCGTCGCCGGCGTGGACCTGCAGGCGGTCGCCATAGCGGCGGCGCAGGCGCTCGACCAGGTCGCGGTCCAGCTCGACCACCTGCATCTGCGGAATCCGCTCGAGCAGCGGGTCGGTCAGCGCGCCCAGGCCCGGCCCGATCTCGACCAGCACGTCGCCGGCCTGCGGGCTGATGGCATTGACGATGCCGTGGATGATGGTGTCGTCGACCAGGAAGTTCTGCCCGAATCGTTTGCGGGCCACATGGCCCTGGTGCACGTTAGAACGCATGATGTATTAGTCCGGCGTCAGCATGGCGGCTGCGTGCCGGAAGGGGTATGGCCCGGGGCACCGGCGCCGGGCCGGCGGCCGTTGGCATGGCCAGACATGATAACCGCCGTGCGGATCGCCTCGATCATGCTGCCGTGCTCGGCCTGGCCGGTGCCGGCGAGGTCGAGCGCGGTGCCATGGTCCACCGACGTGCGGATGAAGGGCAGCCCCAGCGTGATATTCACACCGTGGCCGAAGGTGCCGTACTTGAGCGGCGCCAGCCCCTGGTCATGGTACATCGCCAGCACGCAGTCGGCATCGCGCAGGTGGCGCGGCTGGAACAGCGTGTCGGCCGGGAACGGTCCGCGCGCATCGATGCCGGCATCCTTGGCCTGCGCCAGCGCGGGCGCGATGATGTCGATCTCTTCGCGGCCCATATGGCCGCTTTCGCCGGCGTGCGGGTTCAGGCCCGTGACCAGGATGCGCGGCCGCGCGATGCCGAAGCAGCGTCGCAGGTCGGCATCGATGATGGCCAGGGTCTGCACCAGCAGCGGCACCGACAGCGCATCGGGCACCGCGCGCAGCGGCAGGTGGGTGGTGGCCAGCGCCACGCGCAGCATGGCGTCGTCGTGCGCCGGCTGCGGGCCGGCCAGCATCATCACCACGCGCGGCGCGCCGGCGCTGTCGGCCAGGTATTCGGTATGGCCGGTGAAGGGCACGCCGGCGTCGTTGATGGTGCTCTTCTGCACCGGCGCCGTGACCATCGCGGCATAGCGGGGCGCGGCGCCGCCCTGCGCACGGCAGCCGTCGATGGCGGCATCGAGCAGCTTCAGGACATAGCGGCCGTTGCGCGCGTCGAGCCGTCCGGCCTCGCACGCCACCGCCAGCGCGATGTCCTCGATCACCACGCCGCCGTCGGCAATGCGCCGCTCCCAGGCATGGGTGACGCCCAGCGCCTCGGCGCGTTCGGCCAGCATGCGGGCATCGCCCAGCACATGGAAGCGGCAGGCCCGAGCCTCGGCGCCATGGTTGGCGCCCGCCAGCTGCAGCAGGGCCCCGATGGTGATATCGGGGCCGATGCCGGCAGGTTCTCCGGTGGAAATGGCCAGGGCTAGCGGGTCGGGCATGTCGGCTTGGCGCTGAGGGGCTGAAGGCGGGCGGACGGGGGCCGGCGCGTCAGCGCTGCCGGTTGACCCGGTACTCCACGTACGCCTGCGAGCGCAGCTGGCGCACCCAGTCATCATAGGCGGCGCGCAGCTTCTGTTCGCGCACTTCGGCACGGGCGAAGTCGCGCTGCTTCTCCGGCGACAGCTCGGTCTCGCGGCGGTTCAGCACCTGGATCAGGTGCACGCCGAACTGCGTGACCACCGGCTCCGAGATCTCGTTCGGGCGCAGCCGGCTCATGGCCTGCTCGAACTCGGGCACCAGCTCGCCCGGCGACACCCAGCCGAGATCGCCGCCGTTCTGCGCCGAGCCGTCCTGCGAGAAGCGCTTGGCCGCGTCGGCAAAGTCGCCGCCATGGGTGATGCGGTCGCGCAGCGTGCCGAGCTGGCGGCGCGCCTCGGCCTCGGGCATGTTGGGGCCGGTGCGGATCAGGATGTGGCGCACCTGGGTCTGCGTGATCTTGCCGGCCGCGGCCGGGCCCGAGGCCGGCGCCGCGCGCTTGGCCACCAGCTTGATCACGTGGAAGCCGGCGGCGCTCTCGACCACCTGCGGCGCCACCGCGCCGGGCTGCAGGTCGACCACGGCATTGGCGAACAGCGCCGGCAGGCGGCCGATCTCGCGGAAGCCCATGGCGCCGCCCTGGGCCGCTTCCGGGCCTTCGGAGCTGGCCTGTGCCAGCTGCGCGAAGTCGGCGCCGTCCTGGGCCTGCTTGAGCAGCCCCTCGGCCTTGGTGCGCAGTGCCTGCTTCTGCGCGTCCGAGGCATTCTCGGGCACGCGCACGAGGATCTGCGCCATGTTGTATTCGGTCGGGCCGCCGGCCGCGCCCTGGCCGCCGCGCGCCGCCAGGTAGTTGTCGATCTCGCCGTCGTAGACCTGCACCTTGGAGTCGACCTCGCGCTCGCGCAGGCGGATCACCTGCACCTGCTTGCGCAGCTCATCGCGGTACTTGGTCCAGGTCATGCCGCTGCCCTCGACCCGGCGACGCAGCTCGGCCGCGTTCATCTGGTTCTGCTGCGCCACCGATTCGATGGCGCGGTCGACTTCCTGGTCGGTCACGCGGATGCCGGCGTCCTGCGCGGCCTGGGTCTGCACGCGTTCCATCACCAGCCGCTCGAGCACCTCGCCCAGCAGGTCGGCGCGCGCGGGCACCGGACGGCCGCCGGCACGCAGCTGGCTCTCGATCTCGTCGGCGCGGTCAAGCAGTTCGCGCCGCGTGATCACGCTGTTGTTGACCACCGCCACCACTTCGTCGATCAGCTGCGAGCGCTTCTGGCCGCCGGCCTGCGGCACGCCCAGCTTGGGCTGGCTGGACGGCGCGGTAACGTCGGACGCCTGCGGCACGAAGATGCCGCTGGCACGCGGCGTGCCGGGCGCCTTCAGTTGCGCGGCGGCGGGCACCGCCATCGCGGCCAGCACGGCCGGCAGCAGCAGCCGGTGCCAGGACGTCAGCAAAAAGGAAAACACGGCGAATTCTTGACGTTTCATCGTAATCCGTCATTCATAGTGATCGAACTGGGTCGTCGGCACCGGCTTGGCCGAGACCGGCTCGTAGCCCGGCACGTTCAGGCGCAGGATGTTCAACGGGTTGGACCCGATCTTGGAAAGGCCACGGAACTCCACCTGCAGGAAGACCCGCCCGGTGTAGCCCTGGGTAGTGTTGCGGAAACGCTGGTAGACCACGCGGCCGACCCAGCAGTCCGCGGCGTACTCGACGCCGGCGAGCGCATCGACCATCTGGCTGGCGGTCAGGTCGAAGGCGAAGCGCGCGATGCCGTAGGCCCGGCGCGTGATCGGCCACTGGCTCGACAGCTCGAACTGGTCGATCGCGGTGTTGTCGGTCACCGAGGTGGGCCGGCGGTAGCGGTAGCCGGCGTTGAACACCTTGCGCGACTCGGGGCGGTACGTGAACGCCACGTTGCCGTAGTTGACCCGGTCCGAATCGGGGTTGTACTGCACCCCCGCATCCAGATAGTAGCCGCGGAACAGCTGGATGGTGGTGGCGGCGAGCAGGTCCGACGAGCCCGACTTGGGATCGGCCAGCGTGCCGTTGAGCTGCACGCGCTGCCCGGTGAAGTCATAGCGCTGGGCAATGGTGCCGCGGAAGCGCTCGATGCCGGTATCGGATTCGATCAGGCGCGTGGTCACGCCGCCGGTCAGCTTGTTGTTGTCGGCGATGCGGTCGTAGCCGGTGAACGGGTTTTCGCTGAAGATCTGCCCGTAGCCGAAGTCGGACTGCACCGTGTCGAACAGCGGGAACTGGCTCTGGTCGCGGAACGGCGTGTAGACGTAGAACAGGCGCGGCTCCAGCGTCTGCACGTAGTTGACCCCGAACAGGCGGCTGATGGTCGGCGCATCGCGCTCGAAGGTCATGCCCGAATCCAGGCTGACGGTCGGGATCGCGCGCGACAGGTTGTTCTGCGCGGTCGGCGTGTTGGTGGCCGCTTCCATCTGGTACTGCGCGGCGTTGAACGACACCTTGGGCGTCACGTACCAGCCGGCGCGCACGATCGGGTAGCTGATGCTGGGCTGGAAATACATGCGCTCGCCCTGCGGCTGCTGGAAGCCGGTGGACGTCAGCGGGATGCGGAAGCGGGTGTAGTCGGCTTCCATCTGCACGTCGAAGCCGCCCAGGTCGTAGCGGATGTACTTGCCGTTGAGCTGCGGCACGCGCTCGTACGAGGGCTCGCTCGGGCGCAGCGTCTGGAACTTCTGCACCCGCGCCAGCAGGGTGAAGTCCTGCCAGTTGTAGGTGACGCCGCCCTCCTGCGTGTACTGCCGCAGCGTCGATTGCGACACGCTGCGGTTGAAGTCGTCCGGGTAGCGGTCATCGGACACCCGGTTCAGGTTCAGGTACGCGGCCAGACCCGGCGCCAGCCGCTGGGTATGCTGCAGCGAATAGGCCCAGCGGTTCGAGTTGGTCTTCCTGTCGTCCGGCAGGAACTCGGCGCGCACGCGCCCGGAGTAGGTCTCGCTCAGGTAGCGGTATTCGCCGCCGAGCTGCAGGCCGCGCTCGGTCATCAGCCGCGGGTAGATGGTCAGGTCGCGGTTGGGCGCGATATTGACGTAGTACGGCGCGGTGACATCGAAACCCGATTTCGAGCTGTAGCCCATCAGCGGCGGCAGGAAGCCGCTGCGGCGATCGTCGTTCAGCGGGAAGCTGAACGCGGGCGCGGCCGCGACCGGCACGCCGAAGAAGTTCAGCACGCCGCCGTAGGCCACGCCAACCTGACGGTCGCTGTCCAGGTCGATCCGGTTCGCGCTGAAATACCAGTCGGCATTGTCGGGCGAACAGGTGGTGTACGACGCCTGTCGGGCCGTGCTGCGGTTCTGGTCGAGGAAGTCGATGCGCTCGGCCTTGCCGGTGCCGCCGGTCTGCTGGAAGTAGTAGTCCGGCGACAGCATGTAGCCTTCGTTGGCCTCGACCCTGAGCCGCGCTTCCGGGCCAACCGCCAGCGTGCCGCCGCGCGACATGCGCACATTGCCCTGCGCGAAGGCCTCGTCGGTGTCCTGGTCGTAGCTCAGCTTGTCGCCCTTGATCACGCCGCCATCGCGGCGCAGCTCGGCATGGCCTTCCAGTTCGACGCCGCGTTCGCTGTAGCCGGTCATGCGGTCGGCTTCGATGAAGGTGGGGGCGTCGGGATCGGACTCGCCCCTGGCGGCCGGCTCGGCCAGGCGCGGCACCAGTTCGCCGGACTCCACCGGCAGCGGCGGCGCCGGCGGCGCGGCTTCGAACACCGGCTCGACCTGGTCGAGGTCGGGGATCGCCGAGCCGGTCATCTGCGCATGGGCGCCGGCCGACAGGCCGGCCATGGCCAGCACCAGCGGGCGCAGCGCGCCCGCGTGCAGGCCGCCGGCGCGCCTGGCACGGGCCGGGGCGCGGGGGGAAGCAGGCGCAGGCAAGGCCCTGTTGTTCGGTGATCGTTGTGGTTCGGTCATTCGCACGGGTGGTCAGTCTCGGCACGGGCAGCGGCTCGCCTGCAGGCCGCCAGGCCCCCGCCGGGGCAGGCTGCGGGGCAACGCGGCCCCTCCCGGAGGCCACCGGCGCCCCGGTCTGGTCGGGTATTATACGGGGCAACCCGGGGGGCTCTTGCCGCTTACTTCCGGTTTCATTTCCGGTGTCATCGAGGGCTTTCACTTTCGTCCCGCCCCCGCGCCCCATCCCCACACGTACCTCCGACAAGTACCTGTATGGCAGCTCTTCCCCACGACCCGCGCCTGGACCAGCTCAAGGCCTGGGTGGCCGGACTCGGACCGGCATGGTCCGCCGATCCCGAATCCTGCGTCCCGGCCTCGGCCGATGCCAGCTTCCGGCGCTATTTCCGCGTCCGCACCGACCATCCCGCGCACCCCACCGCGATCGTGATGGACGCCCCGCCCGCGCATGAAGACTGCCGCCCGTTCATCCATGTCTGCCAACTGTTCGGCGCCGCCGGCGTGACCGTGCCGACGGTGCTGGCGCAAGACCTTGACCAGGGCTTCCTGCTGCTGGCCGACCTTGGCAGCCAGACCTACCTGTCGAAGCTGGACGATTCCTCCGCGCACGGCCTGTACACCGACGCCGCCGCCGCGCTGGTCAGCATCCAGGCGGCGACGCGCCCCGGCGAACTGCCCGCCTACGACCGCGCGCTGCTGCAGCGCGAGCTCGACCTGTTCCCGCAGTGGTACGTGGCCAGGCATCTCGGCGCCACCCTGACCGGGGCCCAGCAGGCCGACTGGCACGAAGTGACCGAGGCGCTGCTTGCCAACAACCTCGCCCAGCCCCAGGTCTACGTGCACCGCGACTTCCACTCGCGCAACCTGATGGTGCTCGAAGGCGCCGCCAACCCGGGCGTGCTCGACTTCCAGGACGCGGTGGCCGGCCCGATCACCTACGATGCGGTGTCGCTGTGGCGCGACGCCTATATCGAATGGGAGGAAGAGCAGCAGCTCGACTGGCTGATCCGCTACTGGGAACGCGCGCGCAAGGCAGCGCTGCCGGTCAACCCCGACTTCGGCGAGTTCTACCGCGACTTCGAGTGGATGGGACTGCAGCGCCACCTCAAGGTGCTGGGGATCTTCGCCCGCCTGTACCACCGCGACGGCAAGGACGGCTACCTCGCCAACCTGCCGCTGGTGATGAAATACACGCGCCAGGTGGCCGGGCGCTATACCGAACTGCGCAAGCTGATCCGCCTGCTGGACGCGCTCGAAGGCGTGGCCAGCCCGGCCGGCTATACGTTCTGACGCCATGCGCGCCGACCCATCCGGTCCGCACGACAGTGCCGCGCCCGCCATCACCGCCGCCGGCGAATGGCTGGCCGGCGCGCGCGCGCTTGCGCCGATGCTGCTGGGCGTGGTGCCGTTCGGGCTGATCTACGGCGTGCTGGCGGTCGGCGCCGGCATGCCCGCCTGGCTGGCCTGCGCGATGAGCGCGATCGTGTTCGGCGGCGCCTCGCAGATGATCCTGACCCAGCTGTGGACCGCCGGCACCCCGGCGGTAGTGATCACGCTGACGGTGGCCATGGTCAACCTGCGCCACGCGCTGTACTCGGCCACCATCGCGCCGACCCTGGCGCACCTGCCGCGGCGCTGGAAGGCGCTGATCGCCTACCTGCTGACCGACGAGGCCTTTGCCGCGATGACGCACCGGCTGGGCGACACCGGCCCGCGCGCCCGCTACCGCCACTGGTATTACTTTGGCGGCGGCTTCGCGCTGTGGGCCAGCTGGCAGCTCTCGACCCTGGCCGGCGTGCTGGTCGGCGCCCAGGTGCCGCGCCACTGGCCGCTGGATTTCTTCCTGCCGCTGACCTTTATCGGCATCATCGTGCCGGGCCTCAAACACCGCTCGCATGTCGCCGCGGCGCTGGCGGCCAGCGCGCTGGCGGTGGCCTGCTACAGCCTGCCGCACAAGCTTGGCCTGATGGTGGCGGCGCTAGGCGGCATCACCGTCGGCATGCTGGTGCTGGGACGCGGCAACCGCCCCGGGCCCCGTGCCGCCAGCCACGCCGCGGATGCCAGCACTGCCGGCACTGCCGGCACCGCTGGCAAGGAGGCCGCATGAGCGCGCTGACGCTGCTGTGGGTGTTCCTGGCCGCGGGCCTGGCCACCTTCCTGATCCGCCTGTCGTTCATCGCCGTCGAAGGGCGGGTGCGGCTGCCGTCGTGGTTTCGCACCGCGCTGCAGTTCGTGCCGGCCGCGATGCTGTCGGCGCTGATCGCCCCCGACCTGCTGATGCAGCAGGGCGAGCTCGCCCTGACCCCGACCAACGCCAGGCTGGCGGCCGGCGTGGTCGCCATCCTGATTGCCGCACGTACCCGCAGCGTGGGCTGGACCATTGCCGGCGGCATGGCCACGCTGCTTGCCCTGGAGGCCCTGTTCCGATGAAGGTGATGATCTTTGCCGCCGGCCGCGGCGACCGCATGCGTCCGCTGACCGATGCCTGCCCCAAGCCGCTGCTGACGGTGGGCGGCAAGCCGCTGATCGTCTGGAAGATCGAGGCGCTGGCGCGCGCGGGACTGCGCGACATCGTCATCAACCACGCCTGGCTGGGCGCGCAGATCGAAGCGGCGCTGGGCGACGGCAGCCGCTTCGGCGTGCGCATCGCCTACTCGGCCGAGGGCGAGGCGCTGGAAACCGCCGGCGGCATCGCCAAGGCCCTGCCGCTGCTGTCGCACGACCCGGTCCGCGGCGAGATCTTCCTGGCCGTGTCCGGCGACATTTTCTGCGACTACGATTTCCGCGCGCTGCTGCCGCGCGCGCAGGCGCTGGCGGGCGCGGCCGCACCGCACATGCATCTGGTGATGGTGCCGAACCCGCCGTTCCATCCGCGCGGGGATTTCGCGCTGGACGATCATGGCCGGCTCTCGCTGGACGAGACCGGCGCGCGTCTCACCTTCGGCAATATCGGGCTGTATGACACGCGGCTGTTCACCGGTATCGCTGCGGGCACCCGGATGGCGATGACGCCGATATACCATGCCGCCATCGCCGCCGGCACCGCAAGCGGGGAACGGTTTGACGGGCGCTGGGAGAATGTGGGGACGCCGGAGCAACTGGCTGAACTGGATGCGTCGATGAATGGGAGGGTGGTGGCGGCGCCTGTTGCTTATCGGTCTTGACTGGCATGGGCTGTTTGGGTTGGCGCCATGCGGGTGGTATTCGTCCTTGGCGGGCGTGGCTGTTTGGTTTGGCGCCATGCGGTTGGTATTCGTCCTTGGCGGGCGTGGCTGTTTCGCCGGCGTAGCCGGCGAGTCACTTTTGTCCGAGCGACAAAAGTAACCAAAAACGCGTCGCCTATGCGGCTGGCAATCAATTCCGCGGCGTTGGGTAGTTCGGGCGGTGGTGATTTCCGTTCGATGTGGGTGCCCGTTCGAACCTGCTACGCCATGTGAGTCAGGGGCGGTGCCTGCGATAACCGACTATTGAACGATCCCCATGCAGGGTGTAGGCCGCCTGCTGCGTGCGGCACCGTAGGAACGCCTACGGCTGCGCTGCGCGCGAGTCCAAGTTGGCAAATTTGAGGACCGGAGGCTGGCTCGCTCGCCAAAGGCGTTCATGATTCGGTCGCCTGACTTCGTGGATGCGCCGGCCCTCTCCCCCGCCCCTCTCCCGCACGCGGGAGAGGGGAGCAAACCAGCGGGAAAGAAAGGCCTTTGAGCTCGTCCGCGACAATGCGTGCGAGCGCAGCGACGCACTCCGTGCCAGAACCCAGGACCTGAGATAGGGAGTGCGCGCAGCGCAGCCGAAGGCGTCCCGCCAATAACGTGATAAGCAGGCTGCCACCGACCTAAAGTCGGGTTCGTCCATCCGACGCCGAACGCCAGGCACATCCAGGTAGCGTCAGCAGGTTGGAACCACCAACCGCCGTACCGCAAGTCACCATCGCTGGAACCGCCAACGCCGCCTTAGCCAGCCGCTCAGGCGACGCGCTTTTGGTTACTTTTGTCGCTCGGACAAAAGTGACTCGCCGGCTACGCCGGCGAAACAGCCACGCCAGCCAAGATCGACACCCAACCGCATGGCGCCACGCCCAATCATCCCACGCCAGTCAAGACCGACAACCCACCACATAGCGGTAGAATCCCCCTGATCCCCATATCCCACCCCTACCATGTCCGCACCAGACACCGCCCTCCTCGCCGCTTGCCGCGAACGCCGCGCCCGTGTGCTGCAGCACCTGCGCGCCGGCGGCGGCGGCGTGGCGATCCTGCCCACGGCGCCGGAAGCCATGCGCAACCGTGACAGCGACTATCCGTACCGGCATGACAGCTATTTCTATTACCTGAGCGGCTTCACCGAGCCCGAAGCGGTGCTGGTGCTGGTGGCCGGCGCGCCCGGCGAGCCGGCCGAGGCCGACCGCAGCATCCTGTTCTGTCGCCCCAAGCATGAAGAGCGCGAGATCTGGGACGGCTTCCGCTTCGGCCCGGAAGGCGCGCGCGCCGCGTTCGGCTTCGACGAAGCGCATTCGGTCGAAGAGATCGACGCCACGCTGCCGCCGCTGCTGGCCAACCGCGCGCAGCTGGCCTACCCGCTGGCCGATTCGATCCGCACCGACATGCAGATGCGCCGCTGGCTCGACGCGGTGCGCATGCAGGGCCGCGCCGGCGTGGCCGCCCCGTCGGTGGCGCTCGACATCCGCACGCTGCTCGACGAAATGCGGCTGTTCAAGGATGCCGGCGAGCTGGCCGTCATGCGCCGCGCCGCGGCGATTTCCGCCGGCGCCCATGTGCGCGCGATGCAGGCCACCCGCGCCGGCCTGCGCGAATACCACCTCGAGGCCGAGCTGCTCTATGAATTCCGCCGCCATGGCGCGCAGAGCGTGGCCTACAACTCGATCGTCGCCGCCGGCCCGAACGCCTGCGTGCTGCACTACCGCGCCGGCCCGGCCGAACTGAAGGATGGCGACCTGTGCCTGATCGACGCCGGCTGCGAGCTGGATGGCTACGCCTCGGACATCACCCGCACCTTCCCGGTCTCGGGCCGCTTCTCGCCGGCGCAGCGCGAGCTGTATGACCTGGTAGTGGCCGCGCAACAGGCCGCCATCGACGAGACCCGCGCCGGCGTGCCCTACAACGTCCCGCATGACGCCGCCGTGCGCGTGCTGGCCCAGGGCATGCTCGACACCGGCCTGCTCGACCGCAACAAGGAAGGCACGCTCGACGACGTGCTGGCCAGCGGCAGCTACCGCCGCTTCTACATGCACCGCACCGGCCACTGGCTGGGCATGGATGTCCATGACGTGGGCGAATACCGCGTGGCCAGCCACAGCGGCGAGGGCGAGCGGCCGTGGCGGCCGCTGCAGCCCGGCATGGTGCTGACCATCGAGCCCGGCATCTACGTGCGCCCGGCCGAGGACGTGCCCGAGCGCTACTGGCATATCGGCATCCGCATCGAGGACGACGCCGTGGTCACCGAGGGCGACTGCGAGCTGATCACGCGCGGCGTGCCGGTGCTGGCCGACGAGATCGAAGCGCTGATGCGCGACCGCGCCGCCGCCGGAGGCCAGCGATGATCGGCTGGCTGCGCAGGATCCTGCCGGGCCAGGGCGGCGCCCGCGACCAGGCCGGCGGTGCCCGGCGACCCGATCCGTCCGAACCGTTCATCGTCAACCTGTACGACGACCGCGTGGTGGTGCACCGCCCCGACGGCCAGCGCGAAGAGCTCGCCTGGAACGTGCTCGAGCGCGTGGTGGTGCGGGTCTCCGACCGCGCGCCCTGGGCCGGCAGGGCCTGGCTGATCCTGATCGGCGCGCCGGACTCGGGCCAGGGCTGCGTGGTGCCGTTCGATGCCGCCAACCATGCCGCGCTGCTGGAACAACTGCGCGCGCTGCCGGGCTTCAACCAGCAAAAGCTCGATAACGCGCTGCGCGACGTCGCGGCCGGCAAGTCGCGCTCGGACGCGATTTGCTGGAAGCGCGGCAACGAAGCCCAGTCCGGAACCGACGCAGACCAGGCAGGAGACCGTGACAATGGCGGCCCCGCAGCCTGATTTCGACGGCCCGGCCGATATCGCCATCGTCGGCGGCGGCCCGGTCGGGCTGGCGCTGGCTTGCCAGCTGTTGCGCACCACCGGCTGGCGCATCGTGCTGGTCGACGCCGCCACGCCGGCGCGCGCGGCGCGCGACCCGCGCGCGATCGCGCTGTCGCACGGCAGCCGCCAGCTGCTCGAGCAGATCGGCGCGTGGCCGGTGCAGGGCAGCCCGATCGAGCATATCCATGTGTCGCAGCGCGGCCGCTTCGGCCATGTCCGCCTGCACCATGACGACTACGGCGTGCCCGCCCTCGGCTACGTGGTGCGCTACGGCGAGCTGTGCAACGTGCTCGAGCGGGCGCTGGCGCAAGCCGCGCAGGCGGCCGGCGCAGGCCAGCTTCGGCGGGTCTTCGAAACCCGCATCGAGCGGATCGAGCAGGACCCGGTGCCGCGCGCCGCGGACGTGGCGGACGCCGGCATCGTGCATCTGGAGGGCACGGGCCACGACGGCCAGGCGGCGCGGTTTGCCGCGCGCGTGGCGGTGCAGGCCGAGGGCGGGCTGTTCCATGAACAGGCCGCGCACCAGGGCCGCGGCGCGCGCACGCGCGACTACCGCCAGACCGCGGTGATCGCCCATGTGACCTGCTCGCGCCCGCAGCCCGGCTGGGCCTGGGAGCGCTTTACCGAGGAAGGCCCGCTGGCGCTGCTGCCGCACGAGGAACACGGCACGCCCGGGTTCGCGCTGGTGTGGTGCTGCCCGCCGGAACAGGCCGCGCGCCGCATCGCGCTGCCGGACGCGCAGTTTGCCGCGGAGCTGGGCCGCGTCTTCGGCGACCGCATGGGCCAGTTCACGCTGGCGGGCAAGCGCCATGCCTTCCCGCTGGGGCTGAACGCCGCGCCGGTCACGGTGAACGGGCGCGTGGTCGCGGTCGGCAATGCCGCGCAGACGCTGCACCCGGTGGCCGGACAGGGGCTGAACCTGGGCCTGCGCGATGCCTTTGCGCTGGCCGACTCGCTGCGCGGCGGCTGCACCCCGCAAGCGCTGCAGGCGTTTGCCGCCCGCCACCGCCTCGACCGCGCCGTCACCATCGGCGTCACCGACTTGCTGCCGCGCGTCTTCGGCGTGGCCTACCCGCTCGCGGCCCATGCACGGGGCGCGTCGCTGGCGGCGCTGGCATGCCTGCCGCCGCTGCGGCATGCGCTGGCGCGCCACATGATGTTCGGCATGCGCCGTTGAACGGCCGGCCGCGCACCGCCAGTGGCGCTTGCGCCACTGGCGGTGCGGCAGAGCACCACGGTCACCGGCGCCCTGCGCCGTGGATGCTCAAATCTTGGGCAACGGCGACCGATTGGCGGTAGAATCCTGCCCTCGCACATGTCCCGATCCACCGCCGGCAGCAGTTTCGGCAGGGGCATGTTTTTCCGTTTCGTCTCTGTTTCCCTCCGGCCTCAGGGCAGGCTGTCCCGGTCCGTCGCGGCGCATGGCGTGCCGCGCGCAGCCGGGGTTGCCGGGACGGGTCGCCAGGACCGCCCCTTTCACCGCCACAACCGCCACAACCGCCACAACCGCCGTGCAGATCGGACCTCACCAACTCCGCAACAACCTGTTTGTCGCCCCGATGGCGGGCGTGACGGACCGGCCCTTCCGCCAGCTGTGCAAGCAGCTGGGCGCGGGCTACGCGGTGTCGGAAATGGTTGCCTCGAACGCCCAGCTGTGGAAGAGCGAGAAGACCATGCGCCGCGCCAACCATGCCGGCGAGGTCGAACCGATCGCGGTGCAGATCGCCGGCGCCGAGCCGTCGATGATGGCCGAGGCGGCGCGCTACAACGTCGACCGCGGCGCGCAGATCATCGACATCAATATGGGCTGCCCGGCCAAGAAGGTGTGCAACGTCGCCGCCGGCTCGGCCCTGCTGCAGAACGAGCCGCTGGTGGTGCGCATCGTCGAGGCGGTGGTCGCCGCCGTAGGCGAGCGCGTGCCGGTCACGCTGAAGATCCGCACCGGCTGGAACCGCGAAAACCGCAATGCGCTGCGCATCGCGCGCATGGTCGAGGACGCCGGCATCAGCATGCTGACCATCCACGGCCGCACGCGCGCCGACCTGTACCACGGCGACGCCGAGTACGAGACCATTGCCGCGGTCAAGGCTGAGCTGTCGATCCCGGTGGTCGCCAACGGCGACATCACCACGCCGCAGAAGGCCAGGGAGGTGCTGGCGCTGACCGGCGCCGACGCGCTCATGATCGGCCGCGCGGCGCAGGGCCGGCCCTGGCTGTTCCGCGAGATCGAGCATTTCCTGAAGACCGGCGAGATGCTGCCGTCGCCGGAAGTCGCCGAGATCCGCGCCATCATGAACGCGCACCTGGAAGACCACTACGCCTTCTACGGCGAGTTCACCGGCGTGCGCACCGCGCGCAAGCACATTGCCTGGTACACGCGCGGGCTGCGCGGCGCCAACCTGTTCCGCCACCGCATGAACACGCTGGAAAGCACCGCCGAGCAGCTGGCCGCGGTCAATGCTTTCTTTGACGAGCAGGCGCAGATTTCCGACCGGCTGGTGTATGTCGACGACGCGGCGCAAGACAAAGACGAAGCGAACAACAACAAAAACGGGGAGTTGCTTGCCGCATGAGCCGCAACGCTATCGACCAGTGCATCCGGGAAAGCCTGGATACGTACTTTCGCGACCTGGACGGCGAAGAGCCGTCGAACATGTACAACATGGTGCTCGAGGCGGTCGAACGGCCGCTGCTGGAAGCCGTGATGGTGCGCGCCGAGCGCAACCAGTCGCTGGCGGCCGCCTACCTGGGCATCAATCGCAATACGCTGCGCAAGAAGCTGCAGCAGCACGGTTTACTTTGAATTTGAAGCGTTTCCCACTGCCATGATCAAGCAAGCCCTACTCTCCGTTTCCGACAAGACCGGCATCGTCGAATTCGCGCGCGAACTGAACGCGCTCGGCGTGACGCTGCTTTCCACCGGCGGCACCGCCAAGCTGCTGGCCGACAGCGGCCTGCCCGTGACGGAGGTGGCCGACTACACCGGCTTCCCGGAAATGCTCGACGGCCGCGTCAAGACGCTGCACCCCAAGGTCCACGGCGGCATCCTGGCGCGCCGCGACCTGCCCGAGCACATGGCCGCGCTGGCCGAACACAATATCCCCACCATCGACCTGCTGGTGGTGAACCTGTACCCGTTCCAGCAGACCGTGGCCAAGGATGACTGCACGCTGCCGGACGCGATCGAGAACATCGACATCGGCGGCCCGACCATGCTGCGCTCGGCGGCCAAGAACCACCGCGACGTGACCGTGATCGTCGACCCGGCCGACTACGCCGTGGTGCTCGATGAAATGCGCGCCAACGGCAACAGCGTCGGCTACGACACCAACTTCCGCCTGGCCACCAAGGTGTTCGCGCACACCGCGCAGTACGACGGCGCCATCACCAACTACCTGACCAGCCTCGGTGCCGACAAGTCGCACCAGGCCCGCAGCGCCTACCCGCAGACGCTGAACCTGGCCTTCGACAAGGTCCAGGAAATGCGCTACGGCGAGAACCCGCACCAGTCGGCGGCGTTCTACCGCGACCTGAAGGCCGTGGACGGCGCGCTGGCCAACTACGTGCAGCTGCAGGGCAAGGAGCTGTCGTACAACAACATCGCCGACGCCGATGCCGCGTGGGAATGCGTGAAGTCGTTCGACGCCGCCGCGGGCGCCGCCTGCGTCATCATCAAGCACGCCAACCCGTGCGGCGTGGCGCTGGGCGCGAGCGCGCTGGAAGCGTATGACAAGGCCTTCAAGACCGACTCGACCTCGGCCTTCGGCGGCATCATCGCCTTCAACGTCGAGCTGGACGAAGCCGCCGCGCAGGCCGTGGCCAAGCAGTTCGTCGAAGTGCTGATCGCGCCGTCGTTCAGCGCCGCAGCGCGCGCCGTGTTCGCTGCCAAGCAGAACGTGCGCCTGCTCGAGATCCCGCTGGGCAAGGGCATCAACCAGTTTGACTTCAAGCGCGTCGGCGGCGGCCTGCTGGTGCAGAGCCCGGACGCCAAGAACGTGCAGCCGTCCGAGCTGCGCGTGGTGACGCGCCGCCACCCGACGCCGAAGGAAATGGACGACCTGATGTTCGCCTGGCGCGTGGCCAAGTTCGTCAAGTCCAACGCCATCGTGTTCTGCGGCGGCGGCATGACGCTGGGCGTGGGCGCCGGCCAGATGAGCCGCGTCGATTCGGCCCGCATCGCCAGCATCAAGGCGCAGAACGCCGGCCTGACCCTGGCCGGCTCGGCCGTGGCATCGGACGCGTTCTTCCCGTTCCGCGACGGCCTCGACGTGGTGGTCGATGCGGGCGCGACCTGCGTGATCCAGCCGGGCGGCTCGGTGCGCGACGATGAAGTGATCGCCGCCGCCGACGAGCGCGGCATTGCGATGGTGCTGACGGGCACGCGGCATTTCCGCCATTAAGCAGGCCGGCATCCCGCCGGTTTGCTCCCCTCTCCCGCCTGCGGGAGAGGGAGCCTGCAACAGGTCGTTCGAGGGCCCTCTCAGACTTTTGCCCCGCCTCAAGGGCTACGCCGCCGCAACCCTCCGCGCAAAAAGCAATACACTAGTCGGCGTCTTCCCTACCCCATCCCCATGCGAATCCTAGGCATCGACCCCGGCCTGCGCACCACCGGCTTCGGCGTGATCGAGAAGCAGGGCAACAAGCTTGCCTACATCGCCTCGGGCACGATCAAGAGCGACGGCAATGCCAACCTGCCGGAGCGGCTGAAGACGCTGTACGACGGCATCAGCGAAGTGTCGCGGACCTATGCGCCCGACTGCGCGGCGATCGAGAAGGTCTTCGTCAACGTCAACCCGCAGTCCACGCTGCTGCTCGGCCAGGCCCGCGGCGCGGCGATCTGCGGGCTGGTCGGCTACGGCCTGCCGGTGTTCGAGTACACCGCGCTGCAGCTCAAGGTGGCGGTAGTCGGCTATGGCCGCGCCAACAAGGCGCAGGTGCAGGAAATGGTGACGCGGCTGCTGATGCTGCCCGGCCAGCCCGGCAGCGATGCGGCCGATGCGCTGGGCGTGGCAATCTGCCACGCCAACGGCGGCGATACCCTGGGCACGCTCGCAGGCCTGGCGCCCGAGCTGGTGCGCAAGGGCATGCGGGTGCGGCGCGGGCGCCTGGTCGGCTGAACACGCCGGCCGCAGCTGCCGTTGCCGCCTGCACGCTTGCGCGTCTTTTACAATCGGGGCTTGGTCCCACCACAGGAACGCTGCATGCCTAGCCAGTCCCGACTGCGCGCGCCGCGCCCGCGCGCCAGCCTCGCCCGTGTCGTTGCCGCCTGCCGCCGCTGGCTGTTGCCGACCGTCGCCGCCGCGGCATGCGCGGCGCTGGCCGCCGGTTGCGCCACGGCGCCGCGCCCCAAGCGCGCCGCACCGCCGGCTGGGCCGGCGCCGGCGCCCGCCGCGAGCGCTCCGGCCGCGGTGGCGGCGCCGCCGCCCAAGCCGCTGGTGATCGCGCACCGCGGTGCCAGCGCGCTGCGTCCGGAACATACGCTGGCCGCCTATGCCAAGGCGATCGAGGACGGCGCCGACGCGATCGAGCCCGACCTCGTCATGACGCGCGACGGCGTGCTGGTGGCGCGCCACGAGAACGACATCACCGGCACCACCAACGTGGCCGAACTGCCGCAGTTCGCCGAGCGCAAGCGCACCAAGGTGATCGACGGCGAGCGCCTGACGGGCTGGTTCACCGAGGACTTTACGCTGGCCGAGCTGAAGACGCTGCGCGCGCGCGAGCGCATCCCGCGCCTGCGCCCGGCCAATGCGCGCCTGAACGACCAGTTCGAGGTGCCGTCCTTCGACGAGATCGTGCGCCTGGCCGAGCAGGCCGCGCTGCGCACCGGCAAACCCGTCGGCATCTATGCAGAGCTGAAGCATCCCAGCTACTTCCGCGGCATCGGCCTGCCGCTCGAGGACAAGCTCGCCGCGGCGGTACGGGCGCAGCCCTACCTGCGCAGCGCGCCGGTGTTCATCCAGTGTTTCGAGAGCGGCAGCCTGCGCGCGCTGCGGCGCACGCTGGGCAACGGCTTGCCCAACGTCAGGCTGGTCCAGCTGATCGGCAACCCGCGCAAGGGCCCGGCCGACTGGAAGCTGGCCGGCGACGGCCGCACCTTCGGCGACATGCTGAGCCCGACCGGCCTGCGCGAAGTCGCGGCCTACGCCGACGGCATCGGCCCCGAGAAAAGCAGCGTCGTACCCCGCGATACGCAGGGTGCCCTGGGCGCGCCGACCGCGGTGGTACAGCAGGCCCATGCCGCCGGGCTCTTTGTCCACCCATACACCTTCCGCCCGGAAAACAACTTCCTGCCCAAGGCGCTGCAGAGCGGCGGCGATGAGGCCACGCGCAGCCCGGCGGGCATGGAGCGCGAAGTGCAGGCCTTCGTCGCGGCCGGCATCGATGGCTTCTTCACCGACGACCCGGCGCTGGGCCGGCGCGCCGTCGATACGGCGCGCTGAGCTGGCCGGGCGGCCGCCGCGCTACACTGGCGGCCGCCTCTTTCCTGACCTCCTGTTCCCGCACCATGATCGGACGCATCGCCGGCACCCTTATCGAGAAGAATCCCCCGCACCTGCTGGTCGACTGCCACGGCGTCGGCTACGAGGTCGACGTGCCGATGAGCACCTTCTACAACCTGCCCGCGGTGGGCCAGCCAGTGACCCTGCTGACGCAGTTGATCGTGCGCGAGGATGCGCACCTGCTGTACGGCTTCGGCAGCGCGGCCGAGCGCAACACCTTTCGCGAGCTGATCAAGATCACCGGCATCGGCGCGCGCATGGCGCTGGCGGTGCTGTCGGGCATGTCCGTGCCCGAGCTGGCGCAGGCGATCACGCTGCAGGAAGCCGGGCGTCTGACGCGCATCCCCGGCATCGGCAAGAAGACCGCCGAGCGGCTGCTGCTGGAGCTCAAGGGCAAGCTGGGCGCGGAACTGGGCCACGCGCCCGGCGCGCCGGCGGTGCCCGACAGTGCCGTCGACGTGCTCAATGCGCTGCTGGCGCTGGGCTACTCGGAGAAGGAGGCCGCGGCCGCGATCAAGCAGGTGCCGGCCGGCACCGGGGTGTCCGAGGGCATCAAGCTGGCGCTGAAGGCGCTGTCGAAGGGCTGAGCCCGGGGTTGCGCCGCAAAATGGCGCGTAGAATGGCGCATTGTTGCCGCTGTCCGGGCCCCTGACCACCATGATCGAAACAGACAAGCTTGCCGCCCCCTCCCGCGTGATCGCCGCCACCCCTGCCTCGTCGCAGGAGGAGGCGTTCGAGCGCGCACTGCGGCCCAAGCTGCTGGACGAGTATGTCGGCCAGGAAAAGGTGCGCGGACAGCTGGACATCTTCATGCACGCGGCGCGCAAGCGCCGCGAGGCGCTCGACCACGTGCTGCTGTTCGGCCCGCCCGGGCTGGGCAAGACCACGCTGGCCCACATCATCGCGCGCGAGATGGGGGTCAACCTGCGCCAGACCTCGGGCCCGGTGCTCGAGCGCCCCGGCGACCTCGCCGCGCTGCTGACCAACCTGGAAGCCAACGACGTCCTCTTCATCGACGAGATCCACCGGCTCTCGCCGGTAGTCGAGGAAATCCTGTACCCGGCGCTCGAGGACTACCAGATCGACATCATGATCGGCGAAGGCCCGGCGGCGCGCTCGGTCAAGCTGGACCTGCAGCCGTTCACGCTGGTGGGCGCCACCACGCGCGCCGGCATGCTGACCAACCCGCTGCGCGACCGCTTCGGCATCGTTGCGCGGCTGGAGTTCTACACCGCCGAGGAGCTGGCCCGCATCGTCAGCCGCTCGGCGCAGTTGCTGCACGCCCGCATCGATCCGCAAGGCGCGCTGGAAATCGCCCGGCGCGCGCGCGGCACGCCCCGCATCGCCAACCGGCTGCTGCGCCGGGTGCGCGACTACGCCGAGGTCAAGGGCGACGGCACCATCACGCGCCAGATGGCCGATGCCGCACTGGCCATGCTCGATGTCGACCGCGTCGGCTTCGACCTGATGGACCGCAAGCTGCTCGAGGCGGTGCTGCACAAGTTCGGCGGCGGCCCGGTCGGGGTGGACAACCTTGCCGCCGCCATTGGGGAAGAGCGCGACACCATCGAGGACGTGCTCGAGCCCTACCTGATCCAGCAGGGCTATCTGCAGCGCACCCCGCGCGGGCGCGTCGCCACCGCGGCGGCCTACCGGCATTTCGGCCTGGCCGGCCCGCAAGGCATGGCTGGCGACGGCGGCGAACTGTTCGGCGACGCCTGAACCGGCCGGCGGGGACGTGTGCCATGGCGCACATGTCGCGATCAATTAAACGTTTTAAATTCGCACCCCAAATTTTTTCGAAGTGGATTGCTGGCCGGTGGCCGATTGTCCACAATGGCTTCATCGGCGCCCGCCCGGTGCCATGACGGCTGTGTCCGCCCGAGGCACGGCTCCTTTGCAAACCTGTCAAGGAAAGCCATGATCCGCCAGTGTTCCAGCCTGCTCGCCGCCCTTATCGCCGTGACCGCATTCAGCGCCGGCACGGCCAACGCCCAGCGCCCGCCGGCGCCGGTCGGCGTGGCGGAAGAAGCGGTCATCAGCGGCAAGATCGTCGATATCGATCCCGAAACCAAGGCGGTGCTGGTGCAAGGCCCGCGCGGCAACGTGGTGGAACTGGTAGGCGGCGACGAAGTCCGCAATTTCGGCCAGATCCGCAAGGGTGACATCCTCACCGTGGCGCGCGGCGCCGCGCTGGTCGCTGCGCTCGAGCCGGTCGACAGCAAGGCGACGGCACTGGCGGAATCGGTCGACCGCACCACGCGCGCGGCCGAGGGCGGCAAGCCCGGCGTCATGCGCGAGATCACCACCACGGTGACCGCCCAGATCACCAAGATCGACCCGGCCAAGCGCCTGCTCACCTTCCGCGGCCCGCGCGAGACGCTGCGCACGGTCAAGGTGCAAGACCCGGCCATCGACCTGAAGGGCATCAAGCAGGGCCAGATGGCCAAGATCGTCTACCGTGAAGTCGTGGCCATTACGGTCAGGGCGCCAGCGGCAGCCGCAGCAAACTGAGCCACTGAATCAGGCGCGGTACTTTTCCCATCAGGAGGTTACCTATGAATCGTCGCCACTTTGTCACCCGGGTTGCCGGATCGGGCCTGCTCGTCGCCACCGTGATGGCCGCGGGCTGCACCACCACCGGCACCAGCGCCTCGAACGATCCGGCCGCCAAGCGCAAGGAAATCGATGCCGGCGTCGATGGCGCCCTGAACCGGCTGTACTCGTCGGTCAACGGCTCGCGCGAGCTGGCCCAGCGCGCGCAGGGCATCCTGGTGTTCCCGCGCGTGATCGCGGCCGGCCTGGTGGTCGGCGGCGAGTATGGCGAAGGCGCGCTGCGCTCGCGGGGTTCGACGGTGGGTTACTACAGCACCGCGCAGGCCTCGGTCGGCCTGACCGCCGGTGGCCAGTCCAAGACGATGGTGATCATGTTCATGACGCCCGAGGCGTACAACAAGTTTGTCAGCAGCAGCGGCTGGACCGCCGGGGTCGACGCCAACGTGGCGCTGGCCAAGGTGGGCGCCAACGGCCAGCTCGATACGCTGACCACGCAGCAGCCGGTGGTGGGCTTCGTGCAGACCAACGCCGGGCTGATGTTCGACGTCTCGGTGAACGGCTCCAAGATCACCAAGCTGAATATCTGACGCGGCCACGGCACGGCTCCGCGCCCTCCACTCCTCCCATGCCCGGCCCCGGCCGGGCATTCTCCTTCTGGGTTCCCGGCTTAGACCGCAAGCATTGTTTCGGGCTGCCGTCGCCACGACAAGGCGCGGCGGATTGCGTGGCCCGCTGGCATAATCGCGCCCAAACATGGCGCGCCAGCGCCTCCGACCGGGAGCCCCCATGTCCGCAGTCACCGCCAGCACGTCCCAACCGGGCCGCGTCTACCGCTACTACGACTTCGTCATGGTGGCCTTCGTCACCGTGCTGCTGTGCTCGAACCTGATCGGCGCGGCCAAGGCGGCGCAGGTCACGCTGCCGCTGGTTGGCACGGTCACCTTCGGCGCGGGCGTGCTGTTTTTCCCGGTCTCATACATCTTCGGCGACGTGCTCACCGAGGTCTACGGCTACGGGCGCGACCGCCGCGTGGTCTGGGCAGGCTTTGCCGCGCTGGCCTTCGCCACCTTCATGAGCGTGGTGGTGCTGAACATGCCGGTCGCGCCGTTCATGGCGGACTACCAGAAGAGCCTGCAGGACGTGTTCGGCAACACCTGGCGCATCGCGCTCGGTTCGCTGATTGCGTTCTGCTGCGGCAGCTTTACCAACAGCTACGTGCTGGCCAAGATGAAACTGTGGACCGGCGGCCGCTGGCTGTGGACGCGCACCATCGGCTCGACGCTGGCCGGCGAGCTGGTGGACTCGTCGCTGTTCTATGTGATCGCCTTCTACGGCATCTGGCCGCTGGAGCAGGTGGTCCAGGTGGCGGTGGCGCAGTACGTGCTGAAGACCGGCTGGGAAGTGGTGATGACACCGGTGACGTACAAGGTGGTGGGCTTCTTGAAGCGGGCCGAGAACGAAGATTATTTCGACCGGCATACCAACTTCACGCCGTTCCGCGTCAGGGTCTAGCGCCGCGGCTACGGCACGCGCCGGTCCACCTCGTCCAGCGCCAGGTTCTCGAGGTGGCTGACGTCGCCCCACTGGGCCAGGGTCAGGTGGGTGCTGTCGCTGCGCAGGCGGTTGACGCTGGCATTGAGCAGCTCGTGCTGGCGTGGCGCTTCCAGCGTCATGCCGGTGGCCTCGCGGTAGAGGCAGTCGAGCACGCCGCCGTGCGCGACCAGCGCGATGCGCTCGCCCGGGTGCCGGCGCGACAGCGCCAGCACCGCATCGACCGCGCGTTCGTGGAAGCCCAGCAGCGACTCGCCCTCGGGCGGCGCGTAATCAGGGACGCGCGCCTGCCAGCGGGCAAAGTCTTCCGGCAGGTGCTCGGCCACCTCGGCGTAGGTCTTGCCCTGCAGCGCGCCGTAGCTGCGCTCGCGCAGGCGCGCATCGGCACGCACCTGCAGCCCCAGCGCCTCGGCCAGCGGCGCGGCGGTTTCCATCGCGCGCGACAGGTCGCTGGCATACACCGCATCGATCGGCTCGCCCGCCAGCGCAGTTGCCAGCGCCCGTGCCTGCGCATGGCCGGTGTCGTTCAGCGGAATATCGAGCTGGCCTTGCAGCCGGCGCTCCCGGTTCCAGGCCGTTTCGCCGTGGCGGATCACGATCAGGTGGGTAAAGGCCAGCGAATGCGGCCCGGGGCTTTGCGACATGCCGTTTCCTTCGGGGTTGCTGCGGGTGCTTGCTTGGGGCCATGCCGGCCCGGCACCGCGCGGGACGCGGCACCGGCCCGGCTTCAGGCCGCCGATGACTTTGCCAGCTTCGGGTTCAGCGTATAGGTGCCGGTCAGGCTGGCCTGCGCCAGCACGTGGCCCTGGATCGCCTCGCGCACCTGGGTGCCGGTAAAGGTGCCTTCCAGCGGCAGCCGGTCGAGGTCGAGCGCATACAGCGTGAACACGTAGTGGTGCAGCAGCGCGTCGTTCCACGGCGGGCACGGGCCGTCATAGCCGTAGTAGTCGCCCTTCATGTCGGCATCGCCGGCAAACCAGCCGGTATAGTCGTTGATGCCGTGGCGCAGGCCGCCCGCGGTGGCGGTGCCGCCGGCGGCTTCCGGGCCCGGCTTGCCGCGCGCGATCACGCCGTCGCTGTGCGAGCCCGCGGCGATCGAGGTCAGCCCGGGCGGGATGTCGACCAGCACCCAATGGAAGAAGTCCACGCGCGGCAGCGAGGCCGGCACTTCGCGGCCTTCCTGGTTGACGTCGTCGCCCTTGCTGGGGACGTCGCGGTCGTGGCAGATCAGCACGAACGAGCGCGTCTCGGCCGGCGCGTCTTCCCAGTGCAGGTCGGGATTGCGGTTGTTCGACAGGGCCACGTGGGCGGCGGCGTCGGGCACGCAGAAGGCGAACTCGCCGGGGATCGGCGCGTTGTCGTTGAAGGACTTGCTCCAGAGTTTCATTTGTCTCTCCTGTCTTGATGCCGCGCCGTAGACGCGGCAGCTTCGAATCGGTTCAGGCCGGTGCCACGCGCAGCCAGAACGTGACCGGACCGTCGTTGACCAGGCTGACCTGCATCATCGCGCCGAACTCGCCGGTCTGCACCTGCGGATGCGCTGCGCGCGCCCGCGCCACGAAATGCTCGTACAGGCGCCGGCCGTCCTCGGGCGAGGCCGCGGGGGTAAAGCTGGGCCGCGTGCCGCTGTTGGTATCGGCCGCCAGCGTGAACTGCGATACCACCAGCAGCCCGCCCGGATTGCCGTTGCCGTCCATGTTCTGCACCGGCAGGTTCATCTTGCCGTCCGCATCGGAAAACACCCGGTACGACAGCAACTTGGCCAGCAGCCGCTCTGCCTGCGCCTCGGTGTCGCCGCGCTCGGCGCAGACCAGCGCCAGCAGGCCGGCGCCGATCTCGCCGGTGGTGCGGCCTGCGACCGTTACGCGGGCCTGGGCTACCCGCTGGATCAGCGCGATCATCGCCGCCTCAGGCCAGCGTTACGCGCGCGAAGCGGCGCTTGCCGACCTGCACGACGTAGGTGCCCGCGGCCACCTTGGTGGCCTTGTCGCTCACGGTGGCGCCGTCGATCTTGACGCCGCCCTGTTCGATATTGCGGTTGGCTTCCGAGGTCGACGGCACCAGGTTGGCCTGCTTGAGCAGCTGCGCGATGCCCAGCGGCGCGCCGGCCAGGCTCACCGCCGGGATATCGTCCGGCACGCCGCCGCGGGCGCGGTGGTTGAAGTCTTCCAGCGCCTTCTCGGCATCGGCCTGGCTGTGGAAGCGCGCCACGATCTCCTGCGCCAGCAGCACCTTGCAGTCGCGCGGGTTGCGCCCGGCGGCGATCTCCTGCTTCATCAGGTCGATCTCGCTCATCGGGCGGAACGACAGCAGCGTGAAGTACTGCCACATCAGGTCGTCCGAGATGCTCATCAGCTTGCCGAACATCTCGTTGGGGGCTTCGGTCACCCCCACGTAGTTGCCCTTGGACTTGGACATCTTCTCGACACCGTCCAGGCCCACCAGCAGCGGCATGGTCAGGATGCACTGCGGCTCCTGGCCGTATTCCTTCTGCAGCTCGCGCCCCACCAGCAGGTTGAACTTCTGGTCGGTGCCGCCCAGCTCCAGGTCGGACTTCAGCGCCACCGAGTCGTAGCCCTGCATCAGCGGGTAGAGGAACTCGTGCACGGAAATCGGAATCCCGGAGCGGAAGCGCTTGGTGAAGTCGTCGCGCTCCATCATGCGCGCCACGGTGTACTTGGCGGCGAGCTGGATCATGCCGCGCGCGCCGAGCGGATCGCACCATTCGCTGTTGTAGCGGATCTCGGTGCGGGCCGGGTCGAGCACCAGGCTGGCCTGGCGGTAGTAGGTCTGGGCATTGGCCTCGATCTGCTCGCGTGTGAGCGGCGGGCGCGTGCTGTTGCGGCCCGACGGGTCGCCGATGGTCGAGGTGAAGTCGCCGATCAGGAAGATCACCTGGTGGCCGAGGTCCTGCAGCTGGCGCAGCTTGTTCAGCACCACGGTGTGGCCGATATGGATGTCGGGCGCGGTCGGGTCCAGGCCCAGCTTGATGCGCAGCGGCACGCCGGTGGCCTCGCTGCGCGCCAGCTTCTGCGCCCACTCCGCTTCGATCAGCAACTCGTCGCAGCCGCGCCTGGAGATTTCCAGGGCCTGCATCACCGAGGGCGTCAGGGGGTATTTGGCCGGTGCGGCCGAGGCAACTTCAGTCATCACGTAAGTCTTTGAAATACTTGAAATTTTAGGAAATCTGCCGACAGCCGCCAGGGCCGGATTTTGGTATAATCCGCGTTTCCGGGCGCCTGCGGAAGCCTTTCCGGTGCGCCACCCGTCACTTTGCACAGCAAGGCAGGCGGCCAAGATTACTGAATACTGACAGCACGCGCCGCACCTCGGGGGAGGAAGGCAGACGAGACACATCGTCCCCGGCAGCGGGCTCAGACCAAGGTTGAATTTTACGTGATGTGGTCCAGACTCCGCGAAGTTTTCGCGCGTGAGCTGGTGGTGCTGGTCGATCCGACCAACCCCCAGCATGCGCGGCGGCGCAAACAACTGACGGCCTCGGTCGGTGCGATCTTCACGCTCGGCATGGCCGCGGCCATGGGTGTCGCACCCCGCAGCGCCTACGACGATCCGCGCGCGCCCCGCACCCAGCAGGCCCTGCGCATGCCGGACGTGCGCGAACAGCTCGAACAGCTCACCGATACCCAGGCCGTGTACGTGCGCGAAGAGCGCATGCAGCGCGGCGACACCATTGCCAGCCTGCTCAAGCGCCTGGGCGTGGACGATGCCGACGCGCAGGCGTTCATCGTCAAGAACCCCACCGCGCGCGGCCTGTTCAACCTGAACCCGGGCCAGGCAGTGCAGGCGGAAATCGACGAGAGCAACACGCTGGTGTCGCTGCAGGCCAACCTCGGCGGCGACGCCGCGGCCTCGCGCGAGCTGGTGATCGAGCGCGTGCGCGCCGCCAGCGGCGACACCGCCGCCGCCTACAAGGCCAAGGTGCAGCGCGTCGACAACGACGTGCACTACGAGATGGCCTCGGGCGCGATTTCCTCCGGCGGCTTCTTCAAGGCCATGGACGCGGCCAACGTGCCCGACGAAGTCGTGCAGCAGATGCTGTCGATCTTCTCCGGCGTGATCGACTTCCACCATGACATCGCCGCCGGCGACCGCTTCCGCATCATCTATGAGGCGGGCTTCCGCGACGGCACCTTCGTGCGCAACGGCCGCGTGGTCGCGCTCGAACTGATCAACCGCAACCAGCTGCACCAGGCGCTGTGGTTCGCTCCCGAGGGCAGCAAGGACGGCGGGGCCTACTACACCTTCGACGGGCGCAGCATGAAGCGGCCGTTCCTGCGCTCGCCGGTGGAGTTCTCGCGCGTGTCGTCGGGCTTCGGCGGCCGCGAGCATCCGCTGCATCACGACTGGGCCCAGCACAAGGGCGTCGACTTCGCCGCCCCCACCGGCACCAAGGTGCTGGCGACCGGCGACGGCGTGGTCGAGTTCGTCGGCCAGCAGAACGGCTACGGCAACATCATCATCCTGTCGCATCCCAACGGCTACTCCACCTACTACGCGCACCTGTCCGGCTTTGCCGGCATGCGCCAGGGGCAGACGGTGCGCCAGGGCCAGCTGATCGGCTATGTCGGCGCGACCGGCTGGGCCACCGGCCCGCACCTGCACTACGAGTTCCGCTTCAACGACGTGCCGCAGAACCCGCTGACCATCACGCTGATGGAATCGCCCGCGCTGACCGGCAAGTCGCGCCAGGAATTCCTGACCTACACCAGCGGGCTGCTCAGCCGCATCAACGCGCTGCGCACCTACAACGTGCTGACCGCCGCCAACTGAGCGCGTCCACCGTGATCCCCGTGCCCGGCAGCGAACGCTATATCGGCATCATGTCCGGCACCAGCATGGACGGTGCCGATGCTGTGCTGGTCGATTTCAGCGGCGCGCGCCCCGCGGTGCTGGCGGCCGCCAGCCAGCCCTTCCCCGACACGCTGCGCGCCGCCTTCGGCGCCCTGCAGCAGCCGGGCGAGGACGAGATCCACCGCGAGGCCCTGGCGGCCAACGCGCTGGCGCAGGTGTACGCCGACTGCGTCGCCGCGCTGTTGCGCGAGGCGCGCATCGATGCCGCCTCGGTCGCCGCCATCGGCGCCCACGGCCAGACCATCCGCCACCGGCCCGGCCTCTACGACGGCATCGGCTATACCCGCCAGAGCCAGCATCCGGCGCGGCTGGCCGAGCTGGCCGGCATCGACGTGGTGGCGGACTTCCGCAGCCGCGACCTCGCTGCCGGCGGACAGGGGGCACCGCTGGTGCCGGCGCTGCACCACGCGCTGTTCGGCAGCGACGCCGAGACCCGCGTGGCCTGCAATATCGGCGGCATCTCCAACATCAGCATCCTGCCGGCAGCGGACGGCCCCGTCAGCGGCTTCGACTGCGGGCCGGGCAATGCGCTGCTCGACTACTGGATCGGCCGCCACCGCGGACTCGCCTTCGACCGCAACGGCGACTGGGCCGCCAGCGGGCGCGTCGACGCCGCGCTGCTGGCGCAGTGCCTGGCCGAGCCCTATTTCAGCGCGGCGCCGCCCAAGAGCACCGGTCGCGACCTGTTTCATCCCGGCTGGCTGGAGGCACGGCTTGCGGCGTTTGCGCAGCTCGCGCCGGCCGACGTGCAGGCCACCCTGGCGGCACTGACCGCCGAGGCCATCGCGCGCGACGTGCGCGCCAGCGCGCCCGCCGCGCGGCGGCTGATCGTCTGCGGCGGCGGCGCGCGCAATGCCTTCGTGATGGCGCGGCTGGCGCAGGCCCTGCCTGGCGTGGCCATCGAGACCTCCGACGACTACGGCGTGCCGGTGTCGCAGGTCGAAGCCATCGCCTTTGCCTGGCTGGCGCGCCAGTGCCTGCTGCGCCTGCCCGGCAACGTCCCCACCGTGACCGGCGCCGCCGGGCCGCGCGTGCTGGGCGCGATCTACCCGCGCTGAACCCCGGCGCCGCCCTCCCCTGCATCGACCCAATCCATGAACGCCTGCGCCAGCGGCGACGCCCGCATGGCCGGCGAGTGCGCCAGCACCACACGCTGCGGCGTCACCGGCTCGCGCAGCGGCAGGCAGGCGATCGGCACGCCGTCGTAGCTGTGGTCGCCCGCGGGCCGCGTGCACGACAGCGCCACGCCATAGCCATGCGCCACCAGCCCGCGCTGCATCTCGAAGGTCTGCGTGTACTGGTGCAGCGCCGGGCGCAACCCATGCGCCCAGAACAATGACAGGAAGTACTCGCGGGTCTGGGGGATGTCTTCGAGGATGAGCCGCTCGCCGACCAGGTCGGCCAGGCTGACATCGGCGCCGCTTGCCAGCGGATGGGTGGCCGGGATCAACGCGTAGGGCGCCAGCTCTGCCAGCGTACGGCGCTCGGTGCGGGCGTCGAGTCCCAGTTCATAGGTCAGCGCCAGCTCAGCCTTGCCGGCGTGCAAGGTGCGATGGACGGTGGCGAGGTCGGCCTCGAACAGGGTCACCGAGATGCCGGGGTGGCGTTCGCGCAGCCCGGCCAGCAGGCGTGGCACGAAGTACGGGCCCAGGTCCTGGAAGCAGGTCAGCGACAGCTGGCCGCTCAGGCCGCGGCCGGCGCCATCGTCGGCGGCAAGCCCCGCGGCCAGCGCCAGCACGTCGCGGGCCTTGCCCAGCAGGCGCTGCCCGGCCGGGGTCAGCGACAGCCCGCGGCTGACCTGCCGCCTGAACAGCGGCTCGCCCAGCGTGTCCTCCAGCTGGGCGATCGCGGTCGATACCGACGGCTGCGACACATGGCGCGCCCGGGCTGCCGCGCTGATGCTGCCGTGCTCGGCGGCGGCGACAAAGTACTCGAGCTGCCGGAATGAAAAAGGGATCATGTTTTCCTATATCGCAACATAGGAAATATATGCTTTTCCTATCCCACGCGCATGGCGATACTGGGCCCATCGCCCCCCACACTATCGCCATGGACATCACCCCGGAACAGATCGACACCTACCAGCGCGACGGCGTGCTGGTCTTGCGCGGCGCCTTTACCGACTGGGTCGAGCGCCTGCGCGAAGGCTTCGCGCAGAACCTGGCCGAGCCCGGCCCCTTTGCCATCGAGAACGTGCGCGCCGGCGAGGGTGGGCGCTTCTTCGAGGACTATTGCAACTGGCAGCGCATCGGCCCGTTCGCCGCCTTTATCCGCGAGTCGGCCGCAGCCGGCATCGCCGGACGGATCATGCAGTCGCAGGTGGTGCAGGTGTTCCACGAGCACATCCTGGTCAAGGAGCCCGGCACCGCCAAGCCGACCCCATGGCACCAGGACCTGCCCTACTACTGCGTCGACGGCACCCAGACCGCGAGCTACTGGATTCCTCTGGACCCCGTCACGCAGGCCAACACACTGCGCGTGGTGGCCGGCTCGCACCGCTGGCCGCGGCTGGTGCGGCCCAAGCGCTGGGCCAGCAACGAGAACTTCTACGGCGGCGATGACGCGTTCATGGAGATGCCGGACGTGGAGGACGGCAGCCACACGCTGCTGGCTCCGGAACTGGAACCGGGCGATGCGGTGGTGTTCGACTTCCGCACCGTGCACGGTGCCGCCGGCAATACCGGCACCGGGCGGCGGCGGGCGTTCTCTGCCCGTTTCCTCGGCGACGACGTGCGCTTCATGCAGCGCCCCGGACGCACCTCGCCGCCGTTCCCCGGCATCGGCCAGCAAACCGGCGAGCGCATGCGCGAAGACTGGTTCCCGGTGGTCTGGCGCGCGCCGCGCTAAGCCGGCGCGGACAACAAAAAACGCACCCGAAGGTGCGTTTTTTGTTGAGACCGGGATCGCTCAGACCGAGAACGACGAGCCGCAACCGCAGGTGGTCGAAGCATTCGGGTTCTTGATCACGAACTGCGCGCCGTTGATGTCTTCCTTGTAGTCGATCTCGGCGCCGACCAGATACTGGTAGCTCATCGAGTCGATCAGCAGGGTGACGCCGTTCTTGACCATGGTGGTGTCGTCTTCGTTGACTTCCTCGTCGAAGGTAAAGCCATACTGGAAGCCGGAGCAGCCGCCGCCCTGCACGAACACGCGCAGTTTCAGCTCGGCATTGCCCTCTTCCTCGATCAACTGCTTGACCTTGTCGGCGGCGCTGTCGGTAAAGACGAACGGTGCCGGCACGTCCTCGGTAACGGGTGCCTCTGCGACTGCGTTCATGGGGTGTTCTCCTGTTTAGATACGCCTGTATTCTAAGCGCTACTGGGAAATCGTGCCGAAACCTTGTGTTTTCAAGGGGTTCCGGGCAACGAAGTCGCCGCTATGCGGCCTTTTCAGTGGGACTGGCCTCGACCGCGGGAGTTTCGTCTGCGGCGGCCGGTTCGTTATCGGCCGCTTCGGCCGCTTCCGTCACTTGGTCCGCAGGCGCGGCCTCCATCAAGTTCGGCAACGCCCTGACCTCGCCCTGCACCATCGGCATCAGGCGGCCTTCGACCAGCGCACCCTGGTGCATTTCGAGCGCAGCATAGCGCACGTCCCCGAGCACCCGCGCCTGCGGCTGCAGCTCCAGCAGGTCGGCGGCCTGCACCGGGCCCTTGACGGTGCCGTTCAGCACCAGGTGGCCGACGCTGATTTCGCCCTCGACCATGCCCTTCTCGCTCACCACCAGCATGCTGGGCTTGCCCGGCGCCGCGGTCACGTTGCCGCGCACCCGCCCGTCCAGGCGCAGGCCGCCGGCAAACACCAGGTCGCCGTCGATGGCGGTGTCCTCGCCAATCAGCGTGTCGATCGAAAGGCCCTTCTTCTTGGAAAACAGCATGACTCTCACTCCTCTCTCGTTCGTGCCAGGCTGGCCTGCCCATGGCGCAACCGCGCCGGCAAGCCGGACTTGCCGTCGGCGACAGGGCGTGATTGTAGCCGCGTGCGGCCGGATACCCCACAAAAGTATGGCGGCCTGCTCACTATGACGGCAGCACGGGGCCGGTTCCGTAGCCAGCGGGCGAAAAAAAACCGCACGGCCAGCGTGCGGTTTTTCTGGTTTCGCAAGATCCGGCAGGCCGGATCCGCGAAAACGCATCAGCGCTTCGAGAACTGCTTGCGACGACGCGCCTTGTGGAAGCCGACCTTCTTACGCTCGACTTCACGTGCATCGCGCGTGACGTAGCCAGCCTTCGACAGGGCCGACTTCAGGGTCGCGTCGTAGTCGATCAGGGCGCGGGTGATGCCGTGGCGCACTGCGCCGGCCTGGCCGGTTTCGCCGCCGCCGGTGACGTTGACCTTGATGTCGAACGTTTCAGCGTGAGCGGTCAGTTCCAGCGGCTGGCGCACGATCATCAGCGAGGTTTCGCGAGCGAAATACTCTTTGATGGGCTTGCCGTTGACGACGATGTCGCCCTTGCCCGACTTGATGAAGACACGTGCCACAGCGCTCTTGCGGCGGCCAGTACCGTAATTCCAGTTACCGATCATGGATTGGCCTCCTTAGATTTCCAGCGCCTTGGGCTGCTGCGCTTCGTGCGGATGCTCGGCTTCGGCGTAAACCTTCAGCTTCTTGATCATCGCATAGCCCAGCGGACCCTTCGGCAGCATGCCCTTGACAGCCTTTTCCAGGGCACGGCCCGGGAAACGCTGCTGCATCTTGCCGAACGTCGTTTCGTAGATACCGCCCGGGTAGCCCGAATGGCGATAGTACTTCTTGTCCGTTTCCTTGGTACCCGTGACACGCAGCTTGGCTGCATTGACGATGATGATGTAATCACCCGTGTCGACGTGCGGAGTGAATTCCGGCTTGTGCTTGCCGCGCAGACGGCGTGCCACTTCGCTGGCAACACGGCCGAGGACTTTGTCCGTCGCGTCAATCACGTACCAGTCGCGCTTTACCTCATGAGGCTTGGCGGAAAAGGTCTTCATGATTTTTCCTGACTATTGGTTCGTGCCCGTAATCCGACTCGCGAAGGCTTGTGCTCGCCCCTGCAAGTCTTGTGGCCGCCACGGGGGTGGCCGGGTCCTGCTGTCTTCTTCTTCCGCGGGCATGACGGAAAAGCCCTCGATTATACTGGCGGCCGTGGCGAGCGCACAAGCAAAGACTAAGATTTTCGTCAAGATCGACGCCGATGGGCAGCGGTCCCGGGCCGTTCAAAGCACTTGTGAGGCGGGCGCGATGTGTTCAGGCGAAAAAAAACCCAAGCGTTTGAGCTTGGGTTTGAATCCACCAAAGGAGGAGGGTGGAGGAGACACCTGGAGATCGACGGAGGGACTTGCGGGCGGTGCGGCGGGCTTGGCCGGGGGCTTCGCTTTCGCACTCTGGCGCGCTGTCTGCGCCGTCGTTCAATGATTGGAATTATACCTAGGGTTTGTCCGGATGCAAGGGAAATTTGCACTGCGAAATGTGATTCCGTATTACGAAACGTTACCGGGGCTGATCCGTTGTGAATCTATTCTTTAAAAATCAACAGCTTACAGAACAAACGAACGTATCATCCCGACCACATATTAGAGGAAACCCTCAGGTTTTCTAAGGTTATCGGCCTCAATGCCCCGAACTTGACGTTGCCATATACTCGGAAAAGCAAGATTCGTGATCACGCGCTTGTGATCGCAAACCGACAAAACACAGCACAGGAACGAACAAAATGGAATGCAAAGTAACATGGATGGGCGCCGACGGCATGAGCTTCGTCGCCCAGACCGGCAGCGGCCATATCGTTGCCATGGACGGCGCCCCCGAAGGTGGTGGCCACAACCTGGCCCCGCGGCCCATGGAAATGGTACTGCTGGGCACGGGCGGCTGCACCGCCTATGACGTGGTGCTGATCCTCAAGCGCGGCCGCCAGGACGTTACGGGCTGCAGCGTGCAGCTGCAGGCCGAACGCGCCGGCGAAGATCCCAAGGTGTTCACCCGCATCAACTTCCATTTTGTGGTCACCGGCAAGAATCTCAACCCCGCCACGGTCGAGCGCGCGATCAAGCTGTCGCATGAGAAGTACTGCTCGGCGTCGATCATGCTGGCCAAGACGGCCGAGATCACGCACACGCTGGAAATCGTCGAAGGCTGAGGGAAGTTTGGACGGCCCGGTGCGCCGCGCGGGCGCCGGGCCGTGCCGATGACTGAAGCAAAGCAGGCCGATAAGCCGGATTCTGTGCGCCCCGCCCGCCTTGCGGCGCGCGGCGCGTGACAACCATTCCTCTAGGCCGGCTGTTACCAGCCGGCTCCAGCTCCCTACCCGCAGACTCAGCGGGCCGCTTCATCGCCTGCCTATTTGGGATTGCTCCAGGTGGAGGTTACCGCGTTTCACCCTTCCCGCCGGGCGAACCCGGCGGCAAGACTCGTCTCTGTGGCCCTATTCCGCACGTTGCCGTGGATGGCTGTTAGCCAACACCCTGCCCTGTGGAGTCCGGACTTTCCTCCCCCTGCACCTTGCGGTGCAGGCAGCGGTTGCCTGGCCTGCTTTGCGGCCCGCAGTCTAACACCGATTGCGCCCGCTTGCCGGGGCGTCAGCCGGCCTCCCGGTCGCGGCGCCGGCCGGGGCGGAATACGGTGGCATCGGCATAGAAGTCCGGGTCCGCGTTGTCTTCGCACCAGCCCGGGATGCCCATCACCGGCAGCGGCGCAAAGCTGCGTCCGCCCCGCAACGCGCCGGCATCGGCCGCGGACAGCAGTGACCCGGCAAGCACCGCATCGAGCGCAGGATCGCCGGGCACCAGCGGCATTGGCCAGGCATGCGCCGTCACCGACTTGTACGGCTGCACCAGCTTTTCGAGCAAGGCGTGGCCGAACGGCACCACCGCGCAGTCCCTGTCCCATCGGGACCGACCATCGACGAACAGCCGCCCCCACGCGAACCCCCTGAGCGCCGCGGTCATGCCCTGGTCGGTGCCGAGGAACAGCACCGCGTTCTCGTCGAACAGCGTCGCCGCATCGCGCACGCCGCCGCGCGTGGTCGTTACGCCATGGCGGGCGATGACATCGGCCTGGATCTGGTTGAGGGCGCGTTTGGCCTGCGGGAAATGCAGCCAGACCAGCGCGTTGAAGAAGTCGTGGAGATTGTGGCGGGTAGGGACTTCGCCAGTGGCATGGATATGCGCTTCATAGGCGCTGCCGTCCGGCAAGGCGTGCTGGGCGACAAAGCGCAGCGGCAGCCCGCGCGCATTGCGCAGGTCCAGTGCCGCGGCGCGTGCATCAAGCCCGCTGCGCAGGTCGGCACCGCCCTGCACTGCCGCCGCCAGCGCGGCGCCGTGTGCGGCAAAAGGCTGGAACCACGGCCGGGACCAGTCGATCCCGGCCAGCGCGGCGGCGAAGTGCTCGCCGGCCGCGGTCTGCTGTTTGCGCAAGGCTTCAGCGTGCCTTCCAGCGCAGCGTTTCGCCGCCGCGCAGCGGCACCAGCGTGGCGTCGCCGTAGGGCAGCTCGGCCGGCAGTTCCCAGTCCTCGCGCTCCAGCGTCAGCGTGCCGGTGTTGCGCGGCAGGCCGTAGAATGCCGGGCCGTTGAAGCTGGCGAAGGCTTCCAGCTTGTCGAGCGCGCCGGCGGCGTCGAAGGCTTCGGCATACAGCTCCATCGCATGCAGCGCGGTATAGCAGCCGGCGCAGCCGCAGGCATGTTCCTTCAGGCCACGCGCGTGCGGGGCGCTGTCCGTACCCAGGAAGAAGCGCTCGCTGCCCGAGGTGGCGGCCGCCACCAGCGCCTCGCGGTGGGTTTCGCGCTTGAGCACCGGCAGGCAATAGTAGTGCGGGCGGATGCCGCCGGTGAAGATGGCGTTGCGGTTGTAGAGCAGGTGGTGCGCGGTGATGGTGGCGCCGACCGGGCCGCTCGCGTCGCGCACGTACTGTGCCGCATCCTTGGTGGTGATGTGCTCGAAGACCACCTTCAGTTCAGGCATGTCGCGGCGCAGCGGCGTCATCACCTGTTCGATGAACACGGCCTCGCGGTCGAAGATATCGATGGCCGGGTCGGTCACTTCGCCGTGCACCAGCAGCGGCAGCCCTTCGCGCTGCATCGCTTCCAGCGCCGGATAGCAGCGGCGGATATCGGTCACGCCGGCGTCGCTGTTGGTGGTGGCGCCTGCCGGGTACAGCTTGACGCCGTGCACGAAGCCGCTGGCCTTGGCCGCCGCGATTTCCTCGGGGCTGGTGTTGTCGGTCAGGTACAGCGTCATCAGCGGCTCGAACTGCATGCCGGCCGGCAGCGCCGCCAGGATGCGGGCGCGATAGGCCTGTGCCTGCGCCACCGCGGTCACCGGCGGCTTCAGGTTGGGCATGATGATGGCGCGGGCGAACTGGCGGGCGGTGTCGGGCAGCACGGCGGCCAGCGCCGCGCCGTCGCGCAGGTGCAGGTGCCAGTCGTCCGGGCGGGTGATGGTGAGCTTCTGGGTCATGGCTAGCTTGGGGCCGGCCGCGGCGGCGGCCGGCGTTCGTCGAAATCAGAGAATCAGGATGGCGCGGTAGTCGTTGACGTTGGTGCGCGTGGGGCCGGTGACCACCAGGTCGCCGATCGCATCGAACAGGCCCCAGGCATCGTGCGCGTCCAGCTGGCGCTGGCCCGGCAGGCCGGCGGCCTCGGCGCGCGCCAGCGTGGTCGGGTCGGCCAGCGCACCGGCATTGTCTTCCGAGCCGTCTATGCCGTCGGTGTCGGCGGCGATGGCGTACACATCGGGCATGCCTGCCAGTTCGACCGCCAGCGACAGCAGGAACTCCGAGCAGCGCCCGCCGCGCGCCTTGCTGGCGCCGCCGCCGGCCGGCAAAGTGACCGTGCACTCACCTCCGGAAATCAGCGCCACGGGCGTGGCGAACGGCGCATTGTACGCGCGAATCTCGCGCACCAGCGCGGCATAGACGCGGGCCACTTCGCGCGCCTCGCCGGTCACGGTATCGCCCAGCACCACCGGCGTGATGCCGCGCCGGCGGAACAGCGCGGCGGCCGCCTCGAGGCTGCCGTGGGCGGTGGCGATCATGATGTTGTCGACCCGATCGAACAAGGGATCGCCGGGCTTGGGCGTCTCCGCCACTTCGCCACGCGCGCCGCGTTCCAGGTGCGACTGCACGCTGGCCGGCACCTCGGCGCCGTAGCGGCGCAGGATCTGCAGCGCGTCGTCGAACGTGCTCGGGTCCGCCACGGTCGGGCCCGAGGCAATCGCGCTGGGATCGTCGCCGGCCACGTCCGAGACGATCAGCGTGGTCACCGGCGCCTGGCTCGCCTGCGCCAGCCGGCCGCCCTGGATGCGCGAGATATGCTTGCGCACGATGTTCATGTCGGTGATCGGCGCGCCACAGCGCAGCAATTCCCGGGTGGTCGCCTTCAGGTCGGCCATCGGAATGCCCTCGGCCGGCAGCGACAGCAGGCTCGAGCCGCCGCCCGAGACCAGCACCAGCAGCCGGTCCTGCGGCGTCAGCGATTGCACCGCGGCCAGGATCTCCGCCGCGGCCTGCTCGCCCGACTCGTCGGGCACCGGGTGGCCGGCCTCGATCACGCGGATATGGCCGGTCGGCATGCCGTGCGCGTAGCGCGTGACCACCAGCCCTTCCAGCGTTGCCTTGCCGGCGTAGGCGCGCTCGACCGCCGCGGCCATCGACGCAGCGGCCTTGCCCGCGCCCACCACCAGCGTGCGGCCGCCGGCGTGGGGCGGCGGCAGGTGCTGCGCGACGATCTGCAGCGGGTCGGCCGCCGCCACCGCGGCGTGGAAGGTCTCGAGCAGCAGTGCGCGGGCGTCCCCCGCGAACCCGGCGGTCACAACGCCTCCGCGATGGCGCGGCCCAGGTCGGCGGTACCGGCCTTGCCGCCGATGTCGCGCGTCAGCGGCGCGTGCTCCGGCCCGGCCGCCAGCACCTGCTCGATCGCGCCGAGCACGGCGGCGCCGGCCTCGTCATGGCCCAGATACTCCAGCATCATGGCGCCGCACCAGATCTGCCCGATCGGGTTGGCCACGCCGCGCCCGGCGATATCCGGGGCCGAGCCGTGCACCGGCTCGAACAGGCTGGGGAAGGTGCGGTCCGGATTGATGTTGCCCGACGGCGCAATGCCAATGGTGCCGGTGCAGGCCGGCCCGAGATCGGACAGGATGTCGCCGAACAGGTTGCTCGCCACCACCACGTCGAACCAGTCCGGATGCTGGACGAAATGCGCGGTCAGGATGTCGATGTGGTACTTGTCGACCTTGATGCCGGGGTAATGCGCCGCCATCGCCTCGACCCGCTCGTCCCAGTACGGCATGGTGATCGAGATGCCGTTGGACTTGGTCGCCGAGGTCAGGTGCTTTTTCGGGCGCTTCTGGGCCAGTTCAAAGGCGAACTTCAGGATGCGGTCGACGCCGGTGCGGCTCATCACGGTTTCCTGCACCACGATCTCGCGCTCGGTGCCGGGGAACATGCGGCCGCCGATGCTGGAATACTCGCCTTCGGTGTTCTCGCGCACCACGTAGAAATCGATATCGCCGGGCTGGCGGCCGGCCAGCGGGCTGCGGATGCCCGGCATCAGCCGCACCGGGCGCAGATTCACGTACTGGTCGAAGGAACGGCGGAACTGCAGCAGCGAGCCCCACAGCGAGACGTGATCGGGCACCGTGTCGGGCCAGCCGACCGCGCCGAAGTAGATGGCGTCGTACTTCACCAGCGTGTCGAACCAGTCGTCCGGCAGCATCTTGCCGTGGCGGGCGTAATAGTCGCAGCTGGAAAAATCGAAGTGATCCCACTGGAAGTCGATGCCGAAACGGCGCGCCGCGGCGTCCATCACGCGGATGCCCTCGGGCATGACTTCCGTGCCGATTCCGTCTCCGGGAATCACGGCAATCTTGTATTGGCTCATCGTTCTCGGGATTGCTAGCAGGTATGGTGGCGCCATGGCTGGCGTCATTGGCACCGCGGGGGAGCGTCCGCGGTTGCTTGGCAGCGGCGCGGGCGCGCGGGATAATGCCTGCATTCTATTGCAAAGCGGCAGCCCCCTGCCGACCGGTGCCCCGACATGTGCCAGCTGCTAGGCATGAACTGCGCCACGCCGACCGACGTGACGTTCTCCTTCACCGGCTTTGCCGCGCGCGGAGGCCTGACCGACCACCACGCCGACGGCTTCGGTGTCGCCTTCTTCGAAGACAAGGCCTGCCGCCTGTTCATCGACAACCAGTCCGCCGGCACCTCGCCGGTGGCGGACCTGATCAAGCGCTATCCGATCAAGTCCAAGAACGTCATCTCGCATATCCGCAAGGCCACGCAGGGCACCGTGCTGCTGGAAAACTGCCACCCCTTCATGCGCGAGCTGTGGGGCCGGCACTGGATCTTTGCCCACAACGGCGACCTGCACGGCTTTACCCCGTTCCTGTCCGGCGTCTACCAGCCGGTGGGCGATACCGACAGTGAACTGGCCTTCTGCACGCTGATGCAGGGCCTGCGCAAGCGCTTCCCGGGCTCGCAGCCGCCGCTGAACGAACTGGGCCACGCGCTGGCCGACATCACCCGCGAAATCACGCTGCACGGCGTGTTCAACTACCTGCTGTGCAACGGGCAGGCGCTGTTTGCCCACTGCTCGACCCGCCTCTACTACATCGTGCGGCAATGGCCGTTCTCGACCGCGCACCTGATCGACGCCGACCTGTCGATCGACTTCGCGCAGGTGACCACGCCGGACGACCGCGTCGCCGTGATCGCCACCGCGCCGCTGACCGACAACGAGACCTGGACCCAGTTCGCCCCCGGCGAGCTGATCATGTTCGAGCACGGGCGCCCGACCATGACGCTGACCGTGCCGATCCCGCCCGAGGTGCAGGCCAAGAACGCGGCCAATACGGCCTGCACCTGAGCCATCCGGCACAACGAAAAAAGGGACGCCGAGGCGTCCCTTTTTATATGGCTGCCAGTCAGGCTGCCAGTCCGTTCAGTGATGCAGGATCTTCGACAGGAACTGCCTGGCGCGCTCTGAGCGGTGCTCGATATCGCCGAAGAACTCTTCCTTGTCGGCATCCTCGACGATCTTGCCCTGGTCCATGAAGATCACGCGGTTCGCCACCTTGCGCGCGAAGCCCATTTCGTGGGTCACGCACATCATGGTCATGCCTTCCTGCGCCAGCTGCACCATCACGTCCAGCACTTCGTTGACCATTTCCGGATCCAGCGCGGAGGTCGGTTCGTCGAACAGCATGCAGATCGGGTCCATCGACAGCGCGCGCGCGATCGCCACGCGCTGCTGCTGTCCGCCCGACAGCTGACCGGGGTACTTCTCCGCCTGGCTCTTCAGGCCCACGCGCTCCAGGTACTTCATGCCCTTGGCCATGGCCTCGTCCCTGGAGCGGCCAAGCACCTTCATCTGCGCGATGGTCAGGTTCTCGGTGATCGACAGGTGCGGGAACAGCTCGAAGTTCTGGAACACCATGCCGACGCGCGAGCGCAGCTTGGGCAGGTTGGTCTTGGGATTGCCCACCGAGGTGCCGTCGACCAGGATGTCGCCCTTCTGGAACGGCTCGAGCGCGTTGACGGTCTTGATCAGCGTGGACTTGCCCGAGCCCGACGGGCCGCACACCACCACCACTTCCCCCTTGGCAACCTTGGTGGTGCAGTCGGTCAGCACCTGGAAGGAGCCGTACCACTTGGAAACGTTATTAATTTCGATCATACAGCCACCTTTTTCTGATAACGCTTGACCAGCAGCGAAGCGGAGAAACAAATGATGAAGTACACCAGGCCGGCGAACAGCAGCATCTCGACGATGCGGCCATCCCGCTCGCCGATGCCGTAGGCCTGGCCGAAGAAGTCCGCCAGCGCGCTCACGTACACCAGCGACGTATCCTGGAACAGGATGATGCCCTGCGTCAGCAACAGCGGCACCATGTTGCGGAACGCCTGCGGCAGGATCACCAGCCGCATCGACTGCCCGTAGGTCATGCCCAGCGCCTGCGCGGCATACATCTGCCCGCGCGACACGCTCTGGATCCCCGCCCGGATGATCTCGGAGTAGTAGGCGGCCTCGAACAGCGCGAACGCCACCAGCGCCGAGGTCATGCGCAGGTCGGTCGCCGGCGACAGGTTGAAGATGCCCTGCAATACCTGCGGGATGATCAGGAAGAACCACAACAGCACCATCACCAGCGGGATCGAGCGGAAGATGGTCACGTACCCCTGCGCGAACCAGTTCAGCAGCCGGAACGACGACAGCCGCATCATCGCCAGGATGGTGCCCCAGACGATGCCGACCACCACCGCGGTGACGGTGATCTTGAGCGAGACCATCATGCCCTCGCCCAGCACATGCAGCGTGGCCGGGTTGATCGAGGTGAAATCGAAGGAATAAGCCATGGCGCCCCCTTACTTGCCGCCGATGAAGCCAGGCACGCGCGTGCGGGCCTCGACCCAGCGCATCACCAGCATCACGGTGACGTTGATCAGCGCGTACATCAGCGTGACCGCGATGAACGATTCATACGGACGCGCGGTGTAGTCCACCAGCTGGCGCCCCTGCGCGGCCAGCTCCAGCAGGCCGATGGTCGACGCCACCGCCGAGTTCTTGAAGATATTCAGGAACTCGGAGGTCAGCGGCGGCACGATCACGCGGAACGCCATCGGCAGCAACACGTGGCGGTACGTCTGCGGCAGCGTGAAGCCCATCGCCAGGCCGGCGTTCTTCTGCCCGCGCGCCAGCGAGTTGATGCCGGAGCGCACCTGCTCGCAGACCCGCGCGGCGGTAAACGTGCCCAGGCACAGCATGGCGGCCAGGAACTGCTGCGCGAACGGGTTCATCTGCTTGATCGCCTCGCCGCCGGGCAGCAGCTCGGGCGCGACGAAGTACCAGATAAACAGCTGCACCAGCAGCGGGATGTTGCGGAAAATCTCGACATAGGTGGCGGCGATGCCGGCCAGCCATTTGTTCGGCACCGTGCGCAGCACGCCGAGCACCGAGCCGATGGCCAGGGCAATGACCCAGGACGAAAGCCCCAGCGCGAGCGTGACCTTGAGACCGGAGATCATCCAGTCCAGGTAGGTCTCGTTCTGGGCGGCCTGTTCGAGGAAAACTCCCCAATGCCAGTTGTAGTTCATGTTGCGTCCTCAAAAAGAAACGGAAGGACGAGCCTTCCGTTTCGCAGTACTGTCAACGGCAGGTCAGTCCAGCGCCTTGTCGTTAGGCGCCTTGATCAGCGTCTTCATGTCTTCGGACAGCGGGAAGTCCAGGTTCAGGCCCTTGGGCGGAACCGGTTGCATGAACCACTTGGTGTACAGGGTGTTGACCGAGCCGTCCTTCATCATGCCGGAGATCACGTTGTCGGACAGCTTCTTGAACTGCGGATCGTCCTTGCGGATCATGCAGCCGTAGGACTCGCGCGATTGCGGCTTGCCCACGACGATCCAGTCGGCCGGGTTCTTGGCCTTGGCGCGCTCGCCGTACAGCAGCGCGTCGTCCATCATGAAGGCGACCGCGCGGCCCGATTCCAGCGTCAGGAACGACTGGCCGTGGTCCTTGGTGCTGATGATGTTCACGCCCAGCTTCTGCTCGTCGTTCATCTTGCGCAGCAGGCGCTCCGACGTGGTGCCGGCGGTGGTGACGACGTTCTTGCCCTTCAGGTCGGCCCAGTCCTTGATGCCGGCGTCCTTCTTCACCATGATGCGCGTGCCGATGATGAAGATGGAGTTGGTGAAGGCGACCTGCTTCTGGCGTTCCAGGTTATTGGTGGTCGAGCCGCACTCGATATCGATGGTGCCGTTCTGCAGCAGCGTGATGCGGTTCTGCGAGGTGATCGGGATTTCCTTGACCTGCAGGTTCGGCAGCTTCAGCTGGTCCTTGATGGCTTCCACGATCTTCATGTTGATATCGTAGGAATAGCCGACCTGGCGCACGCCGCCCAGGTTGTAGTTGAACGGAATCGACGATTCGCGCACGCCGAGCGTGATGACGCCGGTGTCCTTGATCTTTTTCAGCGTGCCCGTCAGTTGTTCGGCTGCCTGTGCCGTCCCGCACATTACACCCCCGGCAATCATCAGGGCAGCCAACTTGGCGAAATTCATAACATCTCCTTGACCATGAAGAGAAAGCGGGATTCTAAGAATAAAACCCCCACTGGTGAAACAGTATTGCGCAGCATCCGCCGCAATACAACTGGGTTTTCTCCTAGAACCCCACTTCGGGGCAATCCGTGCGCAGCGCGTCCGGATACGACAACGCGGTCTCCGGCGCTTGCCGGAGACCGCGTCTGACGGTCATGAAGCCGGGGGTCCAGGGCGATTTATTGCACTGCACCATACGAGTGCCTCGCCCCGGGCCTGCCTGCCCCGATCAGGGGTACAGGCCGCGCATTTCGCGCGCCTGCAGGATCCGCGTACAGGCCACGATGAACGCCGCCGTGCGCAGCGTCACCTTGTTTTCCTGTGCCACTTGCCAGATTGCCCGGAAGGCTTCTTGCATGATCCGTACCAGGCGCTGGTTGATCTCTTCCTCGGTCCAGAAGAAGCTGGAGAAATCCTGCACCCACTCGAAGTAGGACACGGTCACGCCGCCGGCGTTGGCAATCACGTCCGGGCAGACCAGGATATTGCGCTCGCGCAGGATGTCGTCGGCCTGCGGCGTGGTCGGGCCGTTGGCGCCCTCGATCACCAGCTTTGCGGTGATCTTCGGCGCGTTTTCGGGGGTAATCTGGCCTTCCAGCGCAGCGGGGATCAGGATGTCGCAGTCGACTTCCCAGAACTGCTCGGTACGCAGGACTTCGCCGCGGAACCCGTCGATGGTGCCGCTGTGCGAGGCGTATTCCATCATCGCCGGCACGTCCAGGCCGGCCGGGTCGAACAGCGTGGTGCGATGGTCCTGTACCGCCACCACCTTGGCGCCGGCCTCATGGAACAGCTTGGCGGCCACGGCGCCGACGTTGCCGAAGCCCTGCACCGCCACGCGCGCGCCCTTGACCTCGAGGCCGATATTGCGCGCGGCCTCGGAGCCGACCACGAACACGCCGCGGCCGGTGGCCTCGTGGCGGCCCAGCGAGCCGCCCAGCGAGATCGGCTTGCCGGTCACGACGCCGGTCGAGGTGCTGCCCGAGTTCATCGAATAGGTGTCCATCATCCACGCCATCACCTGTGCGTTGGTGTTGACGTCCGGCGCCGGGATGTCCTTGCTCGGCCCGATGATGATGTTGATTTCGCTGGTGTAGCGGCGCGTCAGGCGTTCCAGCTCGGCCTGCGACAGCGTGCGCGGGTCGACGCGGATGCCGCCCTTGGCACCGCCGTACGGCACGTTGACCGCCGCGTTCTTCACCGACATCCAGGCCGACAGCGCCATCACCTCGGACAGCGTCACGTCCTGGTGGAAGCGCACGCCGCCCTTGCCCGGGCCGCGCGACAGGTTGTGCTGCACCCGGTAGCCCTCGAAATGGGCGATGGTGCCGTTATCCAGCTCGATGGGAACGTCGACGATCAGGGCGCGCTTGGGGCGCTTCAGGGTCTCGACCCAGCGCGCCAGCGAGCCCAGGTAGGGCGTGACGCGGTCGACTTGCTGCAGGTAGATACCCCAGGGGCCGAGGTTGTCGGCGTTGAGGTAGGACGGAAGTGCGTGCTTTTGGCCAGCAATGTTGGTCGGTGCTGCGGAAGACATCGGGTGGGTTCCGGGGTGGAAGATGGGCGCAAGCTTAGGCCTGGCGGCCGCTCGGAATCCAATGCCGTTTGTTCATCGGGTTATGCAGCATACGCATAACGCTGGCTGTTTGCTCCCTCTCCCGCTTGCGGGAGAGGGTTGGGGAGAGGGCCGGAGCATCAACGAAGTGAGGGTGTCGGTATGCCAGTGCCTACCCTCTCCCCCGCCCCTCTCCCGCAAGCGGGAGAGGGGAGAAAACCATCGCTAGACCGAAGTCAACGTCCCCCACACCTGGTCCACCAGTTGCCGCTTGCGCCGTGCCCCGGCGCGCCGTTCCCCGCCGTTCTCGCCCGGCTTCTCCCGATACAACCGGATTTCCATGTCGATCGACAGCGGCAGGCCGCGCGCCGACTCGGCCCGCACCAGCCGTCCCGCCGCGACGTCTTCGCGTACCGCGCTTTCGGGCAGGAAGGCCATGCCGTGGCCGGACAGCGCCATCACCTTGAGCGCCTCGGCCATATCGGTTTCGTAGCACTTGTCGAGCTTGAGCGCCTCGGCGGTTTCGGCCAGCAGCAGGTCGACCATGCGGCCAAGGAAGGCGTTGGGCGTATAGCTGAGGAACGGCACCGGCTTCTTGTCGGTGCCCGGCAGCCGGAACAGGGGCTTGCCGGCGGCGTCCGGCACGCTGTAGGGCGACAGCCGTTCGGTACCGAGCACCAGCATGTCGTACCGCGCCGGATCGAGCTGGATGGCCTGGCGCGCGTGGTGGTAGACCATCACCAGGTCGCAGCCGCCTTCGACCAGCATCAGCACCGCGTCATGGACATTGAGCGCACGCAGCCGGCACGGCAGCGTGCCGAGCTTGCGCTCCAGCGCCTTGAGCCATTCCGGGAAAAAGGTCAGCGACAGCGTGTGCGGCACCGCGAATTCCAGCACCTGCGCGTTGGCCGAGCGCTGGCCGCGCATCAGCGCGCGGGTCTCGCTGACCTGCGCCAGCATGGCCAGCGCCTGCTCGTAGAACACCTTGCCGGCCGGCGTCAGGCTGGTGGGATAGCTCGAGCGGTCGATCAGTTCGGTGCCAACCCATGCCTCCAGCGACTGGATCCGGCGCGAGAACGCCGGCTGCGTGACATGGCGCAGCTCGGCCGAGCGCGAGAAGCTGTGCGTCTCGGCCAGGCTGACGAAGTCTTCAAGCCATTTGATTTCCATGACGCGGATTATCCACCGGCGCGCGGCGCTTCGCCAGCCGCCGCCTAGCCCCGGTGGGCCCAGCCGGTCATGCGCTTCTCGACCACCGCGAACAGCTCGTACATCGCCATCGCCATCACCGCGATCACCACCAGGCCGGCAAACGCCAGCGGCATCTTCATGGCGGAGCCGGCCGACACCAGCAGGTAGCCGATGCCCTCGTTGGCGGCATTCATCTCCGACACCGTGGTGCCGACAAAGGCCAGCGTGATCGCAACCTTGAGGGAGGCGAAGAAATACGGCAGCGCGCGCGGCAGGCCGACCTTGAACAGCACGTCGCGCCGCTTGGCGCCGAGCACGCGCAGCACGTCTTCCAGTTCCGGCTCGAGCGTGGCCAGCCCGGTGGCGATATTGACCATGATCGGGAAGAACGAGATCAGGAACGCGGTCAGGATGGCCGGGCCCGCGCCGAGCCCGAACCACACCACCAGGATCGGCACGAAGGCGGCCTTGGGCAGCGCGTTGAAGGCGGTCATCAGCGGGTAGCTGGCGGCGTAGAGCAGCCGCGACGAGCCCATCGCCAGCCCGAGCAGCACGCCCACGCCGATGGCCACGCCGAAGCCCACCATGGTGGTCCAGAAGGTGCGCCAGGCATGGCCGGCGATCACGTCCGCGTAATCCACCAGCGCGGCCACGATCGCGGACGGCGTCGGCAGGACGAAGTCGGATACGTCAAAGGCCATGCACGCGCCCTGCCATAGCAGCAGCACCGCGGCCAGCAGCAGCCACGGCACCACGCGCTGCACGCGGCGCTCCTGCGCGGAAGTCAAGGTCATCATCATCGTCGGGTCTCGGTGTTTGCCTCAGTGTTGGCGCACATGGCCGATCTTCTCGCGCAGCGCGTGCACCAGCTCGGCGAAGGGCTCGGTATAGGTCAGTTCCAGATCACGCGGCCGCGGCAGGCCGATCTCCTTGCGCATCACGATGCGGCCGGGGCGCTGGCTCATCACGTAGACCGTGTCGGCGAGGAACACGGCCTCGCGCAGGTCGTGCGTGACCAGGATCACGTTGAAGCGCTGCGCCTGCCACAGGTCGCGCAGCACGCACCACAGTTCCTCGCGGGTGAATGCGTCGAGCGCGCCGAACGGCTCGTCGAGCAGCAGCATGCGCGGCTGGTGGATCAGCGCGCGGCAGATCGACGCGCGCTGCTGCATGCCGCCGGAGAGCTGCCACGGGTATTTCTCCTCGTAGCCGCCCAGGCCCACGGTATGCAGCAGCCGCCGGGCGCGGCCGACGTACTCGTCGCGGCGCGCGCGCAGGGTCGAGCGATAGGGCTCGACGATTTCCAGCGGCAGCATCACGTTGTCGAGCGTGGTGCGCCACGGCAGCAGCGTCGGCGCCTGGAACGCCATGCCCACCTGCTTGAGCGGCCCGCTCACCTTCTGTCCGGCAACCTTGACGATGCCGCGCGTGGCGGGTTTCAGGCCGGTGGCCAGCTTCATGAAGGTGGATTTGCCGCAGCCGGACGGGCCGACGATGGCGATGAACTCGCCCGGCGCGGCCTGCAGCGACAGGTCTTCCACCGCGAACTCGCCCTGGCGCGCGAGCGTGTCGTCATAGGCCAGCCAGACCCGGTTGAAATCGACGAAGGGCTCGACGGGCGCGGTCGCAGCTGTCGCGGCTGTCGCGGCGGCCGGCATGGATTCAGCCAGGCGCGCCATCATCGCAGCACGTCCAGTTCGGCCGCGCTCGGCAGGTACGCGTCGGTCCACAGCGCATCGGCGTTGATACGGCCCTTGGTGCCGAAGGCATCGGCCACTTGCGAGGCCATCAGCGACAGGCGCGGCTTGCTGATGCGGCCAAAGCCCTCGGCCCTGGCGTCGGGCGACCTGACCACGCTGTCCAGCGCCAGCTTCAGCCGGCGCGTTTCCAGCTTCTCGTCGATGATGCCGTCGCGCGCCTTGAGCGCGCGGATGCCCTCTTCCGGACGGGCGATCACGTCGCGCGCCGACTTGCTGAAGGCACGCAGGAATGCCTTCACCGCCTCCGGGTTCTTCCTGATGAATTCCTCCGAGGCGATCACGGCGTTGCCGTACAGCTTCACGCCGAACTGCGGGTATGGCAGCACCACGATGTCGTCGTCCTTCACGCCGCGCGCATTCAGGTTCAGGACCGACGTGAACGAAAAGCCGGTAATGGCATCGAGGTCGCCGCGCACCAGCATGGTTTCGCGCAGCGTCGGGTCCATCGCCTGCCAGTTGAACGACGATGCCTGCAGGCCGTTGGCACGCGCGAAGATCGGGAAGGCGCGGCGACCGGCGTCGAATACCGGCGCGCCCAGGCGCTTGCCGGCCAGGTCCTTCGGCGCGCGGATGCCCGACTTCTTCAGTGCCAGGATGGCCGCGGGCGTGTTGTTGTAGACCATCATCACGGCCACCGGCTTGTTCTTCGCATCCGGGTTGTTGCCGTAGAACTCCATCACCGAGGACATGTCGGCGAAGCCCATGTCATAGGTGCCCGAGGCCACGCGGTTGACCACGTTGCCCGAGCCATTGCCGGCATCGATCGAGACTTCGAGCTTTTCGGCCTTGTAGTAGCCCTTCTGCTCGCCGAGCAGGAACAGTGCCGCCGGTCCTTCGAAGCGCCAGTCGAGCTGGAACCTGACCTTGGCGGCCGCGGCCTGCGCGTGGGCAGCGCCGGCGAATTGTGTCGACAGCACCAGGCTGGTGCCGAGCATTGCGCCCAGCTTCAGAAGGCGGCGGCGTGCCGGAGCACGGGACGGACCTGCGGCGGCATTACCGGCGTTCTCGCTGACAGCCGTGAAAACGCCGGGCGACACTTGCGCAGCGCGGGATTGGGGCATGGCATCTCTCCGTGGATAGTGATTTCGGAGGGATCCGTCCGCAAGGGACATGCCAGCCTTGCAGGCCCCGTTTCAGGGCGTGCCCGCGCGCGATTGTCGAACCAGAAATGGGCGCGGCGATTGCCGCAGCGGCATCGTCGGCAGCGATTGCCGACAATCCGCGCCGCGCCCTGGTGCAAGCCGGCGCGGCGGATAGCGGCTCAGGCGTCCTGGGTGGCGTCGCCCACGTCGAGTGCGAGCGCCTCGCCACCGACGGCGTCGCCGCCCCTGGCGGCGGCGCGCGCCTGGATGTCCCACATCTCGGCATAGCGCCCGCCCGCGCGCATCAGCTCGGCATGGGTGCCACGCTCGACGATGCGGCCGTGGTCCATCACCAGGATCTGGTCGGCATGGACCACCGTGGAGAGCCGGTGCGCGATCAGCAGCGTGGTGCGGTTCTGCGCCAGGCGCATCAGCTCGGCCTGGATTGCCTGCTCGGTGCGCGAATCCAGCGCGGAAGTGGCCTCGTCGAAGACCAGCACCGGCGGATTCTTCAGCAGCGTGCGCGCGATCGCCACGCGCTGCTTTTCGCCGCCGGACAGCTTCAGGCCGCGCTCGCCTACCGGGGTGTCGTAGCCCTGCGGCAGTTCGCGGATAAAGGCGTCGATCTGCGCCGCCTGCGCCGCGGCGATGACTTCGTCGCGGGTCGCTTCCGGGCGGCCGTAGGCGATGTTGTAGTAGATGCTGTCGTTGAACAGCACGGTGTCCTGCGGCACGATGCCGATGGCACGGCGCAGGCTGTCCTGGGTAATGGCGCGGATATCCTGCCCGTCGATCTCGATCGCGCCGCTGTTGACGTCGTAGAAGCGGAACAGCAGCCGCGCCAGCGTCGACTTGCCCGAGCCGCTGTGGCCGACCACGGCGGTCGTGGTGCCGGCCGCAATATTGAAATCCACGCCATCCAGAATGGTGCGGTCCGGCTCGTAGCCGAAGCGCACGTCGCGGAACCGCACCTGCGCGCCGTTGACCTTGAGCGGCTGCGCGCCTGCAGAGTCGGCCACCTCCTGGTTGGTGCCCAGCAGCACGAACATCCGGTCCATGTCGGTAGTGGCCTGCTTGATCTCGCGGTAGATCACGCCGAGGAAGTTCAGCGGGATGTAGAGCTGGATCATCAGCGTGTTGACCAGCACCAGGTCGCCGAGCGTCAGCTTGCCATCGACCACGCCCACGGTGGCGCGCCACAGGATCAGGATCAGCCCGACGGCGATGATGACCTGCTGGCCGAAGTTCAGGAAAGACAGCGAATTCTGTGAGCGGATCGCCGCGGCGCGGTAGTTGAGCAGGTTCTCGTCGTAGCGCCGGGCTTCGTATTCCTCATTGCCGAAGTACTTGACGGTCTCGAAGTTCAGCAGCGAATCGATCGCCTTCTGGTTGGCGCGCGAGTCCAGCTCGTTCATCTTTCGGCGGAAATGCGTGCGCCATTCCGTCACGACGATGGTGAAGACGATATAGCTGAGCAGCGCGCAGCCGGTGATCGCCGCGAACCAGATGTCGTAGTGCAGCACGAAAAAGCCGATCACCAGCGCCATCTCGACCAGCGTGGGCAGGATGCTGTACAGCGAGTACGAGATCAGCGACTGGATGCCGCGCGTGCCGCGCTCGATGTCGCGGCTCATGCCGCCGGTCTGCCGGTCCAGGTGGAAGCGCAGCGACAGCGCGTGCAGGTGCCGGAACACCTGCAGCGCGATCTCGCGCACCGCGCTCTGCGTGACCTTGGAAAAGAGGATTTCGCGCAACTCGGTGAACAGCGTCGCCGACAGCCGCAGCATGCCGTAGGCGACGATCAGCCCGACCGGCACCGCCAGCAGCGCGCGCGGGTCGCCGGCGGTGATGTTCATGCTGTCGATCAGGCGCTTCATCAGCACCGGCACGCCCAGGTTGGCCACCTTGGCCGCGACCAGGCACGCGAGCGCCAGCATCACGCGCCACTTGTAGTGCCAGACGTATGGCAGCAGGTTGCGCACGGTCTGCCAGTCGCTGCGGGGGGCGCGCTGGCCGGGAAAGAGCTTGACCGAGGCGGGGTCGGGGGCCTGCTCGGCGGTCGTGGAATAGCGGCGCATACGTTAGAATTCGGGCCAATGCGCGATTGTCGCAGGAATCGCATTGCGCGGCAGGCGAAGGGTTTTTCGTCGCGGCCGGCGCCCCTCTTCAGAAGTCCACCCGCATACCGTCATGAACGCTTCCCATACCGTCCCCGCCCTGCCCGCCGGCAAGAATCCCGCCCTGCGCGTGGTGCCGATGCCCGCGGACGCCAACGTACATGGCGACGTGTTCGGCGGCTGGATCATGTCGCAGGTGGATATCGCCGGCTCGATCCCGGCGGTCGAGCGCGCGCAAGGGCGCGTGGCCACCGTCGCGGTCAATTCCTTCCTGTTCAAGCACCCGGTGTTCGTCGGCGACCTGGTGAGTTTCTACGCCGACATCGTCAAGACCGGCCGCACCTCGATCACGGTCGAGGTCGAAGTCTATGCGCAGCGCATGCGGCACAGCAACGAGATCGTCAAGGTGACCGAGGCAACGCTGACCTATGTGGCGACGGACGAGTCGCGGCAGCCGCGGGTGTTGCCGACGGCTTGAGACAATAGCCTACGGTGTTCTCCCCTCTCCCTCTGGGAGAGGGGAGCAAACAAGGCGAAGTCTCAGCCCCTCACTCAAACTTCGAGAAATCCGGCTTACGCTTCTCGAAGAACGCGCTGAACGCCTCCTTCGCCTCCGGTGCCACCAGCATGCGCCGGAACACCGCGCCTTCGTCGGCCATCTGTTTCTCCACCTCGGCCTGGGCGCCGGCCTTCATCAGGCGCTTGGTCTCGCGCAGCGAAGACGCCGGCAACGCCGCCAGCTTGCGCGCCTGCGCCAGGGCAAAGTCATGCAGCTCGGCCACCGGCAGCACCCGCGTCACCAGCCCGATCTCCAGTGCCTCCTGCGCGCTGAAGGCCTCGCCCAGCATCAGCTTCTCGGCGGCGCGCTGGTAACCCACCAGGCGTGGCAGCAGCAGGCTGGAGGCGGCTTCCGGGCACAGCCCCAGCTGCACGAACGGCAGCGACAGCTTGGCGGTGTCCGAGGCATAAACCATGTCGCAATGCAGCAGCATGGTGGTGCCCACGCCGACCGCTGCGCCGCTGACCGCCGCGACGATGGGCTTGCTGGCATGGCTGATCTGGTACAGGAACTGGAACACCGGCGCCTGCTCCGCGCCCTCGCCCGCCGTCGGCGGGCGCTGCATGAAATCTTCGAGATCATTGCCGGCGGTGAAGACCTCGGGCTTGCCGCGCAGCAGGATGGCGCGCACGGCTGGATCGCTCTCGGCCGCGCGCAGCGCGTCGGCCAGATCCTGGTACATCGCCGCGGTGATGGCGTTCTTCTTGTCGATGCGGTCGAACTCGAGCGTCAGGATGCCCTGCTCGATGCTGGTACGGATGCTCATGGTGTCCTCGTCTGTGGGATTTATTCGAAAGGTGGCGGCGATGCGGAAAGATAGCTAAGGCCGAACGCGCGCGCACCGACATTCAGCGCCACCGTCAGGCTCATCGGCGCCAGCATCAGCTCGACGCCCTGGCTGCGCGCCACCTGTGCCAGCGACTGGTAGGCCGGCATCGCCCGCACGTCATCGAGGGGACCGGCGTAGCAGACCGAAATCGCCGGCACCAGCAGGTCGCCGGCGCGGATGCATTGCTCGGCATGCTCCAGCACGCGGCGTGCGCCCTCTTCCGAGCCGCGCGCCCTGGCGATCGCTTCGGTATGGCCGCGATGCATGCGCACCACCGGCCGGATCTTGAATGCGCTGCCCATCACGTAGCGGCCCCAGGTGATGCTGCCCTCGCCCTTCTGGCGCGCGCGGGTGTACATGTAAAGCAGTTCGTCCGGCACCAGGAACATGTGGGCGGCATCGCGCAGGCGCGTTTCAACAGCCTCGCGCACTGCCTGCGGGCTGGCGCCGCCGATGGCCATGCGCGCGGCCTCTCGCACGATCAGCGCCTGGCCCGGACCAATGGCACCGGTGTCGATCACGGTCAGGTCGAACAACCCTGAGCGGCCGGCTTGCTTGCGCAACCGCACGCTGCGGGCCACGGTGCCGATCACGGCGCCGCTCGCATGCGCATACAGCTTGCTGCGCGCGCTGGCGATGGTGAGCAGGATGGCGCGGTCGCATTGCGTGACCACATTGCGCAGCAGGTGTTCTTCCAGCTCGCGTTCGAGCAGCGGAATGGATTCGGCGTAATGATCCTGGCGGCCGACCAGGTATTGCCGGTAGAGCGCGGGCAGCGCGTCTTCGTCGCGCGTGTCGGCGACAAAGCGTTCGCCCGCGCGGATGCGGAACGGAATGGTGTGGACCTTCAGCGCGGCCATGATGCCGCGCGGCAAATCGCACGCGGCATCGGCCAGGATGGCTGTCTCCTGCATATTGTTGTCTCCTCCCTGCTGGTGACCCGCGCTCGCGGGCGGCAGCCCCCGGTACTGCTCTCTTCACCTGACAGAAGGGCGGGACGGTCCCCCCGGGAAACCGTCCCGCAGGCGCGTTTATACGCGCTCGAAGATGCCTGCGGCGCCCATGCCCGTGCCGACGCACATGGTGACCATGCCGTACTTCAGGTTGTGGCGGCGCAGCGCATGCACCACCGTGGCCGATCGAATCGCACCGGTCGCGCCGAGCGGATGGCCCAGCGCGATTGCGCCGCCCATGCGGTTGACCTTGGCGGGATCGAGATCCAGGTCGCGCATCACCGCCAGCGATTGCGCGGCGAAGGCTTCGTTCAGCTCGATCCAGTCGATCTGGTCCTGCGTCAGGCCGGCGGCCTTCAGCGCGGCCGGGATCGCTTCCTTCGGACCGATGCCCATGATCTCGGGCGGCACGCCGCGCACCGCGAACGAGACGAAGCGCGCCAGCGGCACCAGGTTGAACTGCTTGAGGATCTTTTCCGAAACCAGGATCAGCGCGCCGGCGCCGTCCGAGGTCTGCGAGCTGTTGCCGGCGGTGACGCTGCCCTTGTTGGCAAACACCGGGCGCAGCTTGCCGAGGCCTTCCAGCGAGGTTTCAGGCCGCGGGCCTTCATCCAGCGAGATGGTGCGCGTCTTCACGCTGACCTGGCCGCTGGCGAGGTCGGGGAAGCGCTCGACGATCTCGATCGGCGTGATCTCGTCCTTGAACTCGCCGGCCTGCTGCGCCGCGATGGCCTTCTGGTGCGAAGCGAGCGAGAACGCGTCCTGGTCCTCGCGGCTGACCTTCCATTGCTGCGCCACCTTCTCGGCGGTCAGGCCCATGCCGTAGGCAATGCCCACGTTCTCGTCGCGCGTAAAGATATCCGGCGACATCGACGGCGAGTTGCCCATCATCGGCACCATGCTCATCGACTCGATACCGGCGGCGATCATCACATCGGATTCGCCCACGCGGATGCGATCGGCCGCCATCGCCACCGCGCTCACGCCGGAGGCGCAGAAGCGGTTGACGGTGATGCCGCCCACGGTGTTGGGCAGGCCCGACAGCAGCGCGCCGATACGCGCCACGTTCAGGCCCTGCTGCGCTTCGGGAATGGCGCAGCCGACGATGGCGTCCTCGATCAGCTTCGGGTCCAGGTCCGGCACCTGCGCCACCGCGGACTTCAGGATGGTGGCCAGCAGGTCGTCCGGGCGCGTGTTCTTGAACGCGCCCTTGGGCGCCTTGCCGATCGGCGAGCGGGTGGCCGCAACGATATATGCGTCTTGCAGTTGTTTCATGATCTCGGTTCCTCGCTAGCCTGATTAGTTGCGCACCGGCTTGCCGGTCTGCAGCATGCCCATGATGCGCTCCTGCGTCTTGCCGGTTCCCAGCAGGTCGACGAAGGCCTTGCGCTCCAGCGTCAGCAGCCAGTCTTCGCTGACCAGCGAGCCGGCCTCGACGTCGCCGCCGCACACCACTTCGGCGATGCGGGTGGCGATCAGGAAGTCATGCGCGGAGATAAAGCCACCGTCGCGCATATTGACCAGCGATGCCTTGATGGTGGCGATGCCCGAGCGGCCGGCCACCGGGACCAGCGCCGGCAGCGGCGCGCGGTAGCCGGCGTCGGCCAGCGCGCGCACTTCGTTCTGCGCCACGTGCAGCAGCTCATGCACGTTGAAGACGATCTTGTCGGACGGCTGCAGATAGCCCATCTGGCGCGCTTCCAGTGCCGATGCGGATACCTTGGCCATCGCCGCGCTCTGGAAGCGGCTGGTCAGGAATTGCAGGTAGTTGGTGCTGCCTGCCGCCTGCGCGGCGCGTGCGGCGGCCAGCGCGGCTTCCTTCAGCCCGCCGCCGGCCGGGACCAGGCCCACGCCGACCTCCACCAGGCCGATATACGTTTCGAGCGCAGCCACGCGCGCAGCCGAATGCAGCATCAGCTCGCAGCCGCCGCCGAGCGCGATGCCCGACGCCGCCGACACCACCGGCACCGACGCGTACTTCACGCGCATCATCCCGTCCTGGAATTTCTTCACGAACGGCTCGATGCCCTTGGCACCGCCCATCATGAAGGCAGGCATCGCCGCTTCCAGGTTGGCGCCGGCCGAGAACGGGCCGCCCGGCGCGCCCAGCTGCAGCGAGGTCGGCTGCCACACCACCAGGCCCTTGTAGCCGGCCTCGGCCAGGTCGATGGCGCGGGTCAGGCCGTCGATCACGTCCGGCCCGATGGTGTTCATCTTGCTCTTGAACGAGACCACCAGCACATCGTCCTGGCCCTCGCCCACCCAGATGCGCACCGCATCGTTCTCTTCGACGGTGCGGCCGGCCTTGCGCGGATCCGCAGCGACGCTGCCCTGGATCGCCGCGCGGAAGGCCTGGCGCTGGTACACCGGCAGCGTGCTGCGCGCGACGAACGACTGCGTCGCGGGCGACCACGAACCGGCAGCCGCGTGCACACCCTGGTTGTCGGCAACCGGACCGGAGAATACCCACGCCGGCAGCGGCGCGCCCGACAGCGCCTTGCCGCCCTCGACGTCTTCCTTCACCCACTCGGCCACCTGCTTCCAGCCGGCCGCCTGCCAGTCCTCGAACGGGCCCGAGTTCCAGCCGAAGCCCCAGCGGATCGCCAGGTCGATATCGGCGGCCGAGCCGGCGATCTGCTCAAGGTAGACGGCGATGTAGTGGAACACGTCGCGGAACACCGCCCACAGAAACTGCGCCTGCGGGTTGGTCGACTCGCGCAGCAGCCGGATGCGCTCGGCCGGCTCCTTCTTCAGCATGCGCACCACGATCTCGTCGGCCTTCTTGCCGGCATCGACGTACTGGCCGGTGCTGGCGTCGAGCACCTTGATGGCCTTGCCTTCCTTCTTGTAGAAGCCGGCGCCGGTCTTCTGCCCGAGCGCGCCTGCGTCGACCAGGCCCTTGAGCACGGCCGGGGTCTGGTAGACCGGCGCGAACGGGTCGTCGTGCAGGTTGTCCTGCATGGTTTTGATCACGTGCGCCATGGTGTCCAGGCCGACCACGTCCGCGGTGCGGAAGGTGGCGGACTTGGCGCGGCCCAGCCTGGAACCGGTCAGGTCGTCGACCACGTCGAAGGGGATGCCGAACTTCTGGGCCTCGGCGAACACCGCCAGGATCGAGAAGATGCCGACACGGTTGGCGATAAAGTTGGGCGTGTCCTTGGCGCGCACCACGCCCTTGCCGAGCGTGGTGGTCAGGAAGGCTTCGAGCTGGTCGAGGATCTGCGGCTGCGTGGTCGCGGTCGGGATCAGCTCGACCAGATGCATGTAGCGCGGCGGGTTGAAGAAGTGGACGCCACAGAAGCGCGACTTCAGGTCCGCATCAAACCCGTCGGACAGCGCGGTGATCGACAGGCCCGAGGTGTTGGTCGCAAAGATCGCGTGCGAGGCCAGGTGCGGCGCGACCTTCTTGTACAGGTCGTGCTTCCAGTCCATGCGCTCGGCGATCGCCTCGATCACCAGGTCGCATTCCTTGAGCAGCGCGATATCGTCTTCGTAGTTGGCTGCCTGGATCAGGCCGGCCTCATCCTTGATGCCCAGCGGCGCGGGCGACAGCTTCTTCAGGTTCTCGATGGCACGCAGCGCGATGCCGTTCTTGGCGCCTTCCTTGGCGGGAAGGTCGAACAGCACCACCGGCACGCGCGCGTTGATCAGGTGGGCGGCAATCTGCGCGCCCATGACGCCGGCACCCAGCACGGCGACTTTCTTGACGATGAAATTGGACATGCGCGCTCCTAGATTAGTGAGCGTTGAGGTGAGAGTGGTTGCAGGCGCTTCCATTGGCGGTCGGTTTGCTCCCCTCTCCCTCTGGGAGAGGGGTGGGGGAGAGGGCGGCGTGTCGACGAAGTGCCTCGGCATATCGACCTCCGGCCCTCTCCCCCGCCCCTCTCCCGCAGGCGGGAGAGGGGAGCACACCGGCGGCAAAGGAAGCCGCCCCGGCAAATCAGAACAAATCCGCGTCCAGCGCCATCAGCGACGCCGAACCCGCGCGCGCCTTGCGGATTTCCGCGGCCGTTTCCGGCAGCAGCTTGGCAAAGTAGAAGCGCGCGGTGGCCAGCTTGGCGGTGTAGAACTTGTCGCCGCTGCCCTGCTTCTCCAGCGCGACCTTGGCCATGCGGGCCCAGAAGTAGGCAAACACCAGGTGGCCCACCACGCGCAGGTACGGCACCGCGGCGGCGCCGACTTCGTCGGCGTTGCCCATCGCCTTCATGCCGATTTCCATGGTCAGCTTCTGCACCTTGTCGCCCAGGTCGGCCAGCGGGTTGACGAACTCCTGCATGGCTTCGCTGGTGCCTTCGGCCTCGACGAATTCCTGCACGATCTTGCCGAAGGCCTTCATCCTGGCGCCCATGTCGCCCAGGATCTTGCGGCCCAGCAGGTCCAGCGCCTGGATGGTGTTGGTGCCTTCGTAGATCATGTTGATGCGGGCGTCGCGCACGTATTGCTCCATGCCCCATTCGGAGATGTAGCCGTGGCCGCCGAACACCTGCATGCCCTCGTTGGTGGCGGTGAAGGCGTTGTCGGTCAGGAACGCCTTGATCACCGGCGTCAGCAGCGCGACCAGGTCGCCGGCCTGCTTGCGCACGGCCTCGTCCGGGTGCGACAGCTCGCGGTCGATCTGCAGCGCGGTCCAGTAGCTGAAGGCGCGGCCGCCCTCGGCGTAGGCGCGCTGGGTCAGCAGCATGCGGCGCACGTCGGGGTGCACGATGATCGGGTCGGCGGCTTTCTCGGGCGCCTTGGGACCGGTCAGCGCGCGCATCTGCAGGCGGTCCTTGGCGTAGGCGACCGAGTTCTGGTACGCCACCTCGGTCAGGCCCAGGCCCTGCGCGCCCACGCCCAGGCGCGCGGCGTTCATCATCACGAACATGGCGTTCAGGCCCTTGTTGGGCTCGCCCACCATCCAGCCACGCGCGCCGTCCAGGTTCATCACGCAGGTGGCATTGCCGTGGATGCCCATCTTGTGCTCGATCGAGCCGCACTGGATGCCGTTGCGCTGGCCCGGGTTGCCGCTGGCATCGGGGATGAACTTGGGCACCACGAACAGCGAGATGCCCTTGGTGCCGGCGGGCGCGTCCGGCAGGCGCGCCAGCACCAGGTGGATGATGTTCTCGGCCAGGTCGTGCTCGCCGGCGGAGATGAAGATCTTGGTGCCCGTGATCAGGTAGGAGCCATCGGCCTGGGGCTCGGCCTTGCTGCGCAGGATGCCCAGGTCGGTGCCGCAATGCGGCTCGGTCAGGCACATGGTGCCGGTCCACACGCCGGACACCAGCTTGGGCAGGTAGGTCTGCTGCAGCTCGGGGGTGCCGTGTGCGTGCAGGGCCTCATAGGCGCCGTGCGACAGGCCCGGGTACATGGTCCAGGCCTGGTTGGCCGAGTTCAGCATCTCGTAGACCACGTTGTTGACCACGATCGGCAGACCCTGGCCGCCAAAGGCGGGATCGCACGCCAGCGCCGGCCAGCCGGCCTCGACATACTGCTGGTAGGCTTCCTTGAAGCCGGTGGGCGCCTTGACCACGCCGTCGCCGACGTAGGTGCAGCCTTCGCGGTCGCCCACCTGGTTGAGCGGGAACACCACGTCCGCGCAGAACTTGCCGGCTTCCTCGATGACCTGGTTGATGGTGTCCGCGTCGATGTCCGCGTGCGGCGGCATCGCCTTGAGTTCGGCTTCGGCGCCGAGCAGTTCATGGAGCACGAACTGCATGTCGCGCAACGGTGCGGTGTACTGGCCCATCAGAGACTCCTTGGAGTTGTGCGATGCCGCCACGCCGCCCGTCCCGCTTGCGCGCGACGGCCCGACCGGGCGACCTCAGGTACGGTAAGACTGAATCAGTTTGTTGAGCGCGACCATGGCAAGCTCGGCGCTGTCAGGCAGGCGCAGGAAACGGGCGTCATGATGCAAGCCTAGTTCAAGGCTATACATCTCGAACAGCATCAGGCGCGGATCGCAGTCCGCGCGCAGATGCCCCTCTTCCTTGGCCTGGTTGATGGCCCGGGTCAGCGCTGCCCGCCAGATCGTGACGCTCTTGACCAGCTCGTCACGCACCAGGCTGCCGGCACGGTCGTCGTACTCCACCGCGCCGCTGATGTAGATGCATCCCGTCGTCACTTCCTGGATGCGCTTCTCCATCCAGCGCCGCACCATCGACCACAGCCGGGGCAGTCCGCGCGGCTCCTGCAGCGAAGGATAGAACACCTCCTGCTCGAACCGGCGGTGATACTCCCGCACCACCTCCACCTGCAGGTCCTCGCGCGAACCGAAATGCGCGAAAACGCCGCTCTTGCTCATCTGCATGCGTTCCGCGAGCAGCCCGATGGTCAGACCTTCGAGCCCGTCGCGGGACGACAATTCCAGTGCGGCATCCAGAATCGCCACGCGCGTCATCTCGCCCTTGCGCATGGGCGAGGGTGACGAGGCGGCGGATTCGAGACGGGCTGACTGGTGTCGCATGTTTTTTCTCCGTTCTGCGGGGCCTGTCGCGGCTCCGCGTATGACCCTGACGTTGCATTCATTGCTTGCGGGCGGCCGGCGGATTTGCCGGTGCATACCGCGAATGCACGCAGTCTAAGCCAAAAAAGAACGGTCGTTCAGATTATTCTGGCGCGGCACCTGCCCATCAAGCTTTTAATTAGACCGCTGTTTCTAAACGGACTGCAATGCAGCATGTCCGCCAGCCGCGATGCTGCAACCGGTTTCAGCGTTGGCGTTGCCGCATGGCAGCAAACGCACACCGGGCGACGCGGCGTTTCAGTAGCGGCCGGTGACGCCGGCGATGATCACGCCGAGGCGCAGCAGCATATAGGCCGCCCAGTTGCCCAGCCGGTGCAGCGGCGAGCGCCGCGCGTGCACATCGGGCAGCACGCGCACGCTGCGGTGCGCAATGGCCCGCTCCAGCGCTTCGCGCAGTTCAGCGGCGAAGGCCGCATCATAAACGGCAACGTTGGCCTCGCGCGCGAGCAGCAGGCTGAACGGGTCCATATTGCTCGACCCGACCGTGGCCCAGGCCTCGTCGACCACGCCGACCTTGGCGTGCAGGAAGCTCTCGGCGTACTCGTAGATCTCGACGCCGGCCTCGAGCAACGAGGCATAGAGCGCATGGGTGGCGTAGTGTTGCAGCCGGTATTCGACCATGCCCTGCAGCAGCAGCCGCACGCGCACGCCGCGCTCGCGGCACGCCAGCAAGGCGCGCCGCATCTTGTGGCCGGGCAGGAAGTAGGCGTTGGCCAGGATCACGTCGTGGCGCGCCGCGCCCAGCGCGCGCAGGTATTCACGCTCGATGGTGCGGCGGTTGCGCAGGTTGTCGCGCAGCAGCAGCGCGGCGCGGATGCCGCCGGTCGCTTCGGGGCGCGGCGGCAGGTCGGTCACCAGCGGGTAGTCGGCGACCGTGGCGGCGCGCTCGCTGCCGCGCGCCTCGCGCAGCGACAGCCGCCACCACAGGCGCTCGGACGACAGCGCGATGCGGTCCACCAGCGGCCCGCTGACCTGCACCGCGAAGTCGTAGCGCGGCCCCAGGTTGGCGCCTTCGAAGGGCCCGTGGTTGTGGTCGTCGATGATGTTGATGCCGCCGACAAAAGCGATGTGGCGGTCGATCACCGCGAGCTTGCGGTGCAGCCGGCGCAGGTGGCGCCGCGCCAGGCGGAAGCCGCGCAAGGCGCGGTAGACGCGCAGCCGCACGCCGCCCGCGCGCAGCCGCCCGGCCAGCTCGGCGGGCATGTCGCCGGCGCCGAAGCCGTCCACCGTCACGCGCACCGCGACCCCGCGCGCGGCGGCACGGATCAGCGCATCGGCAACGGCGCGGCCGACCTCGTCGTCGGCATAGATATAGGTTTCCAGCATGACCTGGAACGCGGCCTGGTCGATGGCGGCAATCAGCGCGGGGAAGAAGTCCTGGCCGCCGTGCAGCAGCCGCACCGTGTTGCCGGTGGTGGGCTTGCCGCGGCGCCAGGCCCAGCGCAGCATGTGGTGGCGGTAGGTCGGCTCGCCGGTGGTGGCGGTGTCGTGCACCGGGGCGTCCTCGGCCTGGGCGGAGTGGGAGATCCGTGACATGCCGTGATTATCGGACAGTTTGCGGCGCGCAAGGCGCCGCCTGCACATTGGCGCGCGGAACTCTGCTATCGTCGATGCCGATGCGCTGCGCCGATACCGGCGTACCGGCAGACTCCCGACGCCCCTACGGAAACCATGGTGAAGGTATTCGGCATTACCGGCTCGTCCGGCAGCGGCAAGACCACGCTGCTGGACCAGCTCATCCCCTGTTTCGTCGGCGCCGGCCTGCGCGTGGCCGGCGTCAAGCACACCCACCACGGCTTCGATCCCGACACGCCCGGCAAGGATTCGTGGCGCATGCGCGCGGCCGGCTGCGCCAACGTCGTGCTGGTCGGCGCGCGTCACCTGACGCTGATGCGCCACTACCCCGAAGCCGTGCCTTCGCCCGAGCTCGACGATGCGCTCGCGGTGCTGCCGCCCGATACCGACCTGGTGCTGGTGGAAGGCTACAAGCGCAGCGATTTTCCCAAGCTGGAGGTGTTCCGCCCCGCGCTGGGACGTGCGCCGCTGTGGCACGAGGTGCCGGGCGTGGTGGCGGTCGCAACCGATGACCCCGCCACCGTCGCCGCCATGACCACGCTGCCGGTGCTGGACCTGAACGATGCACAGGCGGTGTTCGCCTTTATCCGCGACTATTCCCAGCCCGCCGGCGACGGCGGCACCGCCTGACTGCGTGCCGGACTAGGTCCTCACGCAGCCTTGTCGGCGGGCGCGTCCCGCTCCACCATTTCGCCCAGCGGATGGCCCAGTTCCGCCACCAGCGGCACGTGGTCGGAGCGTTGCGCCCAGTCGCGGCCGGTCAGCGCGTGGGCGCGCTCGATCTCGTAGCCGCGCACATAGATGCGGTCGAGCTGCCACCACGGCATATGGCTGGGGAAGGTATGCAGCCGCGCGCCGCGCGCGTGCGACGCTTCGACCGCGCCCAGCGTATTGCAGATCTGCGCATCGAGCCGGTGGTTCCAGTCGTTGAAGTCGCCGGCGATCACCAGCGGCACGCCGGCCGGCACCACGTTTTGCACCCGCTCGACCAGCGCCTCGGCCTGGCGCGCGCGGCTGCGCGCGAACAGGCCGAAATGCACGCAGATCAGGTGGGTCTCGACGCCGTGCACGTCCGCCACCGCGTGCAGCAGGCCGCGCTGCTCGAAGCGGTGATCGGAGATGTCGAGGTTTTCGGACATCAGGATCGGATGGCGCGACAGGATCGCGTTGCCGTGATGGCCGTAGTCGTAGACCGCATTGCGGCCGTAGACCGAATGCGGATAGGCGTCGGTGGCAAGGTAGTTGAGCTGGGTGTGTTCCGGATCGAACAGCGCCGCGGCCACCAGGCGGTCGTTGCGGTCCTGCACTTCCTGCAGGAAGACGATGTCGGCATCCATCGCGTGCAGGCCGGCACGCACGTTCTGGATGCGCGGGCGCCGCGCGATGCCGGTCACTCCCTTGTGGATGTTGTAGGTGACCACGCGCAGCTTCATGGCTGCCCTCCGACGGCCGCGTGGCGCCTGGCTTCGCTTTCCGTCGGGCCCGGCGCGCCGGCGCCGCCCACGCGCCACGCCAGCTGGCGGATGGCGTCGGCATTGCTGCTGGAAAAGCATTGCTGCGCCGCCTGCTGCCATGGCAGCCACTTGTATTGCAGGTGTTCGCGTGGCGCCAGCGTCACCGGCAACGCCTCGGCCACGCGCAGGCCGAACCAGTGCTCGGTATTGCGCGTCACGCCTTCGGCGTAGCGGTGGCGCCACTGCGGGTAGATGTCGTACTGGATGGCATGACCCCAGTCGGTCAGCTGGTGCTCGCCGGCGATGATGCCGGTTTCCTCGGCGACTTCACGCGCGGCGGTCAGGGCCAGGGGTTCGTCCAGGGTGTCGAGGCTGCCGGTGACGGACTGCCAGAACCCCGGGCGATCGGCGCGTTCCAGCAGCAAGACTTGAAGATCTGGCGTGTAAATCACCACCAGCACGGATTCCGGGATCTTGTAGGACATGGGTCTGGGCCAAAGGACAAACCCAAGGATAGCGCAGGCGCGCGCGCTTGCCACGGGAAAGCGCCGCGGCGCCTGTGCGCGGGCGCCGCAACTTCCGGACGGATCAGGCGGCGCTGCGCGCGCCCTGCATGCCGTGCGGGGCCAGGTAGGGCTCGGTGCTGCCGTGGCGCTGCCAGGTGTCGAACACCTGCGGCGATTCGCCATGACCCCAGGCCGCGCGCAGCTGCTCCATCAGCGGCGCCAGCGCGTGGCGGTAGCGCTTGGAGGCGGCATGCGCGTGGGTGGCCAGGGCCTCGGCGCGCAGCCGCGCTTCGCCCTGCAGCCGCGTGCGCTCCTGCGCGATTTCCTTCTCGCGCTGGCCGAGCGTGTTGTACTTCTGGATCAGGAAGCGCTGGTAATCGCCGCCATCCATGCCCTGCGCCGCCTGCGCGTTGACCTGCTCGAAGCGCAGCACGATGCTGCCGGTTTCCTGCTCGATATGGGCCACCTCGGCGTCCAGCGCCTGCAGCGCCTCCTGCACGCGCTGGGCGTCGCGGCGCAGCGCCTGCACCTGCGCGGCCTCGTCCTCGAACACGCGCTGCGCATCGAGGTAGGCCTGCACCACCGGTTGCGGCGCCACCACCAGCAGCGGATCGGCGCCGTCGGCGCGCTGGCCGGCAAGCAGGGCGTCGTCCGCCAGGCGCAGGTTGCCGAGCTCATCCAGCCAGCGCCCGCGCGTCATCACCACGCCGACGGTGTCCAGCGCCAGCCGGCGCAAGGCTTCGGCGCGCTGCATCTCGACCGGCTCGGCCGCCGCCTGGGGCGACGCCGCCTGCACCGCATGGGCGATATCCGGCACGCACGCGGCCACGGTGGTGGCCACCGATTCGGACATGGCCTGCGCCGCGCGGCGCTGGGCACGGCGCAGCTCGAAACGGGCCAGCAGCATCATGATCAGCCCCGCTGCCAGCCAGGTCAGGATGGTTTCCTGGTGAGCCAGCAGGAACTGGCGGATCAGTTCGGTATCCAGGTTCAGGTTCACGAATTTCCTCCCGAGTGCCGGGAACCTTCATGACAGGGCCCCTCGGCAAATTGCGTGTCGAATTACGGATCAAAGGGAGAAGACCGGCCTGCCGCCCCCATCGTTCCGACCGGTAACAAATCGAAACCAATGCGCCGCGCGCCGGCATTGCGCATAAAGAAAAAAAGCCGCGCAATCGCGCGGCTTTCTTGCGGCCGGGGCCACCCGGAACCGTCAGGCGTTGGGCTTGGGCTCGGCGGTGCGCAGACGGATATGCAGTTCGCGCAGCTGCTTCTCGTCGACCGAGCTCGGCGCCTGCGTCAGCAGGTCCTGGGCGCGCTGGGTCTTGGGGAAGGCGATCACGTCGCGGATCGAGTCGGCGCCGGCCATCATGGTGACGATGCGATCCAGGCCGAAGGCCAGGCCGCCGTGCGGGGGCGCGCCGTACTGCAGCGCGTCGAGCAGGTAGCCGAACTTGGCGCGGGCTTCCTCGTCGTTGATCTTGAGCGCGCGGAACACCTTGCTCTGGATGTCCGAACGGAAGATCCGCACCGAGCCGCCGCCCATTTCCCAGCCATTCAGCACCATGTCGTAGGCCTTGGCCAGGCACTTGCCCGGGTCGGTCTCAAGGTATTCCAGGTGCTCGTCCTTGGGGCTGGTGAACGGGTGATGCATCGCCACCCAGCGCGCGTCTTCCTCGTCGTACTCGAACATCGGGAAGTCCACCACCCACAGCGGCTTCCAGGCGTCCTCGAACAGGCCGTTGGCCTTGCCGAAGTCCGAATGGCCGATCTTCAGGCGCAGCGCGCCGATCGAGTCGTTGACCACCTTGGCCTTGTCGGCGCCGAAGAAGATGATGTCGCCGTCCTGCGCGCCGGTGCGCTTCAGGATCTCGGCAATGGCGGCGTCGTGCAGGTTCTTGACGATCGGCGACTGCAGCCCGTCGCGGCCCTTGGCCACTTCGTTGACCTTGATCCAGGCCAGGCCCTTGGCGCCGTAGATGCCGACGAACTGGGTGTAGGCGTCGATCTCGCCGCGCGAGATGGCGCCGCCGCCCGGCACGCGCAGGCCGACCACGCGGCCGTTGTCGCTGTTGGCGGGGCCCGAGAACACCTTGAAGTCGACGTCCTTCATCACCTCGGTCAGCTCGGTGAACTCCAGCTTGACGCGCAGGTCAGGCTTGTCCGAGCCGAAGCGCGCCATGGCCTCGCGGAACTCCATCACCGGGAACCGGGCGTCGAGGTCGACGTCGATGGCGTTCTTGAACACCGTGCGCATCATGTCCTCGAACAGGTCGCGGATCTCCTGCTCGGTCAGGAACGAGGTCTCGCAGTCGATCTGCGTAAATTCGGGCTGGCGATCGGCGCGCAGGTCTTCGTCGCGGAAGCACTTGGTGATCTGGTAGTAGCGGTCGAAGCCCGACACCATCAGCATCTGCTTGAAGATCTGCGGCGATTGCGGCAGCGCGAAGAAGTGGCCCGGGTTCACCCGCGACGGAACCAGGTAGTCGCGCGCGCCTTCGGGCGTGCTCTTGCCCAGCATCGGGGTCTCGATGTCGATGAAGCCCTGCGCGTCGAGGAACTTGCGCACTTCCATCGCCACCTTGTAGCGCAGGCGCAGGTTGTATTGCATCTGCGGGCGGCGCAGGTCGAGCACGCGGTGCGTCAGGCGGGTGGTTTCCGACAGGTTGTCGTCATCGAGCTGGAACGGCGGCGTGACCGACGGGTTCAGCACCGTCAGCTCGTGGCACAGCACCTCGATCTTGCCCGAGGTCAGGTTGGCGTTCTCGGTGCCGGCCGGGCGCGGGCGCACCTTGCCGGTGACACGGATGCAGAACTCGTTGCGGATCTCTTCCGCGGCCTTGAACATCTCGGGGCGATCCGGGTCGCACACCACCTGCACCAGGCCCTCGCGGTCGCGCAGGTCGATGAAGATCACGCCGCCATGGTCGCGGCGGCGCTGGACCCAGCCGGTCAGGGCCACTTCCTGGCCCGAGAATTGTTCGGTCACCAGACCGCAGTAGTGAGTACGCATGGAGGACATAAGGAGATTCCCGGTAAAACGCGGCTGCCCGATGCGATCGGGCAGCCCGTGATCAGTTTGGAGGCTCAAGGATCGGTCGTGCGGACCGGTTCCTCGCTGCTGGACCTGCCGGCCGGACTGGCCGCACTGGACGGGGCAGCCGGCCGGGGCGCGCTGCCGTTCTTGCGCGGCAATTCCGCCGGTGCCACCACGCCCATCGAGACGATGTACTTGAGCGCGGCGTCGACGGTCATGTCGAGTTCGATGGTGTCGGCCTTGGGCATCATCAGGAAGAAGCCCGAGGTCGGATTGGGGGTGGTCGGCACGTAGACGCTGACGTATTCGCCCTGCAGGTGGTTCTGCACGTCGCCGCCGGGACGCCCGGTCAGGAAGGCGATGGTCCACGAGCCCTCGCGCGGGTACTGCACCAGCAGCGCCTTGCGGAAGGCATTGCCCGACGACGACAGCAGCGTGTCCGAGACCTGCTTGACGCTGGTGTAGATCGGCCCCACCACCGGGATATGGCCCAGCAGCGCTTCCCACCAGCGCACCAGGCGCTGGCCGATGAAGTTATGCGCCAGCAGCCCGACCAGCAGGATAAACAGCAGCGTCAGGATCGCGCCCAGGCCGGTCACGCGCTTGCCGAACATCAGCCGGTCCGGCCGCCAGGCTTCCGGCAGCAGCGCCAGGCTCTGGTCCATCGTGCCGATGATCAGGCTCAGCACCCACAGCGTGATGCCCAGCGGCACCAGCACCAGCAGCCCGGTCAGGAACCAGGTCTTGAGAGCGGAAGTCTTCTTGGCTACCACGGGCGGGTCCGGCTCAGTGGCAGGCGCAGGCGCTGCCGCAGCCGCCGGCGGCCGGGGCCGAGGTTGCCGCAGCGGTGCCGCCCGACGACGATTCAGCCGCCGCCGGCGCGCTGGCCGCAGCCGCGGCGCCACCGGTCGCGCCGGTGGCCGCGGGCGCGCTGGCGCCGCCGCTGCCGCCGCGGAAGTCGGTCACGTACCAGCCCGAGCCCTTGAGCTGGAAGCCGGCAGCGGTCAGCTGCTTCTTGAACGCGCCGGCGGCGCCGCACGACGGGCAGTCCGTCAGCGGGGCATCGCTCATTTTCTGCAGCACATCGCGCCCGTGGCCGCAGGCGTCGCAACGGTAGGCATAGATCGGCATGGTGTTATTTCGCGAGAAAACTTGGGAATCGGTACCAGGACTGGCATCGCCCCGAGCCATGGCGGCGGTGCGGGAATATCCCGCGCGGCGATGCAAAGCCTTGAATTATAAACCGTTCCGGGGCTGCCTGATCGGCGGAAATAAGGGGGGTGGCACCCCCCGCGCCGTCAGGCGATATGGACTTCCTTGACCGGCGCGTGATCTGCAATCCACTGCGGCAGCAGTGAACCGATCACCATGCCACTGATCGAGAACAGCAGCCCCACCATCTGCGGCGGCACCACGGCATCGGCAAAGGCGATCTCGCAAGTCAGCCAGGACGACAGGCCCAGCAGGATGGCCGCCAGCCCGCCCTGGCGGGTGGCGTGCTTCCAGAACATGCCGAAGGCCAGCGGCACGAAGGACGACACCAGCGTGACCTTGTAGGCATTTTCGACCATATGGAAGATCGACAGGTGCGAATTCAGCGCGAACAGCGTCACCAGCGTGGTGAACACCAGTACCACGGCCTGCATCACGCGCAGGAACTGCTTGTCGTCGAGATGGCGGAAGTACGGGCGCAGGATGTTCTCGGCAAAGGTCACCGACGGCGCCAGCAGCGTCGCCGAGGCGCAGCTCTTGATCGCCGACAGCAGCGCGCCAAAGAACATCACCTGGGCGAACATCGGCGCGTGCTGCAGGATCAGCTGCGGCAGGATCAGTTGCGAGTCGGTGTCGATGTACCTGGCCACCATGCCCGGGTCGATCAGCGTGGCCGAGTACGCCAGGAACATCGGGATAAAGGCGAAGCCGAAGTACAGCACGCCACCCAGCACCGAGGCGCGTCCGGCGATCTGCTCGGTGCGCGACGAAGTCACCCGCTGGAACACGTCCTGCTGCGGGATCGAGCCCAGCATCATGGTGAACAGCGCCGCGGCAAAGCCGATGATCTGCACGAAGTCCAGCGCCGGCCAGAATTCGAACTTGCCGGCCGCGGCCGCGTGCGACACCACCGCGGTGACGCCGCCGGCCTGGCCGCTGACCTCGTAGCCGATATACATCATGCCGATCACGATGATGATCATCTGGATAAAGTCGGTGATCGCCACCGACCACATGCCGCCGAACAGCGTATAGACCAGCACGCTGGCCGCGCCGATCATCATGCCGGCCTCCTGCGACAGCGCGCCGTCCGACACGGTATAGAACACCAGCCCCAGCGCCTTGATCTGCGCCGCCACCCAGCCCAGGTACGAGACCACGATGCACAGCGTGGTCAGCACCTCGGCCAGCCGGCCATAGCGGTTGTGGTAGTAATCGCCGATGGTCAGCAGGTTCATCCGGTACAGCGGCCGGGCAAAGAACAGGCCCACCAGAATCAGGCACAGCGATGACCCGAACGGATCGGACACCACGCCGGACAGGCCTTCCTTCAGGAACACGGCAGGGATGCCCAGCACCGTCTCCGAGCCAAACCAGGTGGCGAAGACGGTGGCCGTGACGATGTGGAACGGCAGGCTGCGCCCGGCGACGGCGAAATCGGTGGTGTTGCGCACGCGCAGCGCCGCCCACAGGCCGATGCCGACCGAGATTACCCAGTAGATGATGACAAACCAGATCAGCATGCCGCTGCCCTATGCAGAAGGTGCCCTTGTGGCGAGAAACCGAATGCCGGGCGGCTGGGCGCGGGGTGGCGCACGGGGCCCGGAGTCCAATTCATCGGTCGGGGCCGCATATCGGGGTGCCTGGCGCTGTCCCGACGAGGCGGGCAACGCGGCGGGGGCCCGCGGTCGTAGCCGAATCAAAACGCGGATTATAGCGACGCAGACCGGCGCGGGCGAAAAAAATTCCCGGTGGCACAAATGCGCCACGTCCCGTCGTTCCCGCGCAGGCGGGAACCCAGTGACTTCAAAAGACGCTGGATTCCCGCCTGCGCGGGAATGACGGAGGAAATCGCCAAATCATCACAAAACAGGGTTCAAACCGCCGCGCCGGCGCCATACCTGCCAGCGCTCCTGCCCCTGGAACACCGGCAGCGGCGCGGCCGAGGGCCGGTCCTCGATGCGCTCGAAGGCCGGCGCCAGCAGCGCATCGAGCTCCGCCTGGGGCATCGCGAACGGCGGCCCGCCGCGGTTCTCGCCCAGGTAGAAGTAGCCAGCCAGCAGCCCGCCCGGCGGCAGCAGCTCGGCCACGCGCGCCCCATAGGCCGCGCGCAGCGCCGGCGGCAGCGCGCACAGGAAGGCGCGCTCGTAGATCAGTTCGCACGCCGGCTGCGGCGTAAAGGCAAAGAAATCGCCCTGATGCACCACCGCCCCGGCCGGCCCGAGCGCGCGCCGCGCCGACGCCACCGCCTGCGGCGAGAAGTCGATCGCCGTCACCGGCCAGCCGCGCTCGAACAGCCAGGCGGCCTCCCAGCCGTTGCCGCAGCCTGGCACCAGCGTGGGACACGGCGCGCGGCCCTCGATAAAGCGGCGGAATTCCTCGGGCACGCCGCCCAGGTCCCAGGGCGTGAAGCCCTCCTTGAAACGTTCGTCCCAGAACGCCGGATCCCCGGCATCGCGCGTGGCGAAGCTGGGCACTGGCCTGGTGGTATCGCTCATGGGTCTGCCTCCGTCCGTTGTTCTATTGACCGGCGCCTACCAGTAGCCCGACCAGCCCAGCACGTGGGTCAGCACGATGCCGGCGACAAAGCCGCCCACCAGCAGCACCGCCGTGCCGAGCAGCCGGTTGGTGCGGCGCTGCTCCAGCACCAGCATCGCCAGCAGCTTGTCCTGCTCGCCGTTGCTGGTGAGCGCGCGCCGCTCCAGGAACTGGTGCGCCAGGCGCGGGAAATCGGGCAGCATCTTGGCCCACAGCGGCGCCTCTACCTTGATCCGCTCCCACGCGCCCTGCCAGCCGACCTGCTCGTGCATCCAGCGCTCCAGGAACGGCTTGGCGGTCTTCCACAGGTCCAGGTCCGGATCGAGCTGGCGGCCCAGGCCTTCGATATTGAGCAGGGTCTTCTGCAGCAGCACCAGCTGCGGCTGGATCTCGACGTTGAAGCGGCGCGAGGTCTGGAACAGCCGCATCAGCACCATGCCCAGCGAGATTTCCTTCAGCGGCTTGTCGAAGTACGGCTCGCAGCAGGCGCGCACCGCGCTTTCGAGTTCTTCGACGCGGGTCTCGGGCGGGACCCAGCCCGACTCCACGTGCAGCAGCGCCACGCGGTGGTAGTCGCGGCGGAAGAAGGCGATGAAGTTCTGCGCCAGGTAGTTCTTGTCGAATTCCGACAGCGCGCCGACGATGCCGAAGTCCAGCGCGATATAGCGGCCGAAGGTCTCGGGCTGCACCGACACCAGGATGTTGCCCGGGTGCATGTCGGCATGGAAGAAGCCGTCGCGGAACACCTGGGTGAAGAAGATCTCGACGCCCTCCTCCGCCAGCTGGTGCATGTCGACGCCGGCGGCCTTGAGCGATTCGGTGCGCGAGATCGGGATGCCGTGCATGCGCTCCATCACGAACACCGTGCTGCTGCACCAGTCCCAGAACACCTCGGGCACCAGCAGCAGGCTGGTATCGGCAAAGTTGCGGCGCAGCTGGCTGGCGTTGGCCGCCTCGATCATCAGGTCGAGCTCGTCGTGCAGGTATTTGTCGAACTCGGCCACCACCTCGCGCGGCTTCAGGCGCTTGCCGTCGGCCCAGAAGCGTTCCAGCCAGGTGGCCATGTCGCGCATCAGCGCCAGGTCGCTGTCGATCACCGGCAGCATGCCGGGGCGCAGCACCTTCACCGCGACCTCGCGCCCGTGGCAGGGGCCGCCCTTGAGCGTGGCGAAGTGCACCTGCGCGATCGAGGCGCTGGCCACCGGCTGGTGCTCGAAGGTCTCGAACAGCTGGTCCAGCGGCCGCCCGAGCGAGCGCTCGATGATCCTGACCGCCACCGCCGAATCGAACGGCGGCACCTGGTCCTGCAGCTTGGCGAGTTCGTCGGCAATGTCCGGCGGCATCAGGTCGCGCCGGGTCGACAGCACCTGGCCGAACTTGACGAAGATCGGTCCCAGCCGCGTCAGCGCCAGCCGCAGCCGCACGCCGCGCGGCATGTCGAGCTTGCGGCCGATGGTGATGACCCGTACCAGGAAGCGGATCCTGCGGCTGTTGAAGCCCGAGAGCACCAGCTCGTCCAGGCCGTAGTAGAGGATGACGAAAAGGATCTTGCCAAGGCGCAGGAGGCGGGTCATTCGGGAGTCTTCACGGGGCCGGGCAGGCAGTCAGGGGAGGATCGGAAGGAAGCGCGGCTGGGCCGGCTCAGCGATGCGGCGACGGCAGCTTGCCGGATGGGCCGGATGGGCCGGATGGGCCGGATGGGCCGGATGGGCCGGATGGGCCGGACGGGCCGGACACGCCCGGCGTGCCGCCCCGCTCCAGGCGCTCCAGCCGCTTCTCCAGCCGCGCCAGGCGGTCGCGCAGGCGGCTTACGTCGGTGCCGAAGTCGTCCAGCGCGGCGTGGCGCACCAGGGTCGGCCGTTCGTCGAGCAGGTAGTCGGTGACGTTGTCCACCAGCGCGCGGCCCACGCGCGTGGCCTGCTCGTGGACCTGGCGCGCGCCGTCGACCACGCGCTGCGCCACGCTGTCGCTGACCGGCCCGCCCAGGATGCCGCGCAGCGCGCGCGACAGGTCCTCGGCGGCATCCCAGCGCAGGTTGCGCGCCAGCGCCGAAACGGTATTGGCCAGCTCGGCGTCGCCCTCGATGCGCACGTGGCGCATGGCGGCGGCCTGGCCGCCTTCGGCCACGTCGGCGGCCACCAGCGGCCACTGCTGCACCGGCACGCGCAGCGTCACCGCGGGCGCCTCGGCCGCGGGCGCCAGTTCCGTGCAGCCGTGCTCGGTCACCTTCAGCGACAGCTCGAAGGCGGCGGCATCGAAACGGATCACGCGTCCGGCAAACGGCGCCAGCTGGTTGCGGGCCCACGGCTCCTGCTCGAGCAGGTGGTTCAGTGCCGAGATGGCGGGCGTGGCCAGGGCGGAAGGCAGAGTATTCATGACGGCGCGGTTGGCGGGCAGGCGGCGACGCGCGGGGCTCGCGTCCCAAACAAAAAGGCCCACGCTTTCGCGTGGGCCTCCATTCTAAGCTACTCCCCCCGGCGCATCACCGCCGCGGGGTGCGGCATCAGGACTCTTGCTGGATCCCGGCCAGCAGCCAGCCGCCGCTGCCCGAGACCGGCTTGGCCAGGTTCCAGACCTCGCCGAACGGCTGCGCCGCCTCGCCCGCCTTCTCGCGGATCATGCCCGAGAAACGCACGCTGGCCAGGTGCTGGGCCGGCGCCGACTCGATGCCGAGCAGCTGGGCTTCGAGCGTGACCACGTCGGTCTTGTTGACCTCGGCGCCGCGCTCGGCCAGGTCCATCTTGATCTCGGCGAACATCTCCGGCGTGGTGAACTCGCGGATATCGTCCAGGTTGCCGGCATCCCATGCGGCCTGCAGGCGCACGAAGTGGACCTTGGCGTTGCGCAGGAACGATTCGGCGTCGAAGTCGGCCGGCACGCCCCACGGCTGCTGGGTCACCGGACCGGCGCCAGCGGCGGCAGCGGCGCCAGCAGCGGGCAGGACCGGGCTGCCCGACACATTGCCGGCAGCCGGCGTCGGCTCGCCGCGGAACATCGGCTCCGCGTTGCGGCCCAGGTTCGGCGCGCCGCCGGCACCGGCATAGGCCGGCTGAGCAGTGCGCTTGCTGCCGCGGAACTTGCGGATCAGCCAGATTGCGGCGAACGCCACCAGCGCGATCAGGATCAGGTTGGACAGGAAGGTCAGCGCCGCGCCGCCCAGGCCGAAGTGCGACAGCAGCCAGCCGATGCCCAGGCCGGCGGCGATGCCGCCCAGGATGCCGCCCCAGTTGCGCTTGGGCGCCGCGGCCGCGGCCGCGCCGGCTGCGCCGGCGGTGGCCGGCGCCGCCTGCTGTGCAGGTTGCTGCGCCTGTTGCGTGGGCGAAGTGGGCTGGGTCTGCTGGCGCTGGGTCACCGACTCAGACTGCTTGCCAATGCTGCGCGAGCCGCCCATGCGCTTGGCCTCGGCGTCGAAGGCCATGCCGACGGCCAGCGCCGTGACCAGCGACCCCACCAGGAATTTTCCACGAATTGACGACATATGCTGTTATCCCCTGTCAGTTTCACCCATATACGGGTGAGCATGGCGATTTCAAGTGTTCTATCAAGTGTTCTCAATACTTGCGTCCGACATGGAGCGCCACCACTCCGGCCGTCAGATTGAAGTATTCGACATTTTCCAGGCCCGCATGTTCCATTAAGCGTACAAGCGAAACCTGGTCTGGATGCATTCTGATCGATTCCGCGAGATAGCGATAGCTCGGGGCATCCCCTGCCACGCGCTGGCCCAGCCACGGCAGCACCTTGAAAGAATAGACGTCGTAGGCCTTCTCCAGCGGTTTCCAGACCTTGGAGAACTCCAGCACCATGACCTTGCCGCCCGGCTTGACCACGCGGCGCATCTCGGCCAGCGCGGCGTCCTTGTGCGTCATGTTGCGCAGGCCGAAGGCGACCGTGACCAGGTCGAAGTAATTGTCGGGGAACGGGATTTTCTCGGCGTCGCACAGCGCCACCGGCGTGACGATGCCCTTGTTCAGCAGCCGGTCGCGGCCCACCCGCAGCATCGACTCGTTGATATCGGTCAGCCAGACCTGCCCGGTCGGGCCGGCCTGCTTCGCGAACGCTTTGGCCAGGTCGCCGGTGCCGCCGGCGATGTCCAGCACCTTGTGGCCCGGGCGTACCCCCGCCTGCGCGATGGTGAACATCTTCCACAGCCGGTGCATGCCGCCCGACATCAGGTCGTTCATCACGTCGTACTTGCTGGCCACCGAATGGAACACGCCGGCAACCTTGTCGGCCTTTTCCGTTTCGTCGACCTTTTCGAACCCGAAGTGGGTTTCACTCATCTTTCAAGACTCCAGGATTGTCGGGGGCGGCTCAGTGATGGCCGCAGGCGTGCCCGCCGCCGGCGGCGGGCATCGGGGTGTCGCGATCGGCGCCGGCCGCTTCCAGGCGCTGCAGGTAGTCCTGCCACAGCGCGTCCTGGTTGTCGCCCAGGCGGTACAGCAGGTCCCAGGAATAGATGCCGGTGTCGTGGCCGTCGGAGAAGCGGATCTGGATGGCGTAGTTGCCGACCGGCTCGACCGCCTCGACGCCGACCTCGCGCTTGCCGGTCTGCAGCACCTCCTGGCCCGGGCCGTGGCCCTGGACTTCGGCGGAGGGCGAGTACACGCGCAGCAGCTCGAACGGCAGCCGGAAGCTGCGGCCGTTGTCGAAGCCGATCTCGAGCACGCGCGATTGCGTGTGCACCGTCAGCGCGGTGGGATGGGGGGTGTCTTTTTCCAGGCCTGCCATGGTGATCGCGGCCCGGTGACGGGCGCTTGTGAGGGTGATTGCCGCATGATGCCGCGCCGGCTGCCGCGGCAGCCCCGCATCACGCTTCGCATACGACCCGATAGCTTACCCCAGGCTCGCCGGCTTGCGCAGCCCGGGCCGCGTCGGCGTCCTGCGGCACGTAGCGCAGCCGGCGCTGGTGGAAGGCCGCCACGGTGCTGCGGTGCGCAATGCTGACGATCGCCGTTTGCGGCAGCTGCTCCACCATCAACTGGTACATGGCGCGTTCGGTGTCTTCATCCAGCGCGCTGGTGGCTTCGTCGAGGAACAGGTAGTCCGGCCGCTGCAGCAGCGCGCGCGCAAAGGCCAGGCGCTGCTGCTCGCCCGGCGACAGCCGCAGCGACCAGTTGTCGAACACGTCGAGCTGGTCCGCCAGCGCCGCCAGGCGGGTCTGGCGCAGCGCCGCCTGCAGGACGTCCTTGCTGTGCTCGGTGCCGGCGTCCGGGTAGGCCAGCGCATCGGCCAGCGTGCCGATCGGCAGGTAGCTGCGCTGCGGCAGGAACAGCCGGCGCGCGCCTTCCGGCATGGTCACGGTGCCGCTGCCGTACGGCCAGATCCCGGCGAGCGCGCGGAACAGCACGCTCTTGCCGCAGCCCGACGGGCCGCTGACCAGCCAGCGCTCGCCCGGCGCCACCGCCAGCGAGAACGGCGCCACCAGCGGCCGCTGGCCCACTGCCGCGCCGCGCGCGGCGCGCACCGGCAACGCCAGCGCCAGGCTGTCGATGGCGATGCCGTCCTGCGGCTTGCCGTCGTACCCCACCTCGATGTCGCGGCTGCCGTCCTGCGCTGCCTCCTGCCGCTCGGCCATGCGGATGGCTTCCTGGAAGTCGATCAGGCGGTTGGCTGCCGCCTTCCAGCCCACCAGCGTGGCGTAGCTGTCGACGAACCATGACAATGCACCCTGTACCTGGCCAAATGCGGAACTGATCTGCATCAGCCCACCCAGCGTCATCTTGCCGGCAAAGTAGCGCGGCGCCGCCACCAGGATCGGGAAGATGATGGCGAACTGCGCGTAGCCCGCGCTGACAAAGTTCAGCCGCCGCGTGTACAGCATCAACTGGTTCCAGTTGGCGCGGATGCGGTCGAAGCGTGCGCGCAGGCCGGCCTTCTCGGTCGGTTCGCCTCGATACAGCGCCACTGGTTCACTGTTCTCACGCAGACGCACGAGTGTGAAGCGGAAATCTGCCTCGTACTGTTCTTGCTGGAAGTTCAGGCCGATGAGCGGACGCCCGACGAAGTGCGCCACCAGCGACCCCACCACGGCATAGGCGCCCGCAAACCAAACCATGTAGCCTGGGATCACGACCTCGGTGCCCCCAAGCGCCAGACTGATCGGACCGGACAACGTCCAGAGGATGCCGACAAAGGAAATCAGCGTCACTACCGAGTTGAGCAGCCCCAGCGACAACGACAAACCTCCATCGGTGAACAGGCGCAGGTCGTCCGCAATCCGCTGGTCGGGGTTGTCCGTTGTATGGGTCTGCTCGATACGATAGTAGGCCTGGTAACCGAGCCATCGGTCCATGAACCGGCCGGTCATCCAGGTACGCCAGCGCATCTGCAGCATCATCGTGTAGTACTGCCGGGACAGGAAGGCGACGATATAGAAGCCGGCGATCCACGAGAAGCGCAGCAGCAGCACCTTGAACGAGGCATAGTCGCGCTGCTCCAGCGCGTTGTAGAACACGCGGTTCCATTCGTTGAGCAGCACGTTGATATAGACGATGCCCAGGTTGAGCACCACCACCAGCGCCAGCAGCCCCAGCCCGGCTAGGCGGTCTTCGGATTTCCAGTAGGGCTTGATCAGCGCCCAGGTCGCGGCCATGCGCAGCCGGCTCTGGATCTTGAGGGCCCGGGCGGGAACGGCCGGGCCCGGTACGGTGACGGAAGTCGGGGTCGAGGACATAGCGGCAGCTTTCTGGCCCGCCAGCGCGCTTCGTGGCCGGGCCTGTTGTTCTGGTGCCGCGGCGCAGGCGCGACCGCGGCGGCATCAGCATTCAGACGGTTGCCTGCCGGCGCGGTTCCGCGCCCGGCTTCAGGCGTCGCCCGCTTCGACCAGCGCAAGCGCCGTGCGCAGCGCCGGCAGCCGGCTGGCCAGTTCCTGCACGCGCACGGGATCCGCCGCGCGCTGCGGCGCGGCCCAGATCGCCTCGGGGAAATGCGTGTCCCAGCGGTAGCGCGGGATGATGTGCCAGTGCAGGTGCGGCACCATGTTGCCGAACGCCGCCAGGTTGACCTTGTCGGGCGCCATCACCTCGCGCACCACGCGCTCGACGCGCGCCACCAGCCGCATCAGCCAGGCCTGGTCGCCCTCGTCCAGGTCGCTCAGTTCGGCCACATGGTCGTTCCAGACGATGCGGCAGAAGCCGGGAAAGCGGTCATGCTCGACCAGGATCAGGCGGGCGCGGTCGCCCATCCAGACCAGTTCGCCGCCATCGGTTTCGCAGAGGGGGCAGTTCGGGCTCTTGATCATGCGGCGCGTTCCCTTTCGTGCTGCTTCAGCCTTTACACCAGCACCCGTTCGATCCCGCCCGCATTGGCCTTGGCCACATACTCGGGCATCCAGTTCTCGCCCAGCAGGTGCTTCGCCATCTCGATCACGATGTAATCCGCCTGCACCGACGCATCTTCCTTGTAGCGCGACAGGCCCTGCAGGCACGACGGGCAGCTGGTCAGGATCTTGACGTCGCCGGTAAAGCCGTCGGCGCGCAGCTTGTCGGCGCCCTTGGTCATCTCTTCTTCCTTGCGGAAGCGGACCTGGGTCGAGATGTCCGGGCGCGTCACCGCCAGCGTGCCCGACTCGCCGCAGCAGCGTTCGTTCTTCTCGATCTTGCCCAGGCCGGCGTTGCCGCCCATCAGGTCGTTGACCAGCTTGGTGGGATCGACCGTCTTGATCGGGGTGTGGCAGGGATCGTGGTACATGTAGCGCGTACCGGTCACGCCCTCCAGCTTGACGCCCTTCTCGAGCAAGTACTCGTGGATGTCGATGATGCGGCAGCCCGGGAAGATCTTGTCGAATTCATAGCCCGCAAGCTGGTCGTAGCAGGTGCCGCAGCTGACCACCACGGTCTTGATGTCGAGGTAGTTCAGCGTGTTGGCCACGCGGTGGAACAGCACGCGGTTGTCGGTGACGATCTTCTCGGCCTTGTCGTACTGGCCGTTGCCGCGCTGCGGATAGCCGCAGCACAGGTAGCCCGGCGGCAGCACGGTCTGCACGCCGACGTGCCACAGCATCGCCTGCGTCGCCAGCCCCACCTGCGAGAACAGCCGCTCCGAGCCGCAGCCCGGGAAGTAGAACACCGCTTCCGATTCCGGCGTGGTCGCCTTGGGATCGCGGATGATCGGCACGATCTCGTTGTCCTCGATGTCGAGCAGCGCGCGCGCGGTCTTCTTGGGCAGGTTGCCCGGCATCTTCTTGTTGATGAAGTGGATCACCTGCTCGCGCACCGGCGGCTTGCCCACCGTCGCGGGCGGATGCGCGGTCTGCTTCTTGGCGATCTTCTTCAGTACGTCGTTGCCCAGGCGCTGCGCCTTGTAGCCCCAGTCGATCATGACCTTGCGGGTCAGGTTGATGGTCTCGGGGCTGGTGGCGTTGAGGAAGAACATCGACGCCGCGGTGCCGGGGTTGAACTTCTTCTGCCCCATCTTGCGCAGCAGGTTGCGCATGTTCATCGACACGTCGCCGAAGTCGATCTTGACCGGGCACGGCGTCACGCACTTGTGGCACACGGTGCAGTGGTCGGCCACGTCGGAGAACTCGTCCCAGTGCTTGACCGAGATGCCGCGGCGGGTCTGCTCCTCGTACAGGAAGGCCTCGACCAGCAGCGAGGTCGCCAGGATCTTGTTGCGCGGGCTGTACAGCAGGTTGGCGCGCGGCACGTGGGTGGCGCACACCGGCTTGCACTTGCCGCAGCGCAGGCAGTCCTTGACGCTCTCGGCGATGGCGCCGATGTCGCTCTGCTGCATGATGATCGACTCGTGCCCCATCAGCCCGAACGACGGCGTGTAGGCGTTGCGCAGGTCGGCGCCGGGCAGCAGCTTGCCCTTGTTGAAGCGGCCCTGCGGGTCGACCTTCTGCTTGTAGGCGCGGAAGTCGCCGATCTCTTCCTCGGTGAGGAACTCCAGCTTGGTGATGCCGATGCCGTGCTCGCCCGAGATCACCCCGTCCAGCGAACGCGCCAGGTCCATGATGCGGGCCACCGCGCGGTGCGCGTCCTGCAGCATGTCGTAGTCGTCCGAGTTGACCGGGATGTTGGTGTGCACGTTGCCGTCGCCGGCATGCATATGCAGCGCCACGAAGACGCGGCCGCGCAGCACCTGCTTGTGGATCTTCTGGGCTTCGTCGAGGATCGGCTTGAACTCGCCGCCGTTGAAGATCTTGCGCAGCTCGGCGCGGATCTCGGTCTTCCACGAGACGCGGATGGTGCGGTCCTGCAGCAGGTGGAACACGTTGGCGTGCGGCTGCTGGTGCAGCCGCGCCTCGAATTCCTGGCCCAGCAGGCCCAGCCCGTGCCCGATCAGCGAGGCCTTGGCCTGCGCCAGCGGCGTGTCGAGATGGGCTTGCAGGTAGCGCCAGCGCGCGCGGATCTCGCGCAGCAGCGTCAGCGCGTGCTGCACGCGGTCTTCCAGCAGCTCGGCGCTGGGGATCTCGTTGGCGTCGTCGCTGCGGCCCAGCGGCAGGTTGCCGCGCGCGAAGAACGCTTCCAGCGTGTCGACCAGCTTGAGCTTGCTCTTGATCGACAGCTCGATATTGATGCGCTCGATGCCGTCGGTGTACTCGCCCATGCGGTTCAGCGGGATCACCACGTCTTCGTTGATCTTGAAGGCGTTGGTGTGCTTCGCGATCGCGGCGGTGCGCGAGCGGTCGAGCCAGAACTTCTTGCGGGCCTCGGGGCTGACGGCGATAAAGCCTTCGCCGCTCTTGCCGTTGGCCATGCGGATCACTTCCGAGGTGGCGCGCGCCACGGCGTCTTCATCGTCGCCGACGATATCGCCGATCAGCACCATCTTCGGGAAGGCGTTGCGCTTGCTCTTGGTGGCGTAGCCGACCGCGCGCAGGTAGCGCTCGTCCAGGTGCTCGAGGCCGGCGAGGATGGCGCCGCCCGGCTTTTTGGTCTCGGCGTCAAGGAAGTCCTTGATCTCGACGATGCTGGGGATGGCGTCGCGCGCCTGGCCGAAGAACTCCAGGCACACGGTGCGGATGTGCTTGGGCATGCGGTGCAGGATCCAGCGCGCGCTGGTGATGATGCCGTCGCAGCCTTCCTTCTGCACGCCGGGCAGGCCCGCCAGGAACTTGTCGGTGACGTCCTTGCCCAGGCCTTCCTTGCGGAACTTGCGGCCTTCGATCGCGAGCGTCTCGGTGCGCAGCATCTTCTCGCCCGGGGCGCGGTTGCCGTCCGACCACTTCAGCTCGAAGGTGGCCACCGGCACGTCGTGGATCTTGCCCAGGTTGTGGTCCAGCCGGGTGATTTCCAGCCAGTTGCCTTCCGGGTCCACCATGCGCCACCAGGCCAGGTTGTCGAGCGCGGTGCCCCACAGCACGGCCTTCTTGCCGCCGGCGTTCATGGCGACATTGCCGCCGATGCACGAGGCGTCGATCGACGTCGGGTCGACCGCGAACACCAGGCCGGCGCGGTCGGCGGCATCGGCGACGCGGCGCGTCACCACGCCGGCGCCGGAGAAGATGGTCGCCACCTTGTGCGACACGCCCGGCAGGTCGGTCTGCTCGACCGGCCCCAGCTGCTCCAGCTTCTCGGTATTGATCACCGCGCTCATCGGCGTCAGCGGCACGGCGCCGCCGGTGTAGCCGGTGCCGCCCCCGCGCGGGATGATGGTCAGGCCCAGCTCGAAGCAGCCCTTGACCAGGCCGGCGATCTCTTCCTCGGTATCCGGGGTCAGCACCACGAACGGATATTCCACCCGCCAGTCAGTGGCATCGGTCACGTGCGACACGCGCGACAGGCCATCGAACTTGATGTTGTCCTTCTGCGTGACGCGGCCCAGCACGCGCTGCGCGCGCTTGCGCAGGTCGTAGGCGGCGGCGAATTCGTTCTTGAAGTCCTCGATCGCCTGCTTGGCGAACGCGACCAGCTGCTCCACGCGGTGCGAGCGGTCCTCGGCGGCGGGCTCGGCGTGCTCGGCACGGTCGGCGGCGCGGCGCTTCTCGATCTCGTTCAGGCGGTGGTGCAGCGCGCTCACCAGCATCTGGCGGCGCTTGGGATTTTCCAGCAGGTCGTCCTGCAGGTAGGGGTTGCGGCGCACCACCCAGATATCGCCCAGCACCTCGTACAGCATGCGGGCGGAGCGGCCGGTGCGGCGCTCGCTGCGCAGCTCGTCCAGGATGCGCCAGGCTTCCTCGCCGAGCAGCCGGATGACAATCTCGCGGTCCGAGAAGGACGTGTAGTTATAGGGGATTTCACGCAGGCGCGGCGGGGCGTCCTGCGCGGCGAGCTTGGCGTCGAGCACGAGTGGGGCGTTCATTGGGGGACCGCTTCCTGCTGCGCACGGGGACAGTGCGCGAATCGTTCATTAAAGGGCGATTGTACTGCAAGCCCTGCTTTCGCCGCACCGCAGCATGACGGAATCCTTGTCGGAACAAGGGATTAGCGTGTGTCCGGGGCGCCGGATGCGCCCCGCATAACGGTCCCGGCCGTGGCCGGAATCAGAACCAGGCCTTTACCGTGTGCGCAATGTTCTGCCAGAAAGTGTCCGGAATCCACATCAGCCCGGCGGTCATGACCAGGTAGCGCAGGAACTTGCCGACCGCCATCCAGGCCAGGCTGGGCCAGAACGAGAGGCGCAGCCAGCCCGCCAAAGTGCACAACGGATCACCAACGCCGGGCAGCCACGACAGCAGCAGCGTGGGCGGGCCCAGCCGGCGCATCCAGCGGAAGTAGCGGGCATCGAGCTTGGGCTTGGGCGGCTTGCGCGCGTGCGCGCGGTGCTCCAGGTGCTCGGCCTCGTGCTCGCGCGCGCGGCGCCGCTTGTGGTAGCGCACCAGCGCCAGCTTGGCGGCGTAGCCCAGCCACCAGTCGATCGCGCCGCCGACGGTATTGCCGGCGGTGGCCACCAGGATCGCCGGCCAGAACATCTGCGGATTGAGCTTGACGTAGCCGAACACGGCGGGCTCGGAGCCGAGCGGCAGCAAGGTGGCCGACACCAGGCTGACCACGAAGATCGCGGGCAGGCCTACCTTGGGCAAGGCAATGGTTTCAAACAGCCAGTCGAAGAAGGCTTCCATGTAAGGGGACAGGGCCGGTGGCGCGGCTCATTCTAGCGGGCCGTGCCCCAAACGGGGCGCGGGCAAACCACATGGCACCTGTGCGGGATTTGTGATTAACTGTTAGAGCCTGTCGCGGCCAAACGTTCGCCGGCCGTGCCGATGCGCCGGCCGCAAGGTTCGCTGGCGCACCAACAGCAGTTGCAGCGGCAGCACCAATATCACGAATTAGCCGTCCTATAGCCGTCTTAAGCGGCAGTACCGCGTCGTGGCCAGTCCCGCGCAGTTGCCTTGGGATCTGGGTATTGGTCATGCGCGTCCACCCCACATGGAGACAAGCATGGCGATTCCGATCCGCCTGACGGTCAACGGCAAGCCCGTTGACGCGCAGGTAGAACCCAACACCCTCCTGGTCCAGTTCCTGCGCGAACAGCTGCGCCTGACCGGCACCCACGTCGGCTGCGACACCGCGCAATGCGGCGCCTGCACGGTCCACCTGGACGGCCGCGCGGTCAAGTCGTGCAACCTGCTGGCGCTGCAGGCGGACGGCGCCACCGTGACCACCATCGAAGGCCTGGCCGGGGACAAGGTCGGCAACGGCCTGCATCCGATGCAGGAGGCCTTCCGCGAATGCCACGGGCTGCAATGCGGCTTCTGCACCCCCGGCATGGTGATGAGCGCGACCGCACTCGTCCAGGAACATCCCGATGCCGACGCCGCCACCATCCGCAAGCACCTGGAGGGCAATCTGTGCCGCTGCACCGGCTACCACAATATCGTGCGCGCGGTGCAGCAGGGCCAGGCCGGCATGCAGTCCAGCGCCGAATGAGGGAGACCGCCATGAACGCACCCGAGAACCAGCGCCTGGTGGGCGCCTCCGTCAAGCGCAAGGAAGACTATCGCTACCTGACCGGCAACGGCCAGTACACCGACGACATCGTGCTGCCGCAGCAGAGCTACGGGTACTTCCTGCGCTCGCCGCACGCGCACGCGCGCATCCGCGCCATCGACACGAGCGCGGCGCAAGCCGCGCCCGGCGTGATCGCGGTGCTGACCGGCGCCGAGCTCGCCGCCGACAAGGTCGGCGGCCTGCCCTGCGGCTGGCTGATCCACAGCATCGACGGCACGCCGATGAAAGAGCCGCCACACCCGGTGATCGCCCACGACAAGGTGCGCCACGTCGGCGACCAGGTGGCGCTGGTGATTGCCGAGACCTTGCAGCAGGCGCGCGACGCCGCCGAGCAGATCGACGTCGACTACGAAGAGCTGCCGGCCGTGGTCGGCGCCGCCGATGCCGCGTTGGCGTCGACGCTGGTGCACGACGACGTGCCGGCCAACACCTGCTACACCTGGGGCCACGGCGACAAGGCCGCCACCGACGCCGCCTTCGCCAGGGCCGCGCACGTGACCACGCTGGAGATCGTCAACAACCGGCTGATCCCCAACGCGATCGAGCCGCGCGCGGTCAACGCCAGCTATGCGCGCCAGGACGACAGCTACACCGTCTACGTGGCCAGCCAGAACCCGCATGTCGAGCGCCTGCTGATGGGCGCGTTCGTGCTGGGGCTGCCGGAATCGCGGCTGCGCATCATCGCGCCCGACGTCGGCGGCGGGTTCGGCTCCAAGATCTTCCTGTACCCGGAAGACGTGGCGCTGACCTGGGCCTCGAAGAAGGTGGGGCGGCCGGTCAAGTGGACCGCGGATCGCAGCGAGTCCTTCCTGACCGACGCGCATGGCCGCGACCACGTCACCACGGCCGAGCTGGCGCTCGACGCCGACGGCAAGTTCCTGGCGATGCGGGTGCATACGGTCGCCAATATGGGCGCCTACCTGTCGACCTTCGCCAGCAGCGTGCCGACCATCCTCTATGCGACGCTGCTGGCCGGCCAGTACGCCACCCCGGCGATCTATGCGGAGGTCAAGGCGGTGTTCACCAACACCGCGCCGGTCGACGCCTACCGCGGCGCGGGGCGGCCCGAAGCGACCTTCGTGGTCGAGCGCCTGGTCGAAACCGCCGCGCGCGAGCTGAACCTCGATCCGGCCGAACTGCGCCGCAAGAACTTTATCCGCCAGTTCCCCTACGCGACCCCGGTCGGCCTGACCTACGACACCGGCGACTACGAGCCCTGCCTGGCGCGCGCGCAGGAGCTGGCCGACGTCAAGGGCTTCCCGGCGCGGCGCGACGAGGCCAGGCAGCGCGGCAAGCTGCGCGGCCTGGGTTATTCCTGCTATATCGAAGCCTGCGGGCTGGCGCCTTCCAACATCGCCGGCGCGCTCGGCGCGCGTGCGGGCCTGTTCGAGGTGGGCGAGATCCGCGTGCATCCCACCGGCACGGTGACCGTCTTCACCGGCTCGCACAGCCATGGCCAGGGGCACGAGACCACCTTCGCGCAAGTGGTGGCGGACCGCCTCGGGCTGCAGCTCGACCAGGTCGAGATCGTGCATGGCGACACCGGGCGCGTGCCGTTCGGCATGGGCACCTACGGCTCGCGCTCGCTGGCGGTGGGCGGCTCGGCCATCGTCAAGGCGCTCGACAAGATCGAGGCCAAGGCCAAGAAGATCGCCGCGCACCTGCTGGAGGCGTCGGACAGCGACATCGAGTTCAGCAACGGCGTGTTCCGCGTGGCCGGCACCGACCGCACCAAGACCTTCGGCGAGGTCGCGCTGAGCGCCTACGTGCCGCACAACTACCCGCTCGACAAGCTGGAGCCGGGCCTGAACGAGAACGCCTTCTACGACCCGACCAACTTCACCTACCCGTCCGGCGCCTATGTATGCGAGGTGGAGGTCGATCCCGACACCGGCGCGTCGCAGGTGGTCAAGTTCACCGCGGTCGACGACTTCGGCAACATCATCAACCCGATGATCGTCGAGGGCCAGGTGCATGGCGGCATCGGCCAGGGGCTGGGCCAGGCCATGCTGGAGCAGTGCGTCTACGACAACGACAGCGGCCAGCTGCTGACCGGCTCGTACATGGACTACGCCATGCCGCGCGCCGGCGACCTGCCTGACTTTACCGTGGAGACCGCCAGCGGCACGCCGTGCACGCACAACCCGCTGGGCGTGAAAGGCTGCGGCGAGGCCGGCGCGATCGGCTCGCCGCCGGCGTTCATCAACGCGCTGGTCGATGCGCTGTCGCCGCTGGGCGTGAAGGACGTGCAGATGCCCGCCACGCCGCATCGCGTGTGGCAGGCGATCCAGGCCGCGCAGCCCCAGCCCTGAGCCACCGCACCGCAAAGGAAACCGACATGTACGCATTCAACTTTGAACGCGCCGCGGATGCCAAGGCGGCAGTCGCCAAACTCAAGGCCGATCCCGACGCCAAGTTCCTCGGCGGCGGCCAGAGCCTGCTGGCGGCGATGAAGCTGCGGCTGGCATCGCCGTCGACGCTGGTCGACGTCGCGCGTATCCCCGGCATGGCCGAGATCCGCGTCGAAGGCAAGGAGATCGTTATCGGCGCCGCCGCGCGCCATGCCGACGTCGAAGCCAACGCCGAGGTGCGCCAGCGCATCCCGGCGCTGGCGGCGCTGGCCGGCGGCATCGGCGACCGCCAGGTGCGCGCGATGGGCACCATCGGCGGCGCGCTGGCCAATGACGATCCTGCGGCAGACTACCCGGCCGGCGTGCTGGGACTGGGCGCGACCGTGGTCACCGACCGTCGCAGCATCGCGGCCGACGACTTCTTCAAGGGCCTCTATGAGACCGCGCTGGAAGCGGACGAGCTGATCACCGCCGTACGCTTCCCGATACCGGACCAGGCCGCCTACACCAAGTTTGCCAATCCGGCGTCGCGTTTCGCGCTGGTGGGCGTGCTGGTGGCGCGCACTGGCAACGCGGTGCGCGTCGCGGTCACGGGCGCGGCGGACAGCGTGTTTCGTTGCCAGCCGCTGGAGCAGGCGCTGTCGGCGAATTTCACCGCGCCGGCGGCGCGCGGGGTGAAGGTCGATGCGGGACGTCTGAACAGCGACCTGCATGGGTCGGCGGAATACCGGGCGCATTTGATTCCGGTGCTGGCGGCGAGAGCGGTGGAGGCGGCGCTGAAGGGTTAGCGTTTCTCCACTGCCGCATGTTGTCTCCCCTCTCCAGCGCGCGGGAGAGGGGAGCAAACCGACGGCGCGTTTGGTTGCGTCGGCAAACAAGAACGCCCCATGCTCCCCACCTCCATCGACGACACCCTCGCCCAGCTCGAACACCAGCAATACTTCGCCGACCGCGAAACCGCCACGGTGCTCTACCTTGCCCTGCGCATGCAGCGGCCGCTGTTCCTGGAAGGCGAGCCCGGCGTCGGCAAGACCGCACTGGCGCAGGCAATGGCAGGCGTGCTCGGCACGCGGCTGCTGCGGCTGCAATGCTATGAGGGCCTCGACGCCGCCAGCGCGCTGTATGAATGGGACTACCCGCGCCAGATCATGGCGCTGCGGCTGGCCGAAGCCCGCGGCGAGCGGCCGGAGGCGCAATCGCTGTACCACGACGACTACCTGCTCAAGCGCCCGCTGCTGGAGGCGCTGCTGCCCGACCCCGCCGCGCCCGGGGTGCCGCGCGTGCTGCTGATCGACGAGATCGACCGGGCCGACGAACCCTTCGAAGCCTTCCTGCTGGAGATCCTGTCCGAATTCCAGGTGTCGATCCCGGAAATCGGCGTGATCCGCGCCGAGCGCCCGCCGCTGATCGTGATCACCTCCAACCGCACGCGCGAGGTGCATGACGCGCTCAAGCGCCGCTGCCTGTACCAATGGGTTGGCTATCCGGAGCGCGAGCGCGAGCTGCAGATCGTCGCGGCGCGCGCGCCCGAGGCCGCGGCCGCGCTGCAGGCGCAGGCGATCGATTTCGTGCACCGGCTGCGCGGCATCGACCTGTTCAAGGCGCCCGGCATCGCCGAGGCCATCGACTGGTGCCGTGCGCTGGCCGCGCTGGGCACCACCGAACTCGATCCGCAGTCCGTGCGCGATACGCTGGGCGTGCTGCTCAAGTACCAGGACGACCTGGCGCGCGTCGACGGCCCCACCGTGGCGGAATTGCTGGCGGGCGCCACGCCCGGAGGCTGAGCCGTGCCGATGCTGCACGCTGGCGCGCGCAGCGGCGGTCCGCCCGCGGGACTGCCGGTGCTGGCGCGCAACGTCACCCACTTCATGCGCCTGCTGCGCGACGGCGGCTTTGCGCTGTCTCCGGCGCACGCGGTCGATGCCCTGGCCGCGCTGCGGCTGGTCGATATCGGCCAGCGCGACGAGGTGCGCGCCGCGCTGGCGGCGCTGGTGCTGTCCGGCCCCGACCAGCGGCCGCTGTTCGATGCGGCCTTCGACCTGTTCTGGCGCGACCCCGACTGGGAAGGCAAGCTGCGCGCGCTGCTGCTGCCGCGCGTCGACGCGGGCGCGCCGCCGCCCAAACGCAGCAACCGGCTGGCCGATGCGCTGGCCGCGCGCCAGCCAGAAACGCAGTCGCGCCCGGCGCAGACCGAGGCCGAACGCATCCACGTGCCGCTGACCTTCTCCGAACAGGAGCGCCTGGCGCAGCGCGATTTCGAGACCCTGACCGCACAGGAATGGCGCGCGCTGCAGCACCTGGTGCGCACCCGCCGCGCCCGCCTGGCGCTGCAGCGCACGCGCCGGCTGCGCGCCGCCACCTGCGGCACCCACGCCGACCTGCGCGCCAGCGCGCGCCTGGCGGTGCGCCAGCATGGCGAGTGGCTGCGCTGGAAATTCCGCAAGCATGCCGAGCGCAAGCCGCCGCTGGTGCTGCTGCTCGATATCTCCGGCTCGATGAGCCAGTACTCGCGCGCGGTGCTGTACTTCTGCCACGCGCTGATGCAGTCGCGCGAACGGCTGGCGGTATTCCTGTTCGGTACGCGGCTGACCAACATCACCCGCTCGCTGCGCGAACGCGACCCGGACGAGGCCGTCGCCGTCATCACCGGCCAGGTGCGCGACTGGGCCGGCGGCACCCGCATCGGCGCGGCGCTGGCGAGCTTCAACCGCCACTGGGCGCGGCGCACGCTGTCCGGGCGCGCCACCGTGCTGCTGGTCACCGACGGCCTCGACCACGAGCAGATCGACCTGCTGGGCGAAGAGATGGCGCGGCTGCGCCGCTTTGCGCACCGCATCGTCTGGCTCAATCCGCTGCTGCGCTACCCCGGCTTCGCGCCGCAGGCGCGTGGCGTGCAGACCATCCTGCCGCACGTCGACGCGCTGCGCCCGGCCCATAACCTGGACAGCCTGCTGGCGCTCGAGACGCTGCTGTCCGACCACGGCGGCCCGGCCCGGGCCGCCGCTCCCGCCACGCCCCACAAGGAAGCCCCGCCATGGAAATGAACCAGAGCCAGCGCCTGCCGGTCCCGCAGCAGGTGGCATGGGAAGCGCTCAACGACACCGAGCTGCTCAAGCAATGCATCCCCGGATGTGAGAGTATCGAGCCCGACGGCGACCACGCCTACCTGCTGGCCATGACGGCCGCGGTGGGCCCGGTCAAGGCGCGCTTCAAGGGCCGCATGGCGCTGGAAGACATCCAGGCGCCCGACAGCTACACCATCCGTTTCGACGGCCAGGGTGGCGCGGCGGGCTTCGGCAAGGGCAGCGCCCGGGTCCGGCTGGAACCAGACGGCGATGAAACTGTCCTGACCTATACCGTCAACGCGCAGGTGGGGGGCAAGATCGCACAGATCGGCTCGCGGCTGGTGGACGCCGCGGCACGCAAGATGGCTGACACCTTCTTTGCGCGCTTCACCGAAGCCGTCACCCCTGACGCCACAGACAGCACGCCAGCGGCCGAGGGCGCCCCCGCCGCAGCCGCCGGCGATAACGAACCGACAGAGCAAGCGAAGCGGAAACGATCATGGACAGCGTGGATCTCGAAGTCCTGAAGAACAGCCTGCAGTGGCAGCAGCAAGGCCATCGCGTGCTGCTGGTAACGGTAGTGCGCACCTGGGGCTCGTCGCCCCGGCCCGAGGGAGCGATGCTGGCGGTGCGCGACGACGGCGTGGTAGTGGGCTCGGTCTCGGGCGGCTGCATCGAGGACGACATCATCGACCGCGTGCGCCGCCAAGGCATCACCTCGGACCGCCCCGAAGCGATCAAGTACGGCATCAGCGCCGAGGAGGCGCACCGCTTTGGCCTGCCGTGCGGCGGCACCATCGAGCTCGTGGCCGAGCCGCTCAAGCCGGCCAGCGGCATCGCCGAATTGCTCGATGCCGTGGAAAACGGCCGGCTGGTCGCACGCACGCTGGACATGACCACGGGCGTGGCCTCGCTGGGCCCGGCCAACGCCACCGACGGGCTGGCGTTCGACGGCAAGACCCTGCTGACCATCCACGGCCCGCGCTACCGCATGCTGGTGATCGGCGCCGGGCAGCTGTCCAAGTACCTGTGCCAGATCGCCGTCGGCCTGGGCTTCCAGGTCACCGTCTGCGACCCGCGCGAGGAGTACACCGAGACCTGGGACATCCCGGGCGTCACCATGGTGCGCACCATGCCGGACGACACCGTCACCGACATGAAGCTGGACGAGCGCTGCGCGGTGATCGCGCTGACGCACGACCCCAAGCTGGACGACCTGGCGCTGATGGAAGCGCTGCGCACCCGCGCGTTCTATGTGGGCGCGCTGGGGTCACGCCGCAACAACCAGGCGCGCCGCGAACGGCTCAAGGAATTCGACCTCACCGAGCTGCAGCTGGCCCGCCTGCATGGGCCCGTGGGCATCTATATCGGCAGCCGCACGCCGCCGGAGATCGCGATCTCGATCCTGGCCGAGGTGATCGCGGCCAAGAACCATGTCTCGCTGCCCGACATCCTGCAGGTGGAAGGCGCCAAGGCCGCGCGCGAAATGGCCGCCAGTACCGGCAGCAGCTGCGCCGTGGCGCCCGATCCTGCCTGACGACCCCGCGAGTGCCGCCATGACCGCCGCCCCCAACGCTCCCCTGCTCCGCACCGACCTGCCCACCGGCATCCTGCTGGCCGCGGGCTTCGGCCGCCGCTTCGATGCCGCCGGCCAGCGCAACAAGCTGCTCGAGGTCCTGCCCGGCGGCCGCACCGTTGCCTGGCGCAGCGCCCGCACGCTGGCTGCGGCCTTGCCGGAATCGATCGCCGTGATCCGCCCGGGCAACCCGGCATTGGCGGAAGAACTGCGCCGCGGCGGCTGCCGCGTGCTGGAAGCGCCCGAGGCCGAAGCGGGCATGGGCGCGGCGCTGCGCGCCGCCGTGGCGGCGACGCCGGATGCGCGCGGCTGGGTGGTGGCGCTGGCCGACATGCCGTGGCTGCCGATGGAGCTGATCCGCGCGGTGGCGCTGACCATCACCACGCCCGACACCATCGCCGCACCGTGGCGCAACGGGCAACGCGGCCATCCGGTGGGCTTTGGCGCGGCCTGGCGCGACGCCCTGCTGGCGCTGGACGGCGACGAAGGCGCGCGCGCGCTGCTGAAGGACAAGCCCGTGACGCGGATCCTGACGGAGGAAGAGGGAGCGTTCCGGGATATCGATACGCCGGCGGACTTGCGCTGAGGCTGAGGATGCCTTCCCATCCCGCTGGTGTGCTCCCCTCTCCCGCTTGCGGGAGAGGGGCCGGGGGAGAGGGCCGGCGGTGGCAATAGCGACGGCCTTCACTTCGTTGATATTCCCGCCCTCACCCTAACCCTCTCCCGCAAGCGGGAGAGGGAGTACATAATCGGGAATGGTAAAGCTCGAAGCAATGATGCTGTCGCCGGTTTGCTCCCCTCTCCCGCGCGCGGGAGAGGGGCGGGGGAGAGGGCGGGCGGTGGCAATAGCGACGGCCCTCGTTCATTGATGCTCCCGCCCTCTCCCTAACCCTCTCCCGCAAGCGGGAGAGGGGACCGGCTTGCGGTGGTTCTAACGGCAGCGCTGGATGCATGCCGCAAGGCGCCGCAGCAGCCGCAGCAGCCTCAGCCGCCCCCGTCCTGCCCCTCGGCCAGCTCCGTTGTCTTCACCGCCATGATGAAGTCATTGCGGTGCAAGCCCTTGATCTTCTTGGTGCGCCACGACACCGTGGCATGTCCCCAGCCGAAACTGATCTCGGGGTGATGCCCCTGCGCCTCGGCCAGCTGGCCGACGCCGGTCACGAACGCCAGCGCCTGCGCGAAATTGCCGAAGGTGAAACGCCGTTCGAGCCGCGTCGCGCCATCGGCCAGCTCCCAGCCGGGCGCCTGCTGCAGCAGGGCCTCGGCCTCATCGGGCGTCAGCGGCGGCACGCCGCCGCGGCAAGGCGTGCAGGATTGCGCTGCCAGGTTTTCGCTCATGGTCTTGCTCCCCGACCGGAACGCGCCCTGCCCTGTGCAGGAACGCGCCGCGCGCTATGCGCCCTCGGTCTCAGTCAGTGCGCGCAGGTATTCCCGGCTCCACCAGTGCACATCCTGCGCGCGGATGCGCTCCAGCAGTTTCTGGTGCCGCTGCTGGCGCTCGGCCAGCGGCATGTGCAGCGCCTGCTGGATCGCCTGCGCGGTGGCGCGCGTGTCGTAGGGGTTGACCAGCAGCGCCTCGCGCAGCTGCTCGGCGGCGCCGGCAAAGCGCGACAGCACCAGCACGCCCGGATCCTCCGGGTCCTGCGCCGCGATGAATTCCTTCGCCACCAGGTTCATGCCGTCGCGCAGCGGCGTCACCAGCGCCACGCGGCTGGCGCGGCACAGCCCCGGCAGCCGCTTGCGCGCGGTGGTGCGGTGGATATAGCGCACCGGCATCCAGTCCAGCTCACCGAATTCGCCGTTGATCGATCCGCTCAGCTGCTCCATCTCGCGGCGCAGGTCGACGTAGGCGTCGACCGATTCGCGCGAGGGCGCGGCAATCTGCACCAGCGTTGCGCTCGAGCGGTTCTCGGGGTATTCCGCCAGCAGCCGGTAGAACGCCTTGAGCCGCTGCGGCAGGCCCTTGGAATAGTCGAGCCGGTCGATGCCCAGCAGCAGCCGGCGGCGCGCATATTGCGCGCACATCATCTCGTAGGTTTCCTGCGCTTCCTCGCCGCGGCCCAGCTCCATGAACTCGTCGACGTCGATGCCGATCGGGAACGCCTGCGCGCGCACGGTGCGGTGGAAGGCGCGGTAGCGATGCTCGCCCATCGGCTCGGCCTGCGCCTCGGCCTGCACGTAGCGCGAGAAATGCTCGACGTCGGCATGGCTCTGGAACCCGAGCAGGTCGTAGGCAAAGAGCGCGCGCATCAGCCACTCGTGCTGCGGAATCGCGGCCAGGATCAGCGGCGGCGGCAGCGGCACGTGCAGGAAGAAGCCGATCTTCTGCCCGCAGCCGATCGCGCGCAGCTCGGACGCCAGCGGGATCAGGTGGTAGTCGTGGATCCAGATGATGTCGTCGGGCTGCAGCAGCGGCGCCAGCTTGCGCGCGAACAGCTGGTTCACGCGCCGGTAGCCGTTCAAAAAATTGGAATCGAAATCGGCCAGGTCGAGCCGGTAGTGGAACACCGGCCACAGCACGCCGTTGCTGTAGCCCAGGTAGTAGGCGTCGTGGTCCTCGCGGCTCAGGTCGACGGTGGCCAGCGTGACATTGCCGGCCTGCTGCAGGTGCAGGTCGCCTTCGCCGGGGGTGCCGCCCTGGGCGGTTTCCAGCGCCTTGCCGCTCCAGCCGAACCACAGGCCGCCGGTCTGCCGCAGGGCTTCGGAAAGCGCGACGGCCAGGCCGCCCGCGGCCACGTTGCGGGGATCTGCGACCCGGTTGGATACCGCTACAAGTCTTGGCATAAATCTTTTTCTTGGTCCCTTGTTGTTTGCGCAGTCGCTGCCTGCCGTGGCCGGGCTGCCGCGCCGCATTCCAGGCTCAGATCACCGTGTCCCACGGCGCCGACAGCCGCATGGCGCCATTGATCAGGCCCACCATCGAATAGGTCTGCGGGAAATTGCCCCACATCTCGCCCGTCACCGGATGGGTATCCTCGGACAGCAGCCCGAGCGGGTTGCGCGCGGCCAGCATGGCCTCGAAGATTGCGCGCGCCTCGTCGCGACGGCCGATGCGCGCGAGCGCGTCGATGCGCCAGAAGGTGCAGATATTGAACGCGGTCTCGGGCTTGCCGAAATCGTCCGGTGCCTCGTAGCGGCGCATATAGGGGCCGTCGCAGAGCGAGGTCTCCAGCGCCTTGACGGTGGCGATGAAGCGCGGGTCGCGCGGCTCGATGAAGTTGACTTCGGCCATCAGCAGCACGCTGGCGTCCAGTTCGCGCCCGCCGAAGCTCTCGGCGAAAGCCTGGCGCGATTCGCTCCACGACTCGGCCAGGATGCGTTCCTTCATGCGCCCGGCGTGGCCGTGCCAGTAGGCGGCGCGCTCGGGCAACACCAGCTTCTCGGCCACCTTGGCGAGCCGGTCGCAGGCGGCCCAGCTCATCAGCGCCGACGAGGTATGCACGCGCGCGCGCGTGCGCAGCTCCCACATGCCGGCGTCGGGCGTGCCGAACACCCGCACCGCCTGCTCGCCCACCGCTTCCAGGCGGCCGAACTCGGCCGGGCCACCGCGATGCAGCAGCCGGTGGTCATGGAAGGCCTGCGCCGCGCCCAGCACCACGTTGCCATAGACGTCGTGCTGGAAGTGCTCCTGCGCCTGGTTGCCCACCCGCACCGGCCCCATGCCGCGGTAGCCGGACAGGTGGTCGAGCATGCTTTCGGGCAGCTCGCGCTCCAGGCCGATGCCGTACAGCGGCTGGATATGGCCGTCCTGCGACTGCATCACCACGTTGGAGAGCCAGCGCAGGTAGTCCTCCATGGTGCCGACCTCGGACAGGCTGTTGAGCGCGCGCACCACGAAAAACGCGTCGCGCAGCCAGCAGAAGCGGTAGTCCCAGTTGCGGCCGCTGCCCGGCGCTTCCGGAATGCTGGTGGTCATGGCCGCGACGATGGCGCCGGTTTCTTCGTACAGCGACATCTTCAGCGTGATGGCGGCGCGGATCACCGCATCCTGCCATTCGCGCGGCACCGCCAGGCGTCGGCTCCACAGGCGCCAGTAGGCGGTGGTCTCCTGCTCGAAGTCGCGCGCGGTCTCTTCCACGCCGTGCGCCAGGGTCTCGTCCGGGCCCAGGATGAAGTTATGCCCGCGCGTGACCAGGAACGGCGTGTGCGACAGCACGTAGGCAAGCGGCGCGTCGGTGGTCATGCGCAGCGTCATGTCGTCGCCGGTGTAGCGCACGTGGCTGCTGCCGCGCGTGACCTGCGGCGCCTTGCGGCCCCATTCGAAGCGCGGCGCCACCACCACGCGCACGCGCGGCGCGCCGCGCACCGGGCGGATGCGGCGAATCAGCGTGGTCGGGCGGAAATAGCGCCCGAGCCGGAAAAAGCGCGGGGCGAAGTCGGTGATCTCCAGGCAGTTGCCGTGGATATCCGTCAGCCGCGTACGCAGCACCGCGGTATTGGGCTCGTACCACTGCCGCGACGAATGGAAGTCCTCGATCTCGATCGAGAAATGGCCGGCGTTCTCGCTCGGGTCCAGCAGCGCATTGAACACCGGGTCGCCGTCGAAGCGCGGCAGGCAGGTCCAGACGATGCGTCCGCGGCAATCGACCAGCGCCGAGATGGCGCAGTTGCCGATCATGCCAAGCGACAGCGACGGGTTGGCGAAGCGCGTGCCGCCGTCGACGGTTCGATTCACGCCTTCGGTCGGCGGCTTGCCCAGCTCGGCCGGGCTGCTCGGGTTGGTCACGGCAGGTTCTCCCTTACGATGTCGTGGGGCGCCGGCCCCGGCCTGGCCCGGCCTCGTGGGGCACGGCGCGCGGTGCGCCGGCGCTGGCCGATGACGCCAGCGCATGCGCCGAGCGGTGCAGCCAGCTGCGCAGCGCCGCCGGCCCGGGCACGCTCACCGCGGCGACGGTCTCGCGCTGGCCCACCAGCACACCCAGCCCGCCCAGCTTGCGCACCGCGGCGAAGCCGGGTTCGTCGGTCATGTCGTCGCCGGCAAAGAGCGGCACGCGCTCGGCAAAAGGCGCGGCCTTCATGAAGGCCGCGATGGCATCGCCCTTGTCGACGCCGGCCGGCTTGATCTCGACCACCATCTTGCCCGGCAGCGCTTCCAGGCCGACGGCATGGCGCAATACGTCAGTGACCGCGGCATCCACGATGCCGGCCAGCTCGGGCGCCTGCCGGTAGTGGATCGCGACCGCGACCGACTTGCGCTCCAGCCGCAGTGCCGGGTAGGCGTGCACCAGCGCTTCCAGGTGGGGGATCAGGGGCTCGAGTCCGGGGGCCGGGGTCTTGGTCACCATGCCGCCGTCGGTGCGGAATTCCGCGCCGTGGATGCCGGCCGCGGGCAGTTGCAGCGGCTGCAGGAAGTGGTCGAGTTCGAGGATCGGCCGCCCGGAGATGACGGCCAGCGCGCCGTCCAGCCGCTGGTACAGCGTGCGCAGCGTGCCGACCAGTTCTGGTTCGACCTGCACCAGTTCGGGCCGCGGGGCCAGGTCGGCCAGCGTGCCGTCGAAGTCGAGAAACAGGGCGGTATTGGGTTCGATTAGCGGTAGCTGTGGCATCGCGTTAAACCGTAACACGTCGTTTTGACCGGCGTCCACCGGGCGCCGTCCTACATGACGCAAGCGCAACCCGGCGACGATGCAAGGCCGGCGCCGGCCCGGCGTGCCGTCCGCACCACGCCCCGAGTGAATGCCGATCCACTCCGTGGCCGCGGCTCACGCCTGGCGGGGGCCAGTACCGGGCGGCGGCTGCGCCGCCCGGTCCGGGTGCGGCAGGCCGGCATCCTTTATCATTGACGGTTTCCGCCAGAATTTCCCGGCTTTTTTGTGCGCCTGCTGCGCGCGCGCCGGCCAGCCCCGAGACCATGACCCGCCAGTCCGCCGCCCGACCCGATTATTTGAAGAAGATCCTGACCGCCAAGGTCTATGACGTGGCGCAGGAGACTGAACTGACCTATGCGCACCAGCTGTCGGCCCGCACCGGCAACTCGGTCTGGTTCAAGCGCGAGGACACCCAGCCGGTCTTTTCCTTCAAGCTGCGCGGCGCGTACAACAAGATGGCCTCGCTGTCGCCGGAAGAACTGAAGCGCGGCGTGATCGCCGCCTCGGCCGGCAACCACGCGCAAGGCGTGGCGCTGGCCGCGGCCCGGCTGCAATGCAAGGCCATCATCGCCATGCCGGTGACCACGCCGCAGGTGAAGATCGACGCCGTGCGCGAGCGCGGCGGCCAGTGGGTCGAGATCGTGCTGCACGGCGAGTCCTACAGCGACGCGTACACCCACGCCGCGGTGCTGGAGACCAAGCACAAGCTGACCTTCATCCACCCGTTCGACGATCCCGAGGTGATCGCCGGCCAGGGCACCATCGCCATGGAGATCCTGCGCCAGCACCCGGGCCCGATCCACGCCGTGTTCGTCGCCATCGGCGGCGGCGGGCTGATCTCCGGCATCGCCGCGTACATCAAGGCGGTGCGTCCCGAGATCAAGGTCATCGGCGTGCAGACGGTCGATTCGGACGCGATGAAACGCTCGGTCGATGCCGGCAAGCGCATCGAGCTGAAGGAGGTGGGCCTGTTCTCGGACGGCACCGCGGTCAAGCTGGTCGGCAAGGAGACCTTCCGCATCACGCGCGAACTCGTCGACGACATCATCCTGTGCGATACCGACGCGATCTGCGCGGGCGTGAAGGACGTGTTCCAGGACACCCGCAGCATCCTCGAGCCGGCCGGCGCGCTGGCGGTGGCGGGCCTGAAGGCGTACGCCGAGCGCGAGAAGCTCAAGGGCCAGCACCTGGTGGCGATCGCCTGCGGCGCCAACATGAACTTCGACCGCCTGCGCTTTGTCGCCGAGCGCGCCGAGGTGGGCGAGGCCCGCGAAGGCGTGTTCGCCGTGACCATCCCGGAAGAGCGCGGCAGCTTCAAGCGCTTCTGCGAACTGGTGGGCACGCGCAACGTGACCGAGTTCAACTACCGCATCGCCGACACCAGCATGGCGCATATCTTCGTTGGCGTGCAGATCGCCAGCCGCGCCGAGAACGACAAGATCGCCGCCAGCTTCCGCAAGCATGGCTTCGACACGCTCGACCTGTCCAACGACGAACTCGCCAAGCAGCATATCCGCTACATGGTGGGCGGGCGCTCGGCGCTGGCGCATGACGAACTGCTGTACCGCTTCGAGTTCCCGGAGCGGCCGGGCGCGCTGATGAAGTTCCTGTCGAGCATGAGCCCGAACTGGAACATCAGCCTGTTCCACTACCGCAACCAGGGCGCCGACACCTCCAACATCCTGGTCGGCATCCAGGTGCCGAAGAACGAGAAGCGCGCCTTCCGCGCCTTCCTTTCGACGCTGGGTTACGTACACTGGGACGAGACCGACAACCCGGTGTACAAGCTGTTCCTGTCCTGATCCCGCCGAGCGCGCAATGAGCCTTCCTGAACACTCGCCGCTGGGCAAGCCCTCGGCCTACAAGACCGAGTACGACGCCACCCTGCTGTTTCCGATCCCGCGCCAGCCCAAGCGCACCGAGATCGGCCTGCCCCAGGGCCGGCCGGTGCCGTTCTTCGGCGTCGACATCTGGAACGCGTACGAACTGTCGTGGCTGAACCTGAAGGGCAAGCCGCAGGTGGCGCTGGCCACCTTCATCATCCCGTCGGACACGCCCAACATCATCGAGTCCAAGTCGTTCAAGCTCTACCTGAACTCGTTCAACCAGACCCGGATCGCTTCGCCCGAAGCGCTGCAGCAACTGCTGCACCACGACCTGTCCGAAGCCACCGGCGGCACCGTGCAGGTGCGGCTGGTGACCGAAGCGGAGCTGGGCACGCAGAAGATGGGCGAGCTCGACGGCCTGCTGCTGGACCGCCTCGACATCGAAGTGGACCGCTACGAGCCCGCGCCGGAACTGCTTAGCGCCGACCAGGAAGAAACGCCGGTGGAAGAGACGCTGGTATCGCACCTGCTCAAATCCAACTGCCTGGTCACCGGCCAGCCGGACTGGGGCAGCGTGCAGATCCGCTACGTCGGCGCGCCGATCAACCAGGAAGGCCTGCTCAAGTACCTGATCTCGTTCCGCAACCACAACGAGTTCCACGAGCAATGCGTCGAGCGGATCTTCATGGACGTGATGCGCCAGTGCAAGCCGGTGAAGCTGGCGGTGTATGCGCGCTATACGCGGCGCGGCGGGCTGGACATCAATCCGTTCCGCACCAACTTCAATACGGCATGGCCGGATAACAAGCGGAATGCGCGGCAGTAGCGTTTAAAGCGGCGATAGCGTCAAAGCTATCGCCGGTTTGCTTCCCTCTCCCGCTCGCGCAGCGGGGACTGTCCTGCACCATGTGGGGCGGCAACGTCGCTTGCCGGCCTCAGTTCGTATCCCCTGACATCACATTTCCCGCTCGGGCGCCCACGACCCGCGCCCAAGTTGTAACCGTCCTTGAATTAATTAACGAAAAAATTAATATGAGCTGAACACACCCCTGCCGCACAGAAACCAGCCGCCATGCCCCGCACACCCGCCGCTCCCAAGCCTCCCAGGCGCAGTCCGGGCCGACCGGCCGCAGGCCAGCCGGGCCAGCGCGAGCGCATTCTCGACGCGGCCACCGAGCTGTTTTCGCGGCAGGGCGTCGCCGGCACGCCGGTCAAGGCCATCGCGGCGCTGGCCGGCGTCACCCCCGCACTGGTGCACTACTACTTCAGCGATCGCGACCTGCTGCTCGATGCCGTGATCGAAGAGAAGGTGCAGCCGCTGGTGGCCCGCTTCTTTGCCGGCAGCCAGTCCGGCGATGAGCCGCTGGCGATGCTGGTCGGCATCGCCACCCGGCTGATCCGCGCCGTCGCCGGCGCCTCGTGGTTTCCGGGCCTGTGGATCCGCGAAGTGGCCAGCGACGACGGCGCGCTGCGCGAGCGCGTGCTCAAGCGCTTCGCGCTGGAACGCGCCGGCGCGCTGATGGCGCCGCTGCAGGCGGCGATTGCGCGCGGGCAGCTCAACCCCGGCCTGGAGCCGGCGCTGGTGGTGCCGTCGCTGATCGGGCTGACGCTGTTGCCGCTGGCCACCACGCATATCTGGCGCCGGCTGCCCGGCGCGGAGGCGGTCGATACCGACGCGCTGGTGCGCCATGTCACGGCGCTGCTGACGCATGGGCTGTCCGCAGCGCCGGCGACGGCGGCCCGGAAGCCGCCCACAGGCGCCGCCAAACGGAAGGGCCGCACGGCCCGGCATTTCCCGGAGTCCGCATGAACCACGCTGCTTCCCTCCATCGTCCGCGCCTGCGCACGGCGTTGCGTGGCACCGCCCTGCTCGCCGCCGCATGGCTTGCCGCCGCTTGCGGCAACGCCCGCACCGACACCTGGCAAGGCTACGTCGAAGGCGAATTCGTCAGCGTGGCCTCGCCCTTCGCCGGTCGCCTCGACGCGCTCTCGGTGCAACGCGGCCAGCAGGTCGGCCAGGGCGCCGCGCTGTTCGCGCTGGAAGCCGACGACGAGCGCGCAGCGCGCCAACAGGCCGAGGACCAGCTGCGCGCCGCCGAAGCCACGCTGCAGGACCTGAAGACCGGCAAGCGTCCGCTCGAGGTCGAGGTCAGCCGGGCCCAGCTTGCGCAGGCCCAGGCCCAGGCCCAGCGCAGCGCCGCGGCCCTGCGGCGCGACCAGCGCCAGTACGAGATCGGCGGCATCGCCCAGGCGCAGCTCGACGAATCGCGCGCGCAGGCCAGCAGCGACGCCGCGCGCGTGCGCGAACTGCAGCGCGATATCGACGTGGCGCGCCTGCCTGGCCGCGATGCGCAGCAGGCAGCCCAGGCCGCACAGGTGGCGGCCGCGCGCGCCGCACTGGCGCAGGCGCAGTGGAAGCTGTCGCGCAAGACCGTGGCCGCCACGCAGGCCGGACTGGTCTACGACGTGCCCTACCGCCTGGGCGAATGGGTGCCGGCCGGCAGCCCGGTGGTGCGCATGCTGCCGCCGGGCAACGTCAAGGTGCGCTTCTATGTGCCGGAAACCGTGGTCGGTGCGCTGCGCAACGGCCAGGCGGTGCAAGTGCGCTGCGACGGCTGCGCCGCGCCGGTGGCGGCCACCATCAGCTATGTCGCCAACGAGGCCGAGTACACGCCGCCGGTGATCTACAGCAACGAGACCCGGCGCAAGCTGGTGTTCCTGGTCGAGGCGCGCCCGTCGGCCGCCGATGCGCCCAAGCTGCGGCCCGGGCAGCCGGTGGAAGTGGTGCGGCAATGAACACGACCGCCAACGGCAACGGCCTCGCCATCGACGTGCGCGGCCTGAACAAGCACTTCGGCGACAAGCATGTGGTCAACGACCTCAGCATGCAGGTGGCGCGCGGCGAGATCTTCGGCTTCCTCGGCCCCAACGGCAGCGGCAAGACCACCTCGATCCGCATGATGTGCGGGCTGCTGACGCCGGACTCCGGCACGGGCACCTGCCTGGGCTACGACATCCTGACCGAGTCGGACGAGATCAAGCGCCGCGTCGGCTATATGACGCAGAAATTCTCGTACTGGGACGACCTGTCGATCCGCGAGAACCTGGACTTCGTCGCGCGCGTGTACGGCATGCCCAACCGGCGCGAGGCGGTCGAGCGCGCGCTCGAAGACCTGGGCCTGGCGACGCGCTCGGCGCAGTTGGCCGGCGCGCTGTCGGGCGGCTGGAAGCAGCGCCTGGCGCTGGCGGCCTGCCTGCTGCACGAGCCCGAGCTGCTGCTGCTCGACGAGCCCACCGCCGGCGTCGATCCCAAGGCGCGGCGCGAGTTCTGGGAGCAGCTGCACCAGCTGGCCGCGCGCGGCATCTCGGTGCTGGTCAGCACGCATTACATGGACGAGGCCGAGCGCTGCCACAAGCTGGCTTATATCGCCTACGGCAGGCTGCTGGCGCAGGGCACCGCCGATGAAGTGGTGGCAAGCCAGCGGCTGTCGACCTGGAGCGTGGAAGGCGACGACCTCGCGACGCTGTCGGCGCAGCTGCAGGGCGCGCCGGGCGTGGAGCAGACCGTGGCCTTCGGCACCGCGCTGCACGTGACCGGGCGCGATGCCCAGGCGCTGGCCGACACCCTCGCGCGCCTGGCCGGCCCGGGCCGGCGCATCGAGCAGGCCCAGACCAGCCTGGAAGACGTGTTCATCCACATGATGAGCGGGGCCGAGGACAACATGGCGCGCAAGAAAAAGGAGGCGTCATGACGCCCGCCCCGGCGCGCTTCTCGCTGCAGCGCTGGTGGAGCATCGTGCTGAAGGAGTTCCTGCAGCTGCGGCGCGACCGCGTCACCTTCGGCATGATCGTCGGCCTGCCGATCATGCAGCTGCTGCTGTTCGGCTTTGCCATCAACACCGATCCGCGCCAGCTGCCGACCGCGGTGATCGCCGCCGACCAGAGCGAGTTCACGCGCTCGTTCGTCGCCAGCATGGAGCAATCGACCTACTTCCGTCTGGTCGGCACGCTGCCCGACGAGCGCGCCGGGCGCGAGGCGCTGATGAAAGGCGAGGTGCAGTTCGTGCTGACCATCCCGCCCGACTTCACGCGCCGGCTGCTGCGCGGCGAGCGGCCCGCGCTGCTGGTCGAGGCCGATGCCACCGACCCCGCCGCCACCGGCCAGGCCATCGCCGCGCTGGCGCAGCTGCCTTACCGCGTCGCCGCGCACGATCTGAAGGGAGCGCTGGCGCCGCTGGCCGGCGGCAAGCCGCCGTTCGAGGTGCAGGTGCAGCGGCTCTACAACCCCGAAGGCATCACCCAGTACAACATCATTCCCGGGCTGATGGGCGTGATCCTGTCGATGACCATGGTGATGATGACCGGGCTGGCGATGACGCGCGAACGCGAGCGCGGCACCATGGAGAACCTGCTGGCCACGCCGGTGCGGCCGATCGAAGTGATGACCGGCAAGATCGTGCCGTACATCTTCATCGGCCTGATCCAGTCGACCATCGTGCTGCTGGCCGCGCGCTGGATCTTCAGCGTGCCCTTTGTCGGCTCGGTGCTGGCGGTGTACCTGGCGGCGCTGCTGTTTATCGCGGCCAACCTCACCGTGGGCATCACGCTGTCGTCGCTGGCGCGGAACCAGCTGCAGGCGATGCAGCTGACCTTCTTCTACTTCCTGCCCAACATCCTGCTGTCCGGCTTCATGTTCCCGTTTGCCGGCATGCCGGGCTGGGCGCAGGCGATCGGCAACATCCTGCCGATGACCTACTTCCACCGCATGGTGCGCGGCATCCTGCTCAAGGGCAACGGCTGGTTCGAGCTGTGGCCCAATGTGTGGCCGATGGCGCTGTTTATCGTGGTGGTGATGCTGATCGCGGTGCGCTTCTACCGGCGCACGCTCGATTGAAGGAGCGGGCCATGCAACGACTCACGTCCCTGTGCGCCGCCGCGCTGCTGTGCGGCTGCGCGGTCGGCCCCGATTTCAGCGCGCCGGCGCCGGTGGACGATGCCGGCTACGTGCCGGGTCCGCAGCCGGTGGCCACCGTTGCCGCGGACGGTGCCGGCGCGCCGGGCCAGGCCCACGCGCAGACGCTGGCGGCCGGCGCCGATGTGCCGGCGCAGTGGTGGACGCTGTTCCGCAGCCCGGCGCTCGACGCCACCATCCGCAGTGCGCTGGAGGCCAGCCCGACGCTGGCGCAGGCCCGCGCGCGGCTGCTGGAAGCCCGCGAGAACCTGGCCGCTCGCACCGGCGCGACGCGCTGGCCTGCCATCGACGCGAAGCTGGACACCGCGCGCCAGCAGGTCGATTTCCAGTCGATGGGCATCACCGCCATCCCCAGCCCCGGCCCGTTCACGCTGTACGGCGCGACGGTGCAGGTGTCCTATGCGCTGGACCTGTTCGGCGGCCAGCGGCGCGAGCTGGAAGGCCTGCAGGCCGTGGTGGACTACCAGCGCTACGAGCTCGAGGCCGCGCGCCTGGCGCTGGCCGCCAACGTCGCCACTGCCGCCATCCGCGAAGCCGGGCTGCGCGCGCAGCTGGCCGACACCGCCGCGATGGTGGCGGCGCAGCAGCGCCAGCTCGGCATCACCGAGGCACGCCTGCGCGCGGGCGGCGTGGCACGCGTCGAGGTGCAGCGCCGGCGCGCCGAGCTGGCGCAAACCCAGGCGCTGGTGCCGGCGCTGCAACGCCAGCTCGATGCCACGCGGCACCAGCTTGCGGTCTACACGGGCCAGACCCCGGCCTCGGCCGCGCTGCCCGAGTTCCACCTCGACGCGCTGCACCTGCCCGACACGCTGCCGCTCAGCCTGCCTGCCACGCTGGCGCGCCGCCGGCCCGATATCCGCGCCGCCGAGGCGCTGCTGCAGCAGGCCTCGGCCAATATCGGCGTGGCAACCGCCAACCTCTATCCGCAGGTCACGCTGAGCGCCAGCGGCGGCACGCAGGCCACCGCGGCGCGCGACCTGTTCAGCAGCCTCAACGTCTGGAGCCTGGCCGCCGGCCTGGTGCAGCCGGTATTCCGCGGCGGCGAACTGCAGGCGCGCAAGCGCGCCGCGGAAGCTGCGTATGAGCAGTCGCTGGCCGCGTACCGGCAAGCTGTGCTGCAGGGCCTGCAGAATGTCGCCGACGCGCTGCGCGCGCTCGAGGCCGATGCTGCCGCGCTGCGCGAACGCGCCGACAGCGCGCGCCAGGCGCGCGATACGCTGGCAGTGGTGTCGGAGCAGTACCGCCTCGGCGGCGTCAGCCAGCTGGCGCTGCTGGATGCCGAACGGCAGTCGCGCCAGGCCACGCTGGAACTGGCGCAGGCGCGCGCCGACCGGCTGGCCGATTCGGCGGCGCTGCTGCAGGCGCTGGGGGGTGGGTGGTGGCAGGAGCCGCCGGACACGAACGCGGCGGCGGTGTCATCACGCTAGCGCGGCAGCGCCGATGGCATTCACTTTTTGTCGGTCTGGGTGTACCAGTAGGTACGCTTGCGCTTGCCGATGCCGGGCGGGGAGATTTTCTGCGCGCCCAGCGACGAAGTATTGTCGCCACCCCCGGGACCGGTCTGATTGCCGCCACCGATCAGCACCGGCACGTTGCTGGTGTTGCCCGACTTGTCCGTGACGGCAACCACGCCGAACACCGGCGACGGCGGCAGGCCACCATTGTTGAACACCACGTAGCGGTTATTGTTGATGCCCTTGCCGGTCAGGAACGACACTGCATATCCGCGGGCAGTGCCAAGGTCGGGATAGCAGGCGCCGGCCTTGGGAACGCTTGGCTGGTTGGTCCCGAAATAGGTATAGCCGGCCACGGTGAGGGGTGCGTTGACCACCTTCTCGCCGGCGCCCAAGGTCAGGTAGAAGCCTTTTGCGGTGGTCGCATCGGCGTATTCGGTGGTGGTGGCGTCGAACAGGCTGCTCTCGGTCAGCGGCGTCCAGGTCGATGGCAAACCGCCGGTGAGTGCGGTGTCCTTCAGCATGTAGAACCGGTTGACGACGTTGTAGGCCAGTCCCGGCGTGGTGCTGGTGGTATATAGCGGATGCTCGCGGTCGCCGCTGCCGATCATCACCGCATCGTAGCCCCCGGTGGTGATGACGTCGGGCGGGTACATGAACTTGCGCGCGTCGTTGGTATCCTGTGCGCCGCCCAGCGCGGCGAACTTGCCCAGCGTCCACGCAGCCGGCCCGGTGCCGGCCGTCGTCTCGAAATCGAGCCGCCAGATATTGCCGCCGACGTCGCCGACATAGCCCTTGTCGACCAGCGCGTCACCGTTGCGATCGACCACCGCCACGTCGGACGGGATCGCGCGGCTCATGCCGGCCGGCGTACTGCAGACCGTGTCGGCGAGGCCGGAGCAATTCGCCAGCCAGGCGCGCACCACATTGCCTTCGAACGCGTCGAAGACAATGACACCGCGCCCCTGCGCGCCGCTGCCGCCGCCCTTCGACGGCTCCGCGTCCTCGCCCGGATCGTAGCCGGCACCCATCACCACCAGCGGGTTGTCATAACCCTTGACGCGGATCACGCGCGGTTGCGACCAGGTCTGGCCGAGCTCCGCAATCGCGCCACTGTCGGATTTCCACAAGAACTGCGGCGCCATCGGATCGGTCACGTCCAGCGCATAGACCAGCCGCCCGCCGCGACGCGCCGTCAGGTAGATCACCACACGTGGCTTCGACGGGTCGCGCAGGTCCTGGTACACCGTGGTGGTGCCGTCGAAGAAGTAGTCGCGCGGCCTGGCACCCGAGCCGGTCGGCGAGCCGCTCAGTTGCACCTCCGGCGCGTTGGTATAGAGCCGGCTGAGCTTGCCGTAAAACTCTGGCGGGACGAAGCCCCACAGTTCCCCGCCGGGACGCACCCCGCCAATGCCGCTGGCCTGGTTGCCGTTGACCGCATGGAACACGCCATCGTTGGCGCCGTAGAACACCACCACGCCGGTACTGCCGCCGTAGTTGATCACCACCGGCCGTGAATGCAGTACGTCGCCGTGGACCGAACCGCGCACCGTCACGTCCCCGCCCGGACCCGCCTGGAGTTCCTTGCCGGCCACCGTGCTTTCCTTGAGCGCGTACACGTCGCGGCCGCGCACCCAGTTGATAAGGTTGGCGACATCGGCCGCGGTGCTGTTCAGCGCCGACTGTCCAGCCGCGCCGGTCAGCGCGGCATTGCCGGTATCGAACGACACCAGCGCCTTGCTGGTCTTGCTGCAGCCACCGCTGGGGCAGGTATAGAGCTTGCGCCCCGACTGGTCCCTGACGATCTGCGCACGCAGCATCTCGCCCGCGCCGCCCTTCTCGACGATCTCGCCGTCGCCGCCAACGATGCCGCTGACACCATCGGCCGAATCCAGCGCGCCCGCGGCGCCCGATGGACTATTGACCCAGAAGCCCTTGGCCGGCCACCCCGCCACCGCGCTGCCGGTATAGCTGTTGCCGCTGAACCCCTGGGGCGGCTCGGCGGTCCAGAAGCTCTTGGCATTGGGCGAGATGAAACCCGTGCCGGCGCTGCTGATCGCACTCTGCTGGTTTGGCCCGGGCGGATTGGCGTCCAGTACCACGATCTGGTTCTTGTTGTCGTAGCCGAGCTTGTACTGCTTCAGGTTGCCCATCCACCGCGGCGCCGCGGTGGCGTCGGGCCGGAACATGCCGATGTAGATCTGGTTCAGGTACGAACCCTGCCCGTTGACGCTGACCGGCAGGCTCACCGACGAGAACACGTTGTTGATCGCCTGCATCTCGTTGAAGATCTGCAGCAAGGCGTCGACCATTGCCTGGACATCGCCGAGCTCGACCACATAGCGCTTGCCGCCGGCGTTGTCGGCCATGCTGCGGGTCGATTCGACATAGTCCGGGTTCCTGCCGTCGGTGACCGCAATCGTGTAGGTGATGATGTTCTGGTTGTTGTCGAGATTGCCGTTGATGTCGGTCTCGTACATGAACCGCGCCCACTCATCGCCCCAGTTGCTGGAGTACTTGTCCTTGCCGGCCTCGAGCTTGAGCGGGGTCAGCTGCCTGGTCGTGGCACCCGCCGACACCAGCGCATCGTAGGCCACCGATCCGGTGTCCTGCGGCTTGCCGTTGTTGACCGCGTTGGCGATATAGATGACGAAGTTCTTCTGGCAGGGATTGGTGATGGGCGAGGTGTACTGCGTGCCCGACAAGCCCTTCCTGCCTCCGAAGAAGGCCCATGCCTCCTGCATGCCGGCGCCGACCTGCGAATTGTTGGAGTTGTCGGCCTGGCGATCGATGGTCGTGATGTACTTGAGAAATTCGGCGCCATTCGTGGCGTCCATCACCGGCAGCGTGTACGGGGCCGCCGCCGGATGACGGAAACTGCCGCCGACGTTGTTGCCGGTGCCGAACATCATCAGCCCCATATTGATGTTGCCGCTGAGCTGGGGGTTGGTCACCAGCGTGTTGACCGCGCGGTACAGCGCGCACTGGATCGCGCCGACATCGGTGCCCGCGTTGTTGGCGCTGACGACGTTGGGCGTGTCGCAGCCCCTGATGGTCGTGGCGGCATTCCAGGTCGAGGCATTGTCGAGCAGCAACAGGACGTTGGGCTTGGTGCCGGCATTGGTCTGCAGGCCGGTGAACAGGTCAATGTCTTCCGCCCGTGCTCCTTGCCATCCGACGAGGGTCAGCAGCATGGCGAAGCCGGCATGCGTGAAACAGGTGCGCAGGCGAAGGGTCATGTTCGAGGCGCAACGGCGGGCAGGGTTCGTCATGCGGGTTCCCGTGCTGGGCATGGTGAAAGGGTGGCGCTGCGGCGTCGACATCACGGGCATGCCGAGCCGGTCGGCATCCGTACCGCCACCCCCTGGTGGACGGTGGCCGCGGCACCCGTGCCGGCGGCGTCATTCACCGTGGCGGCAACGTCCCACTGGGTGGCATTGCACAGCGAATTGCCGGCGTTGTTGCCGGCCGTGACGATGCCAGTGTTCTGCACGTTGCTGCCGACGAAGCAGGACACGTCGTCGGGATCGGCCAGGTCCAGCTCGACGTTCTTCATTGGCTTGCTGGCTACGCACTCCGGCTGGGCCACCTGGGCGACGTAGTCGGCCTTGCCATCGGCGCTGACGTCCACCGGCACGCTGAGCGCCGCCGGTGCCTTGGTGAAGTCGTCCGAGATCACCTGTTCAATGGCCTGCTGCGCGACGTCGCGTGCCTCCATCGCGTTTTGCTGGTTGGCCGCAACCTTGACGTTGATCAGTCCGGAGTTGACCATCGCCACCGCGATCAGCAAGAACAACACCATGAACACCAGCGTCACGACCAGCGTGACCCCGGTTTGCCTGCGGCGCGGCGCCGTGCCGGATGACCTTTTCATTGCATGCCTTGACGATATCGGGTGATGACGGCCTTCGGCCTATTGCTCGCGCAGCCCGGCGACGTTGACCACGCGCGCCACCTGGGCGTAGACATGGCGCTTGTAGCCGTCGTTGAAGGGGCCGCTCGCCAGCGCGCGCCCCAGGTCGTAGGTGCGGTTGTCCGCCTGGCCGCCGGAAGGCCGCAGCGTGCGGGCCAGCACGTCGACACGCACGGTTGTGACGTTGCCCCAGTTGGCGAGCGCATTGGTCCAGTCGTAGCCCGGCACGACCGCACAGGCGGCGGCGTTGTTGGCGCCCGGGTCTTCCACATAGCAGTCGGCCGAACCATTGCTGTCGAGATCCATGCCGTAGCGGATGTGCATATCCTGCACGCCCTGCGCCACGGAGCGCGCCTGGAATGCGCCATTGACCAGCTCAGCCATCTTGAGGGTGGGAATGCCGTCGCCGCCGTTGGTGCAGCGGTCGCAGCCGGCAAGGTAGAAGACGCGCACCACGGCCTGGCGCAGTTCCGCGCGGATGCCGGGATCGCAAGCCTTGGTGAGCAGCGGGAAAGCCGCGGCCGCGCTGGCGTCGAAAACGAAAGACACACTGTCCTCGGGACAGGCGGAGACCTGCAGGTAGGACACGCCGGGCACCGGTGCAGCCACGGGGGTGGTCGACACGCGCCGTACCACCAGCACTTCCGAATTGGCCGACATATCGGGCAGGCACGGCGCCACCACGCCCGGGGCATAGCCGGCAAGCGCCAGCGGCACGGTGGTGCCCGCAACGAATCCCAATGCCGCTGGATCGGTCGCACACAGCGCCGGCCCCGCAAGGGTCGCGCCGCGCGCAATGCTGCCCACACCGAAGAAGCCCGCCAGCTCCACCTCGCGCCGGATCTGCTCCAGCGCGTACCGTCCGTTTTCCACCTGTTCGGCCGATTTGGCGAACTCCGTGCGCGACAGGCTGTTGGCGTAATACAGGCTGGCCAGCGCGGTCAGCAGCACCAGGCCGATGGTAATGCCGATCATCAGCTCGATCAGCGAGATGCCGCGCTGGCGGCGCAGGCGCGTGGCGCGGGCGCGGGATGAAGGCACGGGGAAACGCGGCGCGGTCATGACACGGTCCCGAGGGTGCCGATGCGGATCTGGGTGCTGACCGCGCGGCGATAGGCATCGTTGCCGTACTGGTCCTTGCCGCACCCGAGCGCCGGTGCGCCCGTGGTGGCAAGACCCTGCCACGCCACGGTGATGCGGTAGACCTGGTTGACCGCGTCGACGGTCTCGATGCAGCCGCGCGCGCCGATCATCGCGCCCACCGCTTGCGCGGGATCGACCGCGCTGGCGCCCGGACGCATCTCGGCGCTGCCGAGCAAGGCCGCGTTCCAGGCCTGCAGGTCGGCGTTGGCGGTGGCGTTCTGCGCGGCGCTGCCCTGCGTGCATGCGGCCGGCGGCGCGGCCGCGCTGCCCAGCTGCATGCCGGCAGCGCCGTTGGCATAGCACGCTGCCACCTGGCGGTTGGCGTTCAGGCGCGCGGCCATGTCCTGCAGCAGCGCCAGCGCCTGCACGCGCTGGTAGGACTCCATCTCGGTCTGGCCCGAGCGCGCCACCAGTCCGGCGGTACCCAGCAGCGCGACCAGCAGTATCACCACCGCCACCAGCACTTCGATCAGCAGGAAGCCGGCCTGCGCGCGGCGCGCCGGCAGGCGCCGCCGCGACTTCGCGATGCGCGTCATGTGCAGGCTCCGGTGGTGGAGGCGATGCGGCCGGTCTCGCTGACCTGCACGCATACGCGCGTGGTGGCCGAGGTCTCGCCGCCGGGCGCGAACTCGAAGGTCATCGCCGCGCCGGTCAGCCGGCCGTCGTTGCCAACTGCCAGGCCGCCGTCCGCACTGGGCGTGATGGTGAGCCCGCCATAGGGCCCGAACGAACGTATCGTCTCGGCGCCCGCGCTCACGGTCCACCCTGCCGTCCAGGCGGCGCCGGCCGGTGCCAGCGAAACCGTGGCATTGCGCTTGACCGCTTCGCTGCGCGCCAGCACCAGCGCGGAAGCCAGGTCGAGCGAGGCGCTGCGCACGCGCTGGCTGGCCATCAGCGCGGCAAAGGAAGGCGCCGCCGCGACTGCCAGGATTGCCAGCACCGACAACGCGCACAGCAACTCGATCAGCGTAAAGCCGCGGCGCGCGGGCCGCCGGCGATCATTCGCGCGCGAAAGGCTGGGCCGCATGGTCAGTTCCAGCAGTCGGTGCCTGCGCCCGACGCGGATTTGGCGCCGGCGCTGGTCAGCGTCAGCGTGCCGCAATCGGTGTCGCTGAGCTGGCTGCCCCTGGGTGTGGCGACGATGCTGTAGCGCGGCGGCGGCGCCGCGGCCGGTGTCACCGTGACGTCGTAGCGCGTGGCCAGCCCGGCGGGCACTGACATGCCGAGCGCGCCGAGGCTGGCGGCATAGGCGCGGTTGTCTACCAGGAAGCGCTCCTGCGCGCTCGAGACCTCCAGCATGAAGGACTCGATCGCCGCGCGGTTCGAGCGCACCACATAACGGCTGTAGTTGGGAATGGCGACGGCGGCAAGAATGGCAATGACCGCCACGGTGATCATCACTTCGATCAGCGTGAAGCCATGCGGCGGCCTGCCCCGGCATGACATGCCGGCAGCCCCCTGAGTCCCGTCGGCCCGGATTCCTGCGTAGGATCCGACCTCCGGGATCACCCTGAATATGACCCGAAACGGCGGGTTGACCCTCCCACCGTGTCGCACTGCCGGGCTTCTATGTCCCATGCTCGCGCTCCGCTGCTCATTATGTTCCGGACGACCGAATTCCGGAGGTTATGGCGCGGAGTGTAAGTCACGATCTGTTAAGCGGGTAAGGAAAATACGATGCGGATGGACCGGCGTTGTAGCGAAGTGACAGTGGTGTGGCCCGGTGTCATCAGGGGTAAAGATTCCGGTCCGCGCAGACGTTAATCCGCCCGCCCTCGCCCGACGCGGTGCGCAGGCGGCCGCACCTGTGCAACAATCGTTACATCCTTGAAGCCGGAGCACCCATGTCGTCCGATCCCCCCGCCTCTTCCCGGCCCGGGACACCAGCGCCGCCATCTTCGCCAGCGCCGCCCCATGACCTGGAGGCATTGCTGGAACTGCTGCGCCGCGGCTTTCCCACCCTCAGCACGCAGTTCCAGGGCGGTGCCCGCTACCTGCTCGACCATCCGCAGGACGTGCCGGTGCTGTCGATGCGCAAGATCGCGGCCAGCGCCGGGGTGCAGCCAGCCACCCTGGTGCGGCTGTCGCAGCACCTGGGCTTCGAGGGCTGGCAGGCCATGCGCGAGCTGTTTGTCGATGCGCTGCGCGGCGGCGCCCAGCCGTATGCGCGTCGCGCGCGCAAGGTGGTGCGCGAAAGCAGCGCCAGCCGCATGCTGGGCGAGATGCTCGAGGCGCAGCACCACAACCTGGACCGGATCGCCGCCAGCAACGAGAAGACCCTGCCGCAAGCCGCCGAGCTGCTGTCGCACGCGGCCTGCGTGCATGTGGCGGGCTTCCGCGCATGCTTCCCGATCGCCTTTACCTTCCACTATGTCTACCGGCTGTTCCGCAGCACTGTGCATTTGATCCGCGCCGATGCCGGCACGCTCGAGATGGAACTGCGCGGCCTGGCGCCCAAGGATGCGGTGGTGGTGGTCAGCTTCGCGCCGTACTCACAGGAAAGCATCCGCGTGGCCGAGGCCGCGCGCGAGTGCGGCTGCAAGGTGATCGCGCTGACCGACAGCACGGTCGCGCCGATCGCGCTGGCCGCGGACTGCACGCTGCTGTTCTCGGTCGAAAGCCCGTCGTTCTTTCCGTCGATCACGGCCGGCGTGGCCGTGGTCGAGGCGCTGGTCGAGCAACTGCTGGCGCGCAAGGGCAAGGGCGCCATCCGCGCGCTGGAGCAGGCCGAGGGCGAATTGCACCGCACCGGCGCCTACGTCACCCCCGGGCACGGCTGAGCGCGCGGCCAGCGCGAAAGCGCGGCCGGGCGGCCTACTACGTGCACTTCTCCCGGTACGCCTGCTGCAGCGACTTCTTCGGCCGGTCCCGTTCCAGCTCCGGCAACTTGCGGCCCTGGGCGGTCTCGATGGCCGGCGCGGTGGCGCGGTACTCGCGCTTGGGCGCCTGCGCGATCTGCTCGGCCAGCGCACGGCACTCGTCCGACCGGATGGTGGCCGGCGTCGCCGAAGGGTCGGGCCGGTAAGGGGTGGTGCCTTGCTGCACGGCTTCATTGATGGCGGCGGCGGCACCGCCCTGGTCCTGCCTCTGCGCATGCGCGCCGCACGCCACCGCCAGGGCGGCGACGGCGGCAATGCGGGTCAGGATTCGCTGGCGTCTTGGCATGATGCGATGTCTCCTCTGGCTCGACGGTTTCAGACAAGTACCGCGAGCTTAATCGTTCCCGCGCGGCCTGGCACTACCCGCATTTGCGGCACTTGCGACATTCCCAGCCTGCTGGCCCTCCCCGGCTTCGGCGCGCTGCGCCGCCTCACGCCAGTCCTGGCGCTGGCGCCGCATCTGTCCCAGCGCCATGCGCGTCATGCTGGCCCAGCCGGACGGCCGCGGATCGGCCAGCATGCTGAGCGCGCGGGCGTAATCCAGCGTCAGGCCCGGGGTCCAGGCCATGGTCTTGGCGCGCTTGCGGATCTGCGCCGCCACCCATAGCTCGGGCGTGGTGAGCAGGCGCCACAGCGGCCGCCAGCCTCGCGCCTGGCGCCAGACCCGGGCCGATGCGCCTTCCAGCGCCGCTTCGAGCGCGTGCGAAACCGTGCTGGAGCAATTGCGGTAAGTCAGGTTGTAGGTGGTGTCCTGCCGGTACGCGTCCCAGAAGCGGCGCAGGCGCTCTGGGTCGTAGTTGCGGATGCGCACCTGTACCGTCGACGGGCACCAGGCGCGCGCCTCGGTCTGGTAATCCGGCTGGAACTTGCCCGGCACGTCGTTCTCGCGGGTGGCGCGCAGGATGCGGGTGAAATCGTCGGGCGAGCGGTCGATCTCTTCGGCCGGATACAGGCTGATGTAGATGCCCTCGGGCGATTCCAGCGCGGCATGGCCGGTGGAGATCACGCCGTCGCGGTCGACCGCGGCGATATAGCGGTCCACCAGCGGCTGCCGGCGCGCTTCGCCTCGGGCGGAGCCGACCGGGGTCCAGACGTGCACCACCAGCGCATGCTCGCCGGGCTCGGGCGGGCCGTCCCACAGCGTCAGGTCGGGCGCGTCGCTGGCCGTGTGCAGCGTCGGCGCGGTCCCGGCCGGCACCGCATCGGCCTGGTCCATGCCGGGGTTATGGTCCAGCCGGCGCAGGCGCGAGGCCAGCAGCAACAGGTTCCAGCCGCCGAAGATCAGCCCCAGGCCAAGGCAATACGGCACGGTGCCGACATAGTGGGTCGGGTACGGCTGATAGAAGAAGATCGCGACCAGGATCTCGAACACGCCCACGGCCATCGCCAGGCGCCAGGTGCGGAAGCGCACCACCCGCGCCGACACGATCTGCAGCAGCCCGTCGGCCAGGAACAGCGTGGCGAAGATCATCGACAGCACGAAATGGCCGTGATGGTGGCCCGCCAGGATCAGCAACGCGGCAAGGCAGAACGACACGCCCTTGACCTGGCGCAGCGTGCGCTGCCCGCCGATGCCGCTGCGCGCCACCACCAGCGTGGCCAGCCCTTCGAGCAGCAGCACCACCGCGAGCGGCGTCATCGGGAAGTAGATGGCGTTGTCCAGCGCATCGACGAACGCCACCACGCCCAGCAGCACGCTCACACAGCCCAGCCACAGCAGGCCGCGCCAGCGCGTGCGCAGGTAGTCGACGCCCAGCAGGATCATTACCAGTCTTGCCATGTCCGCTTATCCCCTTTTGTTGTTGGCCGCCGCGGCGGCCCGTGGTTTGAGCGCAGACGCAATGCGCAGAGGAAGGTGGAACGATACCGACAAACACTAGCCCCGGCGATGCTCGCCGCCTTCGTCGCGCTCCAGTTCCCAGTCGCGGCGCATCATGACATAGGTGAACGAGGTGGACCAGCCGATCAGGATCAGGCCGACCAGCGGCTCGATACTGGCGATCAGGCGGCTGGCGCCCACCGGCACGATATCGCCCAGGCTCTGGGTGGTAAAGGTTTCCAGCGCGAAGTAGGCGTAGCGCAGCGCGTCCGGCTGCGCACGCGCGGCCCCGACCCCGGGCACCGCCACCCCGGCCAGTCCGCCCAGCCCCAGCACGCGGTCGGCAAACCAGAAGCCCACGGCGAACACCATCGCCTCGAGGCAATGGACCAGGATGATGCAGACGATCAGCACGCCGATATTCATGCGCCCGCTCCAGCGCCGCGGATGCATCGCGGACAGCAGGCGCAGCGCCTCGTAATGGATGCCGACCACCGTCACGGTCAGCACGGCGGCGCACAGCAGGGCCAGCGAATAATGTTCGGCGGAGGTTTCCATGCGCGGGGGCGCTCCCGTATGACGTCAGTGCAATCGGGATGGTACGGATAGGGCCGGGCAAAAAAAATGACGCCCTCCAAAAATAACACCGGAAGGCGTGGGGGAAAACCAGGACGCGCTACGTGGCCCGCGCGCGTCGTGCGCCGGCCGACCTGGCAGAGGGTGAGGAGGCGGCCTGGCGGCCGCTGTTTTGCTAGGCGCGACGCGGCGCCGTGGTTCAGTTACCGGACTTGCACGACAGGTTCACGTACAGCCCGCCGCCCCAGTTGAAAGCGTTGTTGCCGCTGACCTGGACCTGGACCACGTCGTTGGCGGCCACCGGTGTGGTCGCCGGGGTCGAGCAGGTGCGCTCGCTGTTGTCGAGCACGCATTGCGACGCGTCGGTGATGGGCAGCACGTCGACCTGGTCCAGCGCCGTGCCGCTGGCGACACGGTGCGCCGTGACGGTGTACGACGCCTTGGCCGGCACCTGTCCCGCCAGGATCGCGGTCAGGGTGAAGCCGCCCTCGCAGGCCACCGGCATCACTGCGCCGAAGTATGGATCGCTGCTCTGCAGCGTCAGCCCGGTACCGGTCATGACATAGGTGCCGACGCCACCCGGCGGCGCCGTGACGGCGAAGTTGGCGGTATAGACGGTGGCGCCCGCGCCGGGCTCGCCCGGGTCTCCCTTCTCGCCTTGCTCACCCTGCTCGCCCTTCTCTCCGGCGGGGCCGGGCGCACCATCGGCACCTGCGGGGCCCGCGGGCCCGACCGGGCCGGTCAGGCCGACCACCGAGATCCCCGCCGGCCACCCGTCCGCCGTCTTCGGCCCGAACAGCGTGCTGGTGGTGGTGTTCAGGTAGAAGCTGCCCACCGCGCCGTCCGCCGCGGTCGGATCGGCCGCGCCATGCAGCAGCGTGGCGCCCGGCGCCCCGGCCACGCCTTGCGGGCCGATCAGCGACACGCCGGCGGGCCACTCGCCGCCGGCCTTCGGGCCGTACAGCGTCGAGCTCGAGACATTGAGGTAGAAATCGCCATCGCTGCCCATGTCCGCGGTGGGCGCATTGGTACCGGACAGGATCGTCTTGCCATCGGCGCCGGCGGGGCCAGGCAGGCTGGCGGCCGGGCCAGCTCCGGCGCTGGTGGAATCGCCACCGCCGCCGCCGCATCCGCCGAGCAGGATGGCAAGGCAGGCGAGCGGAATCGCCGCGCGTTTCAGGTCGATCGGTTGCATCGTGGAAGCCCCCCGTTTTCATGGATTGAAGTCCCGGTGCGATGCCGGGTAGCTCCAATTTAGAAAGCGAGGCGACTGCGATAAATCGTGCATTGGCATGGGCTGTTTCAACCCTGAAGCGCCAGCCAGAACACGGAAAATGCCCTGGCCATTGCCATGTCCGGCAGTTGAGTCAGCCTGCCAAAAGGCCCGTGAAAATGCGGGACCACACCATGGGAATGGCCCTTGCGGGCCCCGTTGCACGCTTCGGCCAAATGGTTGAATACCGGATGAATTGCGAACCGCAGGGCCGGTGAACGGCCGGCGCGGCAGCGTTCAAACGAGAAACAAAACCGCGCCATTTACCCCTTCGAGAGGGTATGTTCCGCGCCGACGGCCGGCCTGCCGCCGATGGCAGTGCCATGCACTATGCTGAAGACTCCAACCGTTCCGCGTGGAGGCCACCATGCACAAGTTCCTTCCCATCGCCACGGCCATGGTGCTGTGCGGCGCGTCCGGCATGGCATTCGCCCATAACTGTCCCAACGAGATGAAGGCCATCGATGCCAAGCTGTCGACCAACCCCAAGCTCTCGACGGAAGACGCCGCCAAGGTCTCCAAGCTGCGCGCCGACGGCGAGGCCTATCACAAGGCCGGCAAGCACGATGAATCGATGAAGTCGCTGCTCGAGGCGAAAAAGATCCTGGGCATGTGACAGCCGCTGCCGGCCACAAAAAAAACCGCCACGCATCAGGCGTGGCGGTTTTTCAATTTTCTGGCCTCAGGAGCCTGACCCGACCTGCTGGATCATGCCGTTGGGCGCCACCAGGTAATACTCGGCGCCGACCCCGACCCAGCGCGTACCCTTGCGCGGCGCCGGCAGGTTGTACTGCTTGTAGTCGTCGATCACATACTGGCGGTCACGGAACTCGGTGGGCAGCCGGTCGCCCTTCTTCCACTGCTGCACCTGCATATAGGGCGAGCTCTGCGCCATCGGCGCGGACGCGGGCATGGGTTCGGTCATCGGGCTGGACCTGGCACCGCCCTGCGCCATCGCGAACGGCGCCGCCAGCACGCTTGCCACCAGCAACAACACTGGCATCGCTTTCTTGGTCTTCATCGTGATCTCCTTGCGTACGGGAAAACCGAACTGCCGGAGGATCCGACAGCATCTACCAGATTAGTCACAAATACCGGCAAGCGGGCATCCGGCGGCCGCGGCGCCAAGGGCAAGCGCGGGCGCGCGTGTTCACAATTGTTTGCCGGTCCGGCCCCCATTCGGGGGGGCGCCTCAAGCGCCACCCGTGTCTAGAATGCTCGCACAGAAACAATTTGTTACGAGCAGTTGCCGCCCGGCTCATTTGCTGCGGGCCGCGCTGCAGGCCCGCCCGACGGTGCGACTCAGCGCACGCGCGGGCGCATGCCGCTTTCCATGTTCCCTGGCTTGCGCGCTTTGACGCGCTTCGCACCGCGGGCTTCATTCCCTGCCAGAGAACATCAAGACAGGGGACTCTCCGTGTTGCATGATGCCGGTCTATTCCTGGCACTGGTCAATCCCGCCATTGCCTTGCTGCTTGCTCTCAGCTTCCTGTTTGCGTGGCACCACGAGCGCGCGCGGCCCCACCTGCTGCAGATGGGCGCCTGCTATCTGCTGGCCGCCGCGGCCATCGGCCTGCAGGTCTTGTGGCCGCCACGCGCTGGCGGCGGGACCGCCACCGTCACCGGCGCGCTCTACCTGGGCAGCGCCGTGCTGCTGCTGCGCGGCATGCTGGCCCGCATCGGCGCGCGCCCCGACCGCTGCGCGGCGGTGGCGCTGCCGCTCGCCCTGTTCGGCATGGTGGCGTGGTTCGACCTGGTGTATCCGAGCCTGGTCGCGCGCATCTACGTCCTGAATGTCGGGGTCGCGCTGGTCCTGCTGCCGGGGGTCGCGCCGCTGGCCCGGCTGCGCACCGGCCGCACCGTCGACCGGGTGCTGTTCTGGGTGTACCTGGTGTTCGCGCTCCAGTTCCTGCCGCGCACGCTGCTGGCGCTGGCGCCCGCCGCCGGGCACGATGCCGCCGTGCTGGCGCCCACCACCTACTGGCTATGGCTGCAGGCGACGCTGGCCTTGTTGCTGCTGGCGCTCGGGCTGGCACTGCTGGCAGCCACCGCACAGGACGTGATCGACGGCCTGCGCCATGAACGCGATACCGATCCGCTGACCCAGCTGCACACGCGCCGCAGCCTCGAGGCGCTGGCGGCGCGCCAGATCCCGCCGCGCCCGGGCGAGGCGCTGAGCGTGCTGCTGTGCGACCTGGACTACTTCAAGTTCATCAACGACAACTACGGCCACAGCGCCGGCGATGCGGTGCTGACGCAGGTCGGCCGCGTCATCGCCGCGGGCATCCGCCGCCGCGATATCGCGGCGCGCCTGGGCGGCGAGGAATTCGTCGTGCTGTTGCCCGACACGCCGCACGAAGCGGCGCTGCAACTGGCGGAGCGGCTGCGCGAGACGCTGGCGCAGACCAGCATGGAGGCCTTGCCAGGCATGCACAACGTGACCGCCAGCTTTGGCGTGGCCACGCTGCGGCCTGGCGAAGACCTGGAAGCGCTGCTGATGCGCGCGGACAACGTGCTGTATGCGGCCAAGAACAACGGCCGCAATTGCGTCGAGTGGGAGCGCGAGGCCGGCCTGGCGGCGCTGGCCTGAGGCCCGGTCTGGCGCGGCACGCTGGCGCGCCCGCGCCCGAAAAAGCGGAACCCCCGCAGCGCGGGGGTTCCATGGCGATACCGGCGAGCGTCTATCGCGATGCTCAGAACGGTTAGCGGAACGTGCAGCTGTCAAATTGGCCGGCTAGTGCCTGACTACATTAAGAGAAAAAGAAGCAAAACCTAAGTTTCGTCGCGAGCAAGAACATCAATAGCCTTCCCTTTTGTCCCGGAACTGGGAGGGTGGGGACCGCGCGGGGTAGTGGGAGTCTCAAAGTCTGTGTGCAGCCAACTCATCCCTTACAGGATTCTGCACCCCTCATCCAAACAGCTCGATCGCAGGATTACGCCAATGCCTGTGACTGCTCTTAAGTCGGTTGAGGCCATGCAGAGTGAGTTTCCGGACGACGCGCATCTCACCTACAACGTGGCAAATGGGCTTGCTGCTGTTGCCGGCTATCCTCACCGCGACGACACTTGGGTAGATTTTCAGGAGCGTACTCGAACGCTACGCATTGAGGCCCGACGACATACTGGGAAGTTTCTCAGGGCCTGACTTCAGAAGCATCGGTGAGGACCCAGGCCTGGACAAACCTTGTTAATCAATTGAGCCACAGCTATCGTGTGAGCGAAGCTCATAATGCACACTTGGCTGGGCTCCAGATTGATCCTCAGAACGGTGTTGTCGAAGCTGTGCAGCTCGTGATTTGCTGTCGCTGTATCATCAAGGAATCTCCTCAGACCTTGCGCGCACCGAAGCCATTATGTTGGCCAAAGTCGCACATCGGCATTTCGGCTCCGTCATTCCCCGCTGGTTCCGAGAAGGCACTTCAGTGCGGCTTCGCGGCATACCCCCTGTCGGCAGGGCCTCGACCACCCCACTTCGGTAGGGTCTGCCGGCGTTCGCTAGTGGGCACTCCCTTCCGAGTCCGAAGCTCTCGTAGCCGCAAGCTCCCCACCGTTCAAAAGTCGCTACTAGACCCCGACCTCAACCTTTCACCGATTTATGGCTGTGGTAACGTTTCTGCTTCGCTCAGCCAATATATCTGAGACATGTCGGCCTATGTAAAGCCTCGCTGGATGCGCGATTTACTGCGCTTTCTTCCCCTGAAGAGCCAATTCGTCTTGTCTGGCAATATCCGGGACCTTCAAGCCTGCGAGGTTGCTCCTGGCATCGTAACGGCGCAGCCCTTGACCGCCGCGCTCTGCGACAATCTCCGGGAAGCCGGATACGCTCAGGTGGTCGTTTGGGATCCGATTTCGGGATTTACCGTAGCCGAAGGCAGGACCAGTTTGGTGGTGCCAGCCGAGGACACGCTCCGCAGCCTCGGATTATCGCCCGTTGATGCTGCCGCGCCTGGAGGGATAGACATGCTGGCGGCAACCTTCGAACGGCTGGTCAGCCTCGCCGGGGAGCCAGTGGCGCTGGTAGTCGATTTTGCATCGCGGCTGACCGTTCGGCCTGAAACGCTCAGCGCTTCCGAACATAATCTGTTCACGCGCGCCCTGGTGCTTGCGCATCAGGCCAAACCTCGTCCTGCGGGGGCGCAACGTCGCCCGTTCTTCAATACGATTCTCTGGGTTGTCGACAAGGAAGGAGACCTGCCGGACTGGCTCCTCATCGACAATCCAAGGGTGAGACACATTCCCGTATCCAAGCCCGACAGCGCGTCCCGGCGCGCCTTGTCTAAAGTGCTCCTTCGTGGCGTGCCAGGCGCACAGGAGGCCTCGCCTGATGTCCTCGCGCAAGCCGACGCCGCATTCGTCGATGGCTCCGAGGGACTCCTGCTGGCTGACATGAACGCGATCGCAACACTCGCTCGCGTGGAGAATGTCCCTGTCGGGAAGATTGCCGATGCGGTGCGTCGGTACAAGGTCGGCGTGACAGAGGACCCGTGGCTGCAGATTGATCGGGAAAAGATCCGGAACGCAGAAGTATTCGTTCGAAATCGGGTCAAAGGTCAGGCACACGCTGTCACTCATATGCTTGACCTGGTCAAGAGAGCTATGACCGGCGTGGGATCGCAGCGCAAGGGGAGCCGCCCCCGCGGGATTGCCTTTCTGGCCGGCCCAACCGGCGTGGGTAAGACTGAGCTTGCAAAGACCGTTACCAGTCTCTTGTTCGGCGATGAAAGCGCCTACATCCGCTTCGACATGTCTGAGTTCAGCGCTGAGCACGCCGATCAACGGCTCATTGGCGCGCCGCCCGGGTATGTCGGATATGACGTCGGCGGCGAACTCACCAACGCCATCCGGGAACGGCCGTTCAGCGTCGTGCTGTTTGACGAAGTTGAGAAGGCACATCCGCGCATCCTCGACAAGTTCCTACAGATTCTTGACGACGGTGTGCTCACCTCAGGCCGGGGGGACAGAGTCTATTTTTCGGAAGCGCTGATCATTTTCACATCCAACCTTGGGATATACCGACAGGACGATATGGGAGAGCGCATTGCCAATGTCCAGCCGGGCGACGCCTTCGAGACGATTCAGGAGAGAGTTCTCGCCGAGATCCAGCGACACTTCAAGTTGGTCCTGAACCGGCCGGAAATTCTCAACCGCATTGGTGAAAATATTATAGTTTTCGATTTCATTCGCGATGATGTCGGTGACGAAATCTTCGAGCAAATGGTGCGTGCCGTGCTCGATGACATCGCCGGCGAGGGAATAACGATCGAACTGGAAAGCGAATCGTTGGCCGCGCTCAGGAAGCGCTGCTTGCATGACCTTTCGAACGGCGGTCGCGGCATTCGCAACCAGATCGAAGCGCATCTCATCAACCCCCTGGCACGGGGACTCTTTGACCAGAATGCGAAGGCCGGTGACCACTTTGTTCTGACCGGCCTGGCGTCCGGGCAGCTCGAGGTACAAAGGCAGTAGGTCATGAACCTCTATCTGTCGCGCGTGCATTTCCCCATCAGGAGCCTTGGACCGGGCCGACGCCTGGGGATCTGGTTCCAGGGCTGCGGCATTCGCTGCCCAGGCTGTATCTCGGCTGACACCTGGGCCGGCAATCGCGGCAAGACGACGCTTGAACGGTTGCTGGCGCGCATTGCCGCGTGGCTGCCGCAGGCGGAGGGCATCACCATTTCCGGCGGCGAGCCTTTTGAGCAGCCAGATGCGCTGATCGCCCTGCTCGAGGCCCTGCGCCAGCAGACGAGCGTCGATATCCTGGTCTACAGCGGACATCCGATAGAGGCACTGACGCCAACGCTTGCGAAAGCGTCCAGTCTGATCGATGTCTTGATTTCGGATCCGTTTGATCTGGATGCATCACATACCCGCCCTCTGCGCGGCAGCGACAACCAGCGCATGCATCTGCTCACGGCTTTGGGCCGCGAAAGATTTACCCCGTACGACCGCCTCCTAACGGAAGGAGACAAGTCTCTCGATGTCATGTTTGACGAAGCTGGAAGCGTCTGGCTGGCTGGGATACCCAGTCGGGGTGATTTTCAGCGCTTGAAAGGCCTTTTGAACGACGAGGGTCATCTGGTCCAGATCAGCGCCGACAAGGCGCGAAGCCGATAAGACAGGAAATGTCAGCAATGATGCGTTTTTGCACCAATTGCAGGACCGAGCGGTCCGTGCAGGAGTGGTATTGCGAGGGCACCATTGCCGGCGCGCCCTGCCAATGGGATCTGTCGAATCTTCCCATTCGCGAATGCGGCTGGAGACCACACGAAGTCGTCACTGCCGAGTCGGCGCAGCGCATTGCTGCTGACTCTGGACGCGTAGGCGCCGCACGGTCATTGCTTTGCACGAACGGCCACCCGATGAACGACGGCGACCTTATGTGCCTCACGTGCGGTGCTGACCCGACCCCCGAGGCCGGGCATGAAGGCCAACCGCAGCAGTCGTCCGGCGATCCGGCTGACACTACGCAGGAGAGCCCGTCTTCGCCGCAGGAAACCCGGATTGAAGGCTGGCGACTGCTTAGGCAAATATCCGGCACGGATGCGACCCGCGAACGATACCTTGCCCAGCATCGCGACGATAACCGGCAGGCGGTACTCACGCTTTACCGCCCAGGAGCCGAGCCAGATCCGTCGATCTACGAGGTCGTTCGTCGGCTTCCGCGCGGACACGTGCCAGAGATAATTGCGACCGGCCGTTGGGAGGGTCGCGCATACGAAGTTGCAGAAGAGCTGAGCAACGGGACACTCGCAGACATCGGCATTGCGCTCCAGGACATGCCGACTATCCGACATGTGGTCGAAGAACTGGGACAAGCGCTGCAAGCATTCTCTGAAGCCGGACTACGTCACCGGGACCTCCGCCCAAGTACGCTGCTGGTGCGCAGCCGCGACCCCATCGACCTGGTCATCAGCGGTTTCGGGTCGGCCCGCTTGTCGGACTTTGACCTTGACATCGTCTCCCCGCTTGAAACGACGCGCTATATGGCACCCGAGGCGATCGCCGGAGGCGTAGCGGCCGCGTCCGACTGGTGGAGTCTGGGGATGATTCTGCTGGAGCAATTGACGCAGGGGGCATGCTTCGAGGGCGTCAACCCGCACGCGTTCCTGATTCACGTGCTCGCGAACGGCGTCACCCTGCCTGACGACCTCGACCCGTCGCTACACCTGTTGCTTCGCGGTTTGCTTGCTCGCGACCGGCATCAACGATGGCAATGGCCCCAGGTGAAAGCGTGGCTTGAGGGCAAGGATGTCGATGCCCCATCCGCGAGCACCAAGGAAGGCGACAGTGAGGAGGGTGCCAGCATCGCGCTCGGCAAGCATCGGTATCGCAAGCCGACCGTCTTTGCATTGGCGGCTGCGGAACGCGACAATTGGGCGGAAGCACTCGACCATCTGCAGCGCGGCGGGCTTGCCACATGGGCCGAAAACGCGGGGCTTTCGCCGAAGGCGCTCGCCGGCATACGCCACGTCACGCAGCTCGATGGCGTCGACGACGATGCGCGGCTCATGATCGCACTAAAGCTGCTGAATCCGGAAATTCCGCTCATTCTTCGCGGAGACATTGTTACACCGGGCTGGCTACTTCAAAACCCGCTCGAAGGGTATGACCTGATCACCGGACCGGTTCCCCCTTTCCTCGAACGGCTTGAAACGGAGACTTGGCTTTCGCGCCTGCGCTTGCGTGCCGAACACGTGCGAAATCGGGCGCATGGTCATCATATCGAACTCGACGAGAATACGGTCCGTATCCACCTGCTCTCGACCTCGCGGGCACGCCTTGCCGCCATGTGGGAAGAGAGGCGGCTTCTCCTTCCGGATTCGGACCATCCGGGACTTCTGTCCCTGTCGGAGCGGCGTGTCATCGGCGAAGAGGACCTGATTGTCCTCCTGGGTGCGTCCATCAGCCAGTTCCGGTCGGTTGATACCATTCTGGAAGAAGCTTCGCGGCTGGCCGAGATGGAACAGATTCTGGCGTTTGATCCCGTAGCGGCGCGCGCGGAACTCGCGTTGTCGCGAAGCGAACTTTTCCGAAAGGTTGACGACCGGATTGCCGGCTTTGCACGGACAGGCCACAAAACGATCGACGGCTGGGCCGAGCACTTCCGGCTTGAGCGTCGCCTGCCGCTCCACCAAGCCATCGCCCTCCTGTCGGTGCCGGTCGAGCAATGGCTGGAACCGCAAAAGCAGCAGTATGTCTCTCAAATACTCGACTTCTTCGAGAAAAGGGTAGCGACGGCAGTTCTGCGGGGGCCTCTCGTGCGGATGACGATCGGCAAAACGACGGGCCGCGTCGATATTCACGAATTGAACGCCGATCGACACGCCAGTGCCGCAATCCTAGAGCACCTGCTTCAGCGCAACATGCAGACCGTGGCGATTGATCCGTCGATCTTCGGCACTAGCCCGAGCCTTGAGAGCCGCCTCGCCACGCTGTACCGGCAAACTTCCCTCTATAAGAGGGATACAGGCATTGACGGCCTTTACCTCGGTTTTCCCTTCCTGCTTTGGAAGGACACACGTAGTAACACCAAGCCTCGCATCGCACCGGTGTTGCTATGGCCGGTCAAGCTCCTGACGGAACTAGGTGCGCGCGGCCAGGTAGAGCTTGCCTTCGATGGTGAACGCGAAGAGGTCCGCCTCAACCCGGCGCTGGAGGGCCTGCTCGGTCGCGAGGCCATCAAGGCGTGGCGGTCAGCGGCGGAAGACGTCCTTGGCCGCTCCGCCCTGAAGATTGCCGACGTGATCGACGCCTTTGGCATGGTGGCGGCTGCCGCGAGCAGACAGCTCGGGCGATTGCCGTCGGCGAACGTCGAGGTTCGCCCCGGCCAGCAGCAACTGTCTTGCTCCGCCGTGTTATTCCACGTAACGTTCATGGGGCAAGCAATCGGTGAAGACCTGCGACAGTTGAAATCCCTGTCGCCGTCGGGCACCGCGCTTGAGACCATGCTGCGCCTCAAGGACAAGGCCGAGGCTGAACCTGCACCCGACAGTCACGGGGAAATCGACAGATACCTGACTGTGGCAAGCGATCCGTCGCAGGAGTCCGCGATTTTGCAGGCCCGTCAGGGGCCGGGCCTCCTGGTCGAAGGACCTCCCGGCACAGGAAAGAGCCAGACGATCGTCAACATGGTTGCGGACGCTATAGGGCACGGAAGAAGTCTGCTGATCGTCTGTCAGAAACACGCGGCGCTGGAGGTAGTTCACAAGCGGCTCGTGGCTGAGGGTCTCGGAGACCGGATTATCATGGTCAACGATGTCAACAAGGATCGGGAACCGACCATACGCGCCGTGCGCGAGCAACTCGACGCCATTTTCAAGGGCTCGTCATTCGACAATGGCTGGATTCGGCAACGAGAGCGGATGGCGGCGCGAATCGAAGCACTCGAAGGAGAGCTAGACCGTCATCACCAGGCACTCCATGCGGTGGATGATGCCACTGGCCTGAGCTATCGGGTGCTCCTCGGCGAGCTGATACAGCTTGAAACGGGGGAGCCGCCAGTTGACGTACCGCAGTTGCGGAGCAAGCTGTCCACCATGGACATCTCCACGCTGACCACGATCGAAGAGCAATGCGCCCCGCTCGCCCGGTACTGGTTGCCGGCACGGTTCGAAGGCAGCGCGCTTGTCCAGTTGAAGCCATTTGCAACGGATCCGGCGACCATCAAGGAATTTCACACGGCGTTCGCTTCCTTCCTCGAGGCCGAGCAGCTTCGAATGGATACCATTGCGGCCTATCCCGCTAGATTCGACGTGGACGACCCTGCGCCATATCGCGCGTGGCTGGATGCCAATGCACACGCCCTAGTCGAACTTGACGACATACAGCGCAAACGCCTGGCGCAATGGTTACCGCTATTCCGCCCTGCGGGCCAGGCCGATTCGCCAGGACACGTACACTACGCGTCGCTCAAGGCGCTGTATCAGGACCTCGTCCAGACAGACAGCGGCCCCTTCGACGAAAGACTATCTCCCGCCCTTGCCCGACTGCCTGCTTCCGAGCTTGCCCACATCGAAGTCCGCGCCACGCTCGCCACGCGTGCGCCGACATTCTTTGATCGTCTCAACCCGGCAACCTACATTCGGCGCCGTGGCCTATTGAAGTTCGTGGGCGGCCTTGGCGCACCTGCCACGAATGAAACCCTGAACCGGCTGCTGGCCGCCGCACGCCTGGAGCTGAGGTGGCGGCCGTTGCGCGAATCCCTGAATACGACGAGCCAATCCCTACGTCTAGAGATCGTTGACCAGGACAGCGGCCCAACGCTTGCCGATGAATGTCTGATACGCCTCCGTCAGCTCGAGGAAGTCCGGGAACTGGCGCAACACCTGGCCATTGCCCCGCGCAGTGACGAGTTCGATTCCGCCGTCATGACGGGCGACCGGGCTCCAGTTGAACAGCTCCTTGACGGATTCGAAACAGCGTTCATCCGCTACAACGCACGCAAGCACAGTACGGACGCGCTCTCGTCGCTGACGGACTGGTTCTCGCCGGAGCTCTCCGAAGCCTGCAAAGATGCGGTCGCCCGGAATATCAGCTATCAGGCGCCGCTAAACCGGGTTCACGACGCCCTGCCAACGTTGCCGGCGTATCAACAGTTCCGTACTCGTGCCCGACAACTGGGCGATGCTGCGCTTGAGATCTTTTCGTTGATGCGCACGCAAGAAGCTTCTCTGACAAGGGTGCGCCCCGAGAATCTGGACTGGGAAGTGCGCCGTCTGATCAACCGCGAAGCACGCCTGGGGTGGAAACGCAAAATGGAGCAGGCATATCCCGAACTGCTGCTGGACCAGAACGAGACAAAGGCAAAAATTGAAGCCCTGGCTGCCGCGGATGAGCAAATGCGCCATCTCAACCGCGACGTACTTCGTGAGGGCGTGGATCGTGGCAAGCTGCGTACGGCGCGCGAGTGGGAAGACGTAACCCGTCTGACAGGGCGCCGTTCCCGGCGCCTCCGGGAATTCATCGAACTCGGCGCCGGGCTCGGGCTGATGACCCTTCGTCCCGTGTGGCTCATGAACCCCGACGTGGCCAGTCGCGTTCTTCCGCTCAAATCGGACCTGTTTGACGCGGTCGTCTATGACGAGGCATCGCAGATGCCGGTCGAATATGCCGTACCTACCCTCTTTCGAGCCACCCTTTCGATTGTCAGCGGCGACGAGAAACAAATGCCGCCGACTGCCTTCTTCTCGAGTCGCGCAGAAAGCGACGAAGCGGAACTCTTCGATGGCGAACAGCCGGACGACGACGCGACAGAGGAAGAACGGGAGATTTTCGAAGACACGTGGAACCGGCGCGAGATCAAAGACTGTCCCGACCTGTTGCAGTTAGCCCGAACAGCATTGCCGAGCTCGACGCTGCAGATTCACTACCGCTCTGCCTACCGCGAGCTGATTGGCTACTCGAATGCGGCTTTTTATGAGAACAATCTGAGTGTGCCGGTTCGCCATCCGGACGAAACCGTACGCGAGGTGAGACCTCTCGAACTCATTCAGGTCGACGGCCTGTATGAGCAGCAAACCAACGAAGCCGAGGCAGGCCGTGTGGTTGAGTATCTTGCCAAACTCTGGCAACAGCCCTTCGACGAGCGGCCTTCCGTCGGCGTTGTGACCTTCAATCGCAAGCAGGCCGACCTGATCGAGGAAAAGCTGGAACTGCGCGCGGAAGAGGACATCGGTTTCCGGAATGCATACCGTGAAGAAAGCGATCGTATTGAAGGCGGCGAGGACATGGCTGTCTTTGTCAAGAACGTCGAGAATGTTCAGGGCGACGAGCGCGACGTCATTGTTTTCTCGACGACCTTCGGTCGGAACAGCCAGGGCACGTTCCGTCGCCATTTCGGCGTTCTCGGCCAGAAAGGTGGCGAGCGTCGACTGAACGTTGCGGTCACGCGGGCGCGCAGGAAAGTAATTCTTGTGACATCCATGCCCATTCGCGAAATCTCCGACATGCTCAACACCCATCGCAAGCCGGCCATCCCACGAGACTATCTGCAGGGCTACATGGAGTATGCGCGAGCCATGTCGAACGGCGAGCTCCCGAGCGGCCGCGCTCTCCTGGCCAGGATGTCCAACGAACGGGCTCAGGCCAGATCCGAGGAACGCGACAAGGTCGACGGCTTCGCGAACGACGTCCTGGCATACATTGGATTGTGTGGCTTCCACGCGGTGCCGGCGCAGGAAGGTGATGCCTTCGGCATGGATTTCGCCATCGCCGATCCCCAAACGGGACTGTACGCCATCGGGATCGAATGTGACGCTCCGCGACACCCCTTGTTGCGGCGTGCTCGTGCCCGCGAAATCTGGCGTCCGTCGGTTTTGCGGCGTGCGATACCACATCTGCACCGCGTATCTTCTCAAGCGTGGTATCACAACGGCGACGAAGAGCGCGCGCGACTCAAATCCGCCATTGAGGCCGCCCTGGCTATGGAGAGTTCAGCATGAGTGGCCCAAAGGTCGTACGCATTGTGACGCGCGAAGAGATCCTCGCCATCTGTGAGGGACAACTTCGCCAGCTAGATCAGGCAATAACGCAATGGACCGCTCAGTGCGGGGAGATGGGAGAGCTTTCCGACGCAGAGGCAAGCGCAACGCGCGAGCGCCGACGTGTGCTCGCTGAGTTGCTGAAACAAGATGCCTTCATAGATTTGCAGAAGAGAGTCCCTGAGGAAATCGCCTTTCTCAAGGCTGACGCGCTTCGGCGTGAACGCTTGGCAATAGAAAGGGCCGCGGCGGCACGGCAGCGGGGGCGCAGGGGACAGGAGAACGCGGCCACCCTTCTCAACGTGCTCAAAGCACGTGGCACGAACGTTCCCGACGAGCTGAAAAAGCAACTGGAGTCGATCGCCTGCGGCGAAGGCGCCGATCATGTCGATGCGCTTCTCGCTCAGGGTTTCAATCTGCTGGCTACGGAGCAGAAATCGGCCCTGACCGCCGCACAGCGAGACCTGGCAAACCGGCTTGCCGAGCCCAACGAAGGGCAGAGTTTCGAAGCGTGGAAAGCGAGAAACAAGCCCACATCCCCAGTGGACATGCTGCTCGAGCGTGTGGACGCCCAGATTGCCGAAGCAGAGACCATTCTTGGTCGCGAGGAAACAGCGACGTACCTTACGCGGCTGCGCTCGATGGAAAGCGAGCCAAATGAGGCACGAAGGAAGCTGCTGCTCGACAGCCTCATTCTTGACGTGTCAAAGGGAATAGAAACAGCGCGGGTTCGGCGCTCCGCCATTGAGCAACTTGCCGAAATTGCGGTACAAATCGAGCCGTTCATTTCCGAGGCGTCGACATCGCTGCGCGCGCAAGCCGCGGCTTGTACCGGAGCGACGCCCATATCGACGCTCACGGCGCTTGTCGAACAGTGCCAGACTTTGCTCGAGAGTGAATTGCGGCGTAAGGCGGCAGAGGCGCGACGGGAAGTCATCCTACAAGGGCTTGCCCAACTTGGCTACGAGGTTCATGAAGGCATGGCCACAGCATGGGCAACAGACGGGCGCGTCGTCCTGCGCAAATCTTCCTTGCCAGGCTACGGCGTCGAAATTGGCGGCCAGGCTGAATCGAGTCGCCTTCAGGTTCGTGCTGTTGCACTGACCAGCGATCGCGACACAAACCGCGACAAGGATGTGGAGACGATCTGGTGCGGAGAATTTGCCCGACTGCAGCAACTCGTCACCGAGAATGGAAATGGCCTGCTTATCGAAAGGGCAATGGGTATCGGGCAGGTGCCCCTCAAGGTTGTTGACGATACCCGTCAGATTTCAGAATCGATCGACAATCGAAAGCTGTCGTCCCGACGCGTCATCTAGCGACAAAAACTCGGTCGCTTGGCGTCAGTGACTGCGACCCAAAAATTCCCGTCTAACTCATTGATTGGACGGGAATTTCTGGGCCTTTCGTTACACTTTTAGCGCAAGTTCCGATTAGAACGGAATGTCGTCGTCCATATCCTCGAAGCCGTTCGAGGCCGGCTGCTGCGGACGGCGCGCCGCGCCGCCCTGCTGACCACCGCCCTGCTGGCCACCGCCCTGCGCGCCGCGGCCGCCGCCATAGCCGCCGCCCGAGGCTTCGCGGCTATAGCCACCGCCACCGCCGCCGTAGCCGCCTTCATCGCCGCCACCGCCGCCGCCGCCCTGGCGCGAACCCAGCATCTGCATCTGGTCGGCAACGATCTCGGTGGAGTACTTGTCCTGGCCGGACTGGTCCTGCCACTTGCGGGTGCGGATGCGGCCTTCGATATAGACCGACGAGCCCTTGCGCAGGTACTGGGCGGCGATTTCGGCCAGCTTGCCGAACATCGCCACGCGGTGCCATTCGGTGGCTTCCTTCATCTCGCCGGACTGTTTGTCCTTGTAGCGGTCGGTGGTGGCCAGGCGCAGGTTGGTAACGGCGTCGCCGCTGGGCATGTAGCGGGTTTCGGGGTCTGCGCCGAGGTTGCCGACGAGAATGACTTTGTTGACCGATGCCATGTGAATGTTCTCCAAAAGCCACGCGCGGTGTTGAAAAGCGTGGCAATACGATGACGGTGAAAGCGGGTTGTAGTTTGACGCGATCGTGCCGCGACGTAAACGAACATCGCGCCCCCGCCAGAATGCCGGGTGGCGCGATGATGCTAGGCCTCTTTCCGGCCCGAATGCTTTACGAAATGATGCGGAACCAGGCGCCGGCTCAGGCCGCGGTCGCCGGTGCGGCTTCCTGCCCGCGCGCCGGCGGCGCCTTCATGCTCCAGGCGATTATAAGCCACAGCAACAGCACCGCCGCGCAGCCGACGAACACGGCACTGCGGCCCTCGTGCTTGAGCAGCCAGCCACCAGCGGCGCCGCCCAGGAACAGGCCCAGCGCCTGGGTGGTGTTGTAGACCCCGAGCGCCGCGCCGCGCGCGGCCGCGGCGTAGCGCGACACCAGCGAAGGCTGCATCGCCTCCAGCACGTTGAAGGCGACGAAGAACAGCAGCAAGACCCCGACGATGGCCCACAGCCCGTGCACCGCGGCGAACAGCAGCTGCACCGCGGTCATCAGCGCGACCGCGCCCAGCAGCACCGGGCGCACGCGGCCATAGCGCTCGGCCGCCATCATCGGGCCCAGCATCAGCACGAACGACACCAGCACCACCGGCAGGTAGACCTTCCAGTGCTGGTCCAGCGGCATGCCGGCATCGGCCAGCATCGCCGGCACCACCATGAACATCGCCACCTGCGACGCGTGCAGCGCCAGCACGCCGACATTGAGCCGCGCCAGGTCGCCGTTGAGCAGCACCTTGCGGAACGGCAGCCGCACCGGGTGCGGCGGCGGCGGGGTCGGCACCAGGAACACGGTCACGCCGATGGCGACCAGGCCCAGCACCGACATCAGCCCGAAGATGCCGGACATGCCGATGCTGTGCAGCAGCGGCGAGGCAATCACCAGCGACAGCGCGAAAGTCAGCCCGATGCTGCCGCCCACCATCGCCATGGCCTTGGTGCGATGGCGCTCGCGGGTCAGGTCGGCGATGCAGGCGGTGATGGCAGCGGAGATCGCGCCCATGCCCTGCAGCGCGCGCCCGGCGATGATGCCGGACAGCGTGTCGGAAAACGCCGCCACCAGGCCGCCGGCGATGAACAGCAGCAGGCCGCCCACCATCACCGGCTTGCGTCCGACTCGGTCGGACAGCCAGCCCAGCGGGATGTGCAGGAACGCCTGCATCAGGCCGTAGATGCCCATCGCCAGGCCGACGCGCTGCGCGTCTTGCCCGTCGGGCAGGGCCCGGGCGTACTCGGCAAAGACCGGCAGGATCAGGAACAGGCCCAGCATGCGCAGCGCGAAGATGCTGGCCAGCGACACCGCGGCGCGCAGTTCGGCGCGCGTCATGCGTTCGCGCGCGGGGGCCTGGGATGCGTCGGCGGCACCCGTTTCCGGGGAAGAAGAAGGGATCGACGGCATTGCGATCGTGGGATCGTGTGGATTCGGGGTCGGGCTGGTTGCCGGTGGGCGGCAATGGTCGGGTCCGCTGGTGGCCGGACAACCCCGGAAACCGAAGTTGGGTATATTAACAGGTTTGCTCCTTCGCGCTTCCCGGGTCACCTGGCCATGCCGGCTGCCCCCGAGAGGTGCGCCCGGGCGCGCATTCCGGCCGGGGCGGCCCGCCTGGCGACGACTTTTCGGCATATGGAAGAAATCAAGATTCGTGGGGCGCGTACCCACAACCTGAAGAACATCAATCTCGACCTGCCGCGCAACCGGCTGATCGTGATCACGGGTCTGTCCGGTTCGGGCAAGTCCTCGCTCGCCTTCGACACGCTCTATGCCGAGGGCCAGCGCCGCTACGTGGAATCGCTCTCCGCCTACGCCCGCCAGTTCCTGCAGCTGATGGAGAAGCCGGATGTCGACCTGATCGAAGGGCTGTCGCCGGCGATTTCGATCGAGCAGAAGGCCACCAGCCACAACCCGCGCTCGACCGTCGGCACCGTCACCGAGATCCACGACTACCTGCGCCTGCTGTACGCGCGCGCCGGCACCCCCTACTGCCCCGACCACAACCTGCCGCTGCAGGCGCAGAGCGTGTCGCAGATGGTCGACGCGGCGCTGGCGCTGCCGGAAGACACCAAGCTGATGATCCTGGCGCCGGTGGTGGTCGACCGCAAGGGCGAGCACTCGGACCTGTTCGACAGCATGCAGGCGCAGGGTTTCGTGCGCTTTCGCATCCGCTCGGGCGGCGGCACCGCGCACGAGGCGCAGGCCCGGGTCTACGAGGTCGACGCGCTGCCCAAGCTGAAGAAAACCGAGAAGCACAGCATCGACGTGGTGGTCGACCGCGTCAAGGTGCGCGCCGACATCAAGCAGCGCCTGGCCGAGTCGTTCGAGACCGCGCTGCGGCTGGCCGACGGCCGCGCGCTGGCGCTGGAGATGGACAGCGGCAAGGAGCACACCTTCAGCTCGCGCTTTGCCTGCCCGATCTGCTCGTACTCGCTGCAGGAACTGGAGCCGCGGCTGTTCTCGTTCAACAACCCGATGGGCGCGTGCCCGAGCTGCGACGGGCTGGGGCAGATCACGTTCTTCGATCCGAAGCGCGTGGTGGCATTCCCCAACCTGTCGCTGGCGTCGGGCGCGATCAAGGGCTGGGACCGCCGCAACCAGTTCTACTTCCAGATGCTGCAAAGCCTGGCGGCGTACTACGACTTCGACACCGAGACCGCGTTCGAGGCCCTGCCGGAGAACGTGCAGCAGGTGGTGCTGCACGGCTCGGGCGAGCAGGAAATCCCGTTCACCTACATCAACGAACGCGGCCGCACCACGGTGCGCGAGCATGTGTTCGAAGGGATCATCCCCAACCTGGAACGCCGCTACCGCGAGACTGATTCGGTCGCGGTGCGCGAGGAACTGGCCAAGTACCAGAACAACCAGCCCTGCCCGGCCTGCCACGGCACCCGGCTGCGCACCGAGGCGCGCCACGTCAAGCTGGGCGACGGCGAGCAGGCGCGCGCGATCTTCGAGATCAACGGCTGGCCGCTGCGCGACGCGCTGACCTATTTCCTGACGCTGGACATGCACGGCGCCAAGCGCGAGATCGCCGACAAGATCGTCAAGGAGATCACCGCGCGGCTGAACTTTCTCAACAACGTCGGGCTGGACTACCTGTCGCTGGAGCGCAGCGCCGACACGCTGTCGGGCGGCGAGGCCCAGCGCATCCGGCTGGCGTCGCAGATCGGCTCGGGCCTGACCGGCGTGATGTACGTGCTGGACGAGCCCTCGATCGGCCTGCACCAGCGCGACAACGACCGCCTGATCGGCACGCTCAAGCACCTGCGCGATATCGGCAACTCGGTGCTGGTGGTCGAGCATGACGAGGACATGATCCGCGCCTGCGACTACGTGGTCGACATTGGCCCGGGTGCCGGCGTGCACGGCGGCATGATCGTGGCCGAGGGCACGCCGCGGCAAATCGAGGATTCGCCGGCATCGCTGACGGGGCAGTACCTGTCGGGCCAGCGCCGCATCGAAGTGCCGAAGCAGCGCGCCGCCCCGGACGAAGAGCGGCTGCTGCGCATCGTCAACGCCAGCGGCAACAACCTGCGCAACGTCACCGCCGAGGTGCCGGTGGGCCTGCTGACCTGCATCACCGGCGTGTCCGGCTCGGGCAAGTCGACGCTGATCAACGACACGCTCTACCACGCGGTGGCACGCCACCTGTACGGCTCGACCCCTGAGCCGGCGGCGCACGACCGCATCGAGGGACTGGAGCACTTCGACAAGGTCATCAACGTCGACCAGAGCCCGATCGGCCGCACGCCGCGTTCCAACCCGGCCACCTACACCGGCCTGTTCACGCCGATCCGCGAGCTGTTCGCCGGCGTGCCGTCGGCCAAAGAACGCGGCTACGACCCGGGCCGGTTCTCGTTCAACGTCAAGGGCGGCCGCTGCGAATCGTGCCAAGGCGACGGCGTGCTCAAGGTCGAGATGCACTTCCTGCCCGACGTGTACGTGCCCTGCGACGTCTGCCACGGCAAGCGCTACAACCGCGAGACGCTGGAGGTGCTGTACAAGGGCAAGAACATCTCCGAGGTGCTCGACCTGACCGTCGAGCAGGCGCACGAGTTCTTCAGCGCGGTGCCGGTGGTGCGGCGCAAGCTGCAGACGCTGCTTGACGTGGGCCTGGGCTATATCCGCCTGGGACAATCGGCGACCACGCTGTCCGGCGGCGAAGCGCAGCGCGTCAAGCTGTCGCTGGAGCTGTCCAAGCGCGATACCGGGCGCACGCTCTACATCCTGGACGAGCCCACCACCGGGCTGCACTTCCACGATATCGAACTGCTGCTCAAGGTCATCCACAAGCTGCGCGACCAGGGCAATACCGTCGTCATCATCGAGCACAACCTCGACGTCATCAAGACCGCCGACTGGCTGATCGATATGGGGCCGGAGGGCGGCGCTGGTGGCGGCCAGGTGATCGCGCGGGGCACGCCGGAGGCCGTGGCGAAGAGCAAGGCGAGCTTTACGGGGAAGTATCTGAAGCCGTTGTTGGCGCGGTAGGGCCATCGGAATTTTCGGTGAGACGCGGTGCAAGAATCTTCGGGACTTTCTTGCATCGGCGGTCGTTAGTTGCCTTGCATCAAGACGTGCTGACATTGATGGCCTAGGTGCCCGCTCATCTCCTAACGTGAAGACATGGACGTGTCCCATCATGTCCTTCCTTTACTGGGCAACGAGGAGACGCCGATGCGAAGTCGAATGCAGCATGCGCTCAGGATCACCGCGCTCGGGGCTGCGGCATGCATGAGCCATGCCCTTGCGCAGAATGCGCCCGACAACGCGATACGCAATGCCGATGGCTCTCGCACCATCCTGCGCTCGCAACAATTGCCTGAAGCCAATGAGCGCCACGCGCGCTGGTGCCAGCTGCACGCCGGCGTGGACATCACCAATGACGGCGACGTGACGCTAGGGCCGAAGACGTTTGACGCAGTGGTCTGCCGGCGGCTCGGTCCTTCCGCGCCGGGATTCTCGGGCGCCTATATCCCAAAGAGCCCCGACCAGAATGTCATCTCGCCCGACACCGAGATGGAGAAGGCGCCCTTCCTCATTCCGCAGTCTCCGCGGATGTTGTCGCCCGAACAGGACGGCCGCTTGGCCCCCCATTCATCGACTGTGATTCCTACCATCAGCGTCTACCCGAACAACGGCTATACCACTAAGAGAGACACCCTCTTCTATCCCGCTTCCTACGCAATCTTTTATGATTTCACAGGCAGCCCCAAAGGACGCGTCGTATCGAGGATTCCTTTGTTGGGATGCCAATGGAGCTGGGAGGGCCTGATCCAATGGAATCCGCACCAGGTCGACGGCTTTACCGCCTGCATGGCCCCATCGTTTCAAGCAGTGGTTGGAACCAATATCGAAGCATGTGTGGGATTCTTGTGCGCGCGCGGTGAAGGGTCTTTTGTCGTTGAATAGCCGTGCCGCACCGGGGGCCAGCGGCCGCGGTACTAGCCTTCGCAGCCGGCGGCACCGTTCACAGCCCGCGGTCAATCCAGCCCGGCGGCTGGCAACACGCGCGTGCGCCGCGCCGTCCCGCCCAGCGGCAATTCGATCACCACACCCCCGCCGCTGTCGGCACCATGCCCGGTCAGCGCGGTGATCACCACCTGGTGCGTGACCATCAGGTAAGGCCCGCCGCGCGGGTCGAGACCGTCGATCAGCCGCGACAGCTGCGCGACCTGCGCGTCGCGGCGCTGCGCATCCGCGCTGAAGAATGAATTGAGCAGCGGCTGCACCTGCACCGGTCCCAGCCCGATCAGCCGCGCGGTGTCCTGGCAGCGGCACCAGGCGCTGCTCCACACCTGCGTCGGCCTGAAGCCGGCCGCCTTCCAGCTCGCGCCCAGCCGCGCCGCCTGCTCGCGTCCGCGCGCGTCAAGGTTGCGCTGGGTGGCGCAATCCGCCAGCTGGAACCCGGGCGGATCGCCCACGCCCGGCGCGCTGGCATGGCGCAGCACCACCACGAAATTCGGGTGCCGCAGTTCGGTCACCGCGATCTCGCGCTGTGATGCCGGAGCGACCTGCGCGGCGGCAAGCGTCGGAGCGATGGCAAGCAGGGCAAGCCATCTGCAAAAGGCGGGCATGGGCGGCTCCTCCGGTGGTGGGCCAACCCATCCGGTATAGCAGGCGCCGGCTTGCTTTCGCTACCTCGCGCCCTACCATGAAGCGGACGGCGACACCCATCGCACAGGAGCCCCGCCATGGAACTGACGGTCGTACCGGTCACCAAGCCGGAAGCCACCAACTTTATCTTCGGCCAATCGCATTTCATCAAGACCGTGGAAGACCTGCACGAGGCGCTGGTGGGCACGGTCCCCGGCATCCGCTTCGGGCTGGCCTTCTGCGAGGCCTCGGGCAAGCGGCTGGTGCGCTGGTCGGGCACCGACGAGCACCTGATCGACATGGCCTGCGAGAACGCGCGCGCCATCGGCGCGGGCCACAGCTTCCTGATCTTCCTAGGCGACGGCTTCTTCCCGGTGAACGTGCTGGGCGCGGTGCGCGCGGTGCCGGAGGTATGCCGGATCTACTGCGCGACCGCAAACCCGACGCAGGTGATCGTGGCGCAGACCGATGCCGGGCGCGGCGTGGTGGGGGTGATCGACGGCGCTTCGCCGCTGGGGATCGAGACCGAGGCGGATGTGGTGGAACGAAAAGAGCTGTTGCGCAAGTTCGGCTACAAGCTGTAGCCGATCCGCTCAGGGCCGCGCTGCCTCTACGGTCGAGACCGGCGGCACATCGTCTTCCTTCATCCGGCTGCGGTTGAGCACGCCGGCCTGCTCCAGCACCGGATAGGCAGTGGCGCAGAACAGCGAGTTCAGCCGCTTCAGCTCGCTGATCACGTCCAGGTGCAGCGAGCTGGTCTCGATGCTTTCCGCGGTCTGCACCGCCACGCGCTGCAAATGGGTGCGCGCGTATTTGCGCTCCAGTTCGCGGAAGTTGGCCTTCTCCGCCATCAGCGCCTGCGCGCTCTTCAGGTCGCCGTTGAGAAACACCGACAGGCCCAGGCGCAGGTTGGCGACCAGGCGCGCGTGCATCTCGGCGATCTCCTGCATGCCGGCCTCGGAGAACATCAGGTTGTGGGCAATCTTCTTGTCCTTGGTATCGAGCAGGATGCGCTCGATGATATCGCCCGCGTGTTCCAGGTTGATGGTGAGCGAGATGATCTCGGTCCAGCGCTGGCCGTCGCGCTCGTCCAGCGCTTCCAGGCTGATGCGGGTCAGGTAAAGCTTGATCGCGGTGTAGAGGTCGTCGACCTCGTTGTCGATGCGGCAGGTGGCGGTGGCCAGCTTGGCGTCGTTGGTGCGCAGCACGCGCAGCATGTTGTCGAGCATCTGCTCGATGCGGTCGCCGATGCGCAGCACTTCGCGCGCGGCGTTGGACAGCGCCAGCGTGGGCGTCGACAGCGCGGCGGTATCGAGATGGCGCGGCGTGACCTGGCTGTCGCCGGTATTGCGCCCGGGCAGCACTTTTTCGCACAGGCGCGCCAGCGGCGCGGTGGCGCCGAGCAGCAGCACCGCCAGCGCGACGTTGAACAGCAGGTGGAAGTTGACGATCAGCCGTTGCGGCTCATGATCGACCAGCGCCAGCAGTTCCTCGGCCTGGCCCAGCAGCGGCAGCGCGATCAGGCAGCCGAGCAGGCGCGACAGCAGGTTGCCCAGCGTCACGCGCTTGCCCGGCTGGTTGTTGCCCGAGGTGGTCAGCAGCGCCGAGACGCCCGAGCCCAGATTGGCCCCCAGCACCAGCGCCAGCGCCACGTGGATCGACACCACCCCGGCCGAGGCCAGCGCGCCGCAGAACAGCACCACGGCCAGGCTGGAATAGCAAAGGATGGTCAGGAACGCGCCGACCAGCATGTCGAGGCCCGAATCGCCGGTCAGCGAGGCGAACAGCACCTTGACGCCGGCGGCCTGCACCACCGGCCGCGTCGCGATCGAGATCAGTTCCAGCGCCAGCGTGATCAGGCCCAGGCCGATCAGCACGCGGCCGACGTGGCCGGGCTTGCTGCCCTTCCAGGTCAGGTGGCAGATCACGCCGACGAAGATCAGCAGGGGCGACAGCCATGACAGGTCCAGCGAGAACACCTGCACCATCAGCGCGGTGCCGACGTTGGCGCCCAGCATGATCGCCAGCGCCGGCGCGACGGCGATCAGGCCCTGGCCGACGAAGGAGCTGACGATGACCGCGGTGGCGTTGCTGCTCTGGACCAGACCAGTAACGCCCAGCCCGGCCAGGAAGGCGGTGAAGCGGTTGGAGACGCTGGTCGACAGCACGTGGCGCAAATTGGCGCCATAGACGCGCAGGATGCCGACCTTGACGATGTTGGTGCCCCAGACGAGCAGGGCAACGCCCGATAACAGGTGAAGGAGAACGCCCATGGTGCGCCTTTGTGTGACCGGTGCCGAATACTGACTGGAGGCTCCGCCCGGTCATCGTGTCGTTGTCAAGGGCTCATTATGCGCCCGGCCCCCGGCACCGGCAACGGCATGGGCCCCGCGCTGCGGGGCGCGGGCAACATGGCAACACCGCCATCGGCAGCCGCCGCGACGATGCGGCAGCGCAGCGCCGGCAGCGCTGCCAGGGTCCGGATCAGGGCAGCGCGACCTTGATGCCGAGCCCGACGAAGATGGCCCCGGCAGCGCGGTCCAGCCAGCGCCCGGTGGCCGGCCGCCGGCGCAGCCACGCGCCCAGCCAGCCCGCGCACAGCCCGAACAGCGAGAACACCACCGCGGTCTGCAGCATGAAGACCACGCCCAGCAGCAAGAACTGCAGTCCGGGATGCGCGGCGTCGGCGCGCACGAACTGCGGCAGGAACACCAGGAAGAACAGCGTCACCTTGGGGTTCAGCATGTTGCCCAGCACGCTCTGGCGGAATACGCGCGCGAGCGGCACGGACTCGACCTCGCCGCCCTGCGCCAGCCCGCCCTTCGCACGCAGCGCCTGGATGCCGATCCAGATCAGGTAGGCGGCGCCGGCGTACTTGATCAGCTGGAAGGCCAGCGGCGAAGAGCGCAGCACCGCGGCCAGCCCCACCGCGGCAATCACGGTATGGAACAGGCAGCCGACCGAAAAGCCCAGCGCCGCCACCAGCCCCGCGCGACGCCCCTGCGCCATGCCGCGCGCCAGCACCTGCAGGTTGTCCGGCCCCGGGGCCACGGTCACGGCGATGGAGGCCAGCAGGAACAGCAGCAGGTCAGGCATGGAGACTCCTTGCGTGGATCTTTACGCGGGCGCGCATCGCTCAGTGCCCCTCGAACTTGCACACGGTGAACAGCGGCAACCCGGCGCCGTGCAGCAGCTTCGATCCGCCCAGCTCGGGCAGGTCGACGATGGCGGCGCCCTCCACCACCGTCGCGCCCAGGCGCTCCAGCAGCTTGCGCCCGGCCATCATGGTGCCGCCGGTGGCGATCAGGTCGTCGACCAGCAGCACGCGGTCGCCGGCCTTGCAGGCGTCGGCGTGGATCTCGACCGTGGCGCTGCCGTATTCCAGTTCGTATTCCTCGGCCACGGTCTGGAACGGCAGCTTGCCCTTCTTGCGGATCGGCACGAAGCCCAGGTTCAGCTCGTACGCGACGATCGCGCCCAGGATAAAGCCGCGCGCGTCGATACCCGCGACCAGGTCGAGTTGCGCGTCCATATAGCGGTGCACGAACACGTCGATCAGCACGCGCAGGGTCTTGGGATCCTGCAGCAGCGGCGTGATGTCGCGGAACATCACGCCGGGCTGGGGCCAGTCCGGCACGGTACGGATGCGGTCGCGCAGGTAGCCGGTGACGTCGCCGAGGTCGGGGGACTGGATGATGGAATCTGCCATAGGGAGTCGGGAGGATGGGCGCGCGGCGCGCCGGTCAGAAAGCGGTGGCGACGGCATGCGGGCGGCGCGGCAAGCCGGCGTGGTAACCCATTACCACCCGCGCCGCCGGGGTGCCCAGCACAATGGCCCTGCCTGCCGGCCGGACGGGCTGCCCGCGCCGGCTTGCCGCGTCCGGCACCCACCGGACACCCGTAACCATACAGGAGACCACGATGGCAAAAAAGATTCTGATGCTGGTGGGCGACTACGCCGAAGACTACGAAACCATGGTGCCGTTCCAGGCGCTGCAGATGGTCGGCCACACCGTCGATGCGGTGTGTCCCGACAAGCGGGCGGGCGACGCGTGCGCCACCGCGGTTCACGATTTCGAGGGCGACCAGACCTACAGCGAGAAGCGCGGCCACAACTTCACCCTCAATGCCACCTTTGCCGAGATCGACCCGGCCGGCTACGACGCGCTGGTCATCCCCGGCGGCCGCGCCCCCGAATACCTGCGCCTGAACGCGCGCGTGCTGGAGATCGTGCGGCATTTTGCGCAGGCCGGCAAGCCGATTGCCGCGGTGTGCCACGGCGCCCAGCTGCTGGCGGCCGCGGGCGTGCTCGAAGGCAAGACCTGCTCCGCCTACCCGGCCTGCGCGCCGGAAGTGAAGCTGGCCGGCGGCACCTATGCCGAGATCGCGGTCGACCAGGCCCATACCGACGGCAACCTCGTCACCGCCCCGGCCTGGCCGGCGCATCCGGCCTGGCTGGCGCAGTTCCTTGCGGTGCTGGGCACGCGGATCGTACATTAGTGCTTTCCGCACGCGGCGCCCCCACGCGTGATGCATGGCTTGCCGGCCCGGCCGGCCATGCACAGCCTGCCGGCCGCGCCGCTCGCCAGGGAGCCTTTCATGTGTGAAATCTTTATCCGCGCCAATCCGGCGTCTTACCAGAGCCAGTCGCGCTCGCTGCGCCTGCATGGCGCGGCCACTAGCATCCGCCTGGAAAGCCTGTTCTGGGAAGTGCTGGAAGAACTGGCGCAGCGCGACGGCATGACCGTCAACCAGCTGATCACGCGCCTGCACGACGAACTGACCGAACACCGCGGCAGCGAGGCGGTGGCGGGCAATTTCTCATCGTTCCTGCGGGTGTGCTGCCTGCGCTACCTGATGCTGCAGGGCGAGGGGCGCATCCCGGCCGATCGCGACGTGCCGATCCGCTCGCTGGACCCGCGCGCGGTGCTCGACAATCTGCCGGAATCCTGGGTCGAGCCGCGCCCACACTGAGGCTTGCTGCGGCGCCAGTTCCGGCGCTCAGCCGTTCAGGATGCGCGTCTCCGCGGCCTCCAGCGCCTCGGGCGGGCCGCGCAGCACGACGATATCGCCGGGCTCCAGCACGGTCTCGGGCTGTGGATCGAAGGCGCGGATGCCGCGCCGGCGCACCGCGGTCACCTCGACCCCGATACGGTCCAGCCCCAGCGCGCCCAGGCGCCTGCCCACCGCGGTGGATTGCGGGCCCAGCGACACCGAATGCAGCCGCACCGAGTCGCGCTCGACCATGTCCTCTTCGTCGTCGCGCCCGTGGAAATAGCCGCGCAGCAGGCTGTAGCGCGCGTCGCGCGCCTGCTGCACGCCGCGCACCACCCGCCGCATCGGCACGCCCAGCAGCACCAGCGCGTGCGAGGCCAGCATCAGGCTGCCCTCGATGATCTCGGGCACCACCTCGGTGGCGCCGGCCTTCTGCAGCGTGTCGAGTTCGGAATCGTCGACCGTGCGCACGATCACCGGCAGCGCCGGCGCCAGCTCCTGCACATGGTGCAGCACCTTCAGCGCCGACGGCGTGTTGGCGTAGGTCACGATCACCGCGGCGGCGCGGTGCAGGCCCGCGGCGATCAGCGCCTCGCGCCGGCCCGCGTCGCCGTAGACCACGGTGTCGCCGGCGGCGGCGGCCTCGCGCACGCGGTCGGGGTCCAGGTCGAGCGCCACATAGTTGATGCCCTCGCGCTCCAGCATGTGGGCCAGGTTCTGCCCGCTGCGGCCGAAGCCGCAGATGATGGCGTGCTTCTCGGTCTGCAGGCTCTGCGCGGCGATGCGGGTCATGTTCAGCGACTGCATCAGCCATTCGTTGGCGGAAAAGCGCAGCACGATGGCGTCGCTGTACTGGATCAGGAACGGTGCCGCCAGCATCGACAGCAGCATCGACGCGAGGATTACCTGGATCAGCACCGGGTCGACCAGGTTCAGGCCGTCGATCTGGTTCAGCAGCACGAAGCCGAACTCGCCCGCCTGCGCCAGCCCCAGCCCGGTGCGGATGGCCACGCCCTGAGGCGAGCCGAACACGCGCGCCAGCGCCGCGATCAGCACCAGCTTGAACAGCACCGGCACCACCAGCAGCGCCAGCACCAGCCAGATATGGTCGAGCACCACGCGGATATTGAGCAGCATGCCGATGGTGACGAAGAACAGCCCCAGCAGCACGTCGCGGAACGGCTTGATGTCCTCCTCCACCTGGTGGCGGTAGGGCGTCTCGGAGATCAGCATGCCCGCCATGAAGGCGCCCAGCGCCATCGACAGGCCCAGCCGCTCGGTCAGCGCCGCCATGCCCAGCGTGACCAGCAGCAGGTTCAGCATGAACAGTTCCTGCGAGCGGCGCGCCGCCACCACATGGAACCAGCGGCTCATCAGGCGCTGGCCCAGGAAGAAGATCGCGCCCAGCGCCACCACGATCTTGAGCGTGGCCAGGCCTAGCGCCATGACCAGGTCGCCCGGATCGTGCGACAGTGCCGGAATCACGATCAGCAGCGGCACCACCGCCAGGTCCTGGAACAGCAGGATGCTGATGATGTTGCGCCCGTGCTCGCTTTCCAGCTCCATGCGCTCGGACAGCATCTTGGACACGATGGCGGTCGAAGACATGGCCAGGGCTCCGCCCAGCGCCACCGAGGCCTGCCACGACAACGGAAACAGCCAGTTGAAGGCCCAGCTGGCCGGCACCACCGCCAGCATCGACAGCGCCACCTGCGAGCCGCCCATGCCGAACACCAGCCGCTTCATCGCGCGCAGCCTGGCCAGGCTGAATTCCAGCCCGATCGAGAACATCAGGAAGACCACGCCGAACTCGGCCAGGTACTTGGTCTGCGCGGTGTCGCTGGCCAGCCCCAGCGCATGCGGTCCGATCAGGATGCCGACGGCCAGGTAGCCCAGCATCGGCGGCAGCTGCAGCATGCGGAACGCGACCACGCCGAACACGGCGGCGGCCAGCAGCACCAGGGTCAGTTCCAGCGGAGAATGCATCAGGCGGTCAGGGTGACCGGCGAGGCGCGCGGCCGACCCGGCACGGGCACCCTGCCGGCGGAAATACGGCGAGCACGGGCGAGCGCGACGCGCGCGTTGGGTCGGCCCAGGTGCGGTCGCATTCGTTGGTATACTTCGTCGCCATGATAGCTAATTTCGATGCGGATCGAGCACTCAGGCTCGCCCGCGACACGCTCCAGACCGAAGCCGATGCGGTTTCCGCACTTTCCGGCCGCCTGAACGGCGACTTTGCCCATGCCGTGCAGCTGATCCTGCAATGCACCGGGCGCGTGGTCGTTTCGGGCATCGGCAAGTCCGGCCATATCGGCCGCAAGGTCGCGGCCACGCTCGCCTCGACCGGCACCCCCGCGTTCTTCGTGCACCCCGCCGAAGCCAGCCATGGCGACCTCGGCATGGTCACGCGCGACGACGTGCTGATCGCCTTCTCCAATTCCGGCGAGACCGGCGAGCTGCTGTCGATCATCCCGATCGTCAAGCGCATCGGCGCGCGCCTGATCTCGGTCACCGGCAATCCGGAATCCAACCTCGCCAAGCTGGCCGACGTCCACCTGGACGCGGCGGTCGAGAAGGAAGCCTGCCCGCTGAACCTGGCCCCGACCGCCAGCACCACCGCCGCGCTGGCGCTGGGCGACGCGCTCGCGGTGGCGGTGCTCGATGCGCGCGGCTTCGGCGAGGAGGACTTCGCCCGCTCGCACCCCGGCGGCGCGCTCGGCCGCAAGCTGCTGACCCACGTGCGCGACGTGATGCGTACCGGCAACGCCGTGCCCGAGGTGCGCGAAAGCACGCCGCTGGCCCAGGCGCTGATGGAAATCACGCGCAAGGGCATGGCCATGACCGCGGTGGTGGATACCGACGGGCGCGCCATCGGCGTGTTCACCGACGGTGACCTGCGCCGCCTGCTGGAAACCCCGCGCGACTGGAAGACCGTGCCGATCGGCGAGGTCATGCACCGCAACCCGCACGTGGTCAACCAGGACCAGCTGGCAGTGGAAGCCGTGCAAGTGATGGAAGCCAACCGCATCAACCAGCTGCTGGTGGTGGACGACGAAGGGCGCCTGACCGGCGCGCTGCATATCCACGACCTGACCCGCGCCAAGGTCATCTGAGCCGGCGCACCACCGACGGCACCAGCAGCACAACGCCAAGGACACCATGCAGGCACTTCTCGCCTCCCTCAGCGGCATCGTCATGCGGCTGCTGCCGCTGCTGCTGATGGCCATCGTGGCGGGCAGCACGTTCTGGCTGGTCCAGATCAACTCCCCCAAGGAAGACCAGGCCGCGCAGACCACCAAGAAGCACGAGCCGGACTACTTCATGGACCGCTTCTCGGCCACCGAGCTGGCGCCCGACGGCAGTACCAAGATCCGCTTCACCGGCGAGCGCATGGTCCATTTCGAGGACGACCAGACTTACGAGGTCACGCGCCCCGCGATGCGCGCCTACGAGCCGGACCGCCCGCCGGTGACCGCGCGCGCCGACATCGGCCGCATGAACGCCGAAGGCACGGTGATCGACCTGTACGGCAATGGCTACGTGCTGCGCCAGCAAGGCAAGGATCCGTCCAAGGATCCGCAGTTGACCGCGGCGTCGAGCTATTTCCAGCTGCTGGTCAATGACGACATCGTCAAGACCGACAAGCCGGTCAAGCTGACGCGCGGCCCTTCGGTCATGACCGCCAACGGACTCATCTTCAACAACGTCACCCGCGAAGTACAATTGCTCGGCAATGTACGCGGCACCATCATCACCGGGCCGTCCCCGGGCCGCGCGCCAGGGTCCTGAACTCCCGGTCCGGCGCAGCCGCGCGCGCGGTGCCGGCCGGCACCGCAGCACGCGCCGAAGTCCGCGCAAACCGCACCATCACGCATCCAGACGCCCTCTAGCAACCCTGCCAACATGACCGCTTCCCTGACGACATCGTCCCGTCGACGCACCGCCCCGGCCCTGCTCGCGCTGGCCCTGGCCATCGGCCTGCTGGCCCAGCCTGCCCTTGCCGAGCGCGCGGACCGCGACAAGCCGATGGTGCTCGAGGCGGACAACGCCAGCTATGACGATGTCAAGCAGATCTATACGCTGACCGGCAACGTGGTGCTGACCAAGGGCACCATGATCCTGAAGTCCGACGCGGCCGAGCTGCGCACCGACCCCGAGGGCTACCAGTTCGCCGTGGCCACCTCGAAGCCGGGCAAGCAGGCCTATATCCGCCAGAAGCGCGAGGGCGTCGATGAATACATCGACGGCTGGGGCGACCGCATCGAATACGACGGCAAGCAGGAATTCTCCAAGCTGATCGGCAATGCCCGCATGGCGCGGCTGCAGGGCGCCAAGCTGGTCGACGAGATCCGCGGCGCGGTGCTGACCTACGACAGCCGCAAGGAACTCTATACCGCGGCGGGCGGCGGCAGCGGCGATGCCGCGGCGGCCAACCCGTCAGGCCGCGTGCGCGCGGTGCTGTCGCCGCGCCAGGACCAGAAGTCCGGCACCGCAGGCGGCTCGCCGCTGGACCTGAAGTCGGCGCCCGCGCCCGCCAACAAACCCTGACCGTACTTATGACCGATACCGCCACCATTGCCGACAAGCCTGTCGTCGAAGCCAACTCCGTCCTGCCCGGCGGCAGCACGCTGGTCGTGCGCCACCTGAAGAAGCGCTATGGCTCGCGCACGGTGGTCAAGGACGTCTCGCTCGACGTGAAGAGCGGCGAGGTGGTCGGGCTGCTCGGCCCCAACGGCGCGGGCAAGACCACGTCGTTCTACATGATCGTCGGCCTGGTGGCGCTGGACGAAGGCGACATCGTGCTCGACGGCGACCACATCAGCGGCCTGCCGATCCACGAGCGCGCGCGCATGGGCTTGTCATACCTGCCGCAGGAAGCCTCGGTGTTCCGCAAGCTCAACGTCGAGGAAAACATCCGCGCGGTGCTGGAGCTGCAGCAGGACAAGGGCAAGCCGCTGGCCAAGGCCGAGATCGAGCGCCGCCTGGATGCCCTGCTCGACGACCTGCAGATCGCGCACCTGCGCAACAATCCGGCGCTGTCGCTGTCCGGCGGCGAGCGCCGCCGCGTGGAAATCGCGCGCGCACTGGCGTCATCGCCGCGCTTCATCCTGCTGGACGAGCCCTTTGCCGGCGTGGACCCGATCGCCGTGGGCGAGATCCAGCGCATCGTCAGCTTCCTCAAGGCGCGCAATATCGGCGTGCTGATCACCGACCACAACGTGCGCGAGACGCTCGGCATCTGCGATCACGCCTACATCATCAGCGAAGGCACGGTGCTGGCCGCGGGCCAGCCCGAAGACATCATCGCCAATGACGCCGTGCGGCGCGTCTATCTGGGCGAGAACTTCCGCATGTGACAAGTCGGCGGCCCCGCACGGGCCGCCATGGCCGCATGGCAGGGAGAGCCAGCGGCGATCACGGCGCATCAGCGATAGCAATTTCCGTTCCAACATCGGAAAGATGCGCATAAAATAGGTCGCATGAAACCGTCGCTACAGCTCCGCCTCTCCCAGCACCTGGCACTGACCCCGCAGCTGCAACAGTCGATCCGGCTGCTGCAGCTTTCCACGCTGGAACTGCAGCAGGAAGTCGAACAGGCGCTGACGGAAAACCCGCTGCTCGAGCGGGAGAACGACTGGATCGAAAGCCCGCTGCGCGTGGCGGCCGATGGCTCGGTCAACGTCCAGAGCGCGCCCGCGCCCGCCCCCGCCGAGCCCCAGGGCAATGGCGACGCGCGCGCCGAAGGCGGCGCCGATGACAGCTACGGCGACAACAGCAGCGGCGACGACTACGGCAACGGCGACTGGAGCCTGGACGATTTCGCCCGCCGCCCGCAAGGCGACGAGGACGAAAAGACGCCGATGCAGCTGCGCGATGCCGAGCCCACGCTGCGCGAATACCTGATGGAGCAGCTGACACCGCTGAAGATCTCGGCGCGCGACAAGGGACTCGCCATCTTCCTGATCGAATCGCTCGATGACGATGGCTACCTTAGCGCCTCGCTCGAAGAGATCTGCGCGGAGCTGCCCGAAGAACTCGAGTTCGACCCCGACGAAGTCCACGCCATCCTGACGCTGCTGCAGAGCTTCGATCCGCCTGGTGTGGGCGCGCGCAACGCGGCCGAATGCCTGGCGCTGCAATTGCGCCGCCTGACGCACCCGCAGCGCGAACTCGCGCTGACCATCGTCACCCATCACCTGGAACTGCTGGCGGTACGCGACTACACGCGGCTGAAGAAGGCCCTGCAGGTCGATGAGGTCGCACTCAAGGCCGCGCATGACCTGATCCGCTCGCTGGCGCCCTACCCGGGCCATGCGTACAGCCGTCCGGAGGCCGATTTCGTTGTGCCTGATGTGTTCGTGCGCAAGAGCGGCGGCGGCTGGATCGCGCAGCTCAATCCGGATGTGATGCCGAGGCTGCGCATCAACGATATGTACGCACAGATCCTGCGTGGCGCCAAAGGCGAGACCGGTACCGCCGGGCTGCAGCAGAAGCTGCAGGAAGCACGCTGGCTGATCAAGAATATCCAGCAAAGGTTCGACACCATCCTGCGTGTCTCGCAGGCCATTGTCGAGCGTCAAAAGAACTTTTTCACCCACGGTGAAATCGCCATGCGCCCCTTGGTTTTGCGGGAGATTGCCGATACACTGGGTTTACACGAGTCAACCATCTCCCGGGTGACGACCAATAAATATATGGCTACGCCGATGGGTACTTTCGAACTGAAGTACTTCTTTGGCAGCCACGTGTCCACCGAAACCGGTGGCGCGGCTTCATCAACGGCCATCCGCGCCTTGATCAAGCAACTGATAGGAGCCGAAGACCCGAGGAATCCCCTTTCCGACAGTCGCATCGCCGAACTGCTGGGCGAACAGGGCTTCGTTGTCGCACGCCGCACGGTCGCCAAGTATCGTGAAGCCTTGAAAATCCCCGCAGTCAATCTCCGCAAGTCTTTGTAGCCGAGCCCACCGCCTGCCTGGTGAGGCTCTTTCAGAAGGAGAAGCGCTATGAACTTCAAGATCAGTGGACACCACCTGGACATCACGCCCCCTCTGCGTGAGTACGTGGAAACGAAGCTGGAGCGAATCGTCAGGCATTTCGATCAAGTCATTGGCGTTAGCGTGCTGCTCTCTGTCGACAATCACAAGGAAAAGGACCGGCGTCAGTACGCGGAAATCAATCTGCATCTAAAGGGCAAGGACATCTTTGTCGAGGCGCATCACGAAGACCTGTATGCGGCGATCGACGCACTCGTCGACAAGCTGGACCGTCAGGTGATTCGCTACAAGGATCGCGTGCAAGGCCACGACCGCGAAGCGGTCAAGTACCAGATGGCCGCAGCGCAAATGCAGCAATAAACCCGTGCCCGGCAGCCCCGCAGAGGGCTGCTGAACCAGGATTCCACAGGCAAGCCGCGCCGCGAAGCGCGGCTTTTTTGCGCCCTGGCGCTGTGCGGGCTGTGGCAGCGGAGCAAACCTTGCCATGCATGGAAGCCCGAAAGGTTCGCAAGCGCAGCGCCAAGGTGTATGCTGCGCCATACAAAGAGAGAGAAATCGTGGCCGCGCCTGCCCGCGCTGCACCGCACAATGCAAGGGTAGTCGCTGCTCTATAATGGGCCGGACGTCTTCCCCCGCGCCGGCAGCGGTGAGGGAGCCAGACGCTGCCCGGCGGAACGATCCGCCCGCTAACTGAAATCCTGCGCATCGCCCATGAATCGTTTGGCCAAATTGCTGCCACCCGGCAACATCACCCTCGACGTCAGCGTCACCAGCAAGAAACGTGTGTTCGAGCAGGCCGGGCTCCTCTTCGAGAACAACCATGGCGTGGCGCGCGCCATCGTCACCGACAACCTGTTCGCGCGCGAGTCGCTGGGCTCGACCGGACTGGGCGCCGGCGTGGCGATCCCGCACGGGCGCATCAAGGGCCTGAAGCAGCCCCTGGCCGCGTTCATGCGACTGGCCGAGCCGATTCCGTTCGAATCGCCGGACGGCAAGCCGGTTTCGCTGCTGATCTTCTTGCTGGTGCCCGAACAGGCCACGCAGCAGCACCTGGAAATCTTGTCCGAGATCGCGCAACTGCTGTCGGATCGCGACATGCGCGAGGGCCTGGCGACCCTCCCTACGCCCGATGCCGTGCACGAACTGCTGATCGCATGGCATCCCTGATCCACTGATTCCCCCCGGAGCGGGCCGGCACCAGACCGGGGAAGCGCCACGCGCTTCGAACACCGCCTTACCAGCCATACCGCATGGAACTCACCGGCGTCACCTCCCAGTCCATCTTCGACGACAACGCAGCCGACCTCAAACTCTCGTGGGTCGCTGGCCTGGAGGGCGCGGACCGCGCCTTTGACGTGGAATTCGCCCGCGAAGCGACTTCCGCCGCAGACCTGGTGGGCCACCTCAACCTGATCCACCCCAACCGGATCCAGGTCCTCGGCAAGCCCGAAATCACGTACTACCAGCGCCTCGACGACGAGACCCGCAAGCGCCAGATGGGCGAGCTGATCCTGCTGGAGCCGCCGTTCCTGGTGATCGCCGACGGCATGGAGCCGCCGCCGGACCTGGAACTGCGCTGCACGCGCTCGTCGACGCCGCTGTTCACCACGCCGGTGTCGTCCGCCGCGGTGATCGACCACCTGCGCCTGTACCTGTCGCGCATCTCCGCCCCGCGCGTAACCATGCACGGCGTGTTCCTCGACATCCTGGGCATGGGTGTGCTGATCATGGGCGAATCGGGCCTGGGCAAGAGCGAACTGGGCCTGGAACTGATCTCGCGCGGCCACGGGCTGGTGGCGGACGACGCGGTCGACTTCGTGCGGCTGGGGCCGGATTTCATCGAGGGCCGCTGCCCGCCGCTGCTGCAGAACCTGCTGGAAGTGCGCGGCCTGGGGCTGCTCGACATCAAGACCATCTTCGGCGAGACCGCGGTGCGGCGGAAGATGAAGATCAAGCTGGTGGTGCAGCTGGTGCGGCGCAACGACGGCGAGTTCGAGCGGCTGCCGCTGGATTCGCAGTACCTGGACGTGCTCGGCCTTCCCATCCACATGGTCAAGATCCAGGTGGCGGCCGGCCGCAACCTTGCCGTGCTGGTCGAAGCCGCCGTGCGCAACACCATCCTGCGCCTGCGCGGCATCGACACGCTGCGCGACTTCATGGACCGCCAGCGCGCCGCGATGCAGGCCGATGCCGTCTCGCGCGGGCAGGGCCGGCTGCTGTAAGCCCCCGGTCCGCGCGGTTTTCAATTGCTTACAACGGCGTGGCAACCGCTAGTCAACGTTTCTCAGGCATGCTCCGTTTTGTGCTGTAATGGGCATCACGCCTGTTACGGAAGCTGCAACGCCGACCCCGGCGCGCGGCGATAAGGTTGTCCACCCGAGGAGAGCAAGCATGAAGACCCTGATTGCAGTGTGCGCGCTGGTGACCCCGCTGTTCGCAGCCAGCGCCTTTGCGCAGACCGCCACGCCGGCCACCCCTGCTACGCCGGCCAAGCCGTCGGCCGCGGCCCCGGCAACGCCTGCCGTGCCGGCCACGCCCGCTACCCCGGCCAATCCGGACAAGCCCGCGGCCAACACCCAGCAGGACAAGATGAAGGCCTGCAACGCGCAGGCCTCCGGCAAGAAAGGCGACGAACGCAAGGCGTTCATGAAGGAATGCCTGTCGAAGTCCGGCGCGCCCAAGACCCAGCAGGAGAAAATGGCGGCCTGCAGCAAGTCGGGCAAAGGCAAGAAGGGCGACGAATACAAGGCCTACATGAAGGAATGCCTGTCGAAGGAAGCCTGAGCGACGCTACTGGCGAAATGGCGAACAAGGATGGCGAACCGGGCGGTTCGCCATTTTTGCTGGTGTCAAACTGCTGTCATGACGCAGCCGGCACCTGATGCTATGCTTCAGTTGCTATGCGCATCATCCTCATCACCGGCATATCCGGTTCCGGCAAGTCCGTCGCACTGAACGTCCTCGAAGATGCAGGCTATTACTGCGTGGACAACCTGCCGGCGCAGTTCATCCCTGAACTGACCCGCTACCTCGACGCTCAGGGCTACACGCACCTGGGCGTGGCTACCGACATCCGCAGCCGCGAGTCGCTCGACCAGTTGCCCGACACCGTGCGCGCGCTGGCCGCCGAGCACCAGGTCGAGGTCATTTTCCTGACCGCCAGCACCGATGCCCTGGTGCAGCGCTACTCCGAGACGCGGCGCCGCCATCCGCTGTCGGCCCGCACCGACGGCGCAGCCGGCGGCGGCGGCGCCTTCAACGACACGGCGCTGATGGAAGCGATCGAGATGGAGCGCGCGCTGCTCAGCCCGCTGGCCGAGGCCGCGCACCGGATCGACACCAGCAATGTGCGCACCAATACGCTGCGCAGCTGGATCAAGGAGCTGATCCGCGACGATAGCCAGCGCCTGACATTGCTGTTCGAGTCGTTCGGCTTTAAGCACGGCGTGCCCAGCGATGCCGACATGGTGTTCGACGTGCGCTCGCTGCCCAACCCGTACTACGACCTGGCGCTGCGACCGCTCACCGGCCGCGACATGCCGGTGATCGACTTCCTGCAGGCACAGCCGATGGTGCTGGCGATGGCCGAGGATATCCGCGCCTACGTGGAAAAGTGGCTGCCAAGCTTCATTGCCGACAACCGCAGCTACCTGACCGTGGCGATCGGCTGCACCGGCGGCCAGCATCGCTCGGTCTATATTGCCGAAAGGCTCGCCAACTATTTCCGGGCACATGGTAATGTGCTGGTCAGACACCGAGAGCTCGCACCGGCGGGCTGACGCACGCGGCATGGCACCCCGGGCTGCACGGGGCATCTGAGCGCGGCGTCGGCCTGGCGGCCCAATGCTGCGCGACCCCAAGCCTGCACCGCATGTCCTCGACCGACCTCTACCGTCCCACAGGGTCCGAAGACCCGCCACGGACGCTCGAAAACCTGCCGCTGTTCCCCCTGCACACTGTGCTGTTTCCCGGTGGACGGCTGCCGTTGCGCGTGTTCGAGGCGCGCTATGTCGACATGGTGCGCAACTGCCTGCGCGACAGCGCGCCGTTCGGCGTCTGCCTGATCGCCAGCGGCGAGGAAGTGGCCCGGCCCAACCAGCCCACCGTGCCCGAACTGGTCGGCTGCCTCGCCGAAATCGTCGACTGCAACATGGAGCAGCTGGGCGTGCTGCTGATCCGCACGCGCGGCCGCGAGCGCTTCCATATCATCAGCCACGAAACCCGCGACGACGGCCTGCTGGTGGCGCGCGCCGAGGTGCTCCCCCCCGACATCATCGACTGCAAGCTGGAACTGCTGGGCGAATGCCTGGACGCGCTGCGCCGCATCGTGACGCGACTGCACGCCGAGCAGCCCGACCGCATGCCGTTCGACGAGCCCTACCTGTGGGACGACCCGAGCTGGGTCGCCAACCGGCTGTGCGAACTGCTGCCGGTGCCGCTGAAGGCCAAGCAGATGCTGATGGCCTTGCCCGACGCGGGCATGCGCATCGAGATCGTGCACCGCTACATGCGGCAGAACCACATGCTGTAGGGCGGCCTTTCCTCCCCGCCCTGCCCCGGCTTCAGAACAAGCCCACCCGCGCCTGGTCCTCAAGCAGCCGGCGCACCGGCGCGGGCGTGCCCAGCGCATCGAGATCGTCGAGCGACAGCCAGCGCTGCCCGGCCGGCGTCGCGCTGTCCTGCCGCAGCACGTTCGCCTTCGCGTCGAGGTCGACCCGGATGGCGCGGATCAGCAGGCGGAAGTGCGTGAACACATGGGTCAGCTCGCCGGCCAGCACGGCGCGCGCGGGGCTGCCGAAAGCGCGCGCGTAGTCGAGCGCGCGGGCCTCGGCGGCCTCCGCGTCGAAGGGAACGGAGTCGACCGGCATCTCCGGCAGGCTCCACAGGCCGCCCCAGATGCCGCTGTCCGGACGCAGGCGCAGCAGCACTTCACGCTCGCGCCGCACCAGCAGCATCACCGTGCTGCGCTCGGGGATGGCGGCGCGCGGCTTGGGCGCAGGGAGCACGCCGGTCAGGCCGTCGCGGCGCGCGACGCAATCGGCGGACAGCGGGCAAGCTGCGGCATCGGCCAGGCAGGCGGGCTTGCCGCGCGAGCACACCGTCGCGCCGAGGTCCATCAGTCCCTGCGTATAGGCGACCATGTCGTCGGCCTGGTGCGGGCCGGGTGCCGGCAAGGCCAGTTCCGCGAGTTGCCACATGCGCGCTTCCACCGCGCGCTCGCCCGGATGGCCATGGATGCCGAAGCAGCGCGCGAACACACGCTTGACGTTGCCGTCCAGGATCGGCGAACGCACCCCGGCGCTGAACGCCGCAATGGCCGCCGCGGTGGAGCGGCCGATGCCCGGCAACGTGACCAGCACCGCGGGGTCGGCGGGGAAGCGGCCGCCGTGCTCGGTGACCACTTGCATGGCGCAGCGGTGCAGGTTGCGCGCGCGCGAGTAATAGCCCAGCCCGGCCCACAGCGCCATCACCTGGTCGGCTGGCGCGGCCGCCAGATCCTGCACCGTGGGCAGTTGCGCGACGAAGCGCTGGAAGTAGTCGATCACCGCGCTGACCTGGGTCTGTTGCAGCATGATCTCGGACAGCCAGATGCGGTACGGGTCGCGCGTGTTCTGCCACGGCAGGTCGTGCCGGCCGTGCCGGCGCTGCCAGGTGACGACGCGCGCGCCGAAGTCGGGGGGCACGCAGAGGTCGTCAGGCAGGGCGGGAGCGGTACGGGGGACTGGTTTGCGGGGCATCGGTGTGGCAACGGCGTGGCGCGCAGACATGGGGCATCGGCGCGCCAAAGAAAAAGGCGCCGCAAGGCGCGGCGCCACATGATATACCGGCCGACGAAGCCGTCGAGAGCAGCTACGCTACCGCAAGGCTGGCACTGTCCGCATCGCTCCCCGGCCGCATCAGCCGCTGGGCAAAGCCTTCGATCCGTCCGCTGCGTTCGTCCAGCCCGTTCAGCACTTCTTCCAGCTGCGCGATGCGGCTTTCCAGCGTATCGGTGGCCTCATGGATGCGCTCGATCGAATCGACGCGCCGGCGCAGCTGCTTCTGGTGTTCGCGCACCTGCGCTTCCAGCGGCGTCATCACCGACTTGAGCCAGACCTCGATGTCGCGGTTGAGGCCGCGGAAATTCTCCAGCACCCGGCTGGCCATGGTGTTGAACGCGCTTTGCACCAGCTGCGGGCGCGAGCGCGTCAGCATGCTGATCGTGCCGAAATGCGCCTGCACCAGCCGCAGCGTTTCCTGCAGCTCGGCCAGGTAGCGTTCGGCGGTGAACTGCATCGGCGCGGGCAGCGTGAAGCCGTGTTCGGCATTGAAGCGCCGGTACATGCTTTCGATCAGCTGGTGCAGCTGGCCGATCTTGTTGTCGGCATCGCTCACCAGCCCGCTCAACTGCGCGAACAATGCCTCCATGTCCTCGCGCAGGCCGCGCGAAAAGAAGCGCTCCTTCATCTGCTCGCGCGCGCTGCGCATGGTGCGGCGCACGTCGCGCAATTGCAGGCTCTTGATGATGTCGGCGCTGTGCCGGCCGAAGACCAGGCGCAGCGCCTGGAACTTGCTGATGCTTTGCTCGAACTCGTCCTTCTCGCCCTGCACCCGCATCAGCATGTGCTTGACCATCGCATGGTTCTTGCCGCGCAGTCCGCGCAGCTCGAACAGCTGCTCGACGATATCGCGGCGGCGGCTCTGCAGCAGCTGCTGCGCGGCGCGCGCCATGTCCTGCACCAGCCGGTAGACCTGGTCCGAGACGATCTCGCGCCGGCGCGGAATCAGCTGGTCCGACAGCACGTGCTCGAACTCCGGCAGGCCGCTGCGCGCGAGCAGGGTGTCGTCGTGCGTGACCTTGGCCACCAGTCCCTTCTGTGCCGACACCGGATACACGCGCGATTGCTCGATGCCCAGCACCTGCGCGGTGGTCGACACCTGCCGCGCGATTTCCTGCGCGATCTCGCCCGGCTGGCGCAGCGGATCCCACAGCCCGTCGATCTTGTTGAGCACCGCCAGGCAGCCGCGCCGGTGCCCGGCGCCGACATGGCTGCGCCACAGATCCAGGTCGCTCTTGGTCACGCCCGCGTCGGCGGCCAGCACGAACACCACCACGTGCGCATCCGGAATCAGCCGCAGCGTCAGCTCGGGTTCGGTGCCGATCGCGTTCAGCCCCGGCGTGTCGAGGATCACCAGGCCCTGGCGCAGCAGCGGATGCGGAAAATTGATGACGGCGTGGCGCCAGCGCGAGATCTCGACCATGCCCTCGGCATCGACCGCATAGGCGGCATCGGGGTCATTCTCGTGGTACAGCCCCAGCGCCTCGGCCTGCTCGGGCGGCACGCGCATGGTCTGCACCACGTGCTGGAACGCCTCGAGCATGCCCTCGGGCGACGACGGGTCCAGCGGCACCGAATGCCAGTGCGATGCCGAAGTGCCGGCCTCGATGAAGTCTGCGGTGGAGGCGTCCTGCAGGCGCGTCTCGATCGGCAGCAGGCGGATGCTGGGCGGCTCGGCCTCGTCGTAGCGCAGCTCGGTCGGGCACATGGTGGTGCGCCCCGCCGACGACGGCAGGATGCGGCGCCCATAGTCGGCAAAGAAGATGGCGTTGATCAGCTCGCTCTTGCCGCGCGAGAACTCGGCGATGAAGGCGACCTTGAGGCGGTCGCTGCGCAGCACGCTCTGGATGCGCTGCACGCGATCGTCGGCCTGCGCATCGTACAGGTCGTGCTGCTGCAGCCAGGACTGGAATTCGGCCAGTGACTGGAGGACCCCGGTTCTCCAGGCGCCGTATTGTTCGAATTGGTGGGCGAGCGTTGTCATGGACCTGTTGGGCTGGCTTGGTTTTGCCTCGGGGCCCGCCACCCTGTGCGGCATGCCCGTGGTCACGCAATGCCGGTCCGCCCCCTGCCGTTCACGCGCGGCCGGCCATTTTGTAACTTTTTATGACTGCGCACACGATACAGGTTTCCACGGCGCTTTTGTGGAATTCGCGCCCCTTGGATGGCAGTGACCGGGCCAGTGTTGCGCCGAGCCATCGGCCCGCGGCAGCGGGCGGTCCCTGAAGCACTCCGCCCCGCCGGTCAGTGCTGGCAGTTGGTGCAATAGAAGGTGGAACGCTGGCCCTGCACGATCTGGCGCACCGGCTTGGCGCACACCTTGCACGGCAGGCCGGCGCGGTCGTAGACAAAGCAATCGAGCTGGAAGTAGCCGCTGGCACCGTCGCTGCCGACAAAGTCGCGCAGCGTGCTGCCGCCGCGCTCGATCGCTTGCGCCAGGGTGTCCCGCACCGCCTGCGCCAGCCGGTCGCAACGCGCGCGGCTCAGGCGCCCGGCCGGGGTGGTCGGATGGATGCCGGCACGGAACAGGCTTTCGGACGCGTAGATGTTGCCCACCCCGACCACGATCGCGCCGGACAGCAGCACGGTCTTGATCGCGGCACTGCGACCGCGCGTATGGCGGTGCAGCCAGGCGCCGTCGAAGGCGGGATCGAATGGCTCGATGCCGAGCGTGCTCAGCAACGGATGCGACGGCAGTTCCGCCTCCGGCAGCGTGGTCCAGAGGATGGCGCCGAAGCGGCGCGGATCGCGGAAGCGCAGCACGATGGTACCCGGCTGCTGCTGGTCCGGTGCCGCTGCCGACGCTGCGCCGGGGCCGGCTTCGAGCACCAGGTCGAAGTGGTCGTGCACGCCCGGCGGCGGTGCATCGGGCAGGACCCGCAGCGTGCCCGTCATGCCGAGATGCACCAGCAGCCAGCCGACCGGCTGCGCCGCGTCGGCGCTGACGCATTCGAGCAGCAGATACTTGCCGCGGCGCTCGATGCGGCGCACCAGGCGCTGGGCCAGGCAGGCTTCGAGTCCGGGGTCGACCGGCCAGCGCAGGCCGCGGTGGCGTACCGTGACCGCGGCGATGCGCCGCCCCACCACATGCGGCAGCAAGCCGCGCCGGGTCACCTCGACCTCGGGCAATTCAGGCATCGAACCTCTCCGTTGGTTACCGCTCAAAACTCCTGCAGCGCCTGGCGGCACCGGCCTGCGGCGCCAAGCAGCGCATTGTAGCGGCAGGCTACAATGCCCTTATCAATGCGCAATCTCCCATCCTTCGCCAGCGCGCGCCGGAGCACTCAATACATGTCGGACCTGATGCCGGACCTGATGCCGGACTCCACGTTGCAAGCCACCGCGGGCGGCGGCCTGACCACATCGCCGGGCGCCGGCTCGCGCACCGCGCGCCGTGCCGGCACCCTGGCCCGCTGGTGGCAGGCGCCGCGACGCCATGTGCGCGCACTGGCCGCCGGCGCGCTGCTGGCAGCGGCGGCGGGCGCCAGCTACGCGGCGCCCCCGGTCGGCGCCGGTTCGCTGCCCATGCTGCAACTGGCCGCGGCGGACACCCCGGCGCCCAAGCCCGCGCGTCCGGCACTGCCGTCGCTGGAGCTGACCGACGATATCGTCTATATGGTGCTGGCCGCCGAGATTTCCATCCAGCGCGGCCTGGTCGGCCCGGCCTACCGCACCTACCTGGAACTGGCGCGCCAGACCCGCGACCCGCGCTTCGCCCAGCGTGCCACCGAGATCGCCTTCAACGCGCGCATCCCGCAGCAGGCGCTTGACGCGGCACGCCTGTGGAAGGAAATCACCCCGACCTCGCCGGCGGCCGGCCAGGTGCTGTCGACGCTGCTGGTGCTAAACGGCCGCTGGGACGACGCCCGCCCGCTGCTGCAGCAGCAACTGGCTGCGGTGCCGGCCAGCCAGCGCGGCGATGCCATCCTGCAGCTGCAGCAGCAGCTGTCGCGTACCAGCGATCCGGCCGGCGCCGCCACGCTGCTGCAGGACCTGACCCGCAACGAAATCAAGCTGCCGGAGACCCAGTTGGCACTGGCGCGCGCGCGCGAAGTCGCCGGCGACGAGCCGGGCGCACTGGCCGCGCTCGACCAGGCCTTGCGGTTGCGGCCGGGCTATGAAGCGGCCGCGCTGATGTCGGCCGAACTGCGCGCCGAGAAGCAGCCCGACGAAGCCGTGGCAGTGCTCAAGCGCTTCCTGGAAAAGTCGCCCGAATCGGTCAACGGCCATATCACGCTGGCGCGGCTGTACCTGCTGAAGAACGACATGCCGGCGGCCCGGCAGGAATTCGAGACCCTGCGCAGGGTGGCGCCCGCCGACCCGCGCGTGCCGCTGGCGCTGGGCCTGACCAGCCTGCAGGCCAAGAACTACGGCGAGGCCGAGCAGTACCTGCAGGAATACCTGCAGCTGGTCGAGAAACAGCCAAGCGCCAATCCCGATATCGCCTACCAATACCTGGCGCAGATCGCCGAGGAGCGCAAGGATTACGCGAGCGCGATCCGCTGGCTCGATCGCATCGAGGACATCCGCCTGGCGCCGGCGGCCACCGCCAAGCGCGCCCAGCTGCTGGCGCGCATGGGCAAGCTCGACGACGCCCAGGCGCTGTTCGGCGAGATGCTCAGCGACGCCGAGGACATCTCCGATCCCACCCAGCGCTCGCAGCGCGTGACCGCCATCCGCCAGGCCGAAGTGGCCACGCTGATGGAAACCAAGGCCTACGACCGCGCCCGCAAGGTGCTGAACGACCGCATCGCGGCGGAGCCCGACAACGCCGACTGGATCTACGAGCTGGCCATGCTCGACGAGCGCCAGAAGCGCTACGCCAGCATGGAAACCGGCCTGCGCCGCGTGATTGCGCTGCAGCCGCAGCAGAAGCAGGGCTACAACGCCCTCGGCTATTCGCTGGCGGACCGCAACGAGCGCCTGCCCGAGGCGCTCAAGCTGCTGGAGCGTGCCTCCGAGCTGGGTCCGGACGATCCGTACATCATGGACAGCCTGGCCTGGGTCAAATTCCGCATGGGCGACCTGCAGCCCGCGGCCGCGCTGCTGCGCAACGCCTATGCCAAGGCCCCCGAGGCTGAAATCGGCGCGCACCTCGGCGAGGTGCTATGGCAGCTCGGCGAACACGACGAGGCCCGCAAGACCTGGACCGAGGCCGTGCGCATCGATCCCGAGAACGAGACCCTGATCGACACGCTGCGCCGCTACAAGGTCAACGTGCAGCCGTCCAAGTAAGCCCGTGCGCCGCGGCCGGCTCGCCCGGTCCGCGGCGCCGGATTCCCGTCAGCCCGGCGGCCGCCGCGCCGCCGTCCTCACGACCATGCCCATGAACCGATCCCGACGCCTGGCGCTGCTTTGGCTTGGCGCGCCCCTGCTGCTGCAGGCGTGCGCCAGCGTGGCGCCGTCGCGCAGCTTCGATGTCGACCAGGACGCCGCGAACCAGCAGTACACCGGCCGCTTTTCCGCCAATTACGTGCGCTACGGGCGCGACGAGGGCGTGCAGGGCAGCTTCCGCTGGGAGGAGCAGGGCCGCAACGTGCGGCTCGACCTGGTCTCGCCGCTCGGCCAGACCCTGGCCGTGGTCACCGCCACGCCGTCGGGCGCCACGCTCGACCTGCCCAACCAGCCGCCGCGCAACGCGCCCGAGGTCGACACGTTGATGGAGGAGGCGCTCGGCTTTGCGCTGCCGGTGGCCGGCATGCGCGACTGGCTGCACGGGCGCCCCACCCAGGGCACGCCGGCGCGCGCCACGCGCGACGAGCAGGGCCGGCTGGCGACGCTGGCGCAGAACGGCTGGACCGTGCGCTACGTCGCCTGGCAGGAGACGCCCGCCAGCGGGACTGCCGCCACCCAGGTGCCGCGCCGAATCGACCTGGCGCGCGACGCCGGCAGCAATCCGCTGTCGGTGCGGCTGGTCATCGATCCCCAGACGCCATGACGGGCGCCATCACCGCGCCATCACGCAACATGCCACGCAGCCATCCCCTGCCCCCGCCCGAACTGCGTGACTGCCCCGCGCCGGCCAAGCTCAATCTGTTCCTGCACGTAACCGGCCGCCGCGCCGACGGCTACCACACGCTGGAGACCGTGTTCCAGCTGGTCGACTGGTGCGATACGCTGCATTTCCGCCGCCGCGACGACGGCGTGGTCACGCGCGTCACTGACGTGCCCGGCGTGCCGGCCGAGACCGACCTGGTGGTGCGGGCCGCGCGCGCGCTTCAGGCCGCCTCCGGGACCAGCTTCGGCGCCGACATCGCCCTCGACAAGGTGCTGCCGATGGGTGGCGGCATCGGCGGCGGCTCTTCCGACGCCGCCACCACGCTGCTGGCGCTGAACCACCTGTGGGGCCTGGGGCTGACGCGCGCCGAGCTGATGCGGATCGGGCTGACGCTGGGCGCCGACGTGCCGGTGTTCGTGCTCGGGCAGAACGCCTTTGCGCAGGGCATCGGCGAGGAACTCACGCCGGTCGAACTGCCCGACAGCTGGTTCGTGATCATCCACCCGAAACAGCATGTGCCCACCGCTGAAATTTTTTCGGACGAGTGCTTGACAAGGGATACGCCCGTCTCCATAATTGCGGTCTTCGCTGCTCGCACAAACAAATTCGATTTCGGTCGCAACGACCTGGAACCGATAGCAACAGCGAAGTTCGGCGAAGTCGCCCGAGCCCTGGCATGGCTGAAGCAACACAATCAGCATGCCCGGATGACCGGTTCCGGAGCCTGCGTGTTTGCGCGTTTTCCTGACGCAAAAACAGCGCAGCAGGTTTTGGAAAGGTTGCCGCCCGAATGGGATGGCAGGTGTGTGAGAAGTCTGGCACATCACCCGCTCGCGACGTTCGCATAGCAAGTTATCGTTCGGCGCGGTACGGCAGTCTGGTACCACGAAGAACGGCCCGGTTGTGTAGGGGAGTCGCCAAGTTGGTCAAGGCACCGGATTTTGATTCCGGCATTCGAAGGTTCGAATCCTTCTTCCCCTGCCATTACTTCCTATAGTGTCCTAACGGAACACGATATCTCCAAGTCACCGGCTGCGCCGGTGACACCAAGCTCCCCCAGCAGCAAGACAGGTGCCCCGAATGAGCAGCGAAGGCTTGATGGTATTTACCGGCAACGCCAACCCCAAACTCGCGGAGGCTGTCGTACAGCACCTCGGCATTCCGCTGGGCAAGGCTCAGGTTGGCCGTTTCTCCGACGGTGAAGTCCAGGTCGAAATCCAGGAAAACGTTCGCGGCAAGCACGTCATCGTGCTGCAGTCCACCTGCGCGCCGACCAACGACAACCTGATGGAACTGATGGTGATGGTCGATGCGCTCAAGCGCGCCTCGGCGCGCAGCATCACCGCCGCCATGCCCTACTTCGGCTATGCCCGCCAGGACCGCCGCCCGCGTTCGGCGCGCGTGGCGATCTCGGCCAAGGTGGTGGCCAACATGCTGGAAGTCGCCGGCGTCGAGCGCGTGCTGACGATGGACCTGCACGCCGACCAGATCCAGGGCTTCTTCGATATCCCGGTCGACAACATCTACGCTTCGCCGGTACTGCTGGGCGACCTGCGCGAGAAGAACTACGGCGACCTGCTGGTGGTCTCGCCGGACGTCGGCGGCGTGGTCCGTGCCCGCGCGCTGGCCAAGGAACTGAACTGCGACCTGGCCATCATCGACAAGCGCCGTCCCAAGGCCAACGTGGCCGAGGTGATGAACATCATCGGTGAAGTCGAAGGCCGCAACTGCGTCATCATGGACGACATGATCGACACCGGCGGCACGCTGTGCAAGGCCGCCCAGGTGCTGAAGGAGCGCGGTGCGCTGAAGGTCTTCGCCTACTGCACGCACCCCGTGCTGTCGGGTGGCGCGGCGGCCCGCATCGCGGATTCGGCGCTGGACGAAGTGGTGGTGTGCGACACCATCCCGCTGTCCGAAGAAGCCGCCAAGTGCACCAAGATCCGTCAGCTCTCGACCGCCCCGCTGCTGGCCGAGACCTTCACCCGCATTATCAAGGGCGACTCGATCATGTCGCTGTTCGCGGGTTCCTGATAGAATCTAAGGCTTTACTGCGTTGAGCGCCGCCTGTCTTACGGCAATGCGGCGCCCGGCGTGACTGGATCGGCGCATATATTTGCCTTTGCGCCGCAACGAGGCTGTCTGGTCGCGGACAGCCTTCTTACTTTTGGAGTCATCATGAAAGTTGTCGCTTTCGAGCGTAGCGTACAGGGAACGGGTGCGAGCCGCCGCCTGCGCAATTCGGGCAAGACCCCCGGCATCATCTACGGCGGCACCGCCGAGCCGAAGATGATCGAACTGGATCACAACGCCCTGTGGCACGCCCTGAAGAAGGAAGCGTTCCACTCGTCGATCCTCGACCTGGAAGTCGCTGGCAAGTCGGAAAAGGCGCTGCTGCGCGCATTCCAGATGCACCCGTTCAAGCCGCTGGTGCTGCACGTCGATTTCCAGCGTGTGTCGGCCAACGACAAGATCCACGTCAAGGTGCCCCTGCACTTCATGAACCAGGAAACCGCTCCTGGCGTGAAGCTGGGCCACGGCCTGGTCAACCACATCGTCAACGACCTGGAAGTGTCGTGCCTGCCGGCCGACCTGCCCGAGTTCATCGAAGTCGATGTCGGCGCCATGGAACTGGGCCAGACCCTGCACCTGTCCGACCTGAAGCTGCCGAAGGGCGTGACCGTGATCACCCACGGTGACGACAACCCGGCCATCGCCAGCATCTCGCAACCGGCTGGCGCCGTGTCGGAAGCTGCCGAAGGCGGCGAAGCCGCTGGCGAAACCCCGGCTGCCTAAGCTGTCGCAGCGGTGGCGGCCCGCGGGCCGCGCCACGAAGAAACCGCCGCTCTTGCGGCGGTTTTTTTTCGCCCGGCAGCGGACTGCCGGTTTTTCGGTATCCTTGGCGCCTGTGGCGCGGTCCCGCGCGCCAACGACACAGTCATACGCATGATCAAGCTTATCGTCGGCCTCGGCAATCCCGGTGCGGAGTACGAGGCCACCCGACACAACGCCGGCTTCTGGCTGGTGGACCAGCTGGCCCGCATGGGCGGCGCCACGCTGCGCGTGGAGGGCCGCTTCCATGGACTGGCCGCGCGCGCGCGGCTCTGGGACCAGGAGATCTGGCTGCTCAAGCCGTCGACCTTCATGAACCGCTCCGGCCTGGCGGTGGTGTCGCTGGCGCGCTTCTACAAGATCCTGCCCGGCGAGATCGTGGTCGTGCATGACGAGATGGACCTGCCGGCGGGCGCCGCCAAGCTCAAGCGCGGCGGCGGCGCGGGCGGCCACAACGGCCTGAAGGACATTTCGGCCCACCTGACCACGCAGGACTACTGGCGCCTGCGCCTGGGCGTGGGCCATCCGCGCAATGCGCCCGGCGGTGCCGGCGCGGGCCGCGAGGACGTGGTCAATTTCGTGCTCAAGCCACCGCGGCGCGAGGAGCAGGAAGCCATCGATGCGGCGATCGACCGCTGCATCGAGCCGCTCGGCCTGCTGGCGCGCGGCGATACCGAGCGCGCCATGGCGCAGCTGCATACCGCGCGCTGAGCGCCGCACGCCAGCCAGCATATTTCTGCGACAGCAGCATGAAAACGGGCCGCATCCGCGGCCCGTCGTCGTTTGGCCGCACCGGTCTGCAGTTGCAGACATAGTGTCATCAAAGTGCCATGGGCACCACCTAAATTGCGGGGTTTCCAATCGCGTCGGTATCGCATGGTTGCCGATGCGCATGACATCCCACAGGAGGAAAGCCCATGTCGTACCTGACCGACGAAGCGCGCGCCGCAAGCCGCGCCGCCAAGCCCGACGTTGACGTGCCCGGCCAGATGCTCGAGGACATCGTCGCCGCCAACCCGGCCCGCCGCCGGGTGCTGCGCGGCGGCCTGGGCCTGTCGCTGGTGTCGGCATTCGGCAGCGGCCTGCTGGCCGCCTGCGGCGGCGATGACGATCCCGCTCCGGCTCCGGCGCCCGCACCGGCTCCTGCCCCGGCACCCGCTCCGGCCCCGGCGCCGGCCACGCCGAGCTACGAGGTCACCTTCGAGCCGATTGCCAAGTCCACCGCCGATACCGTGGTGGTGCCCAGCGGCTACAGCGTCGACGTGCTGTTCTCCGCCGGCGACCCGGTCGAAGCCGGTGCCACCGGCTATGCCGGCGCCTTCCAGTCGTCGGCCGAGACCGAGCGCCAGGCAGGCGGCAACCACGACGGCATGCACTACTTCGCGCTGCCCGGCGTCGATCCGCAGAAGGGCGGCCTGCTGGCGATCAACCACGAGCTGCCGGACTACAAAATCCTGTTCCCGACCGCCTACGACGCCGCCACCGCGAGCCCGGAGCAAAAGCGCATCGCCCTGTCGGCGGTGGGCATCTCGGTGATCGAAGTGGAACTGGCCGCCAGCGGCAAGTGGCAGGTCAAGCGCGACTCGATCTACAACAAGCGCTACACCGGCAACACGCTGTACCGCGTCGGCGGCCCGGCCGCACCGGTGGTCGGCGCAACCGTGGTCGGCATGCTCAACAACTGCTCGAGCGGCCACACCCCGTGGGGCACCTACCTGACCTGCGAGGAAAGCACCGACAACTACATCGACCCGAGCCAGGCCGACAACGGCTACGGCTGGGTGGTGGAGATCGACCCGTACGGCACCCTGGGCGCGCCGGCCAAGCGCACCGCGATGGGCCGCTTCGACCACGAGAACGTCGCCTACATCACCGATGCCAACAACAACGTGGCCTTCTACATGGGCGACGACGGCACCCCGGGCTGCATCTACAAGTTCGTTCCGAGCAAGGCATTCGATCTGAACAACCGCGCCGCCAACGCCAACCTGCTGGACACCGGCACGCTGTACGTGGCGAAATTCAACGCCGACGGCAGCGGCCAGTGGATCGAACTGTCGCAGGGCAAGAACGGCCTGACCGTCGGTGCCTCGGACCCGGGCAACTGGACCCAGTCGGCGGTGTCGCCGGCACCGACCACGGTCGACTTCGCCACCCAGGCCGACGTGCTGATCAACACCAAGTCGGCCGCGCGCGTGGCCGGCGGCACGCTGATGGACCGCCCCGAGTGGATCACCGCGGCACTGGACAACACGCTCTACTGCACGCTGACCAACAACAGCGGCCGCCAGCAGACCGACGCCGCCAACCCGCGCAAGAACAACCTGCACGGCCATATCGTCAAGTGGAATGAAGCCGGCAATTCGCCGCTGGCGACGACCTTCACCTGGAGCATCCTGCTGCAGGCCGGCGACCCGTCGCTGGCCACGGACAACCTGAAGGGCAACATCAACGGCGATACGTTCTCGAGCCCGGACGGCCTGCGCGTCGATCCCAAGGGCCGCCTGTGGGTGCAGACCGATTCGAGCACCAGCGCCACCTACACCGGCACCTTCGGCAACAACAGCATGTACTACATCTCGCCGACGGGCCAGTCCAAGCGTTTCCTGGCGGGCCCGACCGGTTGCGAGATCACCGGCATCGCCTACACGCCGGACCTGACCACCTGCTTCATCAACATCCAGCACCCGACCGGCACGTGGCCGGACCCGACCAAGCCGGCGCGCTCGTCCACCATCGTGGTGCGCCGTGCCGACGGCAAGCCGATCGGTGCCTGACCAGTGCAGTAGGCAGTAACCGTAGTAATTGGGGAAAGGTTAAGCCCCCGTCACCTTGCGGTGCCGGGGGCTTTTTTTGCGCGGCGCAAGCCGGATAAGCGCGAGCGAACCAGGCGCGGGTGAGCGAAGCGTGGCCGGTGTCAGGCCGCGTGCCGGGCCGCGGTCAGCAGCCGGTACCGCTGCATCAGGACCTCATGGGTCTCGGCGCGGTTCGGGTCCTTGGGGATGCATGCAACCGGGCAGACCTGCTGGCATTGCGGCTCGTCGAAGTGGCCGACGCACTCGGTGCACTTGTTGGGGTCGATTTCATAGATCTCGGGCCCCATCGAAATGGCTTCGTTCGGGCACTCGGGTTCACAAACGTCGCAGTTGATGCAGTCGTCGGTGATCATCAGCGCCATGGTGTTTCCTTCCTGCGGACACGCCCGCGCCCGACTGGCCGCGGTCTGACGTGTCTGAAACCGTATTTTATTCCTGTTTGGCGATTTTCTCTTGCAGCCAGCGTTCCACCGACGGGAACACGAACTTGCTGACGTCGCCGCCCAGCACCGCGATCTCGCGCACGAAGGTGCCGGAGATGAACTGGTACTGGTCCGACGGGGTCAGGAACATGGTCTCGACGTCGGGCAGCAGGTAGCGGTTCATGCCCGCCATCTGGAACTCGTACTCGAAATCGGACACCGCGCGCAGGCCGCGCACGATCACGCGCGCATTGTTCTTGCGCACGAAGTCCTTGAGCAGCCCGGAAAAGCCCTCGACCCGCACGTTGGGATAGTGCCCGAGCACTTCGCGGGCAATGCTGATGCGCTCTTCGAGCGAAAAGAACGGGCGCTTGTTGGGGCTCTGCGCCACGCCGACCACCAGTTCGTCGAAGATGTTCGACGCACGGCGGACCAGATCCTCGTGTCCCCGGGTCATTGGATCGAAGGTGCCGGGATAGACCGCGCTGACCATACTTCCTCCTTGATCTGCCCGCTGCCGGCCGTGGAGGGGCCGCCTCTTGCACCGGCCGGGCCGGCGTGGGTGCTGCGTCGCGAGCGTTGTGACAGCGGCGTAGTGTAACCCTAAATGCCCCGCTTGGAAGTCGCCGCGGGCACCGTTTTGCGGCGGTGCAGCTAAGAATCGGTTCGGCAATCAGGAAGGGGCCCTTCCCCGTTCCGGAACCGCCGGGCCACCGGCCTGGCGGATCAGCTCGCGCCGTTGCCCGGCACGCGGTGCTGCAGCAGGTGGAAATGCACCGCCCCGGCGCGCGCGTGCCGCACGATTTCGAGCGCGGCCGGCACCGGAGCATCGGCGCCGGTCAGCGGGTGGTCGGTCTCGACATAGACCGCCCCGCCCGGGCGCGACAGCCGCGCCGCGTGCGCCAGCGACGGCCCTATCCAGTCCTCGGCGAACGGCGGATCGAGGAACACCACGTCGAAGCTGGCGTCCGGCAACTGCGCGGCAATGGCGAAGGCGTCGCCTTGCAGCACGCGCACCTGCCCGGCATCGAGCCGGGTCACGTTGTCGCGCAATTGCCTGGCCACGCGCGCATTGGACTCGACCAGCGTCACCGCAGCCGCGCCGCGCGAGGCAGCCTCGAAGCCGAGCGCGCCGGAGCCGGCGAACAGGTCCAGGCATTCCACCCCGGACAGGTCTTGGCCCAGCCAGTTGAAGAGGGTCTCGCGCACGCGGTCGGGGGTCGGGCGCAGGCCCTGGGCGTCAGGCACCGGCAGCAGCGTGCGCTTCCAGCGTCCGCCGATGATGCGGACCTGCGCGGGTGCCTGGCGCGGCACGGGAGAGACGGGAGATCGCCCGCGAGGCGCGGGCGAGGGCAATCGGGAACGCGAATTCATGCCGTGATTGTAGAGCCTGCGGCAGGCTCCGCCGCAGGCGATGCCGCCGTCACCGCCGGCATCACTGCCGCGAAGCCGTGGGCGCGGTGCCCACCGGCCCGCCGACGATCACCGTGGCCATGTTGTCCGGGTGCACATGACGCTGGAACGCCGCCCTGACCTGCTCGCGCGTGACCTTGCCGATCTGCGCGGTCCAGGTATCGAGGTAATCGAGCGGCAGCCCGTACCAGCCGATGTTCGCCACGTTGGTCAGCAGCTTGCGGTTGTTGTCGATGCGCAGCGGGAAACCGTTGACCAGGTTGTCCTTGGCCGCGCGCAGTTCCTTCTCGCTCGGGCCTTCGGCGACAAAGCGCGCCAGCACCTGGCGCACCAGCGCCAGCGCCTCGTCGGTCTGGGCCTTCTTGGTCTGCAGGCTGATGCCGAACGGCCCCGGCTGCTTGGACGGCGCGAAGTAGCTGTCCACGCCGTAGGTCAGGCCGCGCTTCTCGCGCACTTCGTCGGTCAGGCGCGAGCTGAAGCCGCCGCCGCCCAGCACGTAGTTGCCCACCAGCAGCGCGAAATAGTCGGGGTCGCCGCGCGCGATCGCCGGCTGGCCCAGCGCCACGCTGGACTGCTGCGCCGGGTGCGGCAGGCGCTGCTCGCTGGGCGCGATCTTCAGCCGCACCTGCGGCAGCGTGGGGGCGGCACGGCCGGGCGGCAGCCCGCGCGTCAGCTGCTCGGCGATGGCCTCGGCCTGCTTGCGGTCGACCGCGCCGATCAGCGTCACCACCGCGCGCTGCGCGCCGTAGTTGTCGCGCCAGAAGCCGACGATGTCGTCGCGCGTGATCGACGCCACGCTGTCCGGGGTCGCGGCAATGCCGTAGGGATGATCGGGATACATGGCCCGGGCCAGCGCCTTGTCGGCAATCACGCCGGGCTTGGTATCGGCCTCGCGGATGGCGGTGATCAGGCGCTGCTTTTCGCGCCCGACCACGGCATCGGGGTAGGTCGGTGCCTTGATCAGCTGCGCCGCCAGCGCGACCGACTGGTCCAGCTCCGGCTGCGCGGTCAGGGTACGCAGCCCGATGCCGCCGCGGTCGCCGCCGGCCGCGCCGCCAAAGGCGGCGCCGGTATCGGCAAAGGCATCGGCGATCTTCGCCTCGTCGCGCGCCGGCTGGCCGTCCTGCGCGGCGGCGCCCTTGTCCAGCAGGGCCGCGGTCAGCGTGGCCAGTCCGGCCTTGCCCTGCGGGTCATAGCGGCTGCCGGCGTCGAAGTCGATATTGATGTCGAGCATCGGGATCGACGGGCTGTGCACGAAGAACACGCGGGCGCCGGTGGACGCGGTCCAGTGTTCGATCGGGATCGCTGCCTGCGCCAGCTGCGCGGCCAGCAGCACCACGGCGCCCAACGCGGCGCCGGCCAGTTTGCGCAGCGGGCGCCGCGCGGAAGTGACGGACTGGGTCATCGCCTTGTTCTCAGTGGCGCAGGCCCGACGGGGCCTGCGACTTGGGCTTGTTCGGATCGATCGGCTGCGGCACCAGGGTGGCCACGGTCAGGTTGTCGTCGTTGAAATACTTCGCGGCGACGGCCTGCACCTGCGCCGGCGTGACGGCCTTGATCTTGTCGAGCATGCGGTCGATCTGGCGCCAGGAGATCTCCGAGATCTCGGCCACGCCGATTTCCATGCCCTGCCCGAATACCGAATCGCGCTTGTAGATCTGGCCGGCCACCACCTGCGCCTTGACGCGCTTGAGCTCTTCCGGCGACACGCCTTCGCGCGCGATGCGCTGGATCTCCGCGCGCAGCGCGCGCTCGATCTCGTCGGTGTTGTGGCCCGCCGCCGGCGTGCCGTCGAGCACGAACAGCGACTCGCCGCGGTTGATGCTGTCGTAGCCGACATTGACATCGTCGGCCAGGCGCTGCTCGCGCACCAGTTCGCGGGTCAGGCGCGCGTTGTCGTAGCCATTGAGAACGGCCGCCAGCACCTCGAGCGCATAGGGGTCGACGTCTTTCTCGACGTCGCGCAGGCGCGGCACCTTGTAGGCCATCACCATGTACTGGTTCTCGGCGGGCGCCTTGACCCAGATGCGCTTGATGCCCTTCTGCGCCGGCTCTTCCTGGTCCTTGCGCGCCGGCAGCGCGCGTGGCTTGAGCTTGCCGTAGTAGCGCTCGGCCAGCGCGCGCACTTCGTCGGGCCTGACGTCGCCGGTGACGATCACCGTGGCGTTGTTGGGCACATACCAGTGGCGATACCAGTCCTTGACGTCGTCGACGCGCATGTTGACGAGGTCGTCCATCCAGCCGATCACCGGGTGGCGGTAGGCGGCGGCGGTGTAGACCGTGGCCAGCAGCTGCTCGTACACCGTGCCGCGCGCGGAGTCGTCGGTGCGCAGGCGGCGTTCTTCCATCACCACCTTCATCTCGCGCTCGAACTCGTCCTTGGTGATGACCAGATTGGCCATGCGGTCGGCTTCCAGCTCCATCATCTTCGGCAGGTACTGCTTGCCGATCTGCTGGTAGTACATGGTGAAGTCGCGGTTGGTCATGGCGTTCTCGCGCCCGCCCAGGGCCGCCACCTGCTTCGAGAATTCGCCCACGCCGACCTTGGGCGTGCCCTTGAACATCATGTGTTCCAGCATGTGGGCCACGCCGGTAGTGCCGCTGACCTCATCGATGCCGCCGACGCGGTACCAGACCTGGTGTGCCACGGTCGGGGCGCGGTGGTCTTCCTTGACGATCAGCCGCAGTCCGTTGGACAGGCGGTATTCGGTCGTGCCGTGGGCGGTGGCGCCGGCAGGGGCGGTCTGCGCACCCGGCATCGGCGAGGCCACCACGCCCTGCGCGGCCACGGGCAGGGACCAGGGCAGCGCGGCCAGCAGCAGCGCGGAAATGGCACGCCGCGCCAGCCGCGCCGCGCGGGCGGGAAGAATCCGGAAATGCGGTGCGTGGCGTTGGATGCGCGTTTGGGCGGCGGCGTGACTGCCTGGTGCGCCCGTTGCGGTCATGACAGCGCAATGGTTCATGCGACCCCGTCTGTTAAAATTTTGCCGATCGACTCGCGTGGGCAACGCTGCGCGCGAATCTGCCATGTAGTAAACACATGTAGCGAACTATACGCAATCGCCGGCCGGGACCACAACGGTTTCTCCCCGGTCCTCGCGAAGCCTGCGTAACCCATTGATTAATCACCGGTTGCCTGCGGCAGTGGCTGCCGCCAGGGTTTCGGCCCCGGTATTGACCCCGTTCCCCAATGTTTAGTTTCTGGAAGAAGCGCAAGGCCGAGCCGACGCCCGTCGAGGCGCCAGTGGAGGCCCCCGTCGAGGCGCCCGTGGCAGCCCCGGCCCCCGCGCCGGAGGTGCCCGCGCCCGCCCCGGCACCGTCCCCGACGCCAACGCCAACGCCAACGCCAACGCCCACGCCAGCCCCCGCGCCCGTGCCGGTTCCTGTGCCCGTCCCCGTGCCGGCGCAAGTGCCCCCGCCCGCGCCCGCGCCGGTGGCCGCCGAGGCGCTGGAGCTGGTGCCGCCGCCCGCGCCCAGCGCCGAAGCCCGGCAGGGCTGGATGCAGCGCCTGCGCACCGGCCTGTCCAAGACCAGCCGCAACCTCGGCACGCTGTTCGTCGGCGTCAAGGTCGACGAGGACCTGTTCGAGGAACTGGAGACCGCGCTGCTGATGGCCGACGCCGGCGTCGAGGCCACCGAATACCTGCTCGGCGAGCTGCGCAAGCGCGTCAGGTCCGAGCGCATCGAAACCGCCGAGGGCGTCAAGGCAGCGCTGCGCGAGCTGCTGACGCAGCTGCTGCGCCCGCTCGAAAAGACCATGGCGCTGGGCCGCGAGCAGCCGCTGGTGATGATGATTGCGGGCGTCAACGGCGCCGGCAAGACCACCAGCATCGGCAAGCTGTGCAAGCACTTCCAGCGCTATGACCAGAAGGTGCTGCTGGCCGCTGGCGACACCTTCCGCGCCGCCGCGCGCGAGCAGCTCGCGATCTGGGGCGAACGCAACAACGTCACCGTGGTGGCGCAGGAAAGCGGCGACCCCGCGGCGGTGATCTTCGACGCCGTCAACGCCGCCAAGGCGCGCGGCATCGACATCGTCATGGCCGACACCGCCGGACGCCTGCCGACGCAGCTGCACCTGATGGAAGAGCTGAAGAAGGTCAAGCGCGTGATCAGCAAGGCCATGCCCAGCGCGCCGCACGAGGTGCTGCTGGTGATCGACGCCAATACCGGCCAGAACGCCCTGCAGCAAACCCGCGCCTTCGACGACGCGCTCGGGCTCACCGGCCTGATCGTGACCAAGCTCGACGGCACCGCCAAGGGCGGCATCCTGGCGGCGATCGCGCGCCAGCGCCCGGTGCCGGTCTACTTCATCGGCGTGGGCGAGAAGGTGGAAGACCTGCAGCCGTTCAAGGCCGAGGAGTTCGCCGAGGCGCTGCTGGGGTAAGTCCCGCCGTCCTCCAAGACAAAACGCCCCGGCCGTGCCGGGGCGTTTGTGCTTTGCCGGTGCGAAAAACTATTCCGCGTCGGGCTGCGACTTCGGCTCCGCCTTCTGGAACGCCGGCAGCGCCATGCACGCTTCATAGATCTTCGCGATCGCCGGATGGCGCGCCACGTCGATATTGAAGCGCTGCGCGTTGAACACCTGCGGCACCAGGCACACATCGGCCAGCGTGGGCGTGTCGCCAAGGCAGAAACGCCCGGCCTTGCCGCTGCGCTCCAGATTGGCTTGCAGCGAGGCAAAGCCAAGCTCGATCCAGTGGCGGTACCAGGCGTCCTTGACCTCGTCGGTCACGCCCACCGTGTGCTTCAGGTACTTCAGCACGCGCAGGTTGTTCAGCGGATGGATCTCGCAGGCGATTTCCTGCGCCAGGCCGCGCACATAGGCGCGGTCCAGCGCCGTGCCGGGCAGCAGCTTCGGCTCGGGGTGGACCTCGTCCAGGTACTCGACGATAGCCAGCGATTGCTGCAGCACGTGCTCGCCATCGACCAGCGCCGGCACCAGGCCGTCGGGGTTCACCGCGCGGAACTCGGGCTTGAGTTGCTGGCCGCCTTCCTTGAGCAGGTGCACCGGCACGTAGTCATAGGACAGGCCCTTCAGTTCCAGCGCGATACGCACGCGGAACGAGGCCGAACTGCGGAAATAGCTGTAAAGCTTGAGCATCGGTTCAGACTACCTTGATGGTGAGATCGCCCACGCCGCCGACGTGGCACTGCATGACATCGCCCCTGACCACGGGTCCCACGCCCTCGGGCGTGCCGCTGAAGATCAGGTCGCCGGGCTGCAGTTCGAACAGCTTCGACAAGTACGACACCATCTCCGGCACCGACCAGATCAGGTCCGAGAGATCGCCGCGCTGCTTTTCCACGCCGTTGACCGACAGCGTGACCTCGCCCTTCTCCGGATGGCCGATGGCCGAAACCGGCACGATCGGGCCGATCGGCGCAGAGCGGTCGAAGGCCTTGCCGGTCTCCCACGGGCGGCCGGTCTTCTTCGATTCGTTCTGCAGGTCGCGGCGTGTCATGTCCAGGCCCACGGCATAGCCGAACACATGGCCGGCGGCCTGCTCGACCGGGATGTCGCGGCCGCCCTTGCCGATCGCTACAACCAGTTCCACTTCATAGTGGCAATTGCTGGTGCCCGGCGGGTACGGGAAGGCGCCCTCGGTGCCGTCGGCGACGTAGCTGACCGCATCGGACGGCTTGCAGAAGAAGAACGGCGGCTCGCGGTCGGGGTCCGAACCCATTTCCCGGGCATGGGCGGCGTAGTTGCGGCCGACGCAGTACACGCGCCGGACCGGAAAGCTGGCGTGGCTGCCGCGCACAGGCACGCCGACGGGCGCGGGCGGGGCGAACACGAATTCGGTCATGCATCTCTCCAGATAGTTCTGATCGGTGCTGCGCCGGGACCCGGTGCCGGGCGCAGCAGGGCCACAGGATACACCGCGGGCCGGGGCCTGCGTACGGCCGCATACAATGAATCCAGGCACGCTCGCAGCGCCGCCGCACCGGACTGGGGCGCCATCCCTGGCGCTGCCGGCGCGAATCTTGCATGGCGCACTGCAACAGAGCCAGCCATGACACGACGCCATCCGCCCCCCACGCCCACGCCGTCGACCGCGGCGCCCACCAGCCGGGTGCTGCGCATCCTGCTCGTGCGCGACCCGCTCGACGCCGATCCCCTCAATGTCGAGACCATCCGCAGCGGGCTGGTGAACGCGGGCTTCACCGAGATCCAGATCGTCGACGCCGACCTGCGGCTGCCCGACGTGATCACCGCCAGCCAGCCCGACATGCTGATCATCGCGTCCGAGTCAGCCGCGCGCGACACCATCGAGCACGTGTGCGTCTCGACCCAGCATGCACCGCGCCCGATCGTGCTGTTTACCGACAACGACGACAGCCAGCGCATCAAGGCCGCCCTGAGCGCGGGCATTACCGCCTATATCGTCGACGGCCTGCGCGCGGAGCGCGTCAAGACCGTGCTCGATGTCGCCTATGCGCGCTTCGAGCTGGACCAGCAGCTGCGCGCCGAACTCGACGCCACGCGGCTGAAGCTGGCCGAGCGCAAGGTGGTGGAGCGCGCCAAGGGCCTGCTGATGCAGGCGCGCGGGCTCAGCGAGGAAGACGCCTACAAGCGCCTGCGGAGCATGGCAATGGAACGCGGGCTGAAGCTGGTGGATGCCGCGCAGCGCGTGATCGACGTGATGGGCTGAACGTCCGGGCTGAACGCCCGGCGCCGGCCGTCGCGGTGCAACGCCGCACGCGGCTGGTGCGCTGCACGTTCGTGGCACCACCCCGCATGCCCGCGTCGCCGGTCCATTGCCGCGGGACGGCGTCGACGATGTCCGGACCGCGTCACGTACGCACCGGCCTCGCCCATTTCGCTGCCATCCCCGCCCCATTACGCCCCGTTCCGGCACAACGCTCCCCGAAATGTTGCACCGCACAGTGCTGGCATACGCCTTGCGTCATGCAGGCATCGGCCAACGGCGGCCGATCGACAATTCAGGCGGACACGGCCAACGCAGGCCGCGTCACGCCACGGACAACGGCGTCCCCGCAGCGCACCGGTCTTCTGGCGAAGCCGGCTGTGCCAGGGGACGCTTTTTTCTTGGAGCCATGCAATGCCCTCTCGCCTCAGCCATGCCAGGCCGCTGCACCCCGCCGTCCAGCACTCCGACGCCGCTGCCGACGCGGTACCGGCCAGCAGCGGCCGGCGCCGTGCGCTGGCCACCATCGCCGGTGCCAGCGTGATGACGCTGGTTGATCCGCTGGTGCGCGCCGGCGCCTGGGCCGCGGGCTCGGACGCGCCGGAGAAGACCGAGGTGCGCATCGGCTTTATCCCGCTGACCGACTGCGCCTCGGTGGTGATGGCCGCCACGCTCGGGCTCGACAAGAAGTACGGCATCAAGATCACACCGACCAAGGAAGCCTCGTGGGCGGGCGTGCGCGACAAGCTGGTCAATGGCGAGCTGGACGCGGCCCACGTGCTCTACGGCCTGGTCTATGGGGTGCAGCTCGGTATCGGCGGGCCGAAAAAAGACATGGCCGTGCTGATGAGCCTTAACCACAACGGCCAGGCCATCACGCTGTCGTCCAAGCTGGCCGAGAAAGGCGTCCGCGACGGCGCCAGCCTGAAGGCGCTGATGACGAAGGAAAAGCGCGACTACACCTTCGCCCAGACCTTCCCGACCGGCACGCACGCGATGTGGCTGTACTACTGGCTGGCGGCCAACGGCATCAACCCGATGCAGGACGCCAAGGCCATCACGGTGCCGCCGCCGCAGATGGTGGCCAACATGCGCGTGGGCAATATGGACGGCTTCTGCGTGGGCGAGCCGTGGGGCGCGCGCGCGATTGCCGACAAGATCGGCTTCACCGCCGAGACCACGCAGGCAATCTGGAAGGACCATCCGGAAAAGACTTTGGGCACCACCGCCGAGTTCGTGCAGAAGCATCCCAACACAGCACGCGCGATGGTGGCCGCGGTGCTGGAGGCGTCGAAGTTCATCGACGCATCGGCCTCCAACCGCCGCAAGACCGCCGAGACCATCGCCGCCAAGTCCTATGTCAATACCGACATGGACATCATCCTCGACCGGATGCTGGGCCGCTACACCAACGGGCTGGGCAAGACCTGGGACGACCCCGACGCGATGAAGTTCTACCAGGACGGCAACGCAAACTTCCCGTTCCTGTCCGACGGCATGTGGTTCCTGACGCAGCACAAGCGCTGGGGCCTGCTCAAGGCCCACCCGGATTACCTCGCCGTGGCCAGGCAGGTCAATCGCATCGATATCTACAAGCAAGCCGCCGCCGCCGCGCAGGTGCCGCTGCCCAGGAGCGACATGCGCAGCTCGAAGCTGATCGACGGCGTGGTCTGGGACGGCAAGGACCCGAAAGCCTATGCCGACGGTTTCAAGATCAAGGCCGCCAGCACCCTTGCCGCCTGACCCGCAGTGCCCCTGACCAAAGGAGCCCGACGTGAATGCCATTGCCTCGACCACGCCCGATGCCGCAGCCGATCCCGACACCAAGGAACGGACACGCCGGCGCGAACAGGAAATCTCCGCGCAGGCCCGGCGCGCGGCACGCCGCGACGCCGCTGCCGCACTGGTGCTCAAGGCGGTGCCGCCGCTGCTGGGCTTCGCCCTGTTCGTGCTGGCCTGGCACGGCATCGCCACCATGATCCCGGCCATCCCCACCCCTGGCGCGACGTGGAACGCCGCGGTGCCGCTGTTCACCGACCCGTTCTACCGCAACGGGCCCAATGACCAGGGCATCGGCTGGAACGTGCTGGCGTCGCTGGCGCGCGTGGCGGCGGGCTTCGGCCTGGCCGCGCTGGTCGGCATCCCGGCCGGTTTCCTGATCGGGCGCTTCGCCTTCCTGAATGCCATGACCGCGCCGGTGATCAGCCTGCTGCGGCCGGTCTCGCCGCTGGCGTGGCTGCCGATCGGGCTGCTGCTGTTCAAGGCCGCCAATCCCGCCGCGATCTGGGCGATCTTTATCTGCTCGATCTGGCCGATGGTGATCAACACCGCGGTGGGGGTCACGCGCGTGCCGCAGGATTACCTGAACGTGGCACGCGTGCTCGACCTGTCCGAGTGGAAGGTGTTCACGCGCGTGCTGTTGCCCGCGGTGCTGCCCTACATGCTGACCGGCGTGCGGCTGTCGATCGGCACGGCCTGGCTGGTGATCGTCGCGGCGGAGATGCTGACCGGCGGCACCGGCATCGGCTTCTGGCTGTGGGACGAGTGGAACAACCTGAAGGTCGAGCACATCGTGATCGCCATCTTCGTCATCGGCCTGATCGGCCTGCTGCTGGAACACGCGCTGCTGGCGCTGGCCCGGCGCTTCAGCTACGGCACCCATTGACCGGTACGGGAGAGACGCCATGGACAAGTTCGTCAGCATCGAAAACGTGGGCCAGACCTTCAAGACCCGCAAGGGTCCGTTCGTCGCACTGCGCGACATCCAGCTGCAGATCGCCGAGGGCGAGTTCATCACGCTGATCGGCCACTCCGGCTGCGGCAAGTCCACGCTGCTTAACCTGCTGGCGGGGCTGGCCACCCCCACCACCGGCGCGCTGATCTGCGCCGGGCGCGAAATCGCCGGGCCCGGGCCGGAGCGCGCGGTGGTGTTCCAGAACCATTCGCTGCTGCCGTGGCTGACCTGCTTCGAGAACGTCTACCTGGGCGTGGAGCGCGTGTTCGCTGCCAGCGAGGGCAAGGCGCAGCTCAGGGCGCGCACGCACGACACGCTGGCGCTGGTGGGCCTGAGCCACGCCGAAGGCAAATATCCGCACGAAATCTCCGGCGGCATGAAGCAGCGCGTCGGCATTGCCCGCGCGCTGGCGATGGCGCCCAAGGTGCTGCTGATGGACGAGCCCTTCGGCGCGCTGGATGCGCTCACGCGCGCGCACCTGCAGGACGAGCTGATCAAGATCGTGGCGCGCACGCGCAGCACGGTGGTGATGGTGACGCACGACGTCGACGAGGCCGTGCTGCTGGCCGACCGCATCGTGATGATGACCAATGGCCCGGCCGCCACCATCGGCGAGATCCTCGCGGTGGACCTGCCGCGTCCGCGCGACCGCGTGGCGCTGGCTGAAGACGCGGCCTACCACGGCTGCCGCACCGCGGTGCTGGACTTCCTCTACCGCAAGCAGCGCAATCCGGCGCTGCAGGAAGCGGCCTAGCCCTTAGCCGTGTAGCGGCACGCCAGGCGGCCATGGGCGCGGCCGCCGCGCTCCGCTATCATGAACCCAGAACACACTCCCCCACGCCGCCATGACCACCACCGCCGCCCCATTTCCCGCCGCCCGCTTTATCAAGGAGATCGGCCGCGGCGTCAACGGCGCGCGCGCGCTGCCGCGCGAGGACGCGCAGGCCCTGTTCGACGCCATGCTGGCAGGCCGCGTGTCCGATTTGGAACTGGGCGCCATCCTGATGGCCTATCGCATCAAGGGCGAGGCGCCGCACGAGCTGGCCGGCATGCTGGAGGCCGCCCATGCGCACTGCCAGCCGCTGCCGGCGCCGCCGGACCGGCAGGTGGTGGTGATTCCCAGCTACAACGGCGCGCGCAAGCAGCCCAACCTGGTGCCGCTGCTGGCGCTGCTGCTGGCCCGCGAAGGCATCCCCGTCCTGGTGCACGGCACGCGCGAGTTCGAGGGCCGCGTGACCAGCATGGCGCTGTTCGAGGCGCTGGGCGTGCCCCTGTGCGCGAGCACCGGCGAAGCGTCGGCAAAGCTGCGGGATGGCGATGCCAATGGCCCGCTGGCGGTGCTGCCGGTGGACGTGCTGTCGCCCGGGCTGTCGCGGCTGCTGGAGCGGCGCACCGTGATCGGCCTGCGCAACTCGTCGCATACGGTGGCCAAGATGCTGCAACCCGTGGGCGAGCACACGCCCGCCGAAGGCCTGCGGCTGTACAGCTACACGCACCCCGAATACCGCGAGACCCTGACCGACTACTTCTCCCACGAACCCGCCAACGTGCTGCTGGCGCGCGGCACCGAGGGCGAGGTGGTGGCCGATGCCCGGCGCACCGGCCGCATCGACTGGCTGCATGAAGGCCACCAGCAGACGCTGGTGGGCCAGGCCGGGGGCTCGATCGGCGACGTGCCGGAGCTGCCGCCGGGCAGCGATGCCGGCCTGACCGTGGCCTGGATCCGGCGCGTGCTCGATGGCGCGGTGCCGGTGCCGGCGCCCATCACCATCCAGATCGAGGCCATCCGCGAATGCCTGCGCCAGGGCACGCGCGTGACCTGGGCCAGCCCGGTCTGAGCCGGCCCGGCGACAACCGTCAGGGCTTGCGCGGGGGCAGCGGAATGCGCTCGGTCTCGCCCGGCACGTGCGGGAACTGGTCGTCTTCCCAGCGCTGGGCCGCGGCCTCGATCGCCACCTTGCTGCTGGCAACGAAGTTCCAGTAGATAAAGCGGTGCCCGTCGGTCGGGTCGCCGCCCAGCAGCATCACCCGCGACGGCGCCGTGGCCGTCAGCGTCGCCGGCTGGCCCGGCGTCAGCACCACCATGTGCTCGGCCGGCAGCGGCTCCCCGTCAAGCGCCACCGCGCCGTCGACCGGGTAGATGCCGCGCTCGGCGTGTTCGGCGGGAATCTCCACGCTGGCGCCCGCATCCAGCTCGATCGCCACGTACAGGGTGCGGCTGAAGACCTTGACCGGCGAGGTCTGGCCGAACGCATCGCCGGCAATCACCACCATGCGCAGGCCGGGCCGCTCGATGCGCGGCAGGGTCGCGGCGGGATGGTGGAAGAACGACGGCTCGGCGCCCTCATGCTGCTGCGGCAGCGCGACCCAGGTCTGGATGCCATGCAGGCGCGCGCCCTCTGGCCGGACATGCTCCGGCGAACGCTCCGAGTGCACGATGCCGTGGCCGGCGGTCATCCAGTTGACGTCGCCGGGGCGGATCGCCTGGTCGCTGCCCAGGCTGTCGCGATGGATGATCTCGCCCTCGAACAGGTAGGTGACCGTGGCCAGGCCGATATGAGGATGCGGACGCACATCGGCGCCCTGGCCCGGCGGCAGCTGCACCGGTCCCATATGGTCGAAGAAGATAAATGGCCCGACGGTCTGGGTTGCCGCGGCCGGCAGCAGCCGGCGCACGGTGAAATCGCCCAGGTCGCGCACATGCGGCTTGAGCAAGTGTTCGATAGCAGACATAACTCCTCCGATCCGATAAGAGAGGCTCGCAAGCATGCCAGTGCGCAGCCTGCCGGTCGAGTGTAGCCGGTGGTGGAACAGTGCATTGCAGCGCCCGGCAGAACCCCGTTGCCACCCCAGGCTCTAACTACCAGTGCGCGATGGCAGCGGTATCGTTGCCGTCTCTTTACGATCTACCTGGCTATCCGAACAGGCGGAGCGATACCCGGGAACTATCGGAGTCATCGGAACTCCAATTAGCACTCACCCGGCCAGAGTGCTAAGATGTGTTGCAGTGCCGCCGATCCCCCAAGGGGCCGCGGCGCACCGGCAACCAAACCGCCGGACGCGAAAGGAGCCATTGAGTGAACGCAGTCTTGTCTGCCGACCAAACCCTGACGAATAACCGTCTGCCGACGGTGCCCCGGAACACGGGCAGCTTTGCGCTGACCTTTCCGGCGACCGTGGGCAACCTCGACAGCTATATCCAGGCTGTGCACCGCATCCCGCTGCTGACCGCGGAGGAAGAGCAACGCCTGGCGCGCGAGCTGCGCGACCACGATTCCGTCGACGCGGCGCGCCGCCTGGTGATGTCGCACCTGCGGCTGGTGGTGTCGATCGCCCGCCAGTACCTGGGCTACGGGCTGCCCCACGCGGACCTGATCCAGGAAGGCAATATTGGCCTGATGAAGGCGGTGAAGCGTTTCGATCCGGATCAGGGCGTGCGCCTGGTGTCGTACGCGATGCACTGGATCAAGGCGGAAATCCATGAATACGTGCTGAAGAACTGGCGCATGGTCAAGGTGGCCACCACCAAGGCCCAGCGCAAGCTGTTCTTCAACCTGCGCAGCCACAAGCAGGGCGGCCACACGTTCACGCCGGAGCAGGTCGAGGCCGTGGCGCGCGAGCTGAACGTCAAGCCCGAAGAAGTGATGGAGATGGAAACCCGCTTGTCGGGCGGCGACCTGGCGCTCGAAGGGCAGGTCGACGACGGTGAAGAGGAATTCGCCCCCATCGCCTACCTGGCTGACAACCACAACGAGCCGACCCGCGTGATGGAAGCCAAGCGCCACGACCGCATGCAGGTCGAGGGGCTGGAAGAAGCACTGGGCAAGCTCGACGAACGCAGCCGCCGCATCATCGAGGCGCGCTGGCTCAACGTCGAGGACGACGGCTCGGGCGGCGCCACGCTGCATGAGCTGGCCGACGAGTTCGGCGTGTCGGCCGAGCGCATCCGCCAGATCGAGGCGGCGGCGATGAAGAAGATGAAGGGCGCGCTGCAGGCATTCGCCTGATCCTCACCTCAGCCATGCAAAAGGCCGGTCCATGGACCGGCCTTTTTTGTTGCCCGCGAAGCGCGGGTGCGACGTTATGCCGCACCCTTTCGCCCCGGCTGCGTCAGGACAACAGCTGTTTCAGGTCGTGCGCGATGGGCTCCGGACCCTGGCCGTGGCGGATGAACAGCCGCAGCTTGCCCTGCGGATCGAACACATAGCTGCCGGCCGAGTGATCCACGGTGTAGTTGTTGGGTGAGCTGCCCGGCACCTTGGCGTAGAACACCTTGAAGTCCTTGGCCAGCTTCTGCAGCGCGGCCTCGTCGGCGGGGCGCAGCCCGACGAAGCGCGGATCGAAGGCGGGCACGTACTGCGCCAGCAGCGCCTGTGTATCACGTTCCGGATCGACCGTGACGAACAGCACCTGCACGCGGTCCCCATCCGGCCCCAGCTGCTCCACGACCGCCTTCAGTTCGGCCATGGTGGTGGGGCAGACATCCGGGCAGTGGGTGTAGCCGAAGAACATCACCACCGCCTTGCCTTTGTAGTCGGCCAGGGTGCGCACCTTGCCGGTGTGGTCGGTCAGCGAGAAGTCCTTGCCGAAGTCGGCGGCACCGGTGATATCGACATTGCGGAACGACGCCTTCTGCTGCCCGCAGGCGGCGACGGCCAGGGCCAGCGCGGCCAGCAGGGAAAAGCGGCGGAAGGCGGCGAACAGGCCGGAAGCGGAGCGGAGGCGTGGCATGCGGGGGACGGGTCAGGAATGGGAAGGAAACAGCATGCAGTATCGCCGATCATGCTGCCGCGCTCGCGCCGGCGCGGCAAGATGCCGCAGCCGGGGCGCACGCCGGCGCAGGTCAGACCTGCGGCACGAACTTGAAGTAGTGGTCGATCAGCAGCGCGGCAAACAGCAGCGACAGGTACAGGATCGAGAAGCGGAAGGTGCGCTGCGCCAGTTCGTCCGAATAGTTGCGGTACAGCTTCCAGGCATAGGCCAGGAAGCCCGCGCCCAGCGCCAGCGCGGCCGCCAGGTAGATGTAGCCGCTCATGCCGTAGACGAAGGGCAGCAGCGTCGCCGCGATCATCACCAGCGTGTACAGCAGGATATGCAGCAGCGTGTAGCGCTCGCCGTGCGTGACCGGCAGCATCGGCAGGCCGGACTTGGCGTAGTCGGCGCGGCGGTACAGCGCCAGCGCCCAGAAGTGCGGCGGGGTCCAGGTGAAGATGATCAGCACCAGGAACCAGGCCTCGGCCGGCACTTCGCCCGCGACCGCGGCCCAGCCCAGCGCCGGCGGCATCGCGCCGGACAGGCCGCCGATGACGATATTCTGCGGCGTGGCCGGCTTGAGCAGGATGGTGTAGACCACCGCATAGCCCAGGAACGTGGCAAAGGTCAGCCACATGGTCAGGTCGTTGGCGTAGACGTGCAGCAGCCACATGCCCGCGCCGCCCAGGATGGCGGAGAACACCAGCGTCTGCCGCGTGGTGATCTCGCCGGTGGCGGACGGGCGCCAGGCGGTCCGGCGCATCAGCGCATCGATCTTCTGCTCGACCAGGCAATTGATGGCGAAGGCCGCGCCGGCCAGCAGCCAGATGCCGGCGGCGCCGCCGATCAGCACTGACCACGGCACCATGCCGGGCGTAGCGAGGAACATGCCGATGATGGCGCAGAACACGGCCAGCTGCGTCACGCGCGGCTTGGTCAGTGCGGCATATTGCCGGGCCAGGTGCCGCATGCGGCTCAACTTGCCCAGGGAATGGGGATGGGTAGCGGTAACCACGGAAGGGGTCTTGTCTTTCATGTGGCGCGGGCGGCAGTCGGCACGGCAGCGGGGGCGCCGGCGGCCCGGGTCGTCAGCCCGATATTGTAGTGGAGACGGACCAGCAGCAGCAGCAGCACCGCGGCGCCGCCGTTATGCGCGACCGCCGCCACCAGCGGCCAGTCGAACACGATATTCGACAGCCCGGTGGCCAGTTGCAGCACCAGCGTCGCCAGCAGCCAGCCGGCGGCGCGGCTGAGCCCTTCGAGCCTGCGCGCGCGCAGGCCGAACCATGCCAGGTAGCCCAGCACGATCACGGCAAAGCCGCGATGGACCCAGTGGATCGCCACCAGCGCCGCGTGCGGGATGTAGTCGCCGTCCGCGGTCATGCCCAGCTGGCGCCACAGCGTGAAGCCATGGCGGAAGTCCATCTCGGGCACCAGCTGGCCGTTGCACAGCGGGAAATCGGTACAGGCCAGCACCGCGTAGTTGGTGCTGACCCAGCCGCCCAGGAAGATCTGAATCACCAGCAGCAGCAGGCCGATGCGCACCGGCCAGCGCAGCCGCGCCGCCTGCGGCGCGACCGGGTGCGGCGGGTCGTTGCGCGAGCCCAGCTGGATCAGCACCGCCAGCAGCGCCATGCCCAGCATCAGGTGCGTGACGACGATGATCGGCTGCAGCTTCAGGGTCACGGTGAAGGCGCCGAAGGCGCCCTGCACGCACACCAGCAGCAGCACGCCCGTGGCAAACCACGGCGACTGCTTCAGTTCGCGCCGCTTGACCCACGCCAGCACCATCAGCGTGATGATCAGCACGCCGACGGCCATGGCGAAGTAGCGGTGGATCATCTCGATCCACGCCTTGGCCAGCGTCACCGGCCCGCTCGGCATCGCGGTCTCGGCCGCGCGGATCGGCTCCAGCGCCGCATGCGGGTTGGAGTGCCCGTAGCAGCCGGGCCAGTCCGGGCAGCCCAGCCCGGAGTCGGTCAGCCGCGTGAAGCTGCCGAACATGATCAGGTCCAGCGTCAGGAACGCCGTGATCCAGGCAAGCTTGCGGTACTTGTTGCGGTCGCCCTTCACCATCACGTAGGACAGCGGGAACAGCGCGATCAGGATGCCGATGATGGCCAGTTGCAGCAGCATGCCGTCCCCTCAACCGATGCGCGAGACCTTGAGCAGCTTCTTCAGGTCGCCGCTCATCTTCTTGGGGTCGGGGTCCTGCGGGAAGCGCATCATCAGGTTGCCCAGCGGATCGACCAGGAACAAGGTGTCCTCGGCGCGCTTGCCCGGCTCGGCCGGCAGCCACTGCTGCGCGGCCTGGCGGTCGATGCGCAGGAAACGCACGCCCGCGTAGGGCTCGTTGTAGGCGGCGGCCAGGCGCTCGTCGATCTTGCCGTCGTCGGTGACCAGCCACACCGGCACGATGCGCAGGCGGTCCTGGCCCTGCCCGGCGCGGATCTGGCGGATGGTGAACAGCTTCTTCGCGCAGGCCTCGTCACAGGCCGACGGATCGGCGCTGACCAGCAGCCACTTGCCGCGGAACTGCTCCAGCGGTACCGCCTGGCCCTGCTCGTCGGTGACGCGCACGGGCGGCATCGGCCGCTGCGGGTCGACCAGCGCGCCATAGTTGGTGGCGCCGCCGCGCGGCTTGATCACGTAGTAGGTGAAGTAGGAGGCAATCACCGGCGACGCGCACACCAGCAGCAGCATCAGCATCTGCAGGCGGCCACGGCGCGTGCGCGCGTCGATGCGGGGGTCGCGCGGCGAAGCCGCGGCGGCCGGAGCGGAGTCTTGCTGTGCCATGGAGTACGTCTGTCCTTTGTCTTCGGCAAGCCCATGCACCGGTATGCGGCACATGGGCGGTCAATTCATTCGATCAGGGTGCGGCCAGCCGGCGCGCGCGGCGCCAGCCCAGCACGACCACCAGCACCACCGTCAGCGCGGCCAGCCCGAACCACTGGAAGGCATAGCCATAGTGGCGCTCGGCGCCGACGTCGGCAGGCGGCCAGTCTCGCGCCAGGCCGTCACCGCTATCGTTGCGCTGCTCGATCACCAGCGGGTGCAGGGCCAGGCCGGTTTCGGCGGCATACGGCGCGATCTCGAGGTTCTGGCGGATCCTGCTGCCGGCGGCCTCCTGGCCCAGGCTATAGACCCGCGGCACGCCGGCCAGTGCCGTGCCGGTGATGGTCACCTCGCCCTCGGGCGTCGGAAACGGCGCGATCCGGGTGCGGTCCTGGGCATCGCGCGGCAGCCAGCCGCGCAGCACCAGCACGGCTCGCATGGCGCCGGCCTCGCCCGCCGCCGCGCCGATCAGCAGCGGCGTCACCACCAGGAAGCCCGCGCGGCTGTCGCCGCTGCGACCGCCGGTGCCGTGGGGGCGATTATCCAGCAATACGGTGCGCGATGCGTCGAAGCGCCCGGTCACGCGCACCGCCCGGTCGGTCACAACTTGTGACAGCGGCGCCGTGCCCAGCACCACCGGCGGCTGGGTTGCCAGCGCCTGCAGCCGTGCGGCGCGCGCTTCCTTCTCGTGCGCGCGATCGAGCTGCCAGTTGCCCAGCGCACAGGTCACCGCGATCACGACCAGCGCGGCGGCCAGCGGCAACGGGCTGGCGAAGCGGCGCCAGCTCATCGTCCCTGCGGCACTGCTGTGAAGCGCGCCCCGGTGCGATAATGGGCCTGTGCGCCGCACGTCGCGCCGCCCCTGCCCCCAACCCGCCCCGCCATGCGCTTTGTCATCATCATTGCCTTCATCCTGATCATCGCCAGCCTGGCCTCGGCCTTGTTCTTCATGATGCGTGACCGTGGCAAGACGCCCAACATGATGCGCTCGCTGATGCTGCGCGTGGGCTTCTCGGTGGCGCTGTTCCTGTTCATCCTGTTCTCGAGCTGGATGGGCTGGATCCACAGCACGGGCATCCGCATGGCGCCCTGAACCGGCGCACCGCGACGGCCCCGTGCGGGGCCCGCAAAAGACAAACGCCGCAGGCTGGCCTGGCCCCTGCGGCGTTTCTCTTTTGCGTTGGCGCCGGCGGACCCGGTCAGTCCGGGGGCCGCCGGCCGGTACGGCAACCGGTTACAGCCAGTACACCACGATGTAGAGGAACAGCCACACCACGTCAACGAAGTGCCAGTACCAGGCCGCGCCTTCGAAGGCGAAGTGGTGCTCCGGGGTGAAGTGGCCCTTCAGCACGCGGATCAGCACCACTGCCAGCATGATCGCGCCCATGGTCACGTGGAAGCCGTGGAAGCCGGTCAGCAGGAAGAAGGTCGAGCCGTAGATGCCCGAGCTGAGCTTCAGGTTCAGGTCCGAGTAGGCGTGCATGTACTCGTACACCTGGAAGCCCATGAAGATCGCGCCCAGCAGGATGGTCAGCGACAGGCCCTGGATCAGCTGGCTGCGCTTGCCGGCCAGCAGCGCGTGGTGCGCCCAGGTCAGCGTCACGCCCGACATCAGCAGCAAGGCAGTGTTGATGGTCGGGATCGGCCACGGGCCCATGGTCTGGAAGGTTTCCACCACGCCGGCCGGGCCGGTGTTGGGCCATACCGCGGCGAAGTCGGGCCACAGGATCTTGTTGTTCAGGTCGCCCAGCCACGGCATGGCGATGGCGCGGGCATAGAACAGCGCGCCGAAGAACGCGGCGAAGAACATCACCTCGGAGAAGATGAACCAGCCCATCGACCAGCGGAACGACAGGTCGATGTTCTTGCCGTACATGCCGCCTTCGGACTCGCTGATGGCGTCGCCAAACCAGCTCTTGAGCACGAACAGGAACCACAGCAGGCCGAAGCCGCAAACGTACGGCGCCCAGGGCTGCCCGTTTACCCAACCGGCGGCGCCGGCACCCGTCAGCAGCAGGCCGAAGCTTGCGGTGATGGGGTGGCGCGACGGGCCCGGTACGAAGTAGTACGGAGCGTTTGCGCGATTCGCACTCATTCTTTTATCTCCAGCTCAGAGTCTTTGATTCAGTATTCGTTGTCCCGCCTTGGCACTGCAGGCCGCCCGCCTCCTCTGGGCCGGCCCCGCCGCCGCGGTTGCTTTTGTTCTGCGACTGCTTTTGTTGTCTACCCTTCCTGCCCTGCTACGCCGCCGCCTGGCTGACCACCAGGCGCACGATCACGACCAGGATCGCGATGAACACCGCCGCCGCGATCAGTCCGGCGATCACCACATGCACCGGGTTCAGCCGGGCCATGTCGCGTTCGTGCTCGGCGCCCTTGCGCAAGCCGATGAACGACCACAACACCGCGCGCATGGTCTGCGCAAACGACAGCTTGCGCTTGACCGCGTCCTTCATCTCATCCATCGCCCGTCCTCCGCTTGACCGGCTTCAGCCGGGCTCGCGCCGGCGGTCCGCTTCAGCTGCCCTTGCCGGCCGGCGCGGGCTGCGGCGCCAGCTGGCCGTCGGGCGCCTGCGCCACCGGCGTGCCCACCTCGAAGAAGGTGTACGACAGCGTAATGCTCTTCACGTCCTTGGGCAGCGCGGGATCGATCACGAACACCACCGGCATCTCGCGCGCCTCGTTGGCCTTGAGCGTCTGCTGCTTGAAGCAGAAGCACTCCAGCTTCATGAAATACTGGGTCGCCTGCTTGGGCGCGTAGCTCGGGATGGCCTGCGCCGAAATATCGCGCGGCTGCCCGTTGGCCACCTCATAGACGATCGTCGCCATCTCGCCGGGATGCACTTCCATGCTGTTCTTCACCGGCCGGAAGGCAAACGGGCCGCGCGCGTTGGAGTCGAACTCCACCGTGATGGTGCGGCTCTTGTCGATCTGCGTGTTCTTCACCGCGCCATGCAGCTCGCGCGTGGTGATCACGTTGAGGCCGGTGATTTCGCAGATCTTCTTGTACAGCGGCACCAGCGCATAGCCAAAGCCGAACATCACGGCAACGATCACGACCAGCCGCAGCATCATGCCGCGGTTGAACCGCTTGTCTGCTTCCCTGCCCGGCTGCTGCTCGATGCTCATGTCGCTACCCTGCCGCCTCAGCCCAAGAACTTCATCTTGGCGAAGAACCCCAGAAAGAAAACCACCACGATCGACAACAGGATCAGGCCAAGGCGCCGGTTGGCGGCCTTGTGGTCCGGGCGTGACGGGCTTTTGTCTGGAGACTGCATAACGGTCTTGATACCTGCCGGCGCGGAGGGGCGGACGCTGCCGCCCCTCCGCGGCCTGGTTACGCGGGTGCCGCCTTAGCGGACCTGCGGGGGGACTTCAAAGGTGTGGAACGGCGCCGGCGACGGCACGGTCCACTCCAGGCCCTCGGCGCCATCCCAGGGCTTGTCCGTGGCCTGCTGGCCGCCGCGGTACGACGGCAACACCACGAAGAAGAAGAAATACACCTGCATCAGGCCGAAGCCGAGCGCACCGATCGACGCGATCGCGTTGAAGTCGGCGAACTGGGTCGGGTAGTCGGCATAGCGGCGCGGCATGCCGGCCAGGCCCAGGAAGTGCATCGGGAAGAAGGTCACGTTGAAGAAGATCAGCGAACCCCAGAAGTGGATCTGGCCGCGGGCCTCGTTGTACATGAACCCGCTCCACTTCGGACCCCAGTAGTAGAAGCCCGCGAACAGCGCGAACAGCGAGCCGGCCACCAGCACATAGTGGAAGTGCGCCACGATGAAGTAGGTGTCCTGCAGCTGGATGTCGATCGGGGCCACGGCCGGCATCAGGCCGGTGAAGCCGCCGATGGTGAACACGAAGATAAAGCCGATCGCGAACAGCATCGGGGTCTCGAAGGTCATCGAGCCGCGCCACATGGTGGCGATCCAGTTGAAGATCTTCACGGCGGTGGGCACCGCGATCAGCATGGTCGCGTACATGAAGAACAGCTGGCCGGTCACCGGCATGCCGGTCGTGAACATGTGGTGGGCCCACACGATGAACGACAGGATGGCGATCGAAGCGGTGGCGTACACCATCGAGCTGTAGCCGAACAGGCGCTTGCGCGCGAATGCCGGCACCACGTGCGAGACGATCCCGAATGCCGGCAGGATCATGATGTACACCTCGGGGTGGCCGAAGAACCAGAAGATATGCTGGTACATCACCGGGTCGCCGCCGCCGGCGGCCGAGAAGAAGCTCGTGCCGAAGTGGCGGTCGGTCAGCACCATGGTGATGGCGCCGGCCAGCACGGGCATCACGGCGATCAGCAGGTAGGCGGTGATCAGCCAGGTCCAGCAGAACATCGGCATCTTCATCAGCGTCATGCCGGGGGCGCGCATGTTGAGGATGGTCACGATGATGTTGATCGAGCCCATGATCGACGACGCGCCCATGATGTGCATGGCGAAGATGGCCATGTCCATGCCCGGGCCCATCTGCACCGACAGCGGTGCGTACAGGGTCCAGCCCGCGGCGGTGGCGCCGCCCGGCACGAAGAACGAGCCGGCCAGCAGCAGCGCGGCCGGCGGCATCAGCCAGAAGCTGAAGTTGTTCATGCGCGCGAACGCCATGTCCGACGCGCCGATCTGCAGCGGGATCATCCAGTTGGCGAAGCCGACGAAGGCCGGCATGATCGCGCCGAACACCATCACCAGGCCGTGCATGGTGGTGAACTGGTTGAACAGCTCGGGGCGGAAGAACTGCAGGCCCGGCTCGAACAGTTCCAGGCGGATCAGCAGTGCCAGCACGCCGCCCGACAGCAGCATGATGAACGAGAACAGCAGGTACAGCGTACCGATGTCCTTGTGGTTGGTGGCGAACAGCCAGCGGCGCCAGCCATGCGGGTGATCGTGCGCGTGGTCGTCATGCGCGTGATCGTGCGGATGGGCGAGTGCGTCCGGGGTAGCAGTACTCATCGCTAATGCTCCTCTAATCCTGTTCTGTCTTCAGCGGGTCAGCCGGCGACGCGGTCGCCCGCGAGACTGGCCTGCTTGTCAGCCTGAGCCGGCTTGGCCTCGGCCTTCGGCGCTTCGCCGCCGGCCGCGCCGCCGCCTTCGGGGAACTTGCCCGCGCGGGCGCCCACGAATTCGCTCGGCTGGATCACTTCACCCGTCTTGTTGCCCCAGGCGTTGCGCGTATAGGTCATGACCGTGGCCAGTTCGGTGTCCGACAGCTGCTTCCACGACGGCATGCCGCCCTTGCCTTCCAGCAGCATGTGCATCTGGCCTGCCTTCGGGCCGGTCACGATCTTGGAGCCGTCCAGCGCCGGGAACGCGCCGGCGCCCTTGCCGTTGGGCTGGTGGCAGACCGCGCAGTTGGCGGCGTAGATCTTTTCGCCGCGCACCTTGGCTTCGTCCAGGGTCCAGGTCTTGTTGGGATCGTCGGCCTTGGCCGCCAGCTCCTTCTTCTTGCCGTCGACCCACTTGGTGTAGTCGGCATCGGAGACCACGCGCACCACGATCGGCATGAAGGCGTGTTCCTTGCCGCACAGCTCGGCGCACTGGCCCCGGTACACGCCGATCTTCTCGGCCTTGAACCAGGTGTCGCGCACGAAGCCCGGAATCGCATCCTGCTTGACGCCGAAGGCCGGGATCATCCAGGCGTGGATCACGTCGTTGGCAGTGGTGACGATGCGGATCTTCTTGTTGACCGGCACCACCAGCTCGTTGTCCACCTCCATCAGGTAGGTGTTCGACTTGGCCTGCTCGTTGTTGATCTGCTCGCGCGGGGTGGTCAGGGTCGACACGAAGGAGATGCCCTCGCCTTCGCCCTTCAGGTAGTCATAACCCCACTTCCACTGGTAGCCGGTGGCCTTGATGGTGACGTCGGAGTTGGTGGTGTCCTTCATCGCGACCACGGTCTTGGTGGCCGGCAGGGCCATCGCGATCACGATCAGGAACGGGACGATGGTCCACACCACCTCGACGGTGATGCTCTCGTGAAAGGAGGCGGGCTTGGCGCCCTTGGCCTTGCGGTGCGTGAAGATGGAATAGAACATCACGCCGAACACCGCGATGAAGATCACCGTGCAGATGATCAGCATCATCCAGTTCAGCCAGTGAATCTGTTCGGCGATCTTGGTAACCGGCTCGGTCAGGTTGAGCTGGCGCACGGCGGGGCCGCCCGGCATGTCGCTGACCGCGGACGCCGCCTGGCTGGCAAGCAGGGACGCGCCAGCCAGACAAACTGCGGATGCCTTCTTCCACATTTTCATTTGTTATCTACCCAATTTACAGATTCAAATCTGTCCCCGCCGCCGCTCCCGCCGCCTCTCAGAGGTGGCGCAAGGCCGCTGCGAGCTCCTGCGCGAACTTGCGTCGCCGGTACGGGTCCACGTAACACCCCACCTGTACCGCACGCCTGCCCGAGCGCAGCGTCACCAGCGCGCGGAACGATTCACCCAGTTCGATCCGCACCCAGCACGGATTGAATTCCTGGCGCGTCACCCGTCCGGCGCTGGCTGTCTCCACGACCAGCGTGCCGTCGGTGATGCTGACGCGCTCATAGTCTGTCGCATGGCGCGCATACACAAGCAGGGCGATGCCCAGCCCGATCAGCTCGATGCTGGCAAAGGGCAGCACGAGCCACGACCCTTGCCAGGCGAAAAACAACGCGATGGCAAGCGAAACCGTGAGGATCGAGAGGTAAAACCAGCCGACCTGGCGTGGACTCAGCGAGCAGTTCCGCTTCATCAGCCAGTCGTGGGGCGAGGAGGAAGGTCCGTCGAGATTTCCGCCGGAGTCACCACCTGCCGTCTGGAATGCGATACCCAAGTCTTGCATCGCCAACCACTCTGCATCGGATGCACACCCGGGACGATGGCGTCCGGACCGCACAGTGCGTGCAAACCAGGACGTTCTTGTGCCAGGGGACCACTGCGACAAACTGGCGCATTATAGGGCGCTTCCCATACACGGACAAGGGCGCCCCTTGACCGCGAGGCTTGCGCGCCGCCTGATTCTGTGCATGGGCCGAAATACTGCCATCGCCCTGCCCGCCGCGCCGGCACTATGTTTGCGGCAATCCGCCGCCGGCGCAAGTTAACTCAGTTTTAACCTGCGCGACGCGGTTTTGCACGGCCGATCTGGTCCAGCGGCACCACCGCGCGGCCTTCGCCGTCGCGCGCCTGGGCACCGCGCGGCGCCAGCTTCCAGGCATGGCCGTAGACGATCTCGAAACTCAGCGGGATCACGCCGTCGGCGTTGCGGCGCCGCTCCAGCGCCTGCGTCAGCGCCTGGTACCAGCGGCGGCCGTGCAGGCCTTGCGGCGGCGCCCCGGCGGGCAGGCGCAGGCCGCCGAAGGCCTGCACCTCGCGCAGCAGCGTGGCGGGCGACTCGTAGGTCACGGTCAGTGTTTCCATATCCATTACCGGCGTCGACCAGCCGCTGTGCACCAGCATGTCGCCGATGTCGTGCATGTCGACAAAGCGCAACGTATGGGGCGCGCGGTCGACCTCGGCAAAGGCCGCGCGCAGCTCCTTCAGCGTGTCCGGCCCGAACAGCGAGAACAGCACCAGCCCTTCGTCGCGCGCCACCCGGTGCCACTCCGGGAACACGCGGTGCGGTTCCGGGTGCCAGTGCAGGGCCAGGTTGGACCAGAGCAGGTCGAAGCTCGCGGGCGCAAAAGGCAGTGTGGCAAGATCGCCCTGGACCAGGTCGAACAGCGGCCGCTTGCCCAGCATGCGGCCGATCCAGCCGGGCCGGCGCTGCGGATCGCGCTGGCCGGCCTCGGCCAGCATCGCGCCGGAGATATCCAGGCCGGCGATCTGCGCATCCGGAAAGCGCGCGCGCAGCCCGGCCAGCCCCTGGCCGTGGCCGCAGCCGATATCCAGTGCGCGCTGCGGCGCCAGGCGGATCACCTCCATGCGCTCCTGCATGCGGCGCCCGATCTCGCCCAGCAGGAAGTCGAGCTGGCCGAAGCTGCGGCTGCGCCGGTCGAAGGCGAGCCGGGTCAGGCGCGCGGGCGGCAGGAAGGCATCGGGAGAATCGGCGGCATGGAGGGACACGGGCAGACAGGGCAGCAAGGAAAACAGGAACCGGCGCGCGGGCAGGCTCTGCCCCAGGCGCCGGACGAACAAGGCCGCCGCGCCCGATGGGCCGCGACCGGACGGCAAGTATACGCGCGCGCCGCGCAGGCTGCCGGCGCTGCCGGCCGCGCTTGGTCCAGTGCGCGCGAACAGTTGTTGCCCAGCGCCTGCGCGCTGTGCGGGGCGGTGCAGGGGCAGGTGGTATGCGCGCCCTGCGCCGCCGACCTGCTGCGCCCGGTGCGGCGCTGCCCGGTGTGCGCGCTGGCCCTGGGGCGGCATTGGCACTGCCCGGCCTGCGGCGCCTCGCCCCGCGCCTTCGACCACGCCCATGCGCTGGGCGACTACGCCTCGCCGCAGGACCAGCTGGTGCTGGCGCTCAAGTTCGGCCACGCCCTGCCGCTGGCGGCGTGGCTCGCCACCAGGCTGGCCGAGGGCCTGCCCGGGGCCTGGGCCGCGGCCAGGCATGCCGCACCCGACCTGATCGTGCCGGTGCCGCTGGCGCCGCAACGCCTGGCCGCTCGCGGCTTCAACCAAGCCTGGGAAATCGCGCGGCCGCTGGCGCGCCGCCTGGGCCTGCGCGCCGACCCGGTGCTGCTGCAGCGCCAGCGCGACACCGGCAGCCAGCGCGCGCTGGACCTGGCCGCGCGGCAGGTAAACCTGCGCGGCGCGTTCGCGCCCGCGCGCGCCTCGCGGCTCGACGGCCTGCACGTGGCGCTGGTGGACGATGTCATGACTTCCGGCGCGACCCTGCACGAGGCCGCCGCCGCGCTCAAGGCCCGGGGCGCGGCCCGGGTCAGCGTGATCGTCGCGCTGCGCACGCCGTAGCGGGATAACACGGGGCGGGATGACACAGGCACGGACGCGCGGTAAGCTGCGCACCGTTCTGACGAAGGGCGCCCGCGCGCCCGCCATCGCCCCGCATCATGTTCAACGTCGTCCTGGTCGAACCGGAAATCCCGCCCAATACCGGCAATGTGATCCGCCTGTGTGCCAACACCGGCGCGCAGCTGCACCTGGTCAAACCCCTGGGATTTCCGCTGGAAGACGCACGCATGCGCCGCGCGGGGCTGGATTACCACGAGTACGCCACCATGCGCGTGCACGACAGCTGGGACGCGCTGATGGCCAGCGAACAACCCGACCCGACGCGCATGTTCGCCCTGACTACGCGCGGCTCCACGCCGTTCGGCCAGGTGGCATTCCGGCCGGGCGACTGGTTCGTGTTCGGCTCCGAGACACGCGGGCTGTCGCCCGAGCGCCGCGAGTGGTTCCCGCCCGCGCAGCGCATCCGGCTGCCGATGCGGCCGGACAACCGCAGCCTGAACCTGTCCAACACGGTCGCCGTGGTGGTGTTCGAGGCCTGGCGGCAGAACGGCTTCGAGGGCGGCAGCTGAAGCTGCCGAGGCGGCTTACTCGGGCTGCACGCCGGCTGCACGGATCACCTTGTCCCAGCGCGCCTTCTCGCTCGCCATGGTTTGCCGCAGCGATGCCGGCGCAGTCCCGGCCGGCACGAAATACTGCGCGCGCATCTTGTCGCGCACGTCGGCGCTGCCGATGATCGCCACCAGTTCGCGGTAAAGCCGGTCGATCACTGCCTGCGGCGTGCCCGCGGGCGCCAGCACGGCCTGCCAGGAAATCGCCTCGAAGCCGGGGTAGCCAGATTCCGCCACCGTAGGCACCGACGGCAGCACCGCGGTGCGCCCCGTGGTGGTCACGGCCAGCACGCGCAGCTTGCCGGCATTGACCTGCGGCATCGCGATCGCCGGCACCATGATGGCCGCCTGCACCTGCCCGCCGACCATCGCCGTTGTGACTTGCGGGAAGCCGGGATACGGCACGTGCTGCAGGTCGACGCCCGCCATCGCCTTCAGCTGCTCCATCGCCAGGTGCGAGGCGCTGCCGTTGCCGGGCGAGCCATAGTTCAGTTCACCCGGCCGGGACCGCGCCAGCGCGACGAACTCGCGCAGGTTGTGCACCGGCAGCCGCGCATCGACCACCAGCACGTTGGGCGAGGTCGCCACCAGCGTGACCGGCGCCAGCTGGCGGAACGGGTCGTAGTTGAGGTTGCGCGACAGCGTGGGGGCGGTCACCAGCGGGCCGTTGATGGTGAACAGCAGCGTGTAGCCATCCGGCGCGGCGCGCGCCACCATGCCGGTGCCGATGTTGCCGCCGGCACCGGGGCGGTTTTCCACCACCACCGGCTGGCCCAGCGCCGCGGCCAGCTTTTCGGTCAGGATGCGCGCGATCAGGTCGGGCGACGAGCCCGGCGGGAACGGCACCACCATGCGCAGCGGCCGCGCCGGCCACGATTGGGCGAAAGCGCTGGCGGAAGCGCCGGCGGCGCAGGCGGCAGCGAGCGCGATCAGCGCTTGGCGTCGTGTGGACATGCGAGGCGAAGGCTCAGGAGCAAGGGAAAAACGCGGTCGGTCATTCGTCGCGCGCGTCGCGCTGCAGCAGCTGCGCCACCGCGTCGGCGGCGCTGAGCCCGTCGAACAGCACCGCGCAGACCGCGCGTGCGATCGGCATCTCGATGCCGTGCGTGGCGGCCAGCTCGGCCACCGCCTGCGCACAGCGCACGCCTTCGGCAACGTGCCCCAGGCCCGCCAGGATCTGCTCCAGGCTCTGCCCGGCAGCGAGCTGCTGGCCGACCTTGCGGTTGCGCGACAGGTCGCCGGTGGCGGTCAGGATCAGGTCGCCGACGCCGGCCAGGCCCATGAAGGTCTCGACCCGGCCGCCCAGCGCCAGGCCCAGCCGCGTCATCTCGGCCAGCCCGCGCGTCACCAGCGCGGCGCGCGCGTTCAGCCCCAGGCCCAGCCCGTCGCTGGCGCCGGTGGCGATCGCCAGCACATTCTTGACCGCCCCGCCGACTTCCACGCCGGTCAGGTCGTCGCTGCCATAGATGCGCATGGCGTGGTGGTGGAAGGCCGCCTGCGCACGGTCCGCCAGCGAGGGCTCGGTGCCCGCCACGGTCAGCGCGCAGGGCAGCCCCAGGGCCACCTCGCGGGCAAAGCTGGGACCGGTCAGCACGCCATAGGCAAAGCCCTCGGTGCGCCCGGCGGCGTCGAGCTCGGCCCGCACCATCTGGTGCGGCAGCAGGTGGGTGCCGGCCTCGAAGCCCTTGCACAGCCACAGCATCGAGACCGGCTTGGCGCCGCGCGCGGCCAGCCGGCGCGTCATCTCGCGCAGGCCCGCCACCGGCGTGGCCACCACCACGATGCCGTCCGGATCGTCGGCGGCGTGCGCCACCGCCTGCTCGAAATCCGCCTGCACCGCCAGCCGTTCGGACAGTGTCACGCCGGGCAGGTAGGCAGCGTTTTCGCGCGTAGCCGCGAGCGCCGCGAGCTGCGCCGGGTCGCGTCCCCACAACACCACGTCATTGGTGGCCGCGGCATGGCTGGCGAGGGCGGTGCCCCACGCCCCGGCACCCAGGAAGGTCAGTTTCATGGCAGCTCGAACAGTAGTTGGCGCAAGCGCTCTGGCCGCTTGCGCCAACGATGGTAGCCCAAAGGCAAAACGGGGCCGCAGCCCCGTTTCAGTGGATGGCGCAGGACGCCGGGATCAGTGGCGAGCCTGGCTGCCGTCGGGCATGACGATGCCGCTGTTGCCGCCTTCGGCACCCTGGGCTTCTTCCATGGCGGCCTGCAGGCGTTGCTCATACAGCGCCTGGAAGTTGATTTCCGACAGGTGGATGGCCTGGAAGCCGGCGCGCGTGATCACGTCGGCGATATTGCCGCGCAGGTACGGGTAGAGGATGGTGGGGCAGGCAATGCCCAGCAGCGGGTCCAGCTGCTCGACCGGCACATTGCGGATATCGAAGATACCGGCCTGGTGCGCTTCCACCAGGAAGGCTACCTTGTCCTGCACCTTGGTCGTCACGGTACCGGTCACCACCACTTCGAAGATGCCTTCCTGCAGCTGCGAAGCGCCGACGTTCACCTGCACTTCCACCGACGGGGCTTCCGATTCCAGGAAGATGGCCGGCGAGTTGGGCTGCTCCAGCGACATGTCCTTCAGGTAGACGCGCTGGATGTTGAAGAAAGGTTGATCGTCCTGCTGGGTGTTTTGCTGGTCGCTCATGAAAGGCTTCCGGGAGGATGGGCTGGATGCGTGTCGGGTACGGCGGCGGCATCGTGCAAGGCCGGCCGGTGCCCGGTTGGAAAACGCATATGGTACATGACGCGGGTGGCGAATTCACCCGCGCCGGGAGGGATGCCGGGACCGCCCCGCGCAAAATCAGACGATTCTTCGCAGGGCCCGTCCCCGAGGCCACTCAGGCGGCCAGCAGCGGCACCAGGCCGCCCTGGCGGTCGAGCGCCGAGAGGTCGTCGAAGCCGCCCACGTGGGTGTCGTCGATGTAGATCTGCGGCACGGTGCGGCGCCCGGTGCGGCTCATCATCTCTTCACGCTTGCCCGGTTCGCGGTCGATCAGGATCTTCTCGATCGTTTCCACGCCGCGGGACTTGAGCAGGCGTTCAGCCATCTGGCAATACGGGCACACCACGGTGCTGTACATGACGACGCGGGCCATGCGGGGTCTCCTTGAATGCAATGGGCGCGCCCCGGCCTGGCCGGGACACGCCGTGACGGTTACGACAGCTTGCCGCGCTTACTTCACCAGCGGCAGGCCCGCCTGCTGCCAGGCGGCAATGCCGCCCTCGAGCGCGTAGATCTCACTGTAACCGGCTTCCTTCAGCGCTGCCTGGGCCTTGCCCGAGCGCTGGCCGGTCTGGCATACCACGATGATGGGGGCGGCCTTGTCCTTTGCAAGCCCGGCGGCGCGCGAGGCCAGGTCAGCCAGCGGCGCGCTCTTGGCCTGCGGCAGGTGGCCCTTGGCGTACTCCGCGGGCTCGCGGATGTCGACCACGACGGCGCCGCGCTTGTTGATCAGCTGGGTCGCGGTGGCCGTATTGACCGACTTGCCGCCCGCGCTGCGCGAGATCGCGGGCCAGGCCAGCAGGCCGCCCGACACCACGGCGAGGGCGATCAGGGCGAGGTTGTTGTAGTCGGCGAAGAAATTCACGTTGGCTTTCCGGTAGGTTGGGTCGGCGGCATTATAAAATACGCGGTTTGGCGTCCAGGCCCTGCCGCTGCACGGCCATCCGCCATTGTCGCCTGTCCGAGACATGGGATGCTTACCGAATCCCGTCATGGCCGTTTTTCAGGGCCCGTCCAGGTGACGGCGCGGACGCATGCAGGTTACCTACTCTCTGGAAGCAGCAGCATGTACAAGCTCGTCCTCATCCGCCACGGCGAATCCACGTGGAACCTCGAAAACCGCTTTACCGGCTGGGTCGACGTCGACCTGACCGAGACCGGCGCCGCCCAGGCGCGCCAGGCCGGCAAGCTGCTCAAGGAAGCCGGCATGGGCTTCGACGTGGCCTACACCTCGGTGCTCAAGCGCGCCATCCGCACGCTGTGGCACGTTCAGGATGAAATGGACCTGATGTGGATTCCGGTGCGCAACGAATGGCGCCTGAACGAGCGCCACTATGGCGCCCTGGCCGGCCTGAACAAGTCCGAGACCGCCGCCAAGTTCGGCGACGAACAAGTCCTGGTATGGCGCCGCAGCTACGACACGCCGCCGCCGGCGCTGGAGCCGACCGATCCGCGCGCCTCGTACGACGATCCGCGCTACGCCAATGTGCCGCGCAACGAAATCCCGCTGACCGAGTGCCTGAAGGACACCGTGGCCCGCGTGATGCCGCTGTGGAACGAATCCATCGCCCCCGACATCCAATCCGGCAAGCGCGTGGTGATTGCCGCTCATGGCAACAGCATCCGCGCGCTGGTGAAATACCTTGACCAGATTTCGGATGACGACATCGTCGGCCTCAATATCCCCAACGGCACCCCGCTCGTCTACGAGCTGGACGCCGACCTGCGCCCCCTGCGCCACTACTACCTGGGTGACCAGGACGCCATCGCCGCCTCGCTGGCGGCCGTGGCCAGCCAGGGCAAGGCACGCTGAGATCCGCCCGGGCGGCCGCAGCACGATGTGCGGCCGCCCACCCTGAGCCGGGACGGGACAGGCCCATTTCTCCACTCGCACTTATACTGTCGGACAAACCGCCCGGCGCCGGGCGGCCGCAGCCGGCATAATCCCCATACCGTACACCCGTACTTCGCGTACAAGTTCAGGCAGCCCTCATGCGCAAGACGCTCAAGAACATCAGCCTAGTTTCTGTCGGCCTCGTCGCCGGCGTGCTCGCCACGCTGCAGATTTCGGCGACCGCGCAGAATTCATCGGGGCCCCTGCCGCTGGACCAGTTGCGGCTGATGGCCGATATCTTCGGGCAGATCAAGCGCGAGTACGTGGAGCCGGTCGATGACAAGAAGCTGCTGACCGAGGCCATCAAGGGCATGGTCGCAAGCCTCGACCCGCATTCGTCCTACCTCGACGAGAAGGATTTCAAGGAACTGCAGGAAGGCACGCGCGGGCGCTTTGCCGGCCTGGGCATCGAGATTTCGCAGGAAGAAGGCCTGGTCAAGGTGATCAACCCGATCGAGGACACGCCCGCCTTCCGCGCCGGCATCCAGCCGGGCGACCTGATCACCCGTATCGACGACAAGCCCGTGCGCGGCCTGCCGCTGGAGCAGGCGGTCAAGCGCATGCGCGGCGAGCCCGGCACCAAGGTCACGCTGACGATCTACCGCAAGAGCGAGGAACGCACCTTCCCGGTCTCGATCACGCGCGCCGAAATCCGCGTGCAGTCGGTCAAGGCCAAGATGCTGGACAACAATATCGGCTGGCTCCGCCTGACCAGCTTCCAGGAACGCACCATTTCCGACCTGGCGCGCAAGCTGACCGAGCTGGCGCAGAAGAACCCCAACATGAAGGGCCTGGTGCTGGACCTGCGCAACAACGGCGGCGGCGTGCTGCAGGGCGCGGTCGGCGTGGCCGCGGCCTTCCTGCCGCAAGACGCCACGGTGGTGTCGACCAACGGCCAGGTGCCCGACGCCAAGCGCGTGTACAAGGCTTCGTACAACAACTACCGCCTGTCGTCGCTGGAAGATGATCCGCTCAAGGACCTGCCCGCGCTCTACAAGAAGATCCCGATGGTGGTGCTGACCAACGCCTACTCCGCCTCGGCCTCCGAGATCGTGGCCGGCGCGCTGCAGGACCACCATCGCGCCCAGATCATGGGCAAGACCACCTTCGGCAAGGGCTCGGTGCAGACCGTGCGCCCGCTCACCAACGACACCGGCATCAAGCTGACCATTGCGTACTACTACACGCCGAGCGGCAAGTCGATCCAGGCCAAGGGCATCCGTCCGGATATCCCGGTCGACCAGAACCCCGAAGGCGACCCCGACGACGCGCTGATCACGCGCGAGATCGACACCGAGCGCCACCTGCACAACAAGCAGGAATCGGAAGAACCGGAAATGACCGAGCGCGAGCAGCGCCGTGTCGAGGAACTGCGCCGCCTGGAAGAAGAGAACGCGAAGAAGACCCCGGAAGAGCGCGAAAAAGAGCGCCGCAAGAAGCCGGTGGAATTCGGCTCGACCGACGACTTCATGCTGCAGCAGGCCATCGCCCAGCTCAACGGCCAGCCGGTCAAGCGCTCCAAGTCCAAGCTGGAAACGAACCCGCCGGCCGACAACGGCAAGGCGGCGAAGCCTTCGGGCAAGAGCGGCGCCAGGGGCGCCAGCGCACCGGCCGCCAAGCCGGCGGCACCGGCCCCCGGCAAGCAGCCGCCGGCCAGCGCGCCAATCGGCGAGCCGCTGGGAACGCCGACCGGCAAGGCACCGTGAAGTCCCGAGGCCTTTCAGTGAGCCTGCCGGCATGAACGACGCGATCCACGAAGGCCCGCAAGACGACCCGTCCGACGGCCTCGACGACGAACAGCTGCTGCGCTATTCGCGCCACATCCTGCTCGACGAGCTGGGCATCGAAGGCCAGCGGCGCCTGCTGGCCGGTCATGCCGTGGTGATCGGCGCTGGTGGCCTCGGCGCCGCGGCCCTGCCCTTCCTGGCCTCGGCCGGCGTCGGCCGCATCACCGTGGTCGACAACGACGAGGTCGACCTGACCAACCTGCAGCGCCAGATCATCCACACCACCGCCAACGTGGGCCGGCCCAAGGTCGACTCCGCCCGCGAAGGCATGCTGCGCATCAACCCCGGCCTGGACATCGTCACCGTGCCGGCGCGCGTGGGCGATGCCGAACTGGACCAGCTGGTGGCGTCGGCCAGCGTGGTGCTCGACTGCTGCGACAACTTCGCCACGCGCCAGGCCGTCAATCGCGCCTGCGTGCGCCACAAGGTGCCGCTGGTATCCGGCGCCGCGCTGCGCTTCGACGGCCAGATCAGCGTGTTCGACCGCCGCCAGCCCGACGCCCCCTGCTACGCCTGCCTGTTCCCCCCCGCGGAACCCGCGCCGGAAGTCGCGTGCGCCACCATGGGCGTGTTCGCACCGCTGGTCGGCATGGTCGGCACCGTACAGGCGGCCGAGGCCCTCAAGCTGCTTGCCGGCGTGGGCGACAGCCTCGCCGGCCGGCTGCTGATGGTCAATGCGCTGTCGATGGAATGGACCACGATGCGGCTGGCACGTACGCCGGACTGTCCGGTTTGCGGCGGACACTGAGCCCGGTAGTTCCCCGCTGACGATGCGGCCGGCGCTGACAGGCGCCAGCATGGCCGCGACAACGCTCCCGCTTCGACTCTCCCACCTCTCCCAAGCCCCCTGCTCGCGAGTCCATCGTGACTACGGCAGGCGCGGCCGCTGCATGCGCGGAATTTTCTGCTGCCCGGCATTAGCGCACGGCACTAGAATGTGGCGGATATTTTTGACACATTTACCACTTATTCTGCTGGCGCGCCCCACAGCGATTGACGCAGGGAGTTCGGACAGCGAATGGATGCAGCCACCCTTTACCAGCACCTCTTCAGTGCGGCCCATCGCTTGTATGCGCTCGAAGGCGACGGTGCGATCCGCGAACTGGCGATAGAAGCCTGGACCGGCCGCGAGGCCATCTCTGCGGTGTTCGAATGGCGCATCGTTGCGGTCAGCGCCAATGCCGATATTGCGCTGGACAGTCTGCTCGGCCAGCGCATCACACTGCTGACCACGCTCGCCGGCGGCGGCCAGTCACGCCGCACCGGCCTGATCCGCCAGGCCGAGAAGCTTGGCGCCGACGGCAGCCTCG
>NZ_JACHWE010000003.1:0-711348 GCF_014191175.1 Cupriavidus alkaliphilus | reverse complement strand
TCGTTGCAGACGATCACGCATTCCTGCCCGGCCACGCGGCCGATGCCGGTGATGATGCCGGCGCCGGGCGCGGCATCGTCGTACATGTCATACGCAGCCAGCTGCGACAGCTCCAGGAACGGCGTGCCGGGGTCGAGCAGCTGCTGCACGCGCTCGCGCGGCAGCAGCTTGCCGCGCGCCAGGTGCTTGTCCCGGGCAGCCGCGCCGCCGCCTTCGGCCAGCTTCGCGATCTTTGCCTGCAGGTCGGCAACCAGATCCTGCATTGCCTGCGCATTGGTCCTGAACGACTCGGAGCGGGCGTTCAGCTTGGTTTCAATTACCGCCATAAGGGCCTCGGGCAGTCGGTTATCTGTTGGGTAGGATTTATCTTTAGGGCCCGGCGCTCAGGCCGTCCTGGATTCATCGAGGTTCAGCTCACGCACCATCTGGTCGCGCATCACGAACTTCTGCACCTTGCCGGTCACGGTCAGGGGCATCTCGTCGACAAAGCGGATGTAGCGCGGAATCTTGTAGTGCGCGATCTGGTCGCGGCAGAACGCGCGGATCTCGTCTTCGGTGGCGCTCTCGCCCGGCTTCAGCACGATCCACGCGCACACCTCCTCCCCGTACCTGGGATCGGGCACGCCGAACACCTGTACCGCCTGCACCTTGGGATGGCGGAACAGGAATTCCTCGATCTCGCGCGGGTAGATGTTCTCGCCGCCGCGGATCAGCATGTCCTTCACGCGGCCGACGATATTGCAGTAGCCCTCTGCGTCCAGGGTGGCCAGGTCGCCGGTGTGCATCCAGCCGTCGCGGATGGCCTCGGCGGTGCGGGCCTCGTCGTCCCAGTAGCCGAGCATCACCGAATAGCCGCGCGTGCACAGCTCGCCCTTCTCGCCCACCGGCACGGTGGCACCGCTGGCGTCGACGATCTTGACTTCCAGGTGCGGCTGGATCCGGCCCACGGTGGTGGTGCGCTTGTCGAGCGGATCGGCGGTGCTGCTCTGGAACGACACCGGGCTGGTCTCGGTCATGCCGTAGGCGATGGTCACCTCGGACATATGCATCTGCGCCACCACACGCTTCATGGTTTCGATCGGGCACGGCGATCCGGCCATGATGCCGGTGCGCAGCGAGGAGAAGTCGTAGTCGGCGAAACGCGGATGGTCCAGCTGCGCGATAAACATCGTCGGCACGCCATGCAGCGCCGTGCAGCGTTCTTCGCTCACCGCGCGCATGGTGGCCTCGGGGTCGAAGGCCTCGCCCGGGAACACCATCGCCGCGCCGGTCGACACGCACGCCAGCACCGACAGCACCATGCCGAAGCAGTGGTAGAACGGCACCGGAATGCACAGCTTGTCCTGCTCCGAGAAGCGCATCGCCATGGCGATAAAGCGCGCGTTGTTGACGATATTGCGATGCGTCAGCGTGGCGCCCTTGGGCGCGCCGGTGGTGCCGCTGGTGAACTGGACGTTGATCGCGTCATGGCGATCGAGCTGCTCGGTGATGCGGTCGAGCTCCGCGCGCGCAACGCCAGTGCCGCGCGCCAGCACCTCGGCATAGCGGATCATGCCGGGGGTCTCGCCCTCGCCCATGCGGATCACCCAGCGCAGCGACGGCAGCCGCGCGGCCTGCAGCGTGCCCGGCGCGCTGGTGGCCAGCTCCGGCGCCAGCGCCTGCAGCATCTCGAGGTAGCGCGAGGTCTTGAAGGCCTCGGCGGCGACGATGGCCTTGACGCCGACCTTGTTCAGCGCGTACTCCAGCTCCGCCAGCCGGTAGGCCGGATTGATGTTGACCAGCACCAGGCCCAGCCGCGCGGTGGCGAACTGCGTCACCAGCCACTCCACCCGGTTCGGCGCCCAGATGCCGACCCGATCGCCCCGGGCCAGGCCCAGCGCATGCAGGCCACAGGCCAGCGCATCGATGGCGTCGGCAAACTCACGCCAGGTCCAGCGCACGCCCTGCTCGCGAAAGACCACGGCCTCGCGTTCCGGGAACGCTGCCACGGTCTGTGCCAGCAGCGCCGGCACGGTCTGCTCGGACAGCGCAATACTGGTGTCGCCACGGACATGCGACAGCCCGCCTGCCGGCAGAATGGTGGGAAGCGGCTCTCCCTGCATCTTCATCATTGTCTCCAAGCGCGTCGGGTTTCGACTTGAATTGAGCGCAACTCAAGATCGTGAATCTCACCGGGGGATTCCCCGGAATTCAGGGTTAACCCCCATCGAAGCTGCTGCCTGTGCCGCCGGATCTGAATGGGATGTCCGGTCTCGTCACATCGGAATGACCAAAAGGTATACGGGCGGACGGGAAAATTCAACCTTAATTTGAGGCTTACTCAACTTCATGCCAAAATGAAGTACGATGTGACGGCATTGCGCGGCGACCGCCTGGTCCGCGCTGCCGCAGTTCCGCGCCTCCAAACGGGGGTACGGCCTATCATTCGCGCTTTCGCCTGCCGGGAACCGCCACCATGGAAGACAACGCCGCCACACGCCGGATCCCGTCCGGCGCCAGGGCGGAACAACGCATCCGCGACATCCTGCGCGTCAGCCGCGAGGTGTTCGCGGAGCTGGGCTACGACAAGACCACCACCACCGAGATCGCCCAGCGCCTGGGCGTGTCCGAGGCCACGGTGTTCACGTATTTCCAAAGCAAGCGCAAGCTGTGCGTGCGGGTCATCGAGGACTGGTACGACGAAATCATCGACGCGGTCGAGCGCGGCATGCCGCGCGACCAGAGCACCAAGGCCCAGCTGGCGTTCTACGTGAAGACGCACCTGCGCCTGTTCCTGATCCAGGGCACGGGGCTGTGCGCGCTGGTGCTGTCGGAAGGACGGGCCAAGGGGCCGGAGCTGGGGCAGGAGTTCGTGCCGCTGCAGCGCCGCTATACGGCGCCGCTGATGGAGCTGCTCGCGCGCGGCCGCGAACATGGCGAGATTCGCGCCGACCTGCCGCTGAGCCTGTTGCGCTCCGCCATCCTGGGGCCGATGGAGCATATCCTGTGGGATGCCATCGCGCGCGAACGCGAGGTCGATATCGACAAGACCGCCGCGGGCATGGTGGCCCTGCTGTGGCCCGCGCTGCAGCCGGCGAATATCGAGCTGGAGGCGCTGCGCGCCTTCCATGGCGAAGTCGGCGCGGCGCTGAGGAAGCTGGACGGCGCCTGACCGGCGCGCCGGGCGTCGCGCGCAAAATCCTTGTACGCTGGAGGCGGCGTTGTTCCCAGCACGGAGATTGCGACATGGCCATCCAGCTCAACCACACCATCGTCTTCTCTCACGACAAGCAGGCCTCAGCCGACTTCCTGTGCGAGGTCCTGGGCCGCCCGCCGGCCGAGCCGTTCGGGCCCTTCCTCGGCGTGGCGCTCGACAACGGCGTGACGCTCGACTTCATGGACGCGCAGGGCGAGATCGCCATGCAGCACTATGCCTTCCTGGTCAGCGACGCCGAGTTCGACCACGGTTTTGCCCGGATCCGCGCGCACCAGCTCACGTACTGGGCCGACCCGTACCGGCGCCGCCCCGGCGAGGTCAATACCGATGACGGCGGCCGGCGCATCTATTTCGAGGATCCCAGCAAGCACTTCCTCGAGATCTTCACCAGGGGCTGAGGCCGAGGCGGCCCTGCCGAGCCTTTGGCGAGACACCGGCAGGCGGCGCCTGTACCGTCCTGCACTTGGTTGATGCGGTGGCGCCTCATAGAATGAAATGGCCTGGTTTCCGCCGCATCCAAGGACCATGCAGACCGCCGCCTCTCCCTACCAGCCCGTGCGCGAGCGGCGCACGCTGACCTGCTTCCTGCTGGCCCTGCTCATGCACCTGCTGCTGGGGGCCCTGCTGTACTACGGCGTGCGCTGGCGCAATGCCGTGCCCACCGGGGTCGCGGCAGAACTGTGGGAGCCCGTCCCTGCGGCCACCGCGCCCGAGCCGGCCGTCAGGCCGGCGCCGACGCCGCGGCCCGTCGAGGAGGAAGACGCCGACATCTCGCTGCAGGAAAAGCAGCGCAAGGCCAGGGAGGCCGAACGCGAGGCAGAACAGCGGCGGCAGCGCGAAAGCCAGGCCCTTGCCGAAGCGGCGCGCAAGGAGGCGCAACGCAAGGCCATGGAAGCGCAGCGCCAGGCCAGCAATGCCGAGCGCCAGGCCGAACTGGCGCGCCTGCGCGCGCAGGCGGGCGGCGCCGGCGCCACGGCCAACACCGGGGCCGGTTCCGGATCGTCGGCCAGGCCATCGTCGGGCTATGCCGAGCGCGTGCGCCAGCGGGTCAAGCCCAACATCATCTTCAACGAGGACGTCCCCGGCAATCCGGCGGCGGTGGTCGCCGTGCACATGGCGCCCGATGGCTCGCTGCTGTCGACGCGGCTTGCCAGGTCCAGCGGCAATGCCGGCTGGGACAGCGCGGTGCTGCGCGCGGTGCAGCGCTCGGACCCGTTGCCGCGCGACAGCAACGGCGTGGCGCCGTCCAACATCCTGATCACGTTCTGGCCCAAGGACGAGGGCGGCTAGGCCCTCGCCGTCCCAGACCGCACCCGCATCCCGTAGCGTGCGTTATCGCACCAACGGCGGCGCGCTGGAACCATATTCCAATAAAACGGGTTTTTGCGGAATAGGATTACAATTCCAGCCTGCCTGGAAGGACAAATCGCATGCCTGTGCTACCGCCGGTCCATATCATGAATAGACAAGAACAAGCCGACGAAGTCCGCCATGACGACCGCCTCTCCCGCTACTGCCTCCCCACTTGCCGCCGCCCGGCCGGCCGGCGCCCCGCTCGACCGGCTGGCGCTCGACCTCGCCGACATCTTCAGCAACAGCGCGCGCCTGGTTGCCAGCCACATCGCGCAGCACCTGCCCGACACCGAAACGCTGCTGGCGGCGTTGCCGCCGGGGGCCTTGCTGGGCTCGGCCGACACCTATGCCCGGCACCTGGTCTACGGCGATCCGCTGGAACGCTTCTCGGCCATGGTGCTGGTCTGGCGCCCGGGGCAGACCAGCCCGGTGCATGGCCACCGCACCTGGTGCGCCTACCGCGTGCTGCGCGGCACGCTGACCGAGCAGCACTACCGATGGGACCCCGCCAGCCGGCACGCGCGCCACGCCAACACCGTCACGCGCGGCGCGGGCGATACCTTCAGCGTGCCGGGCGGCCTGCAGCATATCCACGCGCTCGGCAACACCAGCGACGAGATCGCGGTTTCCCTGCATCTCTACGGGGTCAGCCGCGACCATATTGCGACCGGCGTCAACCTGCTGGTGCCCGCCGACGCCTAGCCGCCCCGCTCCGCGCCTGGTGTGGCCGCGCCCTCTCCACCTGACCGCCACGCGCCATGGACCGCTACGACAAACAGATCCTTGCCCTGCTGCAGGAAGACGCCACCTTGCCGGTGGCGGAAATCGGCGAGCGGGTCGGCCTGAGCTCGACGCCGTGCTGGCGCCGCATCCAGAAGCTGGAGGAAGCCGGGCTGATCCGCAAGCGCGTGGCGCTGCTCGACGCCGGCAAGCTCAATGCCGGCGTCACCGTGTTCGTCTCCATCCGCACCAGCCAGCACAACGTGAAATGGCTCAAGCAGTTCCACGGACTGGTGTCGTCGATTCCGGAAGTGACCGAGTTCTATCGCATGGCGGGCGACACCGATTATCTGCTTCGCGTGGTGGTGCCCGATATCGCCGCCTACGACCGCGTCTACAAGAAGCTGATCCAGGGTGCCGAACTGGCCGATGTCAGCTCCAGCTTCGCGATGGAGCAGATCAAGTACACCACCGCGCTGCCCCTGGACTATGCCTGAGGCGGCACTTGGCCGGCCGTAGCGCAGGCGCCGGGTCCGGCCGGCACTCGCAATTCCCGCCACGGCAGCGGCTTCTGCCGCGCTTTTCAGCGCATTCTGTTGCAAATATCACGCATTCCGGCAGACTAGCCGCCACGCATTCCGGGCCCGGAACCTGCTGCGACGCAGCAATGGCTGTAGAATATGCGGCCCCTATTCAAACGGCCGCGGCGAACGGTTATCCGTCCCGCCCCCGCCGAACCCCACGCGAGCCTTGACAGCAGGTTGGAATCACGCGCGCCCTCGTGCGCACTGCCGTCGACACGCGATGCACGAAGGAAACAGCAGTCAATGACAAGTGGCGCACAACGAACGGCAGCCAAAACACGAGCAGCAGCAGTCAAGGACACCGGCCAGGCCAGCCCGGCCGCGGCACACACTGATCCGACGGCCGAAGCCGCCGCGCGCAGCCAGCAGCTGCGCGCGCTGATCCAGCTCGGCAGGCAGCGCGGCTACCTGACGCACGCGGACATCAGCGACCACCTGCCCGAAAACTTCACGGACACGGCCGCGATGGAAAGCATCGTCGGCACCTTCGCCGAGATGGGCGTGAAGATCTACGAGCAGACCCCGGACGCCGAGACCTTGCTGCTCAGCGACGGCCCGGTGGTGGCCTCCGACGAGCAGGCCGAAGAGGAAGCCGAGGTCGCGCTGGCCACCGTCGATTCCGAGTTCGGCCGCACCACCGACCCGGTGCGCATGTACATGCGCGAAATGAGCTCGGCCACGCTGCTGACGCGCAAGCAGGAAGTCGAGATCGCCAAGCGCATCGAGGAAGGCCTGAACAACATGGTGCACGCGATCTCGGCGTGCCCGTTCACCGTCGCCACGATCCTCGAGCTGTCGGCCAAGGTCGCCGCCAACGAGATCGGCATCGACGACGTGGTCGACGGCCTCAGCGACGAAACCATCGCCGAGCCGGTCGCCGCCGCCGCGGATGACGCCGACGACAGCAGCCTCGACAGCGCCGACGAGTCCGATGAAGACGACGACGACAGCGCCGATGAAGGCAGCAGCGGCCAGCAAAGCGCCGAAGCCGACCTGGCGCGGCTGCGCGAAGAGTGCATGAAGCGCTTCGCGCGCGTCGCCGAGCAGTTCGAGCGCATGCGCGCCGAAAGCGAAGCCGGCCGCGCGGCCGCACCGGCCTTTGCCACCGCGCGCGACGCGGTGCGCGAGGAGCTGCGCACGATCCGCTTTACCGCCCGCACCATCGAGCGCCTGTGCGCCAACGTCCAGTCCATGGTCGACGAGGTGCGCGCGATCGAGCGCCAGGTGGTGCAGCTGCTGGTCGAGCGCTGCGGCATGGAGCGCGAGGACGTCATCGCGCGCTTCCCCGGCAACGAGACCAACCTGGCCTGGGGCCAGGGCCTGGCCGCCGAAGGGCGCCCCTGCAGCGCCGCGGTCGCGCGCGCGCTGCCGGACCTGGAAGCCCACCAGCAGAAGCTGATCGACATCCAGGCGCGCGCGGCGCTGTCGCTGGCCGAACTGAAGGCGGTCAACCGCAAGATGCTGGCCGCTGAGCGCCAGATGCGCCAGGCCAAGCACGAGATGACGCAGGCCAACCTGCGCCTGGTGATCTCGATCGCCAAGAAATACACCAACCGCGGCATGCAGTTCCTGGACCTGATCCAGGAAGGCAACATCGGCCTGATGAAGGCGGTCGACAAGTTCGAATACCGCCGCGGCTGGAAATTCTCCACCTACGCCACCTGGTGGGTGCGCCAGGCGGTCACGCGCGCCATCGCCGACCAGGCCCGCACCATCCGCGTGCCGGTGCACATGATCGAGCAGATCAACAAGCTCAACCGCCTGTCGCGCGAGATCATGCAGCAGACCGGCAAGGAGCCCGATCCGGCGGTGCTGGCCGAGCGCCTGGACATGACCGAGGACAAGGTCCGTTCGATCATGAAGATCGCCAAGGAGCCGGTGTCGATGGAGACCCCGGTGGGCGAGGACGGCGACACCAGCCTGGGCGACATGATCGCCGACTCGGACACCGCCACGCCCGCCGACGCCGCCCTGCAGGCCGGCCTGCGCGCGGTGGTGCGCGAGATGCTCGACGAACTGTCGCCGCGCGAAGCCAAGGTGCTGCGCATGCGCTTCGGCATCGACATGTCGACCGACTACACGCTGGAAGAAGTCGGCAAGCAGTTCGATGTCACGCGCGAGCGGATCCGCCAGATCGAAAGCAAGGCGATGAAGAAGCTGCGGCATCCCAGCCGCGCGGACCAGTTGATCACCTATCTGCGCGACGCCTGAGCGGTCCTCCGCCTCCGCGCACAGAGGAGTGTTATCCATGCCTGACCCGAACCTCTCTTTCTTTGGCAGGCTCTCGCTTGCCATGGGCACGTTCTTCGCCATCCTTGGCAACCGCGAGCTGGCCGCCGGCATCAAGCGGCTGCGCGCGGGCGAAACCGCCGCGCAGGCGGCCCCGGCACCGGTGACGGCACCCGCTCCGGCCCCGGCTGCCGCGCCGGTTGCCGAGCCCGCGCCCGCGCTGAAGGAAGCCAGCCCGGTGGCCGCGCTGCAATTGCTCGGACTGCTGCAGCGCGACGCCCGCTTCGTCGACTTCGTCGAGGAAGACATCGCGCGCTATGCCGACGCCGAGATCGGCGCCGCCGCGCGCCTGGTTCACGATGGCTGCCGCGCGGTGCTGCGCGAGCATTTCACCATCCGCCCGGTACGCGAGGAAGCCGAGGGCAGCCGCGTGACGCTGGCCGATGGCTTCGACGCCAGCGCGATCCGCCTGACCGGCAACGTGGTCGGCAGCGCGCCGTTCCATGGCGCCATCAGCCATCGCGGCTGGAAGGTCGAGGAAGTGCGCCTGCCGCGCCTGGCCGAACGCCACGACGCCAGCGTGATCGCCCCCGCCGAGGTGGAGCTATGAGCGAGGCCCGCTATGCCATCGGCATCGACCTGGGCACGACCCACAGCGCGGTCTCCTACGTCGACCTGGCCGCCAGCGATGGCGAGAAGACCAGCCAGCGCGTGCTGCCGATCGCGCAGCTGACCGCGCCCGGCGCGGTCGAGGACCTCGACCTGCTGCCCTCGTTCCTGTACCTGCCGCACGCCAGCGAACTGGCCCCGGGCGACCTGAACCTGCCGTGGAGCGCCGCGCGCGACTTCGCGGTCGGCGAGATGGCGCGCAGCCGCGGCGCGGGCACGCCGATCCGGCTGGTGTCCAGCGCCAAGAGCTGGCTGTGCCATCCCGGCGTCGACCGCCGCGCGGCGATCCTGCCCGCCGACGCCCCGCCGGAAGTGCCGCGCGTATCGCCGCTGGAGGCTTCGGTGCGCTACCTGACGCACCTGCGCGAAGCGTGGGACCAGGCCCACCCCGACGCACCGTTCGGCGAGCAGGACGTCACCGTGACGATCCCCGCCTCGTTCGATCCCGCCGCGCGCGAGCTGACCGCCGAAGCCGCCGCGGCGGCCGGCTATGCCCGCATGACCCTGCTGGAGGAGCCGCAGGCCGCGCTCTACAGCTGGATCCAGAAGAGCGCCGGCCAGTGGCGCAAGCAGGTCAAGGTCGGCGACATCATTCTGGTGGTCGATGTCGGCGGCGGCACCACTGACCTGTCGCTGATCGCCGTGATCGAGCGCGACGGCAACCTGGAGCTGCATCGCATCGCGGTCGGCGACCACATCCTGCTGGGCGGCGACAACATGGACCTGGCGCTGGCGCACGTGGTGGCGCGCAAGCTGGCGGCACAGGGCACGCAGGCCGATCCGTGGCAGCTGCGCGCGCTGACCTACGCCTGCCGCGCCGCCAAGGAAACGCTGCTGACCGACCCGGCCACCGACAGCGTGCCGCTGGTCGTGCCCAGCCGCGGCGCCAGGCTGATCGGCGGCTCGATCCGCACCGAGCTGACCCGCGCCGAACTGACCCAGACCATCCTCGAAGGGTTCTTCCCGCAAGTCGACGCCGCGGCGCGCCCGGTGACCCGGGCCCGCGCCGGCCTGACGCAGCTGGGCCTGCCGTACGCGCAGGACGCGGCCATCACGCGCCACCTGGCGGCGTTCCTGGGCCGGCAAGCGGGAGCGCTGGCCGAGATCGAAGGCCTGCAGGCCATGCAGCCGGATGGCGCCAGCTTCCTGTGCCCCACCGCCGTGCTGTTCAACGGCGGCGTGTTCAAGTCGGGCCTGCTGGTCGAGCGCATCCTGCAGACGCTCAACGGCTGGCTCGCTGCCGAGGGCGCGGCGCCGGCGCGCCTGCTCGACGGCGCCGAGCTGGACCTGGCGGTGGCGCGCGGCGCCGCCTATTACGGCTACGTGCGGCGCGGCAAGGGCGTGCGCATCCGCGGCGGCACCGCGCGCGCCTACTACGTCGCGGTGGAATCGTCGATGCCCGCCGTGCCGGGCTTCGAGCCGCCGATCCAGGCACTGTGCGTGGCCCCGTTCGGCATGGAAGAAGGCACCGAGGCCGAGCTGCCGCCGCAGGAATTCGGCCTGGTGGTCGGCGAACCGGTGCACTTCCGCTTCTTTGGCTCGTCGGTGCGGCGCCAGGACCAGGTCGGCACCCTGCTCGACTTCTGGGGGCCGGAGGAACTGCAGGAACTGGAAGAAATCCAGGCAACGCTGCCCGCCGAAGGCCGCACCGCCGGCGAAGTGGTGCCGGTCAGACTGCATGCGCGCGTGACCGAGGCCGGCACGCTGGAGCTCGAGGCCGTGCCGCGCGCCAGCGGCGAACGCTGGAAGGTGCAATTCGACGTGCGCGGCAACGCCGATGCCTGATCCCGCGGCAGCGGCGATGAAGCAGTACATCGTCGGCATCGACCTTGGCACAAGCAACACGGTGGTGGCCTATGCCCGGGCCGGTTCCGACGATATCCGCGTGTTCGACATCGACCAGCTGGTCGCGCCGGGCGAGGTCGCGGCCCGCCCCTTGCTGCCCTCGGTGCGCTATCACGCGGCGCCAGGCGAGCTCAACGGCGATGACCTGCAGCTGCCCTGGCAATCGGCCGCAAGCGCGGCCGCGCGCCGCACCGTGTTCGGTCGCCTCGCGGCGACGCTGGGCGCGCAGGTGCCGGGCCGGCTGGTGGCCAGCGCCAAGAGCTGGCTGTCGCATGCCTCGGTCGACCGCACCGCGCCGATCCTGCCCTGGGGCGGCGAGGAGGATCTCGACAAGATTTCGCCTGTCGTCGCCAGCGCGAGCTATCTCGGCTACGTCTGCGCCGCCTGGAACCACCGCTTCCCCGACGCGCCGCTCGAACAGCAGGACGTGGTGCTCACCGTGCCGGCCTCGTTCGACGAGGGCGCGCGCGCGCTGACGCTCGAAGCCGCGCGCCTCGCGGGCCTGCCCGCGCTGCGGCTGCTGGAAGAGCCGCAGGCTGCGCTCTACGACTGGCTGTTCTACCATCGCCACACGCTGGACCAGGACCTTGCGCAAACCCGGCTGGTGCTGATCTGCGACGTCGGCGGCGGCACCACCGACCTCACGCTGATCCGCGTGGCGATGCAGGACGGCCAGCCGCAACTGACACGCATCGGCGTGGGCAACCACCTGATGCTCGGCGGCGACAACATGGACCTGGGGCTGGCGCACCAGGTCGAAGCGCGCCTGGGCGACGGCGCGCCGGCGCAGCCCCGCCTGTCGGCCGCGAGCCTGTCGCAGCTGGTGGCGCGCTGCCGCGCCGCCAAGGAACAACTGCTGGGCGCGAACGCGCCCGATGCCGTCAACGTGACGCTGCTCGGCGCGGGCTCCCGGCTGGTCGGTGGCGCGCGCTCGGTGCAGGTGACGCGGCAGGAGGTCGAGCAGCTGGTGGTCGACGGCTTCTTCCCCAGGGTGCCGGCCAGCGAACGGCCGCGGCGCGCGCGCGGCGCCATCGTCGAGTTCGGCCTGCCCTATGCCGCCGATCCCGCCGTGACCCGCCACGTGGCCGCCTTCCTCGGCCAGCACGCGGCGCAGGCCCGTGCCGCGCTCGGCATGGTGGACGCGCCCGACGACGCGCTCCCGGTGCCCGACACCCTGCTGCTCAACGGCGGCGTGTTCCGCGCGCAGGCGCTGGCGGAGCGCATCGCCGACACGCTGGGCGGCTGGCGCGGCGCGCCGCTGCAGGTGCTGCACAACGCCGATCCCGACATTGCCGTGGCACGCGGCGCGGTCGCGTATGCGCGCGCACGCGCCGGCCAGGCACCGCGCATCGGCGGCGGCTCGGCGCGCAGCTATTTCCTGGTGCTGGACGACGGCGCCACGGGCCGGCAAGGCATCTGCCTGCTGCCGCGCGGCACCGAGGAAGGCCACGAGATCCCGCTCAGCGATCGCACCTTCGCCTTGCGGCTGGGTGACCCGGTGCAGTTCCACCTGGTGTCTTCGGTGGCCGAGACGCCCTACCAGCCCGGCGCCCTGACCGACCTGTCCGGCGGCGACTTCGTGCGCCTGCCGCCGATCGCCACCGTGGTGCCGACACGCGGCGCCGGCGGCCCGCGCGAAACGCCGGTGCAGATCACTACGTCGCTGACCGAGGTCGGCACGCTCGAAGTCCATTGCATCAACACCGGCGATGCCGCGCAGCGCTGGCGCCTCGAGTTCCAGCTGCGCGGCAACGACGCCGCGGCGGCCGCGCCGGCGCCAACGGCCCACCCGTCGCTGCCGCAGGCCCTGGAGTTGATCGACCGCACCTTCGGCGCGCGTTCGCAGGAGGTCGGGCCGAAGGAGGTCAAGCGCCTGCGCGCGCAGCTGGAGCAGATCCTGGGCGCGCGCGAGCAGTGGGACAGCGCGCTGCTGCGCGAGCTCTTCGGCGCCTTGTGGGAGCGCGCCAGGCGCCGCCGCCGCACGGCGGACCATGAGCGCCTGTGGCTGAACCTGGCGGGCTATTGCGTGCGTCCCGGCTTTGGCTACCCGCTCGACGAATGGCGCGTCGCGCAGCTCTGGTCGCAGTACGACCAGGGCATCCAGTACGTCAACGAAAGCCAGAACTGGTCGGAATGGTGGACGCTGTGGCGGCGCGCCGCCGGCGGGCTGGACGAAAGCGCGCAGCTGCGCCTGCTGGAAGACATGGCCTTCTACCTGCAGCCGCCGGGCAGCGCGCGCTTCAAGAAACCTTCCGGGCCCACCCGTGGCGGTTATGCCGACATGGTGCGGCTGGCCGGCTCGCTCGAGCGCCTGCCCGTCGACGCCAAGACCGAGCTGGCCGACTGGCTGCTGACCCGGCTGCGCAAGCCGTCCGAGAACAACCAGGGCTGGTGGGCGGTGGGCCGCATCGGCGCGCGCATGCCGTTCTACGGCAGCGCGCACAGCGTGGTGCCGGCCGACACCGCCGGCCAGTGGCTGGACGCCATCCTGGCGCTCGACTGGAAAAAGGTCGAGCCGGCCGCGTTCGCCGCGGTGCAGATCGCGCGCATGACCGGCGACCGCACCCGCGACCTGCCCGACGAACCGCGCGCGAACGTGGTGCGCCGGCTGGAAGCCGCCAACGCGCCGCCGGGCTGGATCGCGATGGTGCGGGAGATGGTGGCGCTGGATGCCGCGGACGAAGGTCGGGTATTCGGCGAGGCGCTGCCGGCCGGCCTCAAGCTGATCGCGGGCTAGCCCCGCCCGGGGCTGGAGCGCGCCGGCAGGCACGGCAAGCGCCTTGCCTGCCACTTGCCGGCGCCGGCGCAGCCGATGACCTACGATGACGGTAGGCTCCCTGGGGACTCATCGTGCAGCCGTCCACCCGCCATCCCTTTATCGCCTTGCTCGCCGTTGCCGCCATGGCATCGCCCGGGCTGTGCCGCGCGGCCGACGATGCCCGGCTGAAGCAGCGCGCGGAGATGGTCAGCGAGATCGCCGCGATCGACGCCGGCGCCGGCGTGCCTGGCCGCAGCCACGGCATCGCCCCGGGCGTCATGGCCGTGATGGGCCAGGTGCCCCGCCATGAGTTCGTGCCGGACCCGCAGAAGCCGCACGCCTATGAGAACCGGCCGTTGCCGATCGGCCATGGCCAGACCATTTCGCAGCCGTATATCGTGGCGCTGATGACCGACCTGCTGCGGGTCCAGCCTGGCGACAGCGTGCTCGAGATCGGCACCGGCTCCGGCTACCAGGCCGCGGTGCTGAGCAAGCTCGCGCGCGCGGTCTACACCATCGAGATCATCGAGCCGCTCGGGCGCCAGGCCTGCGAGCGCTTGAAGCAACTGGCCTACCGGCAGGTGGCGTGCAAGGTGGGCGACGGCTACTACGGCTGGGACGAGCATGCCCCCTATGACGCCATCGTCGTCACCGCCGCGGCCAGCCACGTGCCGCCGCCGCTGATCCGGCAGCTCAAGCCGGGCGGGCGCATGGTGATCCCGGTGGGCGCGCAGTTCCTGACGCAGTACCTGCTGCTGGTCGAAAAGTCCGCGGACGGCAGCGTCAGCACCCGGCAGATCCTGCCGGTGCGCTTCGTGCCGCTGGTCGGCAAGCACTGAGGCGCGCCACCGGCTGGCCGCCTCATGCGATGAGCGCGATGAGCCCGATGAGCGCGATGCCACGCCCGCCGCTGTTTGCCCTGGCCTTGCTCTCTGCCGCCGCGCTGGGCTATGAAATCCTGCTGATGCGGCTGCTTTCGATCATCCTGTGGCATCACTTCGCCTACATGATGATCAGCGTGGCCCTGCTCGGCTACGGCGCCGCGGGAGCACTGGTGGCACTGGCGCAGCCGGCGCTGGTGCGGCATTTCGTGCCGGTGTTTGCCGGCGGCGCGCTGCTGTTCGGCATCAGCGCCCTGGTCTGCTTCGAACTCGCGCAGCGCGTCGGCTTCAACCCGCTGGAAATCCTTTGGGAGCCCACGCAGCCGCTGCGCCTGGTGGCGATCTACCTGCTGCTGTTCGTGCCCTTCCTGTGCGCGGCCACCAGCGTGTGCCTGGGCTTTGCCCGCTTCCCGCTGCAGGTGCCCCGGCTCTACAGCTTCGATATCCTCGGCGCCGGGCTGGGTTCGCTGGGCATCATCGCAGCGCTGTTCGTGCTCGCTCCGATCGATGCCCTGCGCCTGGTCAGCATGGCGGGCATGGCCGCGGCGGCGCTGGCCTGCCTGGAATGCCGCTCGCATCGCCCCTGGCTGCCGGCGCTGCTGCTGGCGGCCGCAGCCGTGCCGGCGGCCATCCCGGCCGGCTGGATGGCGTTGCGGCCGTCGGAGTACAAGGAACTGAGCCAGGCCCTGCGCATCGGCGACGCGCGCGTGGTGGCGCAGCGCTCCAGTCCCCTCGGCCTGGTAACAGTGCTCGAGAGTCCGTCGATCCCGCTGCGCCATGCGCCCGGGCTCAGCCTGAATGCCACCGCGGAACCGCCGCCGCAGCTTGCCGTGTTTACCGACGGCGACGGCCTGAGCGCGCTCAACCGCTATGACGGCCGGCCCGAGCCGCTGGCCTACCTGGGCGACCTGACCTCGGCGCTGCCGTATCACCTGCTGCCGGCGCCGCGCGTGCTGGTGCTGGGCAGCGGTGCCGGCGCCGACGTGCTGCAGGCGCTCTACCACGGCGCCAGCGCGGTCGATGCCGTCGAGCTGAATCCCCAGGTGATCGCGCTGGTGCAGGACCGCTTCGGCGCGTTTTCGGGCAAGCCGTACAGCGCGGCCGGGGTGCAGGTGCATGTCGGCGAGGCGCGCGGCTTCCTGGCGGCCAGCCGGCAGCGCTACGACCTGATCCAGGTGGCGCTGCTGGATTCCTTCAGCACCTCGTCGGCGGGCCTGTATGCGCTCTCCGAAAGCTACCTCTATACCGTGGAAGCGTTCGAGGCCTACCTGCGCCACCTGCGGCCCGGCGGCCTGCTGGCGATTACGCGCTGGGTCTCGCTGCCGCCGCGCGATATTCCCAAACTGTTCGCCACCGCCGTGGCGGCGATGGCGCGCGCGGGCGTGCCCGATCCGTCGCGCCGGCTGGTGCTATTGCGCGGCTGGAAGACGGCCACGCTGGTGGTCAAGCACGGCGACTTCCAGCCCGCGGAGATCGGCGCGCTGCTCGACTTCAGCCGGGCCCGCTCGTTCGACGTGGAATACCATCCCGGCATCCGGCCCGGCGCGGCCAACCGCTACAACGTGCTCGACCAGCCGGACTTCTTCGCCGCCGCGCAGGCGCTGCTCGGCCCCGAGCGCGAGCTTTTCCTGTCGCGCTACAAGTTCGACGTGCGGCCCGCCACCGACGACCGGCCCTACTTCTTCCATTTCTTCAAATGGCGCACGCTGCCGGAGCTGATCTCGCTGAAGGCGCAGGGCGGGCTGCCGTTGCTGGACTGGGGCTATCCGGTGCTGGTGGCGACGCTGCTGCAGGCCACGGCCGCGGCGCTGCTGCTGATCGGCGTGCCGCTGCGGGTGCTGCGGCGGCGCGCGCCAGCGTCACGGTTGCCGGCAGCGCGCACGGGCTTCTACTTCGTCGCGGTCGGCCTTGGCTTCATGTTCGTCGAGATCGCCTTTATCCAGAAATTCATCCTGTTCCTGAGCCACCCGCTCTATGCCGTGGCGGTGGTGCTGTGCGCGTTCCTGTGCTTTGCCGGGCTGGGCAGCCGCTTTGCCCCGCGCATGCCCGCGCGCGCCGGCCCCGGGCGCGGCCGGCGCCAGGTGGCGCTGGCGATCGGCGGCGTGTGCGCCGTGGCGCTGCTCTACCTGATAGCGCTGCCTGAGGTGTTCCCGCTGCTGATTGCCTGGCCGGATCCCGCCCGCGTCGCCATCGCGGTGGCGCTGATCGCGCCGCTGGCCTTCCTGATGGGGATGCCGTTCCCGCTCGGGCTGTCCGGGCTCGCGGCGCGCGACCACACGCTGGTGCCGTGGGCCTGGGGCATCAACGCCTGTGCCTCGGTGGTGGCGGCGGTGCTGGCCACGCTGCTGGCGATCCACGCCGGCTTTACCGTGGTGGTGCTGGTGGCGCTGCTGCTGTATGCCGGCGCCGCGCTGGCGTGCCCCTGAGGCTTGCGTAGTGCCGCCGAGCCCGCCGCGTCAGCCCGCGGCCGCGTTGCGCTGGGCGGCCTGCACTGCCGGCTGGCTCGGCAGGCGCGGCACGAAGCGGTGGCGCTCGATCTCGCCGCCGCGCGCCACCAGGATGGTGCTCTCGGGAATCTCCTCCCACACGCCCTGCACGTCGATCAGCGGCTCCGACAGCACCAGGAAGGCGTCGTCGCCCGCGGCGGCGATGCGTGGGTCATCCGGATAGAGTTCGCGCAGCTGCCGGAACGAGGTGCTGTGGAACAGCGAGCGCGAGTTGGTCTCGCTCGAATAGCGCACCGCCACGATCTGCCGGCCGTCGGTCACGCACACTGTCATGTTGAGCGGGAACTGCACGTCGTGGCGCTGGCCGACGTCCTCGATCAGCCCGGCCATCTGCTCGAGCGCGCCGACCGGGTCGCGCTCCAGCCCGAAGGTCAGCGCCAGGAAGAACATCACCTCGGAATCGGTCGATCCCTCGATCCAGCGGAACAGGTGCGGCGCCACCGCCATCATCAGGTCGCGCCGCACCAGCGGATAGTCGCGGATCAGGCCGTTGTGGACGAACAGCCAGCGGCCGAAGCGGAACGGATGGCAGTTGGTTTCCTGCGTCGGCGTGCCGGTGGCGGCGCGCACGTGGGCGACGAACATCGGCGCGCGCACCGCCCTGGCGGTCTCGCGCAGGTTGGTGTCGCTCCACGCCGGGTGCAGGCAGCGGTAGCGGAACGGCACCTCGGCATGGCGCCCGTACCAGCCGACGCCGAAGCCGTCGCCGTTGGTGGTGGTATGGCCGAGCCGGGAATTCAGGCTCTGGTCGATCAGCGAGTGTTCCGGCTGGAACAGCACCGTTTCCAATGCAACGGATCTGCCCGAGTAAGCCAGCCAGCGGCACATAGTGCTCCTCCTTGTCCTGTGCGGGTGCGGCGCGGTGCCCTCCGCCCCACACTCCAGTTGTAGGACGGCGCGGCGCGAACGGCAAAGAAATGGTCCGTCAGGCACCCGGGGCTCAGGTGAAGCGGTAGGCCAGCGAGACGATGACCGGTCCCAGCACCGGCAGCAGCACGTTGGCGATGGCATAGGTGATGGTGTAGCCCAGCAGCGGCACCGAGCTCTGGCTGGCGGCCAGGATCGCGCTGATCGCCGGAGTGCTGACATGCTGCCCGGCAATCGCGCCGACCAGCAGCGGGCCTTCGATCCTGAGCAGCTTGTGCCCGATCCACAAGGACAGGCACGCCGGTCCGAGCGACACCGCCAGCCCGATCAGCGGCAGCACCGCGCCGTGCTCGCGGATCAGCGCGATCGCATCCGGCCCGGCCGACAGCCCCACGCAGGCAACGAACACCGCCAGCCCGAGGTCCTTCAGGATCTGCACCGCGGACGCCGGAAAGGTGCCCAGCGACGGCTTGCGCGACTGGAGCCAGCCGAACACCAGCCCGCTCAGCAGCGCCCCGCCGCCGCTGCCCAGCGAGATGTGCATGCCGCCCAGGCTCACGCTCAGCGTGCCCACCAGCAAGCCGGCCAGGATGCCCACGCACAGGAACACCAGGTCGGTGACCTCGGCGGCCCTGGCCTCCATGCCGATGCCGCCGATGGCCTCGGACAGCGAGGGCTCCAGCCCGACGATGGTGATCACGTCGCCCAGCTGCAGCGGCGTCGAGCGCGTGATCGGCAGCGACAGCCCCGAGCGCCGCACTTCCAGCACCCAGACCTCGCGCAGCCGCCGCGCGCCGGCCAGGCGCGCCAGCTCGCCGAGGGTCTTGCCGTTGACGCGGCGCTTGTTCACCACCACCTGCTTTTCCACCAGCTGGATGGCATCGGTGTGCGCCTCGGGCAGCAGCACTTCCGGGCCGATCAGCGCGGCGGCCTTCAGCAGGTTGCTGCGGATGCCGACCACGGCGAGGATATCGCCGGCCTGCACGGCGTTGTCATCGCGCAGCTCGATGCTGGCCCCGCCCCGCAGGACCTTGACCACCGAAGCCCTGCCGCCGACCTGGTGCTGCAGCTGGCCCACCGTCATGCCGGCGGCCTGCTGCACCGAGTAGGCGCGCCCGATCAGCCGCGGCAGCGCCGGCTGGGTGGCGACGTCATCGTCGGATGCGGCCTCCATGCGCGCCGCGACCTCGCGCGCGGCCTTGCGCAGGTCGATGCCGAGCAGTGCCGGCGCGATCTGGCTGGTGAAGAACACGATGCTGATCAGCCCGACCAGGTAGGTCAGCGTATACGCGGTGGCGATATTGGCCTCGTAGCGCCCCACGGTGGCGGCATCCAGGCCCAGGTGCTTGAGCGCTTCGGCGGCCGTGCCCACCACCGCCGACTCGGTCGCGGCGCCGGCGGCCAGCCCGGCGGCGGTACCCGGATCGAAGCCCAGGTAGGCTGCCGCAGCGAGCGCAATCGCCAGCACCACCACCGCCTCCACTACCGGCAGCACCATATAGCGCAGGCTCGAGCGGTTCAGGTTGGCGAAGAACTGCGGCCCGCCGGAATAGCCCATGGCGAAGATAAACAGGGCAAAGGCCAAGTCCTTCAGTTCGCCATGCATCTGGCAGCCGGTCTGCCCCATGAACAGCGCGACGATCAGCGTGCCGCACACGCCCCCCAGCTGGATCGGTCCGACCCGCGCCTTGCCGACGAAGTAGCCGAGTCCGACGGTGATGAACAGCACCAGCAACGGGTTGGCGGCAAAGAGCTCAACGGTACAGGTCATGGGGCGCGGTTTGGGTTCGTGGAATTCGGCGGGATCAGGGATTGAGCGGTGGCAGGGCCGGCGGGGTCCGGTGCCGGCGCGGCGGTGTGGGCCTGGCGTGGCGGCCCAGCGCCTGGGCGAGCGGATTGCCGTCCCAGGCGGACGGGGCCGGCGCCGCCCCGTAGAGGTGGCGCTGCAGGCCGGTGACGGCGTCGGCCAGCGCGGCATCGCCGGCAGCTTCGGCCCAGGCCGCGGGCGTGGTGCCGTGGGCGGCCCGGGTCCAGCCGCCCAGCGCCTGGCTGGCGGCGGCCGCATCGCCCGCGCGGCAGGCCCGCAACGTGGCCGCCAGCCGTGCATCGGCGCCCTCGGCGCGGGCGCGGCGGCGCTCGGCGCGGCGTTGCTGCAGGCGCGCCAGGCGCGGCCGCAGCCGGCGCCACAGCAGCGCCAGCGCTGCGGCGCCGAGCAGCGCGCCCGCGACCCACAGCAGCGTGCGCCACGGCAGGCCGCGTTCGCCCGGCAGCGCACCGGCCGGCGGCCCGCCCGGCGCCAGCGCCCCGCCCTTGCGCGCGGCGGCCACCTCGACCTTTACCGCCGGCGCTTCGGACCTGGCCGGCTGCCGCGTGGCGGGATCGACCCAGTCCGCCGTGACCGCGGGCAGCGTATAGGTGCCGGGCCGCTCGAAGACATAGGTCAGCGTATCCACGCGCGTGCCGCCCGGTTCCGGCGCGTCGCGGGCCTGGTCGGACAGCCGCGCATCGGCGCGGAACATGCGCACGCCGCGCGGCGACTCGGCATGCGGCGGCACGATCATCATCGCCTGGGTCCGCGGCGCAAAGGTGGTGACGGTGCGCACCAGTGCATCGCCCGCCTGCAGCCGGACCACGCCGTGGTCAGGGTCGTGGTCCAGCGCCTGCGTCACGCTGAGCCGCGCCACCGGCAGCAAGCGCCGGCCGGAGGCGGCGCCCGCCGCCGCGCGGCTCGAGACTCCCGTGCCGGCCCGGATCGTGGTGACCGGCAAGGTGACGCTGCCCTCGCGCGGCGCACCGTCATCGCCGGCGTAGGTCACTTGGATGGTCGCGGCCGGCAGCGGGAACTCGCCATCCTGTTCGGCGGTGAAGGCGTAGGTCTTGCGAATGCCCGCATAGGCCACGCCGTCGATGGTCTCGGTGGAATTCACGGCGCGTGCATCGGGCAAGGTGACCACCGCGCCCGGCACCTCGAGCGGCGGGAACTCGGGTGCCGACAGGAAATAGTTGGGCGCCAGGATGGTGATGTCGATGCCGACCTGCTGGCCCACCAGCACCGGCTGGCGCGCGCCCACTTCGACGCGCACGATCGGCCCGGCGGCCGCTCGCGCCAGCCACGGCCACAGCCACGCCGCCAGCAGCAGCACCAGCGGCGCGGCGCGCCGCAGCCACGCGCGAGGCGGCATGGCGTGGCGCCTCATCGCGCGTCCGGTGCAGGCGCCGCCTGCCCATGCTGCAGCGCGAACTTGCGCTGCAGCAGGTCGGTGGGCGTGGTCTGGATCGCGCGCATCCACATCTCGGCGTCCTGCGTCAGCACCACCTGCAGCGACTTGCCGCCCGGCGCCGACGGCTTCGCGGCGTCGTACTTGACCTGGTCCGGCGGCAGGTCGGGCGGCTCTTCGCCGTCGTCGGGATCCGGCTTTTCCTGCGGCAACTGCTGCGCCAGCAGCTTTTCCATCAGTGCCAGGTTGGCGCTTGCCGCTGGCCACTGCGGCTGGCGCCTGAGCGCCTGGCGGTAGCGCGCGGCGGCCTGCCGGTACTGGGCCTGCCGCGCCAGCGCATTGCCCTGGTTGTAGTCCGCCTGCGCGGAATCGACCCGCGCGAAGCTCTGCACCGCCTGCGCGTACTGGCCGGCGCGATACTGGGCGATGCCACGCCACATCGGGTCCTCGAACAGCGTCGCGGCGCGCGCAAAGTCGCCCTGCTCGAAGGCGCGCCGGCCCTGCTGGTCGTGCGTCAGCCACAGGTCGACAAAGCGCCATGGGCGTACCGCACTGGCTTGCGTGGCTGGCGCGGATGACTGCGCACGCGCCTCGGGCGGCGCGCCGAGCGCCAGCGCCAGCAGCAGGCCGGCGCTCCAGCGCACGGTCCAGCCCTTGCGGAACCACAGCATCGCCAGCAGCGCCAGCGGCGGCACCAGCCACCACCCTTCATCCTTCCAGCGCGTACGGTCCCCGGCCTGCATCTGTTCGAGATGCGACTGCACGTGGCGCTGCACCCAGGCCACGTCGTCGTCGCTGTCCGGCGTGAAGGTCGCCACCGGCACGCCGCTGTCATCGCCGAAGCGCTCCAGCGCCGCCACGTCCAGCCGCGCAAACACGCGCGCTCCGTCCTGCTCGACCAAGCCGCCCGCGCCATTGCGCAGCGGCCCGCCCTGCTCGGTGCCCAGCGCCAGCACCACCGGCTGGCTGCGGCCGCTGCCGGCCTGGGCGCGGAACGCCGCCGCGGCGGCGGGGTCGACGCCATCGGTCAGGAACAGGATGGTGCCGGGCACCGGCTCATGCTTCAGGTCGGCGTCGATCACGCGCAGCGCCTGCGCCATGTCGCGCCCGGGTACCGGCATGATGCGGGTCTGCAGCGCCTCGGCGAAGGTCTGCAGCAGGGTGGCGTCGTCGGTCAGCGGCAGCACCAGGTGGGTCGAGCCGGCATAGGCGTAGATGGCGGTGCGGCCGCCGTCGCGGCGCGCCAGCAGCGCCTTGATCTTGAGCTTGGCGCGCTCCAGCCGAGTGGGCGTGACATCGATGGCGTCCATGCTGGGCGACAGGTCCACGGCAATCGCCAGCGGCGCCTTGTCGTCGAGGAACGGCGGGCGTTCCTGGCGCCAGCTCGGGCCCGCCAGCGCCACCGCGCCCAGCGCCAGCAGCAGCGCGGTCAGGTGTACCGGGCGCAGCGCCAGGCGGCGGCGTTCGCCGAGCATCAGCGCGTCGAGCAGGTGCGGTGCGATGGTGTCGCGCCAGCGCCGCCGCACGTCGCCGCGGCGCCGCACCGCCCACACCAGCAGCGCGGCCGGCAGCAGCCCCAGCAGCCACCACGGGCGCAGGAAATGGAAGTGAGCGAGCGTGTCGAGCCAGGCCGGCATCAGCGCCCGCCTCCGGCGGCATCCGCCATCGCGCCCGCCGCTTCCGGCGCTTCCGCCGGTTCCGCGACATCGGCCCGGGGTGGCCTGGGCCGCGCGACCCACGCCGAATAGCCGAACATCAGCATCTGGTACGCCAGCACCAGCGCCAGCGCCGCCCCCAGCGGCCACATGAACAGCTCGCGCCGCGGCCGCCAGGACAGCGTCTTCTGGTCATGCGGCGTGATCTGGTCGAGGGTCGCGTAGATGCTCTCCAGGCCGGCCTGGTCGGCCCCGAAAAAATAGCGCCCGCCGGTCTGCGCCGCCAGCCGCTGCAGCACCTCCAGGTCGACCTTCTGCTCGCCCGCGGCGTTGGGGTCGCCGATGCCGATGGTGTGTACCATCACCTTGCGCTCGCGCGCGATGCCGCCGGCGCGCTCGGGCGGCATCCGGCTGGCGGTGTCGTTGCCGTCGGTCAGCACGATCATCACGCGCTCCGGCGCTTCGCTGTGCCCGAACATCTTGATGCCGAGCCCGATGGCATCGCCCAGCGCCGTGCTCGGCCCCGCCATGCCGGGCAGCAGGCCGGCAATCAGCGTCTGCACCAGCTGGTGGTCCAGCGTGAACGGCGCCAGCGGGTATGGCGCGTCGCCAAACACCACCAGGCCGATGCGGTCGCCCGGGCGCCGCGCCACGAAATTGCTGACCACCTGCCGCACCGCCTGCACGCGCGGGATCAGCGCGCCGGACGGATCGCGGAAGTCGCGCGTGTCCATCGACTGCGACAGGTCCAGCGCCAGCAGCAGGTCGCGCGCGGGCTGCACCTTCTGCAGCGGCGCCTCGAGGTACTGCGGCCGCGCCAGCGCCGTCACCACCAGCACCCACGCCAGCGGCGCCAGCACCCACTGCAGCCGGTTGCGGCGCCGCACCACGGCACCGGCGGCCGGCGTCAGTCCGGCGGCACTGGCGACCTCGCCAAAGAATGGCAGCCGTACCGACGGACTTTCCTCGCGGTACGGCGGCAGCCACCACCACAGCAGCAGGGGCAGCGGCAGCAGCGCGAACAGCCAGGGATATTCAAACTGGTACATGGTGCTCCGCGATCCAGCGCCGGCATGCCGCGGCCACGGCGCGCACCTCGGTGTCGGGCCATTGCGCCAGCGCGGCGTCGCCGCGGTACTCGGCGTCTTGCACCAGGGCCGCCAGCTGCGGCGCGACATCCTGTGCCCGCCCCGCATGCGCCCGCAGGAACTCGGCCCAGCCGCCGCCGGCCAGGCTGGCCACCTGCGCGCGCGGCCACGCCGCCAGCGCGGTGCGCTTGAGCAGCGCCGCCATCGCGCGCAAGGCCGCGGCGCGGTGTGCGGGGTCCGGGTCCTGCGGCAGCGCCGCCAGTTCGGCCAGCGCCTCGCGCCGGTAGCGGTTGGCGCGGTAGCGCCGCCACGCGCGCCAGCCGGCCCAGGCCAGCGCCAGCAGCAGCACGCCGCCGGCGATCGGCCAGCCGATGGTCTGCGGTGTCCACGACGGCGGCGGCGGCACGGCGAGGTCGGCCAGCGTTGCCAGGGTCGCCGGGGCGGCGCTGTGCGTGAGGCTCATGGCGCCGCCCCCGCGCGTTGCCGCACCGGCGCCTGCTGCAGCGGCCGGCCCAGCAGCCGCCGCAACTGCGGCGCGGTCTCCTCGGCGGCGGACAGCGGCAGCAGCGGCACGCCCATGGCATGGTGCCAGTCCAGCAGCGACCTGGCGCGGGCATCGGCAAACCCGGCGATGCCCCGCCGCGTGGCGGCGTGGCCGAAGCCCAGCTCGACCTGCAGCTCGCCATCGCTGACCACCAGCTGCCCCGAACCCGGCAGCGCGCCGAGGAACGGGTCGTGGACCAGGATGGTCAGCACATCGTTGTGCGTCGCCAGCGCCAGCATCAGGTCGCGGGTGCGGGTGTCATGGCCGTCGAAATCGCTGACGACGATCACCAGGCAGTCGTGGCGCGCCATGCGCGCGGTGCGCTCCAGCGCCGCGTTGAGCTGCCCCGCGGCGCGGCGCGCCGGCGCGTCGGCGCGCAGGGCCTGGTTGAAACGCGCGATGCCGCCCAGCAGCTGCTGCACTGCGTCGCGGCTGCGGCGCGGCGCAAACGCTTCGATGCGGTCGTCGCCCAGCACCACCCCGCCGACGCGGTCGCCTTCGGCGAGCACGCGCCACGCGGCCAGCGCCGCCGCCTCGGCCGCGCTGACCGATTTCATCGCGCGCCGGCTGCCGAAGAACATGTTGATGCGCTGGTCCACCACCAGCAGCACCGGGCGGTCCTTTTCCTCGGTGTAGACGCGCACATGGGGCCGGCCGGTGCGCGCGGTCACGCGCCAGTCCATGCTGCGGATATCGTCGCCGGGCAGGTACAGGCGCAATTCCTCGAAGGTCAGCCCGCGCCCGCGCACGCGCGAGGCATGGCGCCCGGCCAGCACGCTGTGCACCGGCTGGCGCGGCAGGAAATGGAAGTCGCGCGCGGCCACCTCGAGCCGGGCCAGCGCCGCGGCATCCACGCTGACACCGGGCACCGCCTGCGAAGACGGTGGGTGCGCCGCCGCCGGGGCGGCGCGGGCGATGGCGCGGAACGGCAAGCGCATGGGAAGCCCTCGCGGTTGTTCAGGCCACCGCCACCTGCTGCACCAGGCGCTCGATCACGGCATCGGCGCCGATGCCGGCTGCATGCGCCTCGTACGACAGGATCAGCCGGTGGCGGAACACATCGCCGACCACGGCCTGCACATCCTCGGGCGTGACGAAGTCGCGCCCGTGCAGCCACGCATGCGCGCGCGCCACCTTGTCCAGCCCGATCGAGCCGCGCGGGCTCACGCCCACCTGGATCCACTGGTCGAGGTCGTCGTCGACGGGCTTGGGCGCGCGCGTGGCCTGCACCAGCGCGACGATGTAGCGCTCGACCGCCTCGCTGACGTGGATGCCATGGATGGCCGCGCGCGCGGCGAAGATGGCCTCGGGCGAGAGCCGCACCGCCGCGCTTGCGCCAGCCGCCGCGCCGCCCGCCTCTTCCGCGCGCGCCAGCCTGACGATGTCGGCCTCGGCCTGCGCTTCGGGATAGCCCACGCTGACATGCATCAGGAAGCGGTCCATCTGCGCCTCGGGCAGCGGGTAGGTGCCCTCCTGCTCGATCGGGTTCTGCGTCGCCATCACCAGGAACAGCGGCTCGAGCTTGTGGGTGGTGCCGCCGACGGTGACCTGGCGCTCTTCCATCGCCTCCAGCAGCGCCGCCTGGACCTTGGCCGGCGAGCGGTTGACCTCGTCGGCCAGCACCAGGTTGGCGAACACCGGGCCGGGCTGGAAGCGGAACTCGCCCTTGCCGCCTTCGCTGAAGTAAATCTCCGAGCCGGTGATGTCCGCCGGCAGCAGGTCCGGGGTGAACTGGATCCGCGACAGCCGCGCATCGAGGTTGCGCGCCAGCATCTTGATGGCGCGGGTCTTGGCCAGCCCCGGCAGGCCTTCCACCAGCAGGTGGCCGTCGGCCAGCAGGCCCAGCAGCAGGCGCTCGATCATGCGCTGCTGGCCCACGATCGATTCGCCCATGCGCTGTTGCAGGGCGAGGACGTCGTCGCGTGTGCTCATGGGGCGTTCCTTGGGGCGTTCGCTGGTGCGGCCGGGGCGCGGCGGGCCTGGCCGCCGACGAACCACGCGTAGTAGGGATTGTCGGGATCGGCGCGCATGGCCTGCGTGATATGGCTGGCCCATGCTTCGCGGTCGCCTCGGTAGGCATCGAGGCCGGCACGGTAGAACGTGTGCAGGATCTCGCGCTCGTGGCGCAGCTCGCGCCAGAAGGCATCGTCGGCGCCCGCCAGCGGCGGGTCGCTTTGCAGCGCCAGCAGCCTGGACAACGATTGCGGGAACGCATCGGGGCGGACCCAGCCGGCGTATTCGATGCGCGGGCGGTCGTCGGTCACGGCCGGGGCGTCGGCCGCATACCAGTCCAGCCCGGCCCGGTCGGTGACCCAGGTGGCCAGCAGTGCCGCCGCCGAGCGCACGCCCACCGCCTGCAGCGCCGCGGCAACCTCGGGCTGCGCAAAGCGCGCACGGACCTGCGCCACATCCAGCGCCAGCGGCGACATCGAACCCACCAGCAGCATCTCGTGCAGCTCGGTGGTCCACAGCGTGGCGTGCGGGAACACGTCCAGGAAACTGCGCACCAGCATGCGCGTGTCTTCGTCGTTCTGCGTCGGCAGCGGCAGCCACTGCGCCACCAGCCCGCCAGCTTGCAGCCGCGCCGCTGCGAGCCGGTAGAAATCGGTCGAATACAGGTTGGCCACCCCTGCGGCCGACGGCGGCGGCGGCTCCAGCGTGATCAGATCGTACTGCTGCGGACTCTGCAGCAGCTCGCGCCGTCCATCGCGCAGGCGGATCTCCACGCGCGGGTCGGTGGTGACGCCGAAATTCCCCTTGAAGCCGGGCACCGCGCGCGCGACCGGCGGCAGCAGCTCCGCCACCACGCGCCGCTCCAGCCCGGGCCACGCCAGCGTCGCGCCCGCCGTGATGCCGGTGCCCAGCCCGATCACCAGCGCCGACTTCGGCGTGCCGTTGTGCACGATCAAGGGCAGCAGGGCCTGCAGCCGCATATATCGCTGCGAGGTCATGGCATCGCCGGAATTGGACACGCCCTGGATGTAGAGGCGCCGGAAACGGTTGGTGGCGGAGCTTTGCTCGACCACCGCCACGGTGGCGCCGCGCCCTTCCTCGTAGAACACCAGTTCGCCGCCGCGCGCCCGCGCCAGCAGCGTGGCGAGCCGGTCGGGCGGCGCCAGCGCGGCGGCGATCACCGCGAGCACGCCCAACATCGGCACCGCCCAGCGCGCCGCGGGCCGCACGCCGCTGCCCAGCGCCACCGCCACCACGCCGACCGCCGCCGCCGCGACCGCTAGCAGCGACAGCGTGCGCACCAGCCCCAGGTACGGCACCAGCACGAAGCCGGCCAGCGCCGTGCCGGCGATGCCGCCGAGCGTGTTGAGCGCGATCACGCTGCCCACGCCCGCGCCGATACGCCGGCTGTCCACACTGACGCGCAGCACGAACGGGAACGCCGCGCCTAGCAGCAGCGTCGGCACGAACACCACCGTCAGCGCCGCCAGCGCAAAGCGCGCGCAGGCCGCCAGCAGCGGGCTTGCAGTCAGCCCCTGCACCCACGCCGACAGGCTGCCCTGTGCGCGCAGCAGCCATTCACCCAGCAACACGAATTCCAGCAAAGCCACCAGCCCGGCCGCCGCCACCAGCAGCCCGAACGCGCCCCACGGGTCGCGCACGCGGTCGGCATGGCGCGCGGCCAGCGCGCTGCCGATGGCGAGCCCGGCCAGATAGGTGGCCAGCACCACGGTGAAGGCGAAGGTGCGCGTGCTGAGGAACTGCACGATGGCCTGCGACCAGACCACCTCGTAGCCCAGCGCAATGCCGCCGGCGGCGGCGTAAAGCAGCAGCGCGAGCCGGCCGTTGGCGACATCGCCGGCGGCAGCATCCGTGGCGGCATCGGCGGCACCGCGCGCCGCGTGGGCGCCGATGGGAGCGGACGGACTAGTTGCCCGCCGCGCCAGCAGCCAGGCACCCAGTGCCGCGACGCCGTTGAGCACGCCCGCCGCGATGGCACTGCCAAGGATGCCAAGCCCGGGCACCAGCACAAAGCCCGCCAGCAGCGTGCCGGCGATCGCGCCGGCGGTGTTGGCGGCGTAGAGCCGCCCGCCGTGCGTGCCAACGCGGCCCGGGCGCGACCCCAGCACGCGCATCAGCACCGGCAGCGTGCCGCCCATCGCGGCCGCCGGCAGGATCACCAGCACGAACGGCAAAGCCCACGCCAGCAGGCCTACGCGGCCCTCCAGCCAGGCAAACGGCGCGGCGGCTTGCGCCAGTGCCAGGGTCGCGCCGACGCCCAGTACCAGCACCGCGATCTCGAGCCAGGCATACAGCCTGAGCGGATCACCATGGCGGTCGGCGATGCGGCCGAAGACCCAGCCGCCCAGTGCCAGGCCACCGAAGAACGCGCTCACTGCCGTGGTGACGGCGTGCACCTCGACGCCCACCACCAGGGCAAGCTGCCTGATCCAGAGCACCTGGAAGACCAGCCCCGCGGTGCCCGAGGCAAAAAGCAGCAGGGCAGGCACCAGCGCGGCGTCATGCCACGCCTGCTTGTCCTGCCCCGCCTGCGCGGCGGCCCGGGCGCCCTGCCCGTTCATGGCCGTCGCATACCGCACCTTATCCTTGCCGGAGCCTGCGCCGGCGCGCGCTTCTGCCATGGTGCGATCCCTGTGGAATGGGCCAGCCAGCCCCTGCAGCGGAAGCCGGCTGGCCGGTCACGCCGAAGGCTACTTGCCGCCGGCCGCGCCCCTGTCGAGCGACGACATCACCGCCTCGGTCATCTGGTCGATGGTGAAGCTGGCCGGCCGCTGGCTGGGCGGATAGTCCTTGAACGACTGGAGGAACGGCGCCACCCGCGAGGACGCATAACTGATCATGTAGGCGTTCTTCGCGGTCCAGTCGTAGTACTGGTCGGAAACCGTATCGGCCCGCTCATAGGGGTCCATGCGCAGGTTGAATGCCTTGGGCACGCGCAGGCAGGTGAACGGGTTGGCCCAGACCTGGAAGCCGCCCGGCTGGCGCTGCTCGCAGAACACGAACTTCCAGTCGTTGTGGCGCATTGCCACCAGCTGGCCGTCATCGTTGAAGTAGAAGAAGTCCTGGCGCGGCCCGGTGTTGGTCTGCCCGGTCAGGTAGGGCAGGAAGTTATAGCCGTCCAGGTGCACCTTGAACGATTTGCCGCCGAGGCTGGTGCCCTTGAGCAGGCGCTCCTTGATATCGGTATCGCCGGCCGCGGCCAGCAGCGTCGGGAACCAGTCGAGCCCGGAGATCATCGTGCTGGACACCGTGTTGGGCTTGATCCGGCCCGGCCAGCGGATGATTGCCGGCACCCGGAACGCGCCTTCCCAGTTGGTGTCCTTCTCGCTGCGGAACGGCGTGGTCGCGGCATCCGGCCAGCTGAACTGGTTGGGGCCGTTGTCGGTGCTGTAGATCACGATGGTGTTGTCGGCCACCTTGAGGTCGTCGAGCGCCTTGAGCAGCTTGCCGACATGCCCGTCGTGCTCGATCATGCCGTCGGCGTACTCGTTGCCCGGCATGCCGCTCTGCCCCCGCATCGACTCACGCACGTGGGTGAACACGTGCATGCGGGTGGTATTCATCCACACGAAGAACGGCTTGTCGGCCTTCACCTGCTTGTCCATGAAGCCGATCGCCGCCGTGGTGGTCTCGTCGTCGATGGTCTCCATGCGCTTGCGGTTCAGCGGCCCGGTGTCCTGGACCTTGCCATCCGCGAACGAGTGGATCACGCCGCGCGGCGCGTTGGCCTTGACCCAGGCCTCGTCGTTCTTCGGGTAGTACGGGCGCTCTGGCTCCTCTTCCGCGTTCAGGTGATAGAGGTTGCCGAAGAACTCGTCGAAACCGTGCGCGGTGGGCAGGTATTCGTTGCGGTCGCCCAGGTGGTTCTTGCCGAACTGGCCGGTCGCATAGCCCAGCGGCTTCAGCGCCTGCGCGATGGTCACGTTCTGCGCCTGCAGGCCGACCGGGGCGCCCGGGATGCCGACCTTCAGCAGTCCCGTGCGCAGCCCGACTTCACCGGTGATGAAGGTGGAGCGGCCAGCCGTGCAGCTGTTCTCGCCGTAGTAGTCGGTGAAGAGCATGCCCTCCTGGGCGATGCGGTCGATATTCGGGGTGCGGTAACCCACCACGCCATGGCTGTAGGCGCTGATGTTGGTCTGGCCGATGTCGTCGCCAAAGATCACCAGGATGTTCGGCTTCTTGCCGGATGCCGCCGGCGCCGCCAGCGCGGGCGCGGAGGCCGCGGCAACCGGCGCGCTGGTCGCCACCGGCGGATTCTCGCGGGCCGGTACCGGTGCGGCCGCGCCCGTTGCCGGCGTCGCGGCAGGCGCCTGCGCCGCCGGCTGTTGCGCCTTGGGCGGGGTTTCCTTCTTGTCGCAGCCTGCCAGCGCGACCACCACGGCGGCCACGGCCAGCATCGCCAGCCTGGAACTCCGCCCTCTGACTATGCGTTCTTCAACTCTGTGCATGTCCCGCCTCCGCTCATTGACCCGTTACGGTCGGTTTGCTGCTGATACGTGTGGTCATGGCTTGCCGGCCGGATAGACCTGCTGCCAGTCCCGCTTCATGCTGACCACCGTCCAGCCCTTGGCGCGGGCCGCGTCAAGGGCCTTGTCGAGCTTGCCCACCTTGGACTGGCGGTCATAGGCGAACTCGCGCTCGGCATCGTCGTGATGCACCAGCACGGCCAGGCGCGGGCCGTCGCCACCCGTGGTGTACTCCAGCATCTGCAGGTCGCCGTCGGAGTTGCCCACCGCGAGGATGGGCCGGCGGCCGATATGGCGGTAGATGCCGACCGGCTTGCCCGGCCCGTCATCGATGAAATCCAGCTTGGGGTCGCGCACCAGCACCGGCCTGCCGTCGCGCACCTGGTAGCGCACCGCCTGCGAGGAGCCGATCACCTGTTCGGGCGGAATGCCGTAGATGGCCTGGCTCCACGGCCGCATGAAATCGATGGTGCCGCCCGAGACGATGTAGGTCTTGAAGCCGTTGGCGCGCAGGTAGGACAGCAGTTCCAGCTGCGGCTGGTACACCAGTTCGGTGTACGGCCGGTTGAACCTGGGATGCCGGGACTTTGCCAGCCAGTCGCGGATGGTGCGGTCGTACTCGTCCACGGTCATGCCGCTGTTGGCCTTGGCAACCAGCGCGGCCAGCGCCTTTTCGTTGCGCATCAGGGCTTGCATGTCGTTGGCCATCAGCGCCTTGAAGGCCGGGTTGCTGCGCCACTCCGGATGCTGCGGCGCCGCGGCGCGGATCTGGTCGAGCAGGAAGAAGAACTGGAAGTACAGCGGCTGCTCGCTCCACAGCGTGCCGTCGTTGTCGAACACGGCGACGCGCTCCTCGGGCGGCACGAAGCCGGGCGAACCCGGCCGCGTCACGTCGGCGACGAATTTCAGCAGCGCCTGCCGGGCCGCACCCTCGCGCCACGACGGCAGCGCCGTGGCCGCCGTCTGCACCGGCTGCGCGGCCGCATCCGGCGCAGCCGGCGCGGTGGCGGAGGTCGAGCAGCCGGCCAGTGCCAGGCCGGCCAGCGCCAGCGCGGCGATGGCCTTGCGCGTCTGGCTGGCAAGGATTGCGGGGGGCGCTGCCATGGTCATATTGCTCGCTCCTGACGCGTGTTGTCCTGCCGGAAAGAATCGTGGTCCGCGCGCGTCGTCAGCGCGCTGCCGGGTTGGCGGATCCGGCCATCGCCACCGGCGGCCGCCGCTGCATTTCGGCCCAGCGGCCTTCGTCCATCACCAGCCGGAAGCCGAGGTGCGACATGCTGTTGAAGGGATCGGTGCCGCGCCTTGCGCTGGGACGGTAGCTCAGGCAGAAGTCCTCGTTGCACAGGAACGAGCCGCCGCGCGTGACGCGCTTGGGCGCGTTGACCGGCACGCCGGGTTCGGAGGGGTCCCAGGACACCAGCGGGCCCATCGGGTTTTCAATCGGCTTTGCCTTGCCGGCTTCGCGCCGGAACTGGTCGGCGCGGTACCAGTCCGCGACCCACTGCCAGGCATTGCCGGTCATGTCGGCGAGGCCATAGCCGTTGGGCGGAAAGGTCCCGACCGGGCTGGTCCCCAGCGCCCCGCCCGCCTTGGGGCTGACCACCGGGAACGGCTGGTTCTGCTGGCCCTGCCAGACATTGGCCATCTGCCTGCCGTCGGGGGCGAACTGCTCGCCCCAGGCATAGGTCGCCTGCTCCAGTCCGCCGCGCGCGGCGAACTCCCATTCCGCCTCGGTCGGCAGCCGCTTGCCGGCCCACCTGGCATAGGCCTGTGCGTCTTCGTACGAGACCTGCACCACCGGGTGGTTGTCCTTGCCCTCGATCGAGCTGCCGGGGCCGGCCGGATGGCGCCAGTCGGCGCCGGGCACATAGCGCCACCAGCGCGAGTAATCCTGCAGCGGCACCGGCCGCGGCGTGCCGACGAAGACCATGCCGCCCGCGACCATGGCGCTGTCGGGCGGGCGCGGCGTGCCGGGCGGCAGCTGCACGCGCAGCGTTTCCCAGTCGGGCACGCGCTCGGCAGTGGTGACATAACCGGTGGCTTCGACGAACTTGCGGAATTCCGCGTTGGTGACGTGGTGCCGGTCCATCCAGAACGCATGCACGCGCACCTTGTGCGCCGGTTTTTCATTGGGCTGCGCCATCTTGCTGTCGCTGCCCATCAGGAATTCGCCGCCCGGCACGCGCACCATGCCGGCGGGACCGTTCTTGCCATCGCCGACGACGATAGCCGGCGACGCCGGCGTACGGCCCTTCAGATACCAGTAGCTGCCGCCCAAGCCTGCGGCCAGCCCGGCACTCAGCAGGGCCAGCAGCCACACCCGCCTTGCGCCGCGCCATGCTGGCGCCCGCGCCGCCGAGCCGGAACGCCCCGCACCTGCGTCGGGATTGCCACCTTCACGTTGTCCGCTCATTCCATTGTCTCTGCAAAAACCGCTCTGATTCAGCGCAAACAATGATGTCAGATGGCTTATTCAATCAGAAGTCAGCGTTTTATGATTTCAGCGCGCAGTGAATTAAGCTTTTTCGCAGCTGCAGCGCCTCAGCGCCAGGCGCTGCCCGCCTGGAGGAATAATCGTGCCAGCGGCCATAGGCCTTGCCGATGCCGGTAAAGCCCAGCAGCGACCAGCGCGGGGTCACGTCCCAGCGCAATTCCATTTGCGCCGCGAACGCATTGCGGTCCTGGTAGCGCCCCGTCTGCACGCGCGCAGGTCGACGGACGGCTGCGCATAGAACGGCACGTCGCCGCTGGAAAAGCGCGTATCGGCGCGCAGGCCGAGGATCACGTTGCGCGCCAGCGGCAGCCAGGTAAAGCCGCGTGCGTTGTACATCTTGAACGACTGGGTACTGCCGAAGCCGCCGCGCGCGAACTGCGCCTCGAGTTCGGCATAGCTGCCGCGGCGGGGGTAGAAGATGTTGGCGCGCGAGTCGTAGTCGATCACCGGGCCGGCCTTGCCGATACGCTGGGTCCGGTCGAAGCTGCCCGGCTCGCCGGCATCGCCAAACCTGAAGCTCGCGGTCGGCTGGGCCTTTGCGTCGCCGCTCGCGCTAAAGCGGGAACTGGATATTCAGCCCCATGAACACCTGGAACTTGGGTACGCCACTGCCATCATGCTTCAGCGTCCATTGGGGTTCGGCGAACAGGTTGTAGGTGTCCTTGCCGATCTTCCAGATCTTGCCGGCGCCAACGCCGACTGGGATGTAATAGCTGCCACGCCGGAGATCGAAATTCCAGGTCGCGCTGCTGCGCAGGTACCAGCCCTGTGGCAGGTTGTAGATCACGAACGGCTGCGCGGTCAGGTTATCTTGCGTGGGGCGGTCGCCCGCTCCGGCAAAGGAATGCTGCCAGGTCACCAGGCCACCCAGCAGGCCCCATTGCTGCGGCGAGATGCCCACCGCCGCCAGGCCGGCCTGCCACTTGCCGGTGCCGGTCTGGTCGCGCGAAGCGGTGGGAATGGTCAGCTGTGGGCCGATGCCCCACTCCATGCCCAGCCCTTTCACCAGCACCAGGTTGAACAGGTTCAGGTCGCCCAGCCCGGTCTTGCTGCCATCGGGCGCAACGCCGGGCGTGGTGACCACCGGCAGGGTGAAGCGGACGATCTGCGGCAGCCCGAACAGCTTGTGCGGCACGGTGCCGCGCAGCAGCACGCTATTGCCGTCCTCGTCGCCCAGCCCGTAATAACGCCCCACGTACTGGTCCTGCAGGTTCAGGGTAATGGTCGGGCTCAGCGGATTGTTCGACGCATTCATGTCGTCGCTCGACGGGCCGGCGGCGAAGGCAAACATCGGCGCCACCGCCGCCACGCACACTGCAGCACACCTGGACTTCTGCATGAACACATTTCCCCCGGGGGCCGCGCTCAATGAAATCGCTACCATCGCGGCTCCAATATGGCGAGAGCCATCATGGCAGAGCGGCTTCGGCCTTGTGAAGTAAATATTTGCGATGCCGTAATGAAAGTTTTTGCGTGTTTCGCGCCAACAGCGACGCGGGGGTTTGCTGCTAGTATGCAATGTCGAAAAACCGGCGCGGGCACCGCCCGCACGCGCTGGCCGGCCGGTCCTACCTGTTGATGCCCATGCCAAAGACTTTCGCACAACGGCTTGCCATGACTGCCCCGCTGCTGCTGGCCTGCGCCGGCGCCCACGCCACCGAAGGCGCGCTCGGGCGCCCCGTCACCGGCACCAGCGTGGTCCCCAATGCGGGGGTGGTGTCGCCCGAGCCGGCGCTGATCGTCAATGTCGGCGAGATCTACCTCGACGGCTCGATCGGCGGCAGCCGCACCGTGCCGATCGCAGGCAAGGCCTCGGTCGGCATCGACGGCAAGATCGCCTTCACCCTGGCCACGGTGATGAAAGTGTGGGACACCGACACCGGCGCCTGGAACTTCGCCTCCAGCTTTACGCTGCCCTATGTGTGGACCAAGGTCACGGCCAACCTTGCCGTCGGCGGCCGCGGCGTCAGCACCCAGGACACCACCTCGAACCTGTTCGACATCTCGTTCGCGCCGGTCATCGCCGGCTACCATTTTTCCAGGACCGAACACGTGGCGCTGAGCCTGAACGTGTGGGCGCCGACCGGCAAGTACGATCCCAACGCCCTGGCCAATCCCAGCCTGAACAACTGGACCTTCATTCCGCAAGTGGCCTACACCAGGCTGTTCCCCGAACACGGGCTCGAGTTCGACGCCGTTGCCGGCATCCAGTTCTACACCCGCAACCATGCCACCGACTACCAGAACGCGCCGCTGTTCACCCTCGACACGATGCTGCTCAAGCGCTTTGCCAACGGCGCCGGCGTGGGCCTGATCGCCGGCACCACGCAGCAGCTGGGCGACGACAGCGGGCCGCTGGCGGACCGCCTGAACGGCTTCCGCGGCCATGACTGGGCGGTGGGCCCGATCGTCACCTACGACACCAAGGTCGGCGCCAAGAGCCTGCTGTCGCTGGGCCTGCGCTGGGTGCCGTCGGTGGCGAGCAAGAACCGGCTGAAGAGCACCAACACCTTCATGGGCACGGCGACGCTGGTGTTCTGAAGGCATCGCGCGTCAACTTGAGATACCCACGAGCCAGCGTCTGCGTTGATCAAGCGCAAGCTCCAATTCCTTTCCTGCCTGCAAACTGGCGCCCATGACGACGTTGCCCTCATCTTCCCGCGCTTCCACCGCCGCCCCCGATTCCGCCGACGCCAGCCAGCCCGCCTCCGCCGCCCCTGCCGTGCCGCCACGCCGCCGGGCGCCGGTGCCGCGCGGCCGCTTCGCCTTTGTCACCGGCATCCTGAGCTGGACCCTGCTGATCGGCAGCACGCTGTTCTGGTGCGCGCTGCTGTTTCCGCTGGCGCTGCTGAAGCTGGCGCTGCCGTTCGCCGCGGCCAGGCGCCGCATCGACCCGCTGCTCAATGGCATCGCCACCGCCTGGATCTCCGGCAACGCCGGCTGGTTCGCGTGGATCCAGCGCGAACCCTGGGACATCCGGGGCAACGAGGGGCTGCGCTATGCCGACTGGTACCTGGTCAACTGCAACCACCAGTCGTGGGCCGATATCTTCGTGCTGCAGCGGGCGCTGAACCGCCGCATCCCGCTGCTGAAGTTCTTCCTGAAGCAGCAGCTGATCTATGTGCCGGTGATCGGCCTGGCCTGGTGGGCGCTGGACTTCCCGTTCATGAAGCGCCACGGCAAGGCCGAGCTGCGCCGCAATCCGGCCTTGCGGCGCCAGGACCAGGAAACCGCCCGGCGCGCCTGCGCCAAGTTCTCGCTGGTGCCGACCAGCGTGATGGTGTTTGCCGAAGGCACGCGCTTTACCGCGGCCAAGCACGCCGCGCAGGATTCCCCCTACCGCCACCTGCTCAAGCCCAAGGCCGGCGGGCTGGCGGTGGCGCTGAACGCGATGGGCGACAAGTTCCGCTCGCTGATCGATGTCACCATCGTCTACCCGCAAGGCGCGCCAGGCTTCTGGGACCTGGCCTGCGGGCGGGCGGGCCCGGTGCTGGTGCGCATGCGCCAGCTGCCGGTGCCGCCGTCCTTCTGCAACGCCGACTACGGCAGCGACAAGGCCTTCCGCACCGAATTCCACCACTGGCTGGCACGCCAGTGGGAGTCCAAGGATGCGGAGATCGACGCGCTGACGCCGCCGCGCCAGGGCTGAGCGGGCGCTAGCCGGGCAGCCGCTCGATGGCGCGCTTGCCCTGCGCCACCGCCGCCGTCAGCGAAGGGCTGCCGGCGTTGTCGCTGTTGGCGATGCTGATGTTGCCGACGCCGGCCAGCCCGGGCCACGCCGCCTCGGGCGCCACGTTCTCGCCGGCCAGGCTGTCGGGCATGTAGCTGTAGCCGTGCGCCCAGCGGTTGACGGTGATGCCGCGGATCACGTCCTTCGAGGCAAAGCCCTGGTGCCCCAGCATGCGGTCGAGCTGCGCGCGGATGTCGCGCTCCATCGCATCGAAGGGCGTGCCCAGCAGCAAGGCGCGGCCGGCGCGGAAGCGGTCGCGCGCGGGCATGCCGCTGTCGGGCACGGTCGGCACATAGAGCATGTGCAGCACCGCCGGGTCGGAGGGTTCCCGGCCCGCGGGCGGCTCCAGCCAGAGATCGGTGTAGGGCATGGCCGGCGCATGGATGCGGCGCGTGCGCAGCGCGGCAAACGCCTGCCAGTGGTCCAGCGCCACCTTGGTATAGACCAGCGGCGCCTTGGCCTCGTTGTGCAGCGTGGCCTTCTGCTGCGCCGGCAGCGACGGCAGCAGGTACGGGATCATCATGTTGTAGCCGGCCAGCACCACGTGGCGCGCCTCGACCCGATGCAGGTTGCCGCTGAAGCCATAGGTCACGCGCGTGATCGGGCCGTCGGGCTCGACCGCGATCGCGGTGCTGTTCAGGCGCAGGCGCACCGGGTCGCCTTCGCGATCCAGGCGGCCGTAGTCGAACGCCGCCGATACCACCTGCGCCGGCGCGGCCACGCGCGCCACGCCCGGGATCAGGCTCTGCACCAGCAGCCGCGCCAGCGAGGCATTGCCATCGGCAAACCACAGCCGCGAACCGGGCGACTTGCCCAGCCGCGCATTGCCCGCCGGCGCCGGCATGTTGGCGCCGGCGGGCAGGCCGATGGCGATGGCGTCGGCCACCGAGATGCCGTCGGCATCGAGTGCGTAGGCATCGAGACTGCGGCTGCGCAGGAAGCGCTGCCCGGCCAGGCCGATGCCGGCCTTGTCGCGCAGGAAGGCGGCGTAGCGCATGGTGCGCAGCGCCGCGCTGCGTTCAGCGCCCGACAGCGCCGGCAGGTAATCGGTGGTGCCGGCGGCCAGCCGCGCCAGCGCGGCGCGGTCCGCCGCGGGCAACGGCGCGCGGTCCAGAAAGCGCGACAGCGCCGCCGCATCCGGGCCGCCCGCGCGCGCGCCGCTGCGCGCGTCGATCGCTTCGCCGAAGGGGTCGCCCGCCACCCACTGGTCGCGCCCGAAGTGCTCGGCATCGAAGAACACCGCGCGGCCCATGCCGAGCGCGGCATACGGGTCCGCGGACGCGGCGGGCGGACGCGCGGCATCGAGCCCGAGCCCGGCCAGCAGCTCGCGCACCGCCGCGTCGCCTGCCGCGCTTGCCGGCATCTCGGCGCTGCCGCCATAGGTCACCAGCCGCTTGCCGCGCACCGTGAACTCGTTGCGCTTGGCGTGGCCGCCGAAATCGTCGTGGTTGTCCAGGATCAGGATGCGGCGGTTGGCGCCGAAGCGGCGGCGGTAGAACCACGCCGCCGCCAGGCCGCTGAGACCGCCGCCCACCACCACCAGGTCGAAGGCCTCGCGCGCCAGCACTGCGGGATACTTCGCGCCTTCGCGCGCCAGGCTGTGGGCCAGCGTGTAGGTGCCGGCATGGTTGCCGCGCAGCCCGGTCAGCGCCGGCGGGTACGCGGCGGCTGGCGCGCCCGCGCGCGGCTGCGCGTGCAGCAGCTGCGCCGGCGCCAGCCCCGCGGCAATGGCCAGCGCGGTGCCATTGAGGAAGTCTCTTCGGGTGATCGTCATCGGCGGCTCATGGTTGGGCGTCGGCCTGGCGCTGCGCGGCCAGCGCCCGGCGCCGCGCGGCTACGTCGGCCTCTGCCACCGGCGTGGCGCGGTTGCCCCAGCTGCCGCGGATAAAGGTCAGCACGTTGGCCAGCTCCTGGTCGTCCAGGGTCCAGCCATAGCCGGGCATGTGGTAGTCCGACGGCGCGGTCCCCACCCGAGCGGTCACGGCGCCGTCGAGCAGCAGGTTGACCAGCGATGCCGGATCCGGATCGGCCACGGTCGGGCTGCCGGCCAGCGGCGGGAATACCCGGGCGAAGCCCTTGCCGTCGGCACCATGGCAAGGCATGCAGAACACCGCATACTGGCGCGCGCCGGGCAGGTCGAAGCGGCCCTGCCGCAGCTGCTGCGCCGTGGCGGGATCGTGCCGGAACGGCTTGTCTTCGCCGCGCGCGCCCGGCAGGGACTTGAGGTAGGCGGCAACCGCGTCGAGGTCGGCCGGGGTCATGTACTGGGTGGCGGTGGAAACTACCGTGGACATCGGCCCGAACGAGGTCGCGTGCGCATTGCGCCCGGTGCGCAGGAATTCCGCGATGTCCGCGCGCGACCAGGCGCCCAGCCCGGTGAGCTGGTCGCCGGTCAGGTTGGTGGCGGACCATCCCTCCACGCTGGCCCCGGACAGGAAATGCCGGCTGCGCTCATCCAGGCCCTTCTCGGCGAACAGCGTGCCGCGCGGCGTATGGCAGGCGCCGCAATGCGCCACCGCCTGCACCAGGTAGGCGCCGCGGTTCCAGGCGGCGTCGCGCGACGGCTCGTTGCGGACCGGTTTGTCATCGAGAAACAGCACGTTCCACACCGCCAGCAGGCCGCGCATGCCGAACGGCCAGCGCATCTGCGGCGCGGGGTTGCGCTGCGCCACCGGTGCCACCTCGGCGCGCAGGTAGGCGTACAGGGCCGCCACGTCGTCGCCCTGCATGCGCGCATACGACGGGTACGGCATCGCCGGATACAGGCGCTTGCCGTCGCGCGCCACGCCGTGACGCACGGCGCGGTCGAACTCGGCCAGCGTGTAGGCGCCGATGCCGCTGCCGGCATCGGGCGTGATATTGGTCGAATAGAGCGTGCCGACCGCGGTGCGGATCGGCAGCCCGCCGGCAAAGGGCTTGCCGCCCGCGCTGGTATGGCAGGCGGCGCAGTTGGCGATGCGGGCCAGGTAACGGCCGCGCTCGACCTGCTGCGCGTCGCCGGCGGCCTGCGCCAGGCCCGCGGGCAGCAGCAGCGCCAGCGCCAGGCCGGCCAGGTTGCGCAACGCGCGGGACACAGCGAGGCCCGGCCCGTGACAAGGGAAGCGCATGGGTGCAGTCAGGTCATGCCGCCGACACGGCCCAGTTGGCCGCCAGCACCAGGCAGGCCACCAGTGCGGCGGCGACGGCCACGCCGGTCGCGATCAGCGGCACCGGGCGCAGGTTGTCCAGGTCGCGCTGGTGCTCGCTGCCCTGGCGCAGGCCGAAGAAGCCCCACAGCACGGTCCGCAACAGCCTCAACGGGTTCATGGCATCTCCTGGCACAACGGCAACGGGTATCGGGTCGAGAGGCCGATTATGGTCCGGCGCCGCCTGCCATACCAGCATCAGATAACTGGAAAAATTACGTATCAGTTGGTTGCGCCCGGGCGATAATCCCCTGACCGACGCCGCCCTGCCCCCACCATGAAACGGTACGAAGCCCTGGCCGAAACCCTGGCCGCCGACATCCGCAACGGCAGCCTGCCCCCGGGCACGCGCCTGCCGTCGATCCGCAAGACCGTGGCCCAGTACGGCGTCAGCCCGTCGACCGCGTTCCAGGCCTATTACCGGCTGGAAGAGCGCGGACTGGTGCGGGCGCGCGAGCGCTCCGGCTACTACGTGGCGGGCGCGGCGCGGCGCGAGCTGCCGCAGCCGCAGGCGCGCCCGTCGCGGCAGGTGTCGACGCAGGTGGACATCTCCAAGCTGGTGTTCGCCGTGCTCGAAGGCGCGCGCGACCGCGAGCTGGTGCAGTTCGGCTCGGCCTTTCCGTCGCCCGAGCTGTTCCCGTGGGAGCGGCTGGGCAAGTCGCTGGCGCGTGCCGGCCGCGCGCTCGACCCGTGGTACTCGGTCAACGACCTGCCGCCCGGCAATGCCGCGCTGCGCCGCCAGATCGCGCTGCGCTACCTCGGCGCAGGCGCGCCGCAGCCGGCCGAAGACCTGGTCGTCACCAACGGCGCGCTCGAGGCGCTGAACCTGTGCCTGATGGCGGTGACGCAGCCGGGCGACGTGGTCGCGATCGAATCGCCCGGCTTCTATGCCTCGCTGCAGGCGCTGGAGCGGCTGCGGCTCAAGGCCGTCGAAATCCCGGTCGACCCCGCCGAAGGCATCGACCTGGGCGCGCTCGACACGGCGCTGTCGCGCCACCCGGTCAAGGCGTGCTGGTTCATGACGCAGTTCCAGAACCCGCTCGGCGCCAGCATGTCGGAGGACAAGAAGAAGGCGCTGGTGGCCCTGCTCGCGCGCCATCAGGTGCCGCTGATCGAGGACGACGTCTATGGCGAGCTCTACTTCGGCAACCGCTGCCCGCTGCCGGCCAAGGCCTTCGATACGCAAGGGCTGGTGATGCATTGCAGCTCGTTCTCCAAGACCCTGGCGCCGGGCTTCCGCATCGGCTGGGTCGCGCCGGGCCGCTTTGGCGAGGCGATCCAGCGGCTCAAGCTGATGACCACGCTGTCGGCCGGCGTGCCCGCGCAGGTGGCGCTGGCCGAATACCTGCAGCATGGCGGCTACGACAAGCACCTGCGCAAGCTGCGCCACGTGCTGGAGATGCAGCAGGGCCGCATGATCGATGCGATCGGCCGGCATTTTCCGGAACAGGTGCGGGTGTCGCGGCCCGAGGGCGGGTATTTCCTGTGGGTGGAGTTCGCGGCCGGCTTCGATGCACTGGCCTTGCACCATGCCGCGCTGGAAGCCGGTATCGGCATCGCGCCGGGGCCGATTTTTTCGGCGCGGCAAGGCTACCGCAACTGCATCCGGCTCAACTATGGCCACCTGTGGAACGACGAGGCCGAGGCCGCGGTGGCCACGCTGGGGCGGCTCATCGCGCAGCAGCCGGCCGGCTAGCGCGCGCCGCGATGGCGGCGCAGCGCCCACTCCAGCGCCTCGAACGCAGCCTGCACCGCCAGCGCCAGCACCGCGGCCGGGATCGCGCCGGCGAGCAGCAGCGTGGTGTCGTTCAGCGCCAGCCCGGTGGCGATGCGCTCGCCGAAACCGCCCGCACCGACGAACGCCGCGATGGTGGCCGTGCCCACGCTGATGATGGCCGCGGTCTTGACGCCGGCCAGCAGCACCGGCAACGCCAGCGGCAGCTCGACGTAGCGCAGTACCTGGCCACCGCGCAACCCGAGCGCGCGGGCTGCGTCGCGCATGCCCGCTGGCACCTGCTCCAGTCCGGTGGCGGTGTTGCGCACGATCGGCAGCAACGCATACAGGAACAGTGCCACCAGCGCGGGCCACACGCCGATGCGGCCCAGCAGCGGGATCAGCATCGCCAGCAGGGCCAGCGACGGCACGGTCTGCAGCACGCTGACGGCACCCAGCACCACCTGGCCGGTGCGCCGCCGGCGCGCGGCCAGGATGCCCAGCGGCACGCCGGCCAGCGTGGCCGCACCGACCGCGCCGGCCACCAGGCCGACATGGCGCCGCGCCAGCCGGTTGGTATCGGGCCCAAGCAGTGCGCCGAGCAGGCCGCGACCGCTGGTACCGGCCGCAGCGGCCTCGGATGCCGGCGCCGCGGCGGTTTCGGTGCCGGGGTTCGGGCCCTGGGCCAGGAACTCTCGCGCGACGAGATCGAACGGCTTGCGGTCGATCTCCGCCGCGGCGTTCATCGCCACCATGTCGGCCGCGCTGATGCGGCCCGACAGGCGCTGCAGCGCCTGCCACGCCTGCGGGAAGCGCCGCGGCACGTCCAGCCGGTACACCACCACGGCGTCATAGCGCGGGAAATAGCGGCGGTCATCTTCGAGCACGCGCAGCCGGTACTTGAGGATCTTGGCGTCGGTCGAATAAATGTCGATGGCATCCACCTGCCCCGCTGCCAGCGCCTCATAGGCAACGCCGTGGTCCAGCCCGACCGGCTGCTGCGGCAGGCGATAGCGGCTGGCAAGACCGGGCCAGCCGTCCGCCCGGCCGAGGAATTCATGCGACAGGCCCAGCCGCAGCCGTGGCTGCGCGGCCAGGTCGCTGAGCCGGCGCAGGTGGAGCGGGCGGGTATCGGAGACGGCCAGGGCGTAGGTGTTTTCGAAGCCGAGCGGGATCGTGGCGCCGAGCCCCAGCGGGGCCAGTGCCCGCTGGATGTCCTCCAGGCCGGCGCCAGGCGGCAGCTTCAGGATCTCGGCGGCGAGCGTGCCGGTGTACTCGGGATAGAGGTCGATGCTGCCGGCCTTGAGCGCCTCGAACACGATCGCGGTATTGCCCAGCCCCTGATGGTGCTGCGCGGTGCCAGGCGGGCCAGCAGCCTGCGTCAGCAGTTCGCCAAGGACGTAGGACTCGGTAAAGCGCTTGGAGCCGACGCGCAGCGGGTCGGCGGCCTGCGCGGGCTCCGCAATCACAAGTGCCGTTGTCAGCACCAAAAGTGCCACGCGCCACAGCGTGGCCCTTACATGGTCATGCCAATTGCCGGGGAGCCAGGCAAACACATCCGTCCTTTTGGTGGGCCGGTGTGCGTCCGGCATCTCTACATCATAGCCGCGGCATAGCCTTATCCCGAAATAGTATTTGCCAATTGCATGATGGACACGTCAGAATCCAGATTACATATACATTGCCAACGTCAACCACCGCCCAATGGAAATCCGGCAACTGGAAGCCTTCGCCGCAGTCGTCACCACCGGTAGCGTCACCGCCGCCGGGCGGCTGCTCGGCCGCTCGCAGCCGGCCATCACGCGGCTGATCCAGGAGCTGGAGGCGGAACTCGGCTTCGCCCTGTTCACCCGCAGCGGCCCGCGCGTCAGCCCGACCGAGCAGGGTTTTTTGCTCTACGACGAGGTCGAGCAGACGCTGGCGGGCATGCAGCAGATCCGCACGCGCGCCGCGGCGCTGGCGCGCGGCGATGGCCGGCCGCTGCGCATTGCCGCCACCCCGGCACTGGCCGCGGGCCTGCTGCCGCCGGCGCTGGCGCTGGCGTTCGCGCGCGGGCTGTGCGCGCCGGAGCGCGTCGCGGTGCAGAGCCAGTCGCCCGAACAGGTGGTGCACGCGGTGCTGACCGGCGCCGCCGACATCGGCCTGAACAGCCTGCCGCTGGAGCACCGCGGCGTGACCGTGCACTGGATCGGCCAGTCCGCCTGCGTGGCGGCGCTGCGTGCCGACGACCCGCTGGCGGCGCAGCCCGCCATCGCGCTGCATGACTGCCGCGGCCGCCGCCTGATCACCATGCACAACCCCTACCGGCTGCGCCGCCGCGTCGACCGCGCGCTGGCCGCCGCCGGGGTGCCGGCGGCGGGCGTGATCGACACCAACACCTCGATCAGCGCCCTGACCCTGGTGCGCGCCGGGCTGGGCATCGCGCTGCTGGAGCCGGTGACCGCGCGCGGGCTGCCGCTGACCGATATCGCGGTGCGGCCCATCGATGCCGATATCCCGTTCTTTTTCGGGGTGATCACGCCGCAGGCACGCCCTGCCAGCGCCGCCGTGCAGGGGCTGGTGCAGGCGGTGGCCGACGCCGCTGCCGCGCTGCTGCCCGACCTGGTGCGGCGCGAGCCGGCGGAGCACGGCGCGCTGCTGCAATCGCTCTATGGTGACGCGGGCGGCCCGGATGATGCGGGCGATGCCACGGACCGTCCAACCCAGGATTCGAGACTGACTAGCCATGACTGACCCCACCGTTGCGACCGTTCCCCCGCCCCCGGGCCTGGCCGCCCTCGAAGCCCGGCTGCGCCAGGACCTGTCCTGGCTGGAGCTGCCCGCCAAGGCCTGGACCATGCCGCGCAGCGTCGACGGGCAGGAGGTGCTGGACGTCGCCGTGATCGGCGGCGGCATGGCCGGCCTCGCGGCAAGCGCCACGCTGACCCACCTCGGTATGCGCGTGCGCGCCTTCGACCGCGCCCCGGCGGGCTATGAAGGCCCGTGGGCGACCACCGCGCGCATGGAGACGCTGCGCTCGCCCAAGCAGCTGACCGGTCCCGCGCTGGGCCTGCCGGCACTGACCTTCCGCGCCTGGTACGAGGCCCAGTTCGGCGAGGCCGCGTGGCAGGCGCTGGACAAGATCCCGCGCCTGCAATGGATGGATTACCTGCGCTGGTACCGCCAGGTGCTGGCGCTGGATATCCGCAACGAACACCAGGTCGAGCGGATCGTGCCGCGCCCCGACGGGCTGGTGGCGCTGTCGCTGCAGGCCCCGGCCGGCCCGCTCACGGTGCTGGCGCGCCGCGTGGTGCTGGCCACCGGCCGCGACGGCCTCGGCGGCGCCTACGTGCCGCCGTTGGCCGCCGCGCTGCCGCGCCACCTGTGGGCGCATTCGTCGGACCAGATGGACTACGCCGCGCTGCGCGGCAAGCGCGTGGGCGTGGTCGGGGCCGGCGCCTCGGCCATGGACAGCGCCGCGACCGCGCTGGAGGCCGGTGCCGCCAGCGTCGAGATGCTGATCCGCCGTGCCGACATTCCGCGCGTCAACAAGAGCAAGGGCGCCGGCAACCCGGGCCTGACCTTCGGCCACTACGGCCTGTCCGACGCCTGGAAATGGCGCCTGCGCCATTACATCAACAGCCAGCAGGTGCCGCCGCCGCGCGGCAGCACGCTGCGCGTGTCGCGGCATACCAATGCGTACTTCAACCTGGGCGCCGCGCTGGAAGCGATCGAGGCGCAGGGCGACGTGCTGCGCGTGCGCACCCCGCAGGGCGAGTTCGAACTGGACTTCCTGATCTTCTCCACGGGCTTCCGCATCGCGCTGGAAACGCGCCCGGAGTTCGCCGCCTTCGCCGCGCATATCCGCTTCTGGCGCGACCGCCATGCGCCGCCCGCGGGCCAGGAAGACCGCGAGCTGTCCGATTCGCCCGATCTCGGCGAAGCCTTCGAATTCCAGGAGAAGACACCCGGCGCCTGCCCGGGCCTGACGCGCATCCACTGCTTCTGCTATCCGGCGGCGCTGTCGCACGGCACCGTGTCCGGCGACATCCCGGCGATCAGCGACGGCGCGCGCCGGCTTGGCCAGGGCATTGCCGCGCGGCTGTACCAGGAAGACATCGAGCTGCACTACGCCGCGCTGCGGGCCTATGCCGAGCCCGAAGTCTTCGGCGACGAATGGGTGCCGGCGCCGCCGCCGGCGCTGCGCACCGCCAAGGCCTGAAGCCACCCCGACCCAACTCACGCAAGATCCCACCAGAGCCTCCGATGACCCAGCCCCCGACTTCCGCGGTCGACCTGATCGACCAGCTCACCGGCCTCGCGCCGGGCAGCGCCACCCACGCCCTGCGGCACCAGCGCGACAAGGTCGTGGCTGCCACCCAGGGCAGCTACGATGCTTTGTTCGACCCCGACCTGCCCGGCCTGGCGCTGGCGGAACGGCTGCTGGTGGCGCTGTACGCCGCCCGGCTGACGCCGTCGCCGGCACTGGCCGCGCACTACCGGGGCCGGCTTGAACAGCTCGGCATCGATGCCAGCCAGGTCCGCGCCGCGGCCGAGGGCACGCCCGCGGACATCGCCGAGCCGCGCCTGCGCGCCATGCTCGAATTCACCCGCAAGCTGATCGAGAAACCGGTCGAGGGCGACCAGGCCGCGCTGCTGGCGCTGCCCGCCGCCGGCCTGGGCACCCCGGCGGTGGTCACGCTGGCGCAGCTGGTCGCGTTCCTCTCCTACCAGGTGCGGCTGGTGGCCGGACTGGACGCACTGAAAGCCCTGAACGACAACGGAGCCCTGGCATGAGCGAAATCATCAAATCCCACGGCTTCACCAACGAAGTGCTCGACTGGAAGGCATGGCTGGACGTGGTCGACCTCGACCAGGCCACGCCGGAGCAGATCGCCGTGCTCGAGGAAAGCCACCCCAAGGCCAAGGTGCAGGACTACTACCGCTTCCTGGTCCACCAGCCCGAGATCCTGCGCCAGCGCTCGACCGCCTTCAACGCCATCATGTACGCGCCCGGCGGCATGCCGCGCGCCGAACGCGAGCTGTCGACCACGGTGGTGTCGCGCATCAACGGCTGCGTGTATTGCGCATCGGTGCACGCGCAGCGGTTCGAGCAACTGGCCAAGCGCAACGACGTGATCCGCCAGGTCTTCGACGATCCCTACACCGCCGGCACCACCGCGCGCGAACGGGCCATCGCCACGTTCTCGGCGGAACTGACCGAGCGGCCGGCCGAGGTCACCGCCGAACAGCTCAAGCCGCTGCGCGAGGCCGGATTGAGCGATGGGGAGATCCTGGACCTGATCCACTCGATTGCCATCTTTGCGTGGGCGAACCGGTTGATGCTGAATCTTGGGGAGCCGGTGTTTCCGGATCAGGCCGGGGGCTGAGGGCCGAATGTTTGCTCTCCTCGCCCACTTCGCGGGAGAGGAGAGCGTGTGCCCCGATGGCATGCAAGCTGCGCTGTCGCAAGGGACAGCTCAGTTGCCGGCGCCTTCGTAATGCACCGCCAGCCAGACCGTCGGCTGCCCTTCGTCCGTCCACGCCACACGATGCCGGCATTGCGCGGGCAAGTGCAGCCAGTCGCCGGGCCGCATCACATGCCGGCCTTGCTTGCCCTCGATCTCCAGCGCAGCACTGCCGCTGACCAGCAGCACCCACTCGGCTTGCGCGCTGTTGTACCAGAACCCTGCCGGACTGGCCTGCCCGTTGGAGACGATCCGCTCGATCTTCAGGCCAGGCCGCGCCAGCAGCGGCTGGAACACTTCCTCCGCCAGGTTCACCGGCACGTCGGCCAGCAAGCTTCCATGCTCGAGCGCCATCACCGCCTCCCGAAGGTAACGTTGCGTTATTCCGACGGCCCGGGCGCCAGCACGTCGCGCGCGCCGTTGCGGCCCATCGGCGACACCAGCCCGGCCGCTTCCATCTGCTCGATCAGCCGCGCCGCGCGGTTGTAGCCGATGCGCAGCTGGCGCTGCACCGCCGAGATCGAGGCGCGGCGGCTGGTCAGCACGAAACTGGCGGCTTCGTCGTAGAGCGGGTCGGCCTCGCCGTCGCCGCCGCCATCGCCGAACAGGTCCGCGCCGCCGGCCTCGGCCGGGTCGCCGGCAAGGATGGCGTCATCGTAGTCCGGCTCGCCGAACTGCTTCCAGTGCTCGACCACGCGGTGCACTTCGTCGTCGGCGACAAAGGCGCCGTGCACGCGCTGCGGATAGCCGGTGCCCGGCGGCAGGAACAGCATGTCGCCCTGGCCGAGCAGGCTCTCGGCGCCCATCTGGTCGAGGATGGTGCGCGAATCGATCTTGGACGAGACCTGGAACGCCACGCGCGTCGGGATATTGGCCTTGATCAGGCCCGTGATGACGTCGACCGAGGGGCGCTGCGTGGCCAGGATCAGGTGGATGCCGGCGGCACGCGCCTTCTGCGCCAGGCGCGCGATCAGTTCCTCGATCTTCTTGCCGGCGACCATCATCAGGTCGGCCAGCTCGTCGATCACCACCACGATCATGGGCAGGCGGGACAGCGGCTCGGGCGCGTCCGGCGTCAGCGAGAACGGGTTGGGCACCTTCTGTCCCGCGGCCTCGGCGGCGCGGATCTTCTGGTTGTAGCCGGCCAGGTTGCGCACGCCCAGCGCCGACATCAGCTTGTAGCGCTTTTCCATTTCGCCGACGCACCAGTTGAGCGCGTGCGCGGCCTGCTTCATGTCGGTGACCACCGGCGCCAGCAAGTGCGGGATGCCCTCGTAGACCGACAGCTCCAGCATCTTGGGGTCGATCATGATCAGGCGCACGTCTTCCGGCGTGGCCTTGTACAGCATCGACAGGATCATGGCGTTGACGGCCACCGACTTGCCCGAGCCGGTGGTGCCGGCCACCAGCAGGTGCGGCGCGCGCGCCAGGTCGGTCACCACGGGGTTGCCGGTGATGTCCTTGCCCATCGCCAGCACCAGCCGCGAATGATGCGCCTGGAACGAGGCGGCATTGACGATCTCGGACAGCCGGATCATCTGCCGGCGCGCGTTGGGCAACTCCAGCCCCATGCAGGTCTTGCCGGGAATGGTCTCGACCACGCGGATCGAGGTCACGCCCAGCGCGCGCGCCAGGTCCTTCATCAGTCCCACCACCTGCGCGCCGCGCACGCCCATGGCGGGCTCGACCTCGAAGCGGGTGATTACCGGGCCGGCGCCGGCGCCGACCACGGCGACCGGCACCTTGAACTCTGCCAGCCGCTGGGCAATCAGTTCGCCGGTTTCGCGCAGGCGTTCTTCCGACACCTGCTCGGCGCTGTCGACTTCGCCTTCCAGCAAGTCCGCCGGCGGCAGGCGGTAATCGACCGCCGGGCGCGGCGACGGTGGCGCCACCGGTGCGGGCGCGGGTGCGGACGCCGGGGCGGCGGCAGGCTGCGTCGCGGCTGCCAGCGGCACGGTGCGCCCGACCACGGCGGGCAGCACGATGCGGGGCTTGGCGGGAGGCGGCGACGGCAGGCTGGCTGCCGCGGCTTCGACAAGTGCCTGGGGTTCGGTGGCTTCCACTGCTTCCACTGCTTCCACTGCTTCGGCTGCATCGGCCAAGTCGATGGCCGGCAACGCCTCCGGCTCGACGGCTTCGCTGACCAGATCGTTGCCATCCATCAGGGCGCTTTCCGTGCCGGCGTCTTCGGCCGGGACCAGCGCCACGGCGTCGGGCTCGGGCTCGCTGCCCTCCTCCATCGCGGAACTTGCCACCGCGTGGGCTACGGCGTCGGCGTCGTGCTCCGGCGCGCTTGCTTGGGGTTCCCAAGCGGTCTCGTCCGTGCTGTCCGGCACGTCGGCCAACAGCGTTTCGGCTTCCGCTCCGACGAGGGCTTCCGCCGCGACGTCAGCCAGCGGCGGTGTCGCAACCGGGTCGGGCTCTGCTGCGTTCGCCTCGATGGCCAGCTCCGCGGCCGCTTCGGGCATGGCCACCGGCAAGGGGTCCGATGCCGGGTCAGCCGACTGCACTGTCGCGGACTTGCCCGCCAGGGCCTGCAACTCGGCGAGCAGGTCGAGCGCTTCCTGCCGGAGCGCGGCCAGCGATGGGGCATCGCCATCCAGCGCAAGGGGTTCGGCCGGGACGGCGGTAACGGCGTCGTCGACCGGAACGGAAGCAGTGGCCGGCGCCGCCGGCACGATTTCCGGCTCTGGCGTCGGCTCTGTCTCGGGTACGGCGATTACCTGCGGCGCTGGTGCGACGGCATCCCGTTCGGCACTGGCGGCCGCCTGCGCGGCGACAACGATCTCGGCCGGGGCGGTGGCAGTGTCGGTGGCGGCGACAGCGGCGGCGGTGGCCGGCACTGCGGATGCGGCGGCGGGCTTCGCGGACGCTTCCGGCAGCGTCGTGATCGCCGAACGGACCAGCGGCTGCGGCTGGCGGAACGGGCTGCTGACCACGGTGCCGCGCAACGGCTGTGCCGGCCGCGGCGCGGGGGCCGGTGCGGGCACGGCAGCGGCGGCCGGCTTGCGTGCCGCCGGCTGGGCGGGACGCGTTGCCGGCGCGGCGGGAGCCGGCGCTGGCTGCGGGGCACGCACCGGCTTGTTCGCGCCCGGCGCGTCGGCATGATGCAGCCAGAGCTCGCCCGGCTGCGGCGGCGATTCACGGGTGCGGCGCGGCGGCTGCCAGGCGGGCTGGCGGCGCGCGGAGACGGCTTCAAAACTGCGATGGCGCGGCGCGGGCGCGGTCCAGCCGGCGTTGCCCGCCGCCGGTGCATCGCGGCGCTCGGCCTCGCGCAGCGGCTGGGTGGCGGCGAAGGTCACCGGCGCCTCCTCGGGCGCCGCGGCAGGCGCGGCGGCGCGGCGCGGCTTGCGTGCGAACAGGCTGCGCCAGGTTTCGCCGAACACCATCGGCGCGGCCAGTGCCAGCACGCCCAGCATCAGCAGCAAGGCGCCGGTCCAGCCGAACAGGTTGCCGAAGCCGCCGGCCAGCGCGCGGCCGGCGGCGCCGCCCGCGCCCGATTCGGGATCGTCCCCGCCGGTCAGCGCCTCCAGGCAGGCGCTCGCGCACAGCACCGCCAGCGTGCCCAGCCACACGCGCAGCGAGCCGGGCCCGGCCAGGCGCCGCTCGCCGGCCAGCCAGCGCGTCGCCAGCCGCCACAGCAGCGGTACTATCCAGAAAGTCGAGAACCCGAACCAGCCCAAACCCATTATCGACATGCCATCTTCAAAACACCGGGCAGCGATTGTAGCGGTTATGACAGTCGGCGATTGAATCGGAAAGCGCAAATATTCGTAACGCGGCGCTTTATCAACGCCATTGCGCCACAATGCCAGGGCGAGCGCGGGCACATTCACGACCACGCTGACTGCCGGGCCATCACGCCGCCGCCTGGCGCAGCCGCGCCGCGCTACCATTCGGCAAACCCGGCCGCATCGCATGCCGGCGGCCCGCCGCCCTTCCCTTCTCCTCACGCTCCATGCCAATCCGTTACGCCAGGCTGCGCATCCTCGTCGTTGAAGACCATCCGTTCCAGCGCGCCGCCGCCGAGGGCCTGCTGCGCCATGTCGGCGTGCAGGCCCTGACCAGCGCGCACAACGGCATGCAGGCGGCCGAGCTGCTGGCGCGCGAGCCGTTCGCCGTGGTGCTGTGCGATATCGAGATGCCGGGCTGCAATGGCCCCGAGCTGATCGCCGAATTGCACCGGCGCGGCCCGCGCGCCTTCGCCGGCGCGCCGCCGGTGTGGGTATGGGTCACGGCGCTGGCCGAAGACATCCTCGATTCCAACCGCGGCCTGGCGCATGCCGCCGGCATCCCGCGCGTGCATGCGCTGCGCAAGCCGCTGTCGCGCGATGCGCTCGAAGTGATCCTGGCCGATGCCCTGGTGCGCCAGGATGCCGCGGCGGGCGTACCCGCCTGGATCCCCGACGCCGAGGAACTGCTCGCCGCGACCCGCGCCGGCACGGACCTGCTGGTCATGCTGCAGCCCCAGCACGATATCGCCAGCGGCCGCCTGGTCGGGGCCGAAGCGCTGGTGCGCTGGCGCCATCCCGAGCATGGCCTGGTACCGCCCGACCAGTTCATCCCGCAGCTCGAGGCGCTGGACGCGGCCGACCCGGTGTTCTTCCTGGTCGCGCGCCAGTGCCTGGCGGCGCTGCAGCGCCTGCGCGCCGCCGGGGTCGGGATCTCGATAGGCCTCAACGCGTCGGCGCAGACGCTGTGCCGGCCGGGCGTGCTGGAATCGTTCGAGGCGCTGGTGGCCGCCAGCGGCGTGCCGAGGCAGGCGCTGACGGTGGAGCTGACCGAGGGTTGCCCGGTGCCCGACACGCTGGCGCTGTCGGTCGCGCTGAACCGGCTGCGGCTGCTCGGCTATGGCGTGGCGATCGACGATTTCGGCGTGGGCATCGCCACGCTCAAGCTGCTGGCGGACCTGCCGTTCACGCAGTTGAAAGTGGACCGGTCGTTCGTTGCCGAAGTCGACGGGCACGGCCAGCGCGCCACGATCTGCCGCAGCATGATCGGCCTGGCCCGGGAACTGGGGCTGGAATGCGTTGCCGAGGGCGTAGAGACCGACGCCCAGCGCGCCGCGCTGGTGGCGCTGGGCTGCCCGCTGGGCCAGGGCTACCTGTGGTCGGCGCCCAGGCCGGCAGAGGCCTTCGTCGCGGACGCCATCGAGCGGGCGACGGCAACGCCGCCGGCCTGAGCGGCGCCGCCGCCCTTACTGCCTGGCCCGGAACGGGTACTTGGCGAAGATCTGCGCCACGGTCTTGTCGATGCGCTGCTGGGCGCTGGCCTTGTCGCTGGTGTCGACACTGCCGACCGCCACGCCTTCCCACACCAGCTTCATCTGGCGCCGGTCGATCAGGTCGATGTTCACGGTGCCCTCGGTGTAGCGGTAGACGTCGTTATAGAAGCCGTAGCCCGGCCACGGCGCGTACAGCCCGCCGCGATAGCCGTAGTAGCCCATCATCGGCGCGGGTGCCGGGCTGACCTCCACCTTTTCCTGCAGCCTGGCATTGAAGTTGACCAGCAGGTCCGGCGCCTGCGCCGCGTAGCGGTAGCCGCGCGCGCCCAGTTCGCGCTGGACCGCGGTCTTGAAGTACTGGGTGGTCAGGCTCTCATAGCTCGCGCGGTCGGTGCCGGGACGCTCGACAAAGCCGAAGGTGCGGTAGGCACTGAAGTCGGTGGCGCGGTTGTAGTCGGTCTTGATGTCGGGCACGCTGGCGCAGCCCGACAGCAGCAGCGCCGCGGCCGCCATCGGGCCCGCAGCCCGGACCGCAAACGGGAAGAGTTGCCGGAACGCATTCACGATACATCTCCAGGGATCGGCGGCGCGCCCTGCCGCGCCGCCTCGGGCGCTAGTTGAGCTTGCCGTTGATGCCGCCCACGCTGAACCTGCCCGCCCCCAGCAGGGCCACCGCCAGCGCCGCAGCCAGGAACATGCCCTGCAGCTCGAGGGCCCAGCCGCCGGTCTTGGACAGCAGGGCGAGCTCCTTGCTGTGCACCAGCGCCACCGCGAACAGCATGTTGATGGCCACGACCAGCGCCGCCAGCCGGCTCCACAGCCCGATGATCAGCAGGATCGGCGCCACGACTTCGCCGATGTACACACCGTAGGCGACCCAGGCCGGCAAGCCGGTATCGGCGACGACCTTCGACACGAACCCGATGCCGGACTCGCCGGTCAGCTTGGCGATGCCATGCATCAGGATCAACACGCCAAGCACGATGCGCAGCAGCGCCTTGCCCAAGTCCTGGGAACCCTGAGAGCCACCCATGGCCATTCTCCTTGCCGTTGTCTATGAGAGGTGATCGAACCATGCGCCTTAGCCCTCACGCGCGTGGTTCGCCCCTGTACCTTAGTGCGAGCCGGCGTGAACGTAAAGCCGCAAATGCGCGACGCGCCCCGGCCCGGGCACGGCCCGAACACGGCCCGGCAGCGCCGTTGCACGTGGCGCAGGCAGCGCTACACCACGCGATGCATCGACGGCGGCCGCGGCTGCTGCATGCCGACCTTGTGCGCGCATTCGGGCAACACCTCGCCCAGGAAGTCGAGGAAGCGCCGGGTGGCCGGCGTCACGCCCTTGCGCGACGGGAACACCGCGTGCAGCGTGCCGACCGGCATGTCGTACTGCGGCAGCACCAGTTCCAGCTCGCCGTTCTCCAGCGCCTCGCGGCAGAACATGCGCGGCAGCATGGCCACGCCGACCCCGGCAATGGCGGCCTCGCGCAGCACCGCGAATTCATCCGTGACCAGGCGCGGATCGTAGGCAATCTGGATCGAATCGCCGGTCTTGCAGCGCAAGGTCCAGGCATGCTTGCCGTCGTGCGGCTGCTGGCCCACGCCCGGCATGCCGTCGAGCGCCTGCGGCGTGCGCGGCCGGCCGATGCTGTCGAGCAGCGCCGGGCTGGCCACCAGCATCAGCTCGCTTTCGCCAAAGGTGCGCACCGCCAGGCTGGAGTCTTCCATCACCTCGCGCACGCGCAGCGCCAGGTCGAAGCCCTCGCCGATCACGTCGACGCGCCGGTTGGTGGTTTCCAGTTCGATGCGCACCGCCGGGTTGGCGCGCATGAAGAGGCCGATCGCCGGCGCCAGCAGGATCTGGGCGATGGCGATCGGGCAGCTGACCCGCAGCGTGCCGCCGGGCTGCTCGCGCGCCTGCTCGATGACCTCGCGTGCCGCCGCGGCCTCGTTGAGCATGGCGCGGCAGCGTTCGTAGAAGGATTCGCCCAGCGGGGTCACGCGCACCTGGCGCGTGGTCCGGCGCAGCAGTTGCACGCCGAGATCGCGCTCGAGCTGGGCGATGCGCCGGCTCAGGCGCGACTTGGGCACGCCGGTGGCGCGGCTGGCCGCTGAAAAACTGCCGTGCTCGACCACTTGGGCGAACAGCGACAGGTCGTTGAGGTCTTGCATGGGTGGCTCCGGAGCCACGCGGACGGCCCGCAATCCCGCGGAGATGCCGTCCGGCATGGCGTTGCATCGGTAGAACAATCCTTTGCATTTTGCCTCACTACCGATACCAATGGCCAGCCGCTATCTTTCCTCCATCGCAACCGCATCCTTGTGGAGAAAGACATGAACATCCTGCAGATCGATTCCAGCGTCCTCGGCGACAACTCTGTTTCGCGCGGCCTGACCGCCAGCGTGGTGGCCGACCTGGTCGCCGCCAACCCGGGCGCCACCGTGACCGTTCGCGACCTCGACCAGGACGCCCCGGCGCACCTGTCGGGCAACCTGCTGCCGGTGCTGGGCGGCCCCAAGGACGGCCTGAACGCCGTGCAGCAAGCCGAACTGGAGCGCACCGAGCAGTGGCTGGCCGAGTTCCTCGCCGCCGACGTGCTGGTGGTGGGCGTGCCGCAATACAACTTCAGCATCCCCAGCCAGCTCAAGGCCTGGATCGACCGCATCGCGCAGGCTGGCCGCACCTTCAAGTACACCGAGAACGGTCCGGTGGGCCTGGCCGGCGGAAAGCGCGTGATCGTGGTGTCGTCGCGCGGCGGCGTGCGCCAGGATGCCAACGAGCTGGACCTGCACGAAAAGACCGTCGACGTCGTGTTCCGCTTCCTGGGCATCACCGACATCACCTACGTGCGCGCCCACGGCCTGGCGATGGGTCCGCAGTTCCGCGAGGCCGGCCTGGCCAGCGCCCGCACCGAGATCGCGGCACTGAACGACGCCAGCCGGCTGGCCGCCTGAAGCCGACCGGGGCCGCGGGGCCGGCGCTGTAGGACGGCGCCGGCTCGCCCCGGGAGCGGATCGGGTCTATGATGGTTCGGGGCGCTACGGCGCCCCGCGTGCCATGGGCGGCGCGCGGCCGCGGGCCACTGGCCGCGGCGGTGCACCGCCTGCAGTCATCGACCGATCCAACCCGGGAGCCCGCATGACTTCAGCCCTGTTGCCAGGAGCCGCCCTCCATCCGCCGCACGAACCCGCCCTGCTTTCGCAGTACCGGCATATACGCGCCGCCACCGAAACCCTGGTGGCCGACCTGTCCGATGCCGATGCCACCGTGCAGTCCATGGACGACGCCAGCCCGGCAAAATGGCACCTGGCGCACACCACGTGGTTTTTCGAGGAATTCGTGCTGGCTGCGCGCATCCCGGACTACGAGCCGGTGGACCCGGCCTACCGCTATCTCTTCAACTCGTACTATGAAGCGGTCGGTGCGCGCCATCCGCGGCCGCAGCGCGGGCTGCTGACGCGCCCGTCGCTGGACGAGGTGCTGGCGTACCGCGAGGCTGTCGACGAAGCGATGCTGTCGCTGCTGGGCAGCGCCCAGACCGACGACGAGGCGGCGCTGATCACGCTCGGCCTGCAGCACGAACAGCAGCATCAGGAACTGCTGCTGACCGACATGCTGCACCTGTTCGCGCAGAACCCGCTGCGCCCCGCCTTTGCCCCGGAACTGCCCGCCCCCGTGATTGCCGACCCGCGGCCCGCGCCGGACTGGATCGGCTTCGATGGCGGGCTGGTCGAAGTCGGCCACCGTGGCGAGAGCTTCGCCTTCGATTGCGAAGGCCCGCGCCACAAGACCTACCTGGCCCCCTTTACGCTGTGCTCGCACCCGGTCAGCAACCGGCAATGGTTCGAGTTCATCGAGGATGGCGGCTACCAGAGCACCGGGCTATGGCTGTCCGACGGCTGGCGCTGGGTCGGCGAGCAAGGCATCCAGGCGCCGCTCTACTGGGAAGAGCGCGAAGGCACCTGGTGGCAGATGACGCTGCGCGGCATGCATCCGGTCGACCCCGACAGCCCGGTGACCCACGTCAGCTTCTATGAGGCCGACGCGTTCGCGCGCTGGGCCGAACGCCGGCTGCCGACCGAGGCGGAATGGGAGCACGCGGCCAGCCGCCTGCCGGCCACCGGGAATTTTGTCGAGGGGCGCGCGCTGCGGCCGCTGCCGGACCGCCAGAACACCGCCGGCGTGCTGCGCCAGATGTTCGGCGACGTATGGGAGTGGACCGCCAGCGCCTTCCTGCCCTATCCGGGCTTCCGTCCCAACGCGGGCGCGGTGGGCGAGTACAACGGCAAGTTCATGAGCGGCCAGATGGTGCTGCGCGGCGGGTCGTGCGTCACCCCCGAATCGCATATCCGCGCGACCTACCGCAACTTCTTCTATCCGCACCAGCGCTGGCAGTTCACCGGAGTGCGGCTGGCCGACGACGTCTAGGGCCGCGCCCAGTATGGCGCCAGCCAGCGCCAGGCCAGCCAGGCAAGCGCGACCCACACCAGCACGATGACCACGGCGGCCGCGCGATTGCGCGGCCGTTGCGCATGGGTGGCCTGCCAGGCCTCGGCGCGGCCGCGGCATTCGTCCTTGACCGTGGCGGGGATCAGCCGCAGCGTGAACCAGATGCCCAGCGGCACCAGCAGCACGTCATCGAGATAGCCCAGCACCGGGATGAAGTCCGGGATCAGGTCGATCGGGCTGAAGGCATAGGCCACCACCAGCGCGCCCAGCAGCCGCGCCGCCCACGGCGTGCCGGGATGGCGGCTGCAGAACCACAGCATCAGCAGGCTGCCCTTGAGCCCGCGCGCCCACTGGCGCAGGCGCGAGCCGTTCGCCATCGGCGCTGCCCCGGCTTACCAGCCCTTGCTTTGCGGCGCCGCGGGGCGCTGGCCGCCGGGCTCGGCGATAGCCGGCTTCAGCGGCGGCGCCGGCACGATGGGGGTCTGCGGATACAGCTTCTGCCAGCGCGCCTTCAGGCCGCTGGCGATCTCGGCCTGGTTGTAGCGCTCGGCAAAGTCGATCACGGTCATGCCCTGCTGGTTCTTCAGGCGCATGTCGGCGCCTTCGTCGAGCAGCAGCTTGACGGTCTCGATATGGCCGCCGCGCGCCGCCATCATCAGCGGCGTGGTGCCGTTGGGGCTTTCGGCGTCGATATACGCGGCATGGTCGACCAGGTACTTGACCACGTTGTTGTGGCCGTTGGTGGCGGCATAGTGCAGCGGCGTCCAGCCGGTCTTGTTGATCTCGGCCTCCATGTCGTCGACCATCAGCTTGACCATGTCGAGCTGGCCCTGCAGCGCGGCCATCATCAGCGGGGTTTCGCCGGCCGGGTTGGCCTTGTCGAAATCGATGTCCCTGGCACGGATCAGCACCGTGGCCGCCTTCAGCGACTTCTCGCGCAGCGCCAGCACCAGCGCCGGATTGCCGCGGTTGTCGACCACATTGGGGTCGACGCCCTTGGCCAGCAGCTTCTTGACGGTATTGGCGTCGTCGAACTCCACCGCCTTGCGCATGTCGTCGGCCGGCGCGGCCTGGGCGAGCGTGGCGGCGGCCAGCGCAACAGCGCCGGCGGCACGGCGGACAAATTTCATGTCAAACATGAGATTTCCTGTCAATGTGCTTGAATAGATTAAAGAAATTTTCCGTCGTCTGTTCCGCGACCTGTTCCACCGGCACTCCGCGCAGCTGCGCGATAAATTCGCCCACATGGCGCACCCAGGCCGGCTCGTTGGTCTTGCCGCGGTACGGCACTGGCGCCAGGTAGGGGGAGTCGGTCTCGATCAGCATGCGCTCGAGCGGCACCTTGCGCGCGGTTTCCTGCAGGTCCGCCGCGCTCTTGAAGGTGACGATGCCGGAAAACGAGATATGGAAGCCCTGGTCCAGCGCCTGGCGGGCGACCTCCCAGGTTTCGGTGAAGCAGTGCATCACGCCGCCGGCCTCGCCCGCGTTTTCCTCGCGCATCAGGCGCAGGGTGTCGTCGGCGGACGAGCGGGTATGGATGATCAGCGGCTTGCCGGTCTGGCGCGCGGCGCGGATATGGGTGCGGAAGCGTTCGCGCTGCCATTCCATCTCGGCGATGCTGCGGCCGTTGAGCCGGTAGTAGTCCAGCCCGGTCTCGCCGGTGCCGACCACGCGCGGGTGGGCCGACAGCGCCACCAGCCGCTCCAGCGTCGGGTCCTCGCCCTCTTCGTAGTCAGGATGCACGCCGACCGACGCGTACAGGTTGGGATGCTGCTCGGCCAGCGCCAGCACGCGCGGGAAGTCTTCCAGCGTGACCGAGATGCACAGCGCATGCGTGACCTGGTTGGCGCGCATATTGTCCAGCAGCTCCGGCAGGCGCGCGGCCAGTTCGGGGAAATCGATATGGCAGTGGGAATCGACAAACATGGGGAAATCTCAGGTGCGGTGCTCTGGCGGCGCTCAGGCCGCGCTCAGGCCGCGTCCACGCGGCGGCCGACGATGATCAGGTCGCGCTCGACACCGTCGAGCACGGCTACGCGCGGCAGGTCGCCCCAGCGCGTGAAGCCCAGCGCCGCGAACAGGCCCAGGCTGGGCGCGTTGTGCCCGAAGATAAAGCCGAGCAGCGTGTTGACGCCGACCGTGGGCGCGTGGTCGATGGCCTGCTGCAGCAGGTAGCGCCCCAGCCCCTGGCCGCGCCGCTGCGCGTCCAGATAGATCGACACCTCGGCGGTGGCGCCATAGGCCGGGCGCCCGTAGAAATCCGAAAAGCTCATCCAGCCGGCCATGCTGCCGCCGGCATCCTCGCACACCCATAGCGGACGGCGCCCGGGCTGGTGGGCGTCGAACCAGGCCTGGCGCGAGGCCACGGTGACCGGCTCGGTGTCGGCCGTGACCATGCGCGAAGGCACAGTGCTGTTGTAGATGGCGACGATGCCCGGCAGGTCGCGGGGCTCGGCAATACGTAGCGAAAAATTCATTGAGAATCAAAAGGTTGTGATGGAAATCTCACAACATTCATAAGGTTTGGGTGGGGCGCCCGGACTCCAGCATCTTGCCCAGGATTTCCTCCACCGCGCGGCGCAGGTTGCGCCCGTTGTCGTCGTCGGGCAGGTGCACGCCGACGCCGGGCGTCTTCATCGGCGTCCCCGCGGGGGTGATCCAGGCCACGTGGCCCGCGATCTGGTATTTCTGCGGCCGGTCGAGCAGCGACAATACCAGGAACACCTGCTCGCCCAGCCGGAACGGCCGGTTCGACGGCACGAAGATGCCGCCGCGCGCCAGGAACGGCATATAGGCCGCGTACAGCCCGGCCTGGTCCTTGATCGACAGCGACAGCACGTTGGGCCGCGAGGCCGCCCCGCCACCGCCGCTTCCTGTGACGCTACCAAAGCCCGCCTCGGCCGGCCCGGTGCCGGCGACTGCCGTGTTCATGGTTGACCCCCTGATAACGTTGCTGCTTGTTGTTATGGCTTGTTGTTATGAACCGCGCCCGGCCACCTGCCGCGCTAGCGGAACAGCTGCCGGTACTCCAGAAATACCGCCTCCATCACCAGCCGTGCCGCGAGCGGATGGTTCTCGCTGCGGCGGTGCGCGTTCAGGCGCGCGGCAAAGCCCTGCAGGCCGTATGCATCGGTAGCGCCGGCGCAGCGCACCAGCACGGCGCGCTCCCTGGGGAAGTACCGCGGCGCGGCACCGCCGTCCAGGCGCAGTGCCAGCAGATCGTACGTCCAGCGCTGCAGGATGCCAAGCACGGCGGGCACCGGCAGCTTCTGCAGTTGCTCGGCCGCCGCGGCCGCATCGAAGGCGGCCGCGGCGCCGAGCTGGCCGACCAGCCAGCGCTGCAGCGGCTGCTCCTCGGCCTCGGCCGCGTGCAGCGCGGTCAGCGGCGAGCCGCCGGCCAGCGCCAGCTGAGCCTCGGCATCCGCCACGCCCTGCCCGCGCAGCCACGCCAGCGCGGCCTCGGGCGTCGGGCGCTGGGCCGAAAACTGGCGGCAGCGCGACAGGATGGTCGGCAGGATGCGGTCCAGGCGGTCGGTCACCAACAGGAACACGGTCGACGGCGGCGGTTCTTCCAGCGTCTTCAGCAAGGCGTTGGCGCCCTCGGCCTGCAGCGCGTCGAGCGGATAGACCACCACCACGCGCAGCCCGGCGCGGTGCGTGCCGACCCCGACGGCCTCGATCAGCGCGCGCACCTGCTCCATGCGGATGATCTTGCTGGGCGCCTTCTTCTTGCCGCCTTCGTCGGTTTCCGCCTCGGCCGCGGCGTCGAGGGCCTCGGGCCGCACCACGGTGAAGTCCGGGTGGTTGCCCTGGCTGAACCAGTGGCAGGCGGCGCACTGGCCGCAGGGCTGCCCGTCCGCGAGAGCAGCCTCGCACAGCAGCCCCTGGGCGAAATGCAGCGCCAGGTCGCGCTTGCCGATGCCTTGCTGGCCGTGGATCAGCAAGGCATGCGGCAGCCGCTCGCGCAGCGCGCCCAACCGTTGCCAGTCTTCTTTCTGCCAGGGATAGAGCATGTAAATCAGTAAGTTAGCGGTCCAACTTCGAGTACTGCCTGAATATTGCCGTGACGCCGGCTGAAACATGCCGGCTAATCAGATAGTTGCTAGGATCTTCTCGAGTTCATCGCGAATATCGGCAATGCTGCGGGTGGCGTCGATGACGCGGAAGCGCTGCGGCGACTGCGCCGCACGGCGCAGGTATTCGTCACGGGTGCGCTGGAAGAAGGCGCGCGATTCGGCCTCGAACTTGTCCGGCGTGCGCGCGGCGGCCAGGCGGGCGCTGGCGGTTTCCAGGGGCACGTCGAACAGCAGCGTCAGGTCCGGCTGCAGGCCGCCCTGGACCCAGCCTTCCAGCACTTCCAGCCGGCCCGTGGCCAGGCCCCGGCCGCCGCCCTGGTAGGCAAAGGTGGCGTCGGTGAAACGGTCGGAGATGACCCACTTGCCGCGCTCCAGCGCCGGCGCGATGACTTCGGCGATATGCTCGCGCCGCGCGGCGAACATCAGCAACGCCTCGGTTTCCAGGTGCATCTTGCGGTGCAGCAGGATCTGGCGCAGGTCTTCGCCCAGCGACGTGCCGCCGGGCTCGCGCGTGGTGACGACACCGGCGATGTCGGCGCGCGCGCGCAGCCGGTCGGCAACCCAGTCGATATGGGTGCTCTTGCCGGCGCCGTCGATGCCCTCGAAGGTAATGAATTTTCCGCGCATGGAATGCCTATTTGCCGCGCTGGTACTTGTCGACCGCGCGGTTGTGTTCGGGTAGCGAGTTGGAGAAATGGCTGCTGCCGTCGCCGCGGGCGACGAAGTACAGCGCGTCGGACGGCGCCGGCGTGGTCGCCGCCGCCAGCGAGGCCAGCCCCGGCAACGCAATCGGCGTGGGCGGCAGGCCGGTGCGGGTGTAGGTATTGTACGGGGTGTCGGCCTGCAGGTCGCGCTTGCGCAGGTCGCCGTCGAAGGCCTGGCCCAGGCCGTAGATCACGGTCGGGTCGGTCTGCAGCAGCATGTTCTTCCTGAGACGGTTGATGAACACCGCGGCGATCATCGGGCGCTCGGCGGCCTGGCCGGTTTCCTTCTCGACGATCGACGCCATCACCAGCGCCTCGTACGGGGTCTTGTACGGCAGGTCGGGCGAGCGCGCGTTCCAGGCCTCGTTCAGGCGGCGCTGCATGGCACGGTAGGCGTGCTTGTACAGTTCCAGGTCGCTGCTGCCACGGGCGAACAGGTAGGTGTCGGGAAAGAACAGCCCCTCGGGCGAAGCCTCGGGCGCGCCGATGGCTTTCATCAGTTCGGCGTCGGACATGCCGCGGGTGTCGTGGCGCAGCGCCGGGCTGGCATCGACCGCGGCGCGCATCTTGCGGAATTCCCAGCCCTCGATCACCGTGACCACGTAGTGCGTGACCTCGCCACGCGCGAGCTTGCCGAGGATCGACAGCGGCGTGGCGCCGGTTTCGAACTCATAGCCGCCGGCCTTCAGGACGGCGCCGTGGCCGGTCAGGCGCGCCAGCAGCACGAACAGCCGCGGGTCCATGCCCACGCCGCCGCGCTGGATCTGCCGGCCGACGCTGGCCACGCCGGAATTGGGCTTGATCACCACTTCCACCGGCGACTTGCTCAGCGACACCGGGTGATTGGCCCACCACGCAAAGCCGCCCACGGCCGCCAGCGCGAATACCAGCACGGCAAGCCCAAGGGTGAGGAGTAAACGTTTCATGTATCAGGTATAGGGACCGGCCGCCGGCACCGCGGTCGGACTTGCATGCCGCCGCGGACCACCGGCGCCGGCCGAAAATCTCGTAGCCCCATATAATAACCGGCAGCCTGCCACCGACCGTGAGCCGTGGCGCCGGCGCCTCCCGCGCGTCCGGCACCGCGCACCCTCGGTGGCCCGTTTCCTTCCCTCCCCGATTTGCCTCGACGACTGCCTCGCAATGCCAGCACTGAATCCCCAAGCCCAGGAACTCGCCGCCAACCTTGACGCGCTGCAGGCCGGCGGCGTGGTCTGCGCCCCGGCGGGGCTCGGCCTCGTTCGCGTGGCGGGCGACGATGCCGCCAGCTTCCTGCACACCCAGCTGACCAACGCGGTCGACGACCTGGCGCCGGGCGCGGCGCGCCTGGCCGGCTACTGCTCGCCCAAGGGCCGGCTGCTGGCCACCTTGCTGATGTGGCGCGACGCCGACGGCATCGTGCTGCAGCTGTCGGCCGAGATCCAGGCCGCGGTGCAGAAGCGGCTGTCGATGTTCGTGCTGCGCGCCAAGGCCAAGCTGTCCGATATCACCCCGACCCACGCCATCCTCGGCGTGGCCGGCGCCGGCGCCGCCGGCGCGCTGGCCGCGGCCGGGCTGCCCGCGCCGGAAGCCGCGTTTGCCGTGGCGACGGCCGACGGCGCCACCGTGATCCGCCTGCCGGACAGCGCCGGCCAGCCGCGCTGGCAGCTGGTGCTGCCGGCCGAGCGCGCCGACGCGGTGCGCGCGGCGCTGTCCGCCACGCTGACCGGCGCCGCGCCGGCGTTGTGGGACTGGCTCGAAGTGCAATCCGGGCTGCCCCGCATCGTCGCCGCCACGCAGGAGCAGTTCGTGCCGCAGATGATCAATTTCGAGCTGGTCGGCGGCGTCAATTTCCGCAAGGGCTGCTATCCGGGCCAGGAAGTGGTGGCGCGCAGCCAGTACCGCGGCACGCTCAAGCGCCGCATGTGGCTGGTGCAGGGCGAAGGCGAGGTGCCGGCGCCCGCCGCCGAGATCTATCGTCCGGAAGACCCGGGCCAGCCCTGCGGCATGATCGTCAACGCCGCGCCCGCGCCAGATGGCGGCTGGGCCGGGCTGGCCGAGCTGAAGATCGATGCCGCCGGCAGCGCGCTGCGGCTGGGCAGCGCCGAGGGCGCGGCAGTGGCCACCGCCAGCCTGCCCTACGCGGTGCCGCTGGGGGAAGCCGCCCAGGCCGCCGGCTGATTGCCACAGGACCCGCCATGAGCGATCACCTCTACGTCTATTTCCGTGTGCCGGAAGCCGTCGCCGCCGAAGCGCTGCCGCACTGGCACCGCTGGATGGAAACGGTCGCCGAAGCCACCGGAATTGGTGGTACGCTGATGCGCAGGCCGGAAACCCGCGCCGGCGTGCAGACCTGGATGGAATGCTACGCCGACGTGCCGCCCGCGTTCGATGCCACGCTGGAAGGGCTGTGGCGCCAGAGCGGGCTGGACCAGTGGGTGGAAGGCGAGCGGCGTGCCGAACACTTTATCGACCTGGACGTGCTGTAGGCGCACTACAGACGTCGTGTGGACGCCGTCGGACTGAAGTACGCGGGAACCGCTGGCGCGGTCCCCCGGCAAAGGAAGCGAATCGATGTGTCTGATCCTGGTTGCCTGGCAATCGCACCCGGACTATGCCCTGGTCGTGGCCGGCAACCGCGATGAATTCTATGCCCGCCCCGCGGCGGCCGCGCACTGGTGGCAGGATGCGCCCCAGGTGCTGGCCGGCCGCGACCTCGCCGAGGTCATCGGCGAGCCCGGCACCTGGATGGGCGTCAACGCCGACGGCCGCTTCGCCGCGCTGACCAACTACCGCGCCCCGTCCGAAAAACGCACCGACGCGCGCTCGCGCGGCGAACTGGTGGCGGGCTTCCTGCGCGGCCACGCGGCGCCGTTCGACTACCTCGACAACCTCGCCGGCGAAGACGGCGGCTACAACGGCTTCAACCTGCTGGCGAGCGACCTGCGCGAACTATGGTGGTACAGCAACCGCTCGGCCTCGCGCCAGCCGCAACGGCTGCGTCCGGGCCTGTACGGCCTGTCCAACGCGCTGCTCGATACGCCCTGGCCCAAGGTGCGCAGCCGCGTCGGCGCGCTGGCCGAAGTGCTGGCCGCAGACAGCGGCCAGGCCACCGCCAGCGCCGAACCCTACCTGCAGATGCTGGCAGACGAACGCCAGGCCGCGGATTTCGAGCTGCCCGCCACCGGCGTGGCGCCGGAGTGGGAAAAGCTGCTGTCGTCCGCCTTCATCCGCTCGCCGATGTATGGCACGCGCGCCAGCACGGTCCTGCGCATCCGCCATGACGGACGCTTCGACCTGAACGAGCGCAGCTTCGACGCCGATGGCCGCATCGGCGACGTGGCCTTCCACGGCACGCTGAACCTGTCGCGCGACACCGGCATCGTGCAGGCGCCGCGCTGACGGGCGCGGTGCAACGGGCGCCTCAGCCGGGCAGGCGCTTGCGCATCTCCACGTGCGGGATGCCGGCCTCTTCGAATTCCGGCCCCACCTGCTCGAAGCCCACGCGCGCATAGAACGGCGCCGCGTGGGTCTGCGCGTTGAGCACCAGTTCCGGATAACCCAGCTGTTCCGCCTTGCGCATCAGCGCCTCCAGCACCAGCGCGCCGACGCCGCTGCCGCGCGCCGGCTTCAGCACGGCCATGCGGCCGATATGGCCGTCGGGCAGCAGCCGGCCGGTGGCTAGCGGCGTGCCGTCGTCGGCCAGCGCCAGCGCGTGCCAGCTGGGCTCGTCCCATTCGTCCCATTCCAGTGCCACCGGCACGCCCTGCTCTTCGACAAAGACGGTGTAGCGGATGGCGCGCGCGCGGTCGCGGGCTTCGGACCAGGGACAGATCAGCACTGTAGCGGGCATGGCGGTGAAAGCGGGCTAGTGGAAAGGCGGGCGCCAATGATACGCCAGGACCGGACCCGTCGCAGTCGCACCAATGTGGAGCGTTGTCCGCACAGATCCCTGCCCCTCTGCACCATGTCAGGGTTTACCTGGGGTCGGCAGCCGTATAGCAAATTTGTATGATGACCTGATTACCGAATGACCGGGAAAGCTGCCGTGTTCCAGAAAGTCCCTGCCCGCGCCCTGACCGACAACGTTGCCGAACAGCTGCTGGACAAGATCCAGAGCGGCGCCTTTGCCCGCGGCGACAAGCTGCCCACCGAGGCGGTGCTGTCCGAGGAGTTCGGCGTCAGCCGCACCGTGGTGCGCGAGGCCATCTCCCGGCTGAAATACGAAGGCGTGGTCGAGTCGCGCCAGGGCAGCGGCGTGTTCGTGACGCTGCAGGCCGGCATCCGGCCGCTGCGCATCGACTACACCGACACCGGCACGCTGGAATCTGTGCTGCAGATCGTCGAGCTGCGCCGCGCGATCGAGGCCGAGGTGGCCGCGCAGGCGGCCCGGCGCCGCACCGATGCCTCGATGGCGGCGATCGACGCCGCGCTGGCCCGCCTCGACGAGGTGGTGGCGCAGGGCGGCGATGGCGTCGCCGAGGACGTGGGCTTTCACCGCGCCATCGCCGAAGCGACCGGCAACCCTTATTTCCTCAAGACGCTCGAATTCCTGAGCCAGTACCTGGAAGCCGCCACGCGCGTGACCCGCACCAACGAGGCGCGGCGCGCGGACTTTTCGCGCCAGGTGCGCGAGGAACACCAGGCCATCGTCGCCGCGATCCGCGCCGGCGACCCGCTGGCCGCGCGCAATGCCGCGCAGAACCACATGTACAACGCCGCGCACCGGCTGGCCCAGCTGGGCGCCGACGAAAGCGGCGCCGCGCACGGCGCGACCAACTGACGCGCCACCGCAAGCATCGAATCATCCGTATCTGTTTCAGGGAGTCCCTATGTCCAGGAATATCGGCGTCATCGGCCTTGGTGCCATGGGCTTTGGTGTCGCGCAGTCGCTGCTGCGGGCCGGTTTCAACGTGCATGCCTGCGATCTGCGCCCGGAAGTGCTGCAGCGCTTTGCCGATGCCGGCGGCGTGCCCTGCGCCTCGCCCGCCGAGCTGGGCAGCCGCTGCGACGTGGTGCTGACGCTGGTGGTCAACGCGCAGCAGACCGAAGCGGTGCTGTTCGGCGCCGACGGTGCCGCGGCGGCGATGCAGCCGGGCAAGCTGGTGATCGCCAGCGCCACGGTGCCGCCGGGCTTTGCCGAAACCCTGGGCCGCCGCCTCGCCGAAAAAGGCCTGCTGATGCTCGACGCGCCGGTCTCGGGCGGCGCCGCGCGCGCCGCCAGCGGCGAGATGACCATGATGACCTCCGGCCCCGCCGAGGCCTATGCGCTGGCCGAGGACGTGCTGGCTGCCATCGCCGGCAAGGTGTACCGCCTGGGGGCTGCGCACGGCGCCGGCTCCAAGGTCAAGATCATCAACCAGCTGCTGGCCGGCGTGCATATCGCCGCGGCCGCCGAAGCGATGGCGCTGGGCCTGCGCGAAGGCGTGGATCCGGACGCGCTCTATGACGTGATCACCCACAGCGCCGGCAACTCGTGGATGTTCGAGAACCGCGTGCCGCATATCCTGAAGGGCGACTACACGCCGCTGTCCGCGGTCGACATCTTCGTCAAGGACCTGGGCATGGTGCTCGACACCGCGCGCACCAGCAAATTCCCGCTGCCGCTGTCCGCGGCCGCGCACCAGATGTTCATGATGGCCTCGACCGCCGGCCACGGCGGCGAGGACGATTCGGCGGTGATCAAGATCTTCCCGGGCATCGAGCTGCCGGGCCAGGCTGAATAAGGAGCCGGAACCATGACCGCCCTCCTTGGCTGCATCGCCGACGACTTTACCGGCGCCACCGACCTCGCCAACACGCTGGTGCGCAATGGCATGCGTACCGTGCAGACCATCGGCGTGCCCGGATCCATGGCCGATATCGGCAGCGCCGACGCCGTGGTGGTCGCGCTCAAGTCGCGCACCGTGCCCGCGGCCCAGGCCGTGGCCGAGTCGCTGGCCGCGCTGCAGTGGCTGCGCGCGCAGGGCTGCCGCCAGTTCGTCTTCAAGTACTGCTCCACCTTCGATTCGACCGACGCCGGCAATATCGGCCCGGTGGCCGAGGCCTTGCTGGCGGCGCTGGACAGCGACTTCACCATCGCCTGCCCGGCCTTCCCCGAGAACGGCCGCACCATTTTCCGCGGCCACCTGTTCGTCGGCGATGCGCTGCTGAACGAATCGGGCATGGAGCAACATCCGCTCACGCCGATGACCGATGCCAACCTGGTGCGCGTGCTGCAGCGCCAGAGCAAGCACAAGGTGGGGCTGCTGCGCTACGACGCGGTCGCGCGCGGGGCGCAGGCCACCGCCGAGCGCATCGCCGCGCTGCGCGGCGACGGCGTGCGCATGGCGATTGCCGATGCGGTCTCCGACGCGGACCTGCTCACGCTGGGTGAGGCGTGCGCGGGCCTGCCGCTGATCACCGGAGGCTCCGGCATCGCGCTGGGCCTGCCTGGGAACTTCCGCCGCGCCGGCCTGTTGCCGCAGCGCGCCGACGCCGACGCGGTGCCGGCCATCGACGGCCCCGGCGTGGTGCTGGCCGGCAGCGCCTCGCGCGCGACCAATGGCCAGGTGGCACGCTGGCTGGAGCAAGGCCGCCCGGCGCTGCGCATCGACCCGCTCGCGCTGGCGCGCGGCGAGGCCGTGGCCGACGCCGCGCTCGCCTTTGCCGCCGCGCATGACCAGCCCGTGCTGGTCTATGCAACGTCGAGCCCCGACCAGGTCAAGGCGGTGCAGGCCGAGCTGGGCGTGGCGCGCGCCGGCCACCTGGTCGAGCAATGCCTGGCCGCGGTCGCCGCCGGGCTGAAGGCACGCGGCACGCGGCGCTTCGTGGTGGCCGGCGGCGAGACCTCGGGCGCGGTGGTGCAGGCACTGGGCGTGACCGCGCTGCGCATCGGCGCGCAGATCGCGCCGGGGGTGCCGGCCACCGTCACGCTGGATGCCACGCCGCTGGCGCTGGCGCTCAAGTCCGGCAACTTCGGCGGGCCGGACTTTTTCGACGAAGCGCTGCGCCAGCTGGGAGGCCAGTGATGAGCACCGAAAGCAAGCTGCGCGAAGAGATCTGCCGCATCGGCGCCAGCCTCTACCAGCGCGGCTATACCGTCGGCTCGGCCGGCAACATCAGCGCACGGCTGGACGATGGCTGGCTGATCACGCCGACCGATGCCTGCCTGGGCATGATGGATCCGGCCGCGGTCGCCAAGGTCGCCGTCGACGGCAGCTGGGTCTCGGGCGACAAGCCGTCGAAGACCCTGACGCTGCATCGCGCCATCTATGACAACCACCCCGGGGCGCACGCCGTGGTGCATACGCACTCGACGCACCTCGTGGCCCTGACGCTGGCCGGTGTCTGGCAACCGGACGACGTACTGCCGCCGCTCACGCCCTACTACGTGATGAAGGTCGGCCATATCCCGCTGATTCCCTATCACCGGCCCGGCGATCCCGCGGTCGCCGCGCGCGTGGCCACGCTGGCCGCGCAGGTGCGCGGCGTGCTGCTGGAGCGCCTGGGGCCGGTGGTTTGGGAGTCCAGCGTCTCGCGCGCCGCGTTCGCGCTGGAAGAACTGGAGGAGACCGCCAAGCTATGGATGACCATGAAAGACCTACCCGGCTTTGCCGCCCGCGCGGCGCTGCCCGACAGCGCCCTGGCTGAGCTGCGCGACGCCTTCCAGGCGCGCTGGTAGCACCAGCCCCGCCGCTTCCCTGACAACCCCGGCCTGATCCCGGCGCGGCGGCCACGGCCACCGCGCGGGGGACGCGCACGCCTGCAATCCGCGCGCGGCCGCCATCACAAGACCAGACTCACCACCATACCCGGAGACCACCGATGCCATCCAACCAACCGGCGGCCAGCGTGCCCGCCTTCGACAGCCTGGGCGGCAACGCCCGGCTCGACGCCGACTCCCAGATCGAGAAACGCGCCTACAGCAAGGTATTCTGGCGCATCATGCCGTTCCTGATGCTGTGCTACGTGGTCGCCTACCTCGACCGCGTCAACGTCGGCTTCGCCAAGCTGCAGATGGGCCAGGACCTGGCCTTCTCCGAGACCGTGTTCGGCCTGGGCGCGGGCCTGTTCTTCATCGGCTATTTCCTGTTCGAGCTGCCCAGCAACCTGCTGATGCACAAGATCGGCGCGCGCATCTGGATCGCGCGCATCATGATCACGTGGGGCATCATCTCGGCGCTGTTCATGTTCGTGCAGACGCCGACGCAGTTCTACGTGATGCGCTTCCTGCTGGGCCTGGCCGAAGCCGGCTTCTATCCCGGCGTGATCCTGTACCTGACCTACTGGTTCCCGGCCAACCGCCGCGCCAAGATGATCGCGCTGTTCATGTCCGGCATCCCCATCGCCGGCATGTTCGGCAACCCGCTGTCGGGCTGGATCATGGACGCGTTCAACGGCACCCACGGCATGCGCGGCTGGCAGTGGATGTTCCTGCTCGAGGCGCTGCCCGCGTTCGTGATCGGCTTGCTGACGATCTTCGTGCTGCGCGACGGCATCGACAAGGCCCCGTGGCTGGACGCCGACGAGAAGCGCGTGCTCAAGCGCAATATCGAGGAAGACCAGCGCAATGCCGGCGCCGCCGCCGGCAAGGGGCATGGCCACTCGCTCGGCGCGGTGTTCGCCGACCGCCGCGTGTGGTGGATGTGCCTGATCTACTTCTGCTTCGTCACCGGCCAGTACGCGCTGACCTTCTGGATGCCCACGCTGGTGAAGTCCAGCGGCGTGACCGGCAACCTCAACATCGGCCTGCTGTCCGCGATTCCGTTCCTCTGCGCGGTGGTGGTGATGAACATCCTGGGCCACAGCGCGGATGCGCGCCGCGAGCGCCGCTGGCACCTGATCGTGCCGGCGCTGATGGGTGCCGCGGGCTTTGCCATCGCCGCTTCGTTCACCAACAATACGACCGTGGCGATTGCCGCGCTGTCGCTGGCCGCCGCGGGCGTGCTGACCTGCGCGCCGCTGTTCTGGTCGCTGCCGACGTCGTTCCTGTCGGGCATCGCCGCGGCCTCGGGCATTGCGGTGGTCAACTCGGTGGGCAACCTGGCCGGCTTCGTGTCGCCGTACATGGTGGGCGCGCTCAAGGACCTGACCCAGAGCACCCAGCTGCCGATGTACGTGCTGTCGGCCATCCTGGTGGTCGGCGCGGTGCTGGTGTGGCTGACGCCCGCTAAACTGGTCAATCGCTGAACCCGCTTTCGCTTCCGGAGTTTCCCATGCCGCGCTTTGCCGCCAACCTGTCGATGATGTACCAAGAGCACGCCTTCCTGGACCGTTTTGCCGCTGCCGCGGCCGACGGCTTCCAGGCGGTCGAGTACCTGTTCCCGTACGAGCACCCCGCCGCCGAGCTGCGCGCGCGCCTCGACGCGAACGGCCTCGCGCAGGCGCTGTTCAATGCCCCGCCGGGCGACTGGGCGGCGGGCGAGCGCGGCCTGGCGGCGCTGCCGGGACGCGAGGCGGAATTCCGCGGCAGCATCGGCCGCGCGCTCGAATACGCCGGCGTGATCGGCAACGACCGCATCCATGTGATGGCCGGCCTGGTCCCCGCCGATGCCGACCCCGCGCGCTGCCGCGCCGCCTACCTGGAGAACCTGGCCTTCGCCGCCAATGCGGCGGCCGCGCAGGGCGTGACCGTGCTGATCGAGCCGATCAACACGCGCGACATGCCGGGCTACTTCCTCAACCGCCAGGACGACGGCCAGGCGATCTGCAAGGAGGTCGGCGCGGCCAACCTCAAGGTGCAGTTCGACTGCTACCACTGCCAGATCGTCGAGGGCGATGTCGCGATGAAGCTCAGGCGCGACTTCGCCGGCATCGGCCATATCCAGATCGCCGGCGTGCCCGAGCGCCATGAGCCGGACCTGGGCGAGCTGCACTACCCCTACCTGTTCGACGTCATCGACGCGCTCGGCTATGCCGGCTGGATCGGCTGCGAATACCGCCCGCGCGCCGGCACGTCGGCAGGCCTGGGCTGGCTCAAGCCCTACCTCGGCCACTGATGCAAAACCACTGAAGATCTCTTGCCATGAACGTACTGATTACCGGCGGCGCCGGATTCCTCGGCCTGCAGCTGGCCCGCCTGCTGCTGCAACGCGGCACCCTGAACCTGGACGGCAAGGCCGTTGCCTTCGAGCGCCTGACGCTGCTCGACGTGGTCGCGCCGCAAGGCCTCGACGATGCGCGCGTGCGCGTGGTCACCGGCGACCTGTCCGATGCGGCGGTGCTGCGCCAGGCCATCGACCGGGACACCGGCGCGGTGTTCCACCTCGCCGCCGTGGTCAGCGGCCAGGCCGAGGCCGATTTCGACCTGGGCATGCGCGTCAACCTGGATGCCTCGCGCGCGCTGCTCGAAACCTGCCGTGAACTTGGCCACAAGCCGCGCGTGCTGTTCACCAGCTCGGTCGCGGTCTATGGCGGCGAGCTGCCGCCGGTGGTGCAGGACGACACCGCGCTCAATCCGCAATCGTCGTACGGCGTGCAGAAGGCCATCGGCGAACTGCTGCTGTCGGACTACAGCCGCCGCGGCTTCGTCGACGGCCGCGTGCTGCGCCTGCCCACCATCAGCGTGCGCCCCGGCAAGCCCAATGCGGCGGCCTCGTCGTTCGCCAGCGGCATCATCCGCGAGCCGCTGTCGGGTGTCGCCGCCAACTGCCCGGTGGCACCGCAGACGCCGCTGTGGCTGCTGTCGCCGCGTGCGGCGGTGGCGGCGCTGGTCAACGGCATCGAACTGGCGGGCGAGCGCCTGGGCAACCGCCGCGTGGTCAACCTGCCGGGGCTGTCGGTCACGGCGGCGGGCATGGTCGACGCGCTGCGCCGCGTCGCGGGCGATGCGGTGGCGGACCTGGTGACGTGGGAACGCGAGGAACGCGTCGAGAAGATCGTCGGCACGTGGCCGGCGGCGTGGAATGCGGCGCGCGCGCGGGACCTGGGCTTCGAGAGTGACGCGAGCTTTGATGCGGTGATTCGGGCTTATATGGAGGATGCGGGGGTGGGCATCTAAGCGGCCCGCGTTTGCTTGGCGCGAAGGCTCTGTTATGTTCTGAGAGCCGGTCCCCTCTCCCGCTTGCGGGAGAGGGGAGCAAACAAGCGGGATATGAAGCCTCGTCCGGGGGCGGACTACCCCGCCGGCTTCACCACCTCATACCCCTCGATCACCTCCCGCACCACCCCCGGAATCGCCGCCGACTTCTGCGTCGCCGGATCCGCGCACACATAGACGATTTCACCGGTGATCAGGTGCTCGTCGCCCCGATACATCTCCACCCGGAACAGCATGCTCGACCGCCCCAGCCGCGCCATGCGGCCGCGGATGTCGAGCTGGTCGTCGAAGCGCGCCGACGCGTGGTACTCAAGAGTCGACTTGACCACGAAGATATCCACGCCGTGCGCGTGCAGCACGTCTTCCGGATAGCGGATGCCCAGCGCGCGCCAGTACTCGGTCACGCAGATATCGCAATACGTCAGGTAGTGCGCATTGAAGACGATCGATTGCGGGTCGACTTCGGACCAGCGCACGCGCAGCGGGATGGTATGGCGGAACTCCTCTTTGGCCATTGACGTGGTCTCCTTGTTGATTGTTCCGGAACGCTGTAAAGACATCAGGCCGCCGTACCCGCCGGAGCGGGGCCGGCAGGCGCGGCGGCCCGAATGCACGCGAGGCGGTGGCTGGCCGCAGGCTTACTGCGGCTTGGCCAGCCCGAGCTTCTCGATGATCGCCTTTTCCTTCTTGACGGTGTCGGCCGCGAACTGCGCGTACTGCTGGGTGTTCATGTAGAACGGCTCCATGTCGAACTTGGCCAGCGACTCGCGGTAGTTGGGCATTTCCATGGCTTTCTTGAAGGCGTCATGCAGCTTCTGCACGATCTTCGGGTCGGTGCCCTTGGGCGCGACCAGGCCGAACGGCGAGGTCTGCACGATGCCCATGCCCAGTTCCTTCAGCGTCGGCACGTTGGGGAAGCGCGCCGAGCGCTTCTCGCCCCAGGTCGACAGCAGGCGCAGCTTGCCCTGCTCCACGTACGGCGCCCAGGCCGGCGTATCGGCAACCGACATTACGTGGCCGCCGAGCAGCGCCTGCATCGATTCCGAATTGCCCTTGTACGGGATATGCGAAAACTGCACGCCCTGCTTCATCGCCAGTTCTTCCATGGTCAGGTGCAGCGTGGTCATCGAACCCGGCGAGCCATAGGTCAGCTTGCCCGGGTTGGCCTTGGCGTAGGCAACGTACTCCTGCATGGTCTTGATCGGCGAATCGGCCGGCACCACCAGGCCGAACGAATAGCCGGCAAGGTTGATGATGTAGCTCAGGTCCTTGACCGGGTCCCAGTTGATCTTGGTGGTGTACGGCAGGCGGTAGACCGGCATGGCCACCTGCGCCAGCGTGTAGCCGTCGGGCGCGGTGCTCTGCATCAGCTGCGCCGGCAGCACGCCGCCGGCACCCGGCTTGTTCTCGACGATCACCGGCTGGCCCAGGATCTTCGAGGCGTTGTCGGCCAGCACGCGAAACGGGATATCCGTGGAGCCGCCGGCGGTGTAGCCGATCACCAGCCGGATCGGGCGCTGCGGGAACTTGTCGGCCTGGGCCTGGGCGGGCATGGCGGCAAGACCGAGGGCCGCGGCGGCGGCGATGCCCGCGCGGGCGAGGAAGTGGCGGCGTTGCATTTGACGATGTCTCCTAGTGCTGCAAATCACTGCTTGAAAAATGCGTGGACCGGCGCGACCGCAAGGCGCAGCCTAGTCCTGCAAGGTGCCGAACGCGGTGCGCAGCGCGGCGACGGCATCGGCATGCGCCTGCGCCACCGCAGGCACGAACCGGCCCAGCTTGAAGAAGTCATGGATCATGCCGGGGTAGTCGGCCAGCGTGGCGGCAACCCCGGCGGCGCGCAGCTTTTCGGCGTAGGCCACGCCCTCGTCATGCAGCGGGTCGTAGCCGGCCACCGCGATCCAGGCCGGGCACACCCCGCCCACCTCGGCACCGGTGCCGCCGCCGTCGAGCGGAGCAAAGCGCCAGTCGTCGCGGCTGGCCTCCTGGTCCAGGTACTGCGCGAAGAACCAGCGGATCATGTCCGCCGTCAGCAGGTAGCCGTCCGCCAGCGCGCGGTGCGACGGCGTATCCTGGCGCGCGCAGGTGCCCGGATAGATCAGCAGCTGCAGCACCGGCGCGAGGCCGGCATCGCGCGCCTGGACCGCGCAGGCCGCGGCCAAAGTGCCGCCGGCACTGTCGCCGCCCAGGCCGATGCGCGCCGGGTCGGCGCCGAGCTTGTCGGCTTCGGCGAAGACCCAGTGCAGCACATCGAAGGCGTCGTTGACCGCGGTCGGGAAGCGCCACTCGGGCCCCAGCCGGTAATCCACCGACAGCACCATGCAATCGGCCTGGCCGCACAGCAGGCGGCACAGCGGATCGTGCGAATCGACGCTGCCGACCGTGAAGCCGCCGCCATGGAAGTACACCAGCAGCGGCAGCGGCTCGATCCAGCTGGCCTCGCGCGGCACATACAGCCGCACCGGGATGGCGTGGCCGTCGCGGGCCGGCACCAGCAGGTCTTCCGCGCTATGCACCGGCGGCGGGTTGATGTCGAGGATCGGCGCGCTTTTCTCGTAGGCGATCTTGGCGTCTTCCGGCGCCATGGCGTGGATCGGCGGCCGCTTGGCGCGCGCGATCAAGGCCAGCAACGCGGCCATCTGCGGGTCCAGCGGACGGTCCGGCAGGCCTGGCGTGGCGGATAGGGAAGACGGTACGACAGACATAGGGCGTAATGCGGCGCTAACCCCGGTGCAGGCCCCGCGTGCTGCGCGGGCGCGGCCTCGGCATCGGGAGAAGTTCGAATAGTGAACGATCGTTCGATTTTAGTATGATGCCAGATGTTTCCGACCCGGGGCAGTCCGAGATAACCCCGAAAAGTCCTGCTCATCGTGCCACGCGGCAAGTTTTTGCGCGATGATCGGCTGGCAGCACGCCGAGGGCGAGCGGAAACGATTGCGGCAGGTCCATTGAACCCCAGGACAGCGCACGGCGCCAGCCACAGGCCAGGCCCGTGACAAGAAGGAATTCGAACGATTTCGCGGCAGATCCCAGCAGGAGACAAGCAAACATGGCGTTCATCTACTATCTGACCCACATTCACCTGGACTTCGGCGCGGTCAACGTGCTGAAGTCGGAATGCGAGCGCATCGGCATCCGCCGGCCGCTGCTGGTGACCGACCAGGGCGTGGTCGCGGCCGGCGTGGCGCAGCGCGCCATCGACGCGATGCAGGGCTTGCCGGTGGCGGTGTTCGACGAGCGTCGAACCCGACCGAGGCCATGGTGCGCAAGGCCGCCGCGCAGTACCGCGAACAAGGCTGCGACGGACTGGTGGCGGTGGGTGGCGGGTCGTCGATCGACCTGGCCAAGGGCATCGCCATCCTGGCCACGCACGAGGGCGAGCTGACCACCTATGCCACCATCGAAGGCGGCAGCGGCAAGATCACCGACCAGGCCGCGCCGCTGATCGCGGTGCCCACCACCTCCGGCACCGGCAGCGAGGTTGCGCGCGGCGCCATCATCATCCTGGACGACGGCCGCAAGCTGGGCTTCCATTCCTGGCACCTGCTGCCCAAGTCCGCGGTATGCGACCCCGAGCTGACGCTGGGCCTGCCCGCCGGCCTGACCGCTGCCACCGGCATGGACGCCATCGCCCACTGCATCGAGACCTTTCTGGCGCCCGCCTTCAACCCGCCCGCGGACGGCATCGCGCTCGACGGCCTGGAGCGCGGCTGGACCCATATCGAGCGCGCCACCCGCGACGGCAACGACCGCGATGCGCGCCTGAACATGATGAGCGCGTCGATGCAGGGCGCGATGGCGTTCCAGAAGGGCCTGGGCTGCGTGCATTCGCTGTCGCACCCGCTGGGCGGGCTCAAGATCGACGGCCGCACCGGCCTGCACCACGGCACCCTCAACGCGGTGGTGATGCCGGCGGTGCTGCGCTTCAATGCCGACGCCCCCACCGTGGTGCGCGATCACCGCTACGCGCGCCTGCGCCGCGCCATGCACCTGCCCGACGGCGCCGACCTGGCGCAGGCGGTGCACGACATGACCGCGCGCCTGGGCCTGCCCACCGGCCTGCGCCAGATGGGCGTCACCGAGGACATGTTCGACAAGGTGATCGCGGGCGCGCTGCTCGACCACTGCCACAAGACCAACCCGAAAGAAGCCAGCGCCTCGGATTATCGGCGTATGCTTGAGCAGTCCATGTAGCACACCGCGTAGCACCCAGCGGCTTCCCGCCGGTCGGACCGACCAAGCGGCTGTCCGGCGGCCCTCCCTCCACAGCGCAGGAGACACTATGAGCGGCGAGCACTTGCAGGTAGTCCATGGCGACATTACCCGGTTGGAGGTCGATGCCATCGTCAATGCGGCCAACAGCGGCCTGCTCGGCGGCGGCGGCGTCGACGGGGCCATCCACGGGGCCGGCGGCCCCGCCATCATGGAGGCCTGCCGCGCGATCCGCGACGCGCAGGGCGGCTGCCCCACCGGCGAGGCGGTGCTCACCACCGGTGGCCGCCTGCCGGCGCCCTACGTGATCCACGCGGTCGGGCCGGTGTGGCAAGGCGGGAGCCAGGGCGAGGAAGAGCAGCTCGGCAATGCCTACCGCAACAGCATCCGGCTGGCGGCGCAGCATCACCTGCGCACGCTGGCCTTCCCCAACATCAGCACCGGCATCTATGGTTTCCCGCGCGAACGCGCGGCGGATATCGCCATCGCCGCGGTGCGCGAGGCGCTGGCCGGGGCGCCGGAGATCGAGCAGGTCACCTTCGTCTGCTTCGATGACGAGAACTACCGGCTTTACCGCGAGCGGCTGAGCTGAAACCCGGCATGCGGCGGCCTGTGCCGCCGCATGCGGGTTTTTGCGGTGCCAGCGGTGCCGGCGGTCAGGCCGGCAGCGCGCTGCGGATCAGCTGGTTGATCCGTTCCGGCTGCTCGTGGATCACCCAGTGCGTGCCCTCGGGGATGCGCTCCAGCCGCAGGTCGGGTACGAAATCGGCCAGGCCATCCACCAGCGACTTCGGCAGCGCGCGGTCGCGCTCGCCCCACACCACCAGCGTCGGCACCCTGACCACGAATGCGGCCGGGTCCAGCCGTGAAATATCGGGCGGCGGCTCGCCCTCGCCCGGCGGATGCATCGGCGAGGCGCGGTAGAAATTGACGCCGCCGGTCAGTGGATGCACCCCGGCGTCCTTGCCTTCGCCCGGCTGCGACCACGCCGCGTGGTACCTGGCGCGGGTCTCGGCGGTGTACCAGGCCGCCGGCTTGCCGTCGTCGTCGGACAGCATCCGGTCCAGCAGCGCGAAGTCGTTGGCGGCCAGCGCCTGTTCCGAGCCCGGCTTGCGCAGCCAGTTCATGTAGGCCGACGCGGCCTGCTGCGCCGGATCGGTGGCCAGCGCGCGCGCGAACAAGTACGGGTGCGGCGAATTGACGATGATGAGCTGGCGCACCAGTTGCGGAAACTGGATCGCCAGGTTCCAGCAGATCGCCCCGCCCCAGTCGTGCGCCACCACCACGGCCTGGTCATAGCCCAGCGCGCCGATCAGCTGCACCAGGTCTTCGACGATATGGCGTGGCCGGTAGGCATTCACGTCGGCGGGCTTGCTCGACAGGTTGAAGCCGCGCAGGTCGGGCGCCACGGCAAAATGCGTGCGCCCGAACTCGGCCAGCTGCGCCTCCCATTCGAACCAGAATTCCGGAAAGCCGTGCACGAACAGCATCAGCGGCTTGCCGCGCTCGCCCGCGCTGGCGTAGTGCAGCCGGGTCTCATTGGGCAGCGTGGCGTATTGCAGGTGACGGATCACGGCGGCGGGGGCTGCCATGTTGTTCTCCATATGCGGTCCCTCCTCGTTGTGGCGTGGTGCTGGCCAGCGTTGGCCAACGCTGCTGGCGAACGTCAGCTCAGCCGCGCAACGCGGCAACCAGGCCCGCGCGGACCTCGGGCTTGTCGGCAAACGGATCGCCGGGGTTGCGCTGCCCGACGATATCCTCGAAGCGCTGGCGCACGGGGGCGAGCGCCTGGGGGTGGGAATAAATATAGAAGCTTTCGTCGCGGATGGCATCGAAGGTGATCTGCGCCACTTCCGCCGCGCTCACTTTGCCGGAACCGACAGCCTTGTCCGACAGCGCCTGCGACACCAGCTGCGAGCGCGTCGGCGGCGCCTGGTTGGCCAGGTCGGCGGGCCGGTTGCGCTGCGACTGGCTGATGCCGGTCGGCACGAAGTACGGGCACAGCACCGAGCAGCGCACCTGCTGCGTCACCAGCCCGAGGTCCTGGTACAGCGTTTCGGTCAGCGCCACCACCGCGTGCTTGGACACGTTGTAGACGCCCATCGCCGGCGGATTCAGCAAGCCCGCCATCGATGCGGTGTTGACGATATGCCCCTCGAACGCCGGGTCCTTCTCCGCGGCCGCCAGCATCAGCGGCGTGAAGATGCGCACGCCGTGCACCACGCCGTACAGGTTGACGCCCATCACCCATTCCCAGTCCCGCTCCGAGTTTTCCCAGATCAGGCCGCCCGCGCCGACGCCGGCATTGTTGAACAGCAGGTTGACCTGGCCGAAGGCCTCGATCGCGGCATCGGCCAGCGCCTGCACCTGCCCGGCTTGCGAGACGTCGGTGCGCAAGCCGATCACCGGCACGTTGCGCGCCTGGAATTCGGCGACGGTCGCGTCCAGCGCGTCTTCCTGCACGTCGGCCAGCACCAGCTTCATGCCGAGGTCCGCTGCGATGCGGGCAAATTCCTTGCCGAAACCCGAGGCGCCACCGGTAATGACGGCCACCTTGTTGGAGAAATCCTTCATGTCGTCTGTCCTGTCGCGTGAGTCGAATGGGGGGCTGCCCGCGGCATGGCGGGCATGCTGGCTCAGTCCAGCAGGTCGGGCTGTTCCTTGACGATGCGGGCGTAGAGTGGCTGGAACTGGAACCAGCCCGCCTGCGCGGTGCCGACGATCGAATACGCCTGGCGTGCGGCCGCGTCGGCAATCACCTTCAGCGGCGCCTGCGTGCGCGCGGCGGCGGCTTCGGCCAGCAGCTGCACCTGGCAGGAGCGCTCCATGGTGATGAACCACCACGCCGCTTCGTCGACGGTCTTGCCGACGGTGAGCAGGCCGTGGTTCTGCAGGATGGCCGCCTTGTTCTGCCCCAGCGCGTTGGCGATGCGCTGGCCCTCGTCGAGCTCCACCACCACGCCGCCAAAGTCGTCATAGACGGCATGGTCGTTGTAGAAGGCGCACACATCCTGCGTCAGCGGGTCGAGCGGCCGGCCCAGCGTCGACCAGGCGCGGCCATAGGTGCTGTGCGAATGCGCGGCCGCGACCGCGTCGGGGCGGGTCTGGTGCACGCGCGAATGAATGGCGAAGGCCGCGGCATTGACCGGGTAGTCGCCCTCGACCACGTCGCCGTGGTGGTCGCAGCGGATCAGGTTGGAGACCCGGACCTGGCTGAAATGCACACCGAAGGGATTGACCCAGAAGGTGTCGGGAAACTCGGGGTCGCGCGCAGTGATATGGCCGGCCACGCCTTCGTCGAAACCGAATTTCGAGAACAGCCGGAAGGCAGCGGCCAGGCGCTGCTTGCGGTGCAGGCGCTCCTCGGCGGCGGTGGCGAACTGGGGCGGCCGCGGCAAATTGCGGTAGCGGGCCTTGACCTCTTCAGGCAGGCCGGCGCCGATATCGTCGGCATCTTGTACTTGCGGGGCTTGCGGGGCATTCATGGGTGTCTCCTCTTGTGTTCGCGGTCCGTCATGGACGGCAACGCTTATTGGAGTGACAAACTACGCGCCCTACTACGTCATTCCCGCGCAAGCGGGAATCCAGCGTCTTTGAAAGCCACTGGGTCCCCGCCTCCGCGGGGACGACGTGTTGGCTATTGGTACCTCACCAGCATGGCCCGCACTTACACCAGCTTGACCAGCTGCTTGCCGAAGTTCTTGCCCTTGAGCAGGCCCATGAAAGCCTCCGGCGCGCTGGCCAGGCCCTCGGCGATGCTCTCGCGGAACTTGAGCTTGCCCTGCGCGACCGCGGTGCCCAGCTCCTTCAGCGCCTGCGGCCAGACTTCCATGTGCTCGGAGACGATAAAGCCCTCGATGGTCAGGCGCGAGACCAGAATCAGCTGCGGGTTCTTCAGCGGCAGCGGCTGGCCGTCATAGCCGGCGATCATGCCGCACATGGCGATGCGGCCGAAGGCGTTCATGCGCGACAGCACCGCGTCGAGGATATCGCCGCCGACGTTCTCGAAGTAGCCGTCGATGCCATCGGGCGTGGCCTCCTTGAGCATGGTGTAGAGCTCCTTGGGGTCTTTGGCCGCCTTGTAGTCGATACAGGCGTCGAAACCCAGCTCGTTGACCACGTAGTCGCACTTGTCCTTGCCGCCGGCAAAGCCGACTGCGCGGCAGCCGGCCAGCTTGGCGAGCTGGCCCACCACGCTGCCGACCGCGCCCGACGCGGCGCTGACCGCGATGGTCTTGCCCGCCTTGGGCTGGATGATCTTGTTCAGGCCATACCATGCGGTCACGCCCGGCATGCCGACCGAGCCGAGGTAGGCCGACAGCGGGATATGCGTGGTATCGACCGGCTGCAGGCCGGTGCCGTCGCTGACCCCCATTTCCTGCCAGCCGAACATGCCGACTACCTTGTCGCCCGGCTTGAACCTGCTGTTCTTGCTTTCCACTACTTCGCCGACGGTGCCGCCGATCATCACCTCATCGAGCGGCTGCGGCGCGGCATACGACTTGCTGTCGTTCATGCGGCCGCGCATGTACGGATCGAGCGACAGGTAGTGGTTGCGCACCAGCACCTGGCCCTCCGCGATCTGCGGCACGGGCACTTCTTCCAGCCGGAAATTGGCCGGCGTCACAGCGCCCTCGGGACGCGAGGCCAGGACGATGCGCTTGAACGTGTTGGACATGGTGGGTTCCTTCCAATGGGAGATGGAAACTGCATGGAAACTGCTGATGCGGGGCAATGCGGCACATGTAGCGCCCCGCCTGTGCTGCGCCGGCGCTCAGCCGTCGGCGCCGGTATCGGTGTCGCCCGGGCGCTGCGGCGGCATGCGCCGGATGTACTTGAACGTGCCCGAGCCGCGCGCCACGGTCTTGCCGTCGGCATCGACGATCTCGGCCTCGCAGAACACCATGGTGGTGGTGCGATGCACGGTGGTGCCGCGCGCGGTCAGGTGGCCGCGGCCCGGCGCCATGAAGCTGCTCTTCATCTCGATGGTGACCACGCCGCGGCCATCGGCATCGCTGCTGCGGCCGGCCACCGCCATGGCCACATCGAGCAGCGTCATGATCACGCCGCCGTGGGCCATGTCCCAGCTGTTCTGGTGGCGCTTTTCGGTCGGCAGCGAGATCTCGCTGCGCCCGCCCTCGGCCAGGCTGCAGGTCACGCCAAGCTCGGCAAGGAAAGGAATATGGCTCAGGGAGCCGGTGTACTGGTTCATGGCAATGCGAGTGGAAGTGGGGGTTGGAGGGGCGCCGGCAGATCGCCCGCCGGCACCGACCCCGAATTATTGCCGCAAACGCCGACAGTCGCTCGGACCGCGCTCGGACCGCACTCAGACCGCGCTGACGCCGCCGTCCACCGCCAGGATCTGCCCGGTGATGTGCTTGCCGGCATCGCTGGCAAACAGCAGCGCCGCGCCCTTCAGGTCTTCGTCGTCGCCCAGCCGATGCAGCGGCACGCCCGCGCACATCGCCTCGACGCCCATGCGCTCGAGCGAGCCCCTGGTCATCTTCGACGGGAAGAAGCCCGGCGCCAGCGCGTTGACGGTGATGTTGTGCTCGCCCCACTCCGCCGCCAGCGTGCGCGTGAAGTTGACCACCGCGCCCTTGGAGGTGTTGTAGGCAATGGTTTCCATGGTGCCCGGCGGATTGCCGGCCAGGCCCGCGATCGACGCCACGTTGATGATGCGGCCGTGGCGGCGTGGGATCATCGACAGCTTGCCGACGCGCTGGCTCAGCAGGAACAGGCCGCGGATATTCAGGTTCATCACCTTGTCCCACGCTTCCAGCGGATGGTCTTCCGCCGGCGCGCCCCAGGTGGCGCCGGCGTTGTTGACCAGGATGTCGATGTGGCCAAGCCTGGCGATGGCCTCGTCGGCCAGGCGCGCGATCTCGGATTCCTGCGAGCCGTCGGCGGCGATCCAGTCGGCCTCGATGCCGAGGCCTTTCAGGTGTTCCTGCGCGGCGCGCAGCTCGTCGGCCTTGCGCGCCGACAGCACGATGCGCGCGCCCTGCTCGCCCAGGGCCTCGGCAATCTGCAGGCCAAGTCCGCGCGAGCCGCCGGTGATCAGCGCGGTCTTGCCCTTCAGGTCAAACAGTTGCTGGATGGTGCGCATGTTGTCTCTTCCTTGGTTGTCTTTGAATGAGGCAGTAAGCAGCCAGGACCGGCGCTCAGAACCAGGCGTCCTGCATGTCCAGCGTGGTGCGGTCGAGCGAAGCCAGCAGGTCGAACTGCGGACCGACCCTGGGCAGCTCGAAGCGGAAGAAGTACGCCGCCGCGGCCAGCTTGCCGCGATAGAAGTCCTGGTCTTCCTGGCTGCTCGCCTGCGCCAGCGCGGCTTGCGCCAGCAATGCCTGCTCCAGCCAGATCCACGCCACCACCACGTGGCCGAAGGCTTCGAGGTAGACCGATGCGTTGGCCAGCGTCACGTTGGCATCGCCGGCGCTCCACAGGGTCTGCGTCACTTCGGCAAGGCGCCTGGTGGCGGCGCCGAGCGCGCGCGCCTGTTGCGCCAGTTCGGCATCGTCCGCGGCCAGCGCGCGGCCGATGGTGGCCTGCACGCGCTCGCCCAGCAGTTTGAACGCGGCGCCATCCTTCATCACCACCTTGCGGCCCAGCAAGTCCAGTCCCTGGATGCCATGCGTGCCTTCGTGGATCGGGTTCAGGCGGTTGTCGCGGTAGAACTGCTCGACGTTGTATTCGCGGGTGTAGCCGTAGCCGCCGTGCACCTGGATCGCCAGGTTGTTGGCCTCCAGGCACCATTGCGACGGCCAGCTCTTGGCGATCGGCGTCAGGATGTCGAGCAGCAGCGCCAGGCGCGCGTGCGCTTCCTGGTCGCCGGCGGCGGCAGCGGCTTCTTCCTCGTCCACCAGCCGCGCGCAGTACAGGTTCAGCGCCAGGCCGCCCTCGACATAGCTCTTCTGCGCCAGCAGCATGCGGCGGATATCGGCGTGCTCGACCAGCCTTACCTGCGGGCTGGCGGCATCCTTGCCGCCGGGGCCGACCGGGCGGCCTTGCGGACGGTTGCGCGCATAGTCCAGCGCATGCAGGTAGCCGGTGTAGCCGAGCATCACCGCGCCCAGGCCCACGCCGATGCGCGCTTCATTCATCATGTGGAACATGCAGGCGAGACCCTTGTGCGGCTCGCCCACCAGGTAGCCGATCGCGCCAGCCTTGCCGCCCGGCTGGTACTTCATGCCCTCGCCGAAGTTCAGCAGGCAGTTGGTGGTGCCGCGGTAGCCCATCTTGTGGTTCAGGCCGGCCAGCACCACGTCGTTGTGCTCGCCCAGCGAGCCGTCCTCGTTGACCAGGTACTTGGGCACGATAAACAGCGAGATGCCCTTCACGCCCGGGATCAGCTTGCCATCCGGGCCGGGGATCTTGGCCAGCACCAGGTGGACGATGTTGTCGCTCAGCTCGTGCTCGCCGGCGGAAATCCACATCTTGTTGCCGCGCAGGCGGTATTGCGCGCCCAGCGGCGATTCGCCTTCATACTCGGCGCGCGTCGTGATATCCGACAGCGACGAGCCGGCCTGCGGCTCCGACAGGCACATGGTGCCGAAGAAGCGTCCTTCCATCTCCGGCTTGACGAAGGTCTCGACCTGCGCCGGCGTGCCGTGCGTCAGCAGCAGGTTGGCGTTGCCGATGGTCAGGAACGGGTAGGAGCTGGTGCCGACGTTGGCGCCCTTGAAGTAGGCGAAGCCGGCCTTCTCCACCACCACCGGCAACTGCATGCCGCCAAGTTCGTAATCCTGGCCCGCGGCCATCAGGCCGGCCTCGCAGAAGGCCTTCAGCGCGGTGCTGACCTCCGGGATGATGCTGACGGTCTCGCCGTCGAATTCGGGCTCGTGCTGGTCGTTCTTCTTGTTGTGCGGCGCGAACAGGTCGGTGGCGATCTTCTCGCAGGTGTCCAGCGCGGCATCGAAGGTCTCGCGCGAGTGGTCGGCGTAGCGCGCAATGCGGGTCAGCTCGTCGACCTTGAGCCATTCATACAGGATGAAGTTCAGGTCGCGACGGGAAAGGATCATCGACATGGTGTCTCCATGCGGCGCACTGCGTGGCGTGCCGCGAATTGTTCTCTGTTCTCGGAACGGCGTAGCGCTTGAAGAACGCTTTGCTTCGGACAACCAATGGCGGGCTCCCTCTCCCGCTTGCGGGAGAGGGAGCCAACAAGCGGCCAGTCGTTACAGCACCTCGAACAGACCCGCTGCGCCCTGTCCACCACCGATGCACATGGTCACCACCACATACTTCACCCCACGGCGCTTGCCCTCGATCAGCGCATGGCCCACCAGGCGCGCGCCCGACACGCCGTACGGATGCCCCACCGCGATCGCGCCGCCGTTGACGTTGAGGCGGTCCATCGGGATGCCCAGCGTATCGGCGCAGTACAGCACCTGCACCGCGAAGGCTTCGTTCAGCTCCCACAGGCCGATGTCGTCGACCTTCAGGCCGGCCTTCTTCAGCAGCTTGGGCACCGCGAAGACGGGGCCGATGCCCATCTCGTCCGGCTCGCAGCCGGCCACGGCAAAGCCGCGGAACACGCCCAGCGGCTGCAGGCCGCGGGCCTCTGCCACGCGCGCGTTCATCACCACGGCCGCCGAGGCGCCGTCCGAGAACTGCGAGGCATTGCCGGCGGTGATCACGCCACCCGGCACCGCGCTGCGGATCTTGGACACGCCTTCGAGCGTGGTGTCGGCGCGGATGCCTTCGTCGCGGTCGATGGTCACTTCCTTCGTCACCAGCTGGCCGGTGGACTTGTCGGCGACACCGGCGAGCACCGTCATCGGCACGATCTCGTCCTTGAACTTGCCGGCTTCCTGCGCGGCGGCGGCGCGTTGCTGGCTGCGCACGCCGTACTCGTCCTGGCGCTCCTTCGAGATGCTGTAGCGCTTGGCCACGTTCTCGGCGGTCTGCAGCATGTTCCAGTAGATTTCCGGCTTGTTCTTGGTCAGCCAGCTCTCCTGGACCATGTGGCGGTTCATTTCCTGCTGCACGCAGGAGATGCTCTCCACGCCGCCGGCGACGAAGATGTCGCCCTCGTCGGCGATCACGCGCTGCGCGGCCATGGCGATGGTCTGCAGGCCCGACGAGCAGAAGCGGTTGACGGTGGCGCCGGGCACGGTGACCGGGCAGCCGGCGCGCAGCGCGATCTGGCGGGCGATATTGGCGCCGGTGGCGCCTTCCGGGTTGGCGCAGCCCATCAGCACGTCTTCGACCTCGGCGGCCTCGATCTTGGCGCGCGCGATGGCGTGCTGGACCGCATGGCCGCCCAGCGTGGCGCCGTGGGTCATGTTGAAGGCGCCCTTCCAGCTCTTGGCCAGGCCGGTCCGTGCGGTGGATACGATGACTGCTTCGTTCATGTGTTGCTCCTCGGAATCTCTTGTGTCGTTCAGTTCGGTGTTTCGGTTCAGCCCTGGCCACTGAGCAGGTCGGCGGACATCACGCGCGCGACGCCGGCGGCACCGAGGTCCTGCCATGCCTGTGCCAGCGACCCTTGCAGGTTGATGGCCCGGCACGCATCCTCGATCACCGCGGCCTCGAAGCCCGCGGCGCGCGCGTCGAGCGCGCTCCACGCCACGCAGTAGTCCGTCGCCAGCCCGGCGCAGAACACGCGCCTGACGCCATGCTCGCGCAGGTAGCCGGCCAGTCCGGTGCGCGTGGCGCGGTCCGCTTCCATAAAGGCGGAGTAGCTGTCCACGCCGGCATGGTGGCCCTTGCGGATCACCAGCCGCGCGTGCGGCACGTGCAGCCCCGCATGCAGCGCGGCGCCGGGCGTGTCCTGCACGCAGTGCACCGGCCACAGCACCTGCTCGCCATACGGCAGCGCCAGCGTCTGGAACGGCTGCGCGCCGGCATGGTTGGCCGCGAACGAGACGTGCGCGGCCGGATGCCAGTCCTGCGTCAGCACCACGTGCCCGAACGCGCGCGCCAGCCGGTTGATGACGGGCACGACCTCGTCGCCGCTGGGCACGGCAAGCGCGCCGCCCGGCATGAAGTCGTTCTGCACGTCGATCACCAGCAGGCAATCGTCAGGTCGGAGGGTGGTGTCCATGTCAGAGCCAGGGAGAACCGCGGTGACGTGTCAGCCGTTGAAGCCCTTGCCTTCGTCCGCCAGCTTCTGCAGCAGCGGCGCGACCTGCCAGGCTTCGCCGTGGTAGCCCTTGGCGTAGCGCTTCATTGCCAGCGCCACGTTGTACAGGCCGACCTGGTCCGCGTACAGCATCGGGCCGCCGCGGAACAGCGGGAAGCCGTAGCCGGTCAGGTACACCATGTCGATATCCGAGGCCTTGGAAGCAATGCCCTCTTCCAGGATCTTGGCGCCTTCGTTGACCAGCGCGAACACCAGGCGCTCGACGATCTCTTCGTCCGAGATCTTGCGGCGCGTGATGCCCAGGTCCTTCGAATGCTGCACGATCATGTCGTTGACCTGCTGGTTCGGGTACGGCTTGCGGTCGCCCGCCTTGTAGTCGTACCAGCCCGCGCCGGTCTTCTGGCCGTAACGGCCCATCTCGCACAGCAGGTCGGCGGTCTTCGAATACTGGATCTCGGGCTTGTCCACGGCGCGGCGCTTGCGGATGGCCCAGCCGATGTCGTTGCCGGCCAGGTCGCCCATGCGGAACGGGCCCATGGCAAAGCCGAACTTCTCGATGGCCTTGTCGACCTGCTCCGGCAGCGCGCCTTCGTCCAGCAGGTAGCCGGCCTGGCGGCTGTACTGCTCGATCATGCGGTTGCCGATAAAGCCGTCGCACACGCCCGACACCACCGCGGTCTTCTTGATCTTCTTGGCCACCTGCATCACCGTGGCCAGCACATCCTTGCCGGTCTTGTCGCCGCGCACCACTTCCAGCAGCTTCATCACGTTGGCCGGGCTGAAGAAGTGCATGCCGACCACGTCCTGCGGACGCTTGGTGAACGAGGCGATCTTGTTCACATCCAGCGTGGAGGTGTTCGAAGCCAGGATGGCGCCCTGCTTCATCACTTCATCCAGCTTCTTGAACACGATTTCCTTGACGCCCATTTCTTCGAACACGGCCTCGATGACCATGTCGGCGTCCTTGATGTCGTCATAGGACAGCGTGGTGCTCAGCAGGCCCATGCGCTGCTCGACCTTCTCTTGCGTGAGCTTGCCCTTCTTGGCGCTGTTCTCGTAGTTCTTGCGGATGATGCCGACGCCGCGGTCCAGCGCTTCCTGCTTGGTTTCCAGGATGGTGACCGGAATGCCCGCGTTGAGGAAGTTCATGCTGATGCCGCCGCCCATGGTGCCGGCGCCGATCACGGCGACCTTCTCGATCTTGCGCACCGGGGTGCCTTCGGGCACGTCGGGGATCTTGCTGGCGGCACGCTCGCCGAAGAAGGCGTGGCGCAGCGCGCGCGATTCCGGCGTGGTCACCAGGAATAGGAAACCCTCGCGCTCCTGCTTCAGGCCCTGCTCGAACGGCTTGAGCGAGCCCGCCACGGCTTCCAGGCACTTCAGCGGCGCCGGGAAGTTCTTGGCCATCGCGGCCACGGTGTTGCGGGCAAAGCCGAGGTAGCCTTCGGCGTTTTCGTGGCGCACCTTCAGGTCGCGCACCTTCGGGTGCGGGCCGCTGGCGGCGCCGACGTTCTGCGCAAACTTGACCGCCGCGGGCAGCACGTCACCGTCGACGATTTCATCGAACAGCTTGGTGCCGGCAAACTTCTCGGACAGCACCGGAGTGCCCGACACGATCATGTTGGCGGCGGCCTCCAGGCCAATCACGCGCGGCAGGCGCTGCGTGCCGCCGGCGCCGGGCAGCAGGCCCAGCTTCACTTCCGGCAGCGCGATCTGCGCGCCCTTGGACGCGACGCGGTAGTTGCAGCCCAGCGCCAGTTCCAGGCCGCCGCCCATCGCGACCGAGTGCACGGCGGCAACCACCGGCTTGGACGACGCTTCCAGCACGCGGATCACCGAGTGCAGGGTCGGCTCCTGCATGGCCTTGGGGGTATTGAATTCACGGATGTCGGCGCCGCCCGAGAAAGCCTTGCCGGCGCCGGTGATGACGATGGCCTTGACGGCGGCATCGTCCAGCGCACGGGTCATGCCTTCGACGATGCCAAGCCGGGTGCTGTGACCCAGGCCGTTGACAGGGGGATTGTCGAGCGTGATGACGGCTACGCCGTCCTGAACCTGATACTGCGCTGTCATGCTGGTTCCTTTGGTGTCAGAAGTTGTCTCGGGATTCGAATTCTCGAATGAATGTTCTCTGCAGCGCGGGGCGTGCCGGCCGGTGCCGGCGCTGCCCCGGGTCGCGGCCTTCACGGGCGGGTTAACCCTTGACCCGATCCGCCGCTTTCCCGCGCCCCACAACGCCCTCCGGCGCTTGGGCGAAACAAGCATACACAAAATAGCACGGTCGTTCAATTTTAATTTCGGAACATTTCCGGCGCCATGCGCAACGCGAATGCCGCCCCTGATCGCGCTGCATGGAGCCGGTGCTTAACGACCAGGAGGAAGCCGCCCGCGATGCCGGCTAAGGCACTTGCCGGCCCTGCGCGAGCGCCGTCCCCAGACCAGTATCGGACTTTATTTGACCGATACGGGAAAATCGCCGGCGCAGACGCGGTAGACTCGCGGCTTTTCGTTTTTTGCCCCCTGGCCTTCACGAGACGCCGGGCGGCGGAAGGTCCAGCGACCCTGATGTCTTCCCCAATCCATTCTTCGTCCCCGCACGCTTCCCCGGCGCACGGGCACCAGCACCCGGTGGTCGAGCACGACGACCTCAAGCGCAAGCTCAAGGCCCGCCACCTGACCATGATCGCCGTCGGCGGCGCGGTCGGGACGGGCCTGTTCGTGGCCTCGGGTGCCTCGATCGCGCAGGCCGGCCCGGGCGGCGCGCTGCTGATGTATATGCTGCTCGGCCTGATGGTCTATTGCCTGATGACCAGCCTGGGCGAGCTGGCGGTGCACATGCCGGTGGCCGGCTCCTTTGTCACCTACAGCGCGCTCTATGTCGACGAAGGCTTCGGCTTCGCGCTGGGCTGGAACTACTGGTTCAGCCTTGCCGTAACCATCGCCGTAGAGCTGACCGCGGCACAGCTGGTGATGCAGTACTGGTTCCCCGGCGTGCCCGGGGTGCTGTGGAGCGCCGGCTTCCTGCTGCTGATGTTCGGGCTCAACGCGTTCTCGGTGCGCGGCTTCGGCGAGGCCGAATACTGGTTCGCGCTGGTCAAGGTGATCACCGTGGTAGTGTTCCTGGGCGTTGGCCTGCTGATGATCTTCGGCATCATGCAGGGCGGCCCGCAGTCCGGCTGGCACAACTTCACCACCGGCGACGCGCCCTTTGTCGGCGGCATCCCGGCCATGTTCGGCGTGGCCATGATCGCGGGCTTCTCCTTCCTCGGCACCGAAACCGTCGGCGTCGCCGCCGGTGAGGCCGAACGGCCCGCCATCACGATTCCGCGCGCAATCCGGCAGACCTTCTGGCGCATCCTGCTGTTCTACGTGCTGGCGATCCTGGTGATCGGCGTGCTGATTCCCTATACCGACCCCAACCTGCTGCGCAACGACGTGACCGACGTGGGCGTGAGCCCGTTCGCGCTGGTGTTCCGCCACGCCGGGCTGGCCTTCGCGGCCGGCCTGATGAACGCGGTGGTGCTGACCGCCCTGTTGTCGGCGGGCACCTCCAGCATGTATGTGTCGACGCGAATCCTGTACGGCCTGGCCGTCAGCCGCCGCGCGCCGCGCGCGTTCGCCCGGCTGACGCAGAACGGCGTGCCGTTCTACGCGCTGCTGGCGACCACCGCCATCGGCGCGCTGTGCTTTCTCAGCTCGCTGCTCGGCAACAAGACCGCCTACCTGTGGCTGCTCAACACCTCGGCCATGACCGGCTTTATCGCCTGGCTCGGCATTGCCGTCAGCCACTACCGCTTCCGTCGCGGGATGGCGCACCAGGGGCATGACCTCAGCAAGCTCGCCTACCGGTCGCCGTTGTATCCGTTCGGGCCGGTCTTCTCGGCGGTGCTGTGCCTGGTGATCATCGGTGGCCAGAATTACCAGGCATTCGCCGACATCCCGAACCGCTGGCCGGAAATCGTCGCCACCTATATCGGCGTGCCGGTGTTTCTGGTGCTGTGGGTGGGATACCGGCTGGTCACCGGGTCGCGGCTGGTTGCGTATGAGGATATGCCGTTCGAGTTTTCGGAACGGGGGGAATAAGGGGTTGCTTGAAGCTGCGGTGTAGGTTTTGGTGACATGCCGTTGGCTTTTGAACCGCCTAGTTCCGCCCTACTGGGCGGGTCACTTTTTGGCCGAGCGCCAAAAAGTAACCAAAAAGCGCGTTTACTGCCCTGCGGGCGGCATGTCTTATCGTAGTGTGCCTGGGGGTTTTCGTACGGGGCTTCGCTTCCTCACATAGCGGGACTGCCTGCCGCGGTGGTGCACCACGGTGGGTGGGGCGTTGAAGTGGAGATTGAACGAGCCCAGAGCGCGGAGTGGCCGCCTGCTGCTGGTCTTATCGTAGGAACGCCTTCGGCTGCGCTGCGCGCCGGCAGTATCGTAGGCTTGGGGGCCCTGGCACGGTACGCGTCGCTGCGCTCGCTTGGCGCGCGGTCGGTGAGCCGGGCTGGCGGAATCGCACCACGCCTTTGGCTGCGTTCGCGCAGCCGCCCGATGACCGCCATCGCCATTGAGCCCGCGCAGCAGCCGTAGGCGTCCCCGCGTTACGGCCGGCAGCAGGCGGCCTACACCCTCATTGGGATTGTTCAATAGTGGGTGATCGCAGGCACCGTCCCTGACTCACATGGCGTAGCAGGGCCGAACGGGCACCCACGCCCAAACGGAAAGCACCACCGCGCGAGCCACCAACGCCGTGAAATTGATTGCCAGCCGCACAGGCGACGCGTTTTTTGGTTACTTTTTGGGGCTCGGCCAAAAAGTGACTCGCCGGCTGCGCCGGCGAAACAGCCGCGCCTGCCAAGCACGACAGCACCAGGCCTATACCTCCAGCCACTCCTTCCTGACCTGCCCGTTCGCCTTCAGCTCGGCCGGCGTGCCCTCGAACACGATATGCCCGTGCCCCATGACGTAAACGCGCTGCGAGATATCCAACGCAATCGCCAGCTTCTGCTCGATCAGCAGCACCGAGACGCCACGTTCCTTCAAGGTCTTCAGATAGTCCCCCACCAGCGCCACGATCATCGGTGCCAGGCCTTCGGTGGGCTCATCGATCAGGACCAGGTCAGGATCCCCCATCAGCGTACGGCACAGCGTCAGCATCTGCTGCTCACCGCCGGACAGCACGCCGGCCGAGGTGTTCTCCCGCTCCTTCAAGCGCGGGAACATGTTGAACATGTCCTCCACGCTCCAGCGCGGTCTGGGCTGTCGCGGGTTGCGCTTTTCACCAAGCAGCAGATTCTGGCGCACCGTCAGCGTAGGGAAAATATCCCGGTTCTCCGGCACGTAGCCGATGCCGAGATGCGCAATCTCGAAGGTGCGCCGCCCGAGGATATCTTCCCCCCGGAACTTCACCGACCCTTCCGCCTTGACCATGCCGAGGATGGCCTTGGCCATGGTCGAGCGCCCCACCCCGTTGCGCCCCAGCAGCGCCACGATCTCGCCCTCGTCGATATGCGCGTCGACGCCATGCAGGATATGGCTCTTGCCGTAGTAGGCGTGCAGGCCCGTGACTTCCAGCATGCGCTTGCCCATCAGTGCACTCCTTCGGTGGTGGTCTCGTCGAGCGTGGTGCCCAGGTAGGCTTCCTTGACCTTGCGGTTGTTGCGGATTGCCTGCGGGGTATCGGTGGCGATGACTTCGCCGTAGACCAGCACCGAGATGCGGTCGGCCAGCCCGAACACCACGCTCATGTCGTGCTCCACCATCACCAGCGTCTTGCCCACCGTGACCTTGCGGATCAGCTCGACCGCGTGGTCCGATTCCGAGCGGCTCATGCCCGCGGTGGGTTCGTCCAGCAGGATCACGTCGGCGCCGCCGGCGATGGTGATGCCGATCTCCAGCGCGCGCTGCTCGGCGTAGGTCAGCAGGCCCGCCTGGGAATCGCGGCGATGCTGCATGCCGATCAGCTCCAGCACGTCCTCGGCGCGCTCGCGCGCGTCGCGCAGGCCGGTGAGCCGGTGCCAGAACGAATACTTGTAGCCAAGCGACCACAGCACCGCGCAGCGCAGGTTTTCGAACACCGACAGCCGGTGGAAGATATTGGTGATCTGGAAGCTGCGCGACAGCCCCATGCGGTTGATGACGAAGGGCTGCAGCCCGCCGATCTCTTCGCCGTTCAGGCGCACCGTGCCGCTGCTGGGCGCGAAGCGGCCCGAGATCAGGTTGAAAGTGGTCGACTTGCCCGCCCCGTTGGGGCCGATCAGCGCATGGCGCTCGCCCTTGGGGATGCTCAGGTTCACGCCGCGGATGATTTCCGTCTGGCCGAACTTCTTGCGTACATCGGTCAGTTCCAGTGCCGCCGCGCTCATGCCCTGCCTCCTGCGATTTCTGCCTGCACCTTGTCCCATTGCGCGCGCGACGCGCGCACCGCCAGCCGCCACGCGCCCAGCCCCACCGCCCACAGCGCCGCCGCCGCCAGCCATGGCATCCAGGTCGCGGCATCGAAGCCGATGCCGAACAGCTTCATGGCGGTGCCGTTGGCGCTGTCGACCTGCACCTTGTAGACCAGTTCGACGGTCACGATCATCGCCACCAGCAGCACCACGCCGGCCGCGCCGGCCTTCGCGTAGGACGGCAGCATGCGGCGCAGCTTGCCCTTCGCCGCCAGCGGCAGCTGCATCAGCAGCAGGCTGGCCAGGCCGCCCGGCACGAACATCACCATCAGCACGAAGAACAGGCCCAGGTAGAGCAGCCAGGCCTTGGTCAGGTCCGACAGCGCCACCGCGAACAGCACGAACACCACCGCGCCGATGACCGGCCCGAAGAACACCCCGGCGCCGCCGATGAACACCGCCAGCAGCACGCCCCCCGAACGCACCGCGCTGACGTTCTCGGCCGAGACGATCTCGAAGTTGATCGCCGCCAGCGCGCCGGAGATGCCGGCGAAGAACGCCGACAGGATCAGCACCAGGTAGCGCACGCGCTGGGTGTTGTAGCCGATGAACTCGACCCGCTCGGGGTTGTCGCGCACCGCGTTGGCGATGCGGCCCAGCGGGGTCTGGGTCCAGGCGTACATCGCCACCATCGACACCAGGCACCACGCCGCGATCAGGTAGTAGACCTGGCGCCCGGGCCCGAAGCTGATGCCCAGGAAGGGGTCGCCGACCACGCGGTTGGTGGAGATGCCGCCCTCGCCGCCGAAGAACTCCGGGAACATCAGCGAGCTGGCAAAGACCATCTCGCCGATGCCCATGGTGATCATGGCGAAGGTAGTGCCGGCCTTCTTGGTGGTGACGTAGCCGAAGATGACGCCGAAGAACGCGCCGGCCAGGCCGCCCACCAGCGGCAGCATCGACACCGGCAGCCACACCTTGCCAGCGCCGACCATATTCAGCACATGCACCGCGATAAAGGCGCCCAGCCCCGAATACACCGCATGGCCGAACGACAGCATGCCGGTCTGCCCCAGCAGCATGTTGTACGACAGCGCGAAGATGATCATGATGCCCATCTGCGACATCAGCGTGATGGCGAAGCCCCCGGTGAAAAACAGCGGCAGCACCAGCATGACCAGCACGGTCAGGCTCCAGATGATCCAGCGCGCCAGGTTCAGCGGGCGGTAGCGCAGGGTGCGGCCGGTTGCCACCGGCTCGCGGGGTTGTTGCATCGCTTGCTCCATGGCCTCAGCTCTCCCGGGTTCCCATCAGTCCACGCGGGCGGAAGATCAGCATCACCACCAGCAGCAGGTACGGCAGCACCGGCGCCACCTGGGCCACCGTCAGCTTCCACAGCGAATAGAACGGCGTGGCCTCGCTGACCGCCAGCCCCAGGCTGGTCATCAGGCCCGCCAGCGAGGCGTCGATGGTGACCGCGAAGGTCTGCAGCACGCCGATCAGGATCGATGCGATGAAGGCGCCCACCAGCGACCCCATGCCGCCCACCACCGCCACCACGAACACGATCGACCCCACCGCCGCCGCCATCGACGGCTCGGTGACGAAGGCGTTGCCGCCGATCACCCCCGCCAGGCCCGCCAGCGCGGCGCCGCCGCCGAACACCATCATGAACACGCGCGGCACGTTGTGGCCCAGCGCCTCGACCATTTCCGGATGGGTCAGCGCGGCCTGGATCACCAGCCCGATGCGGGTGCGCGTCAGCACCAGGTAGATCGCCACCAGCATGCCCAGCGACACCAGCATCATGAAGGCGCGGTACTTGGGGAACGACGAGGTGAACACCGTGAACAGTGGCCCGTCGAGCTCGGCGGGAATCCGGTACGGCACCGCCGCCAGGCCCCACACCAGCTTGACGCCCTCCTCGATCAGGTAGGCCAGGCCGAAGGTGAACAGCAGCTCGGCCACATGGCCGTACTTGTGCACCGTGCGCAGGCCGAAGCGCTCCACCAGCGCGCCCGCGCCGGCCACCAGCAGCGGCGCGAAGATCAGCGCCGGCCAGAAGCCGATCTTGCTGGCGATGGTGTAGGCAAAATAGGCGCCCAGCATGTAGAAGCTGGCATGGGCAAAGTTGAGCACGCCCATCATGCTGAAGATCAGCGTAAGGCCCGACGACAGCATGAACAGCAGCAGCCCGTAGCTGATGCCGTTCAGCAGTGAGATGACGAAGAATTCCACAGCGTGTCCTTCAAGCTGGTGCCGTCATGCGCGCGCACGGCGGCAACCGTCCGGGTCGATCGAGGGTGAGCGCCTCCGCCAGGGGCGGACATCGCCCCCGGACACTCCCCGTGGTGGTCTGAAACAAAGACCTGAATGTCGGCCGGAAAGACCGGAAGTATGCAGGCCGCGCGGCCACTTTGTCAGCGTCGCCGCGCACCGCCGCCAGGATCAGCCCGGCCGCTTCATCTGGCAGGAGGTCGGCTGGGCCGATACGTACTGGTCCATCAGCGCGTTGGTCTTCCAGCCGTAGCCAGTGTTTTCCTGGTCGTACTTGATTTCCTTGCCGTCCACCTTGGTCCAGGTGGCGACTACCAGCGGCTGCTGCGCCTGGTGGTCGGTGTTGCGCATCTCGACCGTGCCGTTCATGCTGTCGACCTTGATGCCTTCCAGCGCCTTGGCCACCTTGACCGGATCGGTCGAGTTGGTGTCCTTCATCGCCTTGCTGAGCATGGCGATGCCGGTGTACGAGGCCATCACGTAGAAGTCGTCGTTGTACTTCTTCTTGTAGCCCTCGATGATGTCGGCGCCGCGGAAACCCTTGTTGTTGGGGTTGTAGTAGCCCACGTACTTGACGCGGTCGGCGCCGGCGGCGCCCATCGCCGTCGGCACGCCGGTGGTGCCGGCGTAATAGGTGTAGTAGTTGGTGGTGAGCCCCGCGTCCTTGCCCGCCTTGATCAGCAGCGCCAGGTCGCTGCCCCAGTTGCCCGTGATGACAGTATCGGCGCCCGAAGCCTTGATCTTGGCGGCATATGGCGCGAAGTCCTTGACCTGGGCCAGCGGGTGCAGGTCTTCACCCACGATCTGGACGTCGGGGCGCTTGCGCTTCAGGTAGTCCTTGGCGGCCTTGGCCACCTGGTGCCCGAACGAATAGTTCTGGTTGATCAGGTAGACCTTCTTGACGTTGGGGTCCTTGGCCAGGAAGGTGGTCAGCGCCTCCATCTTCATGTCCGAGTTGGCATCGAGCCGGAAATGCCAGTAGTTGCACTTGGCATTGGTCATGTCCGGATCCACCGCGGCGTAGTTCAGGTAGACGATTTCCTTGCCGGGGTTGCGCTCGTTGTGCTTGGCCACCGCATCCTGCAGCGCCAGGCCGACCGACGAGCCGTTGCCCTGCACCACGTACCGGATGCCCTGGTCGATCGCCTGCTTGAGGATGGTCAGGCTTTCCTGCGGCGACAGCTTGTTGTCGAAGCCCACCACCTCGAACTTGTGCGGACCGGCCCAGCCCTTCTGGTTGGCGACATCGGCCACGTACTGCCAGCTCTTGAGCTGGTTCTGGCCAACCGGGGCCATCAGCCCCGAAAGCGGATCGATAAAGGCGATCTTCACCGTATCCGCAAATACGGACCCCGAAACCAGCGCAGAACCCAGTGCGGCAAACGTGGCCACCCCGGCCACCAGCGGACGCATTTTGGTCATACCTGTCTCCTTCACTCTTATCGTGGCTTGTGGTTCGATGTCGTCGATGCGGCCGGCCGCGTGGCGCCCTCCTGTTCGCGCCGCGCGGCCGGTCCCGGCAGCGCCGTGCCGCAAGCCGGCCGGCGCACCGGATGCTGGCCTGCCGGCCTCAGGCAGTCGGCAGCTTGTAGTCCTTGAACTGCTCGCGCAGACGCAGCTTCTGCATCTTGCCGGTGGCCGTCAGCGGAATCTCGGTGACAAAGGCCACGTCGTCCGGAATCCACCACTTGGCGACCTTGCCTTCGAAGAACTGCAGCAGTTGCTCGCGGCTGACCTCGGCGCCGGGCTTCTTCACCACCACCAGCAGCGGGCGCTCGTCCCACTTGGGATGGTAGGCGGAGATGCAGGCCGCCATGTGCACCGCCGGATGCGCGGCGGCGACGTTCTCGATATCGATCGACGAAATCCATTCGCCGCCGGACTTGATCACGTCCTTGCTGCGGTCGGTGATCTGCATGAAGCCGTCGGCATCGATGGTGGCGACGTCGCCGGTCGGGAACCAGCCGTCGACCAGCGGGCTGGCGTCGTTGCGGAAATAGCGGTCGATGATCCACGGCCCGCGCACCAGCAGGTCGCCGAAGGCCTTGCCGTCCCACGGCAGTTCCTTGCCCTCGCCATCGACGATCTTCATGTCGACGCCGTAGATCACGCGGCCCTGCTTTTCCTGGATCTTGTGGCGCTCGGCATCGGGCAGGTCATGGTGCTTGGCCAGCAGCTTGCTCGCGGTGCCCAGCGGCGACATCTCGGTCATGCCCCAGGCGTGGATCACCTCCACGTCCAGCGCCTCGAGCGCGCGGATCATCGCCGGCGGCGCGGCCGAGCCGCCGATCACGGTGCGGCGGAAAGTGGAAAATTTGAGCTGGTTGGCCTGCATATGCTGCAGCAGGCCAAGCCACACCGTCGGCACGCCGGCGGAGAAGGTCACCTTTTCCTGCTCGAACAGCTCATAGAGCGAGGCGCCGTCGAGCTTGGGTCCCGGCAGCACCAGCTTGGCGCCGACCAGCGGCACCGAATACGGCAGGCCCCAGGCATTGACGTGGAACATCGGCACCACCGGCAGGATCACGTCGCTGGCCGAGCAGCCCAGCGCATCCGGCATGGCCGACGCGTAGGAGTGCAGCACCGTGGAGCGGTGCGAATACAGCGCGCCCTTCGGATTGCCGGTGGTGCCCGAGGTGTAGCACAGGCTCGACGCGAGGTTCTCGTCGAACTGCGGCCATTCGTAGTTGCCGTCCTGGGCGTCGAGCAATTCCTCGTAGCACAGCAGCGGCACCTTGGCTTCGGCGGGCATGTGCGCGCGGTCGGTCATCGCCACCCAGCCCCTGACGTTGGGGCAATGCGGGGCCACGCCCTCGACCAGCGGCAGGAAGGTCAGGTCGAAGAAGATGTAGCCGTCTTCCGCGTGGTTGACGATATAGGCAATCTGCTCGGGGAACAGGCGCGGGTTGACTGTATGGCAGACGGCGCCCATGCCGGACACGCCGTAGTAGACCTCCAGGTGGCGGTAGCCGTTCCAGGCCAGCGTGCCGACCCGCTCGCCCTGCTTCACGCCGAGCGCGCCGAGCGCCTGCGCCAGCTTGCGGGCACGCAGCTCGCAATCGCGGTACGTATAGCGATGCAGGTCGCCCTCCGTGCGCCGCGAGACGATCTCGGTGCTGCCGTAATAACGCGCGGCGTGTTTGATGATGGAGGAAATGAGCAGCGGTGCGCTCATCATTTGACCCATCAATGCCATGAACCTGCCTCCTGAATTCTGGTCTGTCCCACCGAAAAACGAACAACCGTACTATTTTTGGACGGTCGTTCGCATGTTTGGCATCGGCAAGGAGCCGATCCGGTCGTGCACTGCCGTACTGGCGTCGAGTTGCTGTCGTCGGGGCCCGCAATTCTGCGGAGGTCCATGCACCGGATTCATGGGCTAAGTGAAGGCGGGAAATAACCTTGCGGTGCATGGCGGCATGTCCAGGCCGGGCGCGCTCTGGTGCCGCGGTCTGGTACCGTTGAGGACGTACAATACTGCGTGACATGTTGCACCTCAACATGTCGTTTTCCCTAGCCACCATCGCATTTTCGTGCCTTCCGCATGCCGCGCCGCACCGCCTCCGAAGCGTGCCGCCGCGCCGCGCCGAGGGCACCGAAAGCGCACTGCCAACCGTCGCCCCAGCGCCCCTACGCGATGCCAGACACGCCCCCGCCGCAAGCTCCGCAATCCGCAGCCGATACCGCCACGCCAGTGACCCTGCCGCTGCCATTCCCGACCGCGCCCGGCTTTGCCGAGCTGGGTCCGCAGTTCTTCACGCGCCTGCGTCCCACGCCGCTGCCATCGCCGTACCTGGTGAGCGTGGCGCCGGCCGCCGCGGCGCTGCTGGGCTGGGACGCCAGCGTCGGCAGCCAGCCGGACTTCATCGACACCTTTATCGGCAACCAGGTGCCCGACTGGGCCGATCCGCTGGCGACGGTCTATTCCGGGCACCAGTTCGGCGTCTGGGCCGGCCAGCTCGGCGACGGCCGCGCCATCCGCCTGGCGCAGGCGCAAACCGACACCGGCCCCTGGGAGATCCAGCTCAAGGGCGCGGGCCTGACCCCTTATTCGCGCATGGCCGACGGGCGCGCGGTGCTGCGCTCGTCGATCCGCGAGTACCTGTGCTCCGAGGCGATGGCGGCGCTGGGCGTGCCGACCACGCGCGCGCTGTCGATCATGGGGTCCGACGCGCCGGTGCGGCGCGAGACCATCGAGACCGCCGCGGTCGTGACGCGGCTGTCGCCCACCTTCATCCGCTTCGGGCACTTCGAGCATTTCGCCGCGCACGACGACGTGGCCGCGCTGCGCAAGCTGGCGGATTTCGTCATCGACAATTTCATGCCCGCCTGCCGCGACGACAGCCAGCCGTACCAGGCGCTGCTGCGCGAGGTCTCGCTGCGCACCGCCGACCTGATCGCGCACTGGCAGGCGGTGGGCTTCTGCCACGGCGTGATGAACACCGACAACATGTCGATCCTGGGCCTGACCATCGATTACGGCCCGTTCGGCTTCCTCGATGCGTTCGACGCCAACCATATCTGCAACCACTCCGACACGCAGGGGCGCTACGCCTACAGCCAGCAGCCGCAGGTGGCGTTCTGGAACCTGCACTGCCTGGCGCAGGCGCTGCTGCCGCTGTGGCTGCCGCCCGAACAGGCCGACCAGGAAGGCGCGCGCGACGCCGCGGTAGAAGCCGCGCGCGCCGCGCTGGACCCGTTCCGCGAGCGCTACGCCGCGGCGTTCTTCCGCCACTACCGCGCCAAGCTGGGCTTGCGTCCGCCCGCCGGCGGCGACGACAAGACCGACGAGCCGCTGCTGACCAGCCTGTTCCAGCTGCTGCACGGCCAGCGCGTGGACTACACGCTGTTCTGGCGCAAGCTGTGCGGGATTTCGTCCACCGATGCCTCGCGCGACGCGCCGGTACGCGACCTGTTCCTCGACCGCGCCGCCTTCGACGCCTGGGTGGCCGACTACCGCGTGCGCCTGCGCGCCGAGCAATCGCACGATGCCGTGCGCGAACTGGAAATGCTGGCGGTCAACCCCAAGTACGTGCTGCGCAACCACCTGGCCGAGACCGCCATCCGCCGCGCGCGCGAGGACAAGGACTTCAGCGAGGTGGACCGGCTGCTGGCGGTGCTGTCGCGCCCGTTCGACGAACAGCCCGAGGCCGAGCACTACGCGGCGCTGCCGCCGGACTGGGCCGCGGGGCTGGAGGTCAGCTGCTCGTCTTGACGGCCGCGGCCGGCCGCGACGCGCGGCGCGCGTCTGCAAGCTGGCGCGCGCCGGTGTAAGGTTCGCGCAGCGCCGGCGACCAACGCGGATGAACGCCTGACCGGCAACCGACTCCAAGCAACTCCGCGAGGACAACCATGACTACCACCAAGACCGACGCCGAGTGGCGTGCACAACTCTCCGACATTGAATACCGCGTGACCCGCGAGGCCGCCACCGAGCGCCCGTTCACCGGGCGCTACTGGGACCACTGGGACCAGGGCATCTACCATTGCGTGGGCTGCGGCACGCCGCTGTTCGAATCCTCCACCAAGTTCGATGCCGGCTGCGGCTGGCCCAGCTACTTCCGCCCGATCAACGGCGAGGTCATTGCCGAGCATGTCGACCATAGCCACGGCATGACGCGCATCGAAGTCCGCTGCAAGGAATGCGGCAGCCACCTGGGCCACGTGTTCGAGGATGGCCCGGCGCCGACCGGCCTGCGCTATTGCATCAACTCGGCTGCGCTAAAATTCGACGATCGCGACCCGGCCCAGCGTGCGGCGGATGATGCCCACGCTGCCGAAGCGCCCAAACGCGACCCGCAGCCCTGATGCCTGAATGGTCCGGCCACGATGCCGGACACAACCTGGACCCGCATGAAATTCCTGTTCGACCTGTTCCCGGTCATCCTGTTTTTTGCCGCATTCAAGCTGGCCGACATCTACACCGCCACCGCCGTGGCCATCGGCGCCACGGTGGTGCAGATCGGCTGGGTCTGGTTCCGCCACCGCAAGGTCGAGCCGATGCAGTGGGTCAGCCTGCTGATCATCGCGGTCTTCGGCGGCGCCACGCTGGTGCTGCACAACGAGACCTTCATCAAGTGGAAGCCGACCGTGCTGTACTGGCTGTTCGCGGCCGCGCTGCTGGGTTCGGTGCTGGTGTGGCGCAAGAACCTGATCCGCGCCATGATGGAAAAGCAGGTGTCCCTGCCCGATCCGGTGTGGGCGCGACTGAATGTCGCCTGGGCCGGCTTCTTCGCCGCCATGGGCGTGCTCAACCTGTACGTGGCCTACCAGTTCTCGACCGAGGCCTGGGTCAACTTCAAGCTGTTCGGCAGCATGGGGCTGATGCTGGTCTTCATCGTCGCGCAAAGCGTCTGGCTGTCGCGCCACATGCCCGAAAACACCCAGGACTGACGGCGCCGCCGCGCCCCACCCTTACGAACCGAAGGAAACTACTGATGGCAGCCGATCCCGCCACGATCGAGGCGATGCTGCGCGCAGCGCTCGCCCCCAGCCACCTGGCCGTGCGCGACGACAGCGCGCTGCACGCCGGACACGCCGGCGCCGCGTCCGGCGGCGGACATTACGACGTGACAATCGTCAGCGAGCGCTTTGCGGGTCACAACCGGGTTGCCCGACACCGCATGGTGTATGATGCGCTGCGCGGTCTGTTCCCCACGCAGATCCACGCCCTCGCCGTGACTGCGTTCACCGACCAAGAGTACCAATCCCGCGCACAATCCCTCGCACCCTCACGCGATTCTTCCAGCAACTCTCAGACCTGATTCCATGAAGACCACCGTCCTCTCGTTCAGCCTGGCGGCTGTGCTTGCTGCCGGCAGCCTGCCGGCCATCGCCCAGAATGCCGCCGTCGTGAATGGCAAGGCCATTCCGTCGGCAAAGCTGGACAAGTTGATCGCCGGCACCGGCCAGCCCGACAGCCCGGAGCTGCGCACGCGCGCCCGCAACATGCTGATCGACCGCGAACTGCTCGTGCAGGAAGCCAACAAGCGCGGCCTGACCCAGCGCGACGACGTGCAGGAGCAACTGGAACAGGCCCGCCTGAACGTGCTGGCCGGCGCGGTGTTCGAAGACTACGTCAAGACCCACGGCGCCAGCGACGCCGAGCTGCGCAAGCAATACGACAAGATCAAGTCGCAGTTCGGCAACGGCAAGGAATACCATGCCCGCCATATCCTGGTGGAAAAGGAAGCCGACGCCAAGGCCATCATCGCCAAGATCAAGGGCGGCGCCAAGTTCGAGGACCAGGCCAAGGCCGCATCGAAGGACCCGGGCTCGGCCGCCAACGGCGGCGACCTGGACTGGGCCAACAGCAGCAGCTACGTGCCCGAGTTCTCGGCGGCGATGACCGGCCTGAAGAAGGGCCAGATGACCGACACCCCGGTCAAGACCCAGTTCGGCTGGCACATCATCGAACTGGTCGACGTGCGCGATGCCAAGATCCCGTCGTTCGAAGAAGTGAAGCCGCAGCTGACGCAGATGCTGATGGGCGACCAGAACTGGCAACGCGAGCAGTTCCAGGCCATGATGAAGGCCCTGAAGGACAAGGCCAAGATCCAGTAAGCCGCGGGCCGGTCGCCCCCGCCGGCCCTGCAGCCCTCAAGGATGCAGCGCGCGTGCAGACGACCGGCCGCTACTGGCAGCTCTGGCATCTCTCGTCCCGGGGCCTGTGCTATTGCGCACTGGCCTGGACCACACTGGACGGCGCCGCCCCCGGCTGGCGCCGGCTCCATCCCCACCTGCCCCTGCGGGACAGGTATTCCCCGGAAAAGACGCTGCATGCGGTCGTGGCCTATCAACTGGCCAGCGGCGCGCTGGTGCCTGCGCGCGGATATGAGGGCACGCGGATGCTGACGTATGCGTGCGTGGGGTGGAGTTCGAGGCCGCAAGGTGTGGCTGCCGCCTGACGCCTGGCTTTGTGGCTCAGGTGGATCCCTCGGCTGCGCCAGATCCCTCTGGCTTTGCAAATTCCGCTTGCGTGCTCCCTCTCCCGCTTGCGGGAGAGGGTTGAGGTGAGGGCGGGCGTATCGACGAAGTCATGACCGCCAGATACCGGTGCCCCCCCAACTGCTCTCCTCCCCGCAAACGGGGGAGGCTCGACCGTCAGCAGTTGGTTGCCTTGGCGCAGCGCCTTACCCCACCCACTTCCTCGCATTGCGGAACATCCGCATCCACGGGCTGCCGCCGTCGGCAACCTGCTTCCACGCGTCCGGCGCCCAGCTCATGGTCGCGGCGCGGAATACGCGCTCGGGGTGCGGCATCAGCACGGTGAAGCGGCCGTCGACAGTGGTCACCGAGGTGATGCCGTCCGGCGAGCCGTTCGGGTTGAGCGGATAGGTCTGCGTGACCACGCCGTAGTTGTCGACAAAGCGCAGCGCCACATGGGCCTGGTCGATATTGCCTTGCTGCGAGAAGTCGGCAAACCCTTCGCCGTGCGCGACCACGATGGGGATGCGGCTGCCTTCCATGCCGGCGAAGAAGATCGACGGCGACGACTGCACCTCGACCGTGACATAGCGCGCCTCGTACTGCTCGGACTGGTTGCGCGTGAACTTGGGCCAGGCGCCGGCGCCCGGGATGATCGGGGCCAGGTTGCTCATCATCTGGCAGCCGTTGCAAACGCCCAGCGCGAAGGTGTCCTGGCGGTTGAAGAAGGCCGCGAACTGCTCGGCCATCTGCGCGTTGAACAGGATGGTCTTGGCCCAGCCCTCGCCCGCGCCCAGCACGTCGCCGTAGCTGAAGCCGCCGCAGGCCACGAAGCCCTGGAAGTCCGCCAGGTTGGCACGGCCGGCGATCAGGTCGCTCATGTGCACGTCGTGCGTGTCGAAGCCGGCGCGGTCCATGCTGTACGCCATCTCGATCTGCGAGTTGACGCCCTGCTCGCGCAGGATCGCCACGCGCGGACGGGCGCCGGTGGCGACGAACGGCGCAGCCACGTCTTCGGCCGGATCGAACGTCAGCACCGGGCTGATGCCGGGGTCGGCGGCGTCGAGCAGGCGGTCGTATTCGCTGTCGGCGCAGGCCGGGTTGTCGCGCAGGCGCGCGATGCGCCAGCTGACCTCGCTCCAGTTGCGCTGCAGGTCGGTGCGCGAGGCGCCGAACACCTTCTTCGCGTCACGGTAGATCTCGACCTGGTCGGTGGTGTTGGGCTTGCCGACCACGTGGCTGCATGCCGACAGGCCGGCCTCGCGCAGCACCGCGAACACGGCGTCGCGGTCTTCCATGCGCACCTGCACCACCGCGCCCAGTTCTTCGGAGAACAGCGCGCGCAGGGTCTGGTCGTTGCGGCGCTCGGCGACCTGCTGGGCCCAGTTCTTGGCGTCGCCGTAGTCCTGCTCCTGCTGCGGATCGAGCGCCAGCATGTCGACGTTGAGCGAGATGCCGCAATGGCCGGCAAAGGCCATTTCCGCCAGCGCCGCCATGAAGCCGCCGTCGGAGCGGTCGTGGTAGGCCAGCAGCTTGCCGTCGCGGTTCAGGCGCTGGATCACGTTGAAGAAGTTCTTCAGGTCCTCGGCATTGTCGACGTCGGGGGCGCTATCGCCCACCTGTTGCGTCACCTGCGCCAGGATGCTGCCGGCCATGCGGTTCTTGCCGCGGCCCAGGTCGATGGCGATCAGCACGCTGTCGCCGGCGTCGGTGCGCAGCTGCGGCGTCAGCGTGCGGTTGACGTCGTCCACCGCGGCAAAGGCCGAGATGATCAGCGACACCGGCGCGACCACTTCCTTGTCGACGCCCTGGTCCTGCCACTTGGTGCGCATCGACAGCGAATCCTTGCCGACCGGGATGCTGATGCCCAGCGCCGGGCACAGTTCCATGCCCACGGCGTGCACGGTGTCGTAAAGCTTCGCGTCCTCGCCCTCGACGCCGCAGGCGGCCATCCAGTTGGCCGAGAGCTTGACCTTGCCCAGGTCCTTGACCGGTGCCGCGGCCAGGTTGGTCAGCGCCTCGCCGATCGCCATGCGGCCCGACGCCGGCGCGTCGATCACGGCCAGCGGGGTACGCTCGCCCATGGTCATCGCCTCGCCGGCGTTGCCCTTGTAGTCCAGCGTGGTCACGGCCACGTCGGCCACCGGCACCTGCCACGGACCGACCATCTGGTCGCGCGCGTTCATGCCGCCGACGGTGCGGTCGCCGATGCTGATCAGGAACGACTTGCTGGCCACGGTCGGGTGGCGCAGCACGTCGCGCACGGCCTGCTCCAGGCTGATGCCGGTCACGTCCACGGCCGGCAGCGGCTGCTCGACGCGCTTGACGTCGCGATGCATGCGCGGCGGCTTGCCCAGCAGCACGTCCATCGGCATGTTGACGGCGTAGTGTTCCTTGAGCGCGGCGTCGACGCTGGCGTCGACCAGCTGCAGCTGCTTCTCTTCAGTGGCAATACCGACCACGGCGAACGGCGAACGCTCGCGCTCGCACATGGCCTGGAACTGCGGGAAGCTGTCCGGCGCGATCGCCAGCACATAGCGCTCCTGCGACTCGTTGCACCAGATTTCCGCCGGCGACAGGCCGGACTCTTCCAGGTGCACCTGGCGCAGGTCGAAGCGCGCGCCGCGGTCGGCGCCGTCCACCAGTTCCGGGAAGGCGTTGGAGATGCCGCCCGCGCCGACGTCGTGGATCGACAGGATCGGGTTGGCGTCGCCAAGCTGCCAGCAGGCGTTGATCACTTCCTGCGCGCGGCGCTCCATTTCCGGGTTGCCGCGCTGGACCGAGTCGAAGTCCAGGTCGGCGGTGTTGGTGCCGGTCGCCATCGAGCTGGCGGCGCCGCCGCCCATGCCGATGCGCATGCCCGGGCCGCCCAGCTGGATCAGCAGCGTGCCGGCCGGCAGCGGGTTCTTGTGCGTGTGCGAGGCGTCGATATTGCCGATGCCGCCGGCAATCATGATCGGCTTGTGGTAGCCGCGCACGGTGCCGCCGACGTTCTGCTCGTAGACGCGGAAGTAGCCGCCCAGGTTGGCGCGGCCGAATTCGTTGTTGAACGCGGCGCCGCCGAGCGGGCCGTCGATCATGATCTGCAGCGGCGAGGCGATGCGGTCGGGCTTGCCGGTCACGCCGGCCTTGTCGTCGGGGTTGCGGTGCGCCACCGGCTGGGCCGCGTCGCGGTCGTTTTCCCAGGATTCGACGGCATCGGGCAGCATCAGGTTGGACACCGTGAAGCCGGTCAGGCCGGCCTTGGGCTTGGCGCCGCGGCCGGTCGCGCCCTCGTCGCGGATTTCACCGCCGGCGCCGGTGGAGGCGCCCGGGAACGGCGAGATCGCGGTCGGGTGGTTGTGCGTCTCCACCTTCATCAGCGTGTGGGTCAGCGCCTCGTGGCGGCCGTACTTGTGGTCATCGCCGCGCGGGAACCAGCGCTCGGCCACGTCGCCTTCCATCACCGCCGAGTTGTCCGAATAGGCCACGATCGAGCCCTGCGGATTGAGCTGGTGCGTATTGCGGATCATCGCGAACAGCGACTTGTCCTGCTGCACGCCGTCGATGGTCCAGGTGGCGTTGAAGATCTTGTGGCGGCAGTGTTCGCTGTTGGCCTGCGCGAACATCATCAGCTCGACGTCGGTCGGGTTGCGCTCCAGCTTCGCGTAGGCGTCGACCAGGTAGTCGATCTCGTCCTCGGACAGCGCCAGGCCCATCTCGACGTTGGCCGCGGCCAGCGCGCTGCGCCCGGCGGAGATGTCGATAAAGCGCAGCGGCTTGGCCGGCAGTTCCTGGAACAGGCCGGCGGCATCGTCACGCGACGCGACCACGGTCTCGGTCATGCGGTCGAACAGGTGCGCGGCGACCGCCGCGCGGGTGTCCGCATCCAGCGACTTGCGCCCGCGCAGCAGGCCCTTCTTGCAAACCACGGTGATCTCGATGCCGCGCTCGATGCGGTGGATATGGGTCAGGCCGCAGTTGTGGGCGATGTCGGTGGCCTTGCTGGCCCACGGCGAGATCGTGCCGAAGCGCGGGATCACCACGAAGCGGTCGCCCTCGGGCTGCTCGGCGAACGGTGCGCCATAGGTCAGCAGCGCCGCCACGCGCGACTGGTCGTCGGCCGACAGCGGCGTTTGCGCATCGACGAAATGCAGGAACTGGCCGTGCACCGACTCGATATCGGCGTCGATTTGCCGGAGAGCGGTGAGCAGGCGTTGCTGACGGAAGGCGGAGAGCGCCAAAGCGCCGGGGAAGCACGAGAAATGCGCCATGATCGTAGCGGTCGGGAGGCGTGGAGGTAAAGCCTGGTACGGGCCTGGTAGGGGGCTGCTGCTTGCTCGGCACCGCTGCATGGGGTGCCGGCTGGCGGGAAACCGCTATTGTACCTTGCCGGCACCCGCTTTTTGCACTGCGACATCAGCAAGGCGCCGTGTTACGGTCCGGCGTGATAATGCTTATGCATCACTTGATGGCAAGGAACGGCTCAGAGTGACGTTGCCGACCGCGCCGCCTGCTCGTACAGGCCGGTCAATACCCGCATCAGCCGGGCCAGTTCGCCGATCTCGGCATTCTCTTCGCTGCCTGCGGTGAAATTGCTGGTCAGGCATTGCTCGCGGATCTCGCGGTAGCGCGAGCACGCCTCGGCGCCCGCATCGGTGGTCGAGTACGTGGCCTCCTTGCCCACCCGCTCCCCGCTCACCAGCCCGAGCCCCTGCAGCTTCTTCAGCGCATAGGTGACCAGGTGCGTGTCTTCCACGTTGAGCACGAAGCAGATATCGGCCAGCCGCTTGGGCCGGCCGCGGTGGTTGACGTGGTGCAGCACCAGCACGTCGAGGAAGGTCAGGTCGCGCACGCCGGCCGCGCCCATGCAGCGCACCACCCAGCGGCTGTAGGCGTTGTAGGCGGTGTTCAGGCCGAACTCGAATTCCGACAGCTCGGGACTGCGCACCGACACCAGGTGCGACGACGACACGATATTCGCGCCGGCGGCGCGCGACAGTGCGGTGGCTGGCCTGCCGGCAGGGGTATCGGCGACCGCGGCGGCCGCGGTGGCGGGCGCGCTTTCGGCTGGCTTGCGTGACATGGGGGACGATTCCTTTCGATGGAGGGCGGCGTTGACGGCGGTTCGGGGACCAGATTTCGCGGGACCGAGCCGCCGGACGCCGCCTTTGGCCTGACAGTTTATCGGTGAATTACCACGAATAAAACGACATTTCGGACGGCGCCTCCGGCCTGGGAAGCCGGACAGGCGTCACCGCGTTTCGGACTCTTCCCAGACCAGCCGAAGACGCTATACTGTATATCCATACAGTACCAATCCGAGCCCCCATGTCGCCCGAACCTGCAAACTGCCCCCTTTGCGGCGCTGCTGCCGAGCGCACGCGCGCCGCGCCCCGCGGCTATCTTTACCTGTGCCCCGGCTGCGGTGCGTATCACATCAGCCGCAGCGCCCTGGCCTGCCGCCAGGACATTCCGGCTTCCGCCAGGAGCGATGTCCGGCTGCTGCGCGCCTATGGCCACCAGCCTCAGATCGAGGTCTGCCGGGACGGCGTGCGCATCGTGCCCGGGCGGAGCTAGGCATGGGCAACAGCAAACGGGCGGCAAGCTGCCACCTGCCGGCGGCAACGCCAGAGTATCCGGTGCCGGGGGCGAACGGCATACTGGCGCAGGTGCAGGGACACCATGTCGCCGCCGCGCTGCAGACCCTGCCGCGCGCGACGGCGGACGCGCCCAATCACCATGAGGTGCTGGTCGAGGCCGGCCATCTCGGCACGGTCAGGCTCTTTATCGTGAAGAAGCTCGCGCGCCATAACCGGCACAGCCACTATTACTGGTCGGCCTATCGCGCGGAACCGGCCTGACGCCGGGCCGGCGTGCCGCCTGTCTTCCGCACGACCCCGAAGCATCAAGACGTGATGCATTTCTGCCACGCTACCTCTTGAGTAGGGCTATGCTATGGCGACCATGGCGCGGCAATATCGAACTGCCGAATGCGTTCACCCATTCGGCTTCGACCGCCCGCTACACGTAGCGGGCGCTTTTTTTCTGGCCCTGACCCGGGAGGCAATATGCAAGCGCGAATCATTCGCGTTACACCGGTCGACTCTGGCTGGACGCTGGACTCCGACAGCTTTCCCCAGCCGCAACGGTTCCGGACGCTCGAGGACGCCATCTCGGCGGGATGGGCGCAGGCCAGGCAGCAAAACGGCGAACTGCATATCCATCGCCACGACGGTGGCCTGCGCCTGCGCGTGGCCGCTGGCAGCACCGGGGAATCACAGGGCTGATATCGGGGATCTCGCCGGCCCATGGCCCTGCGGTCATCGGCCGCGCCGACAATCAGCGTAAGATGGCTCCCACCCAGGTATATAGACGGGTTCGCCCAATCCTGCCGGAGCAGACATGCGACTTGCTGACTTCATCTTGCGCGACATGAGCCGCATCCTGACGGAATGGGAGGCGTTTGCCGCCACCCAGATGCCGGCCGCCAGACACATGGATTCACTCGCGCTGCGCAACCACGCGGTTTATATCCTGCGGGCCGTGGCCAAGGACCTGTCGATCCCGCAAACCCGCCACGCCCAGCGTGAGAAGTCGATGGGGCGGGCTCCGCGCCTGGCCGATGCACCGGAAACCGCGGCCCAGACCCACGCGCTGCTGCGGGCGCGGCACGGCTTCAACATCAACCAGATGGTGGCCGAGTACCGGGCCCTGCGCGCCAGCGTGCTTAGCCTGTGGATCGATGCCTGCCTGCCGGACCCGCCGGATCTCGATGACATGATCCGTTTCAACGAGGCCATCGACCAGGCCGTCGCCGAATCGGTGGGCTATTTCGATGCGCAGGTCGAGCAGGCGCGCAACCTGCTGCTCGGCATGCTGGGACACGACATGCGCAGCCCCTTGCAGACCATCCAGTCCACCGCGCACTTCCTGGCGGCGCTGAATGCCGGGGAGAAGGTCTCGGAAGCCGCGGCCCGGCTTATCCGCAGCGGCGCCCGCATGAATGCGCTGCTGGACGACCTGTGCGACTTCAACCGGACCAAGCTTGGCCTGGGTATCAATATCGCGCCGGCCGGCATCGACCTGGCGCAGGTGTTTGGCGATGCCGTGGACCAGCTGCGCGCCGCCCACCCGGACCACCGCATCGAATTCGCGGTCCATGGCAACGTGCAGGGCGTCTGGGACGGCCTGCGGCTGCAGCAGCTGCTTTCCAACCTGGTCACCAATGCGGTCACGTACGGCGCAGGGGACGCGCCGGTCCGCGTGGTCGCGACCGGCGACGATGCGGAGGTCCGTGTCGCGGTCTGGAACAGCGGCCCGCCGATCGATCCGCAGACATTGGACCAGATCTTCAACCCCCTCAGGCGAGGCGAGGGTCCGCACGACAAGAACGCTCCCGGCCTGGGGCTCGGGCTGTATATCGCCAGCGAAATCGCCAAGGCCCACCACGGGTCGATCGAAGTCCGCTCGGATAAGGCCGGAACCGTGTTCGAGCTCTGCCTGCCGCGGCATGCGTAGCCGGCGGCGCGGCCCGGGCACCATCATATAAAGGCCATCCCTATCTGTCGCCCTGCAGGGCTTCTTGCTACCCTTGAGGTTCCCACGCTACGCCTCGGCGACTGCGCGGGACGGTTCCGCGGCGGGGCCCGCCCCGCCCCCGCGCGCCGCGTGCGTATCCGCCCCCCCATTTGCAGACCCATGCCATTGATGCTTCCCGACCTCGATACCCTCAACGCCCGCCTGCGCGACGGCGCCACCAGCCGCGCGCAGATCGTCGAGCAGGCCGCGGCCCGGGCGGCCACGCCGGCGGCCGAGGCCGTGTTCCTGCACCGCACCTTCGAGGCCGCCGCCCAGGTGGCGCGCGCCGCCGACGCCGCCAGCCGGGCCGGCAAGGCGCTGCATCCGCTGGCGGGCCTGCCGGTCTCGGTCAAGGACCTGTATGACGTGGCCGGCGAGGTCACCCGCGCCGCCTCACTGGTGCGCGCCGACGCCGCGCCGGCCGCCGCCGACGCCCCGGTGGTGGCGCGGCTGCGCGCGGCCGGCGCGGCCCTGGTCGGGCGCACCAACATGACCGAATTCGCGTTCTCGGGTGTGGGCATCAATCCCCATTACGGCACGCCCGTCAATCCGGCCGGCGGCAGCGGCCCCGCGCGCATCCCGGGCGGGTCGTCGTCGGGCGCGGCGGTATCGGTGGCGCTGGGGCTGGCGGTGGCCGCGCTGGGCAGCGACACCGGCGGCTCGATCCGCATCCCGGCGGCGCTGTGCGGCATCACCGGCTTCAAGCCCACCGCGCGGCGCGTGCCGCTGGCGGGGGCGTTCCCGCTGTCGTACACGCTGGACACCGCCTGCGCCATGGCGCGCACGGTCGGCGACTGCATTGCGGTGGACAGCGTGATTGCCGACAGCGCGGTGCTGCCGCGCGTGACCGATCCCGCCGCCACGCGGCTGGCGATCCCGCGCCAGCTGCTGCTGGACGATCTCGATCCGGTGGTGGCGCGCGCCTTCGACCGCGCGCTGGGCCGGCTGTCGGCCGCCGGCGTGCGGCTGGAGCATGTCGACCTGCCCGAACTCGGCGAACTGGCCGCGCTGAACGCTCAGGGCGGCTTCAGCGCGGCCGAGGCCTATGCCATCCACCGCCACCTGCTGGCGGCCCGCCGCGACCGCTACGATGCGCGCGTGGCGTCGCGCATCGACCGCGGCGCCGGCGTGAGCGCCGCCGACTATATCGACCTGGGCCGCGCCCGGCTGGACTGGATCGCCCGCATGGAAGCCCGGCTGGCCGGGTTCGACGCCGTGGTCTGCCCCACCGTGCCGATGGTGGCGCCCGAGATCGGGCCGCTGCGCACCGATGACGCGCACTTCTTCCGCGTCAATGCCCTGCTGTTGCGCAATACCTCCGCCTTCAATTTCTTCGACGGCTGCTCGCTGTCCATGCCCTGCCACGCGCCGGACGAACTGCCGGTCGGGCTGATGCTGTCGCACGGGCCGATGCGCGACGCCGCGCTGCTCGGCACGGCGCTTGCATTGGAGCGCATCGTGCAGCCCGTCGTGCAGCCACCAGCGCGCGACGACTGAGCCCGCCGCCGCGCCGTTGATCTTGCGCCACGCGCCCGGTTCGGAGCCAGGCCTGCGCGTGGCACCAGGTAGTACGCAACCCGCTGTACAACCGCGCCCCCGCGCGCACACCAGGAGAGATCGAGATGCGAGTCAAGGCAATGATCGCGGCCACGCTGATGCTGGCCGCCGTGGCGGCACAGGCGGACACCAAGTGGGACCTGCCCACCGGCTACCCCGTCGCCAACCTGCACACCGAGAACCTGCAGCAGATGGCGAGCGATGTCGACAAGGCCACCGGCGGCAAGCTCAAGATCGTGCTGCATCCCAACGGGTCGCTGCTCAAGGCCAACGAGATCAAGCGCGGCGTGCAGACCGGCCAGGTGCAGATGGGAGAGATCCTGATGTCGCTGCTGGCCAACGAGAATCCGATATTCGGCGTCGACGCGGTGCCGTTCCTGGCCACCAGCTATGCCGATGCCTACAAGCTGTGGCAGGCATCGCGCCCGGTCACGGAGAAGGTGCTGGACAAGCAGGGGCTGAAGCTGCTGTACGCGGTGGCCTGGCCGCCGCAGGGCATCTACGCCAACAAGCCGATCAATTCGGCCGCCGACATGAAGGGCCTGAAGTGGCGCGCCTACAATCCCGCCACCTCGCGCATCGCCGAGCTGGTCGGCGCCCAGCCCGTGACCATCCAGGCCGCCGACCTGGCGCAGGCGCTGGCCACCGGCACCGTCAACTCCTTCATGTCGTCGGGTGCGACCGGCGTCGACACCAAGGTGTGGGAGAGCGTGAAGTACTTCTATCCGGTCGATGCCTGGCTGCCCAAGAACATGCTGGTGGTCAGCAAGAAGGCCTTCGCCGCGCTCGACAAACCCACCCAGGACGCGCTGCTCAAGGCCGTCGCCGACGCCGAGAAGCGCGGCTGGCAGGTGTCGGAGCAGAAGACCAAGGAGTACCTGGCCACGCTCGCCAAGAACGGCATGACGGTGCAGCAACCGTCGCCGCAGCTCAAGGCCGACATGCAGAAACTCGGCCAGACCATGGTGGACGACTGGGCCAAGAGCGCGGGCGCCGACGGCAAGGCCATCCTCGACGCCTACCGCAAGTAACCCCGCGGGCCCACCCACTCCAGCGCCTGCATCGCGGCCGCGCCGGCTGCGATGCAGGAAGCCCATCCTTCCCCTGCGCCGCCCACCATGCCAACTGCCCCCTCTTCCAAGCGCTGGCTCGACCGCGTGCTGGACCTGTTCGCCGTGCTCGGCGCGCTGTGCATCCTGGCCGTCTGCCTGATCATGATCCTGATGTCGCTGTCGCGCGAAACCACGGTGATCTTCAAGGGCGGCGACGACATCGTGGCCTGGCTGTGCGCCGCCTCCGCCTTCCTGGTGCTCGGACAGACCTTCCAGCATGGCGGCATCGTGCGCGTGGAGATGCTGCTGTCGGCGCTCGGCCCGCGCCGGCGCTGGCTGCTGGAACTGGTCTCGCTGACCATCTGCCTGCTGTTCGCCGCCTATGCAAGCTGGGCCCTGGGCACCTTTGCCTGGCAGAGCTGGGAGATCGGCGATGTCTCGCAGGGCCAGATCGTGATCCCGTTGTGGATACCGCAGAGTTTCGCGGTGCTGGGCTGCGCGGGGTTCCTGCTGGCGGTCGCGGATGAATGGCTGCGCGTGGTGCGGCGCCAGAAGCCGCGCTACCAGCTGGCCCAGGAAGCCAAGCTTGCCGCCGGCGATTTCGGGGAGACGGTCTGATGAGCACTGTCGTCGTTGCACTGATCCTGCTGCTTGTGCTGATCGTCTTCCTCGCGCTGGGCGCATGGATCCCGGTGGCCATCGCGGTCACCTCGTGGCTCGGGCTGGTGGTGTTCTCGGACCGCGAGGCGCTGGTCAGCCTGGCCAATGCGTGGTGGTCATCGAGCGCCTCGTACACCCTGGCGTCGCTGCCGCTGTTCGTGTGGATGGGCGAGATCCTGTTTCGCACCCGGCTGTCGGAGCAGATGTTCAGCGGGTTGTCGCCATGGCTGAGCTGGCTGCCCGGGCGGCTGATGCACGTCAATATCCTGGGCTGCGGCATCTTCGGCTCGGTTTCGGGTTCGTCGGCGGCCACCTGCGCCACCATCGCCAAGTCGGCCCTGCCCGAACTGACGCGGCGCGGCTACGACGAGCGCATCACGCTGGGCTCGCTGTCGTGCGCCGGCACGCTCGGCATCCTGATCCCGCCGTCGATCACGATGGTGGTGTACGCGGTCTCGGCGGACGTGTCGATCATCCGCGTGTTCCTGGCGGGCTTCATCCCCGGGCTGCTGCTGATGCTGCTGTTCTCCGGCTACATCGTGGTCTGGGCGCTGGCCAACCCGGACAAGACCCCGGCGTCGGAGCACTTCAACTGGCGCGCGCGGCTGGCGTCGCTCCGGCAGCTGCTGCCGTGCATCGTGCTGATCGCCTTCATCACCGGCATCATGGTGACCGGCTACTCCACCGCGACCGAAGCCGCCGCCTATGGCGTGGTCGCATCGCTGGCGCTGGCCTGGGCCGGCGGCTCGCTGACGCGCGCGGCATTCTGGGACAGCCTGATGTCGGCCACGCGCCTGACCGCGATGATCATGTTCGTGCTGGGCGCGACCTCGTTCCTGTCGGTCACCATGAGCTTTACCGGCATCCCGCGCGCGCTGGCCGAGTGGGTGGCCGCGCTGCAGCTGTCGCCGTGGGCGCTGATCGCGGTGCTGACGGTGATCTACATCGTGCTGGGCACGGCGCTGGACGGCATCTCGATGATCGCGCTGACCACCGCCACGGTGCTGCCGATGGTGCAGGCGGCCGGCTTCGACCTGGTCTGGTTCGGCATCTTCATCGTGCTGCTGGTGGAAATTGCCGAAGTGACACCGCCCGTCGGCTTCAACCTGTTCGTGCTGCAGAGCATGACCGGCAAGGATAGCAACTACATCGCGCGGGTCTCGCTGCCGTTCTTCATGATGATGGTGGTGGCGATCGCCATCGTCACGATCTGGCCGGGCGTGGTGACCTGGCTGCCGGACATGGTCATGCAGCAGGAAGTCAAATAGCATGGCGGGATACCGCAACGGACGCGCACGGAGGTTGCCAGACCGATGCATGTGATCGTCATCGGCGCCGGCGCGATCGGCGTCAGTTCCGCGTGGTACCTGCGGCAGGCCGGCTTCGACGTGACCGTGCTCGAGCGCCGCGGCGCGCCGGCCCAGGAAGCGAGCTTCGGCAATGCCGGCGTGATCGCGCCCGGCTACGTCACGCCCTGGGCCGCGCCCGGCATGCCGGCCAAGATCCTGCGCACGCTCTTTGCGCGCGAGGCGCCGGTGCTGTTCCGGCCCGCCGCCGATCCGGCCATGTGGCGCTGGATCGCGCGCTGGCTGCGCGAATGCCGGCTCGAGCGCTACCGCGCCAACAAGCTGCGCATGCAGCGGCTGGCGTTCTACAGCCGCGCCTGCCTGCACCGGCTGCGCAGCGAACTGGAAATCGACTACGAGCAATCGCAGGGCTACCTGCAGCTGTTCCGCACCGCGCGCGACCTGGACCTGGCCGGGCCCGCCATCGCCCTGCTGCGCGAGAACAACGTGCCGCACCGGCTGGTCAGCGCCGGCGAATGCCGCCGGATCGAACCGGGCCTGGCCGCCGGCACGCCGCTGGCCGGCGGGCTGCACCTGCCCGAGGATGAATCCGGCAACTGCCCGATGTTCGTGCGCGCGCTGCACCGGCATGCGCAGGCCGCGGGCGTGTCGTTCCGCTTCGACACCCCGGTGGCGCGCGTCCGGCCCGGCGCGGCCGGCAAGCTGGAGATCGAGCTGCCAGGAGCCGGCCGCCAGGGTGCGGCGGAAGTGCTCGCTGCCGACCGCGTGCTGGTCGCCGCCGGCGCCGACAGTACCGCGCTGCTGCGCCCGCTGGGCCTGCGCGTGCCGCTGTATCCGGTCAAGGGCTATTCGGTCACGGTGATGATCCGCGACGAACTGCAGGCGCCGCTGGGGGCGTTGATGGATGAGTCGTACAAGGTGGCGATGACGCGCATGGGCAACCGGCTGCGCGTGGCCGGCACCGCGGAACTGGGCTCGCGCCGGCTCGACCTGCGCCCCGCCGCGCTGAACACGCTGATCAAGGTCGCGCGGGACTGGTTCCCGGTGGCCGGCAACTACCAGGAAGCCACGCAATGGGCCGGCGCCCGGCCGATGCTGCCCGACGGCCCGCCGCTGATCGGCCCCACCGCGGTGCCCGGGCTGTTCCTGAACCTCGGCCATGGTTCGACGGGCTGGGCGATGAGCTGCGGATCAGGCAAGATTGCGGCTGACCAGATCGCCGCCAGCGCTGGCGCCTGCGCCGGCCGCGGCGGCCCGGACATCGACATGGAAGGCCTGCTGCCCGACCGCTACGGGCTGGGGCCGCCCAATTAAGCCCGACATGACCCGCCCTGCCGCCACCGTCATCACGCCCACCGACCACGAACACAGCTGGCTTGCCCTCGATGCGGCCGCGCCGGCCCCCGTGCCACTCTACGGCGTGGCCGCGATCCGCCGCATCGAGCATGCCGCGCTGGCCCAGCTGCCGGCCTCCACGCTGATGTCGCGCGCCGGCACGACGGCGGCGCGCTGGCTCGCCTGCCATGCGCCCGACGGCCCGCTGCTGTTCCTGGCCGGGCCCGGCAATAACGGCGGCGACGCGCTGGTCGCCGCCACGCAGCTGCACCGCGCCGGCCGCGCGGTGCAGGTCTGGCTCGCCGCCGATCCGCAGCGCCTGCCCGCCGATGCCGCCACCGCGTGGCAGCAGGCGCAGGCCGCGGGCGTGCCCTCGAGCGTGATGGCGGAGGTGGACCCCGCGCAGGACGCGCACTGGCCCGCCGGCACCGCCGCGATCGTCGACGGCCTGCTGGGCATCGGCCTGAACCGCCCCGCCGACGGCCGCATGGCGTGGTGGATCGCCCAACTCAACCGCGGCGCGCTGCCGGTGTTTGCGCTGGACATTCCCAGCGGCCTGTCCGCCGACACCGGCGCGGGCGCGCCGGCCGTGCACGCCCGGCGCACGCTGACCTTCATCGCCGCCAAGCCCGGCCTGCTGACGCTGGACGGGCGCGACTGCGCCGGCGCGGTCGAGATCGCGCCGATCGGCCTGGACTATCCTCCGCGCGAAGCACCGCAGGGCCTGGTGAACGGCCCCGCGCTGTTCGGTGCCGCGCTGCCGCGCCGTCGCCACGCCAGCAACAAGGGCACGCATGGCGCGCTCGCCGTGATCGGCGGCAACCTCGGCATGACCGGCGCGCCCCTGCTCGGCGCACGGGCCGCGCAATGGCTCGGCGCGGGCAAGGTGCATATCGGCTTCCTGGCGCAGCCGGCGCCGCTGCTCGATCCGCTGCATCCGGAACTGATGCTGCACGCGGTCGACGCACTGGCGCTCGCGTCGATGTCGGCGCTGGTGATCGGCCCGGGCATGGGCACCGATATCAACGCCCGCCAGCAGTTCGCGCGGCTGCTGCAGGCTACGACGCATCCGCTGGTGCTGGATGCCGATGCGCTGAACGTGCTGGCCTCCGATCCGGCGCTGGCCGGCGCGCTGGCCACGCGCGGCGCAGCCACCGTGATGACGCCGCACCCGCTCGAGGCCGCGCGGCTGATGGGCGTGCCGGTGGCCGAGATCCAGCGCGACCGCCCCGCCGCCGCCGCGGCGCTGGCCGCGCAATGGCAGGCGGTGGTGGTGCTGAAGGGATCGGGCAGCGTGATCGCCGCGCCCGACGGCAGCCCGTGCACGCTGAACCCGACCGGCAACGCGGCGCTGGCCAGCGCCGGCACCGGCGACGTGCTGGCCGGCATGCTGGGCGCGCTGCTGGCGCAAGGCATGGCGCCGCTGCCCGCGGCGCAGGCGGCAGTGTGGATCCACGGCCGTGCCGCCGATGTGCTGGTCGAACAAGGCACGGGCCCGGCAGGCGTCACGGCGAGCGAACTGTATGCGCCGGCACGCGGCGTATTCAACCAGTTGCTGAGCACAGCGCACGCGTAGTACGCGCGTAATGCGCGTGTATTACGCCCGTGAGGCGCGCGTGAGGTGCGCGTGAGGTGCGCGTTTCTGCGACTACCGGCGGCGCCCGCCGCACCTGCCGTCAGACAACGTCCGATACCCGCTCGGCGCCGCGGCTGTTATGTTGCAAGTGGTAACGATATGACGCCGCCGCGAGCCTCGATGCCGCGATCGCTGGCGATATACTTACCGCTCCGTCTTGCAAGCCGGCAATGCCACGCGGCTCGCGCCCTGCAACCCGCTAGTCCTGCACGCTAGTCCTGCATGCCCACTGACCTTCACGCCTGGAATGCCCTGCTGCGGCACCATGACACCCTTCGCGACGCCCAGATGCGCGACTGGTTCGATCGCGAAGGCGCACAGCGCGTCGCGCAATGCTCGCTCGAGGCCGCCGGCCTCTATCTCGATTACTCGAAGAACCGCATCACGGCGCAGACGATGCGCCTGCTGATGCAGCTCGCGGCCGAGGCCGGAGTCACCCGCCGTCGCGACGCGATGTTCGCGGGCGAGCATATCAACACCACCGAAGACCGCGCGGCCTTGCACGTGGCCCTGCGCGCCACCGCCGGCGCCGGCTACAAGGTCGACGGCGAAGCCGTGGTGCCGGCCATCCAGCAGGTGCTGGCGCGCATGCGCGATTTCTCCGCGCGCGTGCGCAGCGGCGCCTGGAAGGGCGCGACCGGCGAGCGTATCACCGATGTCATCAACATCGGCATCGGCGGCTCCGACCTTGGGCCGCGCATGGTGTGCCGGGCGCTGTCGCACCTGGCCGATGCCGACGGCCAGACCGGGCCGCGCATGCACTTCGTCTCCAATGTCGACGGCACCGACCTGGCCGAGACCCTGGTGCGGCTGGATCCTCAGCGCACCCTGGTGATCGTCTGCTCCAAGACCTTCACCACGCTCGAGACCATGGCCAACGCGCGCAGCGCGCGCGCGTGGTTTGTCGCCGGCGGCGTGGCCGAGCAGGACCTGGCCAAGCACTTCGTCGCGGTCTCGACCAATACCGAGGCGGTGCGCGAATTCGGCATCGACCCGGCCAATATGTTCGAGTTCTGGGACTGGATCGGCGGACGCTTTTCGCTGTGGTCGTCGGTCGGCCTGTCGATCACGCTGGCGGTGGGCTTCGATGCCTTTGCCGACCTGCTGGCGGGCGGACGCGCGATGGACGAGCATTTCCGCAGCGCGCCGCTGGAGCGCAACATGCCGGTGATACTCGGCATGCTGGGCATCTGGTACCGCAACTTCTGGAACCTGCCCACCAGCTGCATGGCGCCCTACTCCACCTCGCTGGAGCTGTTCCCGGCCTTCCTGCAGCAGCTGGAGATGGAGAGCAACGGCAAGTCCGTGCAGCTCGACGGCGAGCCCATCCGTACGCATACGTCGCCGGTGGTGTGGGGCACGGCCGGCACCAACGGGCAGCACGCGTATTTCCAGCAGATCCACCAGGGCTCGCAGGTGGTGCCGGTCGATTTCGTCGCGCCGCTGGTGCCGCCGCGACGCCTGCCGGGCCATCACGCCAAGCTGCTGGCCAATTGCTTCGCGCAGGCCGAGGCGCTGATGCGCGGACGCAGCGCCGACGAGCTGCGCGCCGCCGGGCTGAAGGATGAAGTGCGCATCGCGCATATGGTGTTCGACGGCAACCGCCCCAGCAACACGCTGCTGATGAAAGACCTGACGCCCAATGTGCTGGGCGCGCTGATTGCGCTGTATGAGCACCGCACCTTCGTGCAGGGCGTGGTATGGCGCATCAACTCGTTCGACCAGTGGGGCGTGGAGCTGGGCAAGATCCTGGCGCGGCCGATCGAGGCCGAACTGGCCGGCACCGCCACCGGCCAGCACGACGCCTCCACCGCCGCGCTGATCGCGCGTGCCCGCGCGGTGCTGCAGGCGGACGCGGCCAGCTAGCCCGCTAGACCTCGGCGCCGATCCATTCGTCGCTGGCCACGCGGCCGGCGTCGATGGTCAGCACGCGCCCGCAGCGCGACGCCACCGAGCGGTCGTGCGTGACCAGCACCAGCGTCGAGCCGGCGTCGCGGTTCAGTTCGAACATCAGCGCGATCACCGCTTCGCCGGTGGCGGTATCGAGGCTGCCAGTCGGTTCATCGGCGAACAGGATGTCCGGACGCGCCACAAAGGCGCGCGCCAGCGCCACGCGCTGCTGCTCGCCGCCCGACAGCGTGCGCGGGTAGTGGCCCAGGCGCGCGCCCAGGCCCACGCGCTGCAGCATGTCGACCGCGCGCTCGCGCACCTGCGCGGTTTCACCGCGCAGCTCCAGCGGCAGCATCACATTCTCGAGCGCGGTCAGGTGGGCCACCAGCTGGAACGACTGGAACACGAAGCCGACATGCCGGCCGCGCACCGCGGCGCGCTGGTCTTCGTCCAGCGCGTACAGGTCCTGGCCCTGCAGCCGCACCGTGCCGGTGCTGGGCAGGTCGAGCCCGGCCAGCAGCCCCAGCAGCGTCGACTTGCCGGATCCGGACGCGCCCACGATGGCGAGCGTTTCGCCCGGCGTGACGGAAAACGTCACGTCGTGCAAAATCGTCAGCGAACCGGTCGTGTCGGCTACGGTCTTTCCAAGGGATTCGACTGCAAGAATGGAAGAAGACATGGATATAGGGATCCGAGGGAAAAAGCGCAGGCTGCTGCTGGCAGCCGGCATGGCGCTGGCGATTGCGGCTGCCGGACCGGCCCAGGCCCAGGCCCAGGCAAAGGCCGCGGCCAAGGCCAGCGCCCCCGCGCTGCTGGTGCTGGGCGACAGCCTGTCGGCCGAATACGGCATTGCGCGCGGCGCGGGCTGGGTCACGCTGCTGCAGGACCGGCTGCGGCAAGAGCGCTTCGATTATAGCGTCGTCAACGCGAGCATCAGCGGCGAGACCACCATCGGCGGCAAGACCCGCCTGCCCGAGCTGCTGTCGCGGCATCGCCCCGCCATCGTGGTGATCGAGCTCGGCGCCAACGACGCGCTGCGCGGCCTGCCGCTGCAGTCCACCGAGGCTAACCTGCGCAACCTCGTCACCACGGCGCAGCAGGCCGGCGCCAGCGTGTTGCTGATCGGCATGCGCATCCCGCCCAACTATGGCCAGGACTACACCGAAAAGTTCGTCTCGCTCTATCCCAGGCTGGCGGGCGAATACAAGGTGCGCCTGGTGCCCTTCTTCCTCGACCAGGTGATCGCGCGGCAGGACTGGTTCCAGCCCGACCGCATCCACCCCACCGCCGCGGCGCAGCCCGCATTGCTCGATACGGTGTGGCCGCAGCTCAAGCCACTGCTCAAGCGCAGCGCCGCGAAGTGACCATAAAAAAACCCCTGCCGCATGGCAGGGGTTCTTGTTTTTGGCAGGGCCGGCGCGGTGCCGGCCCGGCGCGGCTCACTCGGCGCCCTGCTCCTGCGTCGCGCCTGCCGGCGTCAGCAGCTTGACCTTGGAGCGGGCCTTCAGGCTTTCATAGAAAGCCTGCAGGTCGGTCTGGCCGGCCAGTTGCGCCAGTTGCTGCGCCTCGGCCTGGCGCTGGGCCGGGTTGGCCTGCGCCGGCTGGCTGACCTTGGTGATGCGATAGACGGCATAGCCTTGCGCACCCAGGTCGACACCCACCAGCGCCGGCAGCTTGGCGGCATCGGCGCGCATCACGGCTTCCACGGCCTGCGGCGTCATGCCTTCGGCCTTGGTGCGCGACACCGCCTGCACCGGGCCAAAGCCCTCGGCACTGTCGGCCTGCTTCAGCGCGGCCAGTCGCGCCTCGCCATCCTTGCGCGCCAGCGCCGCCGCCTGCTGCGCGACATAGCCTTCACGCACCTTGGCTTCGACCTCTTCGAACTTGCGCACAGTCGCCGGGCGATACGCGACGATGCGCGCGGCCACCAGCGTGTTGGGGGCGACCTGCACGGCTTCGGTGTTGCGCTTGTTCTTGATGGCGTCGTCGCTGAACAGTGCCTTGAGCAGCTTCTCGTTGTTCAGCGGGCTCTGCGCGCCCAGCGCCGGATTCGGCTGGCGCGTGACGTTGTCGGCGGTCTGGATGGTCAGCTTGAACTTGTCGGCCGCGGGCTTGAGGCTGTCGGCCTGCTCGTAGACGGTATTGCCGAAGGCATCGGCCTGCTCGGCAAACTTCTTGTCGGCGAACTGCTTGCGCAGCTCGGCTTCCAGCTCGGTGCGCACGGCCTCCAGCGGCCTGGTTTCCGCGGGCTTGGTGCCGGTCAGCTTGATGATGTGGTAGCCGAAGTCGGTCTCGACCACGTCGCTGATCTGGCCTTCCTTGAGCGCGTACATGGCGTCCTCGAACGGCTTGACCAGCGCGCCGCGCCCCATGAAGCCGAGGTCGCCGCCCTTCTCGGCCGAACCCGGGTCCTGCGAGTTCTTGCGTGCCACGTCGGCGAAGCTGTCCGGATGCTTGCGCACTTCTTCCAGCAGCCTGGTGGCCTTGTCCTTGGCGGCCTGGCGCTGCGCCGCCGGCGCATCCTTCGGCGCGCTGATCAGGATATGGCTGGCGCGGCGCTGCTCGTCGACACGGAAGCGCGCGATATTGCTTTCGTAGTACGACTTCAGCTCTTCCGGCGTCACCGCCTGCGACGCGGCCAGCGCCTCGCCCGACAGCACCAGGTATTCGACCTGGGCCTGCTCCGGCACCGCGAAGTCCTGCTGGTGGCTGTCATAGTAGGCCTTCAGCGCGGCGGCGTCGGGCTGCACCTTGGCGGTGTAGCCAGCCGGCTTGAACAGCAGCGCCTGCACCTCGCGCTGCTGGTCGCGCACCGCCATCAGACGCTCGATCAGCGACTTCGGCACGAACGCGGTCGCGGCAATCGACGCGCCCAGCTGCTGCGTGGCCAGCTCGAAGCGCATGCGCGCATCGAACTGCTCGGGGGTCATGCCCTGCGACTGCAGCAGCTGCAGGTAAGCCTTGTCGTCGATCTTGCCATCCTTGCCCCGCGGCAGCTGCGCGATCGCCGGCAGGCTGTTGATCTCTTCGAGCAGCTTGGCGTCCGACACCGTCAGGTGCTCGTTGGCCACCGTATTGGCCATCACGCGCTGCTGGATCAGCTGCTCGAGCACGGCCTTGCGTGCCTCCGGGCCCTCGAACTGGCGCGGATCATAGCTGGCGCCCAGGATCTGGCGCGCGCGCTCGCTCTGGTCGCGCACCACGTTGTCGACCTCCTGCACGCTGATGGCCCGGCCGTCGACCTCGGCGGCATCGTGCGAGCTGTCCATGAAGCGCGAATAGCTTTCCACGCCGAAGAACACGAACGACGGGAAAACAAGCACCAGCAGCAGCAAGAGCATCAGGCGCCGGTTGTTGCGTACGAAATCAAGCATGCGGATTCGGGTAGTGGATTGGCACGAAAGACAAACTCCGCAATTCTATCAGGAGCCGGTGGGCAAGCGCCCTTTGTGCAGGGTGGCGAACATGGGCCACAAATGAAAAACGCCCGCTTTCGCGGGCGTTTCATGATACTGGCGGAGTGGACGGGACTCGCCCACGTCCCGCGGGCCGCGGCTGCGCTGACACGCGCAGCCCTTCGATTCCCGCCGGAAGCCGCGCAGGCGGCTTCCTCCACTCCGCACAAATGAAAAACGCCCGCTTTCGCGGGCGTTTCATGATACTGGCGGAGTGGACGGGACTCGAACCCGCGACCCCCGGCGTGACAGGCCGGTATTCTAACCGACTGAACTACCACTCCTGTGTCGGTTCCCGCGTGGCGTTGGCTTGCGACGGACAGTGCTGGCGCATGCCGAGAATCTCGGCCGCCGGTTTCCATGTCTCGTAAAGGAAAGCGAAATTTCCCTTAAGAATCATGAACCTGGCACACCACCTGCGTCCTTTGCGAGCCGGGCCTTGCTGCAGGAGGCCGAACTATAGCGTGTGTCGCGCATCGGCGCAATACCCCGCCTCGGTTCGGGCTCAGGGTCCCGCGACGGGACCGTCATGCCTGGCTTGCGGCAAGCTGCCAGGCCTGCGGTTCAGCACGTCCGCCAGCACCTCGCCTTGCCACTCGAAATACGGATTGAACGTCAGGCGCGCATGCACCTTGCCTGGCTCGCGATACCCCCAGTCGGAATACCAGACTGGCTCGCCGCGCTCGCATGCCCGCAGCGCCACCTCGTCCTGGCCGTTCCAGCAGATGCGCAAGCTGCCCCGCTCGCCATACAGCGGGTTCGCCGGCGAGAACATCAAGCCCATGTGGGAAAACCGGCTGATACGCCGCTGCGTCAGCGCATCGCTGCGCACCAGTACCCGGCCACCGTCGGCCAGCCCGGCGGGCCGGGCGCCATACCAGATCAGCCGGCTGGCCGGGTGGGTAAAGTGATGCTGGAACGCGCTGAGCAGATAGGCCGTGTCCAGCACGGAATCATGCTGCGCGACCGCCATGAACACCGGCTTGTCATAGGGGCGCTCGGCCAACCGCTGCCGTGCCTCGCGGCTGCTGCGCCAGAACTGGGCGAAGGCATTGGTCGGCACGGTCATATAGCGCACGGCGTTCTGCATGGGCCGGCGGCCATCCGGCTCCAGCAGCCAGGGGCGGAACCAACCGATCAGCGGGGTCAGCCAGTCGTAGCGGCTGCTTGACTGGAACGCGGGCGAGAACAGCACCAGCCCGGCCACCTCCGGATGCGCATAGGCATAGTCGAGCGCCAGGTTGGCACCGGTGGAGAAACCGCCCAGGTAGACCTGCGCGACGTCGCGGCGCAGCGCATCGGCCTGCTCCCGCACCACGCGCTGCCAATCCTCCAGCGTCACGTCCAGCAGATCTTCCGGCCGGGTGCCGTGGCCCGGCAGCAGCACGGTGCGTACCAAAAACCCTTGCCCGGCAAGTTGCCGCGCCACGTCATGGAACGACCAGGGCGAGTCGCCCAGACCGTGAATCAGCAAGATGCCCTTATCCGGTGTCGGCGCGGTCGCCGGAGTCGCGCCGTCGTAGGCTGTCGCGGGCAGCCATTCGCGGGGCGCGTTCCATGCGAGTTCGGCGGCCTTGTCGGCGGCCTTGTCGGTGGCCTGGAAATGCCGCCGTGCCTGCAGCATGTCGATGGTGTCGCGACGGTAGTCCTCGAAGCCCGTGGCGATGGGCGGCGGCCGGCCGCTGGCAGCGCATGCGGCCAACAGCACGGCAGCAGCGGCCAGGGCTGCGCGGACGACTAGCATCGCCTTGCGGCGGAGTCGCAATGTGCCCTCCTTCTCAGTGGTCGGCGGTGTGCGGCGGCCGTGGCCGCTACAGGTGCGGCGCGCAGGGCGCGCTTCCGCATCATGCCGGTCGAGGGCGGGCCGATCAAGCGCGGGCGAGCGGCGTACGGCAGCCGCCGCCCGCAGGCTACCGCGAAGCGCCGTCGCCCGACTTTGCCCCCTCGGTAAACGGATCGCGCGCGCCGGTTCGCGCGCCATCCGTAAACGCATCGCGCGCGCCGGTCCTGCTGCCATCCGTATAGGGATCGCGCGCGCCCTGCCTGGCGCCTTGCGTATGCGGATCCACGGCATTGCCGGCCGGCGCCAGGCTGGAACGCGTATCGATGTGACCGCCCTGCGTATAGGCGTCGAACTTGTCGGACCGTGCGCCCTGGGTGAAGGGATCGCGCTTCTCATTGGTCTGCGCATTGGCCGAAGCCACCATGCCCAGCGCCATGCCGAGCCCAGCGGCCATGCCAAGGACGCTCGCCGGAATGGAAACTCGTCTGTCTTTCCGCATCATCTAACTCCTGGAACAGTGCGCAGACTGCAGCGCGGTGGAACAAGGAACCGGAACGGTTCCACGGGAAAAGAGCCTGCGCCGATCGCCTGACTGCTCTGCCTTGCGAATCCCGCGGGACACCTTCGTCATCCATGCACGCCCAGCTGCGCGCGCCATGTCGCTGCCAGTTCGTCAGGTCGCGCTACGCCCTCGCCGCAGACTCCAACGGCGTCGATGCGGCCGCTGCGAACCGCGGTGGCGGCCAGCTCCGGCGTCCATACACCGGTGACGATGAGCGGGCCTCGGTAGTGCAGGCGGACACTCGCGGTAAATGGCTTACAGTAGGTCGCGTGACCCGAACCGGTCGAGTGCAGGTGCAGGTAGGCGAGCTCTCCGGCCGCCACTGGGGGAAGCAGCGCGTGGTGCCGGCGCAGCCCGGCAGCGGTTGCGGGAAGCGTCATGCAGGCCCCGACCCGGTCCGGCGGCCATGCGGCCAGCAGCGTTCGCAGCGCATCGCAGAGAAATTCCGTGGCCACCGGACACTCGGTCAGGGCAGCCGGCACCGCAGCGGGCACCTCGGCCCATTGCCGATACAACTGCTCTGGCAACGTGCCCGCCATCGCAGCCAGCTCGATGCCATCAAAGCCGGCGTCATGGGCGTTCTCCGCCGCCGACCGATAGGCATCGAGCGCCAGGTCGACCTGATCGGCGTTGAGCGCGATGCCGGCGGGCACGGGACAACCGCCAATCCGCGCGACCACCATGCCGCCCCGGTCGTGGACCGCCTGCGTGGCGCGGAGCCAGCCATTGACTTCGCCGGCATTTGCGATGCCCTGGGTGACCAGGTGCCGGCCCTCGGCGCAGTGGGCCTCCGCGACGGCATAGATGACCAGGGCGCCATCCAGGGATTCCGACGGCGGCTTGCGGGATAGAGAAGGCCTGCCATGCTGCAGCGCCCGCGGGCTGTTCAGGACGATCCGGTGCTGCAGCGGCAAGGCGCCGAGCTTCAACGGCGCGAACAGGTCTGTGCGAACGGGCTGGCTCATCGCGACTGGCATATCGGGCTGGTGTGACAAGTCTGGTCGGGCTGCATCCGGAGTGCCAGTTATGCGTTGCTAAGTCTCGTCGCGCACCAGGCCTTCCACACCCGGTTTTGTCTCATACAATGCGCCGCGCCAGTCCGTCCGCGGCTGCATTTTGCGCACGCGATGCATGCGCATTGCGCCAGCCTGGCGGCCCGGGATGCGATGACAACGATAGTGCAACCGTTATGCTAAATTCGCCGGTTCGGGATCTCGATCACGCCGAGGCTGCCATGTCGGAAATTCGTCAATTCCTGATTGCGGGTGGGCATGAAGATGTCGCGTCGTGCGCGTCAGAAATACGTGCAGACGCAAACGGCGCGACGTCCAAGGCTGGCGGCGAGGCGCGAACATGACAGCCGACGCCGCCATGAATTTCGGCCCGTTCTGCCTGTTGCCCCGCCAGCGGATCCTGCTGAAGAGCGGCGTCCCGGTCAGGCTGGGCAGCCGCGCCTTCGACCTGCTGGTCGCGCTGGCCGAGCGGCCCGGCGAAGTCGTCTCCAATGCCGAACTGATCGCGCGCGTATGGCCGAAGGTGGTCATCGAGTCCGGCGCGCTCAGGGTCCACCTGACCGAGCTGCGCAAGGTGCTTGGCGACAGGCGCGAGTCTCATCGCTACATCGTGAACGTACCTGCCCAAGGGTACTGTTTTGTCGCGGAGGTCTCGCATGCTGTCGCTCCGGCGAACGCTGACGATTCCGCGAATCTGCCCGCAAACGTGCCCACGGACGTGCCCGTGGGCGTTACGGCAGTCGCGACGCCCGCGCCGGCAGGCAAGGCATCGGCCGACGCGCTGGCGGCAACGCCCGCCAGTGTCACGCCCGATCTCCGGGTAGCCTTGCCGCTGCCCGCGCAACTGGTGCGCATGATCGGCCGCGACGACATGGTTGCCGACCTGGCCCGCGAACTGTCCTCGCGGCGCTGCGTCACGGTGACCGGCCCGGCGGGCATGGGCAAGACCACCGTGGCGCTGGCGGCCGCGCGCCGGTTGTCGGCGTCGTTCGGCCAGCAGGCCGTCTTTGTCAACCTGGCGCCGCTGAACGACCCCGCGCTCGTGACCAATGCCGTGACGGCGGCGCTCGGCGCTCCCGCCCTCGAAGCCGTGTCGTTGCGCAGCCTGATTGCCTATCTCCAGACCCGCCGCATCCTGATCGTGCTCGACAACTGCGAACATGTGATCGAGGCCGCGGCCGAACTGGCGGAATCCCTGCTGACCGGCGCGCCCGAAGCACATCTGCTGGCCACCAGCCGGGAACCCCTGCGCATCCAGGGCGAATGGGTGCAACGCCTCGGCGCCTTGCCGGTTCCTCCGTCGCTCGACACGCTCGACGTTCACCAGGCCTTGCGCTATCCGTCGGCGGAACTGTTCGTCGAGCGCGTGCGCGCGAGCCAGGGCACCTTCGCGCTGTGCGAGGCTGACGTCCCGGCGCTGGTGGGCATTTGCCGCGCCCTCGACGGCATCCCGCTGGCGCTGGAGCTGGCCGCAGCGGGGGTGGAACGGCTCGGCATGCGCGGCTTGTACGCGCAACTCGGCAACCGCCTGGCGGTGCTGACGCGGGGCCGCCGCACGGCGTTGCCGCGCCACCAGACCCTGCGGGCGGCACTGGACTGGAGCTATGCACTGCTGCCGGAGAACGAGCGGCGGCTGCTGCGCAGCCTGGCGATGTTCCGCGGCCGGTTTACGGCGGATGGCGCGCGGGCCGTGGCGCAGGGGCTGCTCGCCGGCGAAACCGGCGAATTGCTCCATAACCTGGTCAGCAAGTCGCTGCTGATGTCGGACATCGCCGGCGAATCCGTACAGTACTGGCTGCTCGAGACCACGCGCGAGTATGGCCTGGCGCAACTGTCGGCCTGCCCCGGACGCGCGCAAGTCGGCCGTCTTCATGCCGTGCATATGCTGGCGACCGCCGACGCGATGGAGCACGCCAGGCCGCGCCAGGCCCGTGGCGACTGGCTTGCACGCCACGCCTATCTGCTGGACGACATTCGCCTCGCACTGCACTGGAGCCTGTCAGATGCCGGCGATGTCAGCCTTGGGGCGGCTCTGGCCGCCGCCTCCGCTCCGCTCTGGTACGCGCTGTCGCACATGGCCGAGTATCTCGAGCTGCTGGAGCGGTTGCTCGAGCGCATGCCTGGCACCGGCCCGCTCGAACCGGCGCGTGAAATCGCCATGCGTGAAGCGCATGGCCACGCGCTGTGGAATATTCGCGGCGCTGGACCCGCTGCCATCGCCGCATTCGAACGCAGTCTCGAGGTGGCGCGCCAGGCCAGCTCGGTCGCCGACCAGCTGCACGCGTTGTGGGGGCTGTGGCTCATCAGCAATTCCGTTGGCGACTATGGCGCCACCGTACGCAGGGCGCAGGAATTCGGGGCACTCGCCGTCCACGCCGGTGATGCGGCGGACGCCGTCATCCACGAGCGGATGATGACATGGAGCATGCACTTTACCGGCCATCACGAGGAGGCGCTGCGCCACGCCCGGCGCGTACTCTGCCAGCCCCTGGCCATCAATCTCAGTGCGCGCCGCATCGGCTTCCAGTTCGATCAGGGCGTAGCGGCACTGACGGCGCTGGCGCGCATCCTGTGGATACAAGGCATGCCCGAACAGTCCCTCGAACATGCCGAAGCTGCGGTGGAACGAGCACAAGCCATCGATCATTCGCTGTCGCTGTGCTTTGCCATCGCCGTGGGGTGCGGTCCGGCCGCGTTCTGGACGGGCGAGCTCGATCGCGCGGAACGCTATACCGCCCTGCTGCGCCGCTGCACCGCGGAATACTCGCTCACATTCTGGGGCTGTTATGCGGAAGGCTTCTTGCTGGTGCTTGGTCGCCTTCGCGATGACGGCGGCGTGGCGCGGATGCCGGCCGCCTGGCCCCATCCCTTGCGCGACATGCTGTGCACGTTCGATGCCACGCTGGCCGGCGACGACGACTTCGCGCGCGCCCGGCACGGCCTGGTTCCCTGGAGCTTGCCGGAACTGCGCAGGATCGAGGGCGAACGGCTGCGCGACGCCGGCAAGCTCGCCGCGGCGGCAGAGAGGATACGCAGCGGCCTGCGCCAGGCCGACGCGCAAGGCGCCCTGGCGCTGTCCCTGCGATGTGCCATGAGCCTGGCCGCGCTGACCGCGGAAACCGGATCGATCGCGCAGGCGCGCAGCGTCCTGGGCACGGTGTACGACCGCTTTCGCGAAGGCTTCGACACCGCCGACCTGCGCGCGGCAGCCGCCCTGCTCGGCCGCCTTGGCTGACGCATCCCCCCGCCCCGCATCGCCAGAGCAGCGCACCGCCTCATGCCATCAGCTTTTCCTTCGTGATCGGCAGTTCCCGGATTCGCTTGCCGGTCGCGTGATACACCGCGTTCGCGACGGCGGCGGCCAGACCGGTGATGCCGATCTCGCCGATGCCGCGCGCGCCGAACTCATTGAACCGCAGATCGGGATAGTCGAGCAGGATCACGTCGATCTCGGGCTGGTCGGCATGCACGGGTACCGCGTATTCGGCATAGTTGTTGTTGCCCGGCATGCCGCTGCGCTCGTCGTACTCGGTGGCTTCTAACAAGGCCATGCCGACGCCCATCACGATCGCCCCTTCCACCTGGTTGCGCGCGGTGACCGGGTTGATCACCCGACCGACATCGATGGCACTGACGACCCTTGCCACGCGCAGCCGCGAAATGCCCGGGTCCCAGCGCACCTCGACAAAGTGGGCGCCGAAGGACATGAACGACAGCTTGTCGGCCGGTGCCGCGCCGGTGCGGGCGAACCCCTCGGCACTGGCGAAGCGCTGCGCCGTCAGCACCTCGGCATAATCGAGGCTGCGCCGGCCGTCGGTCAGGCGGCCTTGTTGCATCGTCAGCGTCTCTGGCTTCGCTCCGGCAAAGGCGCCGCCTTCCTGGGTGGCGTACGCGCGCAGCTGGCCAATGGCATGGCGCGTGGCCTCGGCTACCGCGGGAAGCACGCTCGCGGTTGCCCAGGACCCGCCCGCGACGGGTGCCGCCGGGAACGAGGAATCGCCGAGCCTGACCTCGATCTTCTCGAATGGGAGGCCGGTCAGCTCGCTGACGATCTGCGCGACGATGGTGTACATCCCGGTGCCGATGTCCTGCACCGCGCAGGTCACCGACGCAGTGCCGTCGCTGCGCAGGTGGACGCGGGCCTCGGCCGGGGTACGCCAGGCGTCCCAGTTGCAGACGGCGACGCCATAGCCGGCGATCTCCGTGCCGACCGCCATCGATCCCGGGCGCGGGTCGCGCCGCTCCCAGCCAAACTTGCGGCCGGCCTGCTCGATAGCCTCGCGCAGGTGATTGCTCGACCATGGCAGATTCAGGCTTTCATCGCGCGTCGAAAGGTTGGCGAGCCGGAACCGCACCGGATCCATGCGACAGGCCAGGGCCAGCTCATCGATGGCGGACTCCAGCGCAAACAGGCCCGGCGCAGCGCCCGGCGCGCGCATGGAGGTGGGCGCCCCGCGGTGCACCTTCGTGGTGTGGTGGCTCACCATGAGGTTGGGACAGGCGTACAGGCTCTGCGTCATGCCACCGCAATTCTCGACGTACTGCTCGATGAATGAGGTGGTGTTGACCGATTCATGCCGGATCGACGTGATCTTGCCGTCCGCCCCGGCGGACACGCGCACACGCTGGCGCGTCTCGGGGCGCTGCCCGGTGGTGGTGAACATAAAGGCCCGCGGCACCACCAGCTTGACGGGCCGGCCGGTCATGCGCGCCGCCGCGCTGGCCGCAACGGAGTGTGGCCACAGGAACAGCTTGGAGCCGAAGCCGGAACCGATGAAGGGCGCATCGACGGTGACGCGCTCCGGCGTCAGGCCGAAGATCTGCGCGATGGTATTGCGGTGGACGGTTGCGCCCTGGGTCGCTTCATAGAGACGCAGGTCGCCGTTCTCCCACCACGCCAGCGTGGCATGCATCTCCATCGGATTGTGCGTCTCGACCGGGGTGCGGTAGGTGGCGTCGATCTTCACCGCAGCGCGGTCGTAGGCGGGTGCCGGTTTGCCGCGCGCATGCCCTCTCCCGCCATCGCGCAGGCCGCCGGCCTTGATGCCGTGTTCCAGGTCTACCACGGGCTTTTCACCGGTGTAGGACGCCCCGACCCGGTACGCCGCCTCGCGGGCATGCTCGAAGGTGTCCGCCACCACCAGCGCCACCATCTGGCCGCCATAGTAGATCGTATTGTCTTCGAACGGCAGCCGGTGTTCGTCCGTAATCGACGCCGTCAGGATGTTTGCGCCGGAGATCGGGCTTTTGGGCGTACGGTACAGGCGCGGGAAGTTGCCGTGGTGCAGGATGTCGACCACGCCCGGCACGCGGCGCGCGTCGGCCAGGTCCAGTCCCGTGATCCGGCCGCTGGCAACAGTGCTGTATGCGCCGTATGCGTACAGCATGCCTGGCAGCGCGCGGTCGGCGGTATACAAGGCGGCGCCGGTGACCTTGAGCCGGCCGTCGATGCGGCGTGGCGACGCGCCGATAGCAGTGTTGTTCACGCGTGCACTCCCTTCAGGCGGTAAGAAGCGACAGGTTGCGTACCACGGCCTGCTGGCCGAGATTGAGCTTGAAACCGTTCTGTCCATACGACCGCGCGCCAGCCATCGCCGACACGCCGGCTTCGCGGACCAGCGCCTCGGAAACCGGCTTGCCGCGCAACACCGCCTCCGCGCCGGCGGCACGCCAGGGCTTGGTTGAGACGCCGCCAAGGGCAATGCGGATATCGCGCACGGCGTTGCCATCAAGCGCGACGATTACCGCGCTCGAAGCCAGTGCGAACTGGTAGGAGCCGCGATCGCGCAGCTTGAGGTAGGCCGAGCGGCTGCCAGGCATCGGTGCATCCAGCGTGATGTGGGTGATGATCTCTCCGGCTTCGAGCGCGTGCTCCTTCCACGGAGTGTCGCCCGGGAGCAGGTGGAAATCGGCAAAGGCAATGTCGCGCCGGCCCTTCGGCCCCTGTACGTGGACGGTGGCGCCGATCGCCACCATGGCGACGCACATGTCAGAAGGATGCGCGGCGATGCACTGCGGACTTCCGCCCAGCACGGCATGCACGTTGCGGTTGAGGCCGTCTACCGCGGCGCATCCCGAGCCCGGCGTACGCTTGTTGCACGGCGAGACGCCGTCGCGGAAGTAGCCGCAGCGCACCCGCTGCATCACGTTGCCGGCGGTGGTGGCCTTGTTGCGCAACTGCGTGCTGGCACCGGACAGCAGGGCCTGCGACAGCACCGGATAATGCCGCCGGATATGCTCGTGGCGCGCCAGGTCGGTGTTGCTGACCATCGCGCCGATGCGCGTACGGCCATCGTCCAGCGGTTCGATCTGGTCCAGCTTCAGCTTGTGGATGTCCACCACGCGGGCGGGCCGCGTGATATCGAGTTTCATCAGGTCCAGCAGCGTCGTGCCACCCGCCAGGTAGACCGTGTCGCTGCCGCGCGCATGCAGCGTGATGGCCTGTTCGACGTCGGCGGCGCGCGCATAATCGAAGTTCCGCATCAGACGTTCTCCCTCATCTTGCCGCGCGCGTCCTGGATCGCGGCCACGATATTCTTGTAGGCACCGCAGCGGCAGATGTTGCCGCTCATGGCTTCCTGCACCGACGCGGGGTCGGACGGTATGCGCTTGTCCTGCAGGATCCCCACCGCGCTCATCATCTGGCCGGCGGTGCAATAGCCGCACTGGTAGGCATCGTGGTCCCAGAACGCCTGCTGCACCGGATGCAGCTTGCCATCGCGGGAAAGGCCCTCGACCGTCGTGATGTCGTCGCGGTCATGCATCACCGAGAGCGACAGGCACGCATTGACCGAGACACCGTTGACGAGGATCGTGCAGGCCCCGCACTGGCCGTGATCGCAGCCCTTCTTGGTGCCGGTCAGGTGGACCTTTTCGCGCAAGGTATCGAGCAATATCTCATTGGCCTGCACCATGAGTTGCTGCGTCGTGCCGTTGATCGTCAGCGTGATGGGATATCCGGCTTTCCCCACGCCCGGGCCGGCCAGCTCCCGCAGCGCCGGCGTTGCCGGCTGCGCCGCGACCGTGCCGGACAGGGTGCCACTTGCCACGCTCATCCCTGAAACACCGACGCTCTGCATAAAGCGGCGACGGGACAGAACCGTCGGGCCACCATCCGGCTCGTTGTCATGAACTCGCCGCGCGTCGGGCACATGCTTTGGGGACGCCATTTGCTGTTCTCCTGTGCGTGCTGAACCTGCTCAAGGTTGCGCCACGAGCCCGGTATCGTGAGGGACGAGCCCTGCCCGTGCCGCGGCTGTGTTGCCATGCCGCCAGGGCGTGGCACGCGTCGATGCCGAGGATGGCCGGGCAAGCAGGATGGGAACAGACGGTGCACGATGGGTCGCGGCACTATCACTCTATTCGGAGATCGAATGGTTACAAGGGTGCTTAACAAGACTTAACAGGCGCGGCAAGGCGTCGCGGCAGCATCGTCTTTTTTCGTCCGCCTGGCTGCCTGCCATGCCGGTGGCGCGTCTTGCAGGCGGCGCAGCGCCTGGTCTCACAATGCCAGCCGCTGCGCCGCCTCCATCCCCGCCAGCACCTTGTCCAGCGTCACCGGAAATTCCCGCACCCGCACTCCGGTCGCGTTGTAGACCGCGTTGGCCACCGCCGCTCCCGCGCCGCACACGCCCAGTTCGCCCAACCCCTTGATACCCAGCGGGTTGGCGTTCGGGTCGGGTTGGTCCAGGAACACCACCTCCATCTGCGCCACATCGCCGTTGACCGGCACCAGGTACTCGGCCAGGTCGTGGTTGATAAAGCGGCCGTAGCGCGCGTCCAGCAGGGTCTGCTCCATCAGCGCGGCGCCGATGCCCCAGGTCATTCCGCCCAGGATCTGCGAGCGCGCGGTCTTGGGATTGAGGATGCGGCCGGCGCCGATCACGGCCAGCATGCGCCGCATGCGGATCTCGCCGGTATCGGCATCGACCGCGACTTCGGCGAAGTGCGCGCCATAGGCGTGGTGCGAATGCGCCTTGTACGCTTCGCCCATGCCTGCCACCCGGCCTTCCGCCTGCAGCCCGCCCGGCGCGACTCGTGCCATCAGGTCGCCCAGCCGTTGCGTCTGCCCGCCGAGGGTAACGTTGCCATCGGCGAAGCGCACCGCCGTGGGCGCGGCTTCGTCCGGCCCCCTTGCGGCGGCCACGATGCAGGCCTTCAGTTGGGTGCAGGCGTCGGCCACGGCGGAACCGGCGCTGGCCGCGCCCCAGGATCCGCCGGAGCCCGCCGTGCGCGGGAAGCGGCTGTCGCCCAGTTGGACCCGCACCCAGTTCAGCGGCACGCCCAGGCTCTCGGCGGCGATCTGCGTCAGGATGGTGTAGGTGCCTGTGCCGATGTCGGTCATGTCCAGCCGCACCGTGACGCGCCCGCGGCTGTCCATGGCCACCTGCGCCGCCGCGGCGCCGAGATAGTTCGGCCGTATCGCCGCGGCCATGCCCATGCCGACCAGCCAGCGTCCTTCGCGCACGCTTCGCGGCGCGGCGCGGCGGCGCTGCCAGCCGAAGCGCGCGGCGCCGGTGCGCATGCAGTCCACCAGGTTGCGAGTGGAGAATGGCAGGCCGGTCTCGGGCTCGCGCTCGGGCTCGTTGCGTATGCGCAGCTCGATCGGGTCGAGCCCCAGGCGCTCGGCCAGCTCATCCATGGCGCACTCGAAGGCCTGCATGCCCGGCGCCTCGCCGGGCGAACGCATCCATTCGCCGCGGTTCAGGTCGACCGGCACCAGCCGGTGCCGCGTCACGCGGTGGGGCGCGGCATACAGCGCGCGCGCGAACACCGCGGTCTGCTCGCAATATTCCTCGAACCGGCAGGTGGCCGACCAGACCTCATAGCCCATCGCCGACAACCGCCCGTCCCGCTCCGCGCCCAGGCGCACGCGATGCGACATGGCCGCGCGATGGCCGGCGTTCGCATACATCTGCTGGCGCGTCAGCGCGATCCTGACCGGCCGCCGCAGTTCTCGCGCCGCCAGCGCGGCCAGCACGGTGTCGGCATGGATGATCAGCTTGGCGCCGAAGCCGCCGCCGGTGAAGGGGCTGACGATGCGCACCCGTTCCGGCGGGATGCGCAGCGTGGCGGCCAGGCCCGCCTGGAAGTTGCCCAGCGTCTGCGACCCGGTGTAGACGGTCAGGCCCGCATCCGACCATACCGCCATGGTGGCGTGCGGCTCCATCGGGTTGTGGCTCTGGTACGGCGTGGCATAGGTCACGTCGAGCGCCACCGGCGCCTGGGAGAACGCGCTGGCAAAATCCCCGGTCGCGCTGTCCGGCGCGAATCCCGCGTTGGTGCGCGGGGGCTTGTAGGCCTGGGCCAGCCGCGGCGCCAGTTCGAATTCGCCGTGTTCGGCCTGGTAGCGCACCTGCACCAGCGCGGCGGCGGCGCGCGCCGCCTCGAAGCTCTCGGCCACCACCAGCGCCACCGGCTCGTCGTAATAGCGCACGCGGTCCGATGCCAGGCAGGGCCGCGCGCGGGTGAACACGTCGCGCGGCGTGGGCGGCACCGATGGCCCGAAGGCCGGCTGCGCCGGCGCGTTCCGATGCGTCATCACATGGATCACCCCCGGCGCCTGCCGCGCCTGCCGGGTATCGATGGCAACGATACGGCCGCGCGCGATGGTGGCGCCCACGATATAGCCGTACGCCGGCGGCACCGGTCCTGCCGCTGGCTGTTCATAGGCATAGGTGGCGCGGCCCGTCACCTTCAGCCTGCCGTCCACCCGGTCGATGGGCAGTCCCACGGGAGCGCCCGGCCCCCGGCCCGCATTCCCTTGCATGGTCGTCGTCATGGTCGGTGTCCGTCGTCATGTGCCCGTGGCGGCAAGCTGATCGATAGCCCGATCGACAGCCCGATCGGCAGCCGCGCAGCGGAGCACGGTTGGTGTCATGTCCGCTGCGCAACGGGCTGCGCCGCGGCGGCCAATGCCTGCCGCACCGTGCGCAGCGCCAGCGGAATCTTGAAATCGTTGCCGCCATGGCCGCGCGCCCCGGCGAGCGCCGCGTCGGCGGCCGCCTGCCAGCTGGCCGCATCCGCCGCCCTGCCGCGCAATGCCTGCTCGGCGCCGTCCGCCCGCCACGGGCGCGGCGCCACGCCGCCCAGCGCGATGCGGGCGCCGCGCACCTGGCCGCCGGCCACGTCGAGCACCAGCGCCACCGACACCAGCGCAAACGCATACGAGGCGCGGTCGCGCACCTTGCGGTAAAGCTGGCGCCCGGCCGGCGGCGGCGGCAGCGTGACCGCGGCAATCATCTCGCCATGCCGGAGCTGGGTCTCGAGGTGCGGCGTCGCGCCCGGCAGCCGGTGCAGCTCGCGCACCGCGATGACGCGCCCGCCGCCCTGCGGCAAGACGGTATGCACGCGCGCGTCCAGCGCCGCCATCGCCACCGCCATGTCGGACGGATGCACGGCGATGCAGGACTCGCTGCCGCCCAGGATGGCATTCATGCGGTTGTGGCCCTGCATCGCCGCGCAGCCGCTGCCGGGCGTGCGCTTGTTGCAGGGCATGTGCGGATCGTAGAAATAGGCGCAGCGCGTCCGCTGCAGCAGGTTGCCCGCGGTCGAGGCCTTGTTGCGGATCTGCCCGGATGCGCCCGCCAGCAGCGCCTGCGACAGCAGCGGATAGCGCGCGCGCACGCGCGGGTCCGCCGCCAGGTCGCTGTTGCGCACCTGCGCGCCGATGCGCAGCCCGCCGTCCGCGGCATCCTCGATCGCGGCGAGCGGCAGCCGGCTGACGTCGACCAGGTGGCGCGGCTGTTCGATGCCCAGCTTCATCAGGTCAAGCAGGTTGGTGCCGCCGCCGATAAAGCGGGCGCCGTCCCGGCTGGCGACGGCCTGCACCGCCTCGGCGGCGTTGCCGGCGCGCTCATAGCTGAAGGTCATCATGCCTGGCCTCCGTCGGCGGCATCGCGGATCGCGGCGACGATGTTCGGATAGGCCGCGCAGCGGCACAGGTTGCCGCTCATGCGCTCGCCGATCTCGGCCTCGTCGAGCGCGAACGTCCGCGCGGCGACATCGCGGCTGGCATGGCTGGGCCAGCCGGCACGCACCTCGGCCAGCATGCCGACGGCCGAGCAGATCTGGCCGGGCGTGCAGTAGCCGCACTGGAACGCGTCACGCGCGATAAATGCGGATTGCAGCGGATGCAGCGCATCGCCGTCGGCGAGGCCCTCGATGGTGGTGATGGCGTCGCCGTCGTGCATCACCGCCAGCGTCAGGCAGGCATTGATGCGGCGGCCGTTCACCAGCACGGTGCAGGCGCCGCACTGGCCATGGTCGCAGCCTTTCTTGGTGCCGGTCAGGCCGAGCTGGTTGCGCAGCGCGTCCAGCAGCGTCGTGCGCACATCCAGTTGCACCGCGTGGTCTGCGCCGTTGATGCGCAAGGTCAGCGGCCGCAGCGGCACGGCGGCGGGCGCGGCATTCGAGACTGACGATGGGCCCGCTGCGCCCTGCGCCGGCGCAGGGCCGACTGCGAACAGCATGCCGCTCGCCGCGCTGGCGCGCAGCACGGCGCGGCGACCGGGGTTTTGCGGATGGTCCGCCTGATCCATGGTCTGCTCCTGGTGAGGACGGCAGGGCCCGGCCCTGCCGCGCGGCGCGACAGACTTCCCCAGCGGAAGCCGCCACAGCCGGCACCGGCAGTATGTCGGCGCCAGCGGGGGCGTTTCTTTCAGATATCAGGCGGAACTATCAGAATCCCGGCGCAAGTGCTGCCGATAGCTGCGCGGCGTCGTGCCGGTCAGGCGCTGGAAGGTGGAGGTGAAATGGCTCTGGCTCGAAAAGCCCAGTTCCAGTGCCACGGCACTGATCGGCAGCGCGCTGCCGCGCAGCAGGGCTTGCGCGCGCCGCACGCGCCTGTCGATGACGTAGGCATACGGGGCCATGCCGGTCTGCGCCTTGAAGCGCCGCGCGAAGGTGTCCACCGGCATGCCCGCGACGCCGGCCAGGTCACCCAACGACAGCGACGCGTCCAGCCGCGCGTCGATATAGTCGGTCAGGCGCGCCAGCAGCCGCTGGCCCAGCCCCTGCACGCGGCGCGCGGGCGCGGCCGGCGCTGCGCCCGCGATGCGCAGCGCCACCAGCGACACCAGGTGCTCGAGGTAGACCGGTTCGGGCACGCGGCCGGCGGCCATCTCGGCGCTGAGCGAGGTCAGCAGTGCCTGCACTACCGCGTCGGCGGTGTCATTGATGCGCATCGGCAATTGCGCCAGGCGGTCGCAACCCGGCAGCGCCAGGGCCGGATCGAGCCACAGCGCGGTGTAGACCAGGTCGGCGTCGCGGAAATGCCCGCTGCGTTCCGCGTGGGCCGGCACGAAACTGAGCGTGCCGGGCCGGTCGCGCCCGTCGTGCATCAGGCGCCCTTCGCTGTAGACGCAAGTGCGGCCGGTCGACCCGCGCTCGGTCAGCACGATCAGGTGGCGCGGCGCGCTCCAGCGGAATTCCGCCTCGCCGCAGGCCCAGTGGCGATGGTCGAAAACCAGGCCGCCGCCGAGCATGGAGGTCGTGTACGCGGCAGCGGTCCTGGCCTGGCGTGCCTTGAGGCGGCCTTGACCGATGGCGGGGGTCAGGGTCATGGTCGTTCCTTTTGCGGGGGGATTCGTGGCACTCAGGTCAGCGCAGCCAGCAGCATGCGCTGCGCCGACTCGCCGTCCGGCACGGGCTGGCGCACGTAGTTGCCTTCAGGCGTCATCATCCACGCTTCGCGGCGGTCGGACAGGTACGGCTCCAGGCCCTCGGAGAGGACCCTTTCCTTCAAGCGGGGATCGAGCACCGGAAAACATATTTCGATGCGACGGGACAGGCTGCGTTCCATCCATTCCCCGCTCGACAGCATGACCTTGTCGGCCCCGCCGTCGTGAAAGCAGAAGATGCGCGAGTGCTCGAGAAACCGGCCCATCACCGATTTCACCGTGATGTGCTCGGACAGTCCGGCGACACCCGGACGCAGCGCGCAGGCACCGCGGACGATCAGGTCGATGCGCACGCCCTGGCCTGACGCATCGTACAGCGCCTGGATCAACTCGGGCTCCAGCAGCGCATTCATCTTGGCGACGATGCGCCCCTTGCGCCCGGCACCGGCATGCTCGGCTTCGCGCCGGATCGCTGCCAGCAGCTGCTGCTTGAGCGTAAACGGCGATTGCCAGATATGCGTCAGGCTCTGCGTCTGGCCGCGGCCGGTGAGCTGGCTGAACACCTGTGCCACATCCTGGGTCAGCGCTTCATCGCAGGTCAGCAAGCCGAAGTCCGTATAGCTGCGCGAGGTCTGGTGATGATAGTTGCCGGTCCCGAGATGCACATAGCGCCTGAGCCGTCCCTCCTCGCGCCGCACCACCATCAGGATCTTGGCGTGCGCCTTGAAGCCGACCACGCCATAGACCACATGCGCCCCCACATCCTCGAGTTGCCCCGCCCAGCCGATGTTGGCCTCTTCGTCGAAGCGCGCCATCAGTTCCACCACGGCCGTGACCTCCTTGCCGTTTCGCGCCGCCTCGATCAGCGACGACAACAGCGCCGAGTCGTGCCCGGCCCGGTACACCGTCTGGCTGATCGCGACTACGTCCGGATCCTGCGCCGCCTGCCTGACGAAATCGACCACCGGCGCAAACGACTGGAACGGATGGTGCAGCAGGATGTCGCCATCGCGCATGGCGCGGAAGATATCGGGCTGGTCCCGCAGCGCCTTCGGCAAGCCCGGCCGGAAAGGCGGGTATTTCAGTTCGGGCCGGTCGACCTGGTCCGGCACCTGCATCAGGCGCACCAGGTTGACCGGGCCATTGACCGCGAACACCTCGCCGGGCGCGAGGCCAAACTGCTCCTGCAGGAACGCGGTCATGGCGCGGGGGCAATTGTCGGCGACCTCCAGACGCACCGCATCGCCAAGGTGCCGGTGCGGCAGTTCGCCCTGCAGGGCCTCGCGCAGGTTCTTGACCTCTTCCTCGTCGACAAACAGCTCGCTGTTGCGCGTGACCCGGAACTGGTAGCAGCCGCGAACCGTCATGCCGCTGAACAGCTCGCCGACGTGGGCATGCAGGATCGAAGACAGGAACACGAAGCCGTGTTCGCATCCGGCGATCTGCGCTGGCAGCGCGATCACGCGCGGCAACGCCCTGGGCGCCTGCACGATGGCATTGCCGGAGCTGCGGCCGAACGCGTCCTTGCCCTCCAGCTCAACGGCGAAGTTCAGGCTCTTGTTCAGCACGCGCGGAAACGGATGCGCCGGATCCAGCCTGATCGGCGTCAGGACCGGCATCAGTTCGGCGAAGAAGTATTCGCGAATCCAGTCCTGCTGCGCGGCGTTCCACGATGGCCGCCGCAAGAAGCAGATCTGCTCCTGGGCCATGGCGGGGATCAGCACGTCATTGAACAGCCGGTACTGTTGATCGACCAGTTCGCGCACCCGCTGGTTGACCGCGGCATAAACGGCCTGCGGCGTCAGCCCGTCCGGACCGACCACCGGCGACGACAGCACGCATTGTTCCTTCAGCCCCGCCACGCGGACTTCATAGAACTCGTCGAGGTTGCTGCTGAAGGTGCACAGCGCCCGCAGGCGCTCGAGCAGCGGCATGGCCGGATCGGCCGCCTGCTGAAGCACGCGGTAAAAGAATTCCAGCTGGCTGAGTTCGCGGTTGATGAAGCGCGCATTGCCGTTGGGCAAGGTGGCCGCATCCGCGGGGTCGCGCCCGCTGCGGGGATCCTGCGATTCGTCCTGCATGACGCCAGATTCGTGTCTCATGCTGCCGTGCCAGGAAAAAACTGTTTTCCGATTCTAGCTGGCGTAGCGCGCATCGGCGCGATTGCGCTTGCGGCATTGGCGAAAGAGGTCCGGTCTCCCAACGCCCATATCTCGCCAATGTGACGCGTACACCAGCTAGGCCGTCTGCAATGCGCCGCCGCGCGCCATGCGGCGGATCGCCTGCGGCGGTTGCCCGAACGCCCGCAGGAAGGCCCGCCGCATGCGCTCGGGATCGCCGAAACCGGTTTCCCGGGCCACCACGTCGATGGGGTGGCGTCCGCTTTCCATCATCAGCCGCGCCGCCTCCACGCGCAGGCGCTCCACGGCCTTGGCCGGGCTCTGCCCGGTTTCGTCGCGGAATGCGCGCGAGAACTGCCGGGCGCTGAGGTGCGCGGCATTGGCCAGCTGCTCCACCGACAGGTCCTGTTGCAGGTTCTGCCGGGCGAAATCCAGCGCGCCGCGAATGCGATCGGAGCGCGGCTCCAGGTCCAGCAGCGCCGAAAATTGCGACTGGCCACCGGCGCGGCGATGGTACACAACCAGGCTCTTGGCCACGCCGCGCGCGACGGCGGCGCCCGCGTCCTTTTCCACCAGTGCCAGCGCCAGGTCGATGCAGGCCGACATCCCGGCCGAGGTCCAGACCGGACCATCGATGATGAAGATGCGGTCCTCCTCCACGCCGACGTCCGGGAAGCGGCGCCTCAGCTCCTCGGCGTAGTACCAGTGCGTGGTGGCACGGCGGCCGGCCAGCAAGCCCGCCTCCGCCAGGGTGAAGGCACCGGTACACGTGGCGCCGATGCGCCGCGAAGTGCGCGCCGCGCGCTGCAGGAACTTCACCAGCGCCGGCGGCGCAGGCAGGACGTCATTGTCTCCCACCACCAGCACGGTATCGAAGCGACGCCGCCCAAACGGCGCGGTGCCGACGGCAAAGCCGCCGGAACTCGCCACTGGGCCGCCATGTTCGGACAGCAAGTGAACCTGGTACAGCGGCTCGCCAAGCGCCCGGTTGGCAAACTCGAGCACCGTCGACACCGCCAGGTTCAGCGCCTGGAAGCCGGGATAGAGGGCAAGGGCCACATGGTGCATGGTGAACTCCCGATGGCGGCGGGAGGCACGTTCTCCGCCGTGGCATAAAAGGTGGGATCTAAGACATTGTTGCCATCGCCATTGTGCACCTAATCTTCGATGCACGCAGCGGCGATACGCACGGCCGGCTGCCACGGAACTTCTCACTGCTTTCCCACTGTTATGGAGCTTCAACGTGACAACTCACACCTACGCTGGCACCGCCCTGGTCACCGGGGCTTCCTCGGGCATCGGCGCGATCTACGCGGATCGGCTGGCGCGCCGCGGCCATGACCTGATCCTGGTGGCGCGCAACCGCGGCCGGCTCGAAGCACTGGCGCGGCGCATCACCGACCAGACCGGCCGCTCCGTCGAGATCGTCACGGCCGACCTGGGCCAGGCGGCCGAGGTACGCCACGTCGAAAACATCCTGAGGACGGACGCCAGCATCACCACGCTGGTCAACAACGCGGGCTTCGGTGGCGCGCGGCCGTTGCTGGAGTCGGACGTCGACACGATGCAGGCAATGGTCGAACTCAACGTCACGGCGCTGACCCGCCTCACCTATGCCGCCGCGCCAGCCTTCGTGGCGCGCGGCCAGGGCACGATCATCAATATTGCCTCGATCGTCGCGATCGCGCCCGAGGTGCTGAACGGCGTGTACGGCGGCTCCAAGGCCTTTGTGCTGGCCTTTACCCAGTCGCTGCAGCATGAGCTTGCCGGCAAGGGCGTGCGCGTCCAGGCGGTGCTGCCGGGGGCGACCCGCACGGCGTTCTGGGACGTTGCCGGCCAGCCTGTCGAGAACCTGCCGGAAGCGCTGGTGATGGACGGCGACGACCTGGTCGATGCAGCGCTGGCTGGCCTGGACCAGGGCGAGGCGATCACGCTGCCGTCGTTGCCGCACGCCGGGGACTGGCAGGCATTCGAGGCCGCACGTGCCGCGCTCGGGCCCAATCTTTCGCGTGCGCAGCCGGCCGCGCGGTACGGCATCGCGCGGTAACCGTCCGCGTCCGGAGCGCCCGCCCGGCTGCGCCATACGCGCCGCACGCGCGGGCACCGGCAAACGTGCCGGCCGAAACCTTTACGACAGGAAATTCGCCATGAACCTGGAACTGAAACGGAAAATCGCCTTCGCGCTATCGATGGGCGTGGTCACCACGGGGATCATCTCGTTCGCCCTGCTGGCCCTCAATATCGGATTCACCGAGGAATTCGCGCTGACCTGGCTGCGCTCGTGGGGCGTCGGCTATGTGATCGTCATTCCCGCCATCCTGCTGATCGGGCCGCGCCTGCAGGCGCAGGTCGAGCGCTGGGTGCGTTGATGCCCCGCGCCGCTCCCGGATTGCGCGATTGTCACAGAAGCGAGATAGACAGCGGGTCTGCGGCTTGCTGAACTCCACGGGCGATTCGCCCACCCCTGGAAAAGGAGTTCGCCGTGGACCTGAAGACCCTCAGCATCGCCACCTTCAACCTGTACAACCTCAACCTGCCGGGCCTGCCGCTCTATACCGACAGCAACGGCTGGAGCGAGCAGGAATACGAGCGCAAGATCGCCTGGACCGCAAGCCAGCTCAAGCTGATCGATGCCGACGTGGTCGGCTTCCAGGAGCTATGGCATGGCGAGGCGCTGACCGCGGCGGTCGAGGCCGCCGGGCTTGCCGCCGACTACGACGTGGTGGTGCCCGACAATGCCGACGGCAAGGGCATCGTCTGCGCCGCCATTGTCCGCCGCGGGCTGCTGGCGGGCGAGTCCGAATGGATCGCCGATTTCCCCGAGGATTTCGTGCTCAAGGCAAAGGGGGACGACCCGCAAACCCCGCAGATCAGCGTCAATATTCGCGGCTTCTCTCGGCCGGTGCTGCATTTCGCCATCCGGCCGCGCGAGGACGAGCCCGCCATGCAGATGTATGTGTGCCATCTCAAGTCGAAGCAGCCGACCCGGATCGATGGCGAGGCCTGGTATGAAAAGGAAATCTATTCCCGGCATGCAAAGGCCATCGGCGCCGCGCTGTCGACCATCCGCCGTACCGCCGAAGCGGCGGCGCTGCGCTTTATCCTGACCAACCGCATGAAGGGCAACAATACCGCGGTGGTCGTCATGGGCGATATCAACGACGGGCAGCTGAGCAACACCGCCAATATCCTGACCGAACAGCCGGCCTACCTGCTCGGCGACTCGGTCGGCGGCGGCGACATCGCCCTGTATACGGCGCAAACGCTGCAGGAATACCGCGACACGCGCGATGTCTACTACACCCATGTGTTCCAGGACTTTCGCGAATCGCTCGACCATATCCTGGTCAGCGAGCAACTCTACGACAACAGCCGGCGCCGCCGCTGGTTGTTCGACGGCCTCGTCGTCAACAACGACCATCTGAACTTCGCCGACCACAAGGCTCTGGGCACCAACGACCACGGCATCATCCGCGCGGTGTTCAAGCATCGCCCCATCCGGGACGACCTGGCATGACGCGGGCACGCCTGCGCCGGCACCCTGCCCGCTAGACGATCGTGATGGGGTTCTGCCGCGGCCCGCGCTCGAGCAGCGCCGCCAGCCTGCGCAGCGCGTGCGCTAGCTGGGTGCGGTCGTCCACCCCGCCCAGCGAAATCCGAATGGCATTGGGTGCGCCCGCGCCGTCCCAGAACACATCGGAGGGCGTGACCCGAAGGTCTTCCGCCAGCGCGGCGCTGGCCAGCTGCTGCGCGGACCAGTGGGAGGGCAGCCGGTGCCATGCGTGGATGCCGCTGGGCGGCAGCTGGCCCATCCCGCTCAGCCAGCGGCTGGCCAGGGCACAGCGCGCCAGCGCTTCGGCGCGGATGCCTTCGAGCAATTGCATGGCCGAGCCGTCATGGATCCATTGCGTCGCCAGCGCCGCGGTCATGGGCGCGGGCATCAGCGCAAACGCGCGCAGCGGCGCCAGCAGGTCGTCGCTGCCGCGGCCTTCGGGCAACAGCACATAGGCGGTGCGCAAGCCCGGGCTGAGCGCCTTGGACAGCGTCGCGACGTAGTAGGTGCGTGCGGGAGCAAAGCGCGCGAGCGGAGGCGGTGCGGACGGCGTCAGCAGCCAGTAGGGGTCGTCCTCGAGCAGCGCGATATCGCAGCGCTGCGCCGCGCTGGCCAGCTCGGCCCGGCGCGAGGCCGGCATGGTGTGGGTGGTCGGGTTCTGCGCGGTCGGGTTGAGGTAGGCCAGCGTGGCGCCGTCGGCGCGGGCGGCGGCGAGCGCGTCGGGCAGCATCCCGTCGGCGTCGCACGGCGCGACCACCACGCGCCGGCCCAGTTGCGCCGCCGCGGCGCGGATGCCCGGGTAGGCCAGCGGCTCGGTCACGATCGCCTCGCCGGGCCGGGTGCGGCTAAGGATCACGGCGGCCAGCGCGGCCTGGGCGCCGGGGCACACCACCAGCCGCGCCGTGTCGACCCGCCCGAACATCGGCGCCAGCCAGAGCGCCCCGGCCGCGCGGTCCGGAGCACTGCCGCCGCCAAGCTGGTAGGTCATCAGCAGCTGCGGGTCGCTGCGCAGCAGGACCTGGTTCAGGCCGCGCCGCAACAGGTCCTGGAAATCCACGCCGGCGGGCCGCGGCGGCACGTTCATGCTCATGTCGACCACCCGCGCCAGTTCCGCGCGCGGCGCGGCGATAAAGGTGCCGAGCGCACCCCTGGCCTCGATCAGCTGGCGCCGCCGGGCTTCGTTATAGGCGCGCGTGACCGTTGTCAGGTCGACGCCGAGCGCTTGCGCCAGGCTGCGCTGCGGCGGCACGCGGTCCCCGGCCACGAGCCGGCCGTCGCCGATGGCCTGCTCGATGTAATCGACGATCTGCAGGTATCGGGCGACGCCGGAGGTGGCGATCCGCAGATCCCACCCGGCCGCGGCGCCGGCATCTTGTATGGATCCTGTCGCCAAAATTTTCCTCGATGTATGGCCTTTGTCTTCGAATAGCATGCCACACATTGCCGAAGGAATCCATACAAGCCACGCCCGCGCGGGCTGACGAAGCACTTGAATCGGAGCGCGTGGCCGGATGCCTTCGGTAATCCGTAACCAAGGTGTCCGACATGCTCAAACCTACCGCCGGGCCGGCAAACCAGAATCGACAAGGCCCGCTGCCCCGCCCGTCCTCCCGCCACAGTCCATCGCCAACCCGGGCGCCCCGTCTCGGCGTCTTGCTGCTGGCCGCCGGCCTGAGCGCCCTGCTGAGCGGCTGCAACCTCGAACTGCTCAATCCCAGGGGCAGCATCGGCGAGCAGGAGAAATCGCTGATCCTGATTTCGCTGTTCGTGATGCTGATGGTCGTGATCCCGGTGATCTTCCTGACGCTGTGGTTCGCGTGGCGCTACCGCGAAAGCAATACGCGCGCGACCTACGCGCCCCGGTGGTCGCACTCGACCAGGATCGAGATCGTGGTATGGGGCATCCCGTGCGTGATCGTGGCCTGCCTGGCGGTGCTGATCTGGGATTCGACGCACAAGCTTGACCCTTACCGACCGCTGCAGTCCGAGGTCAAGCCACTGCAGGTCGACGTCATCGCGCTGAACTGGAAATGGCTGTTCGTCTATCCGGAGTACGGCGTCGCCTCGGTGAACCAGCTGGCCATCCCGGTCGGCACGCCCGTCAGCTTCCGGCTCACCTCCGAATCGATGATGAACGCCTTCTTCATTCCGCAACTTGGCAGCATGGTCTACACCATGGCCGGCATGCAGACCCGCCTGCACCTGATTGCCGAGTCGCCGGGCGTCTATCTCGGCCAGTCCGCGGCCTACAGCGGCGCGGGCTTTTCCGACATGCATTTCAAGACCCTGGCCACCTCGCGCGAGGAATTCGACGCGTGGATCGGCAAGGCCCGCGCTTCGGCCCGGGCGCTCGATGCGAACACCTACCGCGCGCTGGAGCAGCCCAGCAGCAAGGATCCGGTCGCGCTGTACGCCTCGGTGGCGCCGAAGCTGTTCGACCAGGTGGTCGACAAGTACATGCAGGCCTACGGCGCGGTGTGCCGCGCGGACACCCCCGAATCTCTGCAGGCCTTCCGGCGCGTTCCGCCGGCGCTGCCCGGCCGCATGGAGCAATGACATGCTAGGAAAACTCAACCTCGAGGCCATCCCCTACCACGAGCCGATCATCATGGGGACGCTGGCGGTGGTGATCGTGCTGGGCGCGGCGCTGCTCGGCGCCATCACCTACTACCGCAAGTGGGCATACCTGTGGACCGAGTGGATCTGCTCGGTCGACCACAAGAAGGTCGGGGTGATGTACATCATCCTGGCGCTGGTCATGCTGCTGCGCGGCTTTGCCGACGCGATCCTGATGCGCACCCAGCAGGCCATCGCCTACGGCGATGCCGCGGGCTACCTGCCGCCGCACCACTACGACCAGATCTTCACTGCGCACGGCGTGATCATGATCTTCTACGTCGCCACGCCGCTGGTGGTGGGGCTGATGAACGTGATCGTGCCGCTGCAGATCGGCGCGCGCGACGTGGCCTTCCCCTTCGTCAACTCGCTCAGCTTCTGGCTGTCGGCCATGGGCGCGGTGCTGGTGATGCTGTCGATGTTCGTCGGCGACTTCGCCGCGACCGGCTGGGTGGCCTACCCGCCGTTGTCCGAACTGGGCTACAGCCCGACCGTCGGCGTTGACTACTACATCTGGTCATTGCAGATATCCGGGCTCGGCACCACGCTGACCGGCATCAACTTCATCGTCACCATCCTGCGCATGCGCGCACCGGGCCTGACGCTGATGAAGATGCCGGTGTTCACCTGGACCGCGCTGATCACCAACATCCTGATCGTCGCTATCTTCCCGGTGCTGACCGCCACGCTGGCCCTGCTCACCGCCGACCGCTACCTCGGCATGCATTTCTTTACCAACGAGCTGGGCGGCAACGCCATGATGTACGTGAACCTGATCTGGATCTGGGGCCACCCCGAGGTCTATGTGCTGATCCTGCCCGCGTTCGGCGCGTTCTCGGAAATCATCGCCACGTTCTCGCGCAAGCCGCTGTTCGGCTACAAGTGGATGGTCTATGCGACCTCGTCGATCGGCGTGCTGTCGTTCTTCGTGTGGCTGCACCACTTCTTCACCATGGGCTCGGGTGCCAACGTCAACGCCTTCTTCGGCATCATGACGTCGATCATCTCGATTCCGACCGGCGTCAAGCTGTTCAACTGGCTATTCACCATGTACCGGGGCCGGATCCGCTTCCATACCTCGACCATGTGGACCATCGGCTTCATGGTCACCTTTGCGATCGGCGGCATGACCGGCGTGCTGCTGGCGGTGCCGGGTGCCGACTTCGTGCTGCACAACAGCCTGTTCCTGGTGGCCCACTTCCATAACGTGATCATCGGCGGCGTGCTGTTCGGCTGCCTGGCCGCGATCAGCTTCTGGTTCCCGAAGGTGTTCGGCTTCAAGCTCAACGAGTTCTGGGGCAAGGTGTCGTTCTGGTGCTGGCTGGCCGGCTTCTTCCTGGCCTTCATGCCGCTCTACGTGCTCGGCTTCAAGGGCATGACCCGGCGGATGAACCACTACGCCAACGTCGACTGGCATCCCTACCTGGTGGTGGCGATGATCGGTGCCTTCGTCATCGGTGCCGGCATCCTGGCGATGTTGGTGCAGCTGGCCGTCAGCATCCGCGACCGCAAGCACAACCGTGACCTGACCGGCGACCCGTGGGACGGCCGCAGCCTGGAGTGGTCGACCGCATCGCCGGCGCCGTTCTACAACTTCGCGAAGGTGCCGCATATCACCTCGCTGGAGCAGCACTGGGATGACAAGGAGGCCGGGCGCGCCTGGCGCCAGCCGGCCCACTACGAGGACATCCACATGCCACGCCCCACCGCGGCCGGCTTCCTGGTGTCGGTGTTCGGGCTGGTGTGCTGCTTTGCGCTGGTCTGGCACATGTGGCTGGTCGCCATTGCCGGGCTGGTCGGCGCGATCGCGACCTTCGTGCTGCGCAGCTACGACCGCGACGTCGACTACTACGTGCCGGCCGCCGAAGTCGAGCGCATCGAGCGCGCCCGCTATGCCCAACTGCAGCAAGCTGCCTGACCATGACCACGACGCTATCCCCTACCCTGCACCACCCGGGCCCGGACGCCACACACGCGACCACCCACGCCGCCGACCACGGCCATCACGATGCCGCCGCCCATACCACGCTGGGCTTCTGGCTCTACCTGATGAGCGACTGCCTGATCTTCGCGGTGCTGTTCGCTACCTTCGGCGTGCTGTCCGGCAATACCGCGGGCGGGCCTGGCGGGCAACAACTGTTCGAGCTGCCGTTCGTGTTCGCCGAGACCATGGTGCTGCTGCTCAGCAGCTACACCTTCGGCCTGGCGATGCTGCGGCAGGACGCCAATGCCGCGCCGCGCATGATCCGCTGGCTGGCGGCCACCTTCGTGCTGGGCGCACTGTTCGTCGCCATGGAGGTCTACGAGTTCGCCCACCTGCTGCACCAGGGCGCCGGCCCCGGCGTCAGCGCCTACCTGTCCGCCTTCTTCACGCTGGTCGGCACCCACGGCCTCCACGTCACCGCCGGCCTGTTCTGGCTGGCCGTGATGATCCACCAGATCCGGCGCTTCGGCCTCGACGACATCGTGCGCCGCCGGCTGGCGTGCCTGAGCCTGTTCTGGCACTTCCTCGACCTGGTGTGGATCTGCGTGTTTACCTTCGTCTACCTGCGGGAGTTCGCATGAAGCCGTCCCATCTGCATTCCGTCCATGCGGGCGAGCACGCCGTCCATGGCAGCGTGCGCCGCTACACCATCGGCCTGCTGCTGTCGGTGGCACTGACCGTGGCATCGTTTGCCACAGTCATGACCGGCACGCTGCGGAGCGATGCCGCGATCGCGCTGGTGGTCGGCCTCTGCGTCGCGCAACTGCTGGTGCAGCTGGTGTACTTCCTGCACCTGGGCACCGGCCCCGGCCAGCGCGGCAATACCGTCATCTTCGCCTGCACCGGTTTCCTGATCGCGATCGTCGTCGCCGGCTCGCTGTGGGTGATGCACAACGCCGACCTCAACATGATGCCGACCGACATGTCGATCGAACGGGCACGGGCCAGGGACTAGCGGTGCTGCCGCGTTGATGGATCCGCGTGGAGAAGACGATGCTTGCCATGCCCGATGTCGCCCGGACGCTGTCCAGCGCCGAAGAACTATGGCGCGCCATCGCCGGCCTCTCCGCCGGGCAATTGCATACCATCATCGATAGCGCCCATGCCGGGGCGGAGCCGATGGCCGACCTCGATTCGTTCAGGCGCCGCATTGCCGGAGTATTCGGCAATGTGGCGGGCTTCGCCCCGGCGCCGCCGCCGGAATCGATCGTGCGCGAAATGTGGGAGAAATACCGAGGCTGAAAGTGAGCCGCACAGCCCGCCACTCTGGTTATACTTGCCCTGGTTTTCGTCGTGTTCGGTTTTCCCCCGCAGTTCCACCGAAGTTCTCCGGAGCCACGCCATGCGAACCGGGCATTGCGCCAGCCGACCACGGCATGCCTTGCCAGAGACGAGGTTGCGCAAGCGCTGCCGCGCGCTCCCGGCCATTGCCGCGGCATTCGCAACGACCTGCTGGGCACAGGATTTCGATGCCATCGAGCGGCCGTTGTGGGAGGCCGGGCTTGGAGTCGGCGGCATCACCCTGCCGCACTACCGCGGCTCGGACTCGCGCGCCAACCTGCTGTTTCCGGTCCCCTACTTTGTCTACCGCGGCGAGCATCTGCGCGCGGACCGGAGCGGGGTGCGCGGCAAGCTGTTCGACAGCGACCGCATCGAGGCCAATGTCAGCCTCGGCCTCTCGCTCCCCGTCAGGAGCAGCCAGGATGAAATCCGCCGCGGCATGCCGGATCTCAAGACCGCCGTGGAGATCGGGCCCTCGCTGGCGGTCACGCTCTGGCATTCCGCCGAGGACCGCACCAGGCTGGACTTGCGGCTGCCGGTACGGCTGGCCGTGACCGTGGAATCGTCGCCCAAGGCGATAGGCTGGATCTTTTCGCCGAACCTGAACCTCGACGTTGCCAACGTCGGCGGCCTGCCGGGCTGGAACCTGGGCCTGATGGCGGGGCCGCTGTTCTCGACCGCGCGCTACAACCAGTACTTCTATTCCGTCGAGGCGCAATTCGCGACCGCGGCGCGTCCGGCCTACGTTGCGCGCGGTGGCTATTCCGGCAGCATGGCGCTGGCTTCGTTGTCCAAGCGCTTTCGCCATGTCTGGTTCGGCGCCTTCGTCCGCTACGACCGGCTCGACGGCGCCAGCTTCGAGGACAGCCCGCTGGTGCGCCGCAAAGACGCCTTGGCCGCCGGGCTGGCACTGAGCTGGATCTTCGGCCAGTCGTCGACATACGTACAGAGCCGGGAATAAGGCCACGGGCGGATCGTTGCGTATCGTTGCGGATCGGCTGACGACATGCGGGCAAACGCATGCGATATATTTCCGCATGCCGCCCTGGCCTCATTTCCCGAACCCAACACAGAGAAAAACGAAGATGCCAATGACAAGGACGATCGTCAGCGCCGTTGCCCTGCTCTGCGCCGCCCCGGTGTTCTCGCAGCCGGCCGCGCCGGCCCCCGCGCTGTCGCCCACTTTGACCCGCGTCGCGCAATCGGGCGTGCTGCGCGTCTGCACGCCCGGCGACTACAAGCCCTTCAGCTTCATGAAGTCGGAAGGCCAGTACGAGGGGCTCGACGTGGACCTGATGGCATCGCTGGCCAGCTCGCTCGGCGCCAAGGCGCAATTCGTCAAGACCAGCTGGGCCACGCTGATGCCGGACTTCGTCGGCGGCAGGTGCGATATCGGCGCCGGCGGCATCTCGGTGTCGCTGGAACGCCAGAAGCAGGCTTATTTCAGCGCGCCCTACATGGTCAATGGCAAGACGCCGATCACCCGCTGCGAGAATGTGCAGCGCTTCCAGACCGTGGAGGCCATCAACCGGCCCGGCGTGCGCGTGATCGCCAATCCGGGCGGCAGCAACGAGCGCTTCGCCCGCACGCAGCTGTCCCAGGCCAGGCTGACCATGCACAAGGACAACCTGACGATTTTCGACGAGGTGATCCAGGGACGCGCCGACGTCTTCGTCACCGAGGCCGCCGAAGCCATCGTCCAGAGCAAGGCCCATCCCGAGCTGTGCGCGGTCAATCCCGACAAGCCGCTGCAGTACGCCGAAATGGGCTATCTGCTGCCCAATGGCGACGAGGTGTTCAAGCGGTACGTCGACCAGTGGCTGCACCTGGCCAGGGCCGGCGGAGAATTCGACGCCCGCCGTGCGGCCTGGCTGGGGAAGTAGCGTTGCGCAGGAGATCGACGCAGATTCCCCCATGGTCGTGGGGGCCATGCGTCGATGCCGTGCCGGTAGCCTGCCAAGGCCACCGACGGTCACTGCCTTTCAGTCGCGGCTGCCTGCGCCGCCACAGAACAAGCCCGCGCTTGACACGGAAGCAGCCGGTCACGGTCGAAAACAGCACGGCTAACTGAGGCGCAAACCGCTAGTTCACCGGGGTAAAGACCGGCGCCCCCTGCTTCTTGAGCAGGAACACGACAAACTTCGCGGGCCTGGTCTTGCTGGCATTGCGACCGACGGTGTGGAGGTCGTCCGGGCCTTCATAGAAGGTCTCGCCCGCCTTCAGCGTCACCTCCTTGCCGCCCTTCACGCCCATGACGATGCTGCCTTCGAGCACATAGACGAACGCATGCGCGTCATGGCGGTGCACCGGGTCGAAGCCGCCGGGCGGATACTCCACCGTGATCATCTCGACTTCCTTGCCCGCATAATCGGGCAGTGCCTTGGTGGTCAGCGACTTGACCACCACCTCGGGCGGCGCGGCATTGGCCAGCGGCGCCGACATCAGCAGCAGCAGGCTCGCCGCCATGGCAATCGACCGTTTCATGGCATTACTCCAGGTTGGCCTTGTCCAGGCCGAAGGCCTTGTCGGAGGAACCCGGCACCGTGCGGAAGGCGACGTTCAGCCGGTTCCAGGTGTTGATGGAGCCCACCAGGAAAGTGAGGTCGGACAGCTCCTTCTCGGAATACTGCGTCAGCACGCGCTCGTAGACGTCGTCCGGCACCCCGTGCGCGGGCAGCTGGGTCAGCGCCTCGGTCCAGGCCAGCGCGGCGCGCTCGCGCGGCGAGAACAGCGTCGATTCGCGCCAGATCGCCACGTGGTGCAGCCGCAGCTCGCGCTCGCCGTGGATTTTCGCCATCTTGATGTGCATGTCGACACAGAACGCGCAGCCGTTGAGCTGCGACGCGCGAATCTCGACGAGCTCGCGAATGTGCTGCTCGATCGTCGTTTTCGGGAACAGGCTGCTGAGTTCCATGAGCTTCTTGGAAAGCTCCGGGGATTGCTGGAAGAAGTTTAGGCGTTGCGTCATGATCGCTCCTGCTGAGATGGCGGGGATACCCGGCGGGCCTGCGCCGGATGGCAGGGACCGCGTGGAAGGAAGCGTAGCCGTACGCCGGGCGCACCGGTAGTGCCGCAGAAGTACACGCACTGTTACCGCGCCGACACCAATCTTCGGGCACGATGCGGCGGCACCGGATCGGCCTGCAACGGAACTACCGCGCCGCGTTGGCTTCGCGCTCGAACGCGCGGATCACGGGGTTGCCCAGGATGGCGTCCCTGCCAGCTTCGATCAGGCGGTCGACATCCTTCTCGGGCAGCCGGAGTCTGGTCGGCAGCTCGTTCAGGCTTGCGGCACGCGCCTTGTCGAGGGCGTCGAAGGCGATCCGGGTGACGAAGAACTCGACGTCGTCGCAGCGCCAGCCCGGACGACTTGCGGCGATCGCCTGCTGCCGTTCAGGCGGCATGGCGCAGCGATACGCCACCAGGTCGTTGCGCCACTGCCTCATCATGGGAACGAAGGCGTCATAGCTCATGCGCACGTTGGTGGCCATGGCCGCGTCGATGGACGCGTTTGCCACTTCGATCCCCGACGGCCCCACCTGGCTTTGGTTCCAGTCGCCGCGCGGTCCCTGGCCGGCATCGACCACGACAAACAGCAGCCGCCGCACCTTGATCGCGTCGTTCTCGCTCATGGGCCCGTAGGCCGTGCCCAGCAGCAGGCGCGACTGAAAGATGGTGGCCAGGCCGTAATTGTCGGTCACGCCGCCATCGACCAGCTTGATGTACTTGCCCCTGGACAGATCCCGGTGGCCGCGAACGGCAACCGCCAGCGCGCCACTCAGCAGCGATTGCCCCGGGGCATCGGCGTGATCGAGGTTGGGCAGCGGCGCACGGCAAGCCTGGGGATGCTTCTCCAGCACGATGGGCGCGAAGAACAGCGGCACCGCCATGGAAGCCGCGACGGCCTCGGAGACGGGAAAGCTGGCGAGATCGCTGCAAAGCGCATCGAATGCCAGCTGGCTGAACGGAAACGCGACCCGATAATAGACGTTGGTGGCGTTGATCCACACCAGCGGCTTGCCGCGGCGGAACATGTCGGCGTAGGTGGCCCCCTTGAACACGTCTTCGTCCAGCCAGGTCCGGAGATCCTCCCGGTTATTGAGCCCCCCGCCAAAGAGCCGGGCAACGTTGAAGGGATTAAGGAGGCTGAAGCGCAGCCGCGCCTCGCCGTCTTTCAGAAGCACCGACCGGAACGTCGCCAGGCTGTCCTTGCCATGCAGGCCGTAGTAGGCGGCGGTGAGCGAACCCCCGGACACGCTGCTGATAAAGGCCACGTCGTCGAGCAAGGAAGCGCCGCCGCGGCCCCGCATGGCATCAAGCCCCTGGAGCGCGCCGAAGGCGAAGGCCGCGGCCCGCGTGCCGCCGCCGGAGAACGCCATCGCGATGGTCGTCGGCCCGGCGACATCGGCAGGTTCACGCAACGGTACGGCAGCGCTGGCGGCCGTTGCCTGGGGCAGATTGCGGGGGACATTGTGAGAAAGCGAGCCGCAGGCACCGACTCCCGCAAGCACAAGCACCATCAGGGCGCGGACGGCCTTGCCGCAGGCGCCGCGCGCGCTTCCTGGCCGGCCCTGTGGCCCGGGCATGCAACTGTTCCGGCGGATAGAGGGATCGTGACGAGACATGCTTGGCGTGGCGCAGGCTGCAGGATGGGATGGTGGAGATTGCGTTGCCGCAAGCATCCGATGGCGGGTGACACGCCATGATATGGCATCACATCGGGCACGGCACGTACCTTGCCAACGAGTGACCGCCTGCTATTCGTTTTCCAGATACCAGGTGTCGGAATTCTTCAATTTACTGCGGAGCAGCCGCTTCATACACTCCACCGGACAAAAAGAAGCATCCGGAGACAGACATCGTGAATGCCATCCCACGCGCCAGCCTGCGCCAGGCCGCGGTCGGTCGCCCGCCGCCGCGCCTTTGCCCCATACTCCCTTGCAGCGCACCCGTCCCGGAAAACGCTACCGCGGCGGCCAGGCCATACGGCCCAACATCCCCGAGCACTGAAGCATGAGCACCGAAAATCCATTGCAGTTCGTTCTGGAGCCCCATCCCGGCCCCACCCCCGCCGAGCAGATCGCTGCCAGGCTGGAGAACCCCGCCTTCGGTCGCGTGTTCACCGATCACATGGTCACGATCCGTTGGACCGACGGTCGCGGCTGGCATGACGCCAGGGTCGAAGCACGCCGTCCTTTCCAGATCGATCCCGCCTGCGCAGTGCTGCACTATGCGCAGGAGATCTTCGAGGGCATGAAGGCATACCGTGGCGAGGGCGGCAGGATCTCGCTGTTCCGGCCGCAGGAGAACGCGAAGCGTTTTCGCGCCTCCGCTGCCCGCATGTCGATGGCGGACCTGCCCGAGGCCACCTTCCTGCAAGCCGTGGAAGCGCTCGTCGATATTGACCGCGCCTGGATTCCCGGCAGCCAGGGCAGCCTTTACCTGCGCCCGTTCATGTTCGCCTCGGAGAATTTTCTCGGGGTGCGTGCCTCGGCCGAATTCATATTCTGCGTGATCGCGTGTCCGGTCGGTCCGTATTTCAAGCCCGGCAAGTCCGCGGTGACCGTCTGGGTGTCGGATCAATACACCCGTGCGGCTTCCGGCGGCACCGGCGCCGCCAAATGCGGCGGCAATTACGCGGCCAGCCTGATCGCGCAGACCGAGGCCGCGGCCAAGGGCTGCGACCAGGTCGTGTTCCTGGACGCTGCGGAGCACCGCTGGATCGAGGAGCTCGGCGGCATGAACGTGTTTTTCGTGATGGATGACGGCTCGCTGCGCACGCCGCCCCTGAAAGGGACCATCCTGCCGGGCATTACCCGCGCTTCGATCATCGAACTGGCCCGGCACGAGGGCATTCCGGTCAGCGAAACGCCATACGACTTCGAGTCGTGGCGCGCCGACGCAGCCAGTGGCCGGGTCAGGGAAACATTCGCCTGCGGCACCGCCGCGGTCGTTACCGCCATCGGGCAGGTGCGTCACGCCGGCGGCGAATTCACCATCGGCAACGGCGGCGAAGGCGAAGTCACGCAACGGCTCCGTGGCTTGCTGACCGGCATCCAGCGCGGCAGCATCGCCGACCCGTTCGGATGGGTGCATCACGTCGATTGAGATCGGCGTGTTTGACCTCGGCGGCGAGCAAGGCATCGCAGTGCAACGCTCGCCGCGTTGATCTGGCTTGACGTCTGTCCCACCGCCTGGGCGGTCTGGGCCATTCCCAAAAAACTACCGGGACCGGCGCGCGACCTGCGTGCCGGCAAGCGGTGTCGTCTACCCGTCGGCACGCTGCCCGGATGCCAGCGCACCGCATGCCTCGCCGCCATCTCCGGCGCGCAGCCGTGCGAGCGCGCGGCAGGACCCATTTAGGAGATCCCTATATGAGCTTGTTCAGAACCAAGGACATTGACGCCATGTTGGCGCAGAGCCACGTCGCCGCCCTGAAAAAGGTGCTGGGTCCGGTCGACCTGGTGCTGATGGGCATCGGCGCCATCATCGGCACCGGCATCTTCGTGCTGACCGGCACCGGCGCGCTGACCGCCGGGCCGGCGCTGACGGTGTCGTTCGTGATCGCGGCGCTGGCGTGCGGCTTTGCCGCGCTGTGCTACGCGGAGTTCGCCTCGGCGATCCCGGTGTCGGGCTCGATCTACACCTACAGCTACGCCACGCTGGGCGAGATCGTGGCGTGGATGATCGGCTGGGACCTGTTGCTGGAATACGGGCTGGCCACCTCGGCGGTGTCGGTGGGCTGGTCGGGCTATTTCCAGTCGCTGATGGCGGGCTTCGGCATGAAGCTGCCGGCGGCGCTGAGCGCCGCGCCGGGCTCGGTGCCGGGGGTGCAGACGGTGCTGAACCTGCCGGCGTGCCTGATCATGCTGGCCATCACCTGGGTGGTGTCGTACGGCGTGCGCGAGTCCGCGCGCGTCAACAACCTGATGGTGGCGGTGAAGATCGGCGTAGTGCTGCTGTTTATCGCAGTGGGCGTGTGGCACGTGCAGCCGGCCAACTGGCAGCCGTTCGCGCCGTTCGGCTTTTCCGGCATCTTCAATGCGGCGGCGCTGGTGTTCTTCGCCTTTATCGGCTTCGATGCCGTGACCTCGGCCGCGGAAGAAGTGCGCAACCCGCGCCGCGACCTGCCCATCGGCATCATCGGCTCGCTCGCGGTCTGCACCGTGCTGTACGTGGTGGTGGCGGCGATCATGACCGGCATCGTGCCGTTCGCGAAGTTTGCCGGCGTGGACCACCCGGTCTCGCTGGCGCTGCAGTTCGCCGGGCAGAACTGGGTGGCGGGCTTTGTCGACCTGGGCGCGATTCTGGGCATGACCACCGTGATCCTGGTGATGACCTACGGCCAGACCCGCGTGATCTTCGCGATGTCGCGCGACGGCCTGCTGCCCGAGCGGCTGTCGTCGGTGCATCCGGTGCATGCCACGCCGTATTTCGCCACCTGGACCGTCGGCGTCGTGTTTGCCGCGATTGCCGCCTTCGTGCCGCTGAACGTGCTGGCGGAGCTGATCAATATCGGCACGCTGGCCGCCTTTACGCTGATCTCGGTCGCGGTGCTGGTGCTGCGCAAGACCCGGCCGGAACTGCCGCGCGCGTTCCGCTGCCCGGGCGTGCCGGTGGTGCCGCTGCTGTCGATCGGCTTCTGCCTGTTTCTGATGGCACACCTGCAGGCGCTGACCTGGGCCGCCTTCCTGGTGTGGCTGGCGCTGGGGCTGGTGATCTACTTCGCCTATGCGCGGCGCAATGCCGTGCTGCACAGCGCCGCCAGGTAGACTCCAATACGAGGGGTGAAACGACCGGTGGAATCACAAGTCTTCCACCCCTCCCGGTCAGCGGCCGGGAACCCCTACTTCGCGGGCACAACCAGCGGCGAACCTTTCGTGACGATATAGGTTGCCAATTCCGATGCCAGGCCGCTGCCGACATTCCGTGCTGAATGCGGCGTGCCTGCCGGGATGAACAGCGATTCGCCTGCCTTCAGCGTCACCGGCGGCTGATCGCCAAGCTGGTACTCAAGGCTGCCCCGCAACACATGTGCGATTTCTTCACCGGGATGCGCGTGCCTGGGCGCGAACGCGCCCGGTTCAAAGTCCACGCGCACCTGGATCCCTTCCTTGCCCGCAACGCTGAGTTCATGGCTGACGAGGTCGGCCCGATGGATCCCCGGTGCTTGGGCGTGGGCGTTGTGGATCGTTGCGGCAAGGCAGGCGACGGTCATGGCGGCGGTTGCAAACTTGGCGAGCTTCATTTTGGCGTGTCCTTCTTTCGGGTTGGGAACTATGCAAGCAACGGATAGACATTGCATATGCAGTATTGAACGCTGCGGATGTATCCCGGCTGTAGCGAACCGCGCCCCCTAATGTATTCGTTCGTATCAGCGGGTTGCGCCGCTACGTTGTCATACAAAACTCCCGCCAGCCCGCCGCGGCGGCGTGCTCAGATGCAAGCCCTACCCTGAGATCACGCCATGCACCCCGTCCTCAAGTCCCTTTCAGCCGCCGGCATTGCCGCCGCGTTCTGTGCGAGCGCCTCCGCGCAACCTGCACAAGACGCCATCCGCCCGCCTGCCATCCTTCCCCTCGGCAGCGAGCCCGCACCAAGGCTGGTCCCCTACGCGGCACTGCCGGAGCCGCTCGCGCGCGGCGTCGTCATCGTCCAGTTTCGCACCGAGAATTTCCGAGTCATGCCGGTATTCGGCAAGGCCGCCGCCGAGATCTCGCCTCGCATCGGGCACCTGCACGTGACGGTTGACGATGCCCCCGGTACATGGGCCCATACGAGCGAGGATCCGATCATCGTGGTGGGGCTCACGCCGGGGCCGCACAGGCTGCGCCTGGAACTGGCCGATCCCGGCCACAAGATCCTCGCCACCGAGGTGGTCGCCGTCACGGTGCCCGACGTGAAGGCCCCGGGCTCGTCGCCGGCATCGCCCTCCGGATCCCACCGGCATTGACCAGATTCTTGCCGGTCTGTAGCGCGCACGATCGGCCGCTTTCGCTGAGCGTTTCGGTGTCTCCCGCGACGGCATGGAAATCCGCACGGTGTTCGAGACCCAACCGCTTCAGCCTGCCGCAGCGAGGGCAGATTCGGGGGCACGGCGAAAGCTGATGGCGAGCCGATTATAGGCATTCATCAGCCCGACGGCCATGGTGAGGTCCGCGAGTTCCTTTTCGCTGAACACCGCCGCAGCCCGTCGAAAGTCTTCGTCGGGCACATGAGTGTCCGCCACAAGGGTGACAGACTCCGTCCACGCCAGCGCCGCCTGCTCGCGCTCGCTGAATAACGGCCCCGCTTCCTCCCAGGCCTGCACAAGCGCGAGCTTTGCCGGCGTAACACCCTTCTTGATCAGGTCGCGGGTATGCATATCGAGGCAATACGCGCACCCATTGATCTGGCTCACGCGCAGATAGACCAGTTCGACGAGGACGTCTTCCAGGCCTGACTGCATGACATAGCCGTATACGCCGCCAAATGCCTTGACGCCACCCGCCGATACCTTGGTGTAGTCCAGTCTCATTTCAGACTCCTAGTTATCGTTGATGGTCAGTTCCGTTTCGGCCGTATCGACCACGAACACAGCCAGCAGCTTTGCCGGCCGGGTCTTGCTCGCATTGCGGCTCACCGGATGGCGGGAACCCGGGTTTTCGAAGAAGCTCTCGCCCGCCCGGTAGACACGTTCCGGCTCGTCGTTCACCTTGCTGGCGATGCTGCCCGAAACGACGTATGCATAGATGAACGACGACTTGGCATGGGCGTGCGGCAGCGAAGCACCACCGGGGGGGTAGAACACCTCGACAGCAATGAGCGACTTGCCCGGGATATTGGGAATCTCCCTCGCGAAATTGGGCTTGACCGTGTCGCCAGCGCCGTGCGCCGCTGCGACTCCGGTAAAGGCCATGCCCGTTGCCGCCAGCAGGGAGAGAAGAATGCGTTGCAGTTTCATGTTTTGCTCCTGGGAGGCTAGAATCATGCGCCCCACCTGGTTCACAAAAAAGAACCAAAAACCCAATCTTTCAATGCACCAGAGGCGATGGCCAGCATCCTGGATCTGAAGCTGGACCGTGCGTCCAGAACCTCACTGTCGGAACAGATACGGCTGGGTATCACCGGTGCGATCGAGAGTGGCGTACTGGTTCCAGGCGCCAGGTTGCCGTCGTGGATCGACCTCGCTGCCCAGCTCGGCGTGGCGCGAGGCACTGTCAAGACTGCCTACGAGCGGCTGTCCGATGCGCAACTGGTGGTTTCATCGCGTGCCGGCGGCACCAGGGTTTCCGACCATGCCGCGGCCGCAAGGCCACAGGCGGAACAGGCGCGTTCGGTCGAGACCGACCTGCGCTCGGCGCTGTACCAGCATTTCCTGCCGGGCCCCGCCGTGTTCCAGATGGGCGTGCCGGCATCAGACTGCTTCCCCGCCCCCTTGTTCGCACGGCTGCGATCGCGTGCGGCACGTGACGAGGTGGAGGCGCCGGCGGCCTATCCGGATCCGCGCGGCGAGCATGCGCTGCGCAGAGAGATCGCGGCGCACCTGGCATTGTCCCGGGCGATTGAATGCCAGCCGTCGCAGGTCTTCATCACCGCGGGCTTTACCGGTGCGCTCGGTGTCACGCTGCGGGTGATCCAGGCCGAAGGCCGACAAGCCTGGGTCGAGAACCCGGGATTTCTTCCCAGTCGCAGAGCCATGGCACTGTCCCGGCTCACGACGGTTCCCATCCCGGTCGATGAAGACGGCATCGACGTCGGCTACGGCCAGGCGCATGCACCGGACGCCGCGGTGGCGCTGGTCACCGCGGGTCAGCAGGCACCTCTGGGCCCGACACTCTCACTCGGTCGCCGCGTGCAACTCATCGAGTGGGCCAGCCGCACCGGTGCGTGGATCATCGAGGACGACTACCTCGGCGAACTCCAGCTCAGGCGCCGGGCCGCTCCCGCACTGGCATCGCAGGATCGGGCCGGACGCGTCATCCATATCGGGTCTTTCAGCAAGACGCTCAGTCCGACGCTGCGGCTCGGCTTCGTGGTCGTGCCGCCTGGCCTGGTATCGCGCTTCGAGGAAGTCGTTGCCTGCCTCGCTTCCGCGCCAGGGCCGGCGGTGCAAATGGCGACCGCCGAGTTTATGCGGGATGGACACTACCTGCGCCACTTGCGCCGCATGAAGCGCATTTACGCAGCCCGCAGCGATGCGCTTCTGGCTGCGCTCGACGCCAGGGAATGCCAGGCCTATGCGGCAGGCCTGGCCGTAGTGGTGAGACTGCCGGACGGCGCCGACGACCAGAGGATTGCTCGGGAAGCCTATGCCTACGGGCTGGCACCCGCACCGTTATCGGGATGGTTCTGCTCCGCCTCCACGCAACGGTCCGGCCTGCTTCTTGGTGTCGCGACGGCGATTGAACACCAGGTTCCGGCTGCCTGCGACCGCCTGCAGCAACTGATCCGCAAGTTCTCATAGTGCACCGGCAGGCGGGCAATCGGGATAATCGGTGCCTTCAAGCCGGTCCAGCTGGGTATCCGCCACATTACCGGGCCGGATCCTGAACCAGATCGCGTACATGGCCGGCAGGAACACCAGCGTCAGGATCGTCCCGGCGAAGGTTCCGCCGATCAGCGTGTAGGCCAGCGCGCCCCAGAACACCGAATGGGTCAGCGGAATGAAGGCCAGGATCGCGGCCAGCGCGGTCAGGATCACCGGCCGCGCACGCTGGACGGTGGCTTCCACCACGGCACTGAACGGGTCCAGCCCTTCGTTTTTGTTGTGCTGGATCTGCCCGATCAGGATCAGCGTGTTGCGCATCAGGATGCCCGACAGCGCGATCAGTCCGACCAGCGCGTTGATGCCGAACGGCTGGCCGAACAGGAGCAGGGTCGGCACCACGCCGATCAGGCCGAGCGGGCTGGTCAGGAACACCATCACCATCGCCGGGATGGACCGTACCTGGAAGATCAGGATCAGCAGCGTAACCGCGAGCATGATCGGGAACAGCGGCAGCATGGCTTGCGTGGCCTTGCCCGATTCTTCAATAGAGCCTGCCTGTTCGATGCGGTATCCGCCCGGCAGCTTCTCGATGACGGGCTGCAACTGCTTGCCGATGGCCGTCGACACGTCCGGGGGTTGCAGGCCATCGGCAATATCGCCCCGCACCGTGATGGTCGGCATGCGGTCGCGCCGGCGGATGATGGGCTCTTCCATGCGCACCTCGATCTGGCCCACCTGGGAAAGCGGGATGCGCTGCCCGTTGGCGCCGGCCAGCGTGAAGTCGCCAATCCTGGCGGGATCGAGCCGGACCTCGCCCGCCGAGCGCGCGGTCACCTGCACGGTGCGGATGTCCTCGCGCACGGCCGTCACCGGAATGCCGTCGAGCAGGAATTGCAGTTGCTGCGCGACGGCGCTGGAGGTCAGCCCCACCGCCTGCAGGCGATCCTGCTGCAAGGTGAAATGCAGCGTCGGCACCCGCGCCCCCCAATCGGTATTAACCGTGCGCATCATCGGGCTCGCGTCCATGACGTGGCGCACCTCGGCCGCAATCTGCCGCAGCGTCTGCGGGTCCGGCCCCGTCACGCGGTAGGCAACCGGGAACGGCGAGTACGGGCCGAACACGAGCTGCGTCACCCGCACACGCGCCTCCGGGGCGAGGCCATCGGCGATCGCCTGGCGCAGGCGCAGCTTCAGCGCATCGCGCTCTTGCTGGCCATCGGTGCGGATCACGATCTTGGCGAACGACGGATCCGGCAGTTCCGGCCCCATTGCCAGATAGAAGCGCGGCGCCCCCTGGCCAATGTAGGACGTGACGATGCCGGCTTCCTTCTGCTTCGCGAGCCAGGCTTCGACCTTGGCCGTCGCGGCGCTGGTCTGGTTGATCGACGTGCCATAGGGCATCTGCACTTCGACCAGCACTTCGGGACGATCCGAGATCGGGAAGAACTGCTTCTTGACCACCGCCATGCCGAGGATGGCCAACGCAAACAGTCCCACCACCGAACCCGCAACCAGCCATTTGCGTGCAATCACGCGCCCGAGCAATTGCCGGAAGCGGTTGTAGCGCGGCGTGTCGTAGATCGCTTCGTGGCCGCCTTCGACCTGCCTGAAGTCGGGCAGCATCTTTACGCCCAGGTAAGGCGTGAACACGACGGCGACGACCCACGACGCGATCAGCGCAATGCCGACGATCCAGAACATGTTGCTGGTGTATTCGCCCGCGGTGGATCGCGCAAAGCCATTGGGCATGAAGCCCACCGCCGTCACCAGCGTCCCCGACAGCATGGGGGCCGCGGTATGGCTCCAGGCATAGGCCGAAGCGGCCACGCGGCTGTAGCCCTCTTCCATCTTCACCACCATCATTTCGATGGCGATGATGGCGTCGTCGACCAGCAGGCCCAGCGCCAGGATCAGCGAGCCGAGGGTGATGCGGTCAAAATTCTTGCCTGTGGCGGCCATCACCACGAACACCACCGCCAGTGTCAGCGGCACCGCCGCCGCCACCACCAGCCCCGCGCGCCAGCCCATGCTGACGAAACTCACCAGCATCACCACCAGCAGCGCGGCGAAGAACTTGAGCATGAACTCATCGACGGCGGCGCTGATGTTGACCGCCTGGTCGGTGACCTTGGTCAGGCTCATGCCGAGCGGCATGTCCGCGTTGATGGCGCTGACCTCGTGGTCCAGCGCCTGGCCCAGGTCCAGCCCGTTCCAGCCTTCGCGCATGACGATGCCGAGCAGCAAGGCTGGCTGCCCGCCGTTGCGCACCATGAAGGTGGCCGGTTCTTCATAGCCGCGCCGGACCGTGGCAAGGTCGGACAGCTTCACGGTGCGGCCCTGCGACACCACCGGCGTATCGCGGATCTTTTGCAGCTTGTCGAAGGCGCCGTCAAGGCGGATCAAGACCTGCGGCCCTTTCGTCTCCACGGAGCCTGCCGGCGTCAGGGCATTCTGGCTGTTGAGTGCCGTGAATACGTCCTGCGGGCTCACCCCCAGCGTGGCGAGGCGCTCATGGGAAAACTCGACATAGATGCGCTCGGGCTGCTCGCCGATGAGGTTGACCTTCTTCACGCCGGGCACGCGCAGCAAGCGCTGGCGCAGCGTCTCGGCGTCGCGCACGAGCGCGCGTTGCGGCTCGCCCTGTGCCTTGAGCGCGAACAGCGCGAAGGTGACGTCCGCATATTCGTCATTGAGCAACGGCCCGATCACGCCGGGCGGCAGGTTGGCCACCTCGTCGCCGGCTTTCTTGCGCGCCTGGTAGAACTCCTGCTGGACGTCGGCTGGCGGCGTGCTGTCGAGCAGGGTCAAGGTGGTGAACGCCAGCCCTGGCCGGGTGTAGGTTTCGGTGCGGTCGTACCAGCGCAGCTCCTGCATGCGCTTTTCGATCTTCTCGGCCACCTGGTCCTGCATTTCCTGCGCGGTGGCGCCGGGCCACGCGGTGACGATGGTCATCACCTTGACTGTAAAGGCGGGGTCTTCCGCCCGGCCCAGCTTGAAGAAGGCAATGAGGCCCGCCACGGAAATCAGGCAGATCAGGAACAGCGTGACCGCGCGCTCGCGCACCGCGAGTGCCGACAGGTTGAAACGACCCTGGCTCACAGGCGTACCCCCGCGATGGCAGTATGCGCACCCTGGCCGGCCACGCGGACCTGCTGTCCTTCGCGCAGCAGCTGAGCGCCAAGCGTGACGATCCGGTCCCCTTGCCTGAGCTGGCCTGCAACCTGGGCATCTTCGTCGCCGAGGCGCACGAGGGTGACGGATCGCCACGACACCCGGGCCGGATCGCCCTGGACGACCCACACGCCCGGGCCCTTGCCCGCATCGAACACGGCGCCCAGCGGCACCTGCAGTTCGCCTTGCGCGGCGGCAGCCCGATCGGCGACCTGGATCGTCACGGTGGCGCCCAGCGGCGCGCTGGCCAGTTCGCCCTCCAGCACATAGCGCGCTTCGAAGGTGCGGGTAAGCCGGTCGGCAGCGTCTGACAGCTGCCTCAGCCTGGCGGGCACGCCGGCGCCGTCCTTGCCGAAAAGCGTGGCCTGTGCGGCCGAGCCCAGCGCCGGCCGCAAGGTCTCCGGCAACTGGACCACCGCTTCGCGGCGGCCAGCGTGCGCCAGGCGCACGACAGCCTGGCCCGCGTTGACGACCTGGCCGGGCTCGGCCAGCGTTTCCACGACCACGCCGTCGCCATCGGCGACCAGCTCGGCGTAGCGACTGGCGTTGCGTGCCACATCGGCCTGCGCCTGGGCCGCGCTCAACTGGGCCCTGGCCGCGTCCGCCGCCGCCTTGGCCTGGTCATAGGCCGAGGCTGAAATTGCGCCCGTGCCGCGCAGATCGCGATAGCGGGCTTCGTCTTCGGCCGTCTGTTGCGCACGTGCCCGTGCGGCGCTCACGGTCTCTTGCTGCGCCTGCGCGGCGAGCTTCAGATCGACCGGATCGATACGCATCAGCGGCTGCCCGCGCCTGACGGTTTGCCCGGCATCCACCAGCCGTTCCAGCACCTTGCCAGGCACGCGGAAGCCGAGATCGCTCTGCACCCGGGCTGCGACGACCCCTGTGAAGGAACGCGATGCGGCGGCCACTGGCTGCACCAGCGTGGCCCGCACCAGCGGCGCCTCGCTGCGCGGGTCGGCAGTGGGCGTTTCGCAGCAAGCGATCAATGCCAGCGGCAATGCACAAATAACGGCAGTGGTAACAAAGCGGCGCGAAAGCATGAAAGCCCCATCGACGAAAGGATCTGGGCTTTCATTCTGATTCTTGTGACCATTTTAGTCAATGGTCACACACGAAAAATCTGCGCCTCAGGGGGAAAGGCTGCGCAGCACCAGGCTGGAAAGCAGCCCGGGCGCACTTTCCGTGTGATCAAAGCTGTGCTGCAGGAGCAACGGGTTCATATAAGGGCGCAGCACCAGGTAGATGGACATCGTGGTCTCGTCCAGCGGCGTCTTGCGCTCGAAGTCTCCGCTCTCCCTGCCTTGCTGCAGGACCTCGCGCAGCAGCTTACGGATGCTTTCCTCGTAGGCGATCACCGCTTGCCAGCGCTCGGTCGCTGCCGACGCCGCGATCTCGTACAGCTTGCGCTCGTGCGAAAACAGGCGAAGGCTGGCCTCGGTCAGGGCCCTGAACAGGCGCCGGAGCTTCTCCGGCGGGGAATCGGCATCGGCCACGGCGGCATTCACCTCGGCCTCGATCTCGCGCAGGCAGTTGGCGCAGATCATCTCGCCAATGGCCTGCTTGGACTCGAAGAACTTGTAGATGTAGGCCTTGGAAAAGCCGATGGCCTTGGCCAGGTCGGAAACGGCGGTTTTCTCGTAGCCGTAGCGGCTGAAGTGCTCGGTGGCCGCAGCGACGATCTGGTCGCGCACGTCGTGGTCCGCCGGGCCGCGGGCGGGGACGGGGTAAGGAGTGGCTGTCATGGGCATCAGCTTACGCGAGTCGCGATAGTTGAACAACTTGTGACCATTTTGTACTATAGTCACTAAAATTCCGATTCCGATGGAAGTCACATGTTGCCAAAGCGTTCCTTTGCCGCCCTCTTCGTTGCCAGCCTGGTTAGCGCTTGTGCCGTCGGCCCGGACTATGTGAAGCCCGACGTACCGGTGCCTCAGCGATTCCAGGGCCAGGCCGCAGTCGACCAGCGCACGGCCAGCTCCACAGCCGACCTGTCGACGTGGTGGACCGGCTTTGGCGATCCGCAGCTCACGCGGTTCGTACAACTCGCGCTGGAACAGAACCTGGACCTCGCGCAGGCGTTCGCCCGCGTCACGCAAGCCCGCGCCGGCCTTGGCGCAGCCAACGCCGCGCTGCTGCCCTCCGGCAATGTCACCGGCCAGGCCGCACGTGCCTACCAATCCGTCGAAACCCCTCTGGGCCGCGTGTTGAGTGCGACGCCGGGCTTCGACCGTTACGGCAACGCTTTCGAGGCCAATGCCAGCGCAAGCTGGGAGCTGGACGTATTCGGCGGCCTGCGCCGTGGCCGCGAGGCGGCACTGGCGGACTACCAGGCCTCCCAGGCAGCCGCGGTCGCCACACGGCTGGCCGTGGCCGCGCAGACCGCCGACATCTACATCGCCATCCGCGGCTTGCAGACGCGCCTGAAGGTCGCCCGCCAACAGGCGCAGACGCAGCAGGATTTGCTCTCCACCGTCAACCTGCTCTACGGCAAGGGCTTGGCTGCCGAGCTTCAGGTCAGGCAAGCCGAAGGCGCACTCGCGCAGGTTCGCGCTTCCATCCCGCAGCTTGAAGCCGCCCTCGATGCGGCCATGCACGCGCTGGACGTGATGCTCGGCACGCTGCCGGGCACGCACCGGGCGGAGCTTGCGCAAGGCGCGGACATCCCGGCCGCGCCACAGCTTGCCATGACAGGATCGCCCGGCGAATTGCTGCGACGTCGCCCCGACCTGATCGTTGCCGAGCGCCGATTGGCGGCCGCCAACGCGCGCATCGGCGTCGCCATGGCGGAGTACTACCCGAAGTTCTCGCTCGGCGGCCTGCTGGGCAGCGCCACCTCGTTGGGTGCCGGAAGCCTGTTCGGCGGTGGTGCCAGCCAGTTTGCCGGCGTGCTCGGCCTGCGCTGGCGGCTGTTCGATTTCGGCCGCATCGATGCGCAAATCGCCCAGGCCAGGGGGCAAGAGGCGGAGATGCTGGCCGCGTACCGGCTCGCCGTGCTGCGCGCGGCGGAAGACGTGGAAAACGCATTCTCTGGACTGGTCAAGCGCGAGGAGCAGGCAGACGTGCTCGCACAAGGCGTGGACTCGCTCGGCCGCGCCCGGAACGCTTCGTTTGCCGCCTACCAGAAAGGCGTCGTCAGCCTGATCGAGGTCCTGCAGGCCGATGACAGCCTGTTGCGCGCCTCAGATGCGCGCGCGCAGGCGCAAACGGAGGCGGCGCGCGCCGCCGTCGCGGCATTCAAGGCGCTGGGCGGTGGCTGGCAGCCGGGCGAATCGGCAGCCGTTGCCAGCAACTAGGTCCGCCTATGGCTGCGGATCCCGGCGCAGCGCATCGGGCTCCAGGTCACAGCGACTTCAGATACTCCGCCAGGTCAGCAATATCCTGGCTGCTCAGCCCCAGTCCCCGCTTGGTGTTGTAGGTCGTCACGACATCGGACAAAGTCGCCGCGGAGCCGTCATGGAAATAGGGAGGGTGTTGCCATGCCCCCTTCAGCGGCGTGGTCCGGTATTGCCTGGTCGCGGAGCGCGAGGCGTAGCTTGGGCTCTCCGGTTCCGCCATCGAGTCGCCGGGCGGGTGCAGCAGCGAGTTGGCATCGGTAAATGCGGGGCCACTATGGCACGTGACGCACCGGCCCGCGCCTTCGAAGAGAGCCTTGCCCCGCAGTGCCGCCGCGGGGTCGAAACTGCCGGCCGGCGGCGGCGGAGCGCCCAGGGATAGCTGATACGCTTGCAGGGCCGGAAGCTTGCTGGTGACAAGGTCCACCGTTCCATTCGTGATGGAGATATTCAGGCGCGGCTCGGATACGGAGCCAAGGCCTCCCATCTGGGAGACCGCGACATACCGGTTCCAGTACATGATGTCTTCGCCATCGCCGGTAAAGGTAATGCGATGAATACCGGCCAGCCCGAAGGCGGGCGGTATCACGACCGGCTTGCTGAGGCCGTCGATATTGCTGCGGGGGTCGTACTTGCCTGCACCCCAGGCGTTCAGGACCTTTTTCATGGCCTCGTCAATGGCCGGTGACAGCGCGATGATCGCGCCGGGATTGAGATCCCGATTGGGCCATCCGTCCAGCCGCTTGCCGATGCCCGGCGCGAACGAGTTGTCCACCGTCGAATGACAGAGCGCGCAGGTAGTGCCGACGCGGGTGAGCCGGTCTACCCCATTGACGGTCTCGACGGTTCCCTTGATGCCGACGACAGCGTTCAGTTTCAGCAGCGCCACCGTCGTAGCCGGGCTCTTGAGGTCGATCGTGCCATTGCGGATTCCATTTGCGACAGCCTCGGGCAAGGCCTCCGCGTCCACCTTGAGGCCGACGGAAAATGCGGTCAGGGGATCCACCGAGCTGGCGATGACCTCGTGCATCCTCAGGTGATCGGTCCACTTCGCTTCGTCGCCGAAGGTGTCGAAGCGAAATATCTGCTTGCCCTGCTCGACCAGGGCCTTCTGCGCCGCTTCCGTGCCGGCCGCATCCGTTCCTCCCCCGCCAGAACTGCCGCCGCATGCCGCGGCGGCCCCCACCGCGGCCGCCGTGACGAGTGCATTTGCCAGCCTCCGTCGAACCATTCGCTGCATCGCCGGCTGCCGCAGCGGTACCGGCTGCACTTCCATTCCAGGTGTCAGTGCGGAGGGTTGCCTTTTCATGATCGACGTCCTTGTCAGGATGAGATGCAGCAACTGAAATAAAACAACCGGCATGTCTCCAACGGCAGTCGCCCGAACTTGCCCGTTGCATATGTCGTTAGACGCTGGCAGGCGCAGGAAGGTGACACGAGGCCTGGACCACATGGCGAGGGGTTGTGGCCGGATGTGCTTGCCTATGATTACTGGCGCGTGGTTCGGCTTCAGGCGAGGGATGGCAGCGAGGGCATGTCCCCGGCTCGACTGTCACCTTTCTGGCAGCAGTGCCGTCTAATTAGCGGGAACGGGAAAGGAGCGAGATCTCCAATATGGACAAGAACCGGGATCCCAGGCTCCCCATGCCGTCTGGCGCCGATGCCACCACCGATGCCGACCTGGTTGCCAGCGCCCGCGCCGGCACCGCGTCCGCCTTCGAGGTCATCATGCGGCGTAACAACCGTCTGTTGTTCCGCACGGCCCGCGGCGTGGTTGCGGATGATGCCGAAGCCCAGGATGTCGTGCAGGAAACCTACCTGCGCGCCTTTACCAGCCTGGAATCGTTTCGCGGAGAGGCCGCGCTGAGCACCTGGCTGGCGCGCATCGCCATCAATGTCGCCCTGACAGCGCAGCGCAAGAGAACCCGGCTCGTCCAGATGGAAGCACGGGGTGAAGAAGAAGATTTTCCTGGCGAACCTTTACAGGAGAACATGATGTCCTTCCGCGCCGCCGACGACGAATCACCCGAAGCCATGGCCGAACGCGGTCAGGTGCGCAAGCTGCTGCAGGCCGCGGTCGAAAACCTGCCGCCGATCTACCGCTGCGTGTTCATCCTGCGGGCCGTCGAAGACATGAGCGTAGAGGAAACGGCTTATTGCCTTGGCGTAAGCGGTGACGTGGTCAAGACGCGCTTCCTGCGGGCCCGCCTGATGCTGCGCGAATCCCTGGCCCAAGAGGTAAAGCCCTATCTGCAGAGCACGTTCGGTTTTGCCGGCGCACGCTGCGATGCGGTGGTCTGTCACGTGTTCGCCGCCCTGCGCGAGCGCGGGCTGGTCCGCTCGCAATGACGACGAGGAGACAGACCCCGTAACCAGCGATCAGGTGGCAAGTTGCGGCGCATCGATAAAGAAAAGGGAGCTGGATCGCTCCGAGTCCTTGATTCTTGCTGGTGGAGCGGTGGTGGGCATCCTGGGCATGGACCTGTCAGAAATTTTGTGTTTAGGGCATAACATGTCGCCAAGGAGCATGTATGCCACGCAGAACCAAGACGAGCCAGGCCGCCGACCGTGAGCTGCCGACCATCCCGGAGGACTTGATTGCCCATTTCGTCAAGGGCCCGATGACTGCCGAGGCGGTCCAGGACGCGTCGATGGCGTTCAAGAAGGCCCTGATCGAACGCGCCCTGGGCGCTGAGCTTGGCCATCACCTGGGCTACGCGGCTGGCGCCGAGCGCCCGGCCGGCACGGTCAACCAGCGCAATGGCAAGAGCGCCAAGACCCTTCTGACCGAGGACGGTCCGCTGCGGGTGGACATCCCGCGCGACCGCGACGGCAGTTTCGATCCGATTCTGATCCCCAAGCACGAGCGGCGCTTCACCGGGTTCGACGACAAGATCATCGCCATGTACGCCCGGGGCATGACCGTGCGCGAGATCCAGGCGTTCCTGGCCGAGCAGTACGGCACCGAGGTCTCGCCCGAGTTCATCAGCTCGGTGACCGATGCGGTCATGGACGAGGTCACCACCTGGCAGGCCCGCCCGCTGGAGGCGATGTACCCGGTGGTGTTCTTCGACGCGCTGCGGGTCAAGATGCGCGAGGACGGCGTGGTGCGCAACAAGGCCGTCTACCTGGCCTTGGGCGTGCTGCCCGACGGCACGCGCGACATCCTGGGCCTGTGGATCGAGACCACTGAAGGCGCCAAGTTCTGGATGAAGGTGTTCAACGACCTGAAGACCCGGGGCACGCAGGACATCCTGATTGCCGTCACTGATGGGCTCAGGGGCATGGAGCAGGCCTTGAACGCGGTGTTCCCTCACACGACGCTGCAGACCTGCATCGTGCATCTGATCCGCAACAGCCTGGAGTACGCCAGCTGGAAGGAACGCCGGGCCGTAGCGGCGGCGCTCAAGCCCGTGTACACGGCACCCACTGTCGAGGCTGCGCTGGCCGAACTGGAAGCCTTCGAGAAAGGGCAATGGGGTCAGCGGTATGCACCGATCGGCGCATCCTGGCGTCGCGCCTGGGATCAGGTGATCCCGTTCTTTACGTTCCCGCCGGCGATCCGCAAGATCATCTACACAACGGATGAAGTTGACAAGCGCGCGGTGTGCTTTCGGTCGTTTATGGCGTCCGTATTGGTGGCCACGGAGCGCGTACCGCACTTGCCTGCGGTCGCGCTTGCTTCCAGCGCGAGAACAGGCGTTGGTAAGCCTGCTCGGCTTGCTCGCCGGCTGCACGCTCCAAATCCCGGACGGACTTCAGATTGTAGGCGGCGGCAGACCCCTTGCGGCTACCGCGACGCGCAGGAGGCATGCCTGCCTGCAGTTCCAGTTCACGGGTCTTGCGCGCAGTGAGCGCCGGGCGATCCCAGGCGAAGGATTCGTTACGCGTGAGGACGTGCCAGACGATGATTGCCAGCTTGCGTGCCGTGGCAACGGCCGCGATCTGCTGACCGCGACGATCGCGGACACGTAGGAAGAACGCACGGACGGGGCCGGCTGTTTGGGCTGCGGCCCAGGCAGCCTCGACCAGCATGGCACGCGCGTAGGAACGTCCGCGCTTGCTGATGTGTCCGTGCTTTGCTGGTTGCAAGCCGGATTGGTAGACCGAAGGATTGAGGCCAAAGTAGCTGACCAGTTTCTCCGGCGAGCGAAAGCGAGCGATATCGCCGATGGCCGAGATCAACCCGATCGCAACAGTGGTGTTGATGCCGGTGATGGTCAGCAGCTTGCGCAGCCTGTCGTCCTGAATAGCGGATTGGGCCAGGACGCGCTCAACCTGCTGCAGATTCTCTGCCAGCCTGTCGAGCTCATGCAACCGCTGGTCGATCCCGATGCGTTCGTCCATGGGTAGCGGCTGCAGGCTCAGCCAGGCCCGCCCTTTCTTGCCAAACAGGTCTGTGGCGGGACATCGTTCGATGAGATGGGCTGCAAGGACAGCGTGAATCTCATTCTTGAGCCGCGTCCGCTGCCGCACGATCTGGGCGCGGCGCGACACCTGCCGCCGCATCGCTTGCGTGGCCTCGTCTGGAATCCACACCTCGGGCAGGAAGCCACTCGCATAGAGTTGCGCAAGGATCGCCGCATCGATCTTATCCGTCTTCACGCGGGCCTCAGCGATCAGGCGGACTTGCAAGGGGTTGGCGACAATCACTTTGCCGACATGACCTGTCAGCACGTTCGCGATGGCGATCGTGTTGCCGGTCGCCTCGAGTACCACGTGGTCGTCGGGCTTCAGCTTGGCAGCAAAGCGTTCCAGCTCGTCGCGTCGCAGTCCGACGCGCCCGCCGGCACGTAGCAGGCCGTTCTCCAAATAGGCGATCTCGGCCACTGATCGCGATACATCCAGTCCTATCACTCGCATTGGCGTCTCCCATGGGAAACATTGCAAATGGGAGCCGGTGGGACAGCACGACAACTACGGATTCGCGCTCGCAGCGCAACCGGGCGGGTCGCAGGGGCGGCCAACTACTAACACGAGCTCGCAGCTCAACGTATATGAACGGCCTGCCCACCCGAAGTGCTCCCCGGTGCCCCTGTCCCGGATGGTCGAACCATACACCAAGTTACGCGGTGAGGAGAGGGAGGGCACCGGTTCCTATCATGCCGGTTACGAATGCCATCGAGAGTATCAATGCGCAGCTGCGCAAGATCATCAAGACGCGCGGTCACTTCCCCAGCGACGAGCCGGCGACCAAGCTGCTATGGCTGGCCCTGCGCAACATCACCGGCAAGTGGGGCAGCTCAACACACGACTGGAAGGCTGCCATGAACCAGTTCGCCATCCTTCGAAGAGCGCTTCACCCACCCGCATCGTTGAGATAATCCTGGCTCACCGTTCAAGTTGCGGTGAGCCTTTACCTGCCCTGCACCCAAAAAAGCTGACAGGCCTCCTGGGCATAGATCGCCGCGCAACAAACTCCCAATTCCCAACGGGCTATCCCTCAACGCCACGCCTGAGTGAACTCGCTGATCACCCTCTCCAGGTGGTTACGCATTGCCGCCCGCGCCGCTGCCGCGTCGCGCGCCATCACCGCCGCGAAGATCTGCTGATGGTCTTCCTGCGATGCCTCCCGCAGCCGCGTGGTATGGAAGTGTTCCTCAATCTTGCCCCATAGCGGATCGCTGCGTCCGCTGTCCCACAGTGCGGTGACCATATGCAGCAGGACCCTGTTGCCGGTCGATTCGGCCAGGCACAGGTGGAACTGCCGGTCCGCCGCCTCGTTGGCCTGCTTGTCGTCCATGTGCTCGCGCATCAGGCTCAGGGCCGCGAACATGCGGTCAAGGTCGCCATCCTTACGCTCGCTGGCCGCCAGGCCGGCGATTTCCGATTCGATTAAGACTCGGGCGCGCAGCGATTCTATCGGCCCCGGCCGCCAGGGCATCTCGAACGGCTCGCCACCAGGCGCGGGCGTTTCTGCGCAGACGTAGATCCCGGAGCCGCCGCGCACTTCGACTAGTCCCTGCACCTCCAGCGCGATGATGGCCTCGCGCACCAGGGTACGGCTGACGCTGAACCGCTCGGCCAGCGTGCGTTCGGATGGCAGCCGCATGCCGGCGGAGAACTCTCCGGATACGATCAATGCCTGCACCTGGCTGGCCAGGCTCAGGTACGAACGGTCGCTGGCCGCTGGCGGGTTCTCGACGGTCGCACGGGTTACAAGATCGCTGGGGGAATGTGTCATCGCAGGTTAGGCGGCATTTGCCAAGTATGAGCACCGGTTGACCTGGCCCGAGAAGGCATATCGGGCAGTGCCTGTTGCACACCATGGTAAACCATGACGGCGAAATTGGGCAACCACACGCACAATTGGTGAACCACTTAATTCAACCCGGCACACCAAAGCCGCGTGACGATCAGGCCATGACGGGGCGCGGGTTCAGACCAGATCGCCATTCCGCCCCTTCTGCCGCAACAGAGTCGTCTCAAGGAAGCCCCACCCATGAAGATGTCGTTCCGCTGGTTTGGCCCCACCGACCCGATCCCTCTCGAATACATCCGGCAGATCCCGGGCATGACCCACATCGTCTCCGCCATCTACGACGAACCGGTCGGCGAGGTATGGCCGCTGGACAAGATCCTGGCGCTCAAGTCCACCATCGAGGCGGCGGGGCTGCAGTTCAAGGTGGTGGAGTCGGTTCCGGTCCATGAGGACATCAAGCTCGGCAAGCCGACGCGCGAGCGGCTGATCGCGAACTACCAGCAGAACATCAGGAACCTGGCCGCCGCGGGCATCGAGGTCATCTGCTACAACTTCATGCCGGTGTTCGACTGGACCCGTACGGAACTGGCAAAAAAGCTCGATGACGGTTCCACCTGCCTTGCCTTCAGCAACCGCGAGGTCGAACAGATCGACGTCAGCCAGGGTATCGCCCTGCCCGGCTGGGATTCCAGCTACGCGCCAGGAGAACTGCAGTCGCTGCTGGCCGAATATCGTGGTATCGACGAAGGCAGGCTCTGGGAGCACTTGGAGCATTTCCTGCGCGCGATCATTCCGGTGGCCCAGGAGTGCGGCATCAAGATGGCCATTCATCCGGACGATCCGCCGCGCCCCATTTTCGGACTGCCGCGCATCGTCAAGAACCGCGACGACCTGGCACGCATCCTGGGGATCGTCGACACGCCGGCAAACGGTCTGACGCTGTGCTCCGGCTCGCTTGGCGCCGGCCCGCAGAACAACGTCGAGGCGCTGGTGCGCGAGTTCGGCGGCATGGGACGCATCCACTTCGCCCATATCCGCAACGTCAAGATCACGCCGGAAGGCGATTTCGAGGAAACCGCCCACCTGTCGAGTTGCGGATCACTGGATATTGCCGCGATCGTCAAGGCGTACCACGACGTCGGCTTCCAGGGCTATTACCGCCCCGATCACGGCCGCATGATCTGGGGCGAGACGGGCAAGCCGGGATACGGTCTCTATGACCGGGCACTCGGCGCGGTCTATATCAGCGGGATGTGGGAAGCGATGGAAAAGGCGACCTGAAACGCCATGGACTGCGGTCCATTTAAAACATAATCGGAGACCTGTCATGACAATCACTATGAAATCGCGCGTGAATTCGCGCCGTTCCGCATTGATCCTGAGCGTCGCTGTGCTCGGCCTTGGCGCGCTTGCGACGACCGCCGCGTGGGCGCAGACCACCTGGCCAACCAAGCCGGTGACACTGCTGGTTGGCTTTCCGCCCGGTGGCCAGACCGACTTTGCGGGACGTGCGCTGCTTAACGGCCTGCAGAGTTCGCTCGGGCAGTCGTTTGTCATCGACAACAAGGCCGGCGTGAACGGCAATATCGCCTCCATTGAGGTCATGCGCGCGGCGCCCGACGGGAACAAGCTCCTGGTAGGCAACGGCTCGATGACGATCATGCCGCATGTCTACACCAAGCTTGGCATCGTCGATCCGCAGAAGCTGACGCCGATAGGCACGATGCTGCAGTCGCCGCTGGTCCTGGTCGTGCCCGCCAGTTCGCCCATCAAGACTTACGCGCAGTTCGTCGAGGAGGTCAAGGCGCGCGACAAGTCGGGCAAGACCGTCGACTATGGCTCGGGCGGTACCGGCGCATTGCCGCACGTCACGATGGAACTGCTGCGCGAGCGCATGGGCGGCCCCAGGATGAACCATGTGCCCTACAAGGGCAGCAGCCCGGCCATGGTCGACCTGATGGCCGGACGCCTGGATGCGATGTTCGATGCCACGTCGGTCGTGGCGCCTTTCATCAAGTCGGGCCAGTTGCGGCCGCTGATGGTCACGGGACCCAAGCGCGTGGCCATGATCCCGGACGTGCCAACGGCCACCGAGAGCGGCATCAAGGACTTCACCATCATCTCGTTCATCGGCCTGTACGGACCGCCGGGCCTAAGCCCTGACATCGTCAAGAAAGCCAACGCCGCATTGAATACGGCGCTGAAGGACCCGGCCGTGGTCAAGAGCATTGTCGACCGCGGCGACGAGCCCGGCGGCGGCACGCCCGAGCAGCTCGCAACGCTGACCCGCACCCACTACAAGATGTGGGGCGAGGTGGTGAAGGCCAACCACATCACGGCTGATTAAGGCTGCGCAGGCCGGTGAATGCCGGCCTGCTTGCCGGAATTACGAGCCAAGCGACGTTCGTGGCTGGTCAGCAGAACGACGGCTGCCTTGCCCCGGGAGGGCCATGGACCGCACGGCCGTCATCTGTCGCCAAGGCCGACCAAGCGCACCCAAGACGACTTTTTGAATAGCCGAACCGGCTGACCCGCTTCGCTATAGTTCTGCACATCGACAGCGCGTCACGAACTCCGATATCCCGGAACCGGCATGCAAAGAAGAACCTTCCTGAAGCTGGCAGCGGCCTCCGCCCTTGCCACCCAGTTGCCCCGCTGGGCCCTTTCCGCCACCCTGCGCGAGCGCGATCTGTTTTCGCTGGGCGTGGCCAGCGGCGCGCCGGCGCCGGACGGATTCGTGCTGTGGACGCGCCTGCTCGACGGCGCGATCCCTGGCACGCCGCAGGCCGACGCCCAGGGCACCAGCCCGCTGCAGGGACCGCTGACCGTCCGGTGGGAAGTCGCCGAGGACGAAGCATTCCGTCGCATCGTGCGCCGCGGCCAGGCGCAGGCGCTGCCAGAACTCGGCCATTCCGTTCATGTGGAAGTCGATGGGCTGCGCCCCGACCGCTGGTACTTCTACCGTTTCATGCACGGCGACGCAGTCACCGCGCCGGCGCGCACCCGCACCGCGCCGGCGTCCGACACGCTGGCGCCGCGGGTGCGCTTTGCCTTTGCCTCCTGCCAGCGCTGGGAGCAAGGCCACTACGCCGCCTACCGGCAAATGCGGCAGGAAGACCTGGACCTGGTGGTATTCCTGGGTGACTACATCTACGAAGCCGCGGTGCCGGCCAACGCGCGCGCGCACCTGCCGCGCACGCACAGCCTGCCCACCGCGACCAGCCTGCAGGACTTCCGCGACCGCTACGCGCTGTACAAGAGCGACCCGCTGCTGCAGGCCATGCATGCCGCGTGCCCCTGGCTGGTAACCTGGGACGACCATGAAGTGCAGAACGACTATGCGGGACGCGCGGGCAGCGAGCCAGCGGCCGCGTTCCTCGCGCGGCGCACGGCCGGCTACCAGGCGTTCTACGAAAACATGCCAATCCGCGCGAGCGCGCTGGTGCATGGCATGGCGGGACTTGGCACGCCGGATGCGCTGAGCATCCACGCGCGCCACCGCTGGGGCCGGCTGGTCGATTTCCATCTGCTGGACGACCGCCAGTATCGCGATCTCCAGCCCTGCCGCGAACCGGGGCAATTACGCAAGGGCTCCGTGTCCCCAGGCGATTGCAGCGCGCTCGGCGACCCGCGCCGCACCATGCTGGGCAGCGCGCAGGAACAATGGCTGGCACAGGGACTGGTGCAGGACCAGCGCGACCAGACGCGCTGGAGCGCGATCGCGCAGCAGACCATCTTCTCGCGGCGCAACTACAAGGCGCCGCCGCAGGAAGCCTTCCACAGCGACACCTGGGACGGCTATCCGGCCGCGCGCCAGCGCCTGCTCGACAGCATCGCGGCGGCGGCGCCGCGCAATACCGTGTTCATCGGCGGCGATATCCACCAGCACTACGCCTGCAATGTGCTGGCGGACTTCAGCGACCCGTCATCCCAAGTGATCGCCAGCGAGTTCTGCACCACCTCCATCGCCTCGGCCTCGGGCAGCAGCATGGAGAGCGCCGCAAAAATCATGGCCCACAATCCGCATATCGTGCATGCGCGGCCCGACCAGCGCGGCTACACCGTGGTCGAGTCCACGCCGGCACGATGGGCCGCCACGCTGCGCGCCGTGGAAGACGTCACGCGCGCGGACAGCGCGGTCGGCACGCAGGCGGCGTTCGTGGTGGAGGACCGGCGGCCCGGCGTGCAGCTTGTGTCAGCCAGCTAGCCTGACCGCGGATTGTGCTGCCACCAGCCCTGCGCGCCAATCGGGACTTGGAAAGACGCGGGACCCATCCCCGCAAAGCCGACGCCCCGCGAGAGCGGGGCGTCGGCACGGCCGGGGCGAGAACGCCTCAGGTGTACGTGACCTCCGGATTGCCCGCGGCCAGCGCCTGCTCCCGGTCCGCGGCCGGCGGGTAGATCCACTGGGTATTGATCAGCAACTTGCGTGCCTTGCCTTCGGCGTGCGTCAGCTTGACCTGCCGGTCCCAGCCTTCGGTATAGACCGCGCCCCATGCGCCCAGGTCAAGGCAGGTTGCATAGAAGTCCTGCCGGTACGCGATCGTCGGCAGACCCAGCAGGTCCGCCGCCACGTTATGTCCGGCAAATCGCCCCATGTACAAGGCGTGCTGGCACGACATCAGCGAGTAGTGGCCGTCGTCGTCGGTCAGTGCGCGCACCACGTCGCCGGCGCCGAACACACCGCTTGTACCGGTCACCCGCAGGTCCGCGGTGACTTCCATGCGCCCCTGTCGGTCAAGGTGCGGCGAGACTTGCGCGGTCAGGCCACTGGCAATCATGCCACCCGTCCAGATGACCGTGCCCGCGTCGATCCGTTCACCGGTCGCGGTCACCACGCCGCCGGCATCCACAGAGACCACGCCCGCGCCGACGCGGGTCTCGATACCCAGCTGCTCCAGTGCCTGCAGGATCTGCGGGCGCGGGCCGGGCCCGAGATCCGGACCGATCGCATCTGCGCGCTCGACGATGACGATGCGGGGGCGCACGGTCTCGCCCAGGATCGCGCACAGCCGCTGCGGCAGTTCAGTCGCCACCTCCAGCCCCGTAAAGCCGCCGCCGACCACGACAAAGGTATTGCGCCGCGGGCCCTCGGGCTGCGACGGCAGGCGTTCCAGATGCTCGCGCAGCGCCACCGCCTCGTGCAGCTGGTCCACCGCGAAGGCGTGTTCTGCCAGGCCCGGCAGCGGCGGACGGAACAGGCGGCTACCGCTGGCAAGGACCAGGCGCTCGTAGCCTTCGGTGCTGGTCTGGCCATCGGCCCTGGTGATCTCGACGCAATGGTCCGCCACATGGATGCGCTCGACCGAGCCTTCGATGAACTTGACGCCAACGGCGTCCAGCACCGGAAGGAACGGCACCGCCATCTGCTCGGGGTGGGCCTCGTGCAGGCGCGGACGGACGTGGAGCTCTGGCCGCGGTGAAACCAGCGTGATCTCGACATCCGCCGCAGCGCCGCCTTGCATATCGACGACGCGCGCCGCGCCGAGCGCCGTCCACAGTCCGGCAAAGCCGCCGCCGACAATCAGGATCCTACGTTTCATGATGGTTACCTCGCTTCCTTCTGTTGTTGGCCTTCGGCGGCACGACGTGGCGACCGAACGGTGTAAGACGCCTGGCCGCGCGGTGCAAAACCGGCGGATCCGGGGTCCGAAATCGGGGGAACCGGGCCGTGACCGGCCCGGGAGAACGGCTGCGCTAGTTCACCGGGGTGAAGACCGGCGCCCCGACCGTTTCATGGCATGACTCAGGTTGGCCTTGTCCAGCCCGCAGGCCTTGTCGGAGGAATCCGGCACCATGCGGAAGGCGACGTTCAGCCGGTTTCCGGAGCTCCATGAGCATCTTGGACAGCGCGGGCGATTGCTGGAAGTCGTTGAGGCGTTGCGTCATGTTCCCTCCTGCTGAGATGACGGGGATGCTCGGCGGGTCTGCGCCGGAAGGCAAACAGCGGCCGCTTGAAGAGCATCCTAGCTGTCGGCCGGTTGCAGCGGAAGCATCACCAAAGTACCCACTCTGTTACCACACCGGCACCAATCGGTGCGCCCGCTCCCGTTCCAGATGGCTTGCCCCGGAACTGACCCCGTCCCGCGCGAGAGCACCCGGGAAGCGTGCGCGCAGAATCTTCTCCGCTCCCCGTGGCGAGCACGGCGAGGTGCCGGGGCGGGCTGGCACCGTGAACTAGGCAGAAGCCGCATCAGGGCGCGGCAGGCCCTGCCGCGGGCGCCGCGCCCTTTTCCGGGGCTGTCTGAGCGCCCGGACAGGCGGCTGTTCCGGTAGCGAGTGCAGTCATGACGAGACATGCCTGGGGTGGCGCAGGCTGCAGGATGCACCGCGCCTGCGACCAGGGGCATTGGTGCGGGCAAGGAAACGCTGAAGGCCCAGGTACGAATCTACTGCCGCATGGCCACTGCGCCTAAGCTGCTATGCATCGGCGTCTGGCCCGATCCAGTGGAGAGCATCATGTACCGCTACCGGCTTTGCATTTCGTTTGTCGGGTGGATTTCCCTGGCAACTCTCCATATCGGGCTGGCGCTCGCGCTTTGCCGCAGCGGCGTGATCTGAGCGGTCGGCTGACCGTCCCTCTGCACGATCCTCAGCGGCCGGCCGCGTCCGGCAACGCGAATGCCATTGGCGCCGGCCAGCTTGCACAGCACGCGTATCAGCCAGTCAAGAACGAGACGAACTCGTCCAGTTCCAGCCTGCTGAGGTCCATGTTGTTCTCCGGCATACTGTTGTCCGCATAGCCCAGCGACATGCCGGCCACGATCATCTCCTCGCTGGAGATGCCAAGACTTTCCCGAAGCACCGCCGATTGCAGCGACCAGATCTGCTGCGGACAGGTATCCAGCCCGCGCGCGCGCGCGGCCAGCATGATGTTCTGCAGAAAGCAGCCGTAGCAGATGAAGCTGGCCCATTCCAGGCGCCGATCCATGGTGAAGATCAGCCCCACTGGCGCATCAAAGAACCGGAACTGCCGTTCGACGTCGCGTCGGCGCCCGACGATATCGCTGCGCTGCACGCCCTGCGCATCGCCCAGCATGCCGCGAAACGTGTTGAAGCGCGAAGAGAACGGCGCGGGCAATTCGTTGGGAAAGAACGGGTATTCGGGCGCGAGCCCCGTGGGCGCGGCGCGATACGCTTCGACCGCGGCTTCCGTGATCTTGTCGCGCGCCGCTCCGGTCAGCACATAGCAGCGCCAGGGCTGCGTGTTGCTCGAACTGGGCGCGTATTTCGCGACGGACAGGATGTCCCTGACCGTCTCGATCGGCACCGCGTGGTCCAGGAAGCCGCGCTTGCTGCGGCGTCCGCGGATCAGCGCTTCCGTCAATTGGATTGCCTCCATCTTCATGTCTCCGTTCTAGTGGTGGGGGTCGCTACGCTGGAAAAGATCATAGATATCTCCCCGGCCTTGTGAAGACGGCAAGCCTGGAAAGCTCCGTCCGGAATCGACGAACGACCAGCACCTGTCGGCACAGGTACGGCGTCCAGATTCCTGGACGCTGCGTTCCGCAATCCCACGGGCACGCGCGCAGCCGATTCGCCTATCTTCCTACTCGGATCGACGCCCGATCCCATACGAAAACACGGTGGAGATGTGGAATGAATCAGTTGAAATGCCTGCCGCAGGAAGAGATTGTCTGGGGACTCGACGTGCTGAAGACCGTCGCAGCGTCCATGGGGAGCTACGGCATCCGCCGTCCGATCATATTCACCGTCGAGTTCCTTGACGCATTGAACCGCGAGCACCTGCAGCCTGCCGTCGGCGACAGCGTTGGCACCTTCACCGGCCTGCCGCCGCATGTTCCCGATTTCGCCGTCCAGGACGGGCTGCGCGCCTGCATCGGTGCCCGTGCGGAATCGATCATCGCGCTCGGCGGCGGCTCCGTGCTCGACGCCGCCAAGGCGGTCTCGCACCTGCATTTCCAGCAGACCGGCCGCTACCTGCCGATTGCGGCGATTCCCACCACGCTGTCGGGTTCGGAGTTCTCCCACTATTTCGGCGTGACCGAGACGGATGGCCCGCGCAAATTCAAGCGCAGCCATGCCGTCCGCGAAACCACACCCAGGCTGGTGGTGCTCGACCCGAGGATGATCGTCGATACCCCGCGCATGCTGCTGCTGAGCTCGGCCATCAAGGGCATCGACCATGCCGTGGAAGGCATGCGCCGGGTCGACGTGGATCATCCTCACGCCATCCTCGCCGCCAGGGGCGTGGAGCGCTTCCTGGCCGTGCTGGAGAAGTGGCCGCGCAAGCTCGAAACGCGGGATGCCATCGCGGGCGGCCTGGTTTCGACCGACGACCTGATGCAGCTTCAGCTTGCCGCGTGGCAGTGCTACTTCTATCCCGCTTCGGTCATCTATGGCCTGAGCCATCGCATCGGGCACATCCTCGGCGGGACCTTCGGCGTCGCTCACAGCCTGACCTCCTGCATCGCGCTGGCGCCCGTCATCCGGGCCTGTGCCGGCGCCTATGGCCGCAAGCTCGAGATCTTCGCCATGGACCGTGGCAGCCGCACGCCTGCCGCCTTCCTCGCCGACCGCATCGAGGCAGTCGTGGACGCGCTGCAACTGCCGAGCCGGCTCGGCGACCTCGATTTCGACCGGGCCAGGCTTCCCGAGATGGCGGCGCTGCTCAAGCAGAACTATCCCGCCGAGGTCGGCGACCTGGGCGACAACGCCGGCACCAGGCTGGATGCGCTGCTGGAGGGAATGTGGTAATGAACCGCCAGCCCTCCGACAGCTTCCCGCATCCCACCGGCCTGCGCAACGCGCTCGAGGCCCTGGCCAGCCGGGAGGTCACCGCGACAGGCCTGGCTGAAGCGGCACTCCAACGCGCGCAGGCATGCAAACAGTCACTCAACGCGTTCGCCGCCATTGACGGGGCGCGCGCCTTGCAGGCCGCTGCGGAAAGCGACCGTCGCTACCGCGAAGGCAGCCAGCGCCCGCTGGAAGGCCTGCCGATCGCCATCAAGGACCTGATCGACACCAAAGACATCGAAACCCTGTACGGATCGACGGCCTGCCGCGGCAATGTTCCCGCAGCCGACGCCGACATCGTGAAGATCTTGACGGATTGCGGCGCCATCGTCATCGGCAAGACCACCACCCACGAATTTGCGTGGGGCGTGACCACCGCCAGCCCCAGCTTCGGCGACACCCTGAATCCCCGCGACCACACCCGCATTCCAGGCGGCTCGAGCGGCGGCGCCGCGGCGGCGATCGCGCATGGCGCGGTCATGGCGGGCGTGGGCACCGACACCGGCGGCTCAGTGCGGATTCCGGCCGCGCTCTGCGGTGTGGTCGGCTTCAAGCCGACGCTCGGCACGCTTTCTACGCGCGGTGTGTTTCCGCTGGCGCCCACCTGCGACCATGTCGGCCTGCTGGGCTCACAGGTCGATGACGTGCGGGTGCTCGCCGAAGCCCTCGGCATCGGGAATTCCCACGCCGATGCCAGGCTGTCCCCTCGCCTCGGCATCGTCCGGCACATCGCGCCGGTGCCGCTGAGTGCGGAGATCGCCAGCGCTTTCGCTGGAGCAGTTGAAAAACTGGCCCAGGACTTTGCCTGCGAGGACCTCGGCGGAACCCGTCGGTTTGATGCCATGTTCGACACCGTGTTCGATGCCTTCGCGGCCATCGTCCTCATCGAGGGCGGCATCGAGCATCTGCGCCGCCACGAGTGGGATCGCATCGCCAGGCATTACAACCCGGAAACGGTCGACCGACTCCGGCGCGCACAGGCCATGGATCTGCGCGCCTATGCGGCAGCCCAGCAGGCGAGGCGAGAGTTCACGGCCCGGCTGCATGCGGCGATGTCGGCGTTCGACTTTCTCGTGTTGCCGACCTGCCCTTGCACCGCGCCGCGACGCGACGCCGGCACGGTCGGCATCGGCGACTGGACCGGCACGGTTCGCGAAGCCCTGATGACCTACACCGCCCCGTTCAACCTGGCCGGCTTTCCCGCCATCTCGATTCCCCTGCCGTCCCGCAACGGCGGCCTTCCGGCGGCGTTGCAGATCGTCGCCCGGCCCGGCGGCGACGCTGCGCTGCTGCGGGTCGCGCAGCAGATGGAGTCGTTGCTGGGGACCGCCTGCGGTGCACCAGACTTGCCCTGACCCACCACCACGAGGAGACCAGAATGAACCATACCGTCAAGCCCGCATCCCTGGCGCCGGCAGAAGCGCCCGCCGGCCATACGCCCTACAGCGACTGGTTGCAGACCGAGCTGCTTCACTCGCTGCAGCACCCCGTCAGCGATCATCCCGGCGAGCACGCCTGGATCGTGTCGGCGCAGGTGTCCGAGCTCTACTGGATGCTGATCATCCGGGAAATCCAGGCCGCGCAGGCGCAACTGCGTGCCGACGACCTGGCTGGCGCCTGCCGCACGTTGCGGCGCGTCGTCGCCCACCACGAGCCGCTCAATGCGACCTGGCGCTCCATTGCGTGGATGACACCGGTCGACCTGCTGGCGATCCTGTCCTGCGTTGGTCCGAAGTATGGCAAGGACACCGCGCTCCAGGGCTGGACCTTCCGCCAGATGGTCTACCTGCTCGGCATCAAGCAGGGCGAGCACCTGCAGCACTTCCTGCCGCAGCCCCACCGCTGGCAGCAACTCAGCAAAGCACTGGCAGAGCCGAGCCTGTACGACGACGTGCTTGCCCATCTGAGCCGCCAGGGCTTCGCCGTGCCGACGCCGGCACTCGACCGCGATTTCAGCATGCCCTATACGCCGGACCAAACGGTCGAGAAGGTCTGGCGCGACGTCTACGCCGATCCGGACCAGCACCGCGAACTGCAGCAACTCGGCGAGACGCTGGCCGATATCGCGGAGGGATTCGCCGCATGGAAACACCTGCACCTGATGGCCACGCGCCGCACCTTCGGCGCAAGGCCGGCCTACTTCGGCACCGAGGGCATTGCCTGGCTGCTGCCAACCATGAACGAGATCCCGTTCCCGGAACTCTGGTCCGCGCGCGGCATCATCGGCGATCCACCCGCGGTGTGCCCGCACGCCCGCGGGCAGCAAGGCGGCCGGGGAATGGGACTGCGTGACTGACCATCGACCTGGAAGAAACCCATGCACAATGAGCCCACAAGCAGGCTGGCAGCCTGTGCCCGCGCTGCCATCGCCGATCCTGCACGGATCACCATCGTGGGGAACGATGCAAACCCGCGCTTCGAGCTGTTCCATGCGGCGAGTTCCCTGTGCTCCCAGAAAGTACGCGCGGTGCTGTTGGAAAAACGGTTGCCGTACCGATCGAACGACATGCTGATCCTGAGCGCGATGGGTCCGGACGGCGTCATTCCGGCAGAGCACTATCACCCGCCCTACGTCCGCCTGCGGCTGATAGCCGGACAGGAAATCGGACGGGAGTTCGTCACCGGCTATAGCGGACGTCCTTCCGTGGACACCGATGGGTTCGATCCCTGCGCGGTGCCGTTGCTCGTCGACCACGAAGCCTCCCGCGTGATCGCGGATTCGCGGCGGATCTGCTGCTATCTCGACGCGGTGTCGCGCGCGCCAATCCAGCTCCTGCCCGACGATGACCAGGAGCGTGCCGCGGTAATGCGTCAAGTGGAGATTGTCGACCAGATGCCAAACGGCGCCCTGCTCTATGGCTCGCATCCCGAAGCCGACCGGCGGCCCGACGCGCTCAAGGCGATCATGGAAACAGTCTACGATCACAAGATCGCCGCGATCGAGGCCATGCTCACCGACAATGCCGAAGACAACGAACTCGTTGCCGCCTATCGCGCCAAGCTCGCCAAGGAGCGAGGCGGCCGGGCGGTGCGTTGCGATGCCGCATTCCAGCGCGTCGCGCGCCATCACGTCGAACGCGTGTTGAAGGAGCTGGACCGTACCCTGGAGACTGCACCAGCGCAGTATGTTGCGGGACACGCGTTCTCTCTGGGGGATGTGCTGTGGGGTGTCAACCTGGTGCGGCTGGCATACCTCGGGCTCGCGCCAATGTGGGACGACCTGCCCAACGTTGCCCGCTATGTCGAGATGCTGGCCAAGCGCCCTTCGCTCTGCAGGGAGGCGATCCGCGCCACTATCGACTCGCTGCCGCCATCGCAACAGATGGACGCGCTGGGAACCTGCGTGGAGACGTCCCCGGCCTGAGCGGCGGCCATCCTGTTATCGGCCCGTGCCGATGAAGAAAAAGGGCGGAGACTGCGAGTCTCCGCCCTTTCTTGCGCCCAAGCTCTACGTTCAGGCTGCTACCGGCTCCGGCTGGACGTGCAGGGCGCGGGCAACAGTCGTCACCCTGCGGCCCTGGTATCGTGCAACGTCGAGGTGATCGCCGTCGGGCTTCACGGTGTCACGGTGCGAGACGTGAGTTGCGCCGTACGGGGTGCCAGCCTTGAACATCGCCGCGTCGGCATAGCCCAGCGGAACGATGATCAGGCCAAGGTGCGCCATGGGCGTATAGGCCGCCAGCAGCGTGGCTTCATTACCGCCGTGGCGCGAGGACGTCGTGCCGAACACCGAGCCCACCTTGCCGTTGAGCTTGCCCGCGAACCAGAGGCCGCCGAGCCCGTCGATATACGATTTGAGTTCGGCCGAGATCGTCCCGAACCGCGTCGGCGTGCCGAACACGATCGCGTCGGCCCACTCGGCATCGGCTTCGGTCGGCGCCTCATATTTCGCGTTCATCTCCGTGGCGTTCTCGAGCCAGCCCGGTGCCTGCCGCATGACATCGGGGCCAACGAATTCCCGCACACGCCGAATGCGCAGTTCGGCGCCAGCCTCGAGGGCGCCCTCGGCGACAGCCTTGGCGAGCAGCTCGGTAGAGCTGTTCCGTGAATAGAAGACGATCAGTACTTTTGGCTTGCGCATATCGATCTCCGGCAACCTCATGCAGAAATGGGCTCGAGCCGGCCCAGCAGTTCGTCCTTGCGATCCACCAGCCACGGCGGGAGCTGGAACTCTTCGCCGAAATGGCCGGGCGCTTCATCGACAGCGAAGCCGATGTCGGTGGTGGCGGCCTCGAACATCACGCCGCCGGGCATCTTGAAGTACATCGAGCGGAAGTAGTTGCGGTGCACCGACTCGGAAGTGTCGATGTAGCCCAGCGCAAACAGCTTTTCCTTCAGGATCGCCTGCTGTTCGACGTTGTCGACGGCGAAGGCTACATGGTGGATCGTCCCTTCGCCGTAGATCGACGAGCCCTGGTGCCGGTCTGGCTCATGCAGGAACTCGACGACCTTGCCGGGGCCGCCGGTGTACGTCTCAAAGCGGTAGTACGGCCCCGCCTGGCCGACGTTTCGGAAGCCAATCGCTTCGCTCATAAAGCGGATGGATTCAGCGACATCGCGCAGCGACAGGGTGATGCTGTGCACGCCGCGGATGGCATGGATGGCGGGGATATCGCTTGCGACGCAAGCCGGACGCGGGTCGAGATCCGTTTCGACGAGATCGAACTCGATGCCACACGGATGTTCGAACCGCTGGCGACGCTCGCCGAAGCGCTCGACGATCTCGCTGTCATACGGCACGTTCATGGCGTCGAAGCGGCTACGCCAGAACTCGAGCGAGCCCTTGGGCACCGAGTAGTTGATGACGCGCACCTGGCCCGATCCCTGGCGTGCCATGACCCCCCGCTGGCGGAACGGAAACGACGTCACCAGCGTCCCCGGATCGCCACTCGCGTTGCCGTAGTACAGGTGGTAGATGGGATCCTCGCCGTCGAGCAGCACGGTCTTTTTCACGAGGCTCTGCCCGAGCAGCTTGACGTAGAAATCGACATCCTCCTGCGCGTGCCGCACGCCGGCAGTCAGGTGATGAAATCCCTTGAGCATTGTCATTGTCCTCTCCAGATTAAATAGGGATGTGGAAACAGCGCACAGCCGCTCCTGCGCAACAGCTTATGACGGCAGATTCCGCTTGGGCAGCCGTCAGGGGTTGTACGCAGGGTTCGGCAAACTTGGACAATGGCGCCCTGTCGAGACGCGGAGCGTTCCGCCGGGCAGGAAAAATTGGACCCGGCGGCCGCCACAAACGCGGCGATGCGCCAAGGGCTTGCCCGGGTGGCAGCGAGCTGCGGGCGTGGAGTATGATCCGTCACCCACTCGCTTCTTGACCATCGCCGCCCCCATGGGAATGGCCGGCAAGCCTCCATGAAATGCTCGACCTAAAGGACGTTTATTACTTTGTGCAGGTGGTCGACCGTGGCGGATTCACCGCGGCCGGGGAAGCCCTCCGGCTTCCGAAGTCCACGCTGAGTCACCGCGTAAAGGAACTGGAAGCCTCGCTGGGCGTGCGACTGATCAACCGGACGTCGCGCCAGTTCGCGGTAACGGAGGTGGGGCAGGAGTTCTACCAGTACGCCATGGCGCTGATGCGCAGCGCCGAGCTTGCCGAGGAAGCGATGCGTCAGCGGCTGGCAGAGCCGAGCGGCGTGATCCGCGTGACGACGGCAACGGACATTGCCCAGTTCGCGCTGCGCCATGTCTTGCCGACCTTTCTCTCCGACCACCCCAAAGTAAGGATCGAAGAAACTGCCACGGACAGGGTCGTGGACATCGTCGGCGAGGGCTTCGATCTGGCCATCAGAGGCCATGTCGGCCAGCTGCAGGACTCCAACCTGGTTCAGCATCCCTTGGCCAGGACGCCGTGGTATCTCTTCGCAGGCCCGGACTATCTCGAGCGAACGTCAGTGCCGGCAGAACCCGCGGCGCTGGGATCTCACGCCATCCTTGCCATGGCCGGCAAGGGCGCGTCGCCATGGCAATTGCTGGGCCCGGACAAGCGCGTGGCCACGGTGCAGTTTGAACCGAGATTCCTCAGCAACAGCCTGATCTCGCTGAAAGAGGCGGCGTGTGCGAACGTGGGGGTCGCCGCGCTGCCGGTGTACGCTTGTCAGGCGGAGCTAACGGCCGGCTCGCTCAGGCAGATATTGCCGGATTGGATTGCGGCGGACGCTCGTATCACCGCCCTCATCCCCTATCGCACGGGCCTGCTTCCAGCGGTCCGCACGCTCGTGGACTATCTCGCCGTGGTGCTACCGAAGGTGACGGCGTTTGACCACAACTGAGCCTTCGGCGCGCCGGCTCATTTGAGCGATCCCATCACCGGAAAATGGCACAAACAAGGTTCTACCTCGTTGCGATGTCCTCAGGTCAGAGCAGCCGGCAGCATGCCATGCGCCGCCTCGGCGGCCGGCACGGGCGGCACGGTTGCCTTCAGGCGCCGCGCCGGGGCTACGCTATCGCGACGAGGAATACTTCTTCCTCAAGATCCGCGCAGCCTTCCCCGGCATTCCTCGATGAACCAAAAAAAAAGGACCTGGATCGCTCCAAGTCCTTGATTTCATCGATCGAACGCTGGTGGGTGCTGAGGGGCTCGAACCCCCGACCTACGCCTTGTAAGGGGATATAATCTCTTTTAAAATCAAAGAGTTACAACACCAACCAACTTCACTGTGCTAGTCGTATTGAAGAGGCAAGCCGCGTTGTGGTTCCACATGCTGGTGCATGTCTATTCCTCAACGCGGCCTTTCCCTGCCCATACGGACTGGGCTACACAGCCATGTGTCCCCCAACTCTTCCTGCACGCAGATCTGCTATACTTGTACAATTAATAGTACCAGTTACCTGAGGAGTGCAGTATGCGTACCATCCATTTCTCCGACGCGCGCAGCAATCTAAAGGCAGTCATGGACCAAGCCATTGACGACCACGACGCGGTGCTCATCACGCGCCGCGACGCACCGAATGTGGTCATCATGTCGCAAGAGCAGTACGACAGCTGGATGGAAACGATGCACCTGCTCAGCTCGCCGGCTAACGCCGCGCGCCTGCTGCGTTCGATCCAGCAGCACCGCGCTGGCATGGCGGAGAAGCACGAACTGATCGACCCGGACGCTGAATGAAGCGCCAGCTGACCTTTATGGCCGATGCTTGGGAAGACTATGTCTATTGGCAGGGCCAAGACAAGAAAACGCTCAAGCGCATCAACGCCCTAATCCAGGACGCCCAACGCGAACCGTTCGATGGGCTTGGCAAGCCCGAGCCGCTGAAAGGCAACCTGTCGGGCTACTGGTCGCGGCGCATCGACGACATCAACCGCCTGGTGTATTTCGCCAACGACGATGAACTGACCATCATCGCTTGTCGGCTTCACTATGGCGACAAGTAAGCGCTATAACCGCCTGACGGTGCTGCTAGGGTTCATACTCACTCCCGTCTCCTCCCTTTCACCGAAGGGATTCCAGCCCGCGCTCGCAGCGGGCTTTTTGAATCAAGTAGTTGGAAAGCTGCTGCCAGAATGAATCCTTCATGGCCGAAAAGCCTTACCGGGAGCCGGACCAAGAGCGGCTACCGCCAGTTTTCGCACGCAAAGTACAGGAAATTCCACATACGATCGGCCGGTCGGCGCTCCAGTTTGTGCACGTAGGCAAAACCATGGCCGCCGTCCTGATCCCGCAAGGACTTCCCGACGATCACCTCAAACCAGCCGTCCTGGCGGCGCCGATATCCAGCCCGCCGAAGAAAGCCGCCGTCAATGCCGACCGCACGAATCGGACTGGGCTCCGGGATCTCGGGCGAGCGAACGCTGGCCGCCACCGCCGCCTGCTGCGGGGCATCGGTGGCCTGCTCCGCTTCCAGCCGTCGACCGAGCATGGTGACCTGGCGCCGGATCGACGTGATCGAGTGGCAATACTTTCCGCAGTACGTTGACGGTCAGACCATACGACATCAACGCTGCAAACTTCACCTCGAGATACTGCAGTTCTAAACTGACCCCGCTCAGGCAGACATCGGGCGACTGGGCTGAAGGTGGGGGCGTCGCCCTGGCACTGCCGGCAGCGGTACAGCCTCAGACTGTCAATCGACAGCCGTCCGAACGCGCTACGGAAAACCAAGTGATGGTGGCCCTTGCAAGCCAGCTGCGCCCCGCACGTGGGACAGACGCTGGTCCGGGCAACTGCCTCGGCAACCTGTGCCGTGACCATCGTGCGCTGCAGCCGACCCAGCAATGATTTTGCCTCATCCAGATGCAGGCCCAGCGAGCCCACATCAAGGCCGTCTCTCTCGAACTGAGCAATTTCGGTGACGGTGGCTGGCGCGCCTCCATCGTCCTGCACTACGAGTTGCAAGCTAATACGCATGGCCGCTTTCCTCCCTTGGAAGCTGCAGCGACCAGTCTACGCATCGAGCTCTCGCAACCGATCATTAACGATCCGACGATCAAAGCGACGATCCAGCCGAATCAGCCACCTATCGACCTCGTCGCGCGGGTCTTCCAGCACGATTGGCCCTTCGCGCAGCGACTCGATCCAATCGACGAACTCATATTCGCTGTGTTCGTTCCTAGCCTCCAGATACCTCTCGATTCCGCCAATGTCCTCGGGCGGGCATGGCCCGTAACCCGCCACGCAACGGGGCAACTGGCCAGGTTGTTGCCGCAGCATACGCCGCTCCATGCGTATCTCCTGGCGCCACCACGCGTTGAAGTCATACACATAGACGAAGCCTTCGTGTTCTCGGAGATGAAACGCGGTCAGCGGCAGTTCGCTGGCGACTGTGTAGAACTGCAAGACCCCTTCATGAGCTTCGCCGTAACGCCTGCCACGAATACTGAACGTGTGCAAATGTTCATCGGCCCAGCCCATGGCGACCTGGATAACTTTGTGCAATAGCCCGAGCCTCAAGTGCTCGGGCACGAGGACACGTCGCCAAACCGGCGGGCTCAGGCCGCGCAGAGCAATTCGAAGTTGAAGGACGGAGATAGCCGGCCCAGATTCGGAAGCCATGCAGGCATTGTAGGTGCCTCATTAGCCTCTCAGCAGAGGTCCAATCGTCAGCCCCCGTTTTGCCGCGGTCTCCTTACCGGCGGAACGGCCGTTCCCTGTGGTTTGCGGCGCTCCGTGCGATCCGTCAGGGCGGGGACGGCCCAGAGATAAGCCGCATCTCCCTGATCAACGCGGCGATAGACGATTTCCCCCATCACCATGGGTTGCTGATCATGCAGCAAACGGATGCCACTTGAGGCGTGTTAGGACAGAGCTACCCTAACTCAACACGTCGTGCCACCTTCCGTCTAGCGATGCTCGCACGGCGAGTAGGTATCGCCGAGGACTGGAGAACCCGTGCGACCGGTCGCTCCATTGGCCGACCATTTCGCCGTGACTACGGCCCCACAATGATGGCCTTCGTATGCCGACTTTGGTTCCTAACAAGCAGCCCAGCACGGTGGATTTTGATCGCCTCTCTTAACGCGAGAATTCCAATCGGGAACAGCGTCGAGGCCAGAATAGCAAACAGGGCTAAGATGTTGCCGATGTTTGACGAAATGTATCGCGAGAAGATCAAAGGCGTCGTGGCGGTAAATACAAGGGTGCCGTAGACGAACGTGTAGAAATATATCCTTATCGTCCTGGACCGTTTGCGCTGATACTTCGGTGCGAAATCGATCTGCAGATTACCCTGATGGGGCAGGTGTTTCAAATAGGCGCGACCCAACACGTAAAATTGAAGCGCCTTCTCTGGCTCATGCAGCGAAAGCAGATACTCCACTTCACTGCTTTTGAGCCCTCGATCCCCCGATATCGCCAGGTATCCCTTCTCCTTTGCGAACGGATGAATCGCGCCCGTCGCCACATCGGAAAGAAATTCCTTGGCAAACTTGTATTCCTCGCGTGCACCCACCCTTCTAATACTGGTGATTTCGAAGAATACCTTTGCCAGCGTGAAGATCCCAGCGGCAACGGATGCCAGTTTCACAATGGTTTCCATACTCTATCTGACGCCTGAACGATTTAAAGCCTGAATAAGACCCCGCCGGAATCCCGAGTCGCGATCGGTACATCTGCGGATTCAGGGAATGACCCAGTCAGCAAGTTTTGATTTGACGAGAATTTCTTGTGAGCTCCGGCCGGAAACCCGCATGATTGCTTGGGGGGACTATCCCGGTATATTGCATCGAAATCAAAGGGATACCACACAGCGCCCCTCACGACCGCCGACCTCGGCTTCGCAAGCCCGCCCAGGGACCGGAACTGGCCGATCTCTGCCTTCAGTCGGGGCCCGGAAGGAACCTGGGCCGGACGCTCCTGGCGTGTTGACACATTTACGGCCGCAACGGTGACAGACTTAATAGGGTCTACGATGTAGTGGTCTAACATCCTCGGACAGGGCAATCGGGCCGTGACCAAGCGATTGAGGTTCTGCAGTATCACTATGGACGCCTGCAATGATTTCCTCGATCAATGCCGTGACACTCGCCACCCACGACATGTCACGAGCCGTTGCCTTCTACCAGGCGCTCGGATTCCAGCTCCGCTATGGAGGCGCTGATGCGGAATTCACCAGCTTCCATGCGGGCACGGGGTATCTCAACCTGATTGCGCAGCCTGCCAGCCGGCAATGGTCGTGGTGGGGACGCATCATCTTCCATGTCGACGATGTCGACGCCATCCACCAACGGGCGCTCGGACACGGCCTGCGTCCCGAGGCCGCCCCGCGCGATGCCGAGTGGGGCGAGCGGTACTTCCATATCAGCGATCCTGACGGCCATGAGCTGAGTTTTGCTAGGCTGCTGGTGGAGTAAGCAAACGGCTTCGCTGACTCACGCGCCGGCACCGGCGTGGTGACTCACCCTCTCTTCCCACGCTCATCACCTTCGGCCGGAGACGACGAGAGACGCCGACACTTGCGCCGTGGCGATATCGTCTCGTGTAGGGGTCCCAGTCCCGCGAACCTTGAGCGCGAGTTCCTTTAGCGCTTCGCCTTGACGGCTTGCTCTCATTGTTTGCGAGCGTGGGCGGGAGACGATCCGATGCTGTTCGCCAATTGCTTCAAATAACCAGTGGGCTCGATGAAATCCGCGGAGCAACCCGGCAAGCGTGAAGCCGGTCAGTCCGTCCTCGACGCTGCCGCGAGGGCCTGGTCCCGCCGGATGTCTTCGGCAACCGCTGCAATCTCGCCGCGCAGCCAGCGGTGTGCCGGATCGGCATGCCGGCGGCCATGCCATACCAGCGAAACGGTGAAGCCGCCGACTTCGACGGGCGGTTCGAGCACTTGCAAGGGAACGGCGCTGCCGAGACGCCGGGCAGTCAGTTCCGCGATCAGGCCGATCAGGTCAGACTGCGACACCAGCAGCGGCGCCAGCAGGAAATGCGGCATGGTCAGGGAGGCCGGTGCGCGGATCCCAAGCGTTCCATAGAGTCCGTTGACGGCCTCCTTCACCGCGCCGTAGGTGCTGCTGGCGCGCAGGTGCTTGCCCTGGCAGAACTGTTCGAGCGACAGGCTGCCTTTAATCTCCGGATGTCCGATGCGCGCCATGGCCTTCAGCCGGTCCGAGAACAGCTCGCGCACGTAGAAGTTCGGTGGCGCGCTTTCCTCGTTCCACAGCACCAGGTCGATCGTGCCGTCCTTCAGTGCGGCGAGATCGTCCTGCGGCTTGAGCGGCCGGATGTCCAGGTCGATCCCCGGCGCGGCCGCGGTCAGGCGCTGGATCAGCAGCGGCAGCAGGATAAAGCCGATGTAGTCGCTGGTTGCGATGCGGAATGTGCCGGTGAAGCTTGCGGCATCGAAGCCCTCCGCCGGCCGCACCAGCGTCTCGAGCGCGTCGAGCGCGCGCTGCAAGGGCTCGGCCAGTTCGAGCGCACGCGCGGTCGGCACCAGGCCGCGGCCCATCGACACGAACAACGGGTCATGAAACAGGTCCCGCAGCCTCGCCAGCGTATGACTGACGGCCGACTGGGTCATGTTCAGCTCCACCGCCGCCTTGGTGACGTTGCACTCCTTGACCAGCGACGCGAAGACTTGCAGGGACTTCAGATCGACGTTATGCAAACGTTCTCCGGCATCTCCGCCGCCGGCCATGGCTGCATGGCGGCGCAGATGCGCTTCAATGTGGGTGGAGACCAAATTGTAGCCGCTGGTCGGGCAGCGCCCCGGCTGGCGCTGCCCGCGGCATGTCCAGCGCGGGGCTAATAGAGGACGACGGAGCGGATGGATTCGCCCCGCTTCATCAGGTCGAAGCCCCGGTTGATCTCGTCCAGGGTAAGCCGATGCGTGATCATGTCGTCAATGCGGATCTTGTTTTCCATGTACCAGTCGACAATCTTCGGGACATCGGTGCGGCCCCGCGCGCCGCCGAACGCCGACCCTTTCCATACCCGGCCAGTGACCAGCTGGAACGGCCGGGTGCGGATCTCCTCGCCCGCCGCCGCGACGCCGATCAGGATGCACTGCCCCCACCCCTTGTGGCAGCATTCGAGCGCCTGGCGCATGACCTGCGTATTGCCGATGCATTCGAACGCGTAATCGGCGCCGCCGTCGGTGAGCTGGATGATGTGGTCGACGACATTGTCGACCGCTTTCGGATTGATGAAATCGGTCATCCCATACTGCCGCGCAATGGCTTCCCGCGCCGGATTGATGTCGACGCCGATGATCTTGCCGGCGCCGACCAGCCGCGCGCCCTGGATGACGTTGAGCCCGATGCCGCCCAGGCCGAACACCACGACATTTGCCCCGGCCTCGACCCTGGCGGTGAATATCACGGCACCCAGCCCGGTGGTGACCCCGCAGCCGATATAGCAGACTGTGTCGAATGGGGCGTCTTCGCGGATTTTCGCCAGCGCGATCTCGGGAACCACGGTGTAGTTCGAGAACGTCGACGTGCCCATGTAGTGATAGATGGGACGGCCGCCGGCACTGAAGCGGCTGGTTTCGTCCGGCATCAGCCCGCGCCCCTGGGTCGCGCGGATCGCCTGGCACAGGTTGGTCTTCTTCGACAGGCAGAACTTGCATCCGCGGCATTCCGGCGTGTATAGCGGAATCACATGGTCGCCGCGTTTCAGGCTCTTGACGCCTGGCCCGGCGTCGACGACAACGCCGGCGCCCTCATGTCCGAGGATGGCGGGGAAGATGCCCTCCGGATCGGCACCGGAGAGCGTGTAGTAGTCGGTGTGGCAGATGCCGGTGGCTTTCAGTTCGACCAGCACTTCGCCCTCGCATGGCCCGGCGAGGTCGACGGTTTCGATGGTCAGGGGAGCGCCTGCCTGCCACGCAACAGCAGCTTTGGTTTTCATTGCAGTCCTTGCACGCAAGTGGGTAATGGGACGGCGGATCCGCTATCAGCGCGAGCCTTCCGGCAAGGAAGCAGCCAGCTGCTCCTGCCGGGATCCGCCCAGTACGTTGAAGAAGAGGTTCAGCAAGACCGCGGCGAGCGCGGCCAGCAGGATGCTGCTATGCAGAAGCGGTGCCAGTTGCGCGGGGAATTTGGCGAAGAATTCAGGCTTCACCACCGGCAGCATGCCGATGCTCACGCTGATGGCGATGATGTAGGCATTGAACGGGTTGTTGTCATAGTCGACGGCAGCCAGCATCCGGACGCCGCAGGCGGTGATCATGCCGAACATGATCAGCCCCGCGCCACCCAGCACGTATGCGGGCACCAGCGCGACCAGCGCCGACATCTTCGGGAACAGGCCCAGCGCCATCAGGATCACCCCGCCCATGGCGCAGACCCAGCGGCTGCGCACGCCGGTGATGCTGACCAGCCCGACGTTCTCGGCGTATGAGGTGTAGGGAAAGATATTGAAGACCGCGCCGAGCAGCGTGCCCAGTCCGTCTGCCCGGAAACCTTTGACCATCGCGGCTTCGTCGACAGGCTTGCTGACGATCTCGCCGACCGCGACAAACATGCCGGTCGCCTCGATGAACGTCACCAGCATGACGATGGACATGGCAACGATGGCCCAGAAGTCGAACTTCGGCATGCCGAAATGGAATGGCAGCACCAGCCCGAACCACGCAGCTTCGCCGACCGGCGAAAAATCGATCGAGCCGTTGACGGTGGCCACGCCCATGCCGAACACGATGCCCAGCAGGACCGCGATGTTGCGGATGAAGCCGTTGAAGTACTTGGTCAGGGCCAGGATGAAGGCGAGCACCAGGAAGGACATGCCAATCAGTTTCGGGCTGCCGAACTCCGGATGGCCCGTTCCGCCGGCGGCCCATTCCGCACTGACCACCATCAGGCATAGGCCGACCACGAGGATCTCCGTGCCGATCACCACCGGCGGGAAGAAGCGCAGCCCTTTCGCCATCAGCGGCGCGATGGCAATGCCGAGCAGGCCCGAGCAGATCATCGAGCCGTATATGCCGAGCAGGCCCAGTTCGGGGTTGGCGCCGATGGCGATCATCGGTCCCACGCCGGTAAACGACACCCCCATCATGATCGGCAGCCGGACGCCGAACCAGCGGGTGCCGACGGCCTGGACCAGCGTGATCAGCCCGGAAACGAACAGGTCCACGCTGATCAGGTAGGCGACCTGCTCCTTTGGCAGTTTCAAGGCCATACCGATGATCAGCGGCACCGCGACCGCGCCGGCATACATGACCATCACATGCTGCATGCCGAGCACGGTCAGGCGGCCGGCCGGGAGGACTTCATCGACCGCGGCACGCGAGTCGGCGGGGATATAGCGCTTGGCTTTCATGGTGTCTCCTCCGGAATATGGTTTTTTTGTCTCTATGGCGCCGGCGCGGACGCGGCGAAGATGCCCGACATCACGATGAAGCCGGGCATGCGCCTGACCCGGTCGGTCCACCGGCGCAGCGCGGGATAGTCGATCAGCGGGATCCCGCCCTCGTCGGACAGCGCAACATACGGAAAGCAGGCGATGTCGGCCACGGTCGGGCGCTCGCCGCTGCAGATCCAGCCGGCGTGCTCGCGCTCGGAAAACCAGAGCTGCTCGTCCAGCACGCGGAACAACGCATGCGCGCCAGCGCGCGCCTTGTCTGCATCGAGCGCATAGCGCAACAAGTCGTGCAGCCGCGCCGCCGATGCTGTGCCGGTGATCGCATCCGCAAACGCAAGCCACATATTGACCTCGGCCAGCCGCTTCGGATCGTCGGTGGGATACCAGCTGCGCGTCGCGTCGTAGCGCGACGCGAGATAGCCTAGGATCGCCTGCGCGTCGCGCAGGACGAAACCGTCGTCGTCCAGCACCGGCAACTGGCCGAGGGGGTTCAATGCCAGGAAGGCATCGCCCTTGTGCTCCTGGCCGGGAAAAAACTCGACGTTCTGCTTCCGGTATTCCAGGCCCAGGATATTCATGAAGAGGCGCAACTTGTAGCAGTTGCCGGACAGCTCATAGTCGTAAAGGGTAATCATCGGCAACTCCCTACAGATCGAGGACCAGAAGTCCGGAGCGGCTGCGCGAAACGCACGGCAGCAGGCAGCGGTTGCTCTGCCTTTCGGCGGCGCTGAGGTAAACGTCGCGGTGCTCCGGTTCGCCGTCGACCACATCGGTCAGGCAGGTGCCGCAGACGCCCTGCTCGCATGAGGTATCCAGCGCAATGCCTTGCGCCTTCAGTGCCTCGGCCAGGGTGACGCCGGCCGGCACGAGGAACTCCGTGCCACGCTTGCCGAGGCGGACGCGGAATGGCTGGTCGGCGTGGTGCGAGACGTCGTTGGCGAACAGTTCGGCATGGACGCGTGCCTCGGCGATACCCCGCATAGCCGCCCTTTCCCGCACCAGATCGATCAGCGGGCGCGGGCCACAGACGTAGATGTGGCAATCGTCCGGGGTGGTCTGCAGCGCCCGCTCAACCGCTTCGCGCGTGGCTTGCGCGGTCAGGTCCATATGGCGCTGCAGGTGGTCGAGCCCGGCCAGGCGCTCGCCGAAGGCGACATGCGCCTCGCCCCGCGTGAAATAGTGCAGCGCATAGGGCAGTCGCGCGGCCTGCAGGGACGCGGCCATTGCCAGGATCGGCGTGATGCCTATCCCTCCGGCGATGAGCAGGCCGCCCGCGGCCGGGGCCAGCCGGAAGTTGTTCTTCGGTGCGGACACGGCCAGCCGGTCGCCGACCTGCAGCGCCTCATGCATCGAACGCGACCCGCCCCGTGACTGGGGCTCGAGCTTGACCCCGATCACTAGGCTGTCGCGCTCGCCAGGCGCGTTGACCAGGGAGTATTGCCGTACCGGTCCGGCGGGCGTATGCACGTCGATATGCGCGCCGGGCTCGAAGGCGAGCGGGAACCCGGCCGACGGTGCCAGCCTGAAAGCCACGATGTCTTGCGCGGTCATCCAGCGCGCCGCAACGGTGACCGCGTGCGTGTTGGAGGGCACTGCGGCCGGCCTTGGCACGACGGCAATGATGCGTGGCTGTGCAATGGATGCGGCGGCGCCCGTGCCGCCGGCTCGCGCCGCGTTGTGTTCGACATCGCGGCGCAGCGCCGTCAGCATCCGGTTGTGCCAGCGCAAGGCGGCTTCCGGTGCCATGCCGCACCCGCTGGCCGTGCTGTGCACGATGGTCTTGCCGGTGTCGGCGGGCTGCAGCCAGAACCGGACTTGCCGTTCGTGCGCCCCGGCGCGCCATGACAGGTCGATCTGGGCAACTTCGTTGTCACGGCGGACCAGCGTGGCAGAGCCAGGCACGGCACTGTCATCGTAGCCGGCGTAGCGTGCCAGCGCGTCGGCAACCGCATCGATGCCCGCATGGAAGACCTGGCTGCGCAGCGCCAGCGGCAGCGCTCTGCCGGCCGTGGCGAACGGGGCCGCTGCATCGGCTGCCAGGTTGACCCAGACGTAGCCGCCGGCTTCGGCCGCGGCGAAGGTCCTGGCGCACAGGCTTGCCGGCGGCGTGGCGCTGCTAGCCGCGGGAATATGCGTGCAGCGGCCGTCCCCGCTGCGGTATTGCCAGCCGTGATACTGGCAGCGCAGCTTTTCTCCGGTATTGGCGCCCAGTGAGAAGCGCACGCTGCGGTGCGGACACCGGTTCTCCCAGGCGTTCACCGTGCCGTCGTCGGCGCGCCACAACGCCAGTTCGATGCCATGCAACTGACCCTGGAAGACATGGCGCATGGGCAGGTCGTCGGCGCGCGCCACCGGGTACCAGCGGTGCTCGCGCGTGTTCATTGCGTTTTCCATATGCGTGGCGTGGTCAGTGAGCTTGATAGGTGCCGTACGAGATGCCCTTCTGCAGCAGCCAGCGCCGATAGGCGGCTGACATCGCGTCGGCGCGCGTCGGGACTTCGAGCCGGATGCCAAGCGGCAGGGTGCGCGGCATATGGTTGGACAAGATCATCAGGTCCTGACCGAAGATCGTCTGCTGGAACTGTCGGAGGTCCTGGTCGCTCGAGGTGTCATCCAGGTAAGCCAGCACGGTGTGCGCGATGCACCAATCTTCTTCGACGGGCTGCACGAACAGGCAGATCACGTCGCGCCGGGTCGGCTGCGGCGGCGAGGTCTTGTAGAGGATGGCAACAAACGGGCTGGCAACGCGATAGATGTAGTCCGTATCGATGCCGGCGGTCGAAGCCGATGCCGCCCTTGGCTGATAGAACCGGCATTCACGTGCATAGATCTCGTCGGTGTCGCGGTCGAACTCGACGGAGTACGGCGCCACATCGGTGTGTGGCTCTTCGCCCAGGTAGCCGGTATGGACGTAGGGAAAGTGCGCCATGTCCAGGAAATTCTCAATCGCGCGCAGACCCGAGACATGGACGCGCATGGAGCCGGCCCCGAGGATGCGGCGGTCAGGCTCGCTGAACTCAGGCACGGCAAAGAACGCTTCGGCCGGCTCGCCGAGCGACACCCAATGCGTGTGATAGCAGGTTTGCACGCGGCATGCGTCGCCCCCTTCACGGCGCGCGGAAAACCTGCCTTCCTTGTCGCGGCCATATTCGATGTCCTGTCCCAGCAGCCGGGTATGGTAACGAACCCCCTCCTTCAGGTCTTCCACGACCGCTACCGGGTACCACGCATCCCGGATTGTCGCTTCGATCTCCATGCGCATTGCTCCTCCTGTTCCGACGCGGATTTCATGTTTGAGGTCTGGGAAGGAACGATACGTTTGGCGTTGATATCGATCAAATGACGAGGTTCATAGCAGGTATGAAAGATCGTCATTGGAAATCCGGCCGGGAAACGCCTAGGCAGCGCAGGCGTCGCGTGAGTGGCGAAGACGCCTAGCCTGTAGCGCGAGCACACACTGCTGGCCGGCCTTGTCCACAGCAATCCCGCTTATGCCGCCGCCATCCTGGCTTATGCCGAATGCGCCGGCGCTCGCATCGCTTGTGGTCTGGTCGTGGACCGGTCGCTATTGGCGCGCGGCTTGGAGCACGTCGGGCGACTCAGCGAATCGCGTTCCAGGACCGGGCGCCGGCGTGGACGCTGCTGGTGTTTGTCGATGACGCGACCGGGCGGCGGATGCAGTTGCTGTTCGTGCCGACGGAGTCGCTGCCTCCCAATTGCAACCGCCGCGGCACGAACTATATTGGGGGTATATACCCGCAATCGACATGATCCACACGCCTTGCGCCTGCACCAGGATCCGCCGGGCAGCCCGCGCCCTTACCGAGGTGTACGATGACGCGCTGCTGCCCCTTGGCCTGAAGGTCACGCAGTTTTCGCTACTGCGGACCATCGCGCGACTAGGAACGCCCAGCCTGACCCAGCTGGCGGGGGAAACGGCACTAGACCGCTCCACGCTCGGGCGCAACGTCGGCGTGCTTCAGCGCAAGGGCTTGGTCCGCTTGTCAGAGGGTGAGGACCTGCGGGAGCACACCGTATCGCTGTCGCCGCAGGCGTGCCGGCTGTTGGAGCAGGCGGCTCCGCTCTGGCAACAGGTGCAGCGACGCGTGGAGCATGCGCTCGGCGCACAAGGCGTTGCGGTGCTGTTCGACGCGCTAGCCAGACTCGAGGAGCTCCGATAAGAGGTTCTTGTCCGGTGCCGTGCGGGTTGTACTGGTCGTCAGGGAGGGACCGCCATGAATTTCGAACCGCTCACTTACCAAAGCGTTGAGGCCCGTGCGGTTCTCGTTCCGTTAAAGCGACCCATCATTTCGAAGGTCGGCGCATTCGACCAGTGGCCGCTGATCCTCGTTGACCTTCACACTCGGGAAGGTATTGTTGGTCGCAGTTATCTTGAGCCATATCTGAAGCAGGCGCCGAGGTACATCGTGCCTGCGATCCGGGATCTTGCGGCATCACGGGCCGGTAACCGGATCGCACCGCTGGATGACTTCCAGGGCGCCAGAGGTTCAACGCATCTGCTGGGCTACGAAGGCATCACGATGATCGCCATCGCAGGGCTCGACATGGCCGCGTGGGATGCGCTCGCCAAGGCTGCAGGCCTGCCTCTCGCTGCATTCCTTGGCGGAACAGTAGGCAACGTACAGGCGTACAACAGCAACGGCCTGTGGTTGAGCCACGTGGACGGCCTTGCCGAAGAAGCTAGTTCGCTCGTCGCAGAGGGAGCATTCAGCGCTCTGAAGCTCCGGCTGGGCCGCGAGAAGCTGCAAGACGATCTCGATGCCCTTCACGCGGTGCGCGAGGCGGCTGGAGACGAGATCAAGCTAATGGTGGATTTCAACCAGGGCTTGTCGTTTGATGACGGTCTGCGCCGCTGCCATGCCCTCGACAACGAGCGGCTGTACTGGTTCGAGGAGCCCCTCGCCTACAACAACACCAGCGGCTACGCGCAGCTGGCCCGCGAGATCAAGACGCCGATCCAGCTAGGCGAGAACTTCTATGGTCCGCGCGAGTTATTGAAGGCAGTGCAGGCCGAGGCGTGTGACTGCGTGATGCTGGACATGATGCGGATCGGCGGCGTGTCGGGGTGGCTGCGGTCTGCTCCGATCGCTTCGGCGGCGGGAATCCCTCTCTCCACGCATTTGTATCCGGAAGTCTGCGCACACCTGATGCGCATCACCGAAACCGCGCACTGGCTGGAATGGCAGGACTGGGCCTATCCCGTGCTGAAGGAGCCCTTTGCGCTTGCAGATGGACAACTGGTGGTGCCGGACAGGCCCGGATCAGGCATCGAGTGGGACGAGGGTGCGGTGAAACGGTTTCAGTACGACTAACGCTGGCCGCGAGGCGCGTGACGGCGAAGTTGGACGCAATAACACCCCTCGCGTGTTGGTGGCGAACTGCGCGTCGTATTCGTCGATGTCAACCTGGATGTCAGAAATCGCCCGAAGAGATGGGATGATCTGCAGTGGAAACTTTCGCTCGAGGAAGGCTTACCGAGCCTTGCGATAGTAATCCCTGAGAAATACAGGCAGATCATTTGACGGGGGCGTACAGGGAACTTGATACATCATGTCGCTGACGAAGCCGCGGTGATAGGTGGCATGGTTGACGAGATGCAGCACGATTTCCTCTTGTGTCATGACACCCACTCCTCCGCCGACAAACTCGAAATGAACGGACTTGGCCATATCCTCATTTGACCAGGTGTCGACAAGGTCGATATACCAGCGGTCCATCTCCTGAACCGCTTGCCACAGGTCACCCACCGGCGGTGTGTGATCGGTGTTGCGGGAGGTATAGCCATGTTTGCTGCCTTGCAGAGGATGCCTGAAGATGTCGTCCACGACGTACAGGTGGTTCAATGTATGGACCATGTTTTCCAAACCGCGTGGGCCGCGTCCGGAGAGCCTCGCCATCCGGCAGATCCATCACGCTCCTGAAGGTCAGCTCGTTCGCCCATTCTTTGTAACGCACCAGCATTTTCGAGGTGTCTGCGGCTGAAGCCAGTGGCGCGGAGCCAACGGCAGCTGCGGGGGATGGCTGGATCTGTGAGACCGCGGGCATGCGGATAACTCCTTGTTTCAAACGTTGGCCGGGTCGATAAGCCGATACCCGTTTTTTATTGGTTCTTCGAAGAATTCCGTGGACTGATTTGGCGCATTTCGTATCCTAATGGTCGTTGAAACGGCCGTTGGGGAACGGAATGCTAGTTCGCAAGACGCTACAGGCGTTGGGCTGCTGGGATGGCTACAAGCTGGATCGGGTAGTTTGGCCTGAAGGGGAAAGCCGTACGCTGGCGCTGTACCTGAAACCGGTCAGCAAGGTCATGTACCGCGAGGAATGCGGCTCGAAGTGCCGGCAGGTCCATGAGACGGTGGTGCGGCGCGTGCATGATCTTCCGTTGTTCGAGTACCGCGTGGTGCTGCATGTCCCCAGGCGCCGGGTGTGGTGCGACCAATGCGGTGGCCCGCGCCTGGAGCGGCTGGAGTGGCTTGGGCGCTATCAACGCGTCACAGCTCGGCTGGCGCCAGGCTTGCGGGCAGCTACTGCGTAGTTGCACGGTGCAGGCGGTGGCGGCTTTCTATGATCTGGGCTGGCATACCGTCAAAACGATCGATAAAGCGCGACTGCGCGAGGCAGTCGTCGAGCCGGACTGGTCCAGCATCCATTACCTGGCTATGGACGAATTCGCGCTGCACAAAGGCCATCGCTATGCCACCGTGGTAGTCGATCCGATTGGGCGGCTAGTGCTGTGGATCGGTCAGGGCCGATCGCGCGAGACGGCGCGCGCCTTCTTCGAGCAACTGCCACCGGGCGCGGCAAAGCGGATCGAAGCGGTGGCCATTGACATGACCACGGCCTACGAACTGGAGATCAAGGAGCACTGCCCGCAAGCGGAAGTGGTCTACGACCTGTTCCATGTTGTTGCTAAATATGGACGCGAGGTCATCGATCGGGTTCGGGTCGATCAGGCCGATCAGCTACGGCATGACCGACCTGCCCGACACGTCCTGAAGTCCATGCGGTGGCTGCTACTGCGCAACAAGGAGAACCTGAGCGACGCTCAGACCGTGAATCTGAACGACGTTCTGCAGGCCAATCGACCGCTGCTGAGGGTCTACATCTTGAAAGATGAGCTCAAGCGCTTGTGGTTTTATCGCCGCCCAAGATGGGCGCAAAAAGCGTGGGAGCATTGGTGCGAACAGGCAAGGCAAAGCCGAATTCCCGCTCTTGAGCTGTTCGCCCAGCGCCTTCAAGGCTATTGGCACGGCATCCTCGCCCGATGCCGGCATCCTCTGAACACCAGCGTAGTAGAGGGCATCAACAACACCATCAAAGTCATCAAGCGCAGGGCCTACGGTTACCGTGACGAGGAATACTTCTTCCTGAAGATCCGCGCAGCCTTCCCCGGCATTCCTCGATGAACCAAAAAAAAAGGACCTGGATCGCTCCAAGTCCTTGATTTCATCGATCGAACGCTGGTGGGTGCTGAGGGGCTCGAACCCCCGACCTACGCCTTGTAAGGGCGCCGCTCTACCAACTGAGCTAAGCACCCGCTCGACCGTCGCAGGCTGTCTGCCTGCCACTTGCTGAACGCTCCGCACCTCGCGGCAGATGCCGTGGTTTGCGTTGCGAGGGCGCAAGTTTAATACATGTGATTTCGGTTTGCCAAGGCCCGCGCGGACAAAAAAACGCCGCCGGGCATCGCTGCCCTGCGGCGTTTTGGTCATGCGGCTGAGCCGACGTCAGTGATGCAGGCGCTCGACCTTGGCCGTGGCCTTGTCGGCCACCTCGGCGGGCTTGGCGTCCTCTTCCGGCAGGGCCTCGGGCTTGCGCTCGAGCGCCAGTTCCAGCACCTTGTCGATCCAGCGCACCGGCACGATCTCGATGGCGTTCTTGACGTTGTCCGGGATCTCGGCCAGGTCCTTGACGTTTTCCTCGGGGATCAGCACCAGCTTGATGCCGCCGCGGTGGGCTGCCAGCAGTTTTTCCTTGAGGCCGCCGATGGGCAGCACCTCGCCACGCAGCGTGATCTCGCCGGTCATGGCGACATCCGCGCGCACCGGGATGCCGGTCAGCACCGACACCAGCGCCGTGGTCATGGCACCGCCGGCCGACGGGCCGTCCTTGGGCGTGGCGCCTTCGGGCACATGGATGTGGATGTCGCGCTTCTCGAACATCTCATCCGTGATGCCCAGGCGGCGTGCCCGCGAACGCACCACCGAGCGCGCAGCCTCGACCGACTCCTTCATCACGTCGCCCAGCGAACCGGTACGGGTGATGTTGCCCTTGCCCGGCATGATCGCGGCTTCGATGGTCAGCAGGTCGCCGCCCACCTCGGTCCACGCCAGTCCGGTCACCTGGCCTACCTGGTTTTCCTTGCCGGCCAGGCCGAAGTCGTACTTGCGCACGCCCAGGAATTTGTCCAGGTTCTCGGAATCGACCTTGATCGTGCCCGACTCCTTCTTCAGCAGCAGCAGCTTGACCACCTTGCGGGCGATCTTGGACACCTCGCGTTCCAGCGAACGCACGCCCGCTTCCCGCGTGTAGTAGCGGATGATGTCGCGGATCGCGCTTTCGGTGACCTCGATCTCGCCTGCCTTCAGACCATTGTTCTTGATCTGCTTGGGCAGCAGGTAGCGCTGGGCGATGTTGACCTTCTCGTCCTCGGTGTAGCCCGACAGGCGGATCACTTCCATGCGGTCGAGCAGCGGCGGCGGGATGTTGAGCGAGTTCGAGGTCGCCACGAACATCACGTCGGACAGGTCGAAGTCGACCTCGATGTAGTGGTCCTGGAACGTGTGGTTCTGTTCCGGGTCCAGCACCTCGAGCAGCGCCGACGACGGATCGCCGCGGAAGTCCATGCCCATCTTGTCGATTTCATCGAGCAGGAAGAGCGGATTGCGCACGCCGACCTTGGACAGGCTCTGCAGAATCTTGCCCGGCATCGAACCGATGTAGGTACGGCGGTGGCCGCGGATCTCGGCTTCGTCGCGCACGCCACCCAGTGCCATGCGCACGAACTTGCGGTTCGTGGCGCGCGCCACCGACTGGCCGAGCGAGGTCTTGCCCACGCCGGGAGGCCCGACCAGGCAGAGGATCGGTGCCTTCACCTTGTCCACGCGCTGTTGCACCGCGAGGTACTCGAGAATGCGTTCCTTGACCTTCTCGAGGCCGTAGTGGTCTTCATCCAGCACGCGCTCGGCGTTGGCGAGGTCGTTGTTGACCTTGCTCTTCTTGCGCCACGGCAGGTTCACCAGCGTGTCGATGTAGTTGCGCACGACGGTGGCCTCGGCCGACATCGGCGACATCAGCTTGAGCTTCTTGAATTCGGCGTCGGCCTTCTTCTTGGCTTCCTTCGGCATGCGCGCAGCCTTGATGCGCTTGTCGAGTTCTTCCAGGTCGGCGCCTTCTTCGCCCTCGCCCAGTTCCTTCTGGATGGCCTTGACCTGCTCGTTCAGGTAGTACTCGCGCTGGCTCTTCTCCATCTGGCGCTTGACGCGGCCACGGATGCGCTTTTCGACCTGCAGGATGTCGATCTCGCCCTCGAGCTGCGACAGCAGGCTTTCCAGGCGCTCGGTCACATTGACCATCTCCAGGATCTTCTGCTTCTGCTCGAGCTTGATCGGCAGGTGCGCGGCGATGGTGTCCGCCAGGCGCCCGGCCTCGTCGATGCCCGACAGCGAGGTCAGGATCTCCGGCGGGATCTTCTTGTTGAGCTTCACGTACTGGTCGAACTGCGACACGATCGCGCGGCGCAGGGCCTCGGTCTCGGCGCTTTCGCCAGGTGCGGGCGGCACGGGCACGGCTTCGCACATGAAGTGCGAATCGTCCTCGCTCACCTCGCGGATATTTGCGCGCTGGGTGCCCTCGACCAGCACCTTCACGGTACCGTCGGGCAGCTTCAGCATTTGCAGGATATTGGCGATGCAGCCGACCTCGTACAGGTCGTCGGCGGTCGGCTCGTCCTTGGCCGCCGTCTTCTGGGCCACGAGCATGATGCTCTTGCCCGCCTCCATCGCAGTCTCAAGCGCCTTGATGGACTTTGGGCGTCCCACGAACAGCGGGATCACCATGTGCGGAAACACCACCACGTCGCGCAGCGGCAACAGTGGCAGGCGAATCGGCTCGGCCGGGAGGAGTTGTGTTCCGGACATCATTTTCCCCAAGTCAGTCATTTAAGGCGTAAATTGGGCCGCCCGAATCGATTACAAGATACGTGCCAATCGATTCATCAAGACAGGCAGATGCCGCTACCTGCACTTGGTGGCCCCTCTGAAACAGCATACCCGCGTTTCCTCCCTCTCGTCGGTAGAAATAAACAAAAAAGCCGCTCGCTTCTACGCGAACGGCCTTTTCCGCCCTGCTGCCCGTGTGGTGCCGACCTCTGACCACTCTGGCAGGCCTCGCGTCAGTTAGACCCTGCCACCTTGGGCTGCTGCTCCTCATACATCAGCAGCGGCGGTGCATCGCCGTTGATCGTATTTTCATCGATCACCACCTTTTGCACGCCCTTGTAGTTAGGCAAGTCATACATGACGTCCATCAGCGACTGCTCCAGGATCGAGCGCAGCCCCCGGGCACCGGTCTTGCGGCGGATCGCCTTGCGGGCGATGGCGCTCAGCGCACCGGGACGGATCTCGAGTTCGACGCCTTCCATCGCCAGCAGCTTCTGGTATTGCTTGACCAGCGCATTCTTGGGCTCGACCAGGATCTGCATCAGCGCGGCCTCGTCCAGCTTGGCCAGCGTTGCCACCACCGGCAGGCGTCCGATCAGTTCGGGAATCAGGCCGAACTTGATCAGGTCTTCCGGCTCGGTCTGCGGCAGCACTTCGCTGACGTCGCGCTCTTCCTTGCTCTTGACCTGCGCGGCAAAGCCGATGCCGGTCTTGTCCGAGCGCTGCATGATGACCTTCTCCAGGCCATCGAAGGCGCCGCCGCAGATGAACAGGATGTTGGTGGTATCCACCTGCAGGAAGTCCTGGTTCGGATGCTTGCGGCCACCCTGCGGCGGCACCGATGCCATGGTGCCTTCGATCAGCTTGAGCAGGGCCTGCTGCACGCCTTCGCCGGACACATCGCGGGTAATCGACGGGTTGTCCGACTTGCGCGAGATCTTGTCGATCTCGTCGATGTAGACAATGCCGCGCTGCGCCTTCTCGACTTCGTAATTGCAGTTCTGCAGCAGCTTCTGGATGATGTTCTCGACGTCCTCGCCGACGTAGCCGGCTTCCGTCAGCGTGGTCGCGTCGGCGATCACGAACGGAACGTTGAGCAGGCGCGCCAGCGTCTGCGCGAGCAGCGTCTTGCCCGAGCCGGTGGGCCCGATCAGCAGGATGTTGCTCTTGGACAGCTCGACGTCATCCTTCTTGCCGAGGTGCTTGAGGCGCTTGTAGTGGTTGTAGACCGCCACGGCCAGGATCTTCTTGGCCTGTTCCTGGCCGATCACATACTGGTCCAGGCTTTCGCGGATCTCGTGGGGCGTGGGCAGGTCGGAGCGCGCGGCCGCGGCGGCGTCTTTCTCGGATGCCGTGGCCTCGTCGCGAATGATCTCGTTGCACAGGTCGATGCATTCGTCGCAAATGAACACCGACGGGCCGGCAATCAGCTTCTTGACCTCATGCTGGCTCTTGCCGCAGAAGGAGCAGTACAGAAGCTTTTCGCTGGATGAACCTTTTTTGTCCGCCATAGGAATCAGTCACTTTTGCAGTGCGCACACCGCGGGGCGACAGGCTCCTCGGCAATACGCTTCAAACGCATCATACGCCAAAACAATTGGCACCACCGGCGGTTCCCCCCGGCTGTGGGGCCAAGGCCCCGTTTCACAGGTTCTGATGCAAAAAACGAGGCACGGGGCCTCGTTCCGGTGTAGCCTTCGCCATTTGAGCCGAGCCGCAGTGGCGGTCCGCCGTCGCACCAGAGGCCACGGCGGCGCGCCGCATCAGCCGCGGCGGGCGAGCACCTTGTCGATCAGGCCGTAGTCGACCGCCTGGTCGCCGCTCATGAAATTGTCGCGATCGGTGTCGCGCGCAATCTTCTCGACCGGCTGGCCGGTCACTTCCGACAGGATGGTGTTGAGCCGCTCGCGCAGGTACAGGATCTCGCGCGCCTGGATCTCGATGTCCGAGGCCTGGCCGCGCGCGCCGCCCAGCGGCTGGTGGATCATGATGCGCGAGTTGGGCAGCGCCGAACGCTTGCCCTTGGCACCCGCCGCCAGCAGGAAGGCGCCCATGCTGGCCGCCATGCCCATGCACAGCGTCGACACGTCCGGCTTGATGAACTGCATGGTGTCGTAGATGGCCAGCCCCGCCGACACCGAACCGCCCGGCGAATTGATGTACAGGGACACGTCCTTGTCGGGGTTCTCGCTTTCCAGGAACAGCAGCTGTGCCACCACCAGGTTGGCGGTCTGGTCGTTGACCTCGCCCACCATGAACACCACGCGCTCCTTCAGCAGGCGCGAGTAGATGTCATAGGCGCGCTCGCCCCGGCCGGACTGCTCGACGACCATCGGCACCAGCCCCAGGCCCTGGGTTTCCAGTGCCGAAGCCTGCGTGGTGGCGAGACGGTCAAGCAAATCATTGCGGGTCATGCATGTTCTCCATGGATTCGTCGGATCGCAAGGCAATCCGGGTAACTCGGGAAGTCCCGGCCCCGCACCGTGGCGCGGGGCTGCCGGTCACTTCCGGCCTCAGGCCTGCTGCTGGTTGCCTTCGGCGGTGAGTTCCTCGAAGGACACCTTCTTGTCGGTGACCTTGGCCTTGCCGCACACGAAATTTACCACGTTGTTTTCGAGCACGTAGGCTTCCATTTCGGCCAGGCGCTGCTGGTCGCCGTAGTACCAGCGCATGACTTCCTTCGGGTCCTCGTAGCTCTTGGCGAAGTCCTCGATCTCGGCCTTGATCTGGTCGGCCTTGGCTTCCAGGCCGTTGGCCTTGACGATCTCGGCCAGGATCAGGCCCAGCTTGACGCGGCGCTCGGCCTGCTGCGCGAACATCTCGGCCGGGATCGGCATGTCCTTGGCGTTGGGCATGCCACGCTGTTCCAGGTCGCGGCGGGCCATTTCCACCAGGCGCTCCTGGTCCTGCTCGATCAGGGCCTTGGGCACGTCCAGCTCGCTTGCCTTCAGCAGCGCTTCCATGACCTGGTCCTTCAGCATGGCGTGCGTGCGGCGCTTCACTTCGCGCTCGAGGTTCTCGCGGATGTCGGCGCGCATCTTGTCGACGCTGCCGTCGGCGATGCCCAGCGACTTGGCGAAGGCTTCATTCACTTCCGGCAGGTGGGCCCACTCGATCTTCTTCAGGGTCACGGTGAACTCGGCGGTCTTGCCGGCCACTTCCTTGCCGTGGTAGTCGGCCGGGAAGGCCAGCGGGAAGGTCTTGCTTTCGCCGACCTTCAGGCCCAGCGCGGCCTGCTCGAACTCGGGCAGCATGCGACCCTCGCCCAGCACGAACGGGAAGTCCTCGGCCTTGCCGCCGGCGAACTCTTCGCCGTCGATCTTGCCGACGAAGTCCAGCGTCACGCGGTCGCCGTTCTGGGCGGTGACGTCGGCACCGCCGTCGCCATGCTCGCCGGCTTCGCCGCGGGCGTGGTAGTGCACGCGCTGCTTGCGCAGGATGTCGATGGTCTTGTCGACTTCGGCGTCGGTGATCTCTGTGCCGGTGCGGGTGACTTCGGCAGCCGACAGGTCGCCGATGGTCACTTCGGGGTACACCTCGAAGGTGGCGTCGAACGCCACTTCATCCTCGCCCACGCCTTCGCTCTTGATCTCGAACTTGGGCTGGCCGGCAACCTTGACGTCCTGTTCCTTGGTGATGTCGAAGAACTTGCGCGCGGCCTTGTCGAAGCGGACTTCGAACTCGACCTGCTGGCCGTACTGCTTCTCGACCATCTTCATCGGCACCTTGCCCGGACGGAAGCCCGACATCTTCACGGTCTTCGACAGGCGAACCAGGCGCTCCTGCTTTTCCTTTTCCACTTCGGCCTTGGGGATGGCCAGGGTCACCTTGCGGTCCAGCTTGCCGAGGTTCTCAATCACGTTCGACATGGTCGTAGATCCAATCCAGAAATGTAGTTGTGTTCGTAGGTGCTGCCGTCTTGTACGCGTACCGCCCGCTTTACCGCCACGGTGCCGTCGCTACAGGACGGCCAGGGCAGCGCACCGGCGAACGGAAAGCTCCGCGCAAACGGAAAACGGGGATTATCGCACGGTTTTGATTCGCTTCCGGCAGATTTTGCCCGGATCGCGCCGCAACCCTGCAGTGCGGCCGCGCCGCGCTACGCTGCCTGCCCATGGCGCAGCGCGCGCAGCAGCAGGCGTGCCGGATCCACCGCATCCGCCAGGTCCGACTCCAGCGGCAGCGGCTCGCCTTCGATCTGGCTGGCAAGCAGTTCCGCGCCCAGCGCGGCCCAGGTGAGGCCGCGCGAGGCATAGGCAAGCGCCGCATAGAGCCCTGGCAGGCGCGGCAGGTCGCGCAGGTGCGCGCCGCGCAGCGACGCCGCCTGCGCCGCCGCGGCGGCCTCGTCAGGCACTTGCCCGATCAGCGGCAGCCGGTTGTGCGTGACCGTGCGCACGCCGACATAGCCCGACACATCGGCGGGATCGATTGCGGCCACCGCGCCAGCCTGGTCGGGCAGCAGCCCGGCCAGCCGGGCCAGGTTGGCCGCGTGGACCGCAGGCTGCGCCACCAGCGGGCCGGTGTCTTCGTCATAGCTGGAGCCGACGCGGCCGCTGCCGTCGGCCGCACGCGGCAGCAGGTAGCCGGCACCGGTCACCACGCAATCGGGCCAGCCGCCGAGCGCATCGACCTGAGCAGCCGCCAGCGTGGTCAGCTGCCCGCGCACGCGGCGCAGGGTCCAGTGCTGCTGCGGCAGCAGTTGCTGCGCCTCATGTGCGTTGGCCAACACCAGCACCGGTGCCGACGCCAGCACAGCGCCGTCCTGCGCGAGTGCCCGCCATTGGCCGTCGACGCGCGCGATCGCGCCGACCCGGCAGCCGAAGCGCGCCGTGACAGCATCGCCGGCACGCGCCAGCTGCGCCGCGCAGATATCCGGCGGCGCGACCCATCCGCCCTGCGGGAACCACAGGCCGCCGCGCGGCACGCCGGCGTGGTGCGCCGAGGCCGCCTCGGCGGCGCTCATCCAGCGCACGAAATCCTGCGGCAAGCCCATGGCGTCCAGCGCGGCGCGCTGGGCCTCGCCTTCGGCCTCGTCCTCGCCGATCTGCAGCACGCCGCAGCCGTGCCAGCCGACCGCATGCCCGGCCTCGGCCAGCGCCGCCCAGGCGCGCAGAGCATACTGGTTGCCGGCCCGCGACAGCCGCGACAGCAGGCTGTCGTCGGCCGACACATGCGCATGCATGGCCGCGGCGCGATGCGCCGAGGTCTGCCGCGCCGGACCTTCGTGCGCGTCGAACAGGGTCACGCGCCAGCCGCGGGCGGCCAGCCGCTCGGTCACGGCGCAGCCGGCCAGTCCGGCGCCGACCACGATGGCATGGCGTTGCGGCCATTGCGCCGGCAGCGGCGGCGCGTGGCGGCGCGATTTCCATTGCGGGCGAAAGCGCGCGACCGTCATGTCGCGCTTGCCGCCGAAGCCGGGCACCTTGCCGACCTCGAAGCCGACCTCCTTCAGCCCGCGCCGCACAAATCCCGCGGCGGTATACGTCGCCAGCGTGGCGCCGGGACGCGCCAGCCGCGCCAGGCCGCGGAACACCGGCGCCGACCACATCTCGGCATTGCGCGCCGGCGAGAAGCCGTCAAGGTAGAAGGCGTCGGCACCGGCGGCCAGCCGCGGCAGCATCGCTTCGGCATCGCCCAGCGCCAGCGTCAGCACCACGCGGCCCTGGTCGAACGCGAGCCGGTGCAAGCCCGGCAGCGCCAGCGGCCATTGCGCCTGCAGCGCCTGAGCCAGCGGCTGCAGCCCTTCCAGGCTGGCATGCAGTTGCGCCAGCCCCTCGCGCGTGAACGGATGCTTTTCGATCGAGACGAAATGCAGCGTGCCGCAGCGCTGCGGATCGTCGCGCCACGCCTGCCAGGTCGCCAGGAAATTCAGCCCCTGGCCGAAGCCGGTCTCGACGATGACAAAGTGCCGCTGGCCAGCCCACGCCCCGGGCAAGCCGTTGCCGCCGAGGAAGACGTGGGCGGCCTGCGCCAGGCCGCCTTCGGTGCTGTGGTAGACGTCGTCGTAGCGGGGCGAATACGGAGTGCCCTCGGCCGACAGGATCGGCTCGGCGGGTTCGAGTGCGCGCGGCATGGATGGAAAACTCTGTGGAAGCGAATTGCCCCGGCCGGAGCACCACGTGCGTGGGAGGGACCAGGAAAAGCAACTGGCGCCGGATGGTAGCATAGCGGCCTTGCCGCGGACCGCCTCGCCGTCCGCCTCCGATCTTGCGCCGCCAGGGCGCCCTGCTCCACATGCTCAGCTATCGTCACGCCTTCCATGCCGGCAATCACGCCGATGTCCTCAAGCACGCCGTCGTGGTGCAACTGCTCGAGCACCTGACGCAGAAGGACAAGGCGTTCTGGTACATCGACACCCATGCCGGCGCCGGCCTCTATGCGCTGGACCACGCCTACGCGCAGAAGAAGGCCGAATTCGAAACCGGCATCGCGCCGCTGTGGCGCGCCGCGGCAAGCGGCACCCAGCTGCCGCCGATGCTGGACGACTACCTTGACCAGGTGCGCGCGCTCAACCCCGACGGCAACCTGCGCCACTACCCCGGCTCGCCCTGGCTGGCCTGGCAGATGCTGCGCGAACACGACCGCTTGCGCCTGTTCGAACTGCACAGCACCGAGATCCAGGTCCTGCGCGACAACTTCCGCGGCGCCGGGCGCCGCGTGATGCTGTACGACGGCGACGGCTTCGGCGGCATCAAGGCAATCCTGCCGCCGCCGCCGCGGCGCGCGCTGGTGCTGGTCGATCCGTCGTACGAAGACAAGCAGGACTACGCCCGCACCGTGCAGACCGCGCGCGACGGGCTGGAGCGCTTTGCCACCGGCGTCTACGCGGTCTGGTACCCGCAGGTGCAGCGGCGCGAAGCGCTGCAGTTGCCGGTGCAGTTGAAGGGCCTGCCGCTCAAGAGCTGGCTGCACGTGACCCTGACGGTCAAGCGCCCGGTCGAGGGCGGCCTGGGCCTGCACGGCAGCGGCATGTTCATCGTCAACCCGCCGTGGCGCCTGCGGGAATCGCTGCAGCAGGCCATGCCCGTACTGGTCGACCTCCTCGGGCAGGACGACGGCGCAGGGTTCACGCTCGAAGCCGAGGAGCGCTGAGCCGGCGCACCAGCCAGTCCAGCGCCATGGCCGCGCCCACGCCGACCGCGTCGGCGAGCAGGTCGAGCCAGTCGGCCTCGCGGTAGCCGGTCTGCCCTTGCAGCAGCTCGATCACGCCGCCATACGCAACCAGGCCCAGCCATAGCGGCCAGCCGCGCGCGGCGTAGGCGCGTGCGCCCACCAGGCCCAGCAGCGCAAACCCGAGCGCATGGTTGGCCTTGTCCCAGCCGGTGGTCGGCAGCGGCTGCGTCGGCGGCATCAGCGACAGCGCCAGCACGGCGGCGGCGGCAGCCCAGAACAGCAGGCGCCAGCGCAGCGGGGTCAGGGTCGGAACGGCAATCATGGGCAGCGACGGACGTTTGGAAAGCCGACAATATAGCCGCACGGGCCCGCCGGGGCGCGCAGTCGCCGCGGGGCTGGATTCCCCCCGCGCCTTGCGCTACAATCCGCAACCTCGTTGCACTGCGGGCTGCCGGCGGCAGAACCGGCAAGAAGACGGCAAAGGCGGGCACTTCCAGCCGCCTTTTTTTGCTTTCGTCTCCGGCAACGAGCATCGCGGCCGCCCGCCCGGGCAGCGCCGCAAGGACCGCGAGGGTGGCGAAATTGGTAGACGCACCAGGTTTAGGTCCTGACGCCAGCAATGGTGTAGGGGTTCGAGTCCCCTCCCTCGCACCACCCGCCTTCCAAGTGGCGGGCTGACAACCTCCCCCCTGAAGACTTCGATCGGTTTCGATCGGCCATGCGGCAACCGCTGCGAGTCGAAGCGATGACGCACGCGTTCGCGGCGCTTGCCGCAGGTGGTAGAACACCTGAGTGGCACCGCCTTTCGCGGACCCGTGCGGCGATCTATGCTGAAGATGTTGGCGCCGCCGCGCGCACTGCGCAGGCGGTGCCCAATATCATCGCTGAGCCCTGATCGGAGGGCATATGAAATTCCATGCCTTGCTGTTGGCAGCGTCGATGGCCGCTGGCTGGACATCGTTCGCACAGGCCGCCGGATGCCAGTACGACATGCAGTGCAAAGGTGAGCGGATCTGCCACCACGGGCAATGCGTCTATCCCGAAGTGGAAGAGTCGGCTGAAGCGGGCGGTCCACCAAAGGCCGGTGCTGCCGCAGCGGCTGCCGCGCCGGCGGCGGAGGTGACCCCGGTGCCGACCACTTCGGTAGCCCCGATCGCCCCTGCCACGATAACCGGCACCACCGCCGGCACCACCGCCGGCACCACGGTCAAACGCAGCCCCAACCCGCCACCGCCGCGCGGTTGCTGCACCGTGGCCGGCAAGCTGAAGCTGTCGCCGGCCTCGGCGTCGGACACCAGCCTGGCCAGCGGCGATGCCTGCCAGGGGCTGACTGCCTCCGGCAAGCCGGTTCCCGGCACGATCTGCAACTAGGCGCAGGCCTGTTGCAGTGGCGCAGGACCCTGGCGCCGGCCGTCACATGGCCACGGCGCCCGGTCCGTCCTCGGGCCGCCGCACGCGGAACCATGCCGCGTACAGCGCCGGCAGGAACAGCAGCGTCAGCACCGTGGCGATGATCAGCCCGCCCATGATGGCCACCGCCATCGGCCCCCAGAACATCGAGCGCGACAGCGGGATCATCGCCAGCACGGCCGCGGCGGCCGTCAGGATGATCGGGCGAAAGCGGCGCACCGCGGCTTCGACGATGGCGGTCCACTGCGGCACGCCGGCGCGGATATCCTGCTCGATCTGGTCGACCAGGATCACCGAGTTGCGGATGATCATGCCCAGCAGCGCGGTGATGCCCAGCTGCGCCACGAAGCCCATCGGCGCGCGTAGCAGCAACAGCGTGGCGGCGGCGCCGATCAGCCCGAGCGGGCCGGTCAGGAACACCATGGCCGCGCGCGAGAAGCTGTGCAGCTGCAGCATCAGCAGCGTGAAGATGATGAAGATGCACAGCGGCAGCTGCGCCGCGATGGAAGCCCCGGCCTTGCCGCTTTCTTCTTCCGCGCCGGCCACGGTGATACGGTAGCCCGGCGGCAATTGCGCGCGCAGCTTGTCCAGTTTTGGATTGATCTGCGCGGTGACGGTCGGGCCCTGGATACCGTCGACCACGTCGGCCTGCACGGTCACGCCGAAGTCGCGGTTCTCGCGCCAGACCACGCCGGGCTCGGAGCGCAGCGTCACGCGCGCCACCTGCGTCAGCGGCACCACGCGCCCGCTACTGGTCGGCACCAGCATGTTGTTCAGGTCCGAGATCGCGTCGCGCTCATTGCGCGGCGTGCGCATCAGGATGTCGATCAGCTTGTCGCCGTCGCGGTACTGCCCCACCGGCACCCCGCTCAGCACCGTCTGCGTGACGCGGGCGATGGCCTGGGTGGTCACGCCCAGCGCGCGCGCCTTGTCCTGGTCGATCTCCAGGCGCAGCATCTTCACATTCTCGTTCCAGTTGTCGTTGACGCCGACGGTGTTGGGGTTGGCGCGCATCTCGGTCTTGACCTGGTCGGCCAGCCGGCGCACGGCGGCGGCGTCCGGGCCGATCACGCGGAACTGCACCGGATAGGCCACCGGCGGTCCGTTGGGCAGCAGCTTGACGCGCCCGCGCAGGTACGGAAACTCGGCATCGAGCAGCTGGATAATGCGCCGGCGCAGCGCGTCGCGCACTTCGGTGCTGACCGGCATCACGATCACCTGCGCCACGTTGGTCTGCGGGAAGATCTGGTCCAGCGGCAGGTAGAAGCGCGGCGCGCCGGTGCCGACGAAGGTGGTCAGGCTGGCGACCTCCTTGTCCTTGCCGATCCGTTGCTCGAAGCGTTTCGCTTCGGTTTCCATCTGCGCAAAGCTGGTGCCCTCCGGCATCCACAGCTCCACCATCAGCTCCGGGCGGCTGGAATCCGGGAAGAACTGCTTTTCAACAAACTTGAAGGCGTAGATGCCCAGCGCGAACGCCAACAGCGTGATCGCGATTACCAGCTTGCGCCAGGTGACGCACCAGTCCACCAGCCGGCGGAAGCGCGCGTAGAACGGCGTGTCGAAGACCTCGTGGGCCTCGCCCGCGCCCGGGCCGCGCGTCTTCAGCAGCAGGTAGCCCAGGTAGGGCGTGAAGTAGACCGCGGCCAGCCACGACAGCACCAGCGCCAGCGCCGTCACCGCGAAGATGGCGAAGGTGTACTCGCCCACCGTCGAACGTGCCAGCCCCACCGGCAGGAAGCCGGCCGCGGTGATCAGCGTGCCGGTCAGCATCGGCATCGCGGTCGAGGTATAGGCGAAGGTGGCGGCCTCCATCTTGGAAAAGCCCTCTTCCAGCTTGCGCACCATCATCTCCACCGCGATGATGGCGTCGTCGACCAGCAGCCCCAGCGCCACGATCAGCGCGCCCAGCGAAATCTTGTGCAGGCCGATGCCGAAGATGTTCATGAACAGGAACGTCACCGCCAGCACCAGCGGGATGGTCAGCGCCACCACCAGCCCGGGGCGCACGTCGAGCCGCAGCGGCCGCGTGTGCAGGCCGAGCGAGACAAAGCTGACCGCCAGCACGATCACCACCGCCTCGATCAGCACCCGCACGAACTCGCCCACCGAGCGCTGCACCGCCTCGGGCTGGTCCTGCACCTGGTCCATCTCGATGCCCACCGGCAGCTGGCCGCGCAGCCGCTCGAAGGCGCCGCGCAGGTTCTCGCCCAGCTCGATGATGTCGCCGCCCTTCTGCATCGAAATGCCCAGCCCGATCACGTCCTTGCCGTTGAAGCGCATGCGCTGCTGGGTGGGGTCGACATAGCCGCGGTAGACGTGGGCGATGTCGCCCAGGCGGATATTGGCGATGCCGTTGGGCCCGCGCAGCACCAGGTTCTCCAGGTCTTCCACGCTGGCGAACTGGCCCGACAGGCGCACTTGCAGGTTGTCGCTCGGGGTCACCAGCACGCCGCTGCCGGTCAGGTTGTTCTGCTGCGAGATCTGGTCGGCGATGGCGTTGATGTCCAGCCCCAGCTGGGCAAAGCGCGCCTGGTTGAATTCGATGTAGACCTTCTCGTCCTGCAACCCGATCAGCGACACCTTGGCCACCGACGGAACGCGCAGCAGTTCCTGGCGCACCAGGTCGGCATATTCGCGCAGCTCCTTGTAATTGAAGCCATCGGCCGAGAGCGCGTAGATGGTGCCGTAGACGTCGCCGAACTCGTCGTTGAAGAAAGGCCCGCGCACGCCGGCCGGCAGGGTCTGCTGGATGTCGCCGATCTTCTTGCGCACGGTGTACCAGACCTGCGCGGTCTCCCGCGCCGGCGAGGTGTCCTTGAGCTGGAAGATCACCGTGGTTTCGCCGGGCTTGGAGAAGCTGCGGATCTTGTCCGCATAGGGCACTTCCTGCAGCTGGCGCTCGATCTTGTCGGTGACCTGGACCGCGATCTGCTCGGCGGTGGCGCCGGGCCAGAAGGCCTGCACCACCATCACGCGGAAGGTAAATGGCGGATCCTCGTCCTGGCCCAGCTGGAAGAACGCCAGCAGGCCTCCAAGCAGCAGCACCACCAGCAGGTAGCGGGTCAGGGGCTGGTGTTCGAGCGCCCAGCGCGACAGGTTGAAGCGGGAATGGTCCATCCGCTCACCCCTGCTTCGGGGTGGCGGCCGCCGCCGACGCCGGCGCGACGGTCTGCAGCGGGCGTACCTTCTGGCCCGGGCGCAGCAGGTGCACGCCCGCGGTGACGATGGTCTGCCCCGGCGCCAGGCCCTGGCGCACTTCGATCTCATTGCCGAAGGCCTCGCCCAGCGTCACCGCCACCGGTTTGACCGTGCCGGAGGGGGCATCGTAGATCCAGACCATGTCGCGGCCCTGCTCCTGCAGCAGCGCGGTCAGCGGCACGCGCAGCGCCGGCGCGGCGCCGTTGCGCACAAAAGTCACCACCGCGGTCATGCCCAGCTTGAGGTCGGCCGGGGGGTTGGGCACGCTCACGCGGGTGGCGTAGGTGCGCGTGACGGGGTCGGCCGCGGCGGCGATTTCGCGCACGCGGCCGGGCAGCGCGCGCTGCGGCTCGGCCCAGGTATGGACGCTTACGTCGGTCAGGCCGCGCAGCAGGCCGACCTGATCCTCGGGCAGGCCGATGGCCACTTCCTTCTCGGCCGTCTGCGCCACCCGCACCACCGGCTGGCCGGGGGTGACCACCTGGCCCACTTCGGCGTCGATGGCGGTGACCACGCCGTCGGCGTCGGCATGCAGCACGGCATATGCGGTCTGGTTGGACTGGCTGCGCAGCCCGGCCTCGGCCTGGCGCAGCCGCGACTCGGCGGCATCGAAACTGGCCTGGCGCCGGTGCTGCTCGGCGGCGCTGATAAAGCCCTTGGCGAACAGGTCGTTGTAGCGCTTCAGGTCGGCCGCGGCGAGGTCGCGGTCGGTGCGGGCGGCCTCGAACTGGGCGCGCGAGCCGGCTTCGGCCAGCGACAGGTCGGCCGGGTCCAGCCTAGCCAGCGGCTGGCCCTTGCTGACCACGGCACCGACATCCACCAGCCGCGCGGCGATCTTGCCGCCGACGCGGAAGCCAAGCCGCGACTCCACGCGCGGGCGCACGTCGCCGGAAAACTCGAAGATGGTCTTGCCGCTGTGCGGGCTGAGCTGCATCATGCGCACCGGGCGGATCTCCGGCGCGGGCTCGGGTGCCTTGCCGCAGCCGGCCAGGACCAGCGCAGCGGCCAGCGACAGCGCCGCCACGGCCGTGCCGCGGCCGGGGCGCCTGGCCTGCCGGTGCGGCGAGGTGACGACGGGGGTGACTGGAATATCTGCAGCCGCAACTTCCGGCACTTGGCAAAGCACTGGCATCGGTAGGCAACGATTCGGAATGGGTACAACTGCTGGGCGGGCCGCGCTCCACCGGGGATCACGCCGCCCGATCAGGCAGGCAGAGGTGGCAGCCTGACGGTGGCCGGCGGATGGCCGGAAGCCGGCACGGGCGCTAAATAACTTGCCGGTCAGTAATATAACGACCGCCTTGGGGTGCGTCAAACGGCAGGCGACGAAACGTCTGGAAGGAAGCTTCAGCGGCGCTCGGGGGCGGCGAACCGCGCCGGACGCGCCCGGGCCGGCCCGGCCGCGATGCTACAATCCGGCGCGCCGCTGGCGCACCGCTGCCGCACTGCAAAGCGGCCGCCCCCACCGGCCCGGTACCCCGCTTATCTGCGATTTACCGCGGTTTCCCCGCGGTTTCCACCTTTCTTCGACCCGAGACCGGCGTGACGCCCGATCAGTATTGCCAAGAGAAAGTCGCCCAGAGCGGCTCGAGCTTCTATTACAGCTTCCTGTTCCTGCCGGCCGAGCGGCGCCGCGCCATCACCGCGCTGTACGCCTGGTGCCGCGAAGTCGACGACGTGGTCGACGACACCCATGACGCCGGCCTGGCGCACCAGCAGCTCGACTGGTGGCGCGCCGAGCTGCGCCGCCTGTTCGACGGCGCGCCGACCCACCCCACCACCCAGGCTCTGCAGCCGCATGTCGCCAGCGCCGGCCTGAGCCAGGCCGAGATGGCCGAGGTGCTGGAGGGCATGGAAATGGACCTGACCCAGACCCGCTACCTGGACGAGGCTGGCCTGGCGCGCTACTGCCACTGCGTGGCCGGCGTGGTCGGCACGCTCAGCGCGCGCCTGTTCGGCTACACCGATCCGCAGACGCTGGTGTTTGCCGAAAAGCTGGGCCAGTCGCTGCAGCTGGTCAATATCCTGCGCGATGTCGGCGAGGACGCGCGGCGCGGGCGCATCTACCTGCCGGTCAATACGCTGCAGCAATTCCAGGTGCCGGCTTCCGAGATCCTCAAGGGCGAGCATTCCGCTCGCTTTGTCGCGCTGATGCAATACCACGCCGGCCGGGCCCGCGCGCTGTACCATGAGGCGCTGGCGCTGCTGCCGCGGCAGGACCGCCGCGCCCAGCGCGCCGGCCTGCTGATGGGCGCGATCTACCACGCCCTGCTCGACGAACTCGAAGCCAGCCAGTTCCAGGTGCTGAACCAGCGCATCGCGCTGACGCCGCTGCGCAAGCTGTGGATCGCCTGGAAAACCTGGGTGCGCAACAGCTAGCGCGCCGACCGCTCCGCCTTTTCCGACCACCTGCCCCAAGCCGTACCGCCATGACGCAGACCTCCGCCTCCCTCGGCGACACCATCCTCGCCCATGCCGACGAACTCGCCCGTTTCTCCGACATGGAGGGCGGCCTGACCTGCGCCTACCTGACGCCCGCCCACCGCGCCGCGCAGGCGCTGCTGGCGCAGTGGATGGAAGCCGCCGGCATGCAGGTGCGCACCGATGCCATCGGCAATGTCATCGGCCGCTACGCCGCCGATCCCGCGGCCGGCGACGCGCGCGTGCTGCTGACCGGCTCGCACTTCGACACCGTGCGCAATGGCGGCCGCTATGACGGCCGGCTTGGCATCCTGCTGCCGATCGCCGTGATCGGCGCGCTCAACCAGGCCGGCATCCGCCTGCCCTATCACGTCGACGTGGTGGCCTTCGCCGAAGAGGAAGGACTGCGCTTCAAGACCAGTTTCCTGGCCAGCAGCGTGCTGGCCGGCCGCTTCGACGCGGCGCTGCTCGAACGCCAGGACGCCGACGGCATCACCTTGCGCGAGGCGCTGGCCGCATCCGGCCTGCCCGGCGCCGGCGAGCTGCAGGCGCTGCGCGACGCGGCGCTCGATCCGGCGTCGCTGCTGGGCTTTGTCGAAGTGCATATCGAGCAGGGTCCGGTGCTGCTGCACCACGAGCTGCCGCTGGGCGTGGTCACGCAGATTGCCGGCAGCAGCCGTTTCTCGGTGCGCGTGGAAGGCCTCGCCAGCCACGCCGGCACCACGCCGATGGGCATGCGCCGCGACGCCGCCGCGGGCGCGGCCGAGATGGTCCTGCTGGTGGAGCAGCGCTGCGCGGCGGCGCCGACGCTGGTCGGCACCGTGGGCCAGCTGCAGGTGCCAGACGGCTCGAGCAATGTCATCCCCGCGGCCTGCACCTTCTCGATGGACATTCGCGCCGGCGAGGATGCCATCCGCGAGGCCGCCATCGCCGACATCGTCGCCGGCATCGCGCAGATTGCCGAACGCCGCGGCCTGAGCGCGCAGGTAGAGCGCGTGCCGCCGGTCAACAACGCGCCGTGCGCGCGCTGGCTGATGGATCAGTTCGGGGCGGTGCTGAAGAAGCGCGGGCTGCAGGCGTTCGAGCTGCCGTCCGGGGCCGGCCATGACGCCATGATGATGCAGCAGGTCACCGACGTGGCGATGCTGTTCGTGCGCTGCGGCAACGGCGGCATCAGCCACAACCCGCTGGAAACCATCACCACCGCGGATGCGCAGCTGGCCGCGGAAGTCTTCGTGGATTTCCTGCGCCACTTCCAGCCGCGCGGCTAGCCGCCCTGGTAGATGTCGCGCCCGAAGTCGTAGAGGTTCTTGCGCAGCCGGCGGCGTTCGTCCGGCGACAGCCGCGAGCCGCCGCGTTCTTCGCCGCGCCGGCGCTCGGCTTCGCGCTGCTCGGCGCGATGGCGCTCGGCACGGGCGCGCGCTTCGCGCTGGCTGTTGCCCGGATCGCTCGCCTGTGCCGACGGATAGCGCTTGAGCAAGTTGGCCATACCCGCCGATTGCGCCAGCGCCGTCCCGCCCGGCATGCACAGCGCCAGCACGGCCAGCGCCAGCGCAAGGCATGCGCCGGCGATACCATGCTGCGGATGCCCGTGCCGGGTTCGGTTCACTTTCATTGATAATGGCGGTCTTGGCTTCTTGAAAAGGCAGTGGTTGGACTGCCCTGAAGCCGGGAATTCCGGTACCCCGCCCGGCACCGCGCCCTCTGCAAGCATTGCGCCAGCGGGCGCTGGACGGGCTGGCGGAAGCCGTGGATCGTCCGGCGCAAATGCGTGGAAAACTGCCGCGCACGGCGCCGAAATGGACGGATTGCGCAGTGTAATCGCACGATTGATGCACACTGCCATACCACGGGGTAAAGTATGTAACGTTTTGTTAAGCCATTTTGAGCGAAAGCGATAGTCGCTAAGATACCGCCATGGAAAATACCAGCCACAAGATTCTTGTCGTCGACGATGACCCGCGTCTGCGCGATCTGCTGCGCCGCTATCTGGGCGAACAGGGTTTTACCGTGCTGGTGGCGGAGAACGCCACCGCGATGAACAAGCTCTGGCTGCGCGAGCGTTTCGACCTGCTGGTGCTGGACCTGATGATGCCTGGCGAAGACGGCCTGTCGATCTGCCGCCGGCTGCGCGGCGCCAACGACCAGACCCCGATCATCATGCTCACCGCCAAGGGCGAGGACGTGGACCGCATCGTCGGCCTGGAGATGGGCGCCGACGATTACCTGCCCAAGCCGTTCAACCCGCGCGAGCTGATCGCGCGCATCCACGCGGTGCTGCGCCGCAAGGGCCCGGCCGAAGTACCCGGCGCCCCGTCCGAAACGCCCGAGACCTTCGCCTTCGGCGACTTCGTGCTGAACCTGGCCACGCGCACGCTGACCAAGAACGACGAGGAAATCACGCTGACCACCGGCGAGTTCTCGGTGCTGAAGGTGTTCGCGCGCCATCCGCGCCAGCCGCTGTCGCGCGAGAAGCTGATGGAAATGGCGCGCGGCCGCGAATACGAAGTGTTCGACCGCAGCCTGGACGTGCAGATCTCGCGCCTGCGCAAGCTGATCGAGCCGGATCCCAGCAACCCCCGTTTCATCCAGACGGTGTGGGGCCTGGGCTACGTCTTCATTCCCGATGGCGTGAAATAACCGATTGCGGCCGCTGTTCCTATCGTGGCGACCGTAATCGGCCGTACCGCAACGCGGTTCTTTGGTTCGCTGTTCTGGCGGACCTTCATGCTGATCGCCCTGCTGCTGGCCATCTCGCTGGGAATCTGGTTCCAGAGCTACCGGCTGTTCGAACGCGCCCCGCGCGCGCAGCAGATCGCCATGCAGGTAGTCAGCGTGGTCAAGCTGACGCGCGCCGCGCTGCTGTATTCCGACCCCGCGCGGCGCCGCTTCCTGCTGCTGGACCTGGTGCAGAACGAAGGCATCAAGGTCTATCCGCGCGAGAAGGACGACGATTTCGCCGCGCCCACCGCCAATCCGTTCCTGACCTCGCTAGTGCAGCAGGAGATCCGCAGCCGCCTGGGCGAGGACACCGTGCTCGCCACCACCGTCAACGACATTCCCGGCGTGTGGGTCAGCTTCGAGATCGAGGGCGACGACTACTGGGTCGCGATCAGCCCGGAACGCTTCGAGCGCGTGCCCGGCATCCAGTGGCTGTGGTGGAGTATCGCCGCGCTGCTGCTGTCGATCATCGGCGCGGCCTTTATCACCGCGCGCGTCAACTACCCGCTCAAGCGGCTGGCCAATGCCGCGCGCGCCATCGGCGCCGGCGGCGACCCGCCGCCGCTGCCCGAGCATGGCGCCAGCGAAGTGGCGCTGGCCAACCACAGCTTCAACCAGATGGTGCGCGACCTGCGCCAGCTCGACGACGACCGCGTGGTGATGCTGGCCGGCATCTCGCATGACCTGCGCACGCCGCTGACGCGGCTGCGGCTGGAAACCGAGATGTCGCCGATGGACGGCACCACGCGCGACGCCATGATCGCTGACATCGAGCAGATGGACGCCATCATCGGCCAGTTCCTCAACTACGCGCGCCCGCCGCTTGAAACCGTCGAGCCGGTCGACCTGTCGGCACTGGTGCACGACGCGGTCGGGGTCTATGCCGCGCACGACGACGTGCGCGTGCATGTGCGCGCCAACGAGCCGGTGATGGCGGTGGCCAACCGCATGGAAGTGCAGCGCATTCTCGACAACCTGGTCGAGAACGCGCGCCGCTATGCCAAGGACGAGCAGACCGGCATGGCCGTGGTGGAAATCTCCACGCGCGTGGACGACAAGGAAGCGGTGCTGACCGTGGCCGACCACGGCAACGGCGTGCCCGACGGCCAGCTGTCGCTGCTGACACGGCCGTTCTACCGGCTCGACGCCGCGCGCAGCGAGGCCAAGGGCGCCGGGCTGGGCATGTCCATCGTCAATCGCATCATGCAGCGCAACGGCGGCCGGCTGCTGCTGGCCAACCGCGCCGCGCCGGCCACGGGGCTGGTGGTCAGCGCGTGCTTCCGGCGCGCGTGAGCGGCGCTGCAAGCGGCTTGATTTCCCCGCGGTCGTCACCAACTTGCCATATGTGGTGTCATCGCACATGGCATACTGGCCCATCGCATCGGCGGCGCCTGGCGCAGCCAAGCGCCACAAGCTTTTCCCTGCGTGGCCATGCCTTTGCCACGCCTTTGCCTATCGGGCCGTTTGAGAATATCAATTAGCCCCGGCCCGGATGATGACGCATAATCACGTTTTGTCGCGGTACGCCGCCGCAGCAGCCGTATCACCGGTCCCACGCCGGGACACGCGGCAGCGGCACCGCTCTCATTGCAACCGTATCAGGAGAAGTCTATGAAGACCGTTGGTGACAAGCTCGAAGCGTTCCACGTCGTCGGTGTCAAGCCGGGTTTCAACAATCACGAAGAGAACGGCCAGTCGGCTTTCGAAGACATCACTGAGAAGTCGTTCGAAGGCAAGTGGAAGATCATCTACTTCTACCCGAAGGACTTCACCTTCGTGTGCCCGACCGAAATCGTGGCCTTCGCCAAGCTGAACGGCGACTTCGCCGACCGCGACGCGATCGTGCTGGGCGGCTCGACCGACAACGAGTTCGTCAAGCTGGCATGGCGCCGCGAACACAAGGACCTGAACAAGCTGAACCAGTGGCAATTCGCCGACGTGACCGGTTCGCTGATCGACCAGCTGGGCGTGCGTGACCACGCCGCCGGCGTGGCCCTGCGCGCGACCTTTATCGTCGACCCGGAAAACACGATCCAGCACGTTTCGGTGAACAACCTGAACGTCGGCCGCAACCCGGACGAAGTCCTGCGTATCCTGGACGGCCTGCAGACCGACGAGCTGTGCCCGTGCAACCGTGCCGTTGGTGGCGCCACGCTGTAATTTCTGACCGTCGCCAGACGCCGTGGCGATCCGCGGAGGGCCCCGCCCTCCGCATCGAAACCCGCTTGCGCGGGTTTTTTGAGCCTCGATCGATAGGAGAAATAAATGGAATTCCTCAGCACGATTAAGAACCTCATCCCCGACTACGCCAAGGACATCCGCCTGAACGTGGACGGCACCATCGCCCGCTCCTCGCTGGAAGGTAACGATGCGGTCGGCGTGGCGCTGGCGGCGGCATTCGCGGCGCAGAGCAAGGTGCTGGTGGACGCCATCCGCAATGCCGGCGTGCTGTCGCCCGAGGAAACCAACGGCGCGCTGACCGCGGCCGCGCTGATGGGCATGAACAACACCTGGTACCCGTATGTCGAGATGGCCGACGATCCGGACCTGGCCACCCAGCCGGCCGGGCTGCGCATGAACGCCTACGCTACCCATGGCGGCGTGGACAAGCGCCGCTTCGAGATGTACGCGCTGGCCGCATCGATCGTGGGCAAGTGCCACTTCTGCGTGAAGTCGCATTACCAGCTGCTGAAGAACGAACAGGGCATGACCGCGCAGCAGCTGCGCGACGTCGGCCGCATTGCCGCGGTGATCGTGGCCGCCGCCAACGTGATCGCGGCCCAGTAAGGCATCTGCGCGCCCCCGCGCCCTCCCTGGCGGCCCGGCAACGGGCGCCGTAGCACAACAGCCGGCAGCTTCCCATCGGAACTTGCCGGCTGTTCCCATCCTGCAACCGTCATGGCCGCATCCTGCGCGGGCGCTGCGATCCGCCTACAATCCAGGCAGGAACCGCACTTTCAGCCTGCCATGACCCTGCCTTCGCCGACTTCCCCCCGCTTCCATTACCGCCTGGCGGCGGTGCATGACTGGGGCGATATCGCCGCCGTCACGCAACAGGCCTACGGGCAATACGAGCTGGCCATCATGGAAGATTGCCGCGCCTCGTTCCAGCGCGGCATGCAGGCCGTGCTGGCGACCAGCCACCCGGACATGGAATGGTGGGTGGCGGAGACCGATCACGGCATCATGGGCGCGGTGCTGTTCTGCCACCCGGGCGCGACACTGCCGGCTCTGGACGGCAGCACCATCACCCTGACCCAGCCCGAAGCACGGCTGCTGTCGGTCAGCCCGCAGGCGCGCGGCCTGGGGCTGGGGCGCACGCTGATGCAGATCTGCATTCAGCGCGCGCGCGACATCGGCGCGTCGACGCTGGTGGTGCGCACCATGCCCGAAATGGCGTCGGCCAACCGGCTGTGCCAGCAGATGGGATTCGCCAAGCGCACCGAGGCCGGCGCACGCAGCGGCGCGATGGCGCGACTGATCGACTACACCTACGCCATCCCGCCCGAAGACACGGCGCCCGACGCGCCGCGCCCCTGAGTTCAGTCCTGCGCGTCCGCCACCGAGGCACGCCAGAGCAACACCGCGGCCTGCGCCACGATTCCTTCCTGGCGCCCTTCGAAGCCCAGCTTTTCGTTGGTCTTGGCCTTGACGTTGCAGCGCCCGCGCGCGATCGCCAGGTCTTCGGCCAGGTTGGCCACCATGGCGCCGATATGGGGCGCCAGCTTGGGCGCCTGCGCGATCACCGTGGCATCGACATTGCCGATCTCATAGCCGGCCTCGCGCACGCGGCGCGCCGCCTCGCGCAGCAGCGCGCGGCTGTCGGCGCCGGCGAACTGCGCGTCGGTGTCGGGGAAATGGCGGCCGATATCGCCCAGCGCGGCCGCGCCGAAGAGCGCGTCGGTGACCGCGTGCAGCAGCGCATCGGCATCGGAATGGCCCAGCAGGCCACGGTCGTGCGGGATCTCGACCCCGCCCAGGATCAGCTTGCGGCCGGGCACCAGCGCGTGGACGTCATAGCCCTGTCCCACCCGGATATCGAAAGGCATCATGCGGTCATGCTCCTTTGGCGTGGTTGCCCAGCAGCACTTCGGCCAGCGCGAAGTCCTCCGGGTAAGTCACCTTGAAATTGCGCAGCGAGCCGTTGACCAGCCGCGGATGCAGGCCCAGGCGCTCGATCGCGCTGGCCTCGTCGGTCACTACCGCGCCGGCCGCCAGGGCGTCCTGCAGCGCCTGGCGCAGCACGCCCAGGCGGAACATCTGCGGCGTCTGCGCCTGCCACAGCCCTTCGCGCGGCACCGTGGCGCCGATGCGGGCATCGTCCTGGGCCCGCTTCAGCGTATCGGGCACCGGCACCGCGAGGATGCCGCCGATGGCGGCGTCCGGATCGTCGTCGCCGTCGCTTTCCACCGCGCGCACCAGCGCGTGGATCATCGCCGGGGTCAGCCCCGGGCGCGCGGCATCGTGCACCAGCACCCAGTCGGCGTCGGTCGCGCCCAGCTGCGCCAGGTGGTGCAGGCCGGCCAGCACCGACGCATGGCGGCTGTCGCCACCGACAAATGCGGTATCGAAGCGCAGCCCGGCAAACGCGGCCGCGCCGAAGCGCGATTCCAGCGGCATGTCGTCGGGCGCCAGCACCAGCGCGGTGGCGTTGATGGCGTCGCACGCCGAGAACGCCGCCAGCGCGTACCAGATCATCGGCCGGCCGGCCACGGTCTGGTATTGCTTGGGCACGGTGCCGCCGGCGCGGCTGCCGGTACCGGCACAGGGAATCAGGGCAAAGCGGCGAGCGGACACAGGATCGGCGAGGAGTGAAAGAAGCGCGGGCTGCCGGCCAATCGCGAAGCAAATGCTCTGGCAAGCGGGCGGCAGCGGGACAACCGGTGCGCATTCTATAATACGGCCCTTGCCCGTCGCCATGCCGCGTCTGCGTATCCGGCTGGCGCCACCGGCACCTGAAGTCCCCTGTTCCGACCCCCGCCCGCAATGCCGGCGGGGCGTCGTCGTTTTGAACGCCCCCTGCCGACATGCCTGACGCCACGCCCGCCTTTCCCTTTGTCAACCTGCCGCTGGTCAAGCCGGGGCTGCGCCACAGCGTGGCTGGCTTGCGCGGCTCGGCCGATGCGCTGGCGGTGGCCGCGTACGCGCGCCAGCACCGCGAGCGCGCGCCGATGCTGGCGGTGGTGTGCTCGCATGCCGTCGACGCGCAGCGCCTGGCCGAGGAAATCCCATGGTTTGCGCCGGAGCTGCGCGTGCGCCTGCTGCCCGACTGGGAAACCCTGCCCTATGACAGCTTCTCGCCGCACCAGGACCTGGTCTCCGAACGGCTGGCGACGCTGCACGACATCCAGAGCGGCCAGTGCGACGTGATGCTGGTGCCCGCCACCACCGCGCTGTACCGGCTGGCACCGCCGGCCTTCCTGGCCGCCTACACCTTCTTCTTCAAGCAGGGCGAGCGGCTCGACGAGGCCGCGCTCAAGGCGCAGTTCACGCTGGCGGGCTACGAGCATGTCAGCGCGGTGATGCGGCCCGGCGAATACAGCGTGCGGGGCGGGCTGATCGACCTGTACCCGATGGGCTCGGCGCTGCCGTACCGGATCGACCTGTTCGGCGACGAGATCGAGACCATCCGCGCCTTCGATCCGGACACGCAGCGCAGCCTGTATCCGGTCAAGGAAGTGCGGCTGCTGCCCGGGCGCGAGTTCCCGCTCGACGAAGCCGCACGCACCGCCTTCCGCGGCCGCTGGCGCGAGCTGTTCGAAGGCGACCCGACCAAGTCGCCGATCTACAAGGACATCGGCAACGGCGTGCCGTCGGCCGGCATCGAGTATTACCTGCCGCTGTTCTTCGAGCACAGCGCGACCGTGTTCGACTACCTGCCCGCCGACACCCAGCTGGTATTCGCCGGCAATATCGACGAGGCCATCCGCCGCTTCTGGGCCGACACCACGCAGCGCTACAACTTCATGCGCCACGACCGCGAGCGCCCGCTGCTGCCGCCGGCGGACCTGTTCCTGTCCGAGGAGCAGTTCTTCGTCGCGGCCAAGCCGATGGCGCGGCTGGTGCTGCAGGTTGAAGCCGGCGCGGACCAGCCGGCGTTCTCGGCGATCCTGCCCGACGTCGCGGTCAACCGCCGCGCCGAGGACCCGCTGGTCAACCTGGAGTCGCTGCTGCTCGACAAGCAGACCCGCGTGCTGATGTGCGCCGACTCCGCCGGCCGGCGCGAGACGCTGCTGCAGCTCTTTGCCGAAAGCGGCCTGCGCCCGCATCCGGTCGAAGACTTTGCCGCGTTCCTCGCCGGCGACGCGCATTTCTCGATCGCGGTGGCGCCGCTGCAGAGCGGCTTCGCGCTGCCGCAGGCGCACCTGGCCTTTGTCACCGAAGCCGAGCTGTACGCCGGCACCGCGCGCCGCACCGGCCGCCGCAAGCAGGAGCAGGCCTCGGCCGTCGACTCGATGGTGCGCGACCTGGCCGAGCTGAAGATCGGCGATCCGGTGGTGCACAGCGAGCACGGCATCGGCCGCTACCAGGGCCTGGTGACGCTCGACATGGGCCAGGGCGACGAGGAATTCCTGCACCTGGACTACGACAAGGGCAGCAAGCTCTACGTGCCGGTGCACCAGTTGCACGTGATCTCGCGCTATTCCGGCGCCGATCCCGATACCGCGCCGCTGCACCACCTGGGCTCCGGCCAGTGGGACAAGGCCAAGCGCAAGGCCGCGCAGCAGATCCGCGACACCGCCGCCGAACTGCTCAACCTGTACGCGCGCCGCGCCGCGCGCGAAGGCTTCGCCTTCCCGCTCTCGCCCAAGGACTACGAGACCTTCGCCGAGAGCTTCGGCTTCGAGGAAACCCCGGACCAGGCCGCCGCGATCGCCGCGGTGATCGCCGACATGACCTCGGGCAAGCCGATGGACCGGCTGGTGTGCGGCGACGTCGGCTTCGGCAAGACCGAGGTCGCGCTGCGCGCGGCCTTTGTCGCCGTGCTCGGCGGCAAGCAGGTGGCGATGCTGGCGCCGACCACGCTGCTGGCCGAGCAGCATTTCCAGACGCTGTCAGACCGCTTCGCCGAATGGCCGGTGCGCATCGTCGAGCTGTCGCGCTTCAAGACCAAGAAGGAGATCGACGCGGCCATCAGGCAGATCAACGAGGGCAGCGTCGACATCGTCATCGGCACCCACAAGATCCTGTCCGACCAGGTGAAATTCCAGCGCCTGGGCCTGGTCATCATCGACGAGGAACACCGCTTCGGGGTGCGCCAGAAGGAGGCGCTGAAGTCGCTGCGCGCCGAGGTCGACGTGCTCACGCTGACCGCCACGCCGATTCCGCGCACGCTGGGCATGGCGCTGGAAGGGCTGCGCGATTTCTCGGTGATCGCCACCGCGCCGCAGAAGCGGCTGGCGATCAAGACCTTCGTGCGACGCGAGGAAGACGGCGTGATCCGCGAGGCCATCCTGCGCGAGCTCAAGCGCGGCGGCCAGGTCTACTTCCTGCACAACGAGGTCGAGACCATCGAGAACAAGCGCGCCCGGCTTGCCGAGCTGGTGCCCGAGGCGCGCATCGCGGTCGCGCACGGCCAGATGCACGAGCGCGAGCTGGAACGCGTGATGCGCGACTTCGTCTCGCGCCGCGACAATATCCTGCTGTGCACCACCATCATCGAGACCGGCATCGACGTGCCGACCGCCAACACCATCCTGATCCACCGCGCCGACAAGTTCGGGCTGGCGCAGCTGCACCAGCTGCGCGGCCGCGTCGGGCGTTCGCACCACCAGGCCTATGCCTACCTGCTGGTGCATGATGTCGACGGCCTGACCAAGCAGGCGCAGCGCCGGCTCGAGGCGATCCAGCAGATGGAGGAACTGGGCTCGGGCTTCTACCTGGCCATGCACGACCTGGAAATCCGCGGCGCCGGCGAGGTGCTGGGCGACAAGCAGTCGGGCGAGATCCACGAGATCGGCTTCCAGCTCTACACCGACATGCTCAACCACGCGGTCAAGGCACTGAAGGCCGGCAAGGAGCCCGACCTGATGGCGCCGCTGGCCGCCACCACCGAGATCAACCTGGGCACGCCGGCGCTGCTGCCCAACGACTATTGCGCCGACGTGCACGAGCGCCTGTCGCTGTACAAGCGGCTGGCCAACTGCGAGACCCCGGAGCGCGTCGACGACATCCAGGAAGAACTGGTCGACCGCTTCGGCCGGCTGCCGGCGCAGGCGCAGGCGCTGGTCGAAACCCACCGGCTGCGCATCGCCGCGGCGCCGCTGGGCGTGCGCAAGATCGACGCCGGCGAAGCCACCATCAGCGTGCAGTTCGTGCCCAACCCGCCGATCGATGCCATGCGCATCATCGACCTGGTGCAGAAGAACCGCCATATCAAGCTGGCGGGTCAGGACAAGCTGCGCATCGAGGCCAAGATGCCTGACGTGGCGGTGCGCGCGCAGACCATCAAGCATACGCTGCGGCAACTGGCGTAGCGCCGGCGCCGATCCCGCATGGACGCGGCGCGCGGCCGGGTGTAGCATCGATTCCTTAACAAGTTAGCGATATCGCCCCATGCCGACCCAAGCCGCCCCAGCCGGATCTTCCCGCCAGCCCGTCCCTGAAACCGCCGCGCGCGGCAGCGCGCTGGAATGGACCCAGCGGCTGGTCGCCTACGACACCACCAGCCGCAATTCCAACCTGGGCCTGATCGAGTCGGTGCGCGACCATTTCCTGGCCAAGGGGTTGAAGCCGCATCTGAGCTACAACCCGCAACGGGACAAGGCCAACCTGTTCGTCACCGTGCCCGCGGCCAACGGCGCCACCAACGGCGGCATCGTGCTGTCGGGCCACACCGACGTGGTGCCGGTAGACGGCCAGGCCTGGACCACCGACCCGTTCAAGCCGGTGGTGCGCGACGGCAAGCTGTACGGCCGCGGCACCTGCGACATGAAAGGCTTTATCGGCACCAGCCTGTCGCTGCTGCCGGCCATCCTCGACGCCCGGCTGCGCGAGCCGGTGCACTACGCGCTGTCGTTCGACGAAGAAATCGGCTGCATGGGCGCGCCCTACCTGCTGGCCGAATTGCGCGAGCGCGGCGTGACTCCCGGCGGCTGCATCGTCGGCGAACCCACCAGCATGCGCGTGATCGTCGCGCACAAGGGCATCAACGCCTACCGCTGCTGCGTGCGCGGGCAGGCCGCGCATTCGTCGCTGACGCCGCGCGGCGTCAATGCCATCGAATACGCGGCGCGGCTGATCTGCTTCATCCGCGACATCGCCGACGAGTTCAAGGCCAACGGCCCCTACGACCAGGCCTTCGACGTGCCCTACACCACCGCGCAGACCGGCACCATCCAGGGCGGCATTGCGCTCAACACGATCCCGGCGCTGTGCGAGTTCGTGTTCGAGTTCCGCAACCTGCCGGGCGTCGATCCGGAAGCGATCTACGCGCGCATCCAGGCCTATGCCAATGACGTGCTGCTGCCGAAGATGCGCGCCGAACATGCCGATGCCGACCTGACGCTGAGCAAGATCGCCGCCGCGCCGTCGCTCGACGTGGCCGAGCAGGAAGCCATCACGCAACTGGTGCGCGCGCTGACCGCGGACCGCGACACCAGCAAGGTGGCCTACGGCACCGAGGCCGGGCTGTTCCAGCGCGCCGGCATTCCGGCGGTGGTATGCGGGCCCGGCGATATCCAGCAGGCGCACAAGCCGGACGAGTTTGTCGCGCTGGAGCAGCTGGCGGCTTGCGAGGCGTTCTTGCATAAGGTGGTGGATAGTCTGCGCGTGAGCTGACTGCCGAGCATGCCAGAGCTCTGCTCCCCTCTCCCGCTTGCGGGAGAGGGGAGAAAATACTCCGCTTTTCCCGGCGCGTTGCACTTGCCGCGCGCCCTCACTCCGCCCGCACCAAACCAACAACAACGAAGGAGATCCTGCATGGCCGCACGTCGCACCGCATCCTGTTCCACCACCCGCTTTGCCCTCGCTACCCTGGCGCTCGCCACCGGCCTGCTCTGCAACACCGCGCAGGCCCAGACGCAAGGCGCCGAAGCCCTGCACGCCCAGATCGAAACCCGCGCCAAGGCCGTCGAGAAACAACTCATCGCCTGGCGCCGCGATATCCACCAGCATCCGGAGCTGGGCAACTACGAGACCCGCACGGCGAAGCTGGTGGCGGAGCACCTGCGCAAGCTGGGCATGGAGGTGAAGACCGGCGTGGCCAAGACCGGCGTGGTCGGCGTGCTCAAGGGCGGCAAGCCCGGCCCGGTGGTGGCGCTGCGCGCCGACATGGACGCGCTGCCGGTGAAGGAGCGCGTCGACGTGCCGTTCGCGTCGAAGGCCAAGGGCCAGTACCTGGGCAAGGAAGTCGATGTGATGCACGCCTGCGGCCATGACACGCATGTGGCGATCCTGATGGCCACGGCCGAGGTGCTGGCCGGCATGAAGGACCAGCTGCCGGGCTCGGTCAAGTTCATCTTCCAGCCGGCCGAGGAAAGCCCGGCCGATTTCGAGCCCAATGGCTCGAACATGTGGGGCGCCAAGCAGATGGTGGCGGAGGGCGTGCTAGACAACCCCAAGGTCGACGCCATCTTCGGCCTGCATGTGACCAGCGGCATCGAATCGGGCAAGCTGGGCTGGCGCAGCGGTGCCTCGATGGCGGCGGCCGACCAGTTCTGGATCGACGTCAAGGGCCGCCAGACGCACGGCGCGCGGCCGTGGGGCGGGATCGACCCGATCGTGGTGGCGTCTCAGATCGTGATGGGCCTGCAGACCATCCAGAGCCGCCAGGTCAACGCCATGCTGGAACCGTCGGTGATCACCGTGGGCACCTTCCACGGCGGCAACCGCATGAACATCGTGCCGGAAAAGGTCGAGATGATGGGCACCATCCGCACCTATGACGAAGGCATGAAGAAGGATATCCATGCCCGCATGAAACGCACCACCGAGGCGATTGCGTCCAGCGCCGGGGCCGAGGCGAATTTCCGCGTGGTCGAGCTGTACAACGCCACCATCAATCAGCCGGCGCTGACCGAGAAGATGGCGCCCACGCTGCAGCGCGTGGCCGGCGACGGCAACTGGATGATCACGCCCAAGGCCACTGCCTCCGAGGATTTTTCGTTCTACCAGGAGAAGGTGCCGGGCTTGTTCTTCAATCTCGGGGTGACGCCCAGGGGGCAGGACGTGACCAAGGCGCCATCGAATCACTCGCCGGAGTTCTATGTGGATGAGCCGGCGCTGATCAACGGCGTGCGCGCGCTGTCCAGCCTGACCGTCGACTACATGGTGATGGCGCAGCGCTGATTCGCCCGGGGGCGCCGCGGGGGGCTACAATAGCGCTTTTGCCGCGTAGCAGCCCCCCGCCTTGCCGACGACCGCGCAAGCGCCCGATTTTCGCCCGTCATGCCCCTGATCCTGCAGAGCCTCGCCCCGCTTGTCCCCGCCGACCTCGACACCGCCCGCACCCTGGCGCGCGCCAGCGCACTGGTGCCGCGCAGCGACACCGTGGCCGTGGCCGAGGACTGCGCGCCGCTGACGCCGGCGCTGCGCGACGCGCTCGACGACTTCTGCGGCCCGCGCGCGATCGACTGGGCGGTGGTACCGGCCGGGCGCAAACTGTCCGACTTCCGCCTGGTGGCGATGGACATGGACTCGACCCTGATCACGATCGAGTGCATCGACGAGATCGCCGACTTCTGCGGCCTCAAGGCCGAGGTCTCCGCCATCACTGAAGCCGCCATGCGCGGCGAGATCACCGATTTCAACGAAAGCCTGCGCCGCCGCGTAGCGCTGCTCAAGGGGCTGGACGCCGCCGTGCTGGAGCGTGTCTATGCCGAGCGCCTGCGGCTGTCGCCGGGCGCCGAGCGCATGCTGGAGACGGTGCGCGCGCTGGGCCTGAAGACGCTGCTGGTTTCCGGGGGCTTCGTGCACTTTACCGACCAGCTCAAGCCGCGCCTGCAGCTTGACTTCACCCGCGCCAACACGCTCGAGATCGTCGACGGCAAACTGACCGGCAATGTCGTCGGCGAGATCGTCAACGCCGACGTCAAGGCCCGCACCGTGCAGGAAATCTGCGCCCAGATCGGCGCCACGCCAGACCAGGCCATCGTCATGGGCGATGGCTCGAACGACCTGAAGATGATGGCCGTGGCCGGACTGTCGGTGGCGTTCCGCGCCAAGCCGGTGGTACGCGCGCAGGCCAGCGTCGCATTCAACCACGTCGGGCTTGACGGCCTGCTGGCGCTGTTCCCGCACTGATTCCCGCCAGGCGCCTCGCCTTCTGAAGCGTCCGCCGCGCGCGGACGCTGCTCGCGCGCCGTCGCCGCGCGTACCTTTTCGGGTGCAGTGAAGTCCTCGCGGGTCGCGCACCATCGACCTGCGCTTGCGCGGACAAATGCGAATCATTATTATTAATGTTTCGTTGATCTGACATTGCCCCATGCAAGTTCTGGCCGTCCTTCTTGGCCTGGCTGCGGCCGCGTGCCTGTACCTGGCCGCGCCCAACCAGGTGTTGCTGCCGCCAGGTACCCTCTCCCGGCCGCGGCTGACCGGCTGGCTGGGGCTGGCGCTGACCTGCGCCAGCACCTGGCTGTGGAGCCTGACCGATGGCTGGCCGGTCGCGATTGCCGCCAGCCTGGTCACGGTGCCGTGCGCGTTGTCGGTGTGGCCGTTCATCGGCACCTATGCCGCGCGCAGGCGCCACGGCGAACGGGAGCAGCGGGCATGAGCGCGGACGCATCCGGAATGGGCACCAAGTGGCTGGCCGGCGCACTGCTCGGCCTGCCGCTGGCGCTGGTGCTGTGCACGCTGGCGATCCTGGCCCTGCCGGGCGGCTGGCAAACCGGCATCGTCGCGGCGGTGACGGCCTGCCTGCCGGTGTGGGTTGCGATCATCAGCGCCAGCCTGCTGTTCCGTTCCAGCCGCAGCGCGTGGCTGTGGCTGGGCGGCGCCAACCTGCTCGGCTTCGGCGCGCTCTGGGCGTTGCGCCTGGCCGGCCTGGCGCCGGCCGCACTGGCCGCGCTGCCCACTCCCTGAGACTGCCATCATGAAAACCGCAACCCTGCGCCTGTACCAGACGCTGCATACCTGGGTCGGCCTGATGGCCGGCTGGGCACTGTTTATCGCCTTCTTTGCCGGGGCCATCACCGTCTTCCACCACGAACTGCATGTCTGGCAGTCGCCCGCGCGGCTCAAGGGCAGCGCGCCGGTCGAGGCGAAGGCCGACCCGGCCGCGGTCGACCGCTTCATGCAGAAGCTGGTCGCGATCCACCCCGAAGCCGCGGCCAGTGCCTACGTGATCATGCCCTCGGAGGGCGAGCCGAATATCTCGGCCTACTGGCAGGACAAGGCCGGCGAGTGGCAGATGACCACCGACGCGCGCCTGGCCGGCAACGCCGCGATGCAGCGCGACACCTCGCGCGACCACGTCATGGGAGAGCTGTCGGCGTTCCTGAACAGCCTGCACTATTCGCTCGGCATCCCGGTCGGCGGCATCTATTTCATGGGCGCGATCTCGGTGCTGTACGGGCTGGCGCTGGTGTCCGGCGTGCTGCTGCACCTGCCGCGGCTGAAGAAAGACCTGTTCGCGGTGCGTCCCGGGCGCAACCTCAAGCGTTTCTGGATGGACACCCACAACGTGCTGGGACTGTTCAGCCTGCCCTTCCACCTGGTCTTCGCCATTACCGGCGCGCTGTTCTGCCTGTCGCTGGTGCTGATGATGGTGTTCAACACGCTGACCTTCAACGGCCGCCTGTTCGAAGCGGTGCCGACCGCCACCACCGCGGTGCCGGAAGTTGCCGCTGCAGGGCGCGCGGTGCCGACGCTGCCCACCGCGACGCTGATGCAGATCGCGCGCGAACACGGCGGCGAGCGTTTCACGCCGGAATCGTTCCGCTTCCAGCGCTACGGCGACGCCAACGCCGTGGTCGAAGTGCGCGGCACCAGCACGCGGGCGCTCGGCAACCTGGGCTCGGTCGGCATCCACGCCGCCAGCGGCGAACCCAACGCCGGCCAGCTGACGGCCAACCAGACCGCCGGCGCGCGCGACAGCAACCACGGGCTCTACAGCGCGCTGTACGCGCTGCATTTCGGCACCTTCGGCGAACTGCCGGTGCGGCTGGTCTACCTGCTGGCCGGGCTGGCCGGGGCTTTCCTGTTCTATTCGGGCAACCTGCTGTGGATCGAGTCGCGGCGCAAGCTGCGCCAGGCCGAGCAGCCGCGCGTGCATCGCCTGCTGGCGCAGGCCACCGTGGGCGTGTGCATCGGCTGCTGCATCGGCGTGGCGCTGTGCTTCCCGGCGGCGCTGCTGTGGCCCGAACGCGCCGTCAGCCAGACCTATTTCACCGTGTTCGGCCTGGCCTGCGCCTGGGCGCTGCTGCGCCCGCCGGTGCGCGCGGCGGTGGAGCTGCTCTATGCCGCCGCGCTGGCCGCGCTGACGGTGCCGCTGTCGAACGCGATCCTGACCGGCGACCACCTGCTGCACAGCATTCCCAGCGGGCACTGGATCATCGCCGGTTTCGACCTCGGCGCGATCGCACTGGCCGCGGGCTTTGTCGCGCTCGCCCGCGCCACCGCGCGCCGTGCCCGCAGCGGACCGGCGGAATCGGTCTGGGCCATGCCGCGGGCGGGGCTGGCGCAACCGGCTGCCAGCGCTGCCGCCGGGGCCAAGGCGATGTCCGGCACCGAGACGCGCTGAGGCGCATCGCCGGCACCATAAAAAAACGGACGCCGCGGCGTCCGTTTTTTGTTGTCGGGGCTGCCCTACACTAGCAGAGGCCAACCACCGGGAGCCCGACCATCATGGAACCGACTTTCCACCAGTTTTCAGAACTGTTCGACCAGCTCGGCCTGGCGTCGGACGAAGCCAGCATCCGCGCCTTCATCGGCAAGCACGCGCCGCTGCCCGATACCCTCGAACTGGCCGAAGCCCCGTTCTGGACGCCCGCCCAGGCCGCCCTGCTGCGCGACGAGCTGCTCGACGACGCCGACTGGGCCGAAGTCGTCGACCAGCTCAACCTGGCACTGAGACAGCCAGCCTGAGCTTGCCGGCCGATCAGGCGGCCAACGTGGCCTCGATCGCCTGGCGCAGGTCGGCGATCAGGTCGCGCGTGTCTTCCAGGCCGATATACAGCCGCACCAGCTCGCCGGTATCGTGCCAGCCGGCCGGCGGCCAGGTGCCCGCCGGGCGCATGCCCTGCACGTGGTACGGCACCGCCAGGCTGTGCGCGCCGCCCCACGACCAGCCGATGGCGAACAGCTGCAGGGCCTCGACGAAGGCATCGACCTGCTGGCGCGTATAGCGCTCGCGCAGCACGATGGCGAACAGCCCGCTGGCGCCGGTGAATTCACGGCGCCAGTTGGCGTGGCCGGGACAATCCGGCAGCGCGGGATGCAGCACGCGCGCCACCTCCGGCCGCTGGCGCAGCCATTCGGCCACCTCGCGCGCGGCGCGGTCATGGGCGGCCAGCCGCACCGGCAGGCTCGGCAGCGCGCGCAGCACCAGGTGGCAGTCGTCGGCGGACACGCCCCAGCCCATCAGCATGCGGGCGCGCCTGAGCCGGCCGTGCAGGGCGTCGTCGCAGGTCAGTACCGCGCCCATCAGCACGTCGCTGCCGCCGGACTGGTACTTGGTCAGCGCCTGCACCGAGATGTCGATGCCTAATTCGAACGGGCGCAAGTAGACGCCGGCCGACCAGGTATTGTCGATCGCGGTCAGCACGCCGCGCGCGCGCGCCGCGGCGACGATGGCGCCGCAGTCGGGCACCTCCATCGTCACCGAGCCCGGCGACTCCATCCAGATCAGCCGCGTGTTGGGCTGGATCAGCGCAGGCACCGCGGCGGCGTCCATGGGGTCGTAGTAGCGCACGGTCACGCCGAAGTCGCGCGCCAGCCACTCGCCGTGGTCGCGGTTGGGGCCGTAGACGTTATGCGGCACCAGCACGTCATCGCCGCTCTTGAGCAGCGCGAAATACACCAGCGAGATCGCCGCCAGGCCCGACGGCTGCAGCAGCGTGTGGCGCGCGCCCTCGAGCAGCGCCAGGTGCTGGCACAGCGCCTCGCTGGTCGGCGTGGCATGCAGGCCGTAGCGCCAGTAGGTGGTGGCGCCGTCGCCATGCGCGCGCAGTTCGGCGAGGTTGCGGAACACCACGGTCGAGCCGCGGTGCGTGGCCGGGGAGAACGAGGCAAAGCCGGGGGCGATGTCCAGCTCGGGCTGGACCGCGACGGTCTGCAGGTAATGGGCGGGGGATGCGGGCTGGTCGGACGTTGAATCGGACACGGCGGTTTCCTTGCTGGCTGCCGGCCGGCCGCCGAACGTGGCGTGCGGCACGGCCAGGCATGAGACGCGATGAGCCTCCGAGCTTACCAGCAAATGCCGCCCGCGCCACCGGGATGCTTCAGCGCGTGGCGCCGGAAAAGGCCTACCAGGGTCTTACCAGCCCGAAATCGACGATTTCGGCGGCGGCGGCGCGTAGGTGACGCCGCTGTTGGGCGTCATGTCGAACGGTGGAATCACCAGCATGCCGAGCGGGCGGATGAAGAATGGGAGCACGATGGCCGGGTTGAAGGCATCGGTCCAGGTGCCGCGCACGGCGCCGCTGGCGTCGATGGTGCCTTCCCAGTTGCCGGACACCCGGGTGCCGTCGTCGGATTCCTCCATCAGGAAGGCGCCGTCCTCCCACTCGCCGGCCAGTAGCCGCACGCCGGCGCCACGGCCGCTGTACTCGCCGCGCACGCTGTCGCGCTCGTCGGGCTTGGGGCCCAGGCGCAGGCGCACCGGCTGGTCGCCGACCTTGCCGACATAGACCGGCAGCGACGCGTACTCCGGCCGCGGTGCCAGCGGCCTGGCGGTGCCGGTCGACAGCGCCGCGCCGCTGGCGCCGCGGCGGGCCTCGCCGTCGCGGATGGCCTGGTTCAGGCCCAGCGCTTCAGCGCCAGCGGCGGCGGCGTTCACCGCGCCGTTCACCGCACCAGTCGACAGCTCGGCGGCCGGCCCAGCCTGCGCCGCGCCCGCCAGGGCGAGCACGGCGGCGGCACCAAGGGTCGTGCAAAGTCGGGTCAGCCGGGCCACGCGCAAGGCAAACCTCAGATCCGTTCGAAGATGGCGGCAATGCCCTGTCCGCCGCCGATGCACATCGTCACCAGTGCGTAGCGGCCCTGCACGCGGTTCAACTCATGCAGCGCCTTCACCGTGATCAGCGCGCCGGTGGCGCCGATCGGGTGGCCCAGCGAGATGCCCGATCCGTTCGGATTGACCTTGGCCGGGTCCAGGCCGAGCGCCTTGCTGACCGCGCAGGCCTGCGCGGCAAAGGCCTCGTTGGCTTCGATCACGTCCAGGTCCGACACCTGCAGGCCGGCACGCTCGAGCGCGATCTTGGTCGCCGGCACCGGGCCGATGCCCATGGTCTTGGGGTCGACGCCGGCATGGCCGTACGACACCAGGCGCGCCAGCGGCTTCAGGCCGCGGCGCTCGGCCTCGGCGCGCTCCATCATCACCACCGCGGCGGCGGCGTCGTTCAGGCCCGAGGCATTGCCGGCGGTGACGGTGCCGTTTTCCTTGACGAAGACCGGCTTGAGCTTGGTCATGTCGTCCATGGTGGCGTCATGGCGCACATGCTCGTCGGTGTCGAAGGTGACCTCGCCCTTGCGGCCCTTGGTCACCACCGGGACGATCTGGTCCTTGAAGTAGCCGGCCTTGATCGCGGCGGACGCGCGGCGGTGCGATTCCAGCGCGGCTTCGTCTTGCTGCGCGCGCGAGATCTCGTATTCCTTGGCGACGTTCTCGGCGGTCACACCCATGTGGATGCGGTGGAACGGGTCGTGCAGCGCACCCAGCATCATGTCGACCAGGCCGGCATCGCCCATGCGCGCGCCCCAGCGTGCCGCCGGGGCCAGGTATGGGGCGCGGCTCATGCTTTCGGCACCGCCGCCGATGGCGACGTCGGCATCGCCCAGCAGGATGGTCTGTGCAGCGCTGACGATGGCCTGCAGGCCCGAGCCGCACAGCCGGTTGACGGTCAGCGCCGGGGCGTTGACCGACACGCCGCCGTTGACGGCCGCGACGCGGCCCAGGTACATGTCGCGCGGCTCGGTCTGGATCACGTTGCCGAACACCACATGGCCGACATCGTCGCCCGACACCTGCGCGCGGGCCAGCGCCTCGCGCACCACCAGCGCGCCCAGCTCTGCCGGCGCTACGTCCTTCAGGCTGCCGCCAAAGGTTCCGATCGCGGTACGGACACCGCTCACTACTACGACTTCACGCGTCATGACTGTCTCCATGTGGGTTATGTTGCACCGCACAGTATAGCGGTGCCGCAGCCGAAGCGAACGATCGTACTTTTACCTAATGGCGCCCTGCCCTGCATCGTCCGGCGGGACTAGCTCAGGCCTCGCCCCACAGGTCGTGGCCATCGGCGCCGGTGATCTTCACGTCGACAAACTCGCCCGCGCGCAAACGTTGCGAAGTCCGTTGCGGCGGCGCGATATAGACCAGGCCGTCGATTTCCGGCGCATCCGCCGACGAACGGCCGATGCCGCCATCCTGGTTGACCTCGTCGACCAGCACGCGCAGGGTCTGGCCCACCTTGCGCTGCAGGCGGCGGGCGGACACCGCCTCGGCCACCTCCATGAAACGGGCGCGGCGTTCCTCGCGCACTTCGTCGGGCAGCGCGCCGGGCAGGTCGTTGGCGGTGGCGCCCTCCACCGGCGAGTACGCGAAGCAGCCAACGCGGTCCAGCTCGGCCTCGGCAATGAAATCCAGCAGCGTCTGGAACTCGGCCTCGGTCTCGCCCGGGAAGCCGGCGATAAAGGTGCTGCGGATGGTCAGTTCCGGACAGATCTCGCGCCACGCGCGAATGCGGTCCATGGTCTTCTCTGCATTGGCCGGGCGCTTCATGCGCTTGAGCACGTCCGGGTGGGCGTGCTGCAGCGGCACGTCCAGGTACGGCAGCACATGGCCGTTGTTCATCAGCGGGATGATCTCGTCGACGTGCGGGTACGGGTACACGTAATGCAGGCGCACCCAGGCGCCGTACTGCGCGGCCAGCTCGCCCAGCGCCGCGACCAGCTCGGTCATGCGGGTCTTGAGCGGGCGGCCGTTCCAGAAGCCGGTGCGGTATTTGACGTCGACGCCGTAGGCGCTGGTGTCCTGCGAGATCACCAGCAGTTCCTTGACCCCGGCCTTGAACAGGTTCTCGGCCTCGAGCATGACCTCGGCGACCGGGCGCGAGACCAGGTCGCCGCGCATCGACGGGATGATGCAGAACGAGCAGCGGTGGTTGCAGCCCTCGGAGATCTTCAGGTAGGCGTAGTGCTTGGGCGTGAGCTTGATGCCGGCGGCCGGCACCAGGTCGGTAAACGGGTCGTGCGGCTTGGGCAGGTGCGTGTGCACCGCCTGCATCACCTCGCCCAGCGCGTGCGGCCCGGTCACGGCCAGCACCTTGGGATGCACCGACGACACGATGTCGTGGCCAGCGGCATCCTTTTTCGCGCCCAGGCAGCCGGTGACAATGACCTTGCCGTTCTCGGTCAGCGCTTCGCCGATCGCGTCCAGGCTTTCCTGCACCGCCTCGTCGATAAAGCCGCAGGTGTTGACCACGACCAGGTCGGCGCCGTCATAGGTGCCGCTGATGGCATAGCCCTCGGCGCGCAGCTGGGTGATGATCTGCTCCGAGTCGACCAGCGCTTTCGGGCACCCGAGAGATACCATACCTATACTATAGGTCTTAGACATAATTCTGACTGTGGGGCATGATTTCAAAGGCGAGAGTTTACAGCTACCTGCGGTTCAGCGATCCCAAGCAGGCCGCGGGCAGCAGTGCTGACCGGCAGCTCGAGTATGCGACCCGCTGGGCGGCCGAGCATGAAATGCAGCTGGACTCCGCCCTGTCCCTCCGCGACGAAGGACTGTCTGCGTACCACCAGCGACATGTTAAACAGGGAGCACTTGGCGTATTCCTGCGCGCGGTGGAAGGTGGACAGATCCCGCCTGGCTCTGTCCTGGTTGTCGAAGGGCTGGACCGGCTAAGCCGCGCAGAGCCGATTCAGGCCCAGGCACAACTCGCGCAGATCATTAACGCCGGAATCACCGTCGTCACCGCCAGCGACGGGCGCGAGTATAACCGGGCCCGGCTCAAAGCACAGCCGATGGATCTGGTCTACAGCCTGCTGGTGATGATCCGGGCTCACGAAGAGTCCGAAACGAAGAGCAAGCGCGTCAAAGCTGCCATCCGGCGGCAGTGCCAAGGCTGGGTTGCCGGCACGTGGCGCGGCATCATCCGGAACGGCAAGGATCCACAGTGGGTTCGCGAAGAGAGCAACGCCTTCGTGCTGGTACCCGAGCGGGCCGAGGCGATCCTCGCGGCAGTTCGCATGTTCAAAGCCGGCCACGGCGCCATCCGGACGGTCCGCGCGTTGTCCGGGATGGGCCTCGCCATGACGGCGGGCGGCAACCCAGCGCAGCAAATCTACCGGACCATCCGAAATCCGGCGCTCGTCGGGACACGCGTGCTCGAGGTCGACGGGGAAGAATACAAGCTGGAAGGCTACTACCCTCCCCTGATTAGCCCCGAAGAGTTCTCCGAGCTGCAGCACCTCGCCGACCAGCGCGGCCGCCGTAAGGGTAAGGGTGAGATTCCGGGTGTCGTAACCGGGCTCGGCATTACCTATTGCGGGTACTGCGGCACCGCGCTGGTGGGCCAAAACCTCATGTACCGGAAGCGCATGGACGATGGCCGCCTAGCACCAGGGCACCGCCGGCTGATCTGTGTCGGCTATTCCCACAACACAGGCTGCCCGGTCGGCGGCAGCTGCAGTGTTGTCCCGGTCGAGCAGGCCGTCATGAGCTTCTGCGCCGACCAAATGAACCTCACTCGGCTCATGGAAGGCGACAATAGCGCGACATCGACTTCGGCCCGGTTGGCGCTCGCGCGGCAGCGCGCCGCAGACATTGAGGCGCAGATCGACCGGATCACTCAGGCACTGCTGGCCGACGACGGCAACGCGCCGGCAGCGTTTGCACGCAAGGCGCGTGAGCTGGAAGCGAAACTGGAAGAGAAAAATAAGGGTGTGGCAGCGCTCGAGCATGAGCTTGCTGCCACCGCCAGCGCTACACCGCCTGCCGCCGCCGCGGCCTGGGCAGAACTCGTGGCCGGCGTGGAGGAGTTGGACTATGACGCCAGAATGAAGGCCCGGCAACTGGTCGCGGACACATTTGCCCGGATTGTCGTCTACCACCGCGGCTTTCGGCCCGATGAAAGCGACGGCCGCTCCATCGACGTAATGCTCATCGCGAAGCGCGGTAGCACACGTATGCTGCACATTGATCGGCGTAGTGGCGGGTGGCGGGCAGCTGAAGACCTTTCGCTGCCTGCGGAAGGCGGTCTGCCTTGGCCGCCAGGCTGACCAGGCCGATATACTGTATGTATATACAGTATATCGATCATGCCGCGCCTAACTGTTCCACCCCATCCCGAACCGCCGCCCGGGGGCTACGAACCGTGCCCAATCGATCCTGGCTACGATCGATACTACATTCTGGATGATTGCGGGCTGCCGCTTCGAATCTACGATTACGGCACTCACGCGCGCTGGATGAGCTGGCAGGGCAAGGCATACCAGATCAAGGATTTGCTCCCTGAATACAATGCGGAGGTCTGGACCTACTTTTCCGGATGGGCCAGCATGCGCGACGACAAGCCGCCCATGTTCTGTACAAAGCTCCGCGCAGGCTCGATCAATAGGACTTTTGAGTCGGCCACCTGGGAAGAAGCCGAAGACAAACACCGGCGCGTGATCGATAAGGTGTTGCGCACCGTGCCGCGGCAGGACTTGGCGGCGTCAGTCAACGCCAAATCGACGTTTTAAGGTCGCTATGTGCACCAATTACGCCCCTGTGCAACGCCAGATCCTGCGAGACATCTTCGGCGTCGAGCCACCGCCGGCCGAGTGGAAGCCTGAGACCTGGCCGGATTACTCAGCGCCGATCGTGCGAGTCGATGGCGATGGTCACCGCGACAGCGTACTGGCCACGTTTGGCCTGGTACCCCGCTCGCGCATCCCGCAAGGCGTCCGTCCCTATGACACCATGAACGCAAGGTCAGAAACGGTGGGCGAGAAGCGGACATTCAGCGGCCCATGGAAGAAGGGGCAGCTTTGCCTGATACCGGCCACGGCCGTGTTTGAGCCGAACTACGAGGCTGGACCCAAATCGACACGGTACCGCATCTGGCTGCCAGGCGAGCCGGCCTTCGGCATTGCCGGCCTATGGCGCGACTGGCCAGACGGCGTCTATTCTTTCACCATGCTGACGGTTAACGCCGACGCGCATCCAGTCATGAATCGGATGCACGCGCCGGGCAAGGAGAAGCGCTCCGTAGTGATCGTGCCGCGGGAACAGTGGGACGAATGGCTGGCGTGCCGCAATCCCGAGGTTGCGCGAACCTTCATGACCCTCTTCCCGGCCGAATCCATGGCCACCGAGGCGGCGCCACACGTGCGGCGGGCAAAGGAAAGCTCTCCACCAACTGAGCCCGAACTGCCGCTTTAGCCACTTCAACAATCTTCTGTCGGACTGCGCCTGATAGCGCCGGCTGAGGGCCGAGCCGAGACTGGCGGCATCAACAGTCAGGAGACAGCCATGCCAGGCAAGAATATCCACGTCGTGCCCCGGGAAAGCGGTTGGGCTCTCGAACTTGAGGGAAGTCCGGGCAGCTTCCAGATCTTCACATCACAGGAGGAGGCAATAGCAGCCGGAACCGAGAAGGCGAAGCAGGAAAAGGTCGAACTGCTGGTCCACGGCCGCGACGGGCAGATCCGCGAGCGAAACTCATTCGGCAACGACCCACGCAGCATCAAGGGTTGATGCCGTGGCCAGCCGGCCGCCGCCAGCGCCGACGCTGACTGAACTGCGGCCCATGCTCTTGTGCGAGCGCAAGACCATCCCGCGCGGGCCTGGCTGGCATTTCGAGATCAAGTACGACGGCTACCGGCTGCTGGCCACCACAGGCGACGCGCCGCAGTTGAAGTCTCGCAATGGAGCGAACGCCACCTCGTGGTTCCCCGAGCTTGTCGAGGCGCTGGGCACCCTTCCCCCTGGCAACATTCTGGACGGCGAGGTCTGCGTGTTGGACGACATCGGCAAGAGCGATTTCGAGCGGCTGCATGCGCGCGCGAGGCGCAAGGGCTGGTATCGCGGCGCGGACGCCGTCGCTTACTGCGTCTTTGACCTGCTGGTTGGAAAGGGAAAGGATCTGCGCGCACTGCCGATCGAGAGGCGCAAGGCCGCCCTGCTGAAGCTCCTGGCTAGCCCGCCGCCGGGCATGCTTTACGTGGCAAACGTCGACGATGGCGCGTGGCTGTACGGCCATGCGCTCACGCTGGGTCTGGAGGGTGTGGTGGGGAAGCGCGCGGGATCGATCTACCGATCGGGTGAGAGATCGCGCGACTGGATGAAGGTCAAGCGGCCTGGGGCTGTACCACCTAAACGATTCAGGCGGTAGACTGGATGCCTCACATATTCCCAACGGCGCTCTATCACACCGCCACACGTACAGAATGAAAGAAAAGAAAAAACTTCACGGCTTCACGTCAAGGGGTGTGTTTGACATGCGAACCGCCTCTGATTTATTAAAAAAGGCGAAAAATGATTTTGAACTACTAAAGACCAACCCCGACGACGCATATCTTTTCTTCAACTTCGTGGTGACTTCCAGCCACATTTTCGATTGGGCAGGGAAGCCACAACTTACGCAAGACGAGAAATACTTGCACGGCATATGCGAACATATAGCAAATGCATCGAAGCACTTCGCGCTCAACAATCGAAAAAATGACTCTGTTCGATCCCTAGAAAAGGAAGAATATTTTGAGGATGACTACATTGAAGACGGGTACATCATGCCTCAAATCGATATAGTGCTAACGGATAAGCACGGCGTCCCAGACAATACCCGAATCGAACTAATCCAATTCGGCCAGAGCCTGATTGAGATGTGGGAAAATCGATTGTCTAAAGGTAGCATGAAGGGTTTACCATCTGATCTAAGCAAGGAACCATAAGGCTGCTGGCAATGCTTTTCATGCATATTCAGCGAACTCTCCCGCTTCGCCTCGGGCCGACCAATCATGTCGGCCGGCATACGGCCGGCGAAGTAGCTAGAAAGCCTATGAAGGCTGCGTAATCCCGCAGCGGCGGGCAAACTCGATCAGGTCGACCAGCGAGGTTGCGTGCAGCTTTGATAGCATTCTGGTTTTGTAGGAACTGACGGTCTTGGTGTGGATACTGAGCGCTTGTGCTATGTCCTTTGGGCGGCTTCCACTCACGAGCATCCGCAACACTACGAGTTCCTTATTTGTGAGCTGTTGAAGCGCCGTTTCATCCATCGCCTTCCAATGCCTGCCGCCAGAGGTAATTGGAAACACAGCGAAGCCAGCTGCGACACGTTCCACGCAATTCGCAATTGCGGGCAGATCCAACGCCTTGTTGATGAAGCCATATGCGCCGGCATCTCGTGCGCGCCCTACATAAAGCGCCTCAGAGTGTCCAGTCATCATAACCGCACGCGAATTTGGCGCTGCTTGACGCAAGCGAGTCAAGAGAGAGATCCCGTCAATCCCAGGCAGCACCACGTCCAATAGAATCAGATCGGGTTTCGCTGAGCGTGCAATGCGTAGCGCTTCTACCCCGTCCCGAGCCTCAAATGTCTCGCTCACCCACGCAAGCCGTGAAAAGTAGTCGCGCAGCGCGTAGCGAACGACAGGATGGTCGTCGACAATAAGGACGGTGGGCATGGCACGGTGTGCATTGGTTGACCGAGGATCGATTCTGCAGCCTGGATCTCCAATTGCACTGACCTGCCTCAAACTTCAACAGAGATTAGGCTGCGGCGGGCATCCATCGTGCACAATCCCGGCCCCAAGGGTCAGATCAAGAAACTGCCAGATTGCTACCCCACAAAGGGGCTATTCAGGTACATGGGCTCGTGGACGTTAGGTCGTTGCCAGGATTCAAACCACAAACGTCCATTTCGTACAATGCGTGCTATCAAGACAATTCTGTTCCACCTGCTTCGCACTTTCCGCGGGCTCTTCCTGCTCGCCTGCAAACTGCTGTCCGGCGTTTTCCTGCTTGGCTTCGGAATAGCCCTCTTCAGCGGCGATCGCCTTGGCCTCGGCAGCAAGATCTCGCTGCTGGCGCTGGCTGTGGGCTTTGGTGCATTGGCATGGTATTACGACATGCTCATGCTTAAGCTGAAGCCCGATAACGTCGAATTGACCCTCTTCCAATAAGCCGCAGCCGAGCGAGCGGGATATCACGTCGGCCAAGCCTTCACCGTTCTGGCGTGCTTGGCCGCGCAGTCTCCCAACGACCTCAGCAGATCGTTCATCATCCACTCCTGCCAGACGTCATAGTCAGCCACCTCCGGCGCGTCCGGCACCTTGCACGGTGCCGCCAGAGCGCTATCGAGAGGCGGCGGCTTGCTTGGCAGCGTCGACGGCACTGGCGAGCTGGCGCATCCGGAAATCGTCAGGGCGACAATCAACAGGCAAAGGCTTCGCATTCTTCAGATCCTTCCGGATGGCGTCGAGTTTGGCGCCTAAATCCGTTTTGACGGTCAGGTAGTCGTCCGCACTATGGCGGATCCGGGCACCGGCCTCCCGAAGATCGCCCAGAGCCTTGTTGGCACTCACCAGGTCCGCCTGCGCGCGCGCGGCGCTTTGCCTCGCGATCTCGGCGTCCTTGCGCCAGCCGTTGGTCATCCATCCGGCAGCAAACAGGCCGGCCGCGAGTACACCCGCGAGGCTCCCCATGCCGATGGTGCGCCACGGCAAGAGTTTCGGGTTCCAGGTCATGCTGCGGATCTCCCCACCGCAATGGCGTCGGCTCCCTTCATCCCAATGAACAGCGCACACTCCGCCGCGCGGCGGCGGATCAGGCCTCGTTGGGGCACTCCGCCTGCCTTGTTCCAAAGGGAAAACTGGCCTCTTGCAGCATTAAAGTCGCCGGCGTTGACGCGTCGCAGCAGGGTCGAAGGCTTGCCGCTCGCCAGCGTCACCAGGCCATCTTTCTTGTCCTTCTTGCCCGGACCCACGTTGAAGCAAAATGAAACCAGCGCGTCGAACTGTCCTTGCGTCAATGGCACAGTCACAGCGTCGGAGACTATCCGCTCATGGTCGGCGATATCCGCACAAAGCAGTTCGTCAGCACGCGCCTGCGTGATCGTCATACCGAGTCGAACGTCCGGCCCCGTGTGGCCCCAGCCGATGGTTGGAACGCCTCCGCTGTCGAAATACGCAGACAACCGGCAGCTCTCGAAGTACTTGATGACAGCGAGTCCGTTGGCGGAAATCTTCATGCCCAGCCCCCAAAAAAAAGAAAGGCCACCTGAAGGTGGCCATTTCAACGTCAAGTGAAGTTCAGGATCTGGAGCCGTGGTCTCTGCGATCCAGCACGATTCGAACGGCGTCAAGAATCACGGACAGGTCGCCGCGAGTTACCCAGACCAGCCAAAGCACAATCAGATTTACCGCCACCTCCGTAGGCTCAACCGGCGTGTAATAGACGCCGCACCAGGTGCGCGCGGCCAGTACGCCATAGACTGCAACAAAGGCATACCTAGCCAAGCGTGCGTGCGCCGCCATCGGGGCTTCGGCCTTGCGCCGTACAAACAGCAGAATCGAGAAGATCGCCGTCGAGATGACGCCGTTGGCCACCAGCAGCCCAAAGTCTGCTGCCCCTTTTGCATTCAGGTACAACATCAGCTCATTCACCGGGGTCCCCTCCCATCAATCGATCTACCAGGCGGTTGAGAACTTGCGGAATGGCCCTCTCGGACCAGTCCAGCACAATCACGGCTACCGCCACCACCGCGGCGGCCGAAAAGAATGCCGCCAGCCAAGCGGGCAACCATCCGAATGCCAACTGCACGTCGGGCGCAATTGCGTATCCACCGACGAGCGAGATGCAAAAATAGAGTGCCTTCTTGATCCAGTGGGGCTCCTTGCTGCGCAACAGGAATACCACCGCCCCACAGAACACGCCGCTTAGCATCGCGACATTTGGCTTGGACACAACAGTGCCCAGCGCGAGACCGCTTACCATCCCGGTAACCACCGCGGCGCCTGCCGACGAGACTGGCTCAGCCATGTACCCTCCGAAACGCAATTGAACACCGGCACGGGGAACACCCACGGTGATGCACCGCTCCCCGGCCTACAAGGGCCACTCTCATACCCCCTCCGGCCACTCGATGGGCGGCATCGCAGACACAAAGTCCTCGATCGAAGGTAGCGGCTTGGAAGCTACCTGCACCGAAGCGATCTGCTCGAGTCCGTATCGCCAGACCGCATCCCGCCATACGCACAACGCCGCCGCCTCCGCGGCGAACTTCGGGATGCTGCTCTGCAAATAGGTGATCGCGGACTTGATGTCGTCGTAGCCGCGGCTGCGCGCGGTGGAGTCCATCTCCCGTTGCAGCGCCCCAATGTAGGCATCGGCGATGCTCTCTGCGGTCGGCGGCTTCGGCGGTGCGAATTCTCCGTGCTCATACGTCCAGCCGACAGCCACGTCGCCTGAACAATTGACCCACACCAGCGACGGATGAAATTCGGGAAACGGCTCAGCCGTCAGCAGTTCCACAACCTGACCCTGCTCAACCCTTGCCTTGGTCACCATTACGCATACTCCCTGAGAATCACAAGGCCATCCGATCCGCGCCCAGACCGAAATCCAGTGTCTGCGCCATTCCCTCCGGCGCCGCCAGCCCCCCTGCCACTCCCATGTGGAGTAGGAGTTGAGCCGCCAATGCGAATGGCGCCCATCCCACCAAAGCCGAACATTGAATTTCCCCCACGGCTGTAGTTGGAGTACGTCGTCGTTTGAACTGGTTCGGACCCTTCGCCACGGATATTGAGATCGCCTCCAACACCATTACCCCCTGGCGACCCAAGCAGCATGATGTTGATCGTGCTAGCGACCCCTGCAAAACCGCCAGTCGCCGAGGCGACGCTACCGAACGATGTCGTTCCACCGTTAGTTCCAAAATTTCCTTCCGTAGCGCCAGGCATTCCGCCAGTTCCAACAACAATGTCGATGCTCTCAGGCAATGACGAAGCGGCGAGGCGAAGCTTCGCATAGCCACCCCCACCGCCTCCTGTTGCGGTCCCGGACGCTCCCGCCGCCCCCCCGCCTCCACCGCCTCCGCCTTGTATCTCGGCCTCGACACACACGGGGTTATGTGTTGCCTTGAGCCACCTGGGATTTGCGATCATGTGGGTGCCACTTCCTGTGGTGTGCATAACGATCGCTTCACCACCTGGATGCGTGGCCACCCTGAACCAGGCGCCAACGCCGCTATCCAAAGCGTCCAAGGGCTTGACGCTAACCACGAAATACGTCACTCCGGCCTGTAGCTCATTTGGCAATGCGCCGCTGCTTTCGAACACCACCGGGGATCCGACCAACGGTGGAACAAGCGCGCAGTTGATGCTTGCGTCATTCACCACGAAAGTCACCGCCTGCTTAACCACCGAGTAAACCGTCTCGGAAAGCAGCACAGCCACGGTGAGCTTACGCTGTTGCTCTACGGAAATATGCAGGTCGCCATCGCCCTTGATATCCGACAACGCCGAATGCTTGCCTGCGGTCGCTACTGGCGCCAAGGTAGGCTTGTTCAGGATCTCGGCCGCCCCGCTAGTCGCATTCCAGTCAGCGTTGGCTTGTGTTGGCTTGTCCTTCAAGTCGCTGTAGCTCCCGCTGGTCGCGACCTTCGCCAGATTCGGCTTGTTCAGGATCTTGGCCGCCCCGCTCGTGGCATTCCAGTCGGCATTTACCTGGGCTGCGGGGATGGCCGGCTTGTCGGTCAGATCATCGTAGCTACCCGATGTAGCGACAGCGGCAAGCGCCGGTTTGTTGAGGATTTGCCCGGGCCCAGTGTCGGCATTCCAGTCTGCATTGAGCAGCACCCAATTCCGTGCCGATCCGTCCGGAGCCTCCGGGTCGGTCACATTGTCATCAGCCTGGTTGAACCAGTATCGCGTGCCATCCGCCGCGAGCAGCATCGCGCCTTTGGGATACCCGTTCACCCCGGAGTCAGTGGCAAATGACCTGTTGTAGGTAAAGCCGCCACCGAGTTGACTCCAGCGAGCGGTCAGCGACAGCAGGTATAGGACACCGTTCATGTCCTTCCCATCCGGCGGTACACCACCCAGCAATGCGCTGGTCATCGTGATATCCGGGAACCCCGACTGTAGGGACGCTGCGCCCGGCTTGTCAGGCTGCGCCGACTTCGGAATATCGTTCTTTGAACCTGCCGACGCGAATGGCAGCGGCATGAGCTTGGGCGACTGACTCGATTTCATAGGTCAGCTCCTGGCATCGTAGTTTGCACCCCGGGGGACACCGGCCAGACAACACTCATCGGCCAACCAGGCTGCGTCGGTGCATCACGAAGGGCTTGCCGGTAGGCAAGCCATTCGGCCGGAACTGGGCGCCCCGTCTCAATCGATCTCAGCATCACCCAGTCGGATTCGCGCAGAAAGGTATCTCGCTGCGCCCTTGCCAGCCCGTCGTACTCATCCTGCCGAGACGCCAGATGCTCCGCGTAAGAGGCGATCGGCCCGTACTTTCCGTCCATCAATTCAGCATGGATACGACGGCCATGCTCTGTGCAATCGTGGGCGGCAGCGCCGAACGGAACGTAGTCCGACATTCCATCAAACTTAACGCGACAAAAGATGACAGTCCCGTCTTCCGATCCGTAAATCGGTTCCTTCACGTCGTCGTATTTCATCAGACCACCCTGACCAACAATGACAACTTGTCGCCGCCGCTGGAGTAGTTTCCGCACCCCATCCACGTTCCAGGCAGGAATGGGCCGTTCCAACGAACCTGTGGGTTAGCGACGTAGGCGCCAGGCGCCACCATGTTCGCAACAAAGACGAAATTGCCCAGGCCGCCCAACACCATGGGATTCAGCGTTGCGGAAGTCCATCCACCAGACAAGTCCGGCTTGTTCAGAATCGCCTCCACGCCGCTGGTTGCATTCCAGTCAGCGTTGACCTGAGCAGCCGGAATTGCAGGTTTTTCAGAGAGGTCGTTATAGCTGCCGGACGTGGCCACCGCAGCAAGATTGGGCTTCCCGTTGAGGTCGCCGTAGTTGCCGCTCGTCGCGACCTTCGCCAGATTCGGCTTGTTGAGGATCTTGGCTGCACCGCTGGTGGCGTTCCAATCGGCATTTACCTGGGCGGGAATCTTGGCAAAGGCGCTTGTAAGCGCGTCAATGCTCTCTGCATCGATCGAGTATCCGAATGCCCGGGCAAGCTCCTTCATCTGCTTGTAAAGCCACGCAGTGCGCTGGTCCACAACCTGCTGGAGGCGGTTGAACTGCTCCAGCTCCGGTGGCACCTCGCCGATGAATGCCCACCCCTCTTGATAGTCCCGCGAGTCCAAAGGCACGACTGCGCCATTGGTTGCCCAGACCGTCTCAAAATCCTTGAAGAAGTCGATGCTCGACATACTCAGAACTCCCTTGCGAAGACGCCTTCCCCGAAGCCCCAGAACCCCTGACTTCGGAATCCGAACGGCTTTGGCTTGCTGCCCGACATGGACAGCAGCCCGACGCCAGCCGCCTTTGGCACGTAGGGTCGAACGTCGATCCCCGTCAGCCCGACCGGCGATACATCCATCCAGATTCGAATCTTCGCGTTTCCGGCGTCGGATACGATCACCCGCGATGCGCCGAAGATGGCTTTCAGCGACGCAGAAATCTCCGGCGCCGTGCCATGTCCGTTGTTGATCGCGATCTTCCATTTGAGGAGGCGCCGATAGAGGACATCGGAGATGCCTCGCAACTCCCGCGTCGCGCCCGGGGCTCCCTCATTCCAGAACGGAGCCTGGTTGAAGCCCTGCGCATCGGGATCGCCCTCGAAGCCGAAGTATGGATAGGACGGTACATAGGCTTTCGGACGATCCAACACGACGATGGTGCCGATGCCATCCAACTGGGCGCCGAATGCTGTTTCCAGCGATCGCCTGTCACGCAACTCCCGCAACGCGTCCTGTATTCCGTCCGCCGGCTTTAGCAGTGCCTTGACCAGCGCCTCGAGGTTGCTGCCGTCCTTGAACTGCGCAAGCCAGTTCGACCACGCGATATCGCCGTGCGCTTGCCTTAGGTCCATGCAACGACCTCCACGCGAGACACGTCGAAGTCTGCCCGCTCAAATGGCATTACCGGATAGTTGGCTTCCACGTAATCCGCGTCTGCCGGCACATACGTAGGATCGGTCGAGCAAGCCAGCCGCAGGTCCACCATCGCGACACCCGGGGTCGTGTACACCCCGCTGTACAGCTTCTGCAGCACGATGTCCTCCCCGATACCCAACGTATCTCCGGCCGCGGCAATACCTCGCTGAATCCGATCGTGACCATCTATCGGAAACTCGCTCTCTTCAGGGGGGAGCTGCATCACCCGTGCCTTCGCCCACACATACACCTTGTGTGGGCGATCGTAGCGAATCTCATGTGTGGTACCGCCATCATCCAGCACCGACATCGCCATATCGCCATGTGTGTCGATGCCCGCGGCTTTGAGCCTGAAGATCGCGTCAGCAACTTCCTGGTCCAACCCTCCATCGATGACAACGTGCAAGCTGTGAGGCGGTCGCCCATACTCGTCCGGCTCATCCGTATCGTTCTCAAAGACCTTGAGCGCCAGCACGCCCGGCACCAGTTCCTTCAGGTTCGCCGAGATGCTCGGCAGCGTCGCTGCCCCAAGACGGTAAATGCCATACTTGTACCTGGCGCGCAGCTGCGCGTCATTCTCCGACGCGCGGCCGACGGCCCCGGGCTGCAGGTTGATTACCGATGCCCAACCTGGCGTCTGGGTAACGATCTGCGACAGGTCGCCCGGAAGGGCCACTTCGGCAATGTCATCGAACGTCTCCGCAAGAGCCGGCGTGCCGATGCTCGCCATACGCAGATTCGGTGACACGACCGCCGCGAACGCTGCTCTTCCATCCGTGAAGACGCGCACCGCAGCCGCGTTGGATTCAACGTTGAGGCCGGTGGGTAGCAGCGACCCGGCAATGCCATAAATGATGCTCGCCACGTTGGGTGCTACCCCGCTCCGATACGTGTAGGGAACGTTGTTGATCACCACTGTGTAGTCGGAATTCGCCGCCACAGCCGTCACCTCGATGCGCAAGTCCGCCGCATTCTCCCGGGAGATCGTGGTACCGTCGACGATCCCCCAGAGCGTCTGCGTTGTTCGGTGTCGGATCTGCGCCCCGGGCTGGACAGCCGTGCCTTCCGCGCCGTAGAGCACGACGTAGCAACGGGACGGCTCAGCCGCAAGGCGCTTCGCCCCGGCGTACGCGACGGAGTTGTCGAGGGACACCCCTGACGCCGTCGGCGGATACATCGCGTAGTAGACACCCTCTGCCAGCTCCCACAGCGTTTCCTCTCGATCAGAGAATGTGTCAATCAGAAGCCCAATGACGGAATCCGGGCGCGTCTCGACAGGGCCTGCGTAGCCCTTCGCTCGCAACCGTGCCTCCCAGTCGGCCACAATCTCCTGGCGAATCTCGGGCAGGCGCTTGCGCACGAACCCGTCGGGTGTCAGACCGTATGCCATGAAGTGCAGTCCTTATGATTGAAGGAAGTAGCGACGCGCAACCAGGCCTTCGTCGGTATCCGCTTCGAAGTCGATGACCATCGTGCGCCCAGCGTGGTCAATGAGCAGCTCGATGCGGCGCACCGTCCGCACGCCTGGAACGCTCGCGATCTTCGCCCGGAAGATCGCCTCGAGCTGGGCTCGGTCAGGCCCCTTGACGAGGACTGACTCCACATATGGGATGCCGAACGACACATCGAGAAACCACTCGCCGAGAAACGCGAGCAGCGTCACCTTGGTCTGCTGCGCGATGCGTTCGGCACCGTCGACCAGGGATGCATCACCCGCATCCGACAGTTCGAGGTCATGCGTTGGTGATAGTGCGAGGTCGAGGCTCATTGCTCAGGTCCAGAGGTCTTGCCGCCAACGCTGTCGGTGTGGCGATGACCATCCTCCACCGGGCTGCTGGAACTGATTGTTCCGCCGGTGTGCGTGATGTCGCCACTGATCTGCGTACCGCCCCCGCCGCCCTTCCCGGTGAGCCCCGCCTGGTATGTCAGGAGCTTCTCGAAGACGGCTGGCATCTGGACACGGAATGTACCGGGCCCGCTCAGGATGGCATCCCCTGCTGGCGTGAGTTTCAGCGCGCAGCCACCGTACTGCACGGCTACGTTTTCCGTGTCCGCGGCATCAGCGCCTGGGCGCATCAGTGGCATGGCGAAGGCATCGGAAAGGTCGAACTGTCTTGGGTCATCCGGAGCAGCGTCCGAGCCGGACAGCCACCCTTCGAGCGCGCGCTCACAGAACGAAAGTTTCACCGGGTCGCCGGGCTTGAGCGGTACCGTTATGAGTGCTTTCGCTCCACTCACATCTCCGCATGGCCAGCACACCGGCACCTGCACAATCTGCGGGGCCGGAAGTACATCCCCGTTGGCGAGCTGCTTCGGCAACGCCGGCTTGACCACCGCCGTGCGCCCGTCATAGGAGACGATGACACCGGGCAAGCACGTGTGTACCTCCGCCAGCTCAGTCGCAATGAGCTGGCGCAGTTCTGTCACGTCCATGGTTACTTGCCCTTCTTCTGTTTCGGTGGTGCGTCGCGGTCGACCAGCTCAAGCTCGGTCTGCCAGTCACCGCCCTCCGAATCACCGGTGTGCTTGACCGACTCGGCTCGGTAGATGCCTTCAGTAGAGCGGCTCTCCAACTTGACCGGATCACCGGGATTGATCATCGGCAGCAGGAGCGACTTCACCCTCCAGCCATCGCGCTGCTGCGCCGCGCTGACGAGATTGGCGCGCTTGCCCGTCCGCTCGTCCTTGACGCGCGCCTTCTCCCGTGCGCCCTCTCGGGTTCGCTCCGGATATCCGATCAGACCCGAGTCGGCAGCCAGCACCACGGCTTGGCGCCTGGTGGTGCCCCGCTTCGGCACGACTTGCAGCGTCTGGTTCTGGATGGACCACTCCAGCCCGGTGCCCTGAACCACCTTGTGTAGCGCCTGGCGTGCCGGCCCATAGAACGAGAAGCCGTGCTGCCACGTGCGCTCGGGCACGTCGTCGGCCATGATCAGGGGCAGCCCCATTTGCCTGGCGACATCGCTCACGATGCGCTTCGCAGACGCGCCCGCGCCGTAGCCGAGGGACACCGCGGTATCTCTGACTTCGACATAGCCGTCGCGCACCTCTAGTTCCGTCACGACATCGGGGCCGTCGAAGTACGTGTATCCGAACGTGACCGCGCCGGCCGCCATCAGTATCGGCCCGTCTTCCTCGGCATAGCCGGCATACAGGACACAACGTGTGTCCGGCACCTCGATGGAACGTCGCGTCTCTGGCTTCAGGTTGTAGATCCGAATCTTGTGCGGGTTCGGCTGCTCACTGGCGTCCTTGTCGATCTCGAACGTGATGCGGATCGGCGGCACAATCTCGAGGCCTTTCCCGCCCGTCCTGCCCACCAACAGCCTGTATGTCCGATCAAAGCGAGCCACTCTTTACCTCGTCGGCTTCGATATAAACCAGGGCAACGTCGCCGGCCGGCAGGGCTTCGCGGCTGATGCTGTCGCGACCATCCGGCGTCAGGACCAGCAACTCCCCGGCCGGCACAGGCAGGTATCGGAAGCGGTCCAGGAGAGGTGTGTCAGGGACCAAGGCGATGCCAGCAATGATCAACTCGTTGTACGCATTCTCGATTGCGAGCGACCACAGTTCAGCCTCACTGTTCCATGACAAGTGCAGGAAGAATGTCCGCTCGTCCAGCACAACCTCGGTCAGACTGTCATTCGTGTCCAGCACTCGGATTGTCTGCATCTACTTCTTCCCGAACACACTGCCGAGAATCCGGCGCAGGTCGCTCTTTTGCTTCTCGGTGCCTTCCTTCCCGTCGACCTTCCCGGCATTGGTCTTTGTCGAGCCCGCCTTCCCCTTGGCCTTACCACCATCCCTGGCGGAAACCTTCTCCGGCGGAATATCCGCGGTCCGCAACGTGACCTTTCGAATCCGGCGGAAATCGCAGGACACCTCAAAGAACTCGCCTTTACTGTCACGGCTGATCTTGCACGTCTCCATCACCATGTCGGCGTAGGAATCCATACCGGTCACGACCACCACTGGCAAGCGTTCCTTATGAATATTGCGCAACGCCTCCTTGGCGGCAATCAGCTTGCTCCGACCGCCAGCGCCGAATAGCACCGTATCCGCCGCCGTGATCCAGCCAGAAAGCGAAAGGCGCTCCGATTCAAGCACGACGTGATCCGAGATCGGCGCACCGTCTTCGACGGCATACGAAGTTGCCTGGCTGGAGAGCGACGTCTCCTCATTCAGGAGCGCGTCGAGCAGAATTGCCCCGACGCTGGACCTTGCCGTCCCGCTATCGAAAACAAGGGATACGAAGCTCATGCGCCAGCCTCAACCATTGGCAACGCGGCTGCAGCTCGCGACATACGACTGGGGCTCACGGCCGAGCTGATGCCACGCTCCGTCGCCGCGGCTATAGCCGCCGGACTGGAGTTCGGCGCGGTCACTTGAACGCCAGCGATGTTGTTCTGGATGGTCACGCCGCCCCCTGCTGGGTGCACGCGCTGCACATCGGCGGCGCCAACGCCGAATACCTTGTTGCCGACCCATGCGCCAGCGCCCTTGATCCACTCAGTAATCGGAAGGTTGGCCAGCTTGTCGGATATCCATGTCGTAATGGCGCTGCCAACGCCCTTGATCCATGTAATAGCCTGGTCATAGAACTCGCCCATGGACTTGGTGATGGAAGCCCATGCATCCTGCCCCCATTTCTTGATCTCCCCCCAGTGCGTGTAGATGTAGACACCGAGCGCGATCACAGCAGCAATGGCAGCGGCCGCCAGCAATGCTGGCCAGCCCACGATTGCTGCGAGCCCGGATACCAACATCGCCACACCGCGCACGACCCAGAAGATGCCCTGACCAAAGCTGAAGGCCAGCTTCACGATGGATAGCAACGGACCGCCCAGGCCGACGATAAGGGTAGCGATCACGCCCCACTTGGCGAGCCAAGGCCCCAATTCCTGTCCCATGCCGCCGAGCGCTACCTTGATCCATTCAAGCTTGGCCTTGATGCTGTCCAGCGTATCTCGCCACTTCTCTGCGGGTCCGATCAACTCGCCCATGACCGAATCGCCACCCTGTAGCCATACCCAGATGTCCTGACCGATCAGGTAGACCGAGGCCAGAATTGCGGCCATTCGCAGGAACGGCCAAAGCGCTCGGATCGATACCGCGCGCAGCTTGACCATGGCGGCCTGCAGCAGCGTGCTGGCCTTGGTGGCGGAGAGCAGCTGCGTTCGCATGGTGGCCAACGCGGCCGACGCGCCGATCAGGGTCAGCACCTTCATGACGTCCTGCAGGTTGTTGGCTATCCAACCCACACCAACCGCGAATGCTCGGGCGGCACCCACCCCACGGTTGAATGCATCAATCTGCCTGCCAAGGGCATTCTTCAGCAGCATCATGGAGCCGCTGAACGTCTTTGGCACCTGCGCGTACTCGGCCTCCAGCTTGTCGGCTTGTTTGAGCAGCGCGCCGGCCACCTGCTTGCCGGTCCACTTCGCGGTACCGGCCATCTTCTTCAGTTGGTCGACCGACACGCCGAACGAGTCCGCCAGCGCTCCCGCGAGCCGGTCGTTCTTGCGTAGCACGGAGTTCCAGCGAATCGTGCCAGTGGCAAGGCCCTGGGTGAAGTCGGCTACCGAAGCCGCCTGGTCCTCCAACGTTCCGCCGCTGATCGCAGCGGCCTGAGCAACCGCCTTGGTCAGCGCCAGCGACTTGGCCATCGACAGGCCAAGCCTGTCGGCCTGCCCGTTGACGGTCTGGAACCCGTCGGCCATGACGACGAAGTCCTGATTGACCGCCTGCGCCGCGGCGTAGATGCCGCTCATCGCCCGCTGGTGCTCTTGAGCACTGCTCGTGGCAAAGCGCACGCGTTGATCGACGCTGGCCCAATCATCGGCAACCTTGGCGGCTGACAGGACCGAGAAGCCAGCCACGATCGAGCGCACAAGCCGCGCGATGCTGCGATAGCCCTGCGCCATCTTGTCGGCCGACCCTTCGCCCTTCACCTGCGCCGCATTGAGCGCTTGCTGGCTGGCGGTGATTTCGCGCAACCCATCCCGCGCGCCTTCCATGAACCCGGCCCCGAACTCTCGTACGTTGCGCGCGCCGGCGCGCAGCTTCGCCATGCCGTTGCGGAAGGTGGCCTGGTACCGGCTCAGGCCGGAGTTGTCCTCCTCATACCTGAGGACGGTGACCAGTTCACGGATTACGTTCATCTCTTGCTCTGCGCTTCTTTGATGGCAGCCGCCTCAGCAGCCTCCATGGCGTCAAGGACCGCGTTTGCCTTGAGGATATGGACCAGGTCGACGCGGCCTTCGTTGACCGCGTCAATGCTGGCCCAGCCGGCACGAATCACGCGCCAGACGATCAGCTCTTGCTCGAAGTCGTCTCGGAACCGTCCGACAGCCTTGCCAGCAGCTTTTGGGCCGGTCCAGAACGGCCGACCCACCGCAGCAAAAAATCGGCGAAGTTGAACCGAATGATGTGGAACATCAGCTCAAGAATGTCGCCGGCATCCCGGAAGGCCATGCTCCGTGTCGCCTTGTCGAGTTTCGCGTCTCGACCGTTGATGGACACGGCCACGCACTCCGGATCAAGCAGCCTGTTCGCCCACGCCTCCAGCGCTGCGCCGTTTAGCTTCTCGGACAGCTCGCGTAGCGCCTCGACCAGCCCAGCGTCAGCCGCGGCGTCCAGCGCCTCCTTGTCCACGGGTTGGCCCTGCTTCCCGCCGCCCTCGTCACCGAAGGCCGCCTGGAGAAGGTGACCCACCGCTGGCAGGATCTCCTTCTGCAGATCACCGAACATGCGCAGGGCTGTGAACGGATCAAACCGGGCGATATAGAAGGCCGTCTCGCCAATCGTGACTTTCAGTCGCTCCATCAGCTGTTACCTCCCACGAAGTAAATGCTCTTGCCGGTCTGGATCTCCCACTCGCGCTCGCCCACTTCCTTGCCGAATTCGGACGGCGGCAGCTTGACCACCCACGCCTCGGAGGACGTGAAGAGCGTCCGGCCGCGCAAGTCGGTAACTGCGATGGGGAAGATGCCACCGCCGCCGCTCAGGCGGTCCGCCTGCAGAAGCGAGGACAGGACATCGTTGCCTGCGCTCGTCTGCTGCAGCTTGATCGTGACCTTGCAACGGCGGTCGCTGGACATCGCGCGCGCCACCTCGCCGTCGGCACCGCTGGTGGAGGTCACCCCATCGCCGATTTCCTCGATGCTGATGAAGCTGTCTTCGGCAAAGCCCGAGAGGGTCGCGGCGGCGACGGTGACATTGACCCGCGCAGGGTCGTAAGTGTGGGTCGTCATTCGAGACTCCGATTACAGGGCGTAGGTAAGATTGCCCTTGATGTTCGCCGCGTGGATGGCGCCGGCCAGGCGGGCCGTGAAGCCCACGTCATTCAGCACGCGGTTCGCCTTGTCGTTGAACGGCACGTTTGCCGCGCGCGGGGCGGTGATCACGTAGGACGGGATCGTGCGCATTTCATCGTCGACTTCCTCCGGCGCGATACCGCCGCGGGAAACGCCAAGGTCCAGCGCCTGGCGCATGGCCGTCGTCACGATCTCGATGCCCCCATCGGTGTACGGCACCTTGCCCTTGTTGTTCTTCAGGTTCACGAGGGCCGACATGACGTTCACCTTGATCTGCTCGGCCAGCCAGTCGCGGAAGCGGATCACGTCGATCCACTCGCCGGCCGCGACCTTGCCGTTCTGGGTGATGGCGAAGTTTCGGAACGGTTCAAATGTGTTGGCGTTCTTGTTCCGCGCCGCGATGGATTCACCCTCGCCAAGGTTGTCGTAGCTGATACCCGCGAGGCGCACGTTCGCCCAGGTCTCGCCGCCCGGGTAGAAGGTGAAGCGATTGGCCGACACCGCCGCCTCCAGCCATTCAGTCGCGGCGGCCGCGTGATACCAGACGTGCGTGCGGAAATACTGCTTTTCCTGCAGCTTGGATGCGATGTCGGTGTCAATGCCGCTATCCAGCACCCCCGGATCTGCGACACCGATCCCGAGCAGCTTGGCGTTGGCCTCGACCCATTCGGCAGCGTCAAGGACGTCTGCCTCCTCCCGACTGGTCAGGATCACGCCATACCAACCATCATCCTCGCGCCGGCATGCCGCGAGCGCAGCCGTCACGGATTCGGTGCTCTGCGGCGTTGCCAGCACCAGATTGCCCTTAACCTTCACGGCCATGGCGGCGCCGTCCACGTCGTTTGTCACCGTCACCTGGCCGGCAGCGGACACGGCGGTGACAGGGGCCGGTGTCGCGGCAATCGCGGCAGCCAGCCCCTGCGCGATCTGCGCGACCGTATCGGTGCCCTTGCCTGCATAGATCGCCGTGGCCACCTGAGCGACGCCTGCGGCGTCGCGCCACTGCAGCGTGGCAATGTAGTCGGATGCAGAAGCCTTCGTGACCGTGATGTCCGCCACGTCGACCTGCTGGCGCCCGATATAGCACTGGCTGAGCGTCGGAATCTGCTTGAACACATCCCGTACCGCCTTGTACAGCGGGTCTGTTTCAGCCACGCCCAGGTCGAGCAACTGGTCAGAGCCTGTCACGACAAGCAGCCTGCTGAGCGAGGCGACATGCGGGCCGACAACCAGCAGATCGGAGAAGGATTGCTCGCGGATCGCCGTCGTGTTCAGGACGATCTGAACGTTGACGATGCGGTCGATGTTTGCCATATGAGGCTCCAGAAATGACAAGAGCCGCCTACTGGCGGCTCATCGCAGGAAAATCAGGTAACGCTACGGTGTAGTCACGTCGACCGGCACGGTTCCGGTAGCTCCACCGGTCACCGCACCATGGAACACGACCTGCTCCACCACGCCAACGGCGTCGGACAGTGTCACGGCGTAACGAACGCCCAGCTCCAGAAGCGCACGCGGCTCGTATGTGGCCTGATCCCGCAGCACCGGCACCTGACTGATCTTGCCGACATCGAAGACGGCGAGGTCCAGCCGCTCGGCTTCGGCCAGCGCGGCATCCGTGCCGAGACGCTGACCAAGACGATCGAGTGCGTCGTAGCTGCCGCGGCCGAAGCACTGCAGCTCGACCGCTGCATCTCGATGCGCGATCACCAACTGTTGGCCCGCGCCATCCACGGCACCGCGGTGAAGCGGGAACCGGCGCGCCGTCTGCACCCGGAGTTGGATGTATGGCTTCGGCGGGCGGCGGCCGTTCTCGTCGGCGAAGATGACCGGCACACCACCAGACACCGCCGTGATGAGCTGGAAGATGGCCTGCTCAGGCGTCATGGCTCGGTCTCCAGCACAGCGTGATAGCGGTAGTGGGGGATCACCCCTGACTGCCACGGGCTGACCGCCACCACCAGGTAATCGCCCGGGCGGGGGGTAAACGGCCATATGAGCCTGTCGCCATTCCTGTCATTGGCGCCGGCTACATTCAGCACCGAGTTGGTGTAGACGCGGACAGCGGCCTCGATGCGCCGGCCCTCCATCAGTGCCTGCAACTCGTCATAGGCAGAGAGGGGCAATGGCTGCACTGACGCCTGGATGGTCACGATGCCCTCCTCTGCGCCATCCACCCACCGGCCTTCCACCCATTGCCCCGCCGCGCGGCGGCGGATCTGGGTTGGCTTCCGGAAACCGCTCATCTCAGCTTCTCGTAACGAATGGCGCCCAGCATGACGCCGTGGTCGATCAGCGGCGTGCTGCTGCCCTTCTTCCTTACCGTTGAAGGTGCATTCGGCGTAGCCCAGCCCGGCGACTGCTGTACGTGGGCCTTCTGGTGTTTCTCGACCCACAGCCCAAGTGCATCCATGGCAACGCTCGCATCGGCCCCGTTTGCGACAGCATTGGCCTGACGGTCCATCGCCATGGCGAGCACCGTGCGGTTCTTGTCGAAGAAGTCCCGCACGAAGGGCCGGGCCGGGATGTCCTCGGTCCCGAACTCGTTGAAGATCGCGACATCGAGGATATCCACGCCTGTGCCCGGTTCCTTGCCGGCATCAGCCTGGATGCCAACTTTGACGCCATTCCCGGCCAGCTTGGACTGGTCCTTGACGAACTTGACCAGCCCCCGGTCAATGACTTTGACACTCACACCCATTGGGCCGCCTCGCTACCGTGATGGCGCCATACCCGCACAGATCCGCCAGGCGCTGGTACTGCGCAAGAAAGCCCATGGGATCACCCACATCGCTACCGCCTTCCGCGCCAGCACGGTAGGTTCGAGCAAGGTCGCCTTCCTTCTCACTGGAAATGCCGACTGGAATAACGCCCACAGACGCTCCAGCAGCCTGCTGCTGCAGCCGGTTGTACAGCAGCCATGCGGCATACCAAGCCTGCGCCTCATCCTGGCGCGGCGCCGACAGGCAGGAAGGTCGGTAGGACTCAGCCTGCGCAAGCGCGAATCCCTTGTCGGCCTCCGGCACGTCGGCGACCGCCGGCGCCAGGAAGTCCAGCAGTTCGACGGTGGCCGCCATGGCTACTGCCGGTGAGCTTGATACAGCTCTTGCAGGTCAGCCTTCTTGGCGCCGTCGGGATACTCGATCCCCAGCGCGTCGAGCGCTTGCTTCAGCTCGGCCACGGTTTGCGGCTCCTGCGCGCCGCCGCCTTCGCCGTCAACTTCGACCAGGACGCCGCGCTTGATCAGAGTCTGGATGCCGCGGTTTTCTTCGTCCACCTCGTCCACCGCCAGCGGGGCAATCACCTGCGTACCACCGATGGTCACAACGAACGCTGCCGTGTTCTTGACTTTCATGGTCAGATCTCCGCTTTGGTGAGTGCCAGCGGGTAGTACACGGTCACGCCCGCGGTGCGGGCCAGACACGGCACCACCAGCTCGAGGTTCCGGGCTTGCGCCGGCAGCTGGTTAAACGGCATGGGGTTCTCCATGCTGATGTTGTCCGAGCTGAACTCGTACATCAGCGTGAGCGGCGTTCCACCCTCGCCCGCGTCCTGAAACTCGGGGACTTCCTCGATCGTCAGGCCCGGGTGCTTGCCCTTGAAGAACTCGCCGACGGTCTTGCCGACGGAATCCGGCAGGCGCCGCGAAAAGAGCAGGGAGTACTCGATACTGGGCAGCGCCCACATGGTAGGGGTGTGAACGCCCTTCGACTGCAGTCGGACCGAATTCCAGAGGGCGTCAGCGTCCTCCAGCATCTCGTCCGCCGTGCGCGCAGGATTGGCCCAGTCCCCGTGCGGCAGCACCGTCACGCCGATGTTCGGATGGGTGGTGAGGCCGAACAGCCCATATTTGGGGTCGCCAACCATCGCCACCTGGTTCAGCTTCACGTCGACAGCGCGGCGCGCGGCACTCGCCTTGCGAGTTGGCAGGTTGGCTTGCAGCGCCATGCTGGCGCGCAGCTCGGAGATGTTGTAGCCGTAGCTGTCGCCGATGTCCTTGATGCGAACGGTCTTCTCCTGGCCCTTCACATCCGCGCGCGGCAGATCGTCGGCATAGTTGGCCACGATCTTGGCCATGCCCACCTGGTCGTAGTAGCGATACGTGAAGGTCTCGGCCCATTCCGGCACTTCCGAGGTCTGGGGCACCAGCTGCAGGCCTTTCATCGGCGGCAGCTTGCGGTCATAGGTGCGCGCTTTGACGTAGTCCAGTTCGCGCGCGGCGAAGATCGATTCGTCCTCGCGCAGGCCGCCCATCTGCGGGGCAAAGACCTGCACGGCGACCAGATCGGCTTCGTCGTAGTGAGTGTGTCGATTCATGTTTCCCTCACGGAAATGAAAGCGGCCCGCACTGTGGCGGGCCGGCGATGTGGGTAGCGCTGGTGCGCGTTGGTCAGGCGAACGGATTGTGCAGTTCCACCCAGGCGATCTCGGCACCGTTCACGAGCGTCACCTTGTCGCTTCGGAACACTGCGTTGGGCAGCGCGTTACCGCCGTTGTCCGACACCGTGCCATCGTTGGCGAACTTCACCGGCCCCTCGTTTGTTGCGGAAGCGCCCGGCGTGACCACCGCCCAGACACCTCCGCGCCGCAGGATCGAAGCGCAGTCCGTCTTGACATACTTGTTGACGTTGAACGGGATCGTATGGGTCTGCAGCGAGATCCCGGCGACCTTCGTCCCCGCGCCGGGCACCAGGAGGCCGTCCGCGCCCTTACCGCATACCAGGCCGAAGCCCAGGTCCGCGCCAACCGGGAACGACTCGACGAGGTCATCGCGCGAGTCGACCTTCATGCCCGGAAAGGCCGGGTCCATCTGGTCCGAGTACATCATGGTTACTGGCCTCCGTTCATGCCACTGATCATCTTGGCGCGGGCCGCTGCTGCTGACACGCTGCCACCGCCATCGCCCTCATTGCCGTCCTGCTTCACCTTCTGGAACATCTCGCGGCGCTGGCTGCTGAGTGCGTCAGTGCGACTTGCCTTCTCGCCGACAGCGAGGTCGTACGCCACCTCGAGGTAAGCATCAGACTTACCGGCCACATCGAAGCCGTCGCCGCGCACGGCCTTGATCACTGCGACGCGGATGTCCTTGTCAGCCATGTCCTGCTTGACTTCCACGCCCAGCGCCTTCGCCTCCCCTTCCAGCTTGAGGCGTGCGTGCGCGACTGCCTGGCCGTCCTTGCGCGCTTGGTCGATCTTGGCGACCGCTTCATCTGCGCGGGCTTTTTCCGAGTCCGCGCGGGCCTGCTGCTCATCCGCACGCTTCGTGGCATCGCCGATCTTTCCGCGCAGGGCCTCCAGTTCTTGGGCTACCTCGGGCGCGGCGTCATAGGACAGTCCCGAGTCAAGCCGGACTTTGACAGTGGTCATATTGCTTTCCTCATCGTTGCTCAAATCGGCGTCAGCCGCATCCAGGTTCAGGCGGGCATTACCGGCCCGCCCTGCTCGCACCAAGGCAGTGTGGTTGTATCTGATGTTCCGCTGCACAGCGTCGTAGCGCTGACCGTTCCACTCGCCCGGCGTCTCGTCGAGGGTGAGCGTGTAGCCGCAAGACAGCTCCTTCTTGCCGGCGACGATTGGCGACGTGTCATGGATCACGATGTCGCCCACGGTGTTCTCACCGTCTTGTCGGCCTTCCGACAACACTGTGCCAACCGAGTGCTGCTTGGCGTTACGGGAATTCACCAGACCTGGGTGCCCATCCGTGATCGGAATGCCTTTCAGGCTCGCCAGCGTGTCCGCATGGAACACCTCTTCCGGCGGCCGCAGCTCGTAGCGAGTGGTGCCGTCCTGCCGCTTGTACGGGAAGATGCCGACGCGAGTCAGGATCGGGCTATCGCGCAAGTATCCTTCCGCGGTGCTGGTGGCCCTCAGCGGCGTGGTGTCAAATCGCATTTCCATGGTGGCATCCTCAATGGACGATCAGGCCGTCCAGATCATCCAGGTCGGGGAGCTTCGGCTCCGCCCAGCATCGGCACCGGATCGGCTCGCCCGGATGCCCGTCGGGCGGAGGCTTATCCCAGGCGAACGTCTGCCCTTCGCGCGCAACGTGCTCGTCCCGTTCGCGCGTGTCGAGTACACCGCGCCAGTTGTATTCGCTGATCCCGATGTTGCGCTGTCGATATCCGGTGAGGCGACCGTTCAGCTTCCCGATCTGGTCGCGAGCGATCAGTTCCGCCCGATTCGTTGGCAGGTCATAGGTGCTGCGCACATACGCCGTGAGGCTGCGCAGCGTTTCGCCGCGCTGCACCGCGGCAACTACCCTTCCCTGCAGCTGGTCTAGGTACTGAGTGGGGACGGATTGGATTAGGCGCAGGTTCTCCGCTTCCCAGACCCGCATGAGCTGCTCCAGGACCGGCTCGGCGCGGAAGATATCGACGCCGTAGGCGGCACGCAGGAGTTCATGGAACTGACGGGCGTTGAAAGCGTTGACCCGGCTGCCGAAAAGCGCTATCACCGCACGCAGGGACTCCGGCGACACCAGCGCTGCAGCCAACGCTTCCTTGAACGCCAGTTCGAGTGCGGTGTACCAGCGATCGTCCTCGGGTGGGTGCGCGAGATCGTCACTGCGGCCGGTCGCCAGCGCCGGCACGACAAAGCGTTCTACGGCGTCGATGACCCGCGTGGCGCTGGCTTGTACGAACCGGACATACTCCCGTTCGATGGCCGCCGGGTACAACGATTTCTTAGGTTTGCGTGGCGTATTGCGCTGCGGCCCTGGCGTCGCCGGCGTCGTTGTCGAGCCCATACTTCCCCTCGGCAATGAGGTACTCCCTACCCTCTTCCTCACTGACCATGCCTGCGCCAGCCAGTGTGTTGAGGGCGTTGGCTTCCGCTGCCGCTGCGTCAGCGTTGGTCTTGCGCACGTCCGCTTGCTCCTTCTCCGTCGGGCTCTCCAGCGGTGGCCAGAAGATCGACCACTGCTCGATCTTGGTGGTGACCGACCGCTGCGCGAGAATCAGCGCGACCAGGCGCTCCAGCGCCGGACCGGCCTTGTTTCGCTGCAACCCCTCCACCACGTCGTGGAAGGTGCTGAAGTCTGCGTCGCCGGTGGCGTTCTGGCCCGCCGGGGACCGCCCGAACAGCAGTGTGACCGGGATTCCGGTGTCTGCCGAGAGGGCAATCTGGAACTCGTTGACGATGTCCCTCACACCGGCAACGTTCGTGTCCTCGATTCGGTACTCGTCCTCGCTGTCGATGGCGACGGTGTTCAGGATGTTCCGTGCCGAGTCTACCAACGCGATGCGCTTCTGGACGATGTCCTCGAGCTGCGCCTGGATCAGCTCGGCCAGCCCCTTCATGCCGTAGATGGCTTGCTGCTTGCGCTCAAGGATGCCGAGTGCCCAGCGCAGCGACTGGCTGTAGTCGCTGATCGTCTGGTATGCCCGAGTGATAGCGCTGCGGCCGGCCCATGGCACGCCCTTGATCGCGGCAATCCGGCGAGGCAACGGATCACCGGGCACCGGGATAAGGCGCGTCTCATGCACGTAGAACTCGGCATTGACGGAGCCGGAAGCCTGCGTTCGGACTTGGTAGACCTCTGGCATTCCGAAGTTTGGCTTTGTGGGGTCGCTGTAACGCTGATCCGTCGGGCTGACATCGTCCAGATCGAAAACCTTCAGCTCCTCGATCGTGTCCAGCCGGGCGATATCCAGCGGCGCGCGCAGCATACCGCCATCGTCAGCCACCACTACGATTGCGGCACCGCCCGTCAGGCGTGACCACCGCAGCGAGTCGGCCAACGCAGGAAGCACCTTCAGGCGGTCCAGCTCGTTGGTCACGACGCTATCTTCATCGCCTTTGATCTCGACGCCGCGGGACACCGCTTTGTCGGCCGGCAGGTCGACCACTCGGCCATACAGCCCGCCCAGCGCGTACAACTCGACGGCAGTGCGAGCCAGCACCGGCGACACGCCAGCGCGGCGGCCCAGCAGCGCCGATTCGTAACCGTCTAGTCTCATGAGATTCCATCAGCTGGCCAGCGCACGTGCGCGGGCGATGTTGTCGCCCATTGCGTTGAAGGCTCGCGACAGCCCATCGATCTGGTCGTCGAAAGCGCCATTCGGGAACATGCGCATCTCGCCAATTAGCGCATCGTTCCACGGCGCCTTGAGCATCTTCACGTTGCCCACGTTGACTTGCGCCGCGAAGGGCGCTGCGCGCGTGGCCTTGTCGCCGCTCTCCGTCGTGAAGGAAAACGGGACGCCAAAGAGCTTCTTCGACAGATAGGCCGCCTGTGCCTTACCGGCCTGGCCGGGATCCTGCGGGATCGACTGCATGACCCGCGGGCCGTCCCGCTTCGCCGTGCCGACGAGCAGCTTCTCGACATCGTCTGGCGTGCCCCTCTCACGCTGCACGTCCGCAATCCACAGCGTTCCGTCAGGACTCCGGCCAAGCAGCGGTCCGGCCGTCCAGTCGCCGGCGTTCTTTGTCGCGGCCAAATCCCAGCCGCGGACCAGCTCGAGCTTGGCCGGCAGCGCGTCAACAATTTCGACCCGACTGGGCTTGAACACCCCACCATCGCGCGGTGCCGGCGCCTGCATGTACTGGCCGGCGAACACATACGGGTTCGCCTCCTCCATGCGCGCCAGATCCGCCGCGCTGTGCTTCTCCGGCCAGAGCGGCGTCCCGTCCTCGTTGCGAGCCGGGATGCATACATGCTCCCAGCGCTCGCCATTCCCGCCGTTCAAAAGCCAGCCCGCGAGATCCCGCTCGTGCAGGCGCTGCATGATCAGGATGATCGGCGTGTCTGGGGTGTTCGTGCGGGATTCCAGCGTGTTCTGGAACCACTCGATGACGCCCTCGCGCACCGTCTCGCTTTCCGCCTCGTCTGGCTTGTGCGGGTCATCGATAATGATCGCGCCGCCGAACCCATCCCGCTGCTTGCCCGCGCCGAAGCCGGTAATCGGGCCGCTCGAGCCCGTTGCGTACATCACGCCGCCGGCGGTGGTCTTCCAATCGTCCCGCGCCGATGACGACGGATCGAGCATGGCCGCGGGAAAGATCTCCCGGTAGGCCGGATGCTCCAGCATTTCGCGCGTGGCGAGCGAGTTCTTCGCGGCCAGCTTGGCACCGTAGGACGTGTGGATGAACTCGGCATCTGGGTACTGCCCCATGGCCCACGACACGAAGTTCGGTACCGCCAGCTCGGTTTTTGAGTACCGCGGTGCCACGTTGATGATCAGCCGGCGGCACTGGCCCCGAAACACCCGTGTCAGCGCATCGCAGATCGTCTTATGGTGGGGCCCGCGCTTCCAATGAAAACGGCGGCGCTGGAAGAACATCCACCGGGTGTAGAAGTACAGATCCTCGCGCGCCAGCTCGGCAGCGGCAAGCCGCTCAGCCGGGGAGAATTCGCGCATGGATCAAACCTCATCGAGCAGCTGGCGGGCAATCTCGCGAAACTCGTTCGGGGACATGTTGACGTTCTGAATCGGGCCACCGCCTCGACCCGTCAACTCGTTACGCACCCTGTCACCGAATTTCTCCCAGTTTCGTGCCTTTAGGAGAAAGATCAGAAGCGTGTCGCTATACTCGCGGATCGAGCCGCATTTCTCGCCCTTGTAGAAGACCGGCTTCAGCGTCCCGTCATACGCCCGGCGCACCGCCTCATCCTCGAGCGCCTCCGTACCCAGCACCACAGCCGCATCCCAAGCCTTGGCGAAGTCGGCGTCTGCGTCGCGCAGCTCGTACAGGTACTGCCTGGCCATGCGCACTGCGCGCGCAGCTGCGCTAACGTTCGCGGTTTCCGCCAGATTTTGAAGGAACTTGGCTCGCCTCTCCGGCGTGAATTTCTCTCGATTTGCCATGGGCATTCCCCCATGGGGCAGGATTGGAGCGGGCTGCCGGAATCGAACCGGCGTCCGCGGCTTGGAAGACCGCTGCCTGACCACTCGGCCAAGTCCGCATGAGAGTGCTGGGCTTCCACCAGCTCCGCGCTGGTCCATGCGCTCGTCGCGCATCCGACCTACGCCGGCCGGCAGGACCGGCGCTGCGCGCCGCGGTTGGCTACCACGCCTTATCGTGAGGCAGCGTCACGCATGTAGTTGCGCCCACTTTTCCGCCCGGGCGCCCCGGTAAGGCTCCGGGATCCGTTGGCGGCCCCGCATACGCTTTTCGGGCAACAAAAAAGCCCGCTGGCTTGCGCTCAGCGGGCTTTGGATGCAATTTCTGCGATTCTGGCGAAAATGTAGTTCGTTTGTCACACGCTGTCAAGCCTTCGCAGGTGTACTCGCTGCTACACTAGCCGGCAACGGGGAAACAAATGAATTCCATTAGAAAAAGCAAGCTAGGTTTCGAACTGCATCCGGGAGACGTCGTTCCGAATGAGCCGTTACTCTATCTCATTGAGGTCATTGACGGCAGCACCGGTGAAATCGATGTCGTCTACGTCGGCAAAAGCAACCGGGGATCGAGCAGGCCCTTCACCGCCTACGATAACAACATCCGGCGGATGATTGCGGGCGACCCGCCCAGGAATGGCAAGGAGTTTAGGCCGATCCACCACCGACTGTTCGACGCCTATCACGCCGGGCAAAGAGTCTGCATTCGACTAGTCAAGAATGTACCCGCCGACACAATCTTGATCGAAGAGCGTCTTCTGCAGATCCACTACGGGCTTTTCTTCGACTAATGCATGTACCTTCACCCACTACCCTAGATAATGTTGCGCAGCCATTCGCTCTCAGATAAAAATTAACCATGAAATACGTAAAATCTGAAATCATAAGCCTGAAAAACAGTTCCGAGTACAATGAAAAATGGCTTCAAGCGAGAATTGAAGAAGACCCGACTATCCTTGGCCTCGGCGACCTGGATTTCAGAGACACAGAGAAGATATTGGTTGGCGGCGGACGGCTTGACACCATACTCTATGACCCCGAGTATAAGAAGCGATATGAAATCGAAATACAACTCGGGCGAACAGATGAATCCCATATAATGCGGACCATCGAATATTGGGATATCGAGCGCAAGAAAAATCCTCAATACGAGCACTGCGCCGTAATTGTAGCAGAAGATATAACCAGTAGATTTTTGAACGTTATCTCCCTTTTTAATGGATTTATTCCACTAATTGCCATTCAGGTAAAGGCCGTAAAGATAGGCGACACAATTTCCTTATTCTTCACAAAGGTTCTCGATGAAAACAAATTCGATCTTTTAGAAGAGGAAAGCGCTTCGGAACCAACCGACAAGGAATACTGGGAAAAGAAAGCCACAAAAGAAAGCTTAAGACTGACGGAGAAAATTATGTCGTCGCTAGGTGAGATAACGTCGGAATATAGTCTGAAATACAATAAGCACTATATTGGTTTGGCAAAAAACAATATCGCCAATAACTTCATCGCATTCGTCCCGAGAAAATCTGCCGTTCTTCTTAATATAAAGTTAGAACAAACGGATGAAATTAACGAGATAGTTGCAGAATCAGATGCCGATGCATTGTCGTATGATAAACAATGGAATCAATATCGACTGAGAATAAAAGAAAGCGATTTAAACAACAACTTGGACATGATTAAGGATTTGGCGCTACGCGCGAAAAATGAGTACATGAGTTAACCCCGCAAGCGAATCGCAAATGCGCGGGGGCGCACATAAAAGCTGCCGTTCGATAATACGTGGGTCAGCGCCGGCCGCTGTGATCAAGCGGCCGGATGGGTGCTTTCATAATGCACCGGCTTTTGATTTGGCCTCGCCGGTTTCACGGTCTTTCACCTTTTCCGCAAGGTCCTTGTCCGTTACATAGATCGCACTTTCGGTGACCTTGGCTCCAAGCTCGTGTAATGAAATTTTGATTTTCGGACCTTCCCACGTCCGAACGTTGGACGTGTATCTCGCGCCCCCGCGAGTTTGAACCGTCACTTCCTCGGTCTTAATTGGCTCACCATAACGCTCGCGGAACATTGCAACAAGCCTGAAGTGGTTTGCTTTCTCCGTAGTCAGGGCAAAATAATATGGCACCCCATCAAGGTTAAGAGAAGAGAGTGAATATTTGAACCCCAAGTCCGGAAGATTGCGGTAGGAATAGAAATTATCCACCACAACTTTACATAATTCATTCCGTGCTTGAGCGCACGGTGGAAGCTCCACCTTTTCTCCGAATTTCAGTCCAAGGAAGGACGTTGGCTCCTCCCACTTGGGATGCTGCAATGCCGAGCTATTATGAGGGGCATTCTTGCCTACCTGCGCCGCGACGTTGCTGGCGGCAACTGCAACGAGGACAGAAAGTGCAAGGTGCAAAGTGCAGTGGCTCATTTTTCGACTCAGAAGTGAAGGTTCATGATCTTTAATTCTTGTTTTTCCTCCATTTTCCATACAGATACTAGGAGCTTGATCTGCGCTATACAACCATCAAATCCCCGGCATCATTTGAATGTTGCTCTTCCTCAGACGACAGTATAGAGCTCACCCAGTTTTCTTAACTGACGAAGGCGCCTCAGCATAGCGCGGAAAAGTGAGAGCGACACGGGCGGTCCGCCTAGCTCGCGCTGCCGACCATGCGGACTCGTCATCCGATGACACCACTGCGTGCTCCCGGAAGGCAGCGCCAAGCCGCTCAACGGCACGTGCCTCCAGCGCAGCGAAATGGGTAGCCATCCATTTCGCCGCCCGCTGCACCTTCCCTCGGTTCACACCCCACTTGTCCCCGATATCCCGCACGGACATGCCATCGCATTTCACGTTCCGTGGCGCGTAGTGCCGGGCGATCAGGTGGAAGACCGGCTCATAGGTATGGATGCCGCAAACATCCTTTGCGTAGCCGGCAAGGATGCGTACGCCTTCCGCCTTCTCTTTCCCGATAGCATATCGCGCCAAGACAGCGCCCATCTCAGGCCGCGGCAGCTTGCTGCGAACCGCCGTCACGACCATGGCGCACTGGCCCCGCGTCTCAAGCATATCCAGGCCGCCGAAGTCAATTCGACCAGCGCCAGGCTCTCCTCGCAGCTGCTGCAGCCAGGATTGCTGCCGACCGGTAAGCGACGAAACGCCCTCCATTGCACGTATCAGCGCGCGCCTCATTTGCCCATCCGCCATCGCCGGCTGCGACAGGATCAGGAACGAGACGTGCAGCGCCTGTTCGGTGTACTGAAAAATTGCGTCCATGCCCTTCTCCACGCTCGTCACGCCCGCTCCAGCGGCAGTTCCATCACCTCGACATAGACGCCTGGTGAGGCGCCGTATTTCTTGCTGATTCGGTACTCGACTGCCTGGCAGTCATCGACCCATACAACCCCGTTCAAGCCGTCCTTGATCGCCTTGAGCACGTTGTCGGCATCGGGCTTCTTGGTTGCGCAGATGAGGCCAACGGCAGCCATACCCTGACGCTTCTTCGACCAGCTGGCTGGGATGGCCAGAGCGATCTCGACCACCAGGTGGACGGGCCCTGCAAACGGCGGGCGACCACCCATCGCCTGCTCAGCAGCCAATGCGACGCGGTTCTCGTAGTGGACGGTTTTCTCCGGCGTGTGGTGGATCACCACGGGCCGGCCTGCTCCGTTCATGACAGGCTTGCCACCGCGCATCAGCGGCGCGCTGCGCGCACGCCCCTTGGCCACAGGCTGGCCCGGGACACGGAAGCACACGCGCGCGGGCGGAAGGAGGTTCTCGTCTTGCTCCATTGCGTCGATTCGTTGGTTGGAGCCGGCGCCCACCAGGGCGCGGACTGGCTTGTCCATTTCTGCCGGCTCGTTTGAGGCGAGCGCGCGGGCTGCCGAGGCGATCTCGCCGGTGATGCGGGCTTGGCCGATGTGCATCAATCCCTCTCCCCTTCATTGAGCGCCATACCCGAGGAGATTTCGGCGCGGATGGCGGCGGCACAGCCCAATGCCTCGACGGGCTTTGCCTCCGGGTCATATGCCTGCTCACAAATCTGTGCCGCCCGCTCCATGCCTGCGGCACAGAAATACTTTGCGGCTTCATAGGCAAAGGCGATCTCGTATTGGCCGCCGCCTGCACGCAGGTACTGCCCGTGCGTCCTCCACCATTCGGCGAAATCTGCTTCGAACCCCTCACGCATGTTGCTCTCCTGCGTTGGGCGCCTCAGCGGTGGCGAGCCGGTCGATGCGCTCGATTTCGGCCAGGATCAGGGCGCCGGCCTTGACAAGATTGCGGCGGTCGTCTGATGGCTTCCACCACTCAGGGGCCCACGGCCAGTTGATGGGAATAGCACCTTCTGGCACTACTGCATTTTCGTAGCCGTTCCATTCGATGTAGCAACCAGCAGCTTGTGAAAGCGTGCCTGGATCGTGCTGATCGTCATGCTCCGGCGTCCAGCCTTCGGCTTCGACTTGGCGGCGTCGCTCGGCCAGTACGTCGCGCGCTGCTGCACTCTCCACCACCGCCCGCGAGGACGATGCGAGAGAGAGAATGGCGCGAGCAAAGGGGATTAGATCTGTGTCGCACGAACCGATACCCCAGGGTTGCATAGGCAATTCCTTGGCGATGTTCAAAAACGCTTCATCCGACAGCGCCACACCCTGCCGGGACTCGACCATCGCTCCCGCATAGCACGCCGCCGGCGTATCGGCATCGTGTTCGGCGGTCGCTTGCTGGAGCGGCGTGCGCGAGGATGCGCGAGCGATAAAGGAGTCAATCTCATCGCAAAGCGCAGCGCCCTTTGGGTAGCCAGGCAACTGATCGATGGCGTTCCGTGCTGAGAGCAAAAGGTTGTACGCCTCATCTGACAGCGCCACACCCTGCCGGTCAGCGCGCGCAGGCTCTGCGGCCAAGCACCCGTCGCAATCATCTGCAATGCATTCCGCGCTGTGCTTGCTCGCGTCGTAGGCTGCGGGCTGTGCGGCGAGTAGGGCGAAGGCGGCTTCAATGGCACGCATCGCGTCAACCCGATATAGATCAGGAACAGCATTGCATGCAGCGTCGATCATTTCGTCAGTTGCCGTCAGTGCGGCAGGCGATGCGCTCTCCAGAACAGCGTCTTCGATCTGGCGGGCGAACTGGCGCCATCCCCATCCCTTCAGGAATCCATCAAGGCCGCCCGGCATGGCATTGGCGACGGCATCGATCTGCGCGTCCTGCAAGCCCGGCATATCGGTCAGAGCCTCCGCGCGCTTCCAATCGCCCTCCGTCATCCCGCACTCGTCGCGTTGCTCGGCGGCAGGCGATGCGCTCGGTGCAGGGTCGGTGTACGCGGCAATGGAGTACGGCCGCACCGACGACGCACTCGCACCACCGTCGCGCAGCGCCTGGTCCTTCTGCGCTGCCGAGATGACGCGCGCCGGATCCTCTTCATGCACCCACGCCACCGGCTCCGCTATCGCTTTCCCGCAGGAATGGGCGATATTGCAAGGCTCGCGGGACCGGTCATGCTCGATGGCCTTGTTCGGATCCACGGTGCGCCAGTCCGGCCAGGCGCGCGCCTCATTCCTCGCCTGCTTCGCCACCAACGCCGCGATGATCTCTTCCGGGCTCGCGCCCGTTCGCCATGCACCGTCCAGCGCAAGTATGGCAACGTCGATCCATTCCCTCAGGTCAGCGGGATCTGCTTCGATCTCACGCAGCTCCTTGCGGATGTGGTCGACCACGCCGGCAGCGCGCGGGCCGGGGCCGAAAGTGCGCGCCGACCATTCGCGCTGCCGCTGCAGGTGGGTGCGGAAATTGAAGTTGGCCTCATCGGCGCCGTTGGAAATGCACATTTTGCTCATGGCCTTTTTTAAGATGTCAGGTTTGTCGTGGTTCGATGCCGTTATTGCCGCCGCTGCCGCCTGGCCTCCTGCTCACGCCACCGTGCCTCGCCGCGCGCCTGGAGCAGCTGCCGCACGGCCGCGGTGACCCTGTCGTCCCGGATGCCAATGCAGGCCATCTTCGCGGCGCAACTCGGCACAGCCTCGCCGGCGATGCAGCGGTTCAGGATCCTGACCGCCCAGCGGCGTTCGAAGGGGTACCCGGCTTCGTCGAGGTATTGCACGGTCAATGCCTCCCGCCCATGGCGCCGGAAACGGTCATGGCACCGCGCGCCTTCCACAGCCACGGACCATCGCCGGCGGCTTCGAAGACTCGGGCCTTGAAATACGGGAATGGCTCGTCTGGGCCTTGGAAGACGCCGACGGTCGCCCCGAAGGCTGTGATGCCAGACGCGCTCTCATGCCACTCGTCGGTGCCCGGTGTGACCGCAGACGGCGCGCGCCGCTTGGCCAGGATGTCGGCCAGGATCACGTCGACCAAGCCCACGTTCACCGGCTGCGCGGAACCCTCCTTGCGGCGTCGCTGCTGGGCGCTGGCAATGGCGCGGGCCACGTCCGCCGGCGTGGCGCCCTCCGCGACCCACCGCAGCAGGCGTTCGTCGCTCGCATCGGCTTCGATGCCGCCTTTGCACAGAACGTCCGCCAACGCGGCGGCAGGCGGCGGCGCCCCCGCGCCCGCGCAACCACTGTCGGTGGTTATGCTGCTGCTTTGGTTTACATATCCCTGTCCCTCTCCCTGTCCCTTGGATGGTGTTTCCCGGGGGACAGCTTGGGGACATTGGGGCTTTGTCCCCGGGGACACTTCGGCTTTGTCCCCTTGTGTCGGGTCGGCATAGTCGGGGGACAAGAACCGCTCCAGCGAGGGAAATGGGATGTGTGTCCCGTTACGCTGGTTGTGCTTCTTGATCCGAGCGCACTCGGTCTTGTGCCGCTGACGATGTTTGCCAGCCCAAGCCTCAAGGGCCTTCTCGGCGACAACGGGGTGGTAGAGCCTGCCGTCGCTGCACTTGATCCAGCCGCGTAGCGCGCCGGTGCGTACACGCTGCCACTCCCTCACAACACGCCCGAAGCCGGCCAGGCGGGACAGCACGTTATCGTCATCAGGCAATGAGGCAGCGGGCTGCTGATGCCAGGAAGCGCACCAGAGCAGCACAGCGGTCCAGCAGGCCTCCGGGGACTCTTGCGCCGCGAGATCGCTGTCGCGCAGCCGCACAACGTCCAGCGGCATGAATTGGAAGTCGCGTAGGTCGCAGTCCGGCGGTGTGAGGGGTTCAGGCAAGTCCATCATGCAGATTCCGTATCCCAGCGCAGCTTTTCCTGAGTCGGATGCGTATCAACGCGCGGCCGGCTCGGGCAATGCCAAGATCCGCCGCCGGCGGAACCGACAAGGCGCCAGCCTGCCGCGCGCAGGGATGCACCGCCCTCGTAGGGCAGCGTGTAAGTGATGAGCTTCCGGTAGCCGAGCGCTTTCGCCGCCCGCCAAGCAGCGGCGTAAAGCATCGAGCAGGCATTGCGCTGGCCATCAGTGCACAGCCGGTTGACCTCGAGCGTCCAGCCATCGTCTAGCGTTCTGGAGACGGGGCGTCCCACCAGCGCCACGCCGGGGATGCGCTCCCCCGCGGCTACGGCGACGCAGAACTTGCAGCCCGCCGGGGGGCGGTGGTGCCGGTGGTGGCGTGCAACGAAGGCGCAGGCCTCGGCAAACGTGATGGGGACGATCTGGAGTGTCACGTGGCCGCCTCCAAAACCAGTCCCGCCTGCCGCGTGCGCGCCGCCTGCAGTGTGATGTAGTCCGCGTTCAGCTCGGCGCCGAGCCACCGGCGGCCCAGGCGCTGTGCAACGCTCGCCACCGTGCCGGAGCCCATGAACGGGTCGAAGACGATGTCGCCCGGGCGACTGCCAGCCAGGATGCACGGCTCGACCAGCGCCTCTGGAAACGTAGCGAAGTGCGCGCCGGCGTAGGGCTGAGTGGCCACCGTCCAGACGCTGCGCTTGTTGCGCGTCTCGCTGTAGTCGACATCTTTACGGTCGGCGCGGTGCTGGGCTTTCTGCCCATGCTCAGCTGCGGAGTACTTCGTCTCGCGCGCGAAGCTGTTGCGCTTGCTGCCGCGAGCTGACCCGTCACGGTGGTAGGTGCCGTGCGCACCTTCGCCGACACTGGTATCCCAACCTTTTGGCACCGGCATGATGTTGCCGGAAACGGTCCGCTTGCCGCCTTCGGCGTTCACAAAGGTGGCACCTTCCACGTACGCGCCTCCACGAAAGCTGTTTGCGAATCCTTTCCCTGTAACGTTTGCTGGCTCGCGGATGGCGGCTTGGTCGAAGTAGTACCGTTGGCCCTTTGTCAGCAGGAACAGATATTCATGTGCCTTGGTGCAGCGGTCCGTGATGGATTCCGGCATAGGATTCGGCTTGTGCCAAATGATGTCCTGGCGAAGTCGCCACCCAGCGCCCTGCATAGCAAATGCCAAGCGCCAGGGCTGGCCAACCAGATCCTTCGGCTTAAGCCCATCGACAACCAGCTCGCCGCTGGTGTAGCTGTCGCCCATGTTCAGCCACAGCGTGCCGTCATCGGCGAGCAGCTGGCGGCAGAGGTCAAACACATCGACCATGTTGGCCAAGAACTCGCGCAGAGTCGGCTCCAGGCCGAGCTGGCCGTCGACGCCATAGTCGCGCAGGCCCCAGTACGGCGGACTGGTCACGATGCACTGCACGCGCACTCCAGCGGCGATCAAGTCGCGCATGACAGCGCGGCAGTCACCCTGGTAGCAGGTGTTGAGCCTCACTACAGCCTCCACCCTGCCCCGCGCGGCGCCATGCGCAGTTCGGCCATTCGCCGAATGCCAGCTTCCCACCCGGAAAGAACTCCCTTGCCGACTATCCGTTCCACATGCGCCATCGGCGCGCGCGGCGCGAAGTAGACCCGGATCGAGCCCTCCACAAACGCTGATTCCGCTTCCCTTCGGTCCAGTACCGGCTTCATCGCCCGGCGCAACGCCGCGGCAGAAACGGCAAACCGACGCGCTAGCATCGGCTCGCTGAAGCGCTGCAGTGGATTGCCGCGCAGATGCTGCATGACGCGGCGCGCAAGGTCTGTATCGGGTGCCGTCGGCGTGGTGTACCCACTTCTGCGTTCAGGCATGGAAAGCCTCCAGACAATCGGAATTCTTCGGGATGAAGGCAAGCTCGCAGGCGCGCTCAACATGCGCCGACCAACCGCGGTCCCACTGGCGTTCGAAGCGGGCCAGCGGGCCGCGCGTGAAAGGGTTTTCCGAATGCGGCGCGCCGGCGCGCGCGGCGAGCCAGCCACAGCGAAAGGCCGCAATCTCGAAGAGGTCAAGCATCCTTGGCCCCCTTCGCCGCATCGTTCCGCCGGTACAGCCGCATCGCCACCGCCATGAACTCGCTGAGGGTCCGGTGGACCTCGTCCTCGATCTGTTCGAGGGCCGCACCCTCCTTGCGGTCGATCTCGCCATCATTGATGAAGCTGCGGAATCGCGAGAACAGATCGCCCAGGTCGGACATCAGCTCCTGCTGCTTGTCGAACAGCTCTTCCCTCCCACAAAGCTCGACGCCGGGCAGCGGCACGAACACGCCGCCGGACTCGCGCGCTATGACCTCCGCGAAGTCCTGTGTCCCGGAGAACGCCTGAATCTGCATCGCCGTGTCGACGTGCATGCGTTGTTCCTTGCGCTCGTACACGCGGTTTTCCAGAGCGGCCTTGGACATGCCAAGCGCTGCGGCCATTGAATCCCAACCGCCAGGCATGGCGCGGATCATCGATAGATATGCGTTTCTGATACCCATAGGGAAAGCAAAGGTCTTGGTGGTGTTGATCCAGGCGCTACGCCGATACAGTTGCACGCATGGCGATCCTGCATAGAGGTGAGGACTTTCACGCTGCCTGCTTTCCGTCGGTTGGCAGACCGTCAGCAAGCTCTGGCCATATCTCGTGCCAGTCGTCAGGACGGAGGTCGCGGCGGCTTACGTTGTAGGCGGACTCGATTGCGACACACCTGCGTGGAGGAACTGGGCGCCGGCGCGTGAGCCACTCGTGTGCCGTTGGCGGCTCCACACCAATCCTCCGTGCGAAGGCGGACAAGCCGCCAGCCAGGTCGCACGCCGTTTTGATAGGTGCAAAATGTTCCATGGGCTCAATCTTAGGCATAGCCTACGATCAAGTCAAGGCATTGCCGAATGTCGCGCACTCGTTGCCTAATTTGGCTATGCCTAAGACCCCCACCCCTCCTGAACATATCGGTGCCCGCCTGTTGGCAGAGATGCAAGAGCGAAACTTGTCGCACGCGGACGTCGCGGCAATGTTTGGCGTCAAGCCTCCGTCCGTGTACGACTGGATCAACTACGGGCGTATGGCAAAGAAACACCTCCCTAAGTTGGTGGAGGTTTTCGGCCACTCCGTAAATTGGTGGCTGACCGGTCGGGACGATGAAGGCATGCAGTCGCCCGGGCTGCCGCGAGGTCTGGCGCGCCTATCCACTGTGCTTGAGGGAAAGTCAGATGAAGAGATCGAGCGAATTGCTCGAGCGCTTGAATTACTCCTTGTTGAGAGCCCGAATAAATCACAAGATGTGACGCGAAAGTACACTGTCGCCGATTCCGAGTTCTTCGGTTCGCATCAAGAACAAAAAAAGCGCGCCAAATAGCACAAAATTTCTCCGCCACGTGCTTTAGAATTTTTTCGATTTTCAACTTTTAAAGCGCGGATCATCATGGATTGGACGGACACTTCGTCCGGAAAACCATGAGGAGAAGAGCTTGAAGCGATTTCTAAAGTGGGGATCGATCGCCGCAATGGCGGTGATCGTTGTCGGTGTTCTTGCGGGAAAGAATGCCGATACCCCCGTCAACACAAACGACGTAGCTACCCCTGACTTGTCGGCCCAGGATCCGCCATTGCCAGTGAGCGCTCCGGCCCTGCTTGCCGCCTACGAGGAAAACGAGGTGGCCGCTAACGCCAAATACAAGAACAAGAGACTGATTGTCTCGGCGCACATTAAGAGCATCGAGGCAGGCATGGGCGACCGTCCATACCTAAGTCTTGCGGGCGGTCACGGACAGTTCGAGATCGCCTCACCTCAAGCGAGGATGGCGTGGTCCGAGGATGCCGCCGTCGCGAAGTTAAGAAAGGGCCAGGCAGTAAAGCTGCTTTGCGTCGGCGATAGTGAATTGGCCGGCATCCCCATGCTGAAGGATTGCGTCCTTCAATAATATAGCGATATTTTCTCTTATTCGAGCCTGTCTATTTGACAGGCTTTTTATATTCCATCGCGAAAGGTCTGCGGAACATTGGGGATTTTACGCATCGATTAGACCTACCGGTCGAGCCAGCTTCAATGGAAGGCTACGGGTAAATCGCAATGCGGGCAATACCTAAAGCGCGATAGCAAATGCGCAGGCCCAATGGAGGCCCGCCCCGTGGTCAACATCATTCATCTGGACGCCTTCAGGGCCACGCATAACATCGAGCGGGGCCTGTCTGCCCGTCGCAAGCCCCTATCAACCGCCTCTTCCGATCCCACACCGCTTCCACGAGCCATAGTGACCGCCGTTGCCCCCGGCGTTCACGAGGTGGAATTGACAGAACAGTGGGCAGCGGACCCTCTAGCGGCCGCTGAAACGCTGATGCTTTGCGGCTTGAAGATCATCAGAGAGTACAGACGCAACGCGAAGCAATCCGGCGACGAAGGTAGTGCCTAAAAAAAAATTAGGCATTGCCTTGACTTCAACATAGGCTGTGCCTAAACTCGCTTCCATCAGCACACCACCGATGGATGCGACATGGACCACCACCAAGCAGCAGACCAGATCGCCGCCGACCTCCGCGTCGGCGCGGTCGAACCCTACTGCCCGCCCGACCAGGCGCTGGAGTATCTGGGCGACATCCTGAAGGCAGGCAACGTCCGCTACCTGCCAGCCGAAACCCCCTCTGCGCACCTTCGCCGCTCTCACGAGCTGATGGGCCAGCGCGCGCACCACATCTTCGATGAACTGATCAGCCGCAACGCACAGCGTGTCGCCGAGGAGGAAAGCGCCGCCGAGCGGCACGCGCGGTCGGATGCGCTCGAGGCGATTTCAGAGCGGGATGCGGCATGACGCTCCTTCGCCAACTCATCCGCACCAATGGCGTCAGCGAGCAGCTCGACCGTCCGCATTCCGTGACCGAGATCTGCGCGCTGATCGGTGCCGAGGCGCTTGACACAGTGGTGCTGGCCGACCGCATGCATGTGATGGTGGTCGACGACCTGGGCCACTACAAGCACTTGCCCATCAATCGCGCTGCCACGGTTCTCTATTGGGAGAAGTGCGGCACGCCCAATCGGCATGTCATCCGCGGAGACGTGGTCATCGCGCCGGATAGCGATTTCGGGAGCGACCAGTGAGCGTCCACATCCTCGACAACATTCGATACGCCATCGCCAAGCAACTCCCAGACATGGAGCGGGGCTTCACGATCCATACGAACTACGGCGATCTGGTTATAGAGCAAGAAGACGCCGCCGCATTTGTTGCCCTGACTGGAAAGGTGCTCAGGCGCAAGCTTGCCCGCCTTGAGGCCGGCCAAGGGACGAAGCCAGCGCGCACCGCAGGAGCAGCGTCATGACGCCGCGCGACAACGAGCGCATCGACCGCTACGTCCGCTGGTTCAACCGATGTGTTTGGGCCGCCGCCGTCTACGCCTTTTTCTACGTCGCCTACTCGATCGCAGTCGACGAGCCCAAGTCCATCCATCCCACCTCCAATCGGAAAACTGCCATGACCCAGCAAGAGGCACCGGCGAGCGAGCCGGTACTGAGCCACACCACGCATGCCGAGATCCAGTTTCTCGACGGCCTGGCGAGCAAGAAGGACGGCGCGATCCTGCTGCGCAACTACGTGCGCAGCTCGGAGAAGCGCGTGCTGTGGGGCGATATCGACAAGGACGCAGCCGTTCGGCATGCCGAGGCGCTGCTGGCGAGGGCCGTCTGATGCTTGCCCGCCCTCTTATCCCCGGTCACAGCTACCACGTCCACGGCGCGGGCCTCGTCCTGACCGTGATCGCAGCCAACCCCGTCGATGCGCTGTGCATCGCCATTGACCTGATCGAGGAATGTTCGGCATGAACATCATCACCATCCGCGCCAGCTCGCTGGCCGAACTCTTCGACTGCCCGGCGCGCTGGGAAGCGAAGCACATCCTGGGCATGCGCATGCCCTCCGGCGCGGCCGCGCATCTTGGCACCGCCGTGCACGCCAGCACCGGCCTGTTCGACCAGGCCACGCTCGACGGCGCGCCCATCACCGCCGACGACGCCGCCGGCGCGCTGGTCGACACGATCCGCGACAAGAACGCCGAAGTGGACTGGGACGACACCGACCCGTCCGCCGCCGAGCGCATCGGCCTGGCGTTGCACGCGCTACTGCGCCGAGATCGCGCCGCGCCAGCGCTACGTGGGAGTCGAGGTCGCCTGCGAGCGCCTGGAGATCCCCGAGCTGGGCTTGGCCTTGACCGGCACCACCGACCGCGTGCGCACCACCGAGGCTGGCTTCGGGATTTCCGACCTGAAGACTGGCGGGCGCGCGGTGGGCACCGACGGCACCGCGGTGACCGCCGGCCACGGCCCGCAGCTGGGCGTCTACGAGCTGCTGGCTGAACACGCCCTAGGCGTGCCCATCAGCGCGCCAGCGCAGATCGTCGGCATGAACACCGGCAAGACGCCGGCTGCGCAGCGCGTCGGTACCGGCGAAATCGAATCCCCGCGCGCGGCGCTGCTGGGCACCGAAGAACAGCCGGGGCTGCTGCAGCACGCATCCCGCCTCATCCAGTCCGGCGCCTTCTATGGCAACGGCAAATCCGTCCTGTGCTCGGCGAAGTACTGCCCGCGGCACGCCACCTGCCCTTACAAGTCCTGACCATGAAAGCCCAAGACATCTACATCCGTCTGACCGATCCGACTGGAAAACACAAGCCGGTGGTGAACCAGCACCGCGTTTGGGACCGCGACCTCTTTGTAGCCAATCAACTGCGCCAGTACGGCGAGGCGGCGAAGCCCGGCGACGAGCGCCTGATCGCCGTCGTGAGCCGCGACGACTACACCGCCTACCGAAAAGGGAACTGACATGACCGCTACCGCCACCATTGAACAAATGCGCGCGCCCGCCGTGCGCGAAGCCAGCATGCCGGTTGTCCGCGCCGGCTTCTTTGACCTGCAGGGCTTCGAGTTGCTGCAACGCGTTGCGAAGGCATTTGCCACTTCCAATCTGGTGCCACAGCAGTATCAGGGCAACGTCGCCAACTGCATGATCGCCCTCAACCTTGCCAGCCGCTTGAAAGCTGACGAGCTGATGGTCATGCAGAACCTGTACGTCGTGCACGGCCGGCCGGGCTGGTCTGCGAAGTTTCTGATCGCCACCTTCAACCACTGCGGCCGCTTCTCCGCCCTGAAATACGAGTGGATCGGCAAGCAGGGCAGCGACGACTGGGGCTGCCGCGCCTGGGCGATTGAGAATGCCACCGGCGAGAAGATTGTTGGCCCGGACATCACCATCAAGATGGCAAAGAGCGAGGGCTGGTACGAAAAGAAGGGATCGAAGTGGCAAACGATCCCCCAGCTGATGCTCATGTACCGCAGTGCGGCGTGGATGATCAACACGGCGGCACCCGAGATCTCGATGGGCCTGCCCACTGCCGAAGAACTGGCCGACACGATCGACATGCGCCCGGACGGCAGCTACACAGTATCGGTCGAAGGCCTGCGCGCCGCCGCTTCGCCGGCCCAGCCGGCCGACATCATCGAGCGTGAGTCAGCACAACCCGCCTCACCTGAAGGGGAAAAAGCGGAAGTCCAAGGCACCGACGCACCAGTTGGCGAGCCCGAGCAGGACGATGGCGGTGCTGTCGGCTCGGGCGGACCGACCTTCCAGGACGTGAACCGCGAGCTGCTGCAGGCCTCTTCGCTCGAGGACCTGGACTATGCGCGCAGCCTGATCAAGCAGTTGCCGGACGAAACACAGAAGGCGACGTTAAACCAGGTTGCCGCGCGCCGCATGCGAGAGCTGGCGCCGCCGGACGAGCCGGCCGCGCAGCCGACCCGCCGCGCTCGCGCACCGATCAACGCTGACTGAACACCTGTGAGACTGCCTGCGCGGACGGCTGTAGCGCGGGAGGAAGAACAGCGCCGCGCCGCCGAATGCTGAGCCGCGGCCCAAGACAAACTGACACCGAATACAGAAATGAGCCACTCCCCGGAAATGCGCGAAACCCTGAACATGACCGCCACCACGGTTGGCAAGGATCTTCTGTCGGCGCTGGTGCTCGAGATGAAGATGCTGCCCGACACCTGGGTGAAGCTGTCGCAGAAGAAGCAGGACGACATCATCAGCCGCCTGCGCGATCGCGTCGACGCCTCGGTCAAGATGGCCGTCCACCTCATCGCCGCCAACGGTCGCACGGTCCTGCAAGGCGATCTCGACAAAGTCACCATCCACAACGGGACGCAGGCCACGGTGAAGTTTGGCAAGGCCGCGCCCGGGTTGCTCGAGCTGGCCGCCGCGCAAGGCCAAGCGGTACTGCTCGTGGTCAGCGGCAACCCCGAGGCATTCACCGCTGGCATGGGCGAAGTTCGCGGCGAGTCCGACCAACGCGGCCTGAACCTCGGCAAGGAATATACGGACGGCGATGGCGACGGCATGCCCGACGCCTCAGGCAAGGACGATGGCGTGATCGACGGCGAGGCCAAGGTGATCGGCATCGAACACCAGCCGTTGCAGGAAGAACTCGATGCTGCGTTGCAGGCGGGCTACGACGCCGCTGCCGAAGGAAAGCCGGAGAGCGCTTGCCCGGTGATGGCGGGCGCGCTGTGTATTCAGTGGGTGAAGGGCTGGAAGGCCTGGCACGAAGCGAATCCTGCGCCGGAGGCAGCATGAAGCTAACCAACATACACATCCGTAATTTCCTCGGCATCCGCGCGGCCGATCTCGAGTTGACCACGCCAGTCACGCTGATCTGCGGCCCGAACGGCGCAGGTAAGTCAAGCGTGCAGGAGGCCGTCCGTCTGGCGCTGGCCGGCGAATCGGTGCGCGTCGGGCTGAAGAAGGAATTCGGCCAGCTGCTGCACGACGGAACCGAATCGGGGTCGATTGTGATTTCCGTCGGCCCGCAGTCCAACAGCGTAGCCCTGCCCTCGGGCAAGGCCACGCAGGGCATCCCGGCTGACCCGCGCCTACCATTCCTTCTGGATGCCCAGCGCTTCGCCCACATGGACGTCAAGGAGCGCCGCGCCTTCCTGTTCGACCTGATGGGCATCAAGATCGGCACCGACCAGGTACGCGAGCGCCTGGCGGCGCGCGGCTGCGACACGAAGAAGGTCGAAGCAGTGTTGCCCATGGTGCGCGCCGGCTTCGAAGCAGCCGCCAAGGAAGCGCAGATGAAGGCCACCGCCGCCAAGGGCGCGTGGCGGGCCATCACCAATGAGACCTACGGCAGCGTCAAGGCCGCCGACTGGGTCGCGCCGGCGCCGGCCGGTGGCCCGGCACCCGAAGACCTTGCCGCGACCATCGCGGAATGCGAGGCCGATATCGCGGAAGCCAGCGGGTCGGTTGGCGACCTGCAGCGACAGCTGGGCGAGATCGACGCCGCGGCGCGTCAGCGCGCCCACCGCGATCGTCAGATTGCCGACCTAGCCGGCAAAGCGGATCAGTTGCCCAAGGCGCAGGAATCCGTCGCGCGCGCGCAGGCCGAGCTGGACGCCTTCCGGCCCAAGGTCGAAGCACTGCGCGCCGCCGCCGGCGGCAAGGTAGCCGGCATGCCGTGCGCCTGCCCCGAGTGCGGCGCCATGCTGCTCTTCCTGGCCGGACAACTGGCGAAGTACGAGCCGACGCAGGCTGATCCCGAAGCCGCGGCCCGCCTGCCCGAGTACGAGCGCAGCCTGAAGGTGCTGGAAAACGCCCTCAAGAGCCGCACCGCCGAGCGTGACGCGGCCGACGCCGCCGCCAAGCAGCTCGAGCTGCTGCGCAAGGACGCCGCGGCTGACAGCGGTGACACCGACGACGAGTTGCGCACCAAGATCGAGGCCGAGCTGGCGATCCTGAAGTCCGCGATCGGCAAGGTCAGCGAGGAACTGGAAGCCGCGCGCACCGCGCGCGGCGCGATCGCCCAAGCCGCCGAGCAGACGGCGAAGGCTGCCCAGCACCACGCCGACGTGGTCGCCTGGGAAGCGCTGGCCGAAGCCCTTGGCCCCGGCGGCATCCCGGGCGAGCTGCTCGCCGAAGCGCTGGACCCCATTAACGAGCGCCTTTCTGCTGCCGCCAACGAATCCGAATGGATGCGCATCGGCATCGAGGCCGATATGACGATCACCGCCGACGGCGGCCGGCCGTATGCCCTGCTCTCCGAGTCGGAGAAATGGCGCGCGGACGCGATGATCGCCGAGGCGATCGCGTGCCTGACCGGACTGCGACTGCTGGTGCTGGACCGCGCCGACGTGCTGATCGGGGCCGAGCGCGACAGGCTCTTCTGGTGGCTGGATGACCTGGCCGCTGACGGCTCGATCGACACGGCGCTGATCTTCATGAGCCTGAAGGCGCCGCCCAGCGGCCTGCCGGAAAGCGTACAGGCGTTCTGGGTGGCGAACCAACAGGCCGGCAACCTGGGGGAGGCAGCGTGATTGTCAGCACCACAACCATGATCAATCGCCTACGCGGACTGCTGGGCACAACGGACCTCACACAGTGGGAACAAGACTTCGTCCGCAAACTGGCCGAGGTCTCGGATGCCGGCGAAGTGACCAAGCTCTCCGGCGCCCAGGTCGACAAGCTGGACGAACTGCATGGGAGGCACTTCGGATGAGCACGGTCAACGTCGTTTTCTACGCGATCGTCAGCCAGCGCTTCTCGTCTGGCGGATACCAGACGGGCAAGCCGACCGTGCGCGTCACGAAATCGAAGCCAGACTGCGCCGCGACTGAGGTACCAGTCAGGATCAGCCTGCAGCTGCCCGAGAGCCTGTTCAAGCGGCCGACGCTGCAGGCGAAGATCGTCATTCCTGATGGTCAGACGCAGTTCGACATCACTCCGGAGGTTCAGGAAGGAATTGCCCAGGCGGTGCAGGACCGACTTGGCATCACGCTGCGTGTCAGCGCGGAGGAGTTGCAACCATGAAACGTGCAGCCCCAACCCCCTGGAACCCATCGCGCACCGCCACCGCGCGCGTGAAGAACCCGCTGCCTGCGCCGACACATTGCCCATTCTGCAGCGCGACAGTCGAAATCGTGAGCAACGAGCATATCTACGGTCGCGCTTACGGCGACTGGCCTTGGGCCTATCGCTGCACCGGTCGCAAATGCCATGCGTACGTAGGTCTGCACCCGTTCACCAACATCCCACTCGGCACGCTGGCGGACGCCCCGACACGCGAGGCTCGCAAACGTGCGAAGACGGCATTCAACCCTATCTGGGAAAGCGGTCGCATGACGCGCGCGGAAGCGTATGCCTGGCTGGCCGGCGCGTTGGGCATCGATAACGTCGAGGAATGTCACATTGGGTGGTTCGACGTGCAGACGTGCCAACGCGTAGTGGCCGCCTGCCTGAAATTGGCAAAGGAGCTGCAGCCATGATCGAGCGCATCTACAACTGCTTCACGATGTGCTCCGGCCTAGGCGGCGGCGCCAAGGGCTTCAAGAAAGCCGTGGCCCGTGTGAGGAACATGGTTGGGCGCTGGCGCTGCATCGGTGGCATCGATAACGATCCTGCCGCGGCACGCGACTTCCACCGCCTGGTGGGCACGCCGTGCACCGTGATGGACCTGTTCACGCGCGCGCAATACGTCGCCTTTCACGGGAAGGAACCGCCGGTGGGCTGGCGCGAGGCCTTCCCGGCTGACGTGCGGCGCGCCGCCAACAACGAGCACCCTCATTGCGTGTTCATCTCGTCGCCCTGCAAGGGCGCCAGCGGACTGCTATCGGAAGCCCTGAGCCGCACGCCGAAGTACCAGGCGCTCAACGAGCTGACGCTTCGCTGCGTCTGGCTGATGTGCGAGGCGTGGAAGGATGATCCGGTCGAGCTGATCGTGTTCGAGAACGTTCCGCGGCTGGCCACGCGCGGCCGGCACCTGCTGGACCAGATCGGGCAACTGCTGCGCCACTACGGCTATGCCGTGAACGAGACGACACACAACTGTGGCGTGATCGGCGGGCTGGCCCAAAGCCGCAAGCGGTTTCTGCTGGTGGCTCGCCACACCGCCAAGGTGCCGGCGTTCCTTTACGAGCCGCCTGTGAAGCGCCTGCAAGGTGTCGGCACCGTTCTCGGCCGCATGCCGCTGCCAGGTGCCGCCGAAGCCGGCCCGATGCACCGTGTGCCGTCCCTGCAGTGGAAGACGTGGGTGCGGCTGGCCTTCGTCGAAGCCGGCAGCGACTGGCGCAGCCTAGATCGGCTGGCCGTGGCAGACGGCCACTTGCGGGATTACCTGATCATGCCCGAGCGTCGCAATGGCGCGCTGGGCGTCCTTGGCTGGGACGAACATGCCGGCGCAGTCGCAGGTGAATCGCTACCGAGCAATGGTGCCTTTTCTGTGGCGGATCCGCGCGGCCCGGCCAACGCGGCACAGTATCAACAGTATGGCGTGCTGCGCTGGGGCGATCCCTCCGGCGCCATCATAGGAGTCAAATCGCCCGGCCAGGGCACGTTCAGCGTTGCTGACCCGCGCCATGCCGGCCCGGCCAAGCACAACAACGAATTCCGTATCGTCCCGTGGCATCGCCCGGCGGGCGCCGTCACCAGCGCCCACGGCACCGGCCAGTGCGTCGCCGATCCGCGCCGCGACGGGCCGACCTTCGGCAAATACGCGGTCACGCCGTGGGACCAGGCCAGCGGCACCGTCATCGCCAGCAGCACCACCGGGCAAGGCGCGTTCGCCGTGGCCGACCCGCGCCCAGGCTTCCACCGCGAGAAGGGCGATGCCTACCTCACGGCCGGTCATTACGGCGTTGTGAGCTGGGGCCAGCACAGCGGCGCCGTGTCCGCGGCGGCGGGCTACGACAACGGACGCTGGTCGGTCGCAGATCCGCGCCTACCTGCGGGAAATGACAAGCTCGTCGCGATCATCCGGGCGCTGGATGGCACCTGGCACCGCCCGTTCACCACGCTGGAGTTGGCTGCCCTGCAATCGCTGATCGAGCCGGAGGAATACCTCGAGCTGGACGGGCTCAGCGATCAGGCCTGGCGCGAGCGCATCGGCAACGCGGTGCCGCCGGAGGCCGCCGAGGCTATTGCCGAGATGATGGGGACTACCCTGCTGCTGGCCGAGACCGGCGAGACGTTCATGCTATCGGCCACGCCGGTGTGGGTGCGTTCAGTGGCCGTAGCAATCGCCGTTGAGAACTGGGGTTCGGCATGAAAGACGATAAGGGCAACCCGTCAAATGTTGGGGGGCAAGGCATCGATCAGGTCCTGCTCCTGCACACTTGCACGCCGCGACAGCGGCTCAAAGCGGCGAGCAACCCATTCTGCGCCGCCACGCGTGCCCTGAATCTGGCCAATAAGAACGGAGGTTTCAGCAGCTATCGCTCGAAGTTCCATGAGGGCTCCGATGGCGTTAATCGACGGAAGCTGGTGAAGAGGGATGCCACTGATCGCCTGGATCCCATACTCCAATCGGCGAATCTCTCGGTGGCGCTGATCCGGCGTGTCGCCGTTTGCTGGATCGGTTCTGTACTCATAAGCGGCTTGCACAGCGAGTTTGACCTCATTACCGATCTTAAGAACATTCAGCAAAAGGCGCTTTTCATCGTTCGCAGCTTGTTGGCTTTCATGCCTGCGATCTTCTTTTCGCTGCCACCAAGCAATGCCAATAGCCGCGCAAATTGCCAGGATCGAACCAACGGCTTGAACCCATGCTGCAATGACTTGTTGAAGTGCTGCGGCATTGTTTTCCATAAGTCCCCTCCGAAATTTTGAGAGGCATCCTAGCATGAGCGAGAACAGCAAAATTGAGTGGACCGACCACACCTTCAACCCATGGGAGGGCTGCCAGAAGGTCGGGCCTGGCTGCGACCACTGCTACGCCGAGACGCGCAACGCACGCTTCGCCGGCGGCACAGCGGTGAACTGGGGGCCGGGTGCGCCTCGGCGGCGCACGTCGCCTGCGAATTGGCGCAAGCCGCTGGCGTGGAACCGCGACGCCGGTGTTTTCTATGCCCAGCACCGCCGGCGCCAGCGCGTCTTCTGCGCCAGCTTGGCCGACGTTTTCGACAACGCCGTCGATCCGCGATGGCGTGAGGATCTGTTCGCGCTGATCCGCAGCACGCCGAATCTCGACTGGCTGCTCCTGACCAAGCGCATCGGCAACGTGCCAGCGATGGTATCGATCATCCCTGGCTGGCTGCCCGACAACGTCTGGCTAGGCGCCACGATCACCAGCCAGGCCGAGGCCGACCGCGACATCCCCAAACTGCTGGAACTTCCGGCGCGCGCGCGGTTCCTCTCGATGGAGCCGCTCTTGGGCCCCGTGGATGTTTCGTCTTGGCTGGGCTACTGCGAGAAGCTCAACAAGCAGGGAATCGATCGGCGCGCCGGTGGCGAGCATGTTGCCTGCGAACAGCACTGCGGCATCGGCTGGGTAATCGTCGGCGGCGAGAGCGGCCCCGGTGCGCGGCCGATGCATCCTGACTGGGCTCGCAGCCTGCGCGACCAGTGCGCCGCGGCCGGCGTGCCGTTCCTGTTCAAGCAGTGGGGCGAATGGTGCGAAAGCGGTAGTTCCGGCAAGGCTGCGTGGGTCGCGGCCGACGGCCGAGGCTATTGCGACATCGACAGCGATGAGGCGGCCGCACTTATGCAGGACGCTGTTGCCGGCAGGACCGGCACAAGATGGCGACTTGTCACGCGGGTGGGCAAGATCGCCGCCGGCCGCCTGCTCGACGGCGTTCGGCACGATGGGTATCCGGAGGTACGATCGTGAACACAGGCCAGGTCAATGCGGCGCTGCGGGCCACCTTCGGCGCGCCAGAGTGGGCGCTCCTGTTCAACGTAGGCGACGGCACCGGCGTGAGTCAGCGCCGCTGGGCGGATGCCGTGGCAATGAACCTCTGGCCGTCCCGCGGCATGGAGATTCACGGATTCGAGGCCAAAGTCAGCCGCGGCGACTGGCAGCGCGAGCTGAAGCAGCCAGACAAGTCCGGGCCAGTGCAGCGCTTCTGCGATCGCTGGTGGATCGTCACACCGCCCGGGCTGGTCAAGCAGGTCGAACTGCCGCCGACATGGGGCCTCTACGAGGTGCAGACGTCCGGCAAGCTGAAGGTCATCGTTCCTGCACCAAAGCTGGAGGCCGAGCCGCCAAGCCGCACCTTTGTCGCGGCCATATTGCGCCGAGCCAGTGGGGCCGATGCGGATGTCGTCAAGGCCCTGGTCGACAAGCAGGTGCTGGAGATACGCGCCCGCGACCAGGAGCACATTGAGCGGCGGATCAAGGACGGGCTGCGCGAGGCCGACGGATTACGCGAGGCCATCGCCGACATCGAGCGCATCAGCGGCGTGAAGATCGGCCGTTGGTCGAGATCCGAAGAGATTGGCCGCGCGGTCAAGATGGTGATGGACAGCGGCGTGCTGAGCGCCTACAGCGGGTTACGGTCGTTGCGCGCCAACGTGAATCGCGCGCTCGAAACGCTGGACCAGGCGCTGGCTGCTTGCGCTGTTCCGGCCGAAACCGAAAACGAGGCGACATCGTGATGCACTGTCCCACCACGGATCACAATTTCTTGGAAGGGAGATAACCATGGGCACTACCAAATACGAAGCCGCGGTGCCGGCCGCCCTAGAACTGGCCGGTGTGGCGCCGGCGCATTGCGCAATCAGCGCCGTCAGCTTCCAAGGCCTGACGGTGACCACCGCAGACGGCCGTCCCGCCAAGCTGGCGGTCATCGATGCCGATGGCAATGTACTGGACGCGGGGCGCGACGTAGAGAACGCCGCCTTCAAAGTCGCGGTCGAGGCCTACCGCAATTTTCTGATGGGGTCTGGGCACCTGCGGGTGCTTGCCAAGCCACCAGGGTCGGGCATGCCACAGATCTGATAAAGCCCCCGGGCTGGACCGGGGGTTTTAATCGCTCTGGAAGAGCGATTGGCGTTGCATGAAAACAAGCCTAGGCGAGCCCTACGCGAAGTCGAAGTAGTCGGCCAGAAGCAGACCGCTCCGGCCGCGCTTGCGCCCGTCGACACAAAGTACCTCGACTCGACCGTCCACCTCCTGGAGTTCCTCCAGCAAGTTCTCGACCGTATCTGCACCAAACTCCTCATTCTCGTCTTCGTGGTGACTAGGCCAGAGAAGAACGACACGAACACGCTCAGGATCAAAGGTCTTGATAAATCGGCCGATGGTCGTCACAGCGTCTGGCATTTCCTTGTAGGCTCCCGGGTGAAGCGGCCCAGCAAAGCACCATCGTCCACCCGTCATCTTCCCCTTTGTTTTGCCGATGAAATCGGTCAGGCTCTCCCCGGACTCATGGGGTGACATAAGTCGAAGGTACAGGCGCCGATCCTTGCCGAGCCGGAAAACGTCACTGAGGTTCGACGCGGTAGGAATGTCACCATTCGTACCGAACCTGGGGTCTTGAAACATCGAGCGCAGCACTGTGCTCTTGCCAAAGTTTCGAGGGGCCACGATAAAGAGCGCCCTCTCCACGTAAGTTGACATCCCGTTCTCCCGTCCGGAAAAGTGACGAAAGTATAACGCTCAATGCGGTATATTTTTGCTTGCTTTCGGGCAGCCAAGGGAAACGAATCCCACACGCGGACTATGGTCTTTCTGGATCGTTGCTTCTGAGGGGTTTTTCACTTTGGAATCCGAATGTGGGGCAAGGCGCGGCGGCCGGACCGTCGGTCACTGAGACAAGGCCGCCAGGCGCGAACAGGCAATCGCGCATTTTAACCGTTTGCCGGAATTTGCCGGCGCCTGACGCACGACATCCTGCATCGGCCCGCAGTCAGGCCGACGTCACTTCGCGCTTTGCAGGCCTTGCAGGACCTGCGCGATCTGCAGCGAGTCCTGCATGCGCCGGATCGCCGCATGCAGTTCGCCCGCCTGCGGCCAGGTCCGCTTGAGATAGCTGAGCCAAAGCTTGACGCGTCCGTGCTCGTGGCAAGAGGCGATGCGGGCATGCAGCTTGTCCAGGTAAGCCGCGATCTGGCCCAGCACCAGCGGCCATTCTTCGTCCGACGGCGTGCCGGGCATCTGCCCGCGAATGCGCAAGGCCAGGAACGGGTCCGAGACCGCGCCGCGCCCGATCATGACGTCGGCGCAACCGCTGACTTCGCGGCAGTGCGCCCAGTCCGCCACGGTCCAGACCTCGCCGTTGGCAATCACGGGAATGTCCACGGCGGCCGCAATGCGCGCGATCCAGTCCCAGTGGGCCGGCGGCCGGTAGCCGTGGTCGCGCGTGCGGGCATGCACCACCAGCGAGGCCGCGCCGCCTTCCGCCAGCGCGGTGGCGCAATCGATGGCCAGCGCGGTATCCGAGACGCCCAGCCGCATCTTGGCAGTCACCGGAATATTGGCCGGTACCGCGGCGCGCACCGACGCCACGATCCGGTTCAGCAGCGCCGGGTTGGTCAGCAGCATCGCGCCGCCGCCATGCCGGTTGACGACCTTGGCGGGGCAGCCGAAGTTCAGGTCGATGCCATGCGGCGACAGGGTTGCGGCATAGGCGGCATTGCGCGCCAGCCAACCGGGATCGCTGCCGAGCAACTGGATCACCATCGGCGTGCCGCTGCGGGTGTAGCCGCCGGACAGGATCTCGGGCGTATCGCGCTCGTAGACCCGCGCCGGCAGCAGCGACCCCGTCACCCGCACGAATTCCGACACGCAGCCGTCGTAGCCGCCGGCATCGGTCAGCACATCGCGCAGCACATAATCGGCAAGCCCTTCCATCGGGGCCAGGAACAGCCGGCTCATGGCAAGCACCGCGCCGCGGGCACCGGCGCCGGACAGGAGGATTTGAGAACGTTGGACATGGGACGCCGCGCAAACATGGCGAGTCCCAAACTGAGCCGCCGCTGGACGATGCGATACAGGGGCCCCGAATGGGGCAAAGCGCGCATTCTACCTGCTTTGGGATTGGGTGGTTTTCAGGAATCGGTGATTTCAGGGTTGTAGCCTACGGGCTACGGTGTGGTATGCTCAGCATACGCACAACCCATACTTTTGATCGCTGGTACTCCGCCTTGCGCGACAACGCCGCCAGGATTCGCATCCAGGCCTGGAGAGTCATGAAAGAACCTACCCGCCCTTGGGACTCGGCCGCACAACTGCGCAACGAAACGGAAATCGCCGCCTACCTGGACGCCTGCCTGGCCGAAGCCGGGGACGACGATCGTTTCATTGCTTACGCGCTCGGCGTGGTCGCACGCGCCCGCGGCATGACGCGGCTGGCCCGCGAAACCGGCCTGTCGCGCGAAAGCCTTTACCGTTCGCTGTCTGGCGAAGGCAATCCGGAGTTCGGGACGATCTGGAAGGTGATGCGGGCGCTGGGCATTCGCCTGCATGCGAGCGCCGGCTGAACGCCGGCACGCGGTGCGGGGGCGGCGGGCGACCGCCCGCCGCGGCTTGTTGCTACTTCTTGTCCGGCTGGTTGAACGGGAACGTGCCGAACATGTTCTTGGCCTGGTTCTGCATCTGCTCCTGCATCTGCACGAACAGGTTCTTGCTCTGCTCGATGTAGTTGCTCATCATGCCCTGCATCATCGGGCCCTGCATGTTCATGAACTGCGACCACATGTCGGGACTGAACGCTTCACCGGAGTAAAGGCCCTTGGAGTTCTCGGCCAGCTTGTTCTGGATGTCGATGAAGGCCTGGATGTTCTTTTCCAGGTAGGTGCCCATCATGCCCTGCATGGCATGGCCGTAGAAGCGGATGATCTGTGACAGCATCGCGCTGGAGAACATCGGCACGCCGCCGGTCTCTTCTTCCAGGATGATCTGCAGCAGAATGCTGCGCGTCAGTTCGTCACCGGACTTGGCGTCGACGACCTTGAATTCCTCGGAATCCATCACCAGCTGCTTGACGTCGGCCAGGGTGATGTAGGTGCTGGTCTGGGTATCGTAGAGCCTGCGATTGGGATACTTTTTGATCAGTCGCTCTGCGCCTTTTTTGGTCGTGGCCATCGGTGCTCTGTCCTTGTGTCGTCGCTGATTGCGCGCTGCTGCACCGCATGGGGTGCAGTGCGCAAATCGGTACCGCCCGCGCCATCTGCTGTTATCGTGCCGGCCGTCTTGCGGCTGTTCGCGCATGGCTGCGCGCCGCGGCCCGCCGTCTCGCCCCCGCGAGGGCCATGCTGCACGACTATGGTGCTGGCCGCGCCGCTGCCCTGATTCTATGCCCAACAAAGCACTAAGAAAAGCGACTGGCCTTAAGGAAAACCCGGTAAATGGGCGCGCCGCGGGGCCAATGCCGCATGTCTGGAAATGATTCGCGGGCCATCACGGCCCGCGAAACCGACGGCGAATTCCTGCGCACGCCGCCTTGTGCGCCGCGCTGGCTGCACCGCAAAACGCGGCCCGCCGGCGCGGCTGGCCGAGCGCCAGGTCAGCCCATGTGCAGGCCGCCGTTGAGCGAGAAGTCGGCGCCGGTCGAGAAGCCGGACTCCTCGGACGCCAGCCAGGCGCAGATCGATGCGATCTCTTCCGGCTCGCCCAGGCGCTTCACCGGGATCGTGCCGACGATCTTGTCGAGCACGTCCTGGCGGATGGCCTTGACCATGTCGGTGGCGATATAGCCCGGCGACACCGTGTTCACCGTCACGCCCTTGGTCGCCACTTCCTGCGCCAGCGCCATGGTGAAGCCGTGCAGGCCGGCCTTGGCGGTGGAGTAGTTGGTCTGGCCGAACTGGCCCTTCTGCCCGTTCACCGACGAGATATTGACGATGCGGCCCCAGCCGCGGTCGGCCATGCCGTCGATCACCTGCTTGGTGACATTGAACAGCGAGGTCAGGTTGGTGTCGATCACCGCATCCCAGTCGGCGCGGGTCATCTTGCGGAACACCACGTCGCGCGTGATGCCGGCATTGTTGATCAGCACATCGACTTCGCCGACCTCGGCCTTGACCTTGTCGAAGGCCGCCTTGGTCGAATCCCAGTCCGCCACGTTGCCTTCGGAGGCGACGAAGTCGAAGCCCAGGGCCTTCTGCTGCTCCAGCCACTTTTCACGGCGCGGCGAGTTGGGGCCGCAGCCGGCCACCACGCGAAAGCCATCCTTGGCCAGCCGCTGGCAGATGGCGGTCCCGATACCACCCATGCCGCCGGTCACATACGCAATGCGCTGAGTCATGTCCACTCCTTGATTGGCTTTTCGTTATTTGCCGCCGGGCCGCGCCATGCGCGCGCCCGGCGCACCCCTTCTTAATTGCGCTCGACCGCCAGCGCCACGCCCATGCCGCCGCCGATGCACAGCGACGCCAGGCCCTTCCTGGCATCGCGGCGCTTCATTTCGTGCAGCAGCGTCACCAGGATACGGCAGCCCGACGCGCCGATCGGGTGGCCGATGGCGATGGCGCCACCGTTGACGTTGACCTTGGAGGTATCCCAGCCCATCTGCTGGTGCACCGCCAGCGCCTGCGCGGCGAAGGCCTCGTTGATTTCCATCAGGTCCAGGTCCTGCGGGGTCCAGCCGGCGCGCGACAGCGCGCGCTTGGACGCCGGCACCGGGCCCATGCCCATCACCTTCGGGTCCACGCCGGCGTTGGCGTAGCTCTTGATGGTGGCGAGCGGGGTCAGGCCCAGTTCCTTGGCCTTGGCGGCCGACATCACCACCACCGCGGCGGCGCCGTCGTTCAGGCCCGAAGCGTTGGCCGCGGTCACCGAGCCGGCCTTGTCGAAGGCGGGCTTGAGGCCGGACATGCTGTCGAGCGTGGCGCCGTGGCGCACGAACTCGTCGGTCTTGAACGCCACCGGGTCGCCCTTGCGCTGCGGAATCAGCACCGGCACGATCTCTTCGTCGAACTTGCCGGCCTTCTGCGCGGCTTCGGCCTTGTTCTGCGAGCCCACCGCGAATTCATCCTGCGCTTCGCGCGTGATGCCGTATTCCTTGGCCACGTTCTCGGCGGTGATGCCCATGTGGTACTGGTTGTACACGTCCCACAGGCCATCGACGATCATGGTGTCGACCAGCTTGGCATCGCCCATGCGGAAGCCGTCGCGCGAGCCCGGCAGCACGTGCGGCGCGGCGCTCATGTTCTCCTGGCCGCCGGCGACCACGATCTCGGCGTCGCCCGCCATGATGGCATTGGCGGCCATCATCACTGCCTTCAGGCCCGAGCCGCACACCTTGTTGATGGTCATGGCCGGCACCATCGCCGGCAGGCCTGCCTTGATCGAAGCCTGCCGCGCCGGGTTCTGGCCCGAGCCGGCGGTCAGCACCTGGCCCATGATCACTTCGCTGACCTGCTCCGGCTGGATGCCGGCACGCTCGAGCGCGGCCTTGATCACCACGGCACCCAGTTCCGGCGCCGGGATCTTCGCCAGCGAGCCGCCAAATTTGCCAACCGCGGTACGGGCCGCGGATACGATGACAACGTCAGTCATGGTGTAGTCCTCTCAATGGAAACAGGGACCCGCAGCCCGCCGGCGCCCGCGCTGGGCGCACGCCGGCGGGGTTGCGGGCATCAAGCCTTGGCTTTGACGTATCGCCCAGGCGCGGGTTCGATCGCAGGGTAGCGCGCGTTGCCGTACTCCGCAGGCGCGGCGCGCTTGGCGCCGGCATGGCTGGCCAGCCATGCCGACCAGTCCGGCCACCAGCTGCCGGGATGCTCGGTGGCGCCGGCCAGCCATTGCTGCGGCGACGCCGGCAAGGCGTCGTTGGTCCAGTGGCTGCGTTTCTTCTTTGCCGGCGGATTGATCACGCCGGCGATATGGCCGGACGCGCCCAGCACGAAGCGCAGCTTGTTCTTCAGCAGCGCGGTCGAGGCATAGGCCGCGGTCCACGGCACGATATGGTCCTCGCGCGAGCCGTAGAGGTAGGTCGGCACGTCGATGCTGCCCAGGTCCACCGGCGCGTCGCATACGGTCAGCTTGCCGGGCACCTTCAGTTCGTTCTGCAGGTAGGTGTGGCGCAGGTACCAGCAGTACCACGGCCCCGGCAGGTTGGTCGCGTCGCCATTCCAGAACAGCAGGTCGAACGGCACCGGGGTATTGCCCTTCAGGTAGTTGTCGACCACGTAGTTCCACACCAGGTCGTTCGGGCGCAGGAACGAGAACGTGTTGGCCAGCTCCAGCCCGCGCAGCAGCGCGCATGGCGCGCCGGCACCGCCGCCCAGCGTGGCTTCGCGCAACTGCACGTGGCCCTCGTCGACGAAGACGTCGAGGATGCCGGTGTCGGCAAAGTCCAGCAGCGTGGTCAGCAGCGTCAGGCTTGCCGCCGGATGCTCGCCACGCGCGGCCAGCACCGCGAGCGCGGTGGAAATGATGGTGCCGCCGACGCAGAAGCCCAGCACGTTGATCTGGTCCTCGCCGCTGATGTCGCGCGCGACTTCGATGGCGCGGATGGCGGCGTGCTCGATGTAGTCGTCCCAGGTGCGCGACGCCATGCTGGCATCGGGATTGCGCCACGACACCAGAAACACCGTATGGCCCTGCTCCACCGTATGCCGCACCAGCGAGCTTTCGGGCTGCAGGTCAAGGATGTAGTACTTGTTGATGCAAGGCGGCACCATCAGCAGCGGGCGCGCATGCACCTTGGCGGTGAGCGGCTTGTACTGCAGCAGCTGGAAGTATTCGTTCTCGTAGACCACCGCGCCTTCGGTCACCGCGACATTGCGGCCCACTTCGAACGCCGTCTCGTCGGTCTGCGAGATCTTGCCCCGCGTCAGGTCTTCCATCATGTTGCGCACGCCGGCGCGCAGCGATTCGCCGCCCGATTCGATCAGCAGGCGCTGCGCTTCCGGGTTGGTGGCAAGGAAGTTGGCGGGCGACATCGCGTCGACCCACTGCGAGATCGCAAAGCGGATGCGCTGGCGCGTCTTGGCATCGGCCTCGACGGCGTCGGCGAGTTCGGTCAGGGCGCGGGCGTTGAGCAAATAGAAAGCGGCGGCGTAACGGTACGGCACGTTGTTGCGCCACGCGTCGCCGGCAAAGCGCCGGTCGTGCAGCGGGCCGATGCCGTCGGGCTTGCCCTCGGCCAGCGCCTGCCACAGCGCGGCGAAGTCCTTCATGTAGCGCTGCTGGATGTCGGCCAGCTGTGCCGGCGCGATCTTCACGCCTGCCAGCGAATCGAGACCCGGGATGCCGGCCATCATGCCGGATGCGGCCGCGTGGCCGTTGCCTTCAGTGCCCTGCCACTGGCGGGACCATTCCAGCCAGGTGGCTGGATCGAATGGCCCCGGCGTGAACTTGGGTGGTTGGGACTTGCCTTCCTGCGTGGAAGCTGCCGCACCTTTGCCGGTCGCCATGATCAGTTTTGTCTCTCTGCCGTCACTATTCGAACCGGCTCCGGGCATTGCCCTGGCCGGCACTCTGCATGGGGAGATGCTATCCGAATGGACCCGGCTCCGGCCCTCCCCGCAGCGGGAGGGTAAGCCGGCACATCTGCCCTGGAACTGGCCTGGAACCCCGGGTCGCACAACCTGCGGCCAGGGCTTGCATCCATTCCGATAGCGGCTCCCTTTTATCCGGCGGGCGCGGCTCCTCGGTTGCCAGCGCCATGCGTTATGCTTGCCGGAAAAACCTGGGAATCGTCAGCGATTCCGAGACATTCGAGGCCATTGTTGCCTTGCAACGCGCGCGCTGTCAATGCGGAAATCCGCCCCGGCGCCGCGCGCTGCCCGACCTACCGGACGGTAATGCAGCACACGCACCTGCCGAGGCCATCGAGCATAGTCGAGAAGGATGAAATTCTGATGTACATCGTGGCCATTGGCTGGCTCTACGTGGCGCTGATGATGGCGATCACCGAGCACAACGTGGTGGCGGGGGTCGCCACCTTCCTGATGTATGGGGTCGCGCCGGTCGCGCTGGTGCTCTACATCATGGGCACGCCCGGCCGGCGCCGGCGCAAGGCCGAGGCCGAACGCGCGCTGGAGAAAGGCGCCCCGGCGAGCGAGGCGGCGAAGCGCGCGGACGAGTAAGGCAGAGCCGCGCTCAGTCGGCCAGCCAGACCAGGCTGGCCATGCGGCCGGTCACGCCGTCGCGCCGGTAGGAGTAGAAGCGCCCGGCATCGGCAACGGTGCAGGCATCGCCGCCGTGGATGTCGACGCAGCCTGCGCGGGCCAGGCGCGTTCGCGCCAGCGCATAGATATCGGCAAAGTACTTGCCAGGGGCCCCGGCGCGGAACGCCGCGGCCACCGCAGCCTGTTCGCCCGGGCGTGCCTGCGCGAGAAAGGCCTCGCGCACCTCGGCGCCGACCTCGAAGGCGTCGGGACCGATCGCCGGCCCCAGCCATGCCAGCCAGCGCGTGGCCGCGCCGCCGGCGGCCGCCTGCATCCGCGCCAGCGTGGCCTCGATCACGCCATGGCACAGGCCGCGCCAGCCCGCATGCGCGGCTCCCACCACCGTCCCCTGCGCATCGCACAGCAGCACCGGCAGGCAGTCGGCCGTCATCACGGCGCAGACATGGCCCGGCGAGACCGCCAGGCTCGCATCGGCCTGCGGCACGGGATCGCCCGCTGCGGCCACATGGTCGACCGTCGCGACGGCGCAGCCGTGCACCTGTTCCAGCCATTGCGGCATCGACGGCAGGCACGCGGCCAGCCGGGCGCGGTTGCGCGCGACGCGGGCCGGATCGTCGCCAACGTGAGTGCCCAGGTTCAGGCCGCCGGGCATGCCGCCGGCCAGCCCGTACGGCCCCTGGCTGACCCCGCCCTGGCGCGTGGTCGACAATGCGCGCACGCGCGCCGGCGCCGGCCAGTCCGGCACCAGCCAGGCGGGATCAGGCGTCGCGCTCATCGCCGTCACTTTCGTCATCGTCATCGTCGCCGGCGTATTCCCAGTGGGCCTCGCCGCCTTCCCACACTTCGTCCCAGGCCTCGTCCTCGTCGTCGGCCTGCGCGCTCTCGAAGTCGAGCGCATCGATCAGCGCCTGCAGGTCCTCGGGCGGCTGCGCGGTCCACGACATGTGCTTGCCGGTGGCCGGATGCACCAGGCCGAGCTTGTACGCATGCAGCGCCTGGCGCTCGTAGGGCACCGGCAGCGGCACGCGGATCGCGGGACGCTGGCCGCGCTGGGTGGCGCGGAAATAGACCGGGTCGCCCACCAGCGGATGCCCGATCGATTCGAAATGCACGCGGATCTGGTGGGTACGGCCGGTCTCGAGCTTGCACATCACCATCGACACGAAGCCCCGCCCCAGCGGCACCGTCGCCAGCGTGCGGAAATGCGTGCGCGACGGCTTGCCGCTGGCGGTCTGCACGATCGCCATGCGGGTGCGCTCGCGCGGGTCGCGGCCGATGGGCGCGTCGATGGTGCCTTCGTCATAGGTGCGGCCCCAGACCAGCGCGATATAGGTGCGCTTGACCGTGCGCGCCTGCAGCTGCCGCACCAGGTCGGTCTGCGCCGTCAGCGTGCGCGCCACCACCATCAGCCCCGAGGTCTCCTTGTCGAGCCGGTGCACGATGCCCGCGCGCGGCAGCGACGCGGCGCCGGGGTAGCGATGCAGCAGGCCATTGAGCACGGTGCCGCTCCAGTTGCCGGCGGCGGGATGCACCACCAGCCCGGCGGGCTTGTTGATCACCAGCAGGGTGTCGTCCTCGTAGACCACGTCGAGCGGCACCTCTTCGGGCGCAAAGGCCGACGATTCCGGCGCGGCCTGCGGCTGCACCTCAATCCGGTTGCCCATCTGCACCGCGTCGCGCGGACGGCGCACCTGCCCGTCGACGCGCACCGCGCCGCTTTCGATCCATTGCTGCAGGCGGCTGCGCGAAAACTCGCTGAAGTGACGCGCCAGCAATTTGTCGAGACGCTCGCCGTGCGAGGCACTGTCCACCTCCAGCGACAGGGTCATGGCCGCGTCGGACCCTTCAGCCGCGCCGCTGGGCGCGCCGGCGGCATCGTCGAATTCTTCCGCGCTGGCCTCGAAATCGGCCACCACCGCGGCGGCGCGCACCCGTTCGGGTGGCAGTCCTCCCACGCCATCTCCGGCTTCCGGGTTGGGCTGGGGGCTTGGGCTATAATGCTTGACGCTATTTTTCTTCATCCGGGATACGATTGCCCATGCAATTGCAGAGCATGAAACGCGCGCGCTGGCGCACGACAATTGGAGCGGTTCTGCTCGCAGGCGGCTGCGTCATGCTGTCGGCATGCGGCCTGCTCGCGGACCAGCCCGACGAGACCGCCGGCTGGTCGGCCAACAAATTATATTCGGAAGCCAAGGATGCCCTCGATGGCGGCGACTACACGCGCGCCGTCAAGCTGTATGAAAAGCTCGAGGGCCGCTATCCGTTCGGGCGCTATGCGCAGCAGGCGCAGATCGACACCGCCTACGCCAACTACAAGGACGGCGAGACCGCGGCCGCGCTGGCGGCGGTGGACCGCTTCATCCAGCTGCACCCGAACCACCCCACCATCGATTACGCCTACTACCTGAAGGGGCTGATCAACTTCAACGACAACCTCGGCTGGCTGGGCCGCTTCTCGGGACAGGACCTGAGCGAACGCGACCCCAAGGCCGCGCGCGCCGCCTACGATGCCTTCCATACGCTGATCACGCGCTACCCGGAAAGCAAGTACACGCCTGACGCCACGCTGCGCATGCAGTACATCGTCAACTCGCTGGCCCAGCATGAAGTGCATGCCGCGCGCTACTACTTCCGGCGCGGCGCCTACCTCGCCGCGGTCAACCGCGCCCAGCAGTCGCTGAAGGACTACGACGGCGCGCCGGCCAACGAAGAGGCGCTGTACATCATGATCCGCTCGTACGACGCGATGGGCATGAAAGACCTGCGCGACGACACCGCGCGCGTGATGGAGAAGAACTTCCCGGAGAGCGACTTCATCAAGTACGGCGCGCGCCGCAAGGACAAGTCCTGGTGGGAAGTGTTCTGACGCCGCCGCGCCGGCAGCAATAAAAAACGGGACGTGTCGGATGACCGTCCCGTTTTTCTTTTGCCGCGATCCGTCGTGATCAGTCGGCGGCCGCATCCCCGGCGCCGGTCTCGGCCTGCTGCCCGGCGGGCGCACCGCGCAGCGACTCGAGGAAGCGCACCACCGTTGCCGCCTCGCGCGTGCGCGTGAACGGCGGCAGGCTCTGCCAGATCTGGCGGCCGTAGGGCTTCTCGACCAGGCGCGTATCGAAGATCGCCAGCACGCCGCGATCCGACTCGGAACGGATCAGCCGCCCCGCCCCCTGCTTGAGCGTGATCACCGCATGCGGCAGCTGGTGCACGGCAAACGGGCTCAGGCCCTTCTTCTGCAGCACTTCCATGCGCGCGGCCAGCACCGGATCGTCGGGCGGCGCGAACGGCAGCTTGTCGATGATCACCAGCGACAGCGCCTCGCCGCGCACGTCCACGCCTTCCCAGAAGCTCTGGCTGCCCACCAGCACCGCATTGCCCAGCTCGCGGAAGCGGTCCAGCAGTTCGGTGCGGCTGGCCTGGCCCTGCACCAGCAGCGGCAGGTTCAGGCCGCGTTCGGCAAAGGCATCGTAGAGCAGGTCCGAGGCACGCTGCACCGCGCGCAGCGTGGTGCACAGCAGGAAGGTGCGCCCGCCGGCCGCCTCGATCAGCGGCAGCGCGGCCTGCACCACCGCATCGGTGAACTGCGGCGACTGCGGCGCGGGCATGTCGCGCGGCACGTACAGCAGGCCCTGCCTGGCGTAATCGAACGGGCTCGGCAGCGTCAGCGAGCGGTCCTTGTCGAGCCCCAGCTGCGCGGCGTAATGGGTGAAATTGCCCTTCACCGACAGCGTCGCCGAGGTGAAGACCCACGCGCGCGGCTGGCCGCCGCGCTGCCGCGTGAAGATCGGCGCGATCGACAGCGGCGTGCGGTGCAGCTGCACGGTATGCGAAAACACCTCGACCCAGCGCACCGTTTCCGGGCCAGCGGACGGCGCGGCCTCGCCCTGCTCGTCGCCGTCGGTTGGCTGCGGTGCCGGCGCGGCCGCGGCATCGGTGCGCCAGGCGGCCAGCTTGTTTGCCAGCTCGAGCGCGCGGCGATGGCATTGCTGCAGCGATTCGGCGCGCTCGGCCTGGCTTTCAAGCATCCCGACGAAGTCCGACAGCGCCGCGTCGAGCGCATCGAGGGTCTCGTTGAAAGGTTCGGCGATGCGGCGGTCGGCTTCGATCTGGCCCAGTGCCAGGCGCGCGTTGTCCTTGCCGAAGGCCAGGCGCAGGTCGCGCGCGGCGCGTTCCAGCGGCGCGCCCAGCGCCACCCAGTCGACCGCATCGCGCGCATGTGACAGGCCCTCGGCCACGGTGTCGCGCGCGATCTCCAGCAGCTGGCTGGTCGACAGGGTCTCGCCGAAGAACAGCGTCGCGGTCTCGGGCAACTGATGCGCTTCGTCGAAGATCACGGTGTTGGCGGCGGGCAGCAGCTCGGCCATGCCGGTGTCGCGCAGCACCACATCGGCGAAGAACAGGTGGTGGTTGACCACCACCACGTCGGCCTGCTGCGCTTCCTTGCGCGCGCGCATCACGAAGCAGTCCTTGTAATACGGGCATTCCGAGCCGAGGCAGTTGTCGCGCGTGGAGGTCACCATCTGCCATACCGGGGCGTTCTCCGGCACCGACGCCAGTTCCGCCTTGTCGCCGGTGGCGGTTTCCTTGATAAAGCGCCCGATCTCGCGCAGCCACGCCGCATCCTGGCGCGAGGCCAGGCGCCCGCCGGCCTGCGCGCGCTCCAGGTGGTAGTGGCAGACGTAGTTGGCGCGCCCCTTGAGCAGCGCCACCGAGACCGGCACGTTGAGCGCGTGGCGCACGGTCGGGATGTCGCGCAGGAACAGCTGGTCCTGCAGGTTCTTGGTGCCGGTGGACAGGATCACCTTGCCGCCCCACAGCATCGCGGGCACCAGGTAGGCGTAGGTCTTGCCGGTGCCGGTGCCGGCCTCGACGATGACGGCGTCGTTCTGCGCGATCGCGCCGGCGACGGCCTCGGCCATCTTGTGCTGCGAGGCACGCGGGCGGTAGCCGGGAATGGCCTGGGCCAGCGTGCCGGTATCGGCAAAGATGGTGGCAAGCTCGGCGCCGCGGCTGGCAGCGGCATCTGCCTGCATGGCGTGGGCAGGCGCCGCGGCCTCGCTGGGGTCGCTCGGGGCGCTCGGGTCGCTCGGGTCGCTCGGGTCGCTGTCCAGGGACAACTGGCGGGAATCGGGAAGATCGGACAAGGTGGGGAATGTTGTATGGGCTGCGGCAAACCGGCGGCGCTTGCCGGCATCGCCGCGCCCGGGGCGACGGCGCTCAGGCCGGGACGTCGGGTTCGAGCTGAAGCTGCAGCAGCGTGATGGCGTCCTTCAGCTTGAGCCGGCGCTTCTTCAGCCGGCGCAGCTGCAATTCGTCATGGACCGCATCGTCGGCCAGCCGGTCGATCAGGAAGTCGAGATCGCGGTGCTCGATCTGCAACTCCATGATGCGCCGTTCCAGGGTATTCAGGTTGCTGTCCATCCATGCCTCCGCTGCCATCACCCGGCTCAGAAGCCGAACGGACGCGGCGCCGACGCCGGGCCGCCCTGTTGCTGCTCCCTGGCCTTGGCGCGCCGCTCTTCCAGCGCCTTCTGGCGCTGCTCGAGGTCGCGCTGCTTGTCTTCGTATGCCTTCACGTTCTCCTGGCGCTGGCGGGCCTGTTCCGCGCCCTTCTGCTGCGCCTCGCGCATGCGGGCATCGAAGTCGGACTGCTTCTTCTCATAGGCCTGGGCGTTGGCGGCACGCTGCGGGGCGTCGGCCTGTCGCTGCGCGTCGCGCAGCTGCTGTTCCTGCTGTTTTTTCTCGTAGGCCTCGCGGCTGGACTGCTCGCTGGCGGCGCGCTGCGGCTGGCTGGCCTCGAACTCGGCACGGCGCAGGGCCTGTTCGCGGTCGCGCTCGGCGGCACGGTGGGCGCGCTCGGCCTCGCCCACTTCCAGCTCGCGCTTGCGCAGCACCTGCAGCTCCTCGCGCTGGATTTCCTTGGCGTTGTCGATGCAGCGGGTGACGAAGAACTTGCTGTAGCACTCGCGCTCGGCGGCGGCAAAACGGTAGTTGGTCCAGGCGCGCGAGTCGCCGATGGCCTTGCGCTCGGCGGCAAAGTCACGCGCGGCGGCGGGTGCGGCGCTGGCGGCGGGCGCCGATGCCTGCGCCTGCGCCGCGCGCAGCGGCATCAGCGCGGCACAGGCCGCCACGGCCACGGCGGCCAGGGCACCGCGGCGGATCAGGATGAAATCGGGCACGTTGGCGAAGGATGGCATGGCCGGGAGGGTGGCCTTGGCGGCGGCCGGGCGGGGCTTGACGATCATGTCCGGATTCTAGCATCCGGGCCGGAGCGCGGCCTGCCCGCCGGCCCCTGCGCAGGTGCGGGCGACGCCTCCCGCCGGAGCCACGGCGCCGGCCCCGCCGGAGGCCCGCGCGCTTGTGGCAAAATGCCCCGCTTTCGACTGACTGCGTCTCACGCTGCGTTCCACGATGTCCAACCTGCCCGCATCCGTCTCGCAAAAGATCGTTTCGCTCATCGCGGCCGAACTGTCCGTGCAGCCCCGCCAGGTGGCCGCGGCCGTGGCGCTGCTCGATGAAGGCGCCACCGTCCCCTTCATCGCCCGCTACCGCAAGGAAGTCACTGGCAACCTCGACGATACGCAGCTGCGCAACCTGGAAGAGCGCCTGCTGTACCTGCGCGACATGGAAGACCGCCGTGCCGCGATCCTGGCGTCGATCGAGGAACAAGGCAAGCTCACGCCCGAGCTGCAGGCCGCAATCGAAGCCGCGCAAACCAAGCAGGCGCTGGAAGACCTCTACCTGCCCTACAAGCCCAAGCGCCGCACGCGCGCCCAGATCGCGCGCGAATGCGGGCTGGAACCGCTGGCGCTGGCCTTGCTGGCCGATCCCACGCTCGACCCGCAGACCGAGGCGGCGAAGTACGTCAACGGCAACCCCACCGCCGACGGCGGCGTGCCCGACGTCAAAGCCGCGCTCGACGGCGCGCGCGACATCCTGTCCGAGCAGTTCGGCGAAACCGCCGAACTGCTGGGCAAACTGCGCGAGCACCTGTGGAACAACGGCGTGGTCGCGTCGACCGTGATGGAAGGCAAGGAAACCGCCGAGGAAGAGAAGTTCCGCGACTACTACGCTTACAGCGAAACCATTCGCACGGTGCCGTCGCATCGCGCGCTGGCGCTGTTCCGCGGCCGCAATGCCGGCGTGCTGATGGTCAAGCTGGGGCTGGGCGAAGAGCAGGACGCGCTGGTGCCGCATCCGTGCGAAGGCATGATCGCGCGCCATGTCGGCATCCAGCAGCTGGGCCGCCCCGCCGACAAGTGGCTGGGCGACGTGTGCCGCTGGTGCTGGCGCGTCAAGGTGCAGCCGCACCTGGAGACCGAGCTGCTGACGCAGCTGCGCGAGACCGCCGAGAGCGAGGCCATCAAGGTGTTCGGCCGCAACCTGCACGAACTGCTGCTGGCGGCGCCGGCCGGCCCCAAGTCGGTGATGGGCATCGACCCGGGCATCCGCACCGGCTGCAAGGTGGCGGTGGTCGACAGCACCGGCAAGCTGCTGGAGACCGCCACCATTTATCCGCACGAGCCGCGCCGCGACTGGAACGGCTCGCTGGCCGTGCTGGCGCGCCTGGCAAGGCAGCACGGCGTGGCGCTGGTCTCGATCGGCAACGGTACCGCCAGCCGCGAGACCGACAAGCTGGTGCAGGACCTGATGAAGCAGATGCCCGAGCTCAGGCTGACCAAGATCGTGGTCAGCGAGGCCGGCGCCTCGGTCTATTCTGCGTCGGAGCTGGCCGCCAAGGAATTCCCGGACCTGGATGTGTCGCTGCGCGGGGCGGTGTCGATCGCGCGCCGGCTGCAGGACCCGCTGGCCGAACTGGTCAAGATCGATCCCAAGTCGATCGGCGTGGGCCAGTACCAGCACGACGTCAACCAGCGTGAGCTGGCGCGCGCGCTGGACGCGGTGGTCGAGGACTGCGTCAACGCCGTCGGCGTCGACGTCAATACCGCCTCGGCGCCGCTGCTGGCGCGCGTGTCGGGCCTGAATTCGGTGCTGGCGCGCAATATCGTCGAGTTCCGCGACGCCAACGGCGCCTTCGCCAACCGCAATGCGCTGAAGCAGGTGCCGCGCCTGGGCGACAAGACCTTCGAGCAGGCCGCGGGCTTCCTGCGCATCAACGACGGCGACAATCCGCTCGACCGCTCGTCGGTGCACCCGGAAGCGTATCCGGTGGTGCAACGCATCCTGGACCACGTCAAGAAGGGCCTGCGCGATGTGATGGGCAACCGCGAGGCGCTGCGCGGCCTGCCACCGGAAAAGTTCACCGACGATGCGTTCGGCCTGCCCACCGTGCGCGACATCCTGTCCGAACTGGAAAAGCCGGGCCGCGACCCGCGCCCGGAATTCAAGACCGCGACCTTCCAGGAAGGCGTCGAGGACGTCAAGGACCTGCAGCCCGGCATGGTGCTCGAAGGCGTGGTCACCAACGTGGCCGCGTTCGGCGCGTTTATCGATATCGGCGTGCACCAGGACGGCCTGGTCCATATCTCCGCGCTGTCGAACAAGTTCGTCAAGGACGCGCATGAAGTGGTCAAGGCCGGCCAGATCGTCAAGGTCAAGGTGATGGAGGTCGACGTCAAGCGCAACCGCATCGGCCTGTCGATGCGGCTGGACGACGAGCCCGGCCAGGCCGCGGCGCGCGCCGGTGGCGGCGACCGTGGCGGCCAGCGCAATGGCGGCGGCAAGGGCTTCGGCGGCGGCCGCCGCGAGCCGGAGCCGGCCGGCGCCATGGCCGCGGCCTTCGCCAAGCTCAAGCGCTGAGCGCGCCTGCTTCGGCCACGACGCCCCGCACGGGAAGCCGTGCGGGGCGTTGTCTTTTCAGCCGCCGTGGACGATGCGCACGGCCAGGCCGGTGCGGGTGCCGGCCGCACCCTGAGCCTGGTCCGCGCGGTTGGCAAACGCCATCTCCAGTCCATGCAGCCGCGCCACCCGCCGCGCGATGGAAATGCCCAGACCGTGGCCCTGCTCGCGCTGCCCGGCGCCGCGGAAGAAGCGGTCGCCGAGGCGCGCCAGCAACTCCGGCGCGACCCCGGGGCCCTGGTCGCGCACGGTGACGCTGTCGGGCCGGAACTCGACCCGCACCAGCGCGCCCGGCGGGCTGTAGCGGATGGCGTTGTCGAGCAGGTTGCGCAGCAGCAGCGACAGCAGCGCGGGGTCGCCCGCGACGGGCAACGGCGACTGGCCTTGCGGCGGCCAGGCCAGTTCCACGTCGACCTGCTTCTGCTGCGCCAGCGCCAGGCAATCGGACAGCGCCTGCTGTGCCACCGGCACCCAGTTGACCGGCTGGCGCGACGGCAGCCCGGCGGCGTCTTCGAGCCGGCTCAGCGTCAGCAGCTGCGACACCAGCCGGCCGATGCGGTCGATGCCGGCCGCGACATTGGCCTGCGCCAGTGCGCGTTCGTCGCGGTCGGGCGAGCGTTCGGCGATTTCCCACTGTGCCTTGAGCGCGGCCAGCGGCGTGCGCATCTCGTGCGCGGCATCGGCGGTCAGGCGCCGCTCGTGCTCGATCGAATCGGAAACGCGCGCCAGCAGCCGGTTCATCGCGTGCACCAGCGGCACCAGTTCGCCGGGCACGGCATCGAGGCTGAGCGGACGGCGATCGTCCGCGGCGCGCGCCTCGATATCCGCGGACAGCGTGCGCACCGGCGCCATCGCGCGTCGCATGAAGCCGATCAGCAGGCCGATCAGCAGTGGCAGGCCCACCGCCCACGGCAGCACCTGCGCGGCGATGTAGGACAGGATCAGCTCATTGCGCTCGCCCAGCTGCTGGCCCACGCACACGCGCCAGCCGGTATCGGGATCGTCGAGGTAATAGAGCCGCCAGCGCTGCCGCTCGAGCGTGACGTCGGTAAAGCCCTTGACGCCCTCGGCGCGCGGCAGCTTGTCGCCGTCGGGATCGATATGCAGCGGCTTGCCGTCGGGCAGCCACGCGGCGATGGCCAGGTCGCCCAGGCCGGCGTCGCCCAGGTCGCCCTGGTCGAGCCGCGGCACGCGCGCGCGCGACATGCCGGCGCCGATATCGACCAGCGGCACCACCGACTGCATCTGCAGCGCCATGCGCACCATGTCGGTGTCATAGAGCTCGTTGATCTCGTGCCGGGCGCGTACGTAGGTCATGCCCAGCGTCAACAGCCATACCACCGGCGCGACCACCAGCACCGCCAGCACCAGCCTGCGCTGCAGCGTCATGCGCAGTCCTCGGCCGCGCCCAGCGTGTAGCCGGCGCCGCGGAAGGTGCGCACGATCTTCGGATGGATCTTGCGGCGCAGGTGGTGGATATGGACCTCGAGCGCATTGCTCTCGATGCCGCCCTGCCAGTCATAGAGCTTGTCGCGCAGCACCTCGCGCGTCAGCAGACGGTTGGGATGGGCCAGCAGCAGCTCCAGCAGCATGGCTTCGCGGCTGGTCAGCTCGACCGGCTTGCCCTGCCAGTACGCCTGGCGCGCGGCCGGGTGGAAGCTCAGCGCGCCGTGCTGCCACACCGGCGCGGACATGCCCGCCGCGCGGCGCGTGACCGCGCGCAGCCGCGCCGCCAGCTCGTCGAGCGCGACCGGCTTGACCAGGTAGTCGTCGGCACCGGCATCGAGCCCGCCGATGCGGCTGTCGACGGCATCGCGCGCGGTCAGGACGATCACCGGGATGCAGCTGCCACGCGCGCGCCAGCGTGCCAGCAGGGTCATGCCGTCATCGCCAGGCAAGCCCAGGTCCAACACCACGGCATCGTAGTGGGCCAGCGCGAGCGCATGGTCGGCATCGGTGCCGTTGCGGAACCAGTCGACCGCGTAGTCGAGCAGCTGCAGGCCGCGGCGCAGGCCGTCGCCCAGCATCGGGTCGTCTTCAACGATAAGGAGTCTCATGCTCTGGAGTGGCCTGGAGGTATCACGGCAGCTGCTGTGACAAAAGGCGCGGCCGCTTAATGTGCCGTTAAGGTTCGCAAATTATGCTCCGCACACGTTTCAGGCACTGTCCGTACAACGCGGCGCACCGCGCCGGCGTGGACATGCTTCGCTCGCGCCGGCCTGCCCGCGTTTGCCGCGCTTGCCCGCGCCCGATTTTCCGCCCATTCCGAGCCGCCCCGCATGCCCCAGCGTTCCGATCGCCTTGCCGCCGAGCCCGGGCCTATCGCCACCAGGGCTGCCATGCGCGTGGACGGCATGCCGGCGCTGGCACCGTCGCTGGTAGTGCTGGCCTTTGCGCTGCTGTGGTTCGGCACGCTCGGCATGCGCCACCTGCTCGGTCCCGATGAAGGCCGCTATGCCGAGATCGCGCGCGAGATGCTGAGCAGCGGCGACTGGGTCACGATCCGCTACGACGGCTTGAAGTACTTTGAGAAACCGCCGTTCCACATGTGGATGACGGCGCTGTCGTACGCCCTGTTCGGCATCGGCGACTGGCAGGCGCGGCTGTGCGTGGCGCTGGCGGGCGCAGCGGGGCTGGGGGTATCGATGCTGGCAGCCGCACGCTGGTTCGGCGCCCGGGCCGGGCTGATGGCCGGGCTGGTGCTGGCCAGCGCGCCGATGTGGAACGTCGCGGCGCATTTCAACACGCTCGACATGACGCTGTCCGGCGCCATGGCGTGCGTGCTGGCCAGCCTGCTGCTGGCGCAGTATCCGGCGGCGACGCCCGCCGCGCGCCGCCGCTGGATGCTGGCGTGCTGGGCGGCAATGGGCGTGGCGGTGCTGACCAAGGGGCTGGTCGGCGTGGCGCTGCCCGGGCTGGTGCTGGTGCTCTACACCGGCGTGACGCGCGACCTGTCCCTGTGGCGGCGCCTGCATGCGCCGGCCGGGATCGCGCTGATGCTGCTGGTGGTGGTGCCGTGGTACTGGCTGGTGGCACGACGCAACCCGGAATTCCTGCGTTTCTTCTTCATCCATGAGCACTGGCAGCGCTATACCTCGACCGTGCACGCGCGCACCGGCGCGCCGTGGTACTTCGTGCCGCTGCTGGCGGGCGGATTCCTGCCGTGGCTGGGCTTGCTGCCGGGCATGGTGCGCGCGGTGACGCAGCGCGCCGGGGTGGCACATGCAGCCGGCATTGCCGTGCCGTTCCAGCCCGCGCTGATGGCGGCGATATGGGCGGTGTCGATCTTCGTGTTCTTCAGCCTGTCGGGGTCGAAGCTGCCGGGCTATATCGTGCCGATGTTCCCTGCGCTCGGCATCCTTGGCGGCGTGGCGCTGACGCAGACGTGCGAGCGGACCTGGAGCCGGCAATTGCGCGCCATGCTGCTGCTCGGCGCCATTGGGTTGCTGGCAAGCCCGCTGGTGGCCAGGCTGGATGCCAACAACACCCCCAACGCGCTGTACCGCAACTATGCAATGTGGGCAGCGCTGGCTTGCGCGCTGGTGCTGGCAAGCGCCGCGGCGGCACTGTGGCTGCTGCGGCGCCGGGGCCGCATGGCCAGTGTCACGGGCTATGCCTTCGGCATGCTGCTGGCATTTTCCATCGCGCTGCTCGGCCACGAAGCCATCGGCCGTGCGGCTTCGGGCATCGACCTGGTCGCGCCGATCGCGCGCGTGCTGCGGCCCGGCATGCCGCTGTACGGCGTCGGCATGCTCGACCATACGCTGCCGTTCTACCTGCGCCATCCGCTCACCATGGTGGCGCAGGCCGACGAACTCGCCTTCGGCGCCGCGCAGGAGCCGCAGAAGTGGGTGCCGACCGTCGCTGCCTTCGCCGACGCCTGGCAGCATGGGCCGCGCGCCGTCGCGCTGCTGTCGCCGCAAGCGTTTGCCGAGCTGAGCGCGCGCGTGCCGATGCATGTCGTCGCACGCGACTGGCGCCGCGTCGCGGTGTCCAACTTTCCCCTGGTCGGGCGCGAGGCGCGCCGGCTTGTTTCCGACTCCCCTGCCATTCCTTAACGCATGCCAGTCAAGAAAGTACTCATCCTCGGCGTCAACGGCTTCATCGGCCACCACCTGACGCGCCGCATCCTGGAAACCACCCCGTGGGAGGTCTACGGCATGGACATGAACACGGACCGCCTGGGCGACCTCGTCGACCACCCGCGCATGCACTTCTTCGAGGGCGACATCACCATCAACCGCGAGTGGATCGAGTACAACATCCGCAAGTGCGACGTGGTGCTGCCGCTGGTCGCCATCGCCACCCCCGCCACCTACGTGCGCCAGCCGCTGCGCGTGTTCGAGCTGGACTTCGAGGCCAACCTGCCGATCGTGCGCGCCGCGGTCAAGTACCGCAAGCACCTGGTGTTCCCGTCGACCTCCGAGGTCTACGGCATGTGCAGCGATGAGGAATTCGACCCCGACGCCTCGCCGCTGGTCTACGGCCCGATCAACAAGCCGCGCTGGATCTACGCCTGCTCCAAGCAGCTGATGGACCGCGTGATCCACGCCTACGGCATGGAGCAAGGCCTGAACTACACGCTGTTCCGCCCCTTCAACTGGATCGGCGCGGGGCTGGACTCGATCTTCGAATCGAAGGAAGGCTCGTCGCGCGTGGTGACGCAGTTCCTGGGCCACATCGTGCGCGGCGAACCGATCAGGCTGGTCGACGGTGGCGCGCAGCAGCGGGCCTTTGCCGACATCGCCGACGGCATCAGCGCGCTGATGCGCATCATCGAGAATCCCGGCGGCGTGGCCAGCGGCAAGATCTACAACATCGGCAACCCGGGCAATATCCACTCGGTGCGCGAGCTCGCCGAGATGATGCTGGAGATGGCCGCCGACTACCCGGAATACGCGCAGGAAGCGCGCCACACGCAGATCGTCGAAACCTCGTCGGGCGACTTCTACGGCAAGGGCTACCAGGACGTGCAGCACCGCGTGCCGAAGATCGACAACACCATCGAGGAACTGGGCTGGCGTCCGCAAATCGGCATGGAAGCGGCGCTGCGCCGCATCTTCGAAGCGTACCGAGGGCATGTGAGCGATGCCCGCGTGCTGGTCAACCAGGGCTGAGCGCTCGCGCCCAGCGCAAAGCAAGACGGCGGCGCCCAGGCACCGCCGTCCTGCATTCGGGCAGGCTTAGCCCACCGAGACCTCGATCCGGCGCGGCCGCGCTTCATCGCGGCGCGGGATGGTCAGCTTCAGCACGCCATCCTGCAGGTTGGCCTCGATCCCGGACGCGTCCAGGTCGGGGCTGAGCGTGAACGTGCGCGCATAGCGCGGCTGCCGTACCTCGGCATGCTGCACGCGCAGGCCGGCCGGCATCGGCAGCACCGCCTCGCCTTCGATGCGCAGGCTGCTGTCGTGGACGTTGACCTCGAGCTTCTCGCGCGGCACCCCCGGCAGGTCCGCCCACAGCGTAACGCCGGCGGCGGTCTCGAAGATGTCGACGGCAGGGACCAGCGTCATGGCCGGCGCCTCGTCGCGGCGCTGCGCCACGGCACCGCCCTGCCCGGCCGCATTGGCCTGGTCGCGCTGGACGACTTGATTCGAATCGGTCATGGCTACCTCCTCACATTAGCTGACGGTGATGGCACGCGGGCGCGAGGCCTCGCGCTTGCCGACGCTGATCGACAGGCAGCCGTTGGCGTAGCGTGCCTGCACCTTGTCGGGGTCCGCCGCCTGCGGCAACTCGATCACACGGCGGAAGCTGCCCGCGAAGCGCTCCTGGGCGTAGGGCCGCGCCTCGGCGTCGCCCTCCGGCTGGGTCGCGGCGCGCTCGCCGCTGATGGTCAGCAGGCCCTTGTCCACCGACACCTCGAACTGCTCCGCCTTCAGGCCCGGGGCAAACACCACGATCTCGATGGAGTCGTCGGTGGTGCCGATATTGAGCGGCGGAAACGCACCGAAACGCCCGGAGCGCAGGCTCGACGGAAAGCCGCCGAACACGCTGGCCATCTGCCGTTGCATCCGGTCGAATTCACTGAACAGATCAGTCCCGAAAATGAAGTCACTCATGGTTGGATCCTCCTTCTGTGCAGCGGGGAGGCGCACGGACGCCTTGTCTCCCCGCCGCCGGCGCGCCGGCTGGCGGGGAAGCCACAGCGCGTTGCTGCAGCGGCTGGGCAATCCCTAATTAGTGTCCGGGCAGGAGGATTTCAAGAGGGGTTGGTGCATGCTGCCCGGCCCTCAGGCACCGGCGCGATCGAAGCCGGCCTTGCGCGCCAGCACGATGGCCTGCCCGCGGTTTTCCACTTCCAGCTTGGCGAAAATGCTGGTGATATGGTTGCGCACGGTCTTCTCGCACAGGTCCAGGTGCGCAGCAATCTGCGCGTTGTCGCGCCCCTGCGCGATCAGCTCGACGATATCGCGCTCGCGGCGCGTGAGCGTCGTGAACGCGGTGAACGCGGGGCAGCTCGCCGGCTGCGCCGACGGCAGGAACGCGCGCACTTCGTCGAGCCAGCGGCGCCACGCCGGCTCGCCCTCCAGCAGCAGGTGGTTGCCGCTTTCCAGCGGCACGAAGCGCGCGCCGGGAATCTCGCTGGCAATCAGGCGGCCCTCATCGAACGGCACGCGCGCATCGCGCACCGCGTGCAGCACCAGCGTCGGGCAAGACACGCGCGGCAGCAGCGCTACCACGTCGATGTCGTTGAACACGCGCATGAAGCGCGCGGCATTCAGCGGCGAGGTCGACACCCGCTCCAGTTCGTTGAACCAGGCATGCTGTTCGGCGGTACCGCCGGGGATGAACTGGGTGGTGAAAAACTGGCGGAAGGCAGGGTTCTCCTGGCCCCACCCGAGTTCGGCCAGCTTGTTCATCAGTTCGGCTTCCTCCAGCAGGCGCTGGCTCAGATGGTCGCGCTTCAGGCGCCCGCGCGCGTATCCGCCGTGCAGCACGAGGTGGCTGACGCGCCGCGGATGCGCCACCGCGTAGGCCACGGCGATCGATGCGCCCTGCGAGATACCCAGCAGCGGGAAATGATCCACGCCGGTGGCGTCGACGATGGTTTCGAGATCGCGCAGCCAGGCATCGAAGGACAGGTCCTCGATGTCGCGGTCGGACAGTCCGCAGCCGCGCTCGTCATAGCGGATCAGCGTATGGGTGTCGGACAGCGCCGTGATCATGTGGCTCCACACCGGGCTGCCGACGTCGAACTCCAGATGGCTCATCCAGTTGGCCGCCTTGACCAGCGGCGCGCCGCTGCCGGTGATGGCATAGGCCAGCCGCACGCCATCGCGGCTGGTACACAGGCGGATCTGCTGCTTGAACATCGGCATGTCGGGGCCGCGCGGGCAGGAGCTGCCGGCTGGCGACCGCGGGCCGCGGCCGCCATGCGGGCGCGCCGCGTGACTTCCCTAGCTTAGGCAAAGGAGGGGCGGCGCAAAAGCGCCGCCGCGGGTTCAGGACAGGCATTCCCCGCTGCCGCGCGCATCGCTGCGCGCGCCGTCCGCATAAGGGTCGCGCGAGCCGGCGCGCGCGCCCTCGGTGAAGACGTCGAAGCGGCCCATGCGCGCGCCATCCGTATAGGGGTCCGGCTTGCGCATTCCGTCCTGGCTTGGGTCGAAGCCGCGCACCCGGCACACGGAAAGGTTGCCGCGCGCCACCACGGGCAGCAGCGCGATCTCTGCGTCCGGACTGCGCGCGCCCTCGGCAAACGCATCGCGCTGGGCGGCGTGGCGCGGCATGGCCGCGGCCAGCGCTTCGCCGTAGGCACCGGCCTGGGCCGGCTGGCTCAAGCCGGCGGCGAGTGCGGCAGCGGCAACGAGGGTGTGGGCAAGATTCCTGTGCATTGCAATCTCCAACTGCGGTGGCCGGCGGCAGGGTCTGCCCCGGCAGGTCCGTCATTCAGGCGATCGACAACGAAACGGCGCGGCCGCACGGGATCGCCTGTGCCGTGCAAGCCCTTGCCTGGCGCCGGCCGGCTGCCATCCCATCAGGGCAGCGGCGTGGCGCCGGACTCCGGGGTCCGGGGTTGTGCTGATGCAGTCTGGATACCGCCGCGCCGATGAGGGAACTGCCGCAAGGCGCGGGGCTGAGACAAGCTGAGGGACGCATTGTCGGACGCGGGCAGGCTCGCCGCATGAGGCCACGGTCCCGGTTCGGGCTGCCGGCTGGCCGCTTTCCGGGACCTGTGCCCCGCTGCCGGGCCCTCCGGCCCAAAGAAAAGCCCCCGGGGCGCCTTGGCGGCGCGGCCCGGGGGCTGGCGGAGCGAGCGGCGGGCGCCGCCCGCGCGCGTTCAGATTTCGACCTTGGTGCCCAGTTCGACGACCCGGTTGGCCGGAATCTGGAAGAAGTCCGACGGCTTGGCGCCGTTCTGGTGCATCCACGCGAACAGGCTTTCGCGCCACATCGGCATGCCCGGCAGCTTCGACGGAATCACCGATTCGCGGGCGATGAAGAAGGAGGTCTCCATCAGCTCGAAATGCATGTCCAGCTTGCGATCGGCCAGGTCCAGCACCTTCTGCACGTCGGGCGTCTCCTTGAAGCCGTACTCGGACTTCAGGATAAACACGCCGCCGCCCAGGTCCTTGCAGCTCAGGCGATGGTCGTCGTCCACGTACGGGACGTCGCGCGTGATGAAGTTCAGGAACACCACGCGCTCATGCAGCACGCGGTTGTGCTTCAGGTTGTGCAGCAGCGATACCGGCACCGAATCCGTGTTGCCGGTCAGGAACACCGCGGTGCCTTCGACGCGGTGCGGCGGGTGCGCCAGCAGGCCGGCGATGAACGGCTCCAGCGGGATGCCGTCTTCCAGGCTGCGCGCGCGCAGCAGCTTGCGGCCGCTGTACCACGTCATCAGCAGGAAGAACGCGCTGCTGCCCAGCAGCAGCGGGAACCAGCCGCCTTCGGCGACCTTGAGCAGGTTCGCCGCGAAGAACGACAAGTCCACCACCAGGAAGGCCGCGCCCAGCACCGCGACCAGCGCGGGGTTCCATTTCCAGACATTGCGCATGCACACCGTCGCCAGGATGGTGGTGATGACCATGGTCGTGGTCACCGCGATGCCATATGCCGCCGCCAGGTTTTCGGACTTCTTGAACGAGATCACGACGGCGAACACCAGCGCCAGCAGCATCCAGTTCACCACCGGCAGGTAGATCTGGCCAATCTCGGCCGCCGAGGTATAGCGCACCCGCATGCGCGGCAGGAAACCGAGCTGGATCGCCTGGCTGGTCAGCGAGTACGCGCCCGAGATGACCGCCTGCGAGGCGATCACGGTGGCGCAGGTGGCCAGCAGCACCATCGGAATCAGCAGCAGTTCCGGCACCATCAGGTAGAACGGGTTTTCGGTGCCGGCCGGATTGTTCAGCAGCATTGCGCCCTGGCCAAAGTAGTTCAGCATCAGGCACGGCATCACCAGGATGAACCAGCCGATGCGGATCGGGCGCGCGCCGAAGTGGCCCATGTCGACATACAGGGCCTCGGCCCCGGTCAGCACCAGGAACACCGAGCCGAGCACGATAAACGCCTGCAGCGCGTGCTCCACCAGGAAGATAATGCCGTAGTAGGGATTCACCGCCTTCAGGATTTCCGGCGCCTGCACCAGGTTGTAGATGCCCAGTGCGCCCAGCGCCAGGAACCACACCGTCATCACCGGCCCGAACAGCTTGCCCACCGCCGCGGTGCCGTGGCGCTGGATCAGAAACAGCGCCGCCAGGATCACCAGCGTGATCGGTATGACGAATTGCGACAGCTGCGGCGCGGCGATCTCCAGCCCCTCCACCGCCGACAGCACCGAGATCGCCGGCGTGATCACCGCGTCGCCATAGAACATGCAGGCACCGAAGATGCCCAGCATCATCAGCAGCTTCGCCTTGCCGGAACGCGCCGCCACGGTGCGCAGCACCAGCGCCATCAGCGCCAGCACCCCGCCTTCACCGTCGTTGTCGGCCCGCATCACGAACACCACGTACTTGATCGAGACCACGATGATCATGGCCCAGAACAGCATGGAGATCACGCCCAGCACGGCGTCCGTGCTGAAGGCGATGCCGTGCTCCTTGCTGAAGCATTCCTTGAGGGCGTAGAGCGGGCTGGTGCCGATGTCGCCGAAGACGACGCCTACCGCGCCGAGCACCAGCGCGCGCGTGCTGGGGCTCTCGACAAAATAGTGGCTGGTTGTGGATTGGGTCATGAAGTTGGGTCTGCCCGACCGGAGCGCCGGCAGGTTTGTTGGCTCTGCCGCGGGCCCGTCCGATCCGGCGCAACAGCTTGCTGCGCCCGGGGCCGGTGCTGGTTGCGGTTCTTATTGCATTGCACAAACGCGCGCAATTCTAGTGGAACTGTCGACTATCGACCACTGCGGCAAAAATGGATGCCGCTTTCGTGACTTCGCAAGAATGGGAGGGATGTGGCGGATGGTCAAGCCCTGCGGGGGCAAAACAGCGATACCTTGCGCCCGCAAGTGCCGTTGCGGCAGGGCAACAATAGCGCCTTATAGGCCACTTCAATGAGGTCAGACGCCGAGGTAGCGGTCCAGCGCTTCCGGCTTGCCGGCCAGGTCCGAGGCGGGACCGGACAACACCACCCGGCCCTTTTCCAGCACCACGGCCCGGTCGGCGTGTGCCAGCACCGAGCGGAAATTGCGGTCGACCACCACCGACGCGATACCGGTGGCCCGCACCGTGGCAATCACGGCCCAGATCTCGCGCACGATGCGCGGCGCCAGCCCCTCGGTGGCCTCGTCCAGCACCAGGCAGTCGGGGTTGGTCATCAGCGCGCGGCCGATCGACAGCATCTGCTGTTCGCCACCGGACAGCTGCTGGCCACCATGGGACAGGCGTTCCTTCAGGCGCGGGAACAGGTCGAGCACGCGCGCCTCGTCCCAGTCGTTGCGGCCATGGCAGCCCTTGCGCGCGGCCATCAGCAGGTTCTCGCGCACCGATAGGCTGGGGAAGATGCCGCGCCCCTCGGGCACGTAGGCCACGCCCAGGCGCGCCACCTCGAACGGCTGCGCGCGCGAGACCTCGCGGCCGGCCACCACGATGCGGCCCTGGCGCTGGCGCACGTGGCCCAGCAGCGTGCGCAACAGCGTGCTCTTGCCCATGCCATTGCGCCCCAGCAGCCCGACCGTCTCGCCCGCGCCGACGGTGAAGTCGATGTCGCGCAGCACGTGGCTCGAGCCATACCAGGCGTTGATGCCGGTGGCCTCGATCATCGGCGCGGCCGCAGCCGCCGCGGGGTTCTGCTGGTTCATGCGGCCTCGTCCTCTTCCTCGCCCAGGTAGGCAACCTGGACTTCGTGGTTGGTGCGGATCGCCTCGGGGCTGCCGGTGGCGATCACGGCGCCGTTGACCATCACGGTGATGCGGTCGGCGACCGAGAACACCGCGTCCATGTCGTGCTCCACCAGCAGGATGGCGTGGCCTTCGCGCAGGCCGCGCAGCAGTGCCAGCATCCGTGCCGACTCCTCCGCGCCCATGCCCGCCAGCGGCTCGTCCAGCAGCAGCGCGACCGGCTGCGTGGCCAGGCACATCGCCACCTCGAGCTGGCGCTTCTGCCCGTGCGCGAGATCGCTGGCGCGCCGGTCCGCCAGGTGCTCCAGCCCGGCGCGCTCCATGGCCTCGTCGGCCAGCGTCGCGGCAGTGCGGCAGCCCTGGGCGCTTTCCCACAGCCGCCAGGCGCGCTGCGCGCGCGACTGCGCCGCCAGCCGGCAGTTCTCGCGCACCGTCAGCGGCAGGAAGATGTTGTTGCGCTGGTAGCTGCGCCCCACCCCATGGCGCGCCAGCCGCGGCTGCGACCAGCCGGTCACGTCCTCGCCCTTCAGGCGCAGGCGGCCGGACGACGCCGGCAATTCGCCGGACAGCATATTGATCAGGGTCGACTTGCCGGCGCCATTGGTGCCGATCACGGCGTGGATCTCATGCAGCGCCAGCGTCAGGTCGACCCCGGCCACGGCGGTCAGGCCGCCGAAGCGCCGGGTCAGTTGCTGCGCCTCGAGGATGGTGGTGGCGGGTGCGTTCATGCGGCCTCCGTATGGCTGCGCGGCTCCGCGGGGGCTTCGCCGGTGCCGGAGCCCGCATCGCCATTGCGGCAGCGCCGGCGCCCGTGCCGCAGCACGGACGGCAGGCTGACCAGGCCGCGCGGCAACAACGCTACCGCGACAATGATGAAGCCGCCCATCAGCAGCTGCCAGTGCTTGGTCAGCGTGCTGAACCACTCGGCCAGCAGCACGAACGAGAACGCGCCCAGCACCGCGCCGGCCAGGCTGCCGACGCCGCCCAGGATCACCATCAGCATGGCGTTGCCCGACTGGTGCCACGACGCGATCTCCGGATTGACGAAGCCGAACTGGATCGCATAGAGAAACCCGGCCAGCCCCGCCAGCAGCCCGCCCGCGACAAAGGCGCCAAGCTGGTAGCGGTAGGTGGCATAGCCGGCCGCGCGCATGCGCTGCTCGTTGTGGCGGATGCCGACCAGCGCGTGGCCGAAGCGCGAGCGCAGCACCAGCATCAGCACCGCCACGGTCGCCATCAGTCCCAGCCACACCAGCCAGTAGAAATGCATCGGGTCGTTCACCGTCAGCAGGTGCTCGCCGGGCACGGGAAATTCCGGGCGGAAATAGATATAGGTGCCGTCGCTGCCGCCCGCGACCTTGGTGTCGTGGAACACGAAGTACACCATCTGCGCGAACGCCAGCGTCACCATGATGAAGTACACGCCGCGCGTGCGCAGCACCAGCGCGCCCACCACCAGCGCCAGCGCGGCCGAGGCCGCCAGCGCGCCGGCCAGCAGCACCCAGCCGTTGCCGGGCCCGCTCTGCGGCGCCAGCATGGCGGTGGCATAGGCGGCCATGGCGAAGTAGGCGGCATGGCCCAGGCTGACCAGCCCGGTGTAGCCGATCAGCAGCTGCAGCGACAGCGCGAAGATCGCCATGATCATCACCTTGCTGAGCAGCTCGATATAGAACTTGTGGCTGTCCGCGGTCAGCAGCAGCGGCAGCCCGGCCAGCACCGCGAAGGCCACCACCCAGCCCAGCGCGGTGGCCAGCGTGGCGTTGCGCGCAGCGTGCCGGCGCGCCGGCAATGTCGTCGGATTCATGTCATCCCGCCTTGAACAGCCCCTGCGGCTTCCACAGCAGGATCACCGCCATCAGCAGGTAGATCAGCACGCCGGCTGCCTCCTGCCAGAACACCTTGCCGAAGGTATCGACAAAGCCCAGCAACAGCGACGCCACCAGCGCGCCCTTGACCGAGCCGATGCCGCCGATCACCACCACCACGAAACAGACGATCAGCACCTGCGCACCCATGCCCGGATAGACCGACGACACCGGCGCGGCGATCATGCCGGCCAGCACCGCCAGCGCCACGCCAAGCGCAAACACGAAGCGGTACAGCACCGTGATATTGATGCCGAGCGACTGCACCATCTCGCGATTGGTCGCGCCGGCGCGGATCATCATGCCCAGGCGGGTGCGGCGGATCACGTAGTACATCGCCAGCGCCACCACCAGGCAGACGGCGGAGATGAACAGGCGGTACACCGGGTACGTCATGTCATTGCCGATCGGCAGCGCGCCGTCGAGCAACGCCGGCACCTGCACGCCGTGCACGTCGTCGCCGACCAGGATGCTGCGCAGCTCCTCGAACACCAGGATCAGGCCATAGGTCATCAGCACCTGCTGCAGGTGGTCGCGCTCGTACAGGTAGCTGAAGAAGGCCCACTCGAGCACATAGCCGAACGCCACCGCCAGCACGATGCCCAGCGGAATGGCGATGAACAGGTTGCCGGTCAGCCCGGCCAGCGTAAAGGCCAGGTAGGCGCCCAGCATGTAGAAGCTGCCGTGGGCCAGGTTGATCACGCCCATGATGCCGAAGATCAGCGTCAGGCCGCTGGCCACCAGGAACAGCAGCAGGCCGTACTGGACGCTGTTCAGGCACTGGATGAGGAAGGAGACGATGTCCATGCGGGCAATACATCAAGAAACCGAAGAGCGCCACGCATGCTGGTGGCAGGCTCCCCTCTCCCGCAAGCGGGAGAGGGGCGCAAACACGCGGGTGTTAAAGCGCCTACAGCCGACACCCGCGCGCCGGATCGGCCAGCGCCTTCACCGCCACCGAGCTGACCTTGTTCTCGCGTCCGTCCACCTTGCGCAGGTAGAAATCCTGCACCGGGTTGTGGGCCTTGGACAGCGTGAAGGTGCCGCGCGGGCTGTCGATCCTGGCGCCGCCCATGGCCTTGTACAGGTCGGCCTTGCGCGTCATGTCGCCCTTTACCGCGGTCGCGCCGGCCGCCAGCAGCTGCGCGGCATCGTAGCCCTGCACCGCGTACACGTCGGGCTGCAGCTTGTAGGTCTTGGCGTAGTCCAGGCGGAAGTTCTTGTCGCGCGCGTTGGTCAGACCGTCAGCGTAATGCAGCGTGGTTTCCAGGCCTTGCGCCGCGTTGCCCTGCGCCTCGAGCGTGCCGTCGGTCAGGAAGCCCGAGCCATACAGCGGGATCTTGTCCTTCAGCCCGGCCGCGGCCCAGTCCTTGACGAACTTGACCGCGCCGCCGCCGGCAAAGAACACGAACACGGCATCGGGCTTGAGCGACGCCACTTCCGTGATCAGCGCCTGGAACTCGACATTGGGGAACGGCAGGCTCAGCTCCTTCACCACCTTGCCGCCCTTGGCCTCGAACGCCTCCTTGAAGCCCTTGACCGACTGCTCGCCGGCGGCGTATTTCCAGGTCAGCGTCACCACCTTCTTCAGGCCGCGCTCGCCCAGCACCTGGCCCATGGCATAGCCCGGCTGCCAGTTCGAGAACGAGGTGCGGAAGATGTTGGGCCCGCACAGCGGCCCGGTGGCCTCGTCGACGCCCGCGTTCGGAATGATCAGCAGCGTGTTGTTTTCCTTGGCCACCTTGACGATGCCCATCTGCACGCCGGAATGCACCGTGCCGACCACCACGTCGACCTGGTCGCGCTTGACCAGCTTGGTGGCATTCTCCGGCGCCTTGGCCGGATCGGACTCGTCGTCGACCTTGAAGTATTCGATCTCGCGCCCCCCCAGCTTGCCGCCCTGCTGCTGCACGTACATGCGGAAGCCGTTCTCGATGGCGTTGCCCAGCGCGGCATAGGTGCCGGTGTACGGCAGCATGAAGCCGACCTTGATCTTGCCGCCGGCGGGGGCACCGGCCGCGGGGGCCGCGGTCTGCGCGGAAGCGCTGGCCATGGCAAAGACGGTGGCGGCGGCAAGGCAGGCAGGCGCGAGCCTGCGCGATGGGAAGCGACGCATGGTGTCTCCTGGTGGTCAAGCCGGTTGGCTCGCTGGACCGTTGCCGGTCACCCCTGCCCTTGCCACGGGCCGCCGGCGCATCTGGCACCGGGAACCCCTGCGCAATCGGCGGGAAGCCGAATTATTTTAGGTTTGAAGTATATGCGTTTATATGCCGAACCGCGGCCAGCGTCAACGGATCTTTTTGGTCGCGATGGGGCGAATGTCCGCATCGCGCGAGTTTAAGCAAGGTGGTCTGGGGGGCATATCGATGGATACCCTCGATCTGCGCCATGGTGCCGTACTCGTCTTCCTCGCCCTGCACCGCCAGCACCGGGCATTGGATGCCGGACAGCAGCGGCCGCAGGTCCCAGTGACGAAAATCCGGGTCGAGCCAGATATCGTTCCAGCCCCAGAAGGCGGAATCGACATCGGCGTGGTGGCGCGCCAGCCGCTCGCGCAGGTCGGTTTCGAGATAGGCCTGGCGCGTCGCCGCGATGCTGCGCACCGACAGGTCTTCGACCACGATATGCGGCGCCAGCACGGTGATGCCCGCCACCGCGCGCGGAAAGCTGGCCGCATGGATCAGCGCGATCGAAGCGCCGTCGCTGTGGCCGAGCAGCCAGGGTATGCCGCGCGCGCGGCCGGGTCCGATTTCGAGCGCGTCGAACAGCGCGGGCAGCGCCTCGCGCGCCTGCCGGTGCATGAAATCGGGGCGCCACTTCTCCTCGTGCGGCCGCGGCGTCGAGCGGCCGTAGCCATAGCGGGAAAACACCAGCCCGCGGTAATCGCCGGCCTCGCAGAACTCCAGCGGAAAGTCGCGCCACATGCTGATCGAGCCGAGGCCCTCGTGCAGGAACACCACCAGCGGGCGCTGCGCGCGCTCCGGGCGCAGCCACTGGTACTCGATCTGGATACGGCGGTTGTCGAACGGGATCTCGACCAGGCTGCCGGGCATGGACATCTTTTCTGGTTGCATCGGTTAAGGAAGTTCAGCCGCGCGCGGCCTGCTCGCGCTGGCGCAGGCGGAAGCGCTGGATCTTGCCGGTCGCGGTCTTGGGCAGTTCCGGCACGCATTCGATCTGGCGCGGGTACTTGTACGGCGCCAGGCGCGACTTGATAAAGGCCTGCAGTTCCGCCGCCATGCCGTCGTGCCATTGCTGGCCGGGACGCAGCACCACGAAGGCCTTGGGCTTGACCAGTTCGTCGGCATCGGTCACGCCGATCACCGCCGCTTCCAGCACGGCCGGGTGCTGTGCCAGCGCGGCCTCGACCTCGAACGGCGAGACGTAGATTCCGCCCACCTTCAGCATGTCGTCGCTGCGCCCGGCGTAGGTGTAGTAGCCGTCCGCATCGCGCAGGTACTTGTCGCCGCTGCGCGTCCAGGCGCCGACAAAGGTCTCGCGGGTCTTGTCGCGGTTGCACCAGTACATCAGCGCGGCGCTCGGGCCCTTGATGTAGAGGTCGCCGATCTCGCCCGCGGCGCAGGGCTGGCCCTGCTCGTCGAGCAGCCTGATTTCGTAGCCGGGGACCGGCACGCCGGTGGTGCCGTAGCGCACCGCGCCCGGCCGGTTCGACAGGAAGATATGCAGCATCTCGGTGGAGCCGATGCCGTCGAGGATGTCGCAGCCGAAATGCGCCAGGAAGCGTTCGCCGATATCGCGCGGCAGCGCCTCGCCGGCCGAGGTGCATACGCGCAGGGCCACCTGCGCGCGCGGCGGCAGCCCGGGCGCGGCCAGCATGCCGGCGTACAGCGTCGGCACGCCGCAGAACACCGTCGGCTTGTGCTCGCACAGCCGTTTGAACACGGCCGCGGGCGTGGGGCGTTCGGCCATCAGCACGGTGGTGGCGCCGACCGACATCGGGAAGGTCAGCGCATTGCCCAGCCCGTAGGCAAAGAACAGCTTTGCGGCGGAGAACACCACGTCGTCCTCGCGGATGCCCAGCACTTGCCGCGCATAGAGGTCGGCGGTATGGAACAGGTTGGCGTGGGTATGCACGGTTCCCTTGGGCCGGCCGGTGGAGCCGGACGAGTACAGCCAGAACGCCATGTCGTCGGGCCCGGTGCTGGCAGCCGGCGCCGGTGTGCGCGTGCGCGCCAGCATCGCGCCGACGCTGCACGACGGCGCGGCGCCGGCGTGCGGTGCGGCCTGGATCACGGTCGGCGACAGCCCGCTCTTGTCGATCGCGGCCTGCATCACCGGCAGCAGTGGCTCGGACACCACCACCGCGCGCGCGCCGCTGTGTTCGAGCATGTAGGCGTAGTCGTCCGCGGTCAGCAGGGTATTGACCGCCACCGGCACCACGCCCGCCAGCAGGCAGCCGAGGAACACCACCGGAAAGTCGACCGTATCCAGCGCGCACAGCAACAAGCGCTCTTCCTGGCGCAAGCCGGCCGCGCGCAGCGCGCCGGCGAAGCGGCGGGCCCGGTCGTCGAGTTCGGCGTAGGTCAGCGCGGTGGTGTCGTCGCGATAAGCGGTCTTGGCTCCACGGCCTGCCGCGAGGTTGCGCGACAGCAGGTCGTCGGCGGCGTTATAGCGTGACGGCAGCGCCGCAATGGCACCAGCGGTGCCGGCCGCGGCCGCGGCAAGGGTGGGGGGCGTCATGTCTGCACTCCTCGGTGTCGCGCGCCGCGGCCCGCTGCTGCCCGGCGGGCGCGCGCCGGCGCCAGGCCAGTCGCTGTTTTGGGAACCGGCCGGGTCGCAGCCGGGATCCGCTTGTTGATGCATTTTATTTCACATCGATTATTATGCAACCAAGGGAATGCACTATAGGACAGGGTTCGCGCTGGCAGCTGCCCGCGGCACCACTTGGCGCGACCGTGCTGAACGTATAATGCGCCCCTGCTTTTGCCCGTGCCTGCTTTGGCCGCACCAACCCGACCGACACCATGCGCCGCGATTCCGCACCGCTGCCCGCCGCCAGCACCGAGGCCGACACCCCTGCCGCGCCCGCCGCCAACGCCGAACGCGACCCCTACCTGACCCGGCTGGGCGAGCGCATCCGTTCGCTGCGCGCCTCGCGCGGCATGTCGCGCAAAGACCTGGCGCGCGGCGCGGCCGTGTCCGAACGCTATCTGGCCAACCTGGAAACCGGCACCGGCAATGCCTCGGTGCTGCTGCTGCGGCAGGTGGCGCGCGCGCTGGATGTGCCCTTGCCGGTGGTGCTGGCCGAGGTGGACACCCTCAACGGCCAGCAGGCGTCGGAGTTCGCGCAGATGGTGCAGTGGCTGGCGCAACTGCCCGCCGGCGACCTGGCGCGCGTGCGCGAAGCCTGCCGCCATGCGCTGGCGCCGGAACAGTCCGGCGATGCGCGCCACCGCCGCATCGCGCTGATCGGCCTGCGCGGCGCCGGCAAGTCGACGCTGGGGCGCGCGCTCGCGGCCGTACGCGACGTGCCCTTCGTCGAACTGAATGCCGTGATCGAGCAGGAAGCGGGCGCCAGCCTGTCCGAGATCCACTCGCTGTACGGGCAGGCCGCCTATCGCCGGTATGAAATGCGCGCGCTGGAGCGGACCCTGCGCGAACACGACCGCATGGTGCTGGCCACCCCCGGCAGCCTGGTGTCGGAGCCGGCCACCTTCAACCTGCTGCTGGCGCAGTGCTACACCATCTGGGTGCGCACCTCGCCCGAAGAACACATGGCGCGCGTGGTGGCCCAGGGCGACATGCGGCCGATGGAAGGCAACCGCGAGGCCATGGCCGACCTGCGCCGCATCCTCGAGGCGCGCGCGCCGCTGTATGACCGCGCCGACCTATCGATCGACACCAGCGGCCAGGACGCCGCGGCCTCGCTGCAGCAACTGCGGGCCCAGCTGCAGGCCGCGGGCGCCTGAGCCCCCCCCCGGGAACTCCCCCGGCGCGCGCCGACAAAGACGTTGCACCGCCCGTCTCCATGCACTATATTTCATCAAAAGCCGCAAGGCACGATAGTGCACTCTGGAGACAGCCATGTCCACGCCGGCAATCGCCCCGCATCACCCCGGCCAGGCAGACGCGCCCGCGCCGGTCACGTTCGAGCGCCATCCCGACCAGTACCGCCACTGGAAGCTGAGCTTCAACGGTCCGATCGCCACGCTGGCGATGGATGTCGACGAAGAAGGCGGCCTGCGTCCGGGCTATGCGCTCAAGCTCAATTCCTACGACCTCGGCGTCGACATCGAGCTGCACGACGCGCTGCAGCGCATCCGCTTCGAGCATCCCGAGGTCCGCACCGTGGTGCTGACCAGCGCGCGCGAGCGCATCTTTTGCTCGGGCGCCAATATCTTCATGCTGGGGCAGTCGTCGCACGCGTGGAAGGTCAACTTCTGCAAGTTCACCAACGAGACCCGCAATGCCATCGAGGACGCCAGCCGGCACTCGGGGCTGAAGTTCATCGCCGCCTGCAACGGCACCACCGCCGGCGGCGGCTATGAGCTGGCGCTGGCGTGCGACGAGATCGTGCTGGTCGACGACCGCTCGTCGGCGGTAAGCCTGCCCGAGGTGCCGCTGCTGGGGGTGCTGCCCGGCACCGGCGGCCTTACGCGCGTGACCGACAAGCGCCATGTGCGCCGCGACCACGCCGACATTTTCTGCACCACCACCGAAGGCGTGCGCGGCCAGCGCGCCAGGGACTGGAAGCTGGTCGACGAGGTGGTCAAGCCGGCGCGCTTCGCCGAATACGTGGCCGAGCGCGCCGCGGCGCTGGCGGCCACCAGCGACCGCCCGCAAGGCCACCACGGCATCACCCTGACGCCGCTGTCGCGCACCGTCGAGCCGGACGGCTATCGCTACGAGACCGTGCGCGTGCATGTCGATGCCAACGCGCGCAAGGCCACGCTGACCGTATTCGGCCCGGACAAGCACCAGCCCGGCGACCTTGCCGGTGTGGTCGCGGCGGGCGCGCAATGGTGGCCGCTGAAGATGGCGCGCGAACTCGACGACGCCATCCTGACACTGCGCACCAACCATCTCGACATCGGCATCTGGGTGCTGAAGACCGATGGCGACCCGGCCGCGGTGCTGGCCGCCGATGCCCTGCTGCAGGGGCACGCCGGCCACTGGTTCGTGCGCGAGACCCTGGGCATGCTGCGCCGCACGCTGGCACGGCTGGATGTGTCGTCGCGCAGCCTGATCGCGCTGATCGAGCCCGATTCCTGCTTTGCCGGCACGCTGCTGGAACTGGCGCTGGCCGCCGACCGCAGCTACATGCTGCACCTGCCCGACGCGCCCGACGACGCGCCGCGCGTGTTCGTCTCGCCGCTCAACTTCGGCCACTACCCCATGCCCAACGGCCAGACCCGGTTGGCCGCGCGCTTCTACGGCGACGAGGCCGCGCTGGGCCCGGTGCGCGACCACATCGGCGCGCCGCTGGATGCGCTCAGCGCCGATTCGCTCGGCCTGATCACCGCGGCGCCGGACGATATCGACTGGGAAGACGAGATCCGCATCGCGCTGGAGGAACGCGCCAGCCTGTCGCCGGATGCGCTGACGGGAATGGAGGCGAACCTGCGCTTCGGCGGCGCCGAGACCATGGAGACCCGCATCTTCGGCCGGCTCACCGCCTGGCAGAACTGGATCTTCCAGCGCCCCAACGCCGTCGGCGAGAACGGCGCGCTGAAGGTCTTCGGCAGCGGCAACAAGGCCCGCTTCGACTGGGACCGCGTCTAGCGCGCCCGCCAGACCCCACAGGAGACACCCCCGTGAGCATCGACTACAGCCAGAAGATCCCCAACAACGTCAACCTGTCCGACGACCGCGCGCTGCAGCGCGCGCTGGAACACTGGCAACCGGCGTTCCTCGACTGGTGGCGCGACATGGGGCCCGACGGCTCGCACGACTTCGAGGTGTACCTGCGCACCGCGGTGTCGGTCGACCCATCCGGCTGGGCGCATTTCGACCACGTCAGGATGCCGGACTACCGCTGGGGCATCTTCCTGCAGCCGGCCGATCCCGACCGCCGCATCCATTTCGGCGAGCACAAGGGCGAGGCCGCATGGCAGGAGGTGCCCGGCGAGCACCGCGCCAACCTGCGCCGCATCATCGTGACCCAGGGCGACACCGAGCCCGCCTCGGTCGAGCAGCAGCGCCACCTCGGGCTGACCGCGCCCAGCCTGTACGATCTGCGCAACCTGTTCCAGGTCAACGTGGAAGAGGGCCGCCACCTGTGGGCGATGGTGTACCTGCTGCACCGCTATTTCGGCCGCGACGGCCGCGAGGAAGCCGAGGCGCTGCTGGCGCGCCGTTCCGGCGACCAGGACAACCCGCGCATCCTCGGCGCCTTCAATGAACGCACGCCGGACTGGCTGTCGTTCTTCATGTTCACCTACTTCACCGACCGCGACGGCAAGTTCCAGCTGTGCGCGCTGGCCGAGTCCGGCTTCGATCCGCTCGCCCGCACCACGCGCTTCATGCTGACCGAGGAAGCGCACCACATGTTCGTCGGCGAATCGGGCGTATCGCGCGTGATCCAGCGCACCTGCGAGGTCATGCGCGAGCGCGGCATCGAAGACCCGGCCGAAGTGCGTGCCGCCGGCGTGATCGACCTGCCGACCATCCAGCGCTACCTGAACTTCCACTACAGCGTCACCATCGACCTGTTCGGCGCCGACCAGTCGTCTAACGCCGCCACCTTCTACAGCGCGGGCCTGAAGGGACGCTTCGAGGAAGGCAAGCGCGCCGACGACCATGTGCTCAAGGGCGAGGTCTACCGCGTGCTCGAAGTGCGCGACGGCCGCCTCGGCGAGCGCGAGGTGCCGATGCTCAACGCGCTCAACGAAGTGCTGCGCGACGACTACATCAAGGACAGCATGGGCGGCGTGGCGCGCTGGAACAAGGTCATCGAGAAGGCCGGCATCCCGTTCCGCCTGACCGTGCCGCACAAGGCCTTCAACCGCAGGATCGGCACGCTGGCCAACATCCATGTCGCGCCCGACGGCAGGCTGATACCGGAGGCCGAATGGAAGGCCAACGAGCGCGACTGGCTGGCGACCGACGAAGACCGCGCCTTCGTCGCCTCGCTGATGGGCCGCGTCACCGAGCCCGGCAAGTACGCCAACTGGATTGCCCCGCCGGCGGTGGGCATCAACCGCCAGCCGATGGATTTCGAATACGTGCGCTTCAACTGAAACCCGAACCGCCATGGGCGCCCCCGACCTCATCAAGCAGCACCTGATCGATCCGGAAATCTGCATTCGCTGCAACACCTGCGAAGACACCTGCCCGATCGATGCCATCACCCATGACGACCGCAACTACGTGGTCCGGGCGGACGTATGCAACGGCTGCAACGCCTGCCTGTCGCCGTGCCCGACCGGCGCCATCGACAACTGGCGCACCATGCTGCGCGGCCAGGCCTATTCGATCGAGGCGCAGCTGCTGTGGGACGAGCTGCCGGCCGAGGTGCCGTTGCCGGAGCCGGACAGCATGGACCAGGGCGCGCCGGCCACCGCCGGCAGCGGCACCCCCGCGGCCGACGACGCCGCGATCCAGTCGGTCGAGACCAGCCGCCATACCTCGCCGCGCGCACCGTGGTCGGCCGCCCATCCCTATGTGAACCTGCACGGCGTGCGCGCCCCGGTGTCCGCCACCGTGGCCGGCAACTACCGGCTCACCGCAGCGGATGCCTCGAGCGACATCCACCATATCGTGCTGGATCTCGGCACCCACTTTTTCCCGATCCTGGAAGGGCAGTCGATCGGCATCCTGCCACCCGGCACCGATGCCGCGGGCAAGCCGCACTACATCCGCATGTATTCGGTCGCCAGCCCGCGCGACGGCGAGCGCCCCGGCTATAACAACCTCGCGCTGACGGTCAAGCGGGTCGAGCAGGACCACGACGGCAAGCCGGTGCGGGGCGTGGCCTCCAACTACCTGTGCGACCTGGCCAAGGGCGATACGGTGCAGGTGGTGGGCCCGTTCGGCTCGACCTTCCTGATGCCCAACCACGCCGAAGCCAGCGTGATGATGATCTGTACCGGCACCGGCTCGGCACCGATGCGCGCCATGACCGAGCGCATGCGCCGCAACCTGGCGCAATTCAGCGGGCGCCGGCTGCTGTTCTTCGGCGCGCGCAATGCCGCCGAACTGCCCTACTTCGGCCCGCTGCTGAAGCTGCCCCGGGATTTCCTCGACATCCACTTCGCCTTCTCGCGCGACCCTGACACGCCGCGCCGCTATGTCCAGGACGCGATCCGCGAAGCCGCGGACAGCGTCGCGGCGCTGCTGGGCGACGCCAACGGCCATGTCTATATCTGCGGCCTGAAAGGCATGGAGGAAGGCGTGCTGGCCGCATTTGAAACGGTCTGCGCCGGCGCCGGTCTTAACTGGAAGGCGCTGGAAACCACCATGAAGGCCGAAGGACGGCTGCATATCGAAACCTACTAAGCCGCGTCCCTGCGAAACTGGCGCGCCGCGTCATAGGCGCGAATCTTTGAGCAGCCCCTTCCCTTCTGAAATTCATCGCCTATAATCTTTCTGAAGAAACAGGAGCATAGGCGATGCAATCCAGGCGGATTCCGGAAACCGATCCCGCCGGCGGCCCCGACCCCGGCACCACGCTGACCAAGGCGGTCATGCGCGCCGCCGGCTTCCTGGGCATCAGCCAGGCCATGGTGGCAAGCGTGCTGGGCATCAGCACGGCCTCGGTCTCGCGCATGGCGTCCGGCGGCTATGTACTAGACGCGCATCGCAAGGAGTGGGAGTTCGGCGTCCTGTTCGTGCGCCTGTTCCGCTCGCTCGACGCCATCCTGGGCCATGGCGACCAGGCCCGGCTCTGGCTCACCCACGACAACCTCGCGCTGGGCGGCAAGCCGCTCGAGCTGATCCGCACAACTGAAGGTCTGGTCCGTGTCGTTCACTACCTGGACGCCACCCGCGGTCGCATCTGAGCGCCGGCAGTTCGCGCTCACGCTGTGGCGGGCGGTGGAAGCCCAGCATGTGGTCTCCACCATGCCGCTGGTCGACAGCCTGGAGGAGCAGGCGGTACTCGAGGCCGTGCTGGATGCCGGCAAGCCCGTCGTGCCGGTCGAGGCACGCCATCTGCACTATCTGCTGTTCACCCCGTTCCGCTACCCGCCCTCGCCCTGGGGCTCGCGCTTCCGCGCCAGCCAGGACCCGGGCGTGTTCTATGGCGCCAACGAGATCCGCACGGCCTGTGCCGAGCTCGGCTACTGGCGCTGGCGCTTCCTCAACGACAGCCCGGCGCTGCCCCGCATCGACGCGCGCGCCCAGACGCTGTTCGAAGTGCGCGTCGAGACCTCCGGCGTGGCGCTGGACCAGCCGCCGTTCGACCGGGACCGCGCCGCCTGGACCGATCCGGATCACCACGAATCCTGCCAGGCGTTCGGCCGCATCGCGCGCGAAGCCGGCCTCGGCATGATTCGCTACACCTCCGTGCGCGATCCGCAGCACGGCCCGTGCGGGGCGGTGCTGACGCCACGTGCGTTTTCGCACCCGACGCCGCTCGCCACCACCACGTGGATGCTGACCGTGCGCCGCGACCGCGTGATGTGGCAACGCGACGACCTGCAGCAGCGCGACAGCTTCGAGTTCGAGGCCGCGCTGTGGCAGCGCACAAGCGATACCCCCGAAGCCAGCTGAACCTCCGCCCCACCGCGGCGATCTAATCGTTATGGCACGCGGCAATACGCATCGCCTGCAGGTTTTGTTAAACAGGTGTTGCATTGCGCAACCGGATGCCATATAATCTTTTCTTCGACGGACGCGGGGTGGAGCAGTTGGCAGCTCGTCGGGCTCATAACCCGAAGGTCGCAGGTTCAAGTCCTGCCCCCGCAACCAACCGCACAGATGCATATCTGTGACGCCGTCACCGCAAACAAACCCGCCTCGGCGGGTTTTTTGTTTTGTGTCGCCAGCCGGCATCGCGGCAGGCGCCTGCGCGGCACCGCCGGCCCATGGTGCACCAGCGCTCCTACGGCCCGCCGGTGCGCTCCGCGAGGGTGATACACTTTCGCCATTCTCCCGGACGCCCCTCATGAAATTCTGCTCGAACTGTGGTCATGCGGTCGTGTTGCGCGTGCCTGACGGCGACAACCGCCCGCGCAGTGTTTGCGACAACTGCGGCACGATTCACTACGTCAATCCCCGCAACGTTGTCGGCACGATCCCGGTCTGGGAAGACAAGATCCTGCTCTGCAAGCGCGCGATCGAGCCCCGCTACGGCTTCTGGACCCTGCCGGCGGGCTTCATGGAGATCGGCGAGACCACCGCCCAGGCGGCCTCGCGCGAAACGCTGGAAGAAGCCGGCGCGCGCGTGCAGGTGGGCGAGCTGTTCTCGATCCTGAACGTGCCGCATGTGCACCAGGTGCACCTGTTCTACCTTGCCACGCTCGACGACCTCGACATCGCGCCCGGCGAGGAAAGCCTGGAAGTGAAGCTGGTGGCGGAGGCCAATGTGCCCTGGGATGAACTGGCCTTCCCCACCGTGATCCATACCCTGCGCTGCTTCTTCGCCGACCGCGCCGCCGGCCGCCTTCAGGACGGCAGCTTCCGGCTGCACAGCCTGGACATCGACAAGCCCATGCGCCCGCTGACCAGCCGGGCCACGGTCACCCCCTGAGCGGCGGGCCCGCCGCGCACCGCCCCCCGGCGCAGCCCGCATGATTGCCTGGCTGGACCCGCAAGATCCGTTTCCCCCGGTCGAGCACGCGCTCGGACCCGATTCCGAGGCGCCCGGCCTGCTTGCCGCCAGCCGCGAGCTGTCGCCGCAGCGGCTGCTGCTGGCGTATCGCCAGGGCATCTTCCCGTGGTATTCGAGCGGCCAGCCGGTGCTGTGGTGGAGCACCGATCCGCGCATGGTGCTGCCGCCGCCGGCGCTGCGCATCTCGGCCAACCTGCGCAAGACGCTGCGGCGCGTGCTGCGCGATGCCGACTGGGAAATCCGCGTCGACCACGATTTCCTGGCGGTGATGCGCGCCTGCGCGACCACGCCGCGCGAGGGCCAGGACGGCACCTGGATCACCGACGCCATCATTGCCGCTTACGGCACCCTGCACCGCAACGGCCTGGCTCACTCGGTCGAAAGCTGGTACCGGGGCGAGCGCGTCGGCGGCCTGTATGGCGTGGCGCTGGGGCGGATGTTCTTTGGCGAATCGATGTTTGCGCACCGTACCGACGCGTCCAAGATCGCGCTGGCGGCGCTGTGCGCGTTCCTCGGCAACCACGGCGTGGCGATGATAGACTGCCAGCAGGAAACCGACCACCTGGCCTCGCTGGGTGCGCGCCCCATCCCCCGCGCCGAATTCGTGGCCCATGTGCGCGCGGCAACGGCACAGCCGGCGATCAGTCCGTGGCGGTTCGACAAATCGGTGCTGGAGCGCTGGGCCGGGACACCCGCCGCGCCGGCAGGCTGAATCCCGGCACGGGTGCCGACGCTGACGCTGCGGACCACCGTGCAAACCGCGCCGTCCCGCCCGGAGCCCCCTGAGTCATGAGCAAGCTGAAGGAACTACCGCTGTCCGCGCTGCAGTTCTATGCCACGGCGCCCTACGCTTGCAGCTATCTCGACGGCCGCATGGCGCGCTCCCAGGTGGCCACGCCGGCGCACCTGATCAATGCCGACGTCTATTCGCGCCTGGTGCGCGCGGGCTTTCGCCGCAGCGGCATCTTTACCTACCGGCCGTATTGCGACGATTGCCACGCCTGCACGCCGTGCCGCGTGCTGGTCGACCAGTTCACGCCGGACCGCTCGCAGCGCCGCGCGTGGAACCGCCACCAGCACCTGCAGGCGCTGGTGGCGCCGCTGACCTACGTCGAAGAGCACTATTCCCTGTACCTGCTGTACCAGTCGATGCGCCACGCCGGCGGCGGCATGGACCAGGACAGCCGCGACCAGTACGAGCAGTTCCTGCTGCAGAGCCGCGTCAACTCGCGCCTGGTCGAATTCCGCGATCCGCCGGGCTCGCCCGAGGCCGGGCGGCTGCGCATGGTCAGCATGATCGACGTGCTCGACGACGGGCTGTCGTCGGTCTACACCTTCTACGATCCGCTCGAGCACAACGCCAGCTACGGCACCTACAACATCCTGTGGCAGATCCGCCAGACCCATGCGCTGGGCCTGCCGCACCTGTATCTGGGCTACTGGATCGCCGACAGCCGCAAGATGGCGTACAAGGCGCGCTTCCGGCCGCTGCAGGTGCTGACGGGCAACCACTGGCACGCGTTCGAGGACGTCGCCGGCGAGGCCCCGGAAGCCGCCGCGCCGGTGCCGCCCGCGACGCAGCCCTAGCCTGGCCGGGCCACCGGCCGCCCTCGCGGACGGGCCAGCCGCTACAATGCCGCCCTGGTCCCGACTTCCGCGCCGCCCTGCCGGCCGCCTGCCCACGTGCTCAACGCGCTCTACCCCCTGTTTCGTCCCGCCCTGTTCTCGATGGATGCCGAGGACGCCCACCATTTCACGCTGAACAACCTGCTGCGCGCCCACCGCATGGGCCTGGGCGGCTGCATCGGCAACCGCATCGCCGACGATCCGCGCACGGTCATGGGGGTGCGCTTTCCCAACCCGGTCGGCCTGGCCGCGGGGCTGGACAAGGACGGCGCCTATATCGACGGCCTGGCCGCGCTCGGCTTCGGCTTTATCGAGGTCGGCACGGTCACGCCGCGCGCGCAGCCGGGCAACCCGCGCCCGCGCATGTTCCGGCTGCCGCAGGCGGATGCGCTGATCAACCGCATGGGCTTCAACAACGGCGGCGTCGATGCCTTCGTCGCCAATGTGCAGGCGTCGCGCTGGAAGGCCGAGGGCGGCGTGCTGGGGCTGAATATCGGCAAGAACGCCGATACCCCGATCGAGCGCGCCAACGACGACTACCTGTACTGCCTGGAGCGCGTCTACCCGCACGCCAGCTACGTGACGGTCAATATCTCCTCGCCCAATACCAAGAACCTGCGCCAGCTGCAGGGCGCGAGCGAGCTCGACAGCCTGCTGTCGTCGCTGAAGGACGCGCAGCAGCGCCTGGCGGACCAGCACAAGCGTTATGTGCCGCTGGCGCTGAAGATCGCGCCGGACCTCGACGCCGACCAGATCGGCAATATCGGCGACGCGCTGGTGCGCCACAGGATCGACGGTGTGATCGCCACCAATACCACCATCTCGCGCGACGCGGTCAAGGGCCTGCCGCATGCCGACGAAGCCGGCGGCCTGTCCGGGCGCCCGGTGTTCGAAGCCTCGACCCGCGTGGTGCGCGCGCTGCACGGCGTGGTCGGCGACGCGGTGCCAATCATCGGCGTGGGCGGCATCTTCGGCGGCGCCGACGCGCGCGCCAAGACCGACGCCGGCGCCAGCCTGGTGCAGGTCTACAGCGGCCTGATCTATCGCGGCCCGGCGCTGGTGCGCGAGTGCGCCGCGGCGCTGCGCCGCTAAGCCCCTCGGGGCGCCCACTGCCCCTGGTTCCGGCCCGGCCGATGCGCCACCCGCATCGCCCGGGTGGAGGAAAACCTCGACCTCCTGGTGGCGCGCAATTGCATGAAGACGCGGCCACCGCAATCAGGGTAATCCACAAGCAAATCCCGGTTCCCGCGCAATTAAATGCGCCTCGATGGCGGATAGCGGGCATCTGACAGCATCGGATGCCCCACTTCCGCATGATGACTATCCATTTCGTGCGCGGGAAGTGGTATCCTCGCAGGCTTATCGCTGTCGCATCCGACGCGTCCGCGCACGCTCCCTCCCGCCGCAGGAAGCCGCCGCGCCCGCCCGGACCGGCATCGTGCGCCAGCCGGCGCATGGTCCAGGACGGCGGACCGAACCATCCGCGGCCGTATCCAATCCAGAACCGAGTTTCGGGGGAGCACACATAATGAAATCCACCAAGGGTCTCGCAGCATCCAAGTCCATCCTGGGCGGCGCCGTGGCGCTGGCACTGCTGTACGGCGGCGCCGTGCAAGCCCAGACCGTCAAGGTGCTGTCGATCGTCGACCATCCCGCGCTGGACGCCATCCGCGACGGCGTGCGCGCAGAACTGAAGGCGGCCGGCTATGACGCCGACAAGAGCCTGAAGTGGGAATACCAGAGCGCCCAGGGCAACACCGGCACCGCGGCGCAGATCGCCCGCAAGTTCGTCGGCGACAACCCGAACGCGATCGTCGCCATCGCCACGCCGTCGGCGCAGGCCGTGGTCGCCGCCACCAAGTCCGTGCCGGTGGTGTACTCGGGTGTGACCGATCCGGTGGCGGCGCAGCTGGTCAAGAGCTGGTCGGCGTCGGGCACCAACGTCACCGGGGTCTCGGACAAGCTGCCGCTGGACAAGCAGGTCGCCCTGATCAAGCGCGTGGTGCCCAAGGCCAAGACCGTGGGCATGGTCTACAACCCGGGTGAAGCCAACTCGGTGGTGGTGGTCAAGGAACTGAGCGCGCTGCTGGCCAAGGAAGGCCTGACGCTCAAGGAAGCCGCCGCGCCGCGCACCGTCGACATCGGCCCGGCCGCCAAGAGCCTGATCGGCAAGGTCGACGTGATCTACACCAATACCGACAACAACGTGGTGTCGGCCTACGAGGCCCTGGTCAAGGTTGCCAACGAGTCGAAGATCCCCCTGGTCGCGGCCGATACCGACAGCGTCAAGCGCGGCGCCGTGGCGGCACTGGGCGTCAACTACGGCGACCTGGGCCGCCAGACCGGCAAGGTGGTAGTGCGCATCCTGAAGGGCGAGAAGCCGGGCGCGATCGCCTCGCAGACCAGCGACAACCTGGAACTGTTCGTCAACACCGGCGCGGCCGCCAAGCAAGGCGTCACGCTCTCGCCGGAGCTGGTCAAGGAAGCGAAGACGGTCATCAAGTAAAGCACAGCCACGCCCTGCCATGCCGTCGCCGCAAGGCGGCGGATGCGCCGGCCAGGCCTACCCGGCCGGGCCGGACAGACCAGGGCGAGGCGGCCGGCGGCCCCATCCGGGCGTGCCGGCCGCTCCGCCCCGAAACCGGCGCCAGGGCAGACGCCGGACCCCGCAACAGGATTCCCCCCATGTCCCTCTTTTCCCTTCTGGGCGCCCTGGAGATCGGCCTGATCTTCAGCCTGGTGGCGCTCGGGGTGCTGATTTCCTTCCGCATCCTCAATTTCCCCGACCTGACCGTTGACGGCAGCTTCCCGCTGGGCGGCGCCGTGGCCGCGACGCTGATCGCCGCCGGCCAGGACGCGTTCCTGGCGACCGTGGTCGCGATCGCCGCCGGCGCGCTGGCCGGCTGGATCACCGGCTGGCTCAACGTGCGCCTCAAGATCATGGACCTGCTCGCCAGTATCCTGATGATGATCGCGCTGTACTCGGTCAACCTGCGCATCATGGGTCGCCCCAATGTGCCGCTGATCACCGAACCCACGCTGTTCACCGTGCTGCAGCCGGAGTGGCTGCCCGACTACGTGCTGCGCCCGCTGGTGCTGTTCGTGGTGGTGGTGGTCGCCAAGGTCGGCCTGGACTGGTTCTTCAGCTCGCAGCTGGGCCTGGCGATGCGCGCCACCGGCGCCAACCCGCGCATGGCGCGCGCGCAGGGCATCCCGACCGGCCGCGCCACGCTGGCCGGCATGGCACTGTCCAATGCGCTGGTGGCGCTGGCCGGCGCGCTGTTCGCGCAGACCCAGGGCGGCTCGGATATCTCGATGGGCATCGGCACCATCGTGATCGGACTGGCCGCGGTGATCATCGGCGAGACCATCCTGCCGGCACGCCGGCTGATCTGGACCACGCTGGCCGTGGTGCTGGGCGCCATCCTGTACCGCTTCTTCATCGCGCTGGCGCTGAACAGCGACTTCATCGGCCTCAAGGCGCAGGACCTGAACCTGGTCACCGCCGCGCTGGTGACGATCGCGCTGGTGCTGCCGGCGACGCGCAAGAAGCTGTTTGCCCGCAAGAACGGAGGTGCCTGAGATGCTGCGCGCACAAGACCTGAAGCTCACCTTCAACCCGGGCACCCCGATCGAGACCCGCGCGCTGCGCGGCCTCAGCCTGGAAATCCCGAGCGGCCAGTTCGTGGCCGTGATCGGTTCCAACGGCGCGGGCAAGTCGACCTTCCTGAATGCAATCAGCGGCGACCAGATGGTCGACGCCGGGCGCATCACCATCGATGACACCGATGTCACGCGCAAGCCCGCCTGGGACCGCGCCCACCTGGTGGCACGCGTGTTCCAGGACCCCATGGCTGGCACCTGCGAAGCGCTGACGATCGAGGAGAACATGGCGCTGGCGATGGCGCGCGGCAGCCGCCGCGGCTTCCGCCCGGCGCTCAACCGCGCCTCGCGCGAGCTGTTCCGCGAGAAGCTGCGGCTGCTCAACCTGGGCCTGGAAAACCGCCTGACCGACCGCATCGGCCTGCTCTCCGGCGGCCAGCGCCAGGCGGTGAGCCTGCTGATGGCCTCGCTGCAGCCGTCGCGCATCCTGCTGCTGGACGAGCACACCGCCGCGCTGGACCCGAAGACCGCCGCGTTCGTGCTGGAGTTGACCGCGCGCATCGTCGAGGAAAGCAAGCTGACGACGATGATGGTGACGCACAGCATGCGCCAGGCGCTCGACTACGGCCAGCGCACGGTGATGCTGCACCAGGGCCAGGTAGTGCTGGATGTCTCGGGCGACAAGCGCAAGGGGCTCGATGTGCCGGACCTGCTCAAGATGTTCGAGCAGACGCGGCATGAGCAGCTGGATGACGACGCGCTGTTGCTGGGGTGATAGCGCTGGCAAGAAAAACGGGGAGCTTCGGCTCCCCGTTTTTTTGCTCGCTGGCGCTTGAGCATCCCGATGTTGCCGACCATCAGTCGATCGTGATGCGCCGCTGCTTGATCACGCCTGCCCATCGCGTGCTCTCCTTCTGGATCGCCGCCGCCAGTTGCTGCGGCGTGCCGCCCGCCGCTTCCATCCCCAGCGTCGCCAGCTTCTCCTTCAGCGCGGCATCGGCCAGCACCGCGTCGGCGTGCTGGCTGAGCTTGCGCACGACCTCCGGCGGCGTACCGGCCGGCACCATCAACGCATACCACGACACCGCCTCGAACTTCGGGAAGCCCTGCTCGGCGATCGTCGGCACCTCGGGCAGCACCGGCGAGCGCCTGGCGCTGGCCATGCCCAGCGCGCGCAGCTTGCCCGCCTTGATATAGGGCAGCGCCGCCGACAGCTGCGCAAACATCATCGTCACCTGCCCGCCGACCAGATCGGTCATGGCCGGGCTTACGCCCTTGTACGGCACGTGGTTGAGCTTGACGTTGGCATCGAGCTGCAGCAGTTCGCCGGCAAGGTGCGCCTGGCTGCCGGCCCCGGGAGAGGCGAAGCTCAGTTCGCCCGGTTTCTGCGCGGCGAGCTTGAGCAGTTCCGCCAGCGACCTCACCGGCGTGGCTGCGTTGACCACCAGTACGTTTTCAGCGGTGGCGAGCATCGCCACCGGCGCCAGGTCGGACGGCTTGTAGGGCAGGTTGGGCATCAGCGCGGGATTCACCGCGATATTGCCGACCGGCACCAGGGCGACGGTGTAGCCGTCCGGCACGGCCTTGGCCACCATGTCGACGCCGATGGTGCCGGCCGCGCCGGCCTTGTTCTCGACCAGCACGCTCTGGCCGGTGGCCTTGGACAGGCCCTCTCCGACCGCACGCGCCAGCACGTCGGCCGGCCCTCCCGCGGCAAACGGCACGATCAGGCGTACCGGCTTTGCCGGATAAGCCGGCGGCTGGGCGTGGGCCACCCCCGCACCGAGCCATGTCGCGCAGGCTGCCGCGCAGGCGACCAGGCCATGCAGGGCAAGGCGCCGGATGTCAGGATGCACGAAAGGCTTTACAGCGGCGAATACCGCAACATTCACAGCGGATTTCATGACGGTTCCCTCAATTGGCAGTGATCAGGCGATGGTTCCCCGGCCGCGGCATCGGTCAGTGCAAAGCCCGCCCGGTCGGCTTCGTCCGCCATCGCGGGCAGGCAGGCATAGTCGGCGGGCTGCACCGCGACGAAGCGCGCCAGCCCCAGCGACGCCAGCAGCGCAGTGCCGGTGGCATCCTCATGCATCCCCAGCAATGTCGCGCGTACACGCATGCACTGCCGCGGATCGGCATCCGCCGACGCGACCAGCACCGGGATCGGCGCCGGCGGCGTCAGCGCCAGCGTCTTCAGCTGCGCGGCAAGCACCGGGTCATAGCGGCGCAGCAGGTCCATCACATAGCTGTCGACGACCCCCACCTCGGCGTCGCCGGCGAGCACCGCATCGATGACCTCGCGCGGCGTTGGCGTCGCCATGGCCGCGGGCCGGTACAGCGCCTGCGTACCCGCCGGTGCCAGCCGCATCAGGTAGTGGCGCGGCGCGTTATAGCCCGAGTTCGACTCAGGCAACATGCATGCCAGTCGCCCGCCAAAGGTCTGCGCCAGCGACTGCACCGGCGCATCGGCGCGCACGATGAACTCGGTGAAATAGACCGGCCTGCCGTCGTAACGCGCCTGCGCCGGGACCGGCGCGGCCAGCAGCTGCGGCGTGACCGGCGCACTCGCATACGGATAGCCGCACATAAACACGCAGCCGCAGTCGGGCCGCGCCCACAACGCGCTGACCGGCGCGGGCGCGGCATGTTCGGCATACGGCAACGCCACGCCGGCGCGCTCGGACACGCGTGCCAGCAGCGCGCGCCAGGCCGCTTCGGCCTGCGGCGTCACCGCGTACATGCGGGCATTGGCGATCATGCGTACACCAGCTTCTGGCCCAGCCCGCGCTCCTCGGCCTTCTTCAGGATGGCATGTCCGAGCGCGATATCGCTCAGCGACAGGCCGCGGTGCCAGAACAGGTTGGTTTCGTCGTCGCTCTGGCGGCCCGGCTTGCGGCCGGCGACGATCTCGCCAAGTTCGCCGTAAAGCGTCCGTTCCGACAGCTTGCCCGCTTCGACATGCGCGCGCAGCGAGCCGAACACGCCGCCCTTGCACTGCCCCCAGTCGTCCACCACCATCCGCGTCATGATGTCGGTCAGCGACAGCTCGACCGCGCTCATGGTGCCGTAGGGCACGACGAAGGCACCGGGCTTGATCCATTCGGTCTTGAGCATCGGCGTCGGACGCTCCAGCCGCGATGCCTCGACCACGATATCGGCGCCTCGCACGCACGACTCCCAGTCCTCCGTCACCACGATCTTCTTGCCGAGATCGCGCTCCAGCCGCGCGGCAAAGGCATTGCGGCTTTCCGGGCGGCGCGAGTGCACGCGGATCTCGTCGAAGTCATAGAGGCTGTCGAGCAGCCGCACGTTCCAGTACGACGTGCCGCGCGCGCCGATATGGCCCAGCACCTTGCTGTCGCGGCGCGCCAGGTGCCTGGCGCCGAGCGCGGTCAGCGCGCCGGTGCGGGCATCGGTGATAAAGGTCGCGTCGATCACCGCCACCGGCATGCCGGTGCGTGGATCGAACAGGTTCAGCATGGCCATCTCCGACGGCAGGCCGAGCTTGTAGTTGTCGACGAAATCGCCGACCACCTTGACCCCGGCCAGGCCCAGCGGCGCCACGTAGCCGCGCAGCACGTTGAAGTGGCCGTTGAAGGCGGGGTCCGGCATCAGGTGCACGCGCGGCTCGATCACGGTCTGGCCGTTGCCCTGCGCCACCAGTGCCTGCTCCACCGCGTGGATGATTTCGGCATCGGTCATTTCCAGCCGCGCGATGTCCCGGCCGTTGAGGTAGGTGAGATGAATATCAGCCATGCGGTCCCCGCTCTCCAGATCAAAGTGTGTGGTGTTGCGATGGAATCCAGTTTAGGTATGGCGCCATTGACTGTCATATGCTTATATGTCCGCCTGCCTTAACATCAGGTTAATGCCATGAAAATGAACCTGCGCCAGATCGAGGTGTTCCGCGCGGTGATGCTGACCGGCTCGATCAGCGGCGCGTCCAAGCTGCTTTATGTGTCGCAACCGGCGATCAGCCGGCTGATGTCGCACACCGAACAGCGGCTCGGCCTCGAGCTGTTCCGGCGCACCAAGGGGCGGCTCTACCCCACGCCGGAAGCGCGGCGGCTGCTGGGCGAAGTCAATGCGGTCTATGAAGGGATCGAGCGCGTCAACGAGATCGCCGAGGATCTCGCCGCCAACCGCACCGGCAGCCTGCGCATCACCTGCAGCCCCAACCTGGGCCAGACCGTGCTGCCGCGCGCGATCGCCAGCTTCCGCGCCGCGCACCCGGCGGTGCGCGTGGTGGTGCGCACGCAGATTCCCGGCAACATGCTGCGCGCGCTGCTATCGGGACAGGTCGACCTGGCGGTATCGAACATGCCGCTGGTGCATCCCAACCTGGAGGCGCGGCTACTGGTGAAGAACGAGATCGTGGCGCTGGTGCCGGTGGGGCACCGGCTGGCGACGCGCAAATGGGTGCGTCCCGCCGACCTGATCGGCGAAGACCTGATCGGCTATGGCCCGGAAGTGCCGTTCGCGCTGCTGGTGCACGAGATGTTCGGCAACGATGGCGACCAGCCCGACATGCGGGTGCAGGTCGAGCAGGCGCACGTGGCGCGCGCGCTGGCGCAGGCCGGCGCCGGCATCGCGCTGGTCGACGCCATGACGGTATTCGGCGCGAACTGGCCCAATATCGTCGCCGTGCCGATCCGCACCAAGGTCAATGCCTCGGTGCAGATCTTCCATGTGCAGACCGAGCCGCTGTCGCGGCTGTCGCTGGAATTCGTGGAAACGCTGACGGGGATGATGAAGCGTTGAGCCGCGGAAGCGACTGCGGAAGCGGCGAAGCGTTGCGGCCTCAGGCCGTCGCCGCCTTGTCCAGCCACCGCGCCAGCTGGTCCGTCACCGCGCTGCTCGAGAACGAGCAGCTGTCCTGCGCGAATACCGCCGCCATCTCCAGCCGGCGCAGCAGTTCTTCCATGGCCTGGCCGTAGACCGGCGGCAAGGCCAGCGCGCTGCCGGCAGCGCGCCATTCGCTTACCAGCTCCTGCGCCGGCTTTGCGCCGGCCACGTGCTGCTCCAGCGCGGCGCGCATGCGCGCCAGGGCTTCCGTATTTTTAGCGCTCATGAACGCGCCCTCCTTTCCTTGTAGAGTTCGCGGAACGTGCGGCCCGACGGCGCCGGCATGTCGCGCGTTTCGGTCCAGCCCTTGCCCGCCATCGGCAGGCTGGCGATCAGTCCGTTGCTGCCGCCCATGCGGCCCAGCAGCCAGGCGCCGATGCGGGCAGTCAGCGCATAGAGTTCGGGCCGCTTGGCCACGTAGCCCCAGGCCTTCAGCGCAAAGCGCTCCTGCCACGGTCGCAGGCCGCGCTCCATCTGCTTCTCGCGCAGCTTGCGCAGCAGGTCGGACAACGGGATCGACGCCGGGCAGACGCGATTGCATTCGCCGCACATGGTGGCCGCCTGCGGCAGGTCGAGCGTGTTGGCCAGCCCGACGTAGCTCGGCGTCAGCACGCTGCCCATCGGCCCGGGATAGACCCAGCCATAGGCGTGGCCACCGATCTTCTGGTAGACCGGACAGTGGTTCATGCAGGCGCCACAGCGGATGCAGCGCAGCATCTCCTGGAACTCGCCGCCGATCAGCCCGCTGCGGCCGCCATCGACCAGCACGAAGTACATATGCTCGGGACCGTCGCGCTCGCCTTCGGCGCGCGGCCCGGTCAGCAGCGAAAAGTAGTTGGAAATCGCCTGGCCGGTGGCCGAGCGCGGCAGCAAGCGCATCACCGTGGCCAGGTCTTCCAGCGTCGGCAGCACCTTCTCGATGCCGGTCACAGCCACATGCACCCGCGGCATTACCGTGCACATGCCTTCATTGCCCTCGTTGGTGACCACCGCCACCGAGCCGGTCTCGGCGATGATGAAGTTGCCGCCGGTGACGCCCATGTCGGCGCTGAGGAATTCCGGACGCAGCACTTCGCGCGCTTCGCGCGTCATCTCCGGGATCTCGGTCAGCCGCGGCTTGTGGTGGACCCTCGCGAACAGGTCGGCGATCTCGTCCTTGTCCTTGTGCACCACCGGCGCAATGATGTGCGACGGCGGCTCCGAGTCGTTGATCTGCAGGATGTACTCGCCCAGGTCGGTCTCGATGCTCTGCACGCCCATCTCGCCGAGCACCTGGTTCAGGCGCATTTCCTCGGTCACCATCGACTTGCTCTTGATGACCTTCTTCACGCCGTGCTTCTGCGCGATCTCGGCGACCAGCCGCGCGGCGTCGGCAGTGGTTTCGGCAAACAGCACGGTGGCGCCGCGGCGGGTGGCGTTCTCTTCGAACGTGGCGAGCCAGACGTCGAGGTTTTCCAGCGCGCGGTTGCGGCGCTCTTTCAGGGCCTCGCGCGTGGCGTCGAAATCGATATCGCGGATCGCATCGGCGCGCGCCGTGACGAACTTGGTCGAAAGCTTCTTCAGGTTCTGCTGCAGGCGCTGGTCGGCCAGCTTCTGCCCGGCGCGCGCCTTGAATTCCATGCTGTGGACTTGCATCGTGGCGGATTCCTGATGGTGTCGGCGCGGTCAGGCGTCGCCTGCCAGCACCTGCGCGATATGCAGCACGCGAGTGCGGCTGTCGCCGGTGCGGCGCAGGCGGCCTTCGATATTGAGCATGCAGCCCAGGTCGCCCAGTACCACGGCATCGGCGCCGGTGGCCTGGATGTTGGCGCATTTCTCGTCGACGATGGCCGTGGAGATATTGCCGTACTTGACCGAGAAGGTGCCGCCGAAACCGCAGCAGGCCTCGCAGTCCTTCATCTCGGTCAGCTGCACGCCGGGCAGGCGCGACAGCAAGGCGCGCGGCTGCTGCTTGACCCCAAGTTCGCGCAGGCCGGAACACGAATCGTGGTACGTGATCGCGCCCGAGAACGTTGACGGCAGGGTCTCGATCCGGGCCACGTTGGCGAGGAAGTCGGTCAGTTCGAACACGCGTTCGCGCAGGCGCTCGTAGCGGCCGTTCAGCTCCGGATCGTCGCGCAGCAGATCGGCGTAGTGGTGCCGGATCATGCCGCCGCAACTGCCCGACGGCACCACGATGTAGTCGAACATTTCGAACTCGCGCAGGAATTTCTCGGCCAGGTCGCGCGATACCGCGCGCTCCCCCGAGTTGTAGGCCGGCTGGCCGCAGCAGGTCTGCGCCTCGGGCACCATGACCTCGTAGCCGGCGGCTTCCAGTAGCTTCAGCACCGAAAAACCGATCTCCGGGCGCATCAGGTCCACCAGGCAGGTGTGGAACAGACCGACTCGCATTGTTGACTTCTCCCAGACCCTGAAACCCCGCAATTATGCGCGTTCGGCGCCGCGGGTGGCGCACAAAGCGTTCATCGGCGCCATGAATGCGGTGTCATGCACGGCACGCGGGGGTGCGACATCACGGGCGGTTTCTTACCGGAATGTCATTTCACCTATTGAAATTTTCACGATGCGAGATAGAATCAGGCAGACGCTTAAAAATGCCGCAAGGCAACATTTCTACTTTTCCCAACCATGTCCGACGCAGACAAGTCACCCGGCAAGACGTCCATCCAGGTCATCGAGCGCATGATGACCCTGCTCGACGCTCTCGCGCAGCATGCCGACCCGGTCAGCCTGAAAGAGCTGTCGCTGGCCACCGGCCTGCATCCTTCCACCGCGCACCGCATCCTCAACGACATGGTCGCCTGTCGCTTTGTCGACCGCTCCGATCCCGGCAGCTACCGGCTCGGCATGCGGCTGCTGGAACTGGGCAACCTGGTCAAGGCGCGCCTGTCGGTGCGCGACGCGGCGCTGGCGCCGATGCGCGCGCTGCACCGTGTCACCGGCCAGACCGTCAACCTGTCGGTGCGCCAGGGCGACGAGATCGTCTATATCGAGCGCGCGTACAGCGAGCGCTCGGGCATGCAGGTGGTGCGCGCCATCGGCGGCCGCGCCCCGCTGCACCTGACCTCGGTGGGCAAGCTGTTCCTGGCCGCCGACGAGTCGGCGCGCGTGCGCAACTACGCCACCCGCACCGGGCTGGCCGGCCACACCCGCACTTCGATCACCGACCTGGCCAAGCTCGAACGCGAACTCAACTGGGTCCGCACCAACGGCTATGCCCGCGACAACGAAGAGCTGGAACTGGGGGTGCGCTGCATCGCCGCCGGCATCTATGACGATTCGCGCCGGCTGGTGGCAGGCCTGTCGCTGTCGGCACCGGCGGATCGGCTGCAGGACAGCTGGCTGCAGAACCTGAAGGACACCGCCCTGCAGATCTCGCGCGGCATGGGCTACGTGACCGAAGCCGCCGCCTGAGGCCCACCCGGCCACGCACCGCCTGCGCGCGGGCTGCCGACAAGGCAGTCCGCGCGTTTTGCTTTGGCGGAATGGCGAAATCCCGATACAAGGGTTTACCCTTTGTTTTCAGATAACCAGCAAACCTTATAATCGACGGTCATGCGAACCCGCACCGTCACCCTTACCGAACAGGTCACGCGCCAGCTGCGCGCCGAAATCGAAAGCGGCACCTACCCCGTCGGCAGCCGCCTGCCGACCGGCCGGCAGCTGGCCGAGCAATACGGCGTCAGCGCCGCCGTGATCCGTGAAGTCACCGAGCACCTGCGCTCGCAGGGCTTTGTCGAGTCGCGCCAGGGCGTTGGCTGCACGGTGCGCTCGCGCACCGGCGCAGCCGGCTTCCAGCTGCCGCGCGACCCCGAGCTCGACGCCGGCGAGCTGGCCGACCTGTACGACCTGCGCATCGACCTGGAAGGCGCCGCCGCAGCCTTGGCCGCGGTGCGCCGCACCGATGACGACATAGCCGCGCTGACGGCGCTGCTGCAGCGCCTGCAGGCCCGGCTCTATGACCCGCAGCCGGCTGCCGATCTCGACGCGGCGTTCCATATCGGCATCGCCGCCGCCACGCACAACCCTTACTACCGCCAGCTGCTGCAGTACCTGAACCTGCAGCTGCACCAGGCCGTCGCCACCGCGCGTGCCAATACGCTGCGCCAGCCAGGGCTGGCCGAGACCGTGCAGGCCGAACACGAGGCCATCGTTGCGGCCATCCGCCACGGCGATGCCGGCGCGGCGCGCGCGGCGGCGGTGGCGCACCTGCAAAGCGCCGCGCACCGCCTGGGGTTGTCGCTACGCACGCGCGCCGACGCAGCAACGTCGGCAAGCGCCGCCAGCCCCGCATCCCTTTCCTGAGACGACACCACCATCATGCAAAACGGATCCTTTGCCCAGCGGCTCACCGAAGCCCTCGGCCCCGACACTGCGCTGACCCGCCCCGACGACATCGCGCCCTGGCTGTCGGACTGGCGCGGCATCTACCGTGGCCAGGCCCAGGCGGTGCTGCGGCCCCGCAGCGTCGACGAAGTGTCGCGCGCGCTGGCGCTGTGCCAGCAGGCCGCGGTGCCGGTGGTGCCGCGCGGCGGCAATACCGGCCTGTGCGGCGGCGCCACGCCCGACGCGCGCGCGCAGAACGTGGTGCTGAGCCTGGACCGCATGAACGCGGTGCGCTCGCTCGACACCATCGCCAATACCATGGTGGCCGAGGCCGGCTGCATCCTGGGCAACCTGCGTCGCGCGGCGCAGGACGCCAACCGCTTGCTGCCGCTGTCGCTGGCCGCCGAGGACTCGTGCCAGATCGGCGGCAACCTGGCTACCAATGCCGGCGGCGTCAACGTAGTGCGCTATGGCATGACGCGCGAACTGGTGCTGGGGGTCGAGGCCGTGCTGCCCAACGGCGAGGTCTTCCATGGCCTGCGCACGCTGCGCAAGGACAATACCGGCTACGACCTGAAACAGCTGCTGATCGGCTCCGAAGGCACGCTGGGGGTGATCACCGCAGCGGCGCTGCGCCTGTTCCCGCGCACCGATACGCGCAGCGTGGTGCTCGCGGCGGTGGCATCGCCCGCGCAATCGCTGGCGCTCTATGAACTGCTGTTCGAGCAATGCGGCGCACGCCTGCAGGCCTTCGAGTTCTTTACCGGCGATTGCCTGGACCTGGTGCTCGCGCATGCGGAAGGCGTGCAGGAACCGTTCGCGCAGCGCTACCCGGCCTATGTGCTGGTGGAACTGGCCGACACCACCGATGAGGCCGCGCTGAACGCGCTGCTGGAACGCGTCATCGGCGAGGCGCTGGAGCGCGAGCTGTGCCTCGATGCCGCGGTCTCCGCTTCGCTGGCGCAACTGCAGGCGCTGTGGAAGCTGCGCGAGGAAATCTCCGAAGCGCAGCGCGCCGACGGTCCGCATCTCAAGCACGACGTGTCGCTGCCGATCGAGCAGATCCCGGCCTTCATGGCATCGATGCAAGCCCGGCTGCGCGCGCTCGATGCCGCGATCCGGCCCTTCGTGTTCGGGCACTTCGGCGACGGCAACCTGCACTACAACCTGTCGCGCCCGGCCGGCGCCCCCAAGGACTGGGCGGCCACGCAGGGCGATGCCGTGACCGACGCCGTGCTGGACGAGGTGATGCGTTACGGCGGCAGCATCAGCGCCGAGCATGGCATCGGCCAGCTCAAGCGCCATGCCTTCCTGGCGGTGAAGGATCCGCTGGAATTGCGCCTGATGCGCGAGATCAAGGCGGTGTTCGATCCCGCCGGGATCATGAACCCCGGCAAGCTGCTCTGACCGCTGCCGCGCCAAAGCAAAACGCGCCGCAATGCGGCGCGTTTTTTTTCCGGTCAGGCGTGCGGGCTCAGATGCCGCGCGATTGCTGCGAGGCCAGCACCGCGTGGGCGCTGCCCGGACCCTGCGTCAGGTTCGGCGAGGACGGGAAGCCGCGCTGCGGCGAGGACGGCGAATGCTCGAGCCAGTCCTTGACCCGGTTGGCATCGGCAAAGCGCGACAGCTTGCCGGCCGAATCCAGGAACACCATCACCACGTTGCGCCCGTGCACACGGGCCTGCATCACCAGGCACTGTCCGGCCTCGGAGATAAAGCCGGTCTTCTGCAGGCCGATCTCCCAGTTGCCGCCGCGCACCAGGCGGTTAGTGCTGACGTAATGCTGGGTGCGGCCCAGCACGTTGACTTCATGCTCGGTCTGGGTCGAGTACTCGCGGATGGTCGGGTTGCGGTACGCGGCATTGACCATCCGCACCAGGTCGGTCGCGCTCGACACGTTGCTGCTCGACAGGCCGCTGGAATCGACGAAATGGCTGTCGTTCATGCCGAGCTCGCGCGCCTTACGGTTCATGGCCTGCACAAAGGCCGGCAGGCCGCCCGGGTAGTGGCGGCCCAGCGCCGAAGCAGCGCGGTTCTCGGACGACATCAGCGCCAGCAGCAGCAGTTCCTGGCGCGTCAGCTGCGTGCCGAAGCGCAGGCGCGAGCTGCTGTGCTTCTCGGTGTCGCGGTCTTCCTCGGTGATGGTCAGCACCTCGTCCATCGGCAGGCGCGAGTCCATCACCACCAGCGCGGTCATCAGTTTGGTGATCGATGCAATCGGCAGCACCGCGCCGGCATTCTTCTGGAACAGCACTTCGTTGGAGTTCTGGTCCATCACCAGGGCCACGCTGGAGCGCAGAGCCAGGGCGTCGTCGGTGTCGCGCAGCCCCATGGCTTCGCCCAGCGAGGGCTTCGACGGCGTAAACGCCGCCCGCACCGGGGCAGCGCGCTGCGCCACCACGACGTGGCGCTTGCCCTTCTTCAGCACCACCACCTTGCGAGCGGATCGTGCTTCACTCTTGGCAACCTTGGCGTTTCGCGAGCTTTTGGCAACTGGCTTGGCCGCAGTCTTTTTCTCGGCTTTAGCGGATTGGGCCTGCTTTTTGGTTGTTTTTTGCGTGGATGCGGCCTTGGTGGCCGCTTCGGCCACGGGCACCGCGACCATCGACACCGACACCAGTACCGCGGCGGCGACGGCGGACAAGGGTGTGGAGCCGAAGAATCTGGAGAAAATGGAATCAGACCGGAACATGATTCGTTCAGCGCATAGGAATGGCGCTAGTGTAGGAAATAAAGAAATTGTTAGCAAGATTAAAGACTTACAGACGCTCCTTAAAGTTCGATTCACATACATTTCCACATTACGAAAAAAGTTCGTGATGCATCACGTCTGTGATCGAACACCGGCAGGCTTGACCCAAGCGCAGTCCGGTTCACCCTTGCTACCCCTTGGTAGCGACGAAGCCAATACCCACAGCCATTGCTGGTTATCGGCCTCCATCGTTACATGTTGAAACAAATTTCACTATGAGAGAAAACGCGCAAACCCGCTGACTGGCTCCCGTTCCGTGGTGAGGCGGTTTGCGATGGCCTCCGGATCGGCAAAACCCAGCGACATGCCGCACACCACCATTTCTTCCGGTGGCAGCCGCAGGTGGCTGGCGATGATCTTGTGGAACTGCGTGAACGCCGCCTGCGGGCAGGTATCGAGCCCGCGCGCCCGGGCGGCGACCATGATGCTTTGCAGGAACATGCCGTAGTCGAGCCAGCTGCCCTGCTCCATGATGCGGTCGATGGTGAAGATGAGGCCCACCGGCGCATCGAAGAAACGGAAATTGCGCGCATGCTGTTCGTGCATGCGCGCCTTGTCTTCGCGGCTGATCTCGAGCAGCCCGTACAGGTCCCAGCCCACCTTGCGCCGCCGCGACAGATACGGATCGGCCCATTCGCGCGGATAGTAGGGGTACTCCTCGCGGTACTTGCTGTCGCGCTCGGGATCTTCATAGGCGGCCAGCACGTCGGCGCACAGCTTCGCCTTGGCCTCGCCCGACAGCACATAGACGCGCCACGGCTGCGTATTGGTACCGGACGGCGCGCGGCTGGCTACCGCCAGGATCTCTTCCACGGTGCTGCGCGGCACGTGCGTATCGAGAAAGGCCCGCACCGAACGACGCGTTAGGATCGCACGATCCACGCAGTCCACGGCATCCTGCGAGCCGAGTTGCTTCTCGTGGGACATCTTGTTCATCTCCTGTTGCCCCGTCCTATTCCCGTGCGCCCGTCACCGCGCCCGCCGCCGCCAACGGCAGCAGCGCTTCGCGCAACGCGCCCGGCAACGGTACCGGCCGGCGCGTAGCGCGATCGACATAGACGTGGATGAAATGCCCTTGCGCGGCAGCGACCTCGTTGTCGCCGCTGAACAGGCCGACCTCATAGCGCACGCTCGACGTGCCCAGCCTGGCTACGCGTAAACCCGCTACCACGGTCTCGGGAAAGCTGAGCGACGAGAAGTAGTTGCACTGCGTCTCGATCACCAGCCCGATGGTGTCGCCCGACGTGACATCGAGCACGCCCTGCCGGATCAGGTAGGTATTCACCACGGTGTCAAAATAACTGTAGTAGACAACGTTGTTAACGTGGCCATAGACATCGTTGTCCATCCAACGCGTAGTGATCGGTTGGAAATACGGATAGGCACTGCGGGATTCGGCTTGGGGTTTCATGGGGCGAGAAGGCGACAGGAGGCGAGACGGTACGAAATGCGAATATTCTGAACCAGCGGCCTACGCGATACGAACGCGCTGTCGCTAGCGACGGATGACAAGCGCGACACCCAGCGCGGCCAGCACCATGCCGGCGGCCGCCAGCGGCGGGAAGCGCTCGCCGAACAGCAGCCAGGCCATCACCGCCGTCGTGGGCGGGGTCAGGTACATCAGGCTGGACACCTTGGTGGCCGCACCCTGGCGGATCAGCAGGAACAGCAGCGAGATCGCGCCGATCGACAACGCCACCACCGACCACGCCAGCGCGCCGAGCATCGCGGCAGTCCACTGCACCTCCCGCGTCTCGAACAGGAACATGAACGGCACGCAGGCAAGCGCCGCCGCGGCGAACTGGATCACCGAACCCATGCGCAGGTCGAACACCGGGCAGAAATGCCGCTGGTAGACCGTGCCCACGGTGATGCTGAACAACGCCCCGGCGGCCAGCGCGAGGCTGGCCGGCGTCAAGCCGCTGGCACCCAGCTTGTTCGCCACCACCAGCGCCACGCCGGCAATGCCCAGCAGCAGGCCCAGCCACTGGCGTGCGCCGATGCGCTCGCCCATGCGCGTGGCAATCAGCGCGGTCAGGATCGGCTGCATGCCAACGATCAGCGCCGATACGCCTGCCGGCATGCCGAGCTTGATCGCGGCCCATACGCCGCCGAGGTACCCCGCCTGCAGCAGCAGGCCGGCCACGGCGATATGCCCGACCGCGCGCCAGTCGGTTGCCGTCGACCCCGTCACGCGCGGCAGCGGCACGCGCGCCAGCAATACGAACGGCACCATCAGTACCAGCACGCCGGCAAAGCGCAGGAACAGGAAGGTCATCGGCTCCGCATACGGCATGCCGTATTTGGCGACGATAAAGCCGGTGCTCCAGATCAGCACGAACAGCCACGGCATCGATGCCACCCACAGTGTGGCGCGCGGGCTGGCCGCGCCGCCGCGGCTTGACTCGATCAGCTCGCTCATGATGCAAGTTGCGCGGCAAGCTGCGCGTACCGGGCGTGATATTGCGCGGCGAGCCCCACCGTCTGCGCATGGACCGCAACGGTGTCCTCGATCTGGTTGCCATAGCCGCCGGCCATGGTCACCGCCACCGGCAGGCGGCGTGCTTGCGCGGCGTCGAACACGAGGCGGTCGCGCCGTGCCAGGCCGGCCATGGTCAGTTTCAACCGCCCGAGCCGGTCCCCCTCGTGCGGGTCCGCGCCGGCCAGGTAAATCAGCAGGTCCGGCTCAAAGCGGCGGAACAGCGTGTCCAGCGCGGCCTGCAGCGCCTGCGCGTAAGCCTCGTCGTCGCAGCCATCCGGCAGGCCGACGTCGAGGTCGCTCGCTTCCTTGCGGAACGGGTAGTTCTTCTCGCCATGCAGCGACAGCGTGAATACCGATGGGTCGCCGTGCAGGATCGATGCGGTGCCGTTGCCCTGATGCACGTCCAGGTCGATCACCGCCACGCGGCGCACGGCGCCGTCGCGCTGCAGCACGCGCGCGGCGATCGCGGCATCGTTGAAGACGCAGAAGCCGCCGCCCTTGTCGGAGTACGCGTGGTGCGTGCCGCCCGCCAGGTTCACGGCTATGCCTTCACGCAGCGCGCCGCGGCAGGCCTCGATGGTGGCGCCCGCCGAGCGGCGCGAGCGCTCCACCATCGCTTCGGACCAGGGAAAGCCGATCTCGCGCTGGCGCGCGGCGTCGAGGGTGCCAGCCGAGGCGGCCGCCACGTATTCCGCCGTGTGTGCCAGCAGCAGCGCATCGTCGCCGGCGCGCGGCGCCTCGGCCAGGCGCAGCCCCGGCACCTGGGCCGACACCGCGTCGCGCAGCATGCTGTACTTGCGCATCGGGAAGCGATGTCCGGGCGGCAACGGCAGCACGAAGTGGTCGGCGTAGAAAGCGAGCATGGAAAGAGGCCTGGGCGATTCTGTTCACATCTTGTTGGGGTTCCGGCCTCGGCCGGTCGTACCGGCGCGGGCAGCCTGGCATGGTAGCACCCCTGTCCGGGCATTGCCGGCGGGGCTGGGAATGGCTACGGCATCACTTGCAGCATCCCGCTCTAACCGGATTTTGTGCAACGCACAAAATCTCCTTGACATTGGTTTGGCCGCCCCTAAAATACGGCTTGTTGCGGCGCACAAACGGATTCGCGCCCTGACCCACCCACACGCCTGGGCTGGCCGAAACGGGCGAAACACCGTCACGGCCCTGACATCTAGGCGGCTTAATTTGCTTGACCTTGAAGTTCACCACTGGAGACCAGCAATGATCCTCACCCCGGAACAAGTCGCAGCAGCACAAAAGGCTAACCTCGAAACGCTGTTCGGCCTGACCACCAAGGCGTTTGAAGGCGTCGAAAAGCTCGTCGAACTGAACCTGCAGGTCGTCAAGACCACCTTCGCCGAAAACGTGGAAAACGCCAAGAAGGCGCTGTCGGCCAAGGATGCGCAGGAACTGCTGGCCCTCCAGGCCGCAGCCGTGCAGCCGGTCGCCGAAAAGACCCTGGCCTACACCCGTCACCTGTACGAGATCGCTTCGGAAACCCAGAGCGAATTCGCCAAGGTGGCCGAGGCCCAGCTGGCCGAAGGCTCGAAGAACGTGCAGGCCCTGGTCGAGAACTTCGCCAAGAACGCCCCGGCCGGTTCGGAATCGACCGTGGCCATCGTGAAGTCGGCGATCTCCGCTGCCAACAACGCCTACGAGTCGGTGCAGAAGGCGACCAAGCAAGCGGTCGAAATCGCTGAAACCAACTTCCAGGCCGCTGCTTCGGCTGCGACCAAGGCTGCCCAGCAAGCCAGCGCCACGGCCCGCACGGCCACGGCGAAGAAGGCCACTGCTGCCTGATAGCCAGTGTTGAAGATGGACCGGCTGCGGCCGGTCCGTTGGCAAAGCCCATCGCCATGCGATGCAGTGGGCTTTGCCAACGATAAAGGAAGTGCCCTGACCGACCGGCCCGGCGCTGCCTTGTCTGCCGATGTCTCCTCGGTACCGCGGTCTCCTTGTCCAAAGGTATCGTTAAACCCGACCCCTACAGGTCGGGTTTTTTTTGGCTTCTCTCTCTTCCAGCCAGCCTTCTCGCTGCACTCCCCGCTTCGCTGCAAGCCACTGGATATTGACGCTGGCAACTTAAGGCGGTTAATTGCGAAATCATGCAAAACAAAGCCCGCCATCAAGGCGGGCTTTGTCATCGCAGCGGGCAGCGCCTCAACGCTTGCGCGGCGGCGGCACGTCGGTACACGTGCCTTCGTAGATCTCGGCCGCCATGCCGATCGACTCGCCCAGCGTCGGGTGCGGATGGATGGTCTTGCCGATATCCACCGCGTCGGCCCCCATCTCGATCGCCAGGCACACTTCGCTGATCAGGTCGCCGGCATGCGTGCCGACGATGCCGCCGCCGATCACGCGATGCGTTTCCTCGTCGAAGATCAGCTTGGTGAAACCCTCGTCGCGGCCGTTGGCAATGGCGCGGCCCGAAGCGGCCCACGGGAACACGCCCTTGCTGTACTTGATGCCCTGCGCCTTGCACTCGTCCTCGGTCAGGCCGGCCCAGGCCACTTCCGGATCGGTAAAGGCCACCGACGGGATCTGCTTGGCATCGAAGTAGGCCTTTTCGCCATGCGCGGCTTCCGCGGCCACGTGGGCCTCGTGCACTGCCTTGTGCGCCAGCATCGGCTGGCCGACGATATCGCCGATCGCGTAGATGTGCGGCACGTTGGTACGCATCTGCTTGTCGACGTCGATAAAGCCGCGCTCGGTCACGGCAACGCCGGCCTTCTCGGCGCTGATGCGCTTGCCGTTGGGCGAGCGGCCCACCGACACCAGCACCAGGTCATAGCGCTGCGCCTCGGCCGGCGCCTGCTCGCCCTCGAACTTGACGTAGATGCCGTCCGGCTTGGCTTCCACCGCGACCGTCTTGGTGTTCAGCATCACCTTGCCGAAGCGGTCCTTGTTCTTCTTTTCCCAGACCTTGACCAGGTCGCGGTCGGCGCCATTCATCAGGCCCGGCAGCATTTCGACGATATCGATGTCGGCACCCAGCGTGCTGTACACCGTCGCCATTTCCAGGCCGATGATGCCGCCGCCGATGACCAGCATCTTGTTGGGCACTTCGGGCAGTTCCAGCGCGCCGGTCGAGTCGACGATGCGCGGGTCTTCCGGGATGAAGGGCAGCTTCACCGCCTGGCTGCCGGCGGCGATGATGGCCTTGTCGAAGCGGATCACGGTCTTCTTGCCGGTGGTCTGCTTGCCTTCGCCTTCGGTCAGTTCCACTTCCAGGTGATGCGGGTCGAGGAAATTGCCGACGCCGCGCACCACCTGCACCTTGCGCGCCTTGGCCATGCCGGCCAGGCCGCCGGTCAGCTTGCCGACCACCTGGTCCTTGTAGTGGCGCAGGCCGTCCAGGTCGATCTTGGCTTCGCCGAACAGGATGCCGTGGGCGGCCAGCGCCTTGGCTTCGTCGATCACCGCGGCGTTGTGCAGCAGCGCCTTGGACGGGATGCAGCCGACGTTCAGGCAGACCCCGCCGAGCGTGCCGTAACGCTCCACCAGCACGGTATTCATGCCCAGGTCGGCGGCGCGGAAGGCGGCCGAGTAGCCGCCGGGACCGGCGCCCAGCACCAGCACCTCGCACTGGATATCGGCACCGCCCGCGTGGCTGGCGGCGGCGGGAGCCGGCGCCGCAGCGGGGGCCGGCGCGGCGGCCTGCGCGGGCGCCGGGGCCGGTGCGGGGGCAGGCGCGGCGGCTGCGCCGGCCTGGGCCTCGATGGTGCAGATCACCGCGCCCTGCCCCACCTTGTCGCCGACCTTGACCTTGACGTCGACCACCTTGCCGGCGGCCGACGACGGCACGTCCATGCTGGCCTTGTCGGATTCCAGCACGATCAGGGACTGCTCCACCTCGACCGTGTCGCCGGCCTTGACCAGCACCTCGATCACTTCCACCGCGTCGAAATCGCCGATATCCGGCACCTTGACTTCGATCACACTCATGTTTGCTCCTCTATGCGCGCCCGCCTCTCGGCTTCAGGGCGCGCCGTCGTTGTTGGTTGCTGCGTTGCCGCTCGCCGGATCGCCGCCCGCGCCATCGTCCGCGCCGTCGTCCTGGTCCGGGGTCGCCGCGGCATCCTGCTCGTGCAGCCGCACGGTATGCACCTCGATCGGTCCGGACGAGCTCTTGTCGAACTCCACGCCGGCATCGACGCCGATGCGCGCGATCTCGCCCGCGCCGAGGTCCGGCCGGTCATAGACCGCGTGCATCGCGCCCAGCGCATAGTTGCGGCCCGAGCCGATGCCCCAGAAGCGGTCGAACGAAAACACCTCGCGATACGAGTAGACGCCGAAGATGCCCGCCGGATTGGCGAGCAGGCATACGATCTGCGACGACTCGTAAGGGTCGTCATCGTCTTCCTTGGTATTGACGAAGTAGTCCGACTTCAGCTTCTCGTGCACCTTCAGGAAGGTGCGGAACACGTCGTCGCGCGAGCCCAGCCGGCATTCATCGCCCAGCCCAGCCAGCAGCGTGCGCATGACCGGGAAGTGCGCCGTGGTCCCGGCCAGCGCGATAAAGCCGTCGCCCACCGGAAACACTTTCTGGTTGCGCTCGTACGCGCGCGACAGGCGCGTATCGCCGAAGGTCACGAGCGCGTCGGCCGCGATCGCCACCTCGGCGCCCTTCCTGACGACAACACAGGTAGTCATGGCTTGCTCCCGGTTGCGCGTGGCGCGCCGCACGGGCCGGGCCTTCGCCCCGCCCGCGCGGCGCCACCCCGCTTAGAGCAGGATGCGGCGGAAGTCCGCCAGCAATTGCGCGAAGTACGTGTTGAAGCGCGCGGCCTCGGCACCGTCGATGACGCGGTGGTCCCACGACAGCGACAGCGGCAGCGTCAGGCGCGGCGCGAACTGCTTGCCGTCCCATACCGGCTTCATGTACGACTTGCACACGCCCATGATGGCCACTTCGGGCGCATTGATGATCGGCGTGAAGTACGTGCCGCCGAGGCCGCCCAGCGACGAGATCGAGAAGCAGCCGCCCTGCATCTGGTCGGGCTTGAGCTTGCCGTCGCGCGCCAGCTTGGCCAGCTCGCTCATTTCCTGGCTGATCTCGAGCACGCCCTTCTTGTCGGCGTCCTTGATCACCGGCACGACCAGGCCGTTCGGGGTGTCGGCGGCGAAGCCGATGTTGAAGTATTTCTTCAGCACCAGATTGTCGCCGTCGAGCGAGGCATTGAAGTTCGGGAACTTCTTCAGGGCCGCGACCGTGGCCTTGATCATGAACGCCAGCATGGTCACCTTGATGCCGGCCTTCTCGTTCTCCTTGTTCAGCTGCACGCGGAAGGCCTCGAGCTCGGTGATGTCCGCTTCGTCATGGTTGGTGACGTGCGGGATCATGACCCAGTTGCGGTGCAGGTTGGCACCCGAGATCTTCTTGATGCGCGACAGGGCCTTGCTTTCGACCTCGCCGAAGCGGGTGAAATCGACCTTCGGCCACGGCAGCAGGCCCAGCTCGCCACCACCGGCGCCGGCAGCGGCCGCCTGGGCCGGCGCGGCGGCCTGGCCGGTCATCACGCCCTTGACGTAGTTCTGCACGTCTTCCTGGGTGATGCGGCCCTTGGGACCGGTGCCAGGCACGCGCGAGACATCCACGCCCAGCTCGCGCGCGAACTTGCGCACCGAGGGGCTGGCATGGGCGGCCTTGCCGGTTGCGCCGGCGGTGGCGGCCGGCGCAGCAGCGGGCGCGGCGGCCGGCGCCGGGGCGGCTGCCGCAGCCGGGGCCGGTGCCGGCGCGCTGGCAGCCGGGGCCGGTGCCGCGGCGGCAGCGGCCGGTGCGGCAGCAGCGGCGCTGGCAGCGCCTTCCAGGATCAGCAGCAGCGTGCCTTCCGACACGTTGTCGCCGACCTTGACCTTGACTTCCTTGACCACGCCGCCCTGCGGCGAGGGCACGTCCATGGTGGCCTTGTCCGATTCCAGCGTCACCACCGCGTCTTCCGCGCTGATGGTGTCGCCCGGCTTGACGTGGACTTCGATCACGGGCACGGCGTCGTAGTCGCCGATATCGGGCACCTTGACTTCGATGGTGCCGCCGGCGCCAGCCGGCGCCGCGGCAGGAGCCGGCGCGGGAGCGGGGGCCGGAGCCGCTGCGGCAGGTGCCGGAGCGGGGGCGGGGGCGGGAGTGGGCGCAGCCGCCGGTGCGGGGGCGGCCGCAGCCTGGCCGGCCGGTTCCAGCATCACCAGCAGCGAGCCTTCGGCCACGTTGTCGCCGACCTTGATCTTGACGTCCTTGACCACGCCGGCCTGCGGCGAGGGCACGTCCATGGTGGCCTTGTCGGACTCCAGCGTCACCAGCGCGTCTTCCGCGTTGATGCTGTCGCCGGGTTTCACATGCACTTCAATGACGGGAACGGCGTCATAGTCGCCGATATCCGGCACCTTGATTTCAATCGCTTGACTCATTCAGTGTCTCCTGGGCAGGCCGGCACGCGCGACGTCCGCAAGCGGCGAGATTACCTTCGCCGCCCGCTTCTGTCACGCCGCCGTGCCGCAAGGCGCCATCGGGATCATGCCCGGGGCGCCCGCGGCACGGCGCTGCCGTACTGCGGGGGTGGGTGCAGGCTGCCGGATCAGACCGACATCGGGTTGGGCTTGTTCGGGTCGAGGTTGTACTTTTTGATGGCCTCGGCGACCTTGTCGCGGCCGATCGCGCCCTCGTCGGCCAGCGCCTTGAGCGCGGCCAGCGTGACCCAGTAGCGGTCCACTTCGAAGAAGTGGCGCAGCTTCTCGCGCGTGTCCGAGCGGCCGAAGCCGTCGGTACCCAGCACCACGTAGCGGCGCGGCACGAACGGACGGATCTGCTCGGCGAAGGTGCGCACGTAGTCGGTCGAGGCGATCACCGGGCCGCGCGCCGACTTCAGCTTCTGCGTGACAAAGGCTTCGCGCTGGGTCTCGGCCGGGTGCAGCAGGTTGAAGCGCTCGGCGGCCTGGCCGTCGCGCGCCAGCTCGGTGAAGCTCGGGCAACCCCACAGGTCGGACTCGACGCCCCAGTCCTTCTTCAGCAGGTCGGCGGCGGCGATCACCTCGCGGAAGATCGTGCCCGAGCCCAGCAGCTGCACGCGCGGCGCGTTGCTGTTCTCGACGCCCTTGCGGAACTGGTACATGCCCTTGACGATGTCCTGCTCTACGCCAGCCGGCATTTCCGGATGCTCGTAGTTCTCGTTCATCACCGTCAGGTAGTAGTAGACGTCTTCCTGCTCGGCGTACATGCGGCGCAGGCCGTCCTGCATGATCACCGCCAGCTCGTACTGGAAGGTCGGGTCGTACGAGATGCAGTTGGGGATGACCGCGTGGAACACGTGCGAATGGCCGTCTTCATGCTGCAGGCCTTCGCCGTTCAGCGTGGTGCGGCCGGCGGTGCCGCCCAGCAGGAAGCCGCGCGAGCGCATGTCGGCGGCGGCCCAGCACAGGTCGCCGATGCGCTGGATGCCGAACATCGAGTAGTAGATGTAGAACGGGATCATCTGCACGCCGTGGGTCGAGTACGACGTGGCGGCGGCGATCCAGTCGCACATGGCGCCGGCTTCGTTGATGCCTTCCTGCAGCACCTGGCCAGTCTGCGACTCCTTGTAGAACATCAGCTGGTCATGGTCTTCCGGCACGTACTTCTGGCCTTCCTGGTTCCAGATGCCGACCTGGCGGAACAGGCCTTCCATGCCGAAGGTGCGCGACTCGTCCGGAACGATGGGCACCACGTGCTTGCCGATCTGCTTGTCCTTGAGCAGCGTGTTCAGGATCCGCACGAAGGCCATGGTGGTGGACACTTCGCGGCCTTCGCCGGTGGCCTTGAGCAGGGCTTCGAACGCCTTCAGCTCGGGCACCTGCAGGGCTTCGGCCTTCTGCCGGCGCGCGGGCAGGTAGCCGCCCAGGTTCATGCGCGCCTGGCGCATGTATTCCAGTTCCTTCGAGCCTTCCTCGAAGGTGATGTACGGCACTTCTTCCAGCTTGTCGTCGGCGACCGGGAGGTTGAACTGGTCGCGGAACTTGCGGATCGCGTCGACCGGCATCTTCTTCTGCTGGTGCGCGACGTTCATGGCCTGGCCGGCGTCGCCCATGCCATAGCCCTTGATGGTCTTGGCCAGGATCAGCGTGGGCTGGCCCTTGTGCTCGCTGGCGGCCTTGTAGGCGGCGTAGATCTTGTGCGGGTCGTGGCCGCCGCGGTTCAGGCGCCAGATGTCCTCGTCGGACCAGTCGGCGACCATCGCCTTCAGCTCGGGCGTATTGAAGAAGTGCTCGCGCACGTAGGCGCCGTCCTTGGCCTTCATGGTCTGGTACTCGCCATCCACGCATTCCATCATGCGCTTCATCAGCAGGCCCTTGGTGTCGCGCGCCAGCAGCGCGTCCCACTTGCTGCCCCACACCACCTTGATCACGTTCCAGCCGGCGCCGCGGAACTCGGACTCCAGTTCCTGGATGATCTTGCCGTTGCCGCGCACCGGGCCGTCCAGGCGCTGCAGGTTGCAGTTGATGACGAAGACCAGGTTGTCGAGCTTCTCGCGGCCGGCCATGCCGATCGCGCCCAGCGATTCCGGCTCGTCGGTCTCGCCGTCGCCCAGGAAGGCCCAGACCTTGCGGTCGCCGGCCTTGGCCAGGCCGCGGCTGTCCAGGTACTTCATGAAGCGGGCCTGGTAGATGGCCATGATCGGGCCCAGGCCCATCGACACCGTCGGGAACTGCCAGAAGTCCGGCATCAGCCACGGGTGCGGGTACGACGAGATGCCCTTGCCGTCGACTTCCTGGCGGAAGTTGTCGAGCTGGTCCTGGCTCAGGCGGCCCAGCAGGAAGGCGCGCGAGTACACGCCCGGTGCCGAGTGGCCCTGCACGAAGACCAGGTCACCACCGCTCTGCTCCGACGGGGCGCGCCAGAAATGGTTGTAGCCGACGTCGTAGAGCGTGGCCGCCGAGGCAAACGACGAGATATGGCCGCCGACATTGGTGTGCTTGTTGGCGCGCAGCACCATCGCCATGGCGTTCCAGCGGGTGTACGAGCGGATCCGGTGCTCGATGTCCTGGTCGCCGGGGATGCGGGCCTGCTGCTCGACCGGGATGGTGTTGATGTACTGGGTCTCGGCGTGGAACGGCTGGGTCACGCCGTTCACGCGGGCGTATTCGATCTGCTTGTCGATCAGGAAGGCGGCACGTGCCGGGCCTTCCGCGGCCAGCACGCCCTGCAGGGCGTCGAGCCATTCATGGGTTTCCTGGGGATCGGCGTCGTTGGCGCTCGAGGCGCCGAGGATCTGCTCTGGTACGGCGGACATGACTGTCTCCTGGGTGAATTCTTGGCTTCCGCGTCCGCGCTGGCAGCGCCGGACACGACTCAACGTATGACTCGCACCGACTTGCGGAGGATCGGCGCCATTGCCGCCTTGCATCGGGGCCGCCGCCGGGAAACCTGTTCCGGTTTCTCCGCGCGGCAGGCGCATGGCTACCGCCCGCATTCTTGGGTCGGACCGATTCTATGGAAGCCCAATGTCGAGCACAAGGGAAATTTTCAAATTGCGATATCGTTTTTTATAATGTGGAATTATGCGGCAGCGCACCAAGAATCACAGCCGAAGCCGCATGCCCCGTGCCTTCACCCTGCCAGCGCCGGCACGCGGCGCCGGGATTTCATTGGCGCTTTCCCCAAGCGACGCACCGCAATAATCTCGGTACACTGGTCGGTCAGCCGTCAATCCCTCCCATGCCGTTTTTCAACCGCCTCGACCGTCTTTTCCGCAGCCTGCGTGCCGCCATGCTTCCCTCCGATGCGTCGGGTACAGCCAAGGCCGCCGGCGGCGAGTCCGCGCATGTCCCGCATGCGCCGTCCCCGGCAGCCGGCCTGGGGCCGATCGAAGCGCTGGGACCGGACGACGGCGTCCCGGTGGCGCCGCCGCGCGGCCTGTGGTGGCTGCGCTGGCGCAACCTGGTCGCCACCAGCTGGTTCATGTTCATCCCGCTGGTTGCCATTGTGCTCTTCACCGTGGCGATGGGCGTGATCCTGTGGTCGCTGCACGAGACCGAACGCCAGCAGCAGCGCGACGCGCTGTACCGCGACGCGGCCTGGGCGCAGCAGCGCGTGCGCCTGTCGCTGCTGAGCAACCAGGACCAGCTGGCCTCGCTCGCGCGCGACATCGCCGCCGCGCAACTGGAGCAAGGCGCCTACCGCACCGCGGCGCAGGAAATCCTGCGCGAGAATCCCGAGATCGTCTTCATCAACTGGCTCGACGCCACCAAGCGCGGCCGCTGGTCGCTGCCGTCGACCTCCGAGTTCGCCAGCCGCCTGCGCGAGAACCAGGACCAGCCGCTCGAGCCCGAAGTGCTCGACACCTTCGACGCCGCGCGCGAGACCCAGCGCGTGGTCTACTCGCGCCCGCTGGTCAACGAGCGCGGCGACAGCTTCATGCTGATGGAAGTGCCGATCGTGCGCGACAACGAGTTCCTCGGCACGCTGGGCGCGCTGTACTCGATCAACGGCATCCTGACCCACCTGCTGCCGCCCGAGCTGACCGAGCGCTACCGCTTCTCGCTGATCGACAAGAACAACCAGACCCGCGCCAGCACCTCGCTGCGGCCGGTGCCGGGCAACGCGCTGTCGTACGAAGTGCTGCTCGACCCGCCGGGCCATTCGCTGTCGCTGCGCGCCGATGCCTACCCGCCGGCATCGAACCTGCCCAACAACATGCTGCTGTGGCTGGTGGTGGGGCTGTCCTGCTTCCTGCTGTGGAGCCTGTGGAGCATGTGGCGGCACACCAGCCGCCGCTCCGAGGCGCAGCGTGCGCTGCTGGCCGAGACCTCGTTCCGGCGCGCAATGGAAAACTCGATGCTGATCGGCCTGCGCGCGCTCGACCTGAACGGCCGCATCACCTACGTCAACCCGGCCTTCTGCCGCATGACCGGCTGGCAGGAAAACGACCTGGTCGGGCGCCTGCCGCCCTTCCCCTACTGGCCGCCCAACGACCAGCAGGAGATGCAGAAGCAGATCGACCTGACGTTGCAGGGCAAGTCGCCCGCCGGCGGCTACGAGATGCGCGTGATGCGCCGCGACGGCAGCAGCTTCTACGCCCGCATGTACGTGTCGCCGCTGGTCGACAGCCGCGGCCGCCATACCGGCTGGATGAGCTCGATGACGGACATCACCGAGCCCAAGCGCGCGCGCGAGGAACTGGCCGCCGCGCACGACCGCTTCACCACCGTGCTGGAAAGCCTGGACGCCGCGGTGTCGGTGCTGGCCACCGACAAGGCCGAGCTGCTGTTCGCCAACCGCTACTACCGCCAGCTGTTCGGCTGGGAGGCCGAGGGCCACGTCAAGCTGGCCGGCGACGAGCTCGACAAGGACCAGGTCTCCAGCGACAACACCGACTATGTCGATGCCTATGCCGGCCTGCCGGCATCGGAGCTGATGCCGTACGCGTCAGATGCGCGCGAGGTGTTCGTGCCCGACATGCAGAAATGGTTCGAAGTGCGCCGCCGCTATATCCAGTGGGTCGACGGCCATCTGGCGCAGATGCAGATCGCCACCGACATCACCGTGCGCAAGGCCGCCGAAGAGATGGCGCGCCAGCATGAAGAGCGCCTGCAGTTCACCAGCCGCCTGACCACCATGGGCGAGATGGCGTCGTCGCTGGCGCACGAGCTGAACCAGCCGCTGGCCGCGATCAACAACTACTGCATGGGCGCGGTGGCGCGGCTGCATTCGGGGCGCAGCACGCCCGAAGACCTGATCCCGGTGCTGGAGAAGACCTCGGCGCAGGCGGTGCGGGCCGGCACCATCATCAGCCGCATCCGCGGCTTCGTGAAGCGCAGCCAGCCGCAGCGGCGCGAGGCCGCGCTGCACGACATCGTCGCCGACGCGGTAGGCCTGGCCGACCTGGAGGCCACCCGCCGCCGCGTCACCATCCTGACCCGGCTGCCGGCGCCGCCGATGACGGTCTATGTCGATCCGGTGCTGATCGAACAGGTCCTGGTGAACCTGCTCAAGAACGCGGTGGAGGCCATGGCCGGGCTGCCGGCGATGCGCGCCGGCGGCGTGGTGCGGCTGCACGCGCGGGTCGAGGCCGGCGAGATCGGCGACAACGTCCATATCGACGTGATCGACCAGGGCCCGGGTGTCGACGAGGCCACCAAGGAGCGGCTGTTCGAGCCCTTCTTCAGCACCAAGTCCGACGGCATGGGCATGGGGCTGAACATCTGCCGCTCGATCATCGAGTCGCACCAGGGCCGGCTGTGGGTCGAGAACAATGTCGACGGCATCGGTTGTACATTCAAGATCATGCTGCCGCTGCAGGCGGCGCCGGCCGAAACCGTGGCCGAATAAGCAGAGCCCGCGCGCGCGGGCCACGCGCACCCTTGCGCATCATCGGATGCCTGGCGCCGGCCGCGCCGCTTCCCCTCCGACGTGGGGGGCCTGTCTCGCCACAGAGGGCTGCTGCCGGTTACACTTCGCAGCAATGAATTGTTGTCCCGAGGAGACTACATGACCGCAACGCCAAACCCCACGCCCCACCGCGGCGAGACCGTGTTCATCGTCGACGACGATGAAGCCATGCGCGACTCGCTGACCTGGCTGCTGGAGGGCAATGGCTATCAGGTGCGCAGCTTCACCAGCGCCGAGCAGTTCCTCGCCGCCTACGACGCCAGCCAGGTGTCCTGCCTGATCCTGGACGTGCGCATGCCCGGCATGAGCGGGCCGGAACTGCAGGAGCGCATGCTGGCCGAGCAGATCGACATCCCGATCGTCTTCATCACCGGCCACGGCGACGTGCCGATGGCAGTATCGACGATGAAGCGCGGCGCGATCGACTTTATCGAAAAGCCCTTCGACGAGTCCGAGCTGCGCGCGCTGGTCGAGCGCATGCTGCAGAAGGCCCGCACCGACCACTCCACCGCACGCGAGCAGCGCGCCGCCAAGGACCTGCTGGGCAAGCTGACCACGCGCGAGCAGCAGGTGCTGGAGCGCATCGTGGCCGGCCGCCTGAACAAGCAGATCGCCGACGACCTGGGCATTTCGATCAAGACCGTGGAGGCGCACCGCGCCAACATCATGGAAAAGCTCAACGTCAACACCGTCGCCGACCTGCTGCGCCTCGCGCTGTCGCGCAACAGCTGAGGGCCGCCGCCCGCCCTTGCCTGGTGCGGCCAAGGCCGCACCCGCGCCCCGTTGCGCCCTTCCCCGCGCCCTGGCGCACACCGTTCAGCGCCCGAGGTAATCCTCGTCGCGGAAGGTCACCACCCACTGTGGCCGATAGACCACAAACACTGCGACCAGCAAACCGGTGAGGAAGGCCTCGCCAAAGGCCAGGATCACGGCACCGAGCAGGGTGTCGGCAAGGCTCAGCGGCTGTCCCGGCATGGTCAGGTAGCGCCAGGCCGCCTGCGCCGCCCCCGCCCCCAGCGCGGCCAGTCCGGCGGTGAAATACCCGTGCCCCAGGATGAAGACGAACGGGTGGCGCGGCAGCAGGCGCCGCATCGCCGCCTGCAGGCCCGCCGAAAGCAGCGCCGGCAGCAGCGCCAGCCAGACATAGCGCACCCACAGCGCGGCCCAGTCGAACTGGCTCCAGCCGTGCCCGGCCAAGTACTCGAGTCCCAGCAGCGAGACCACGTCCGCGGCGAACAGCGACAGCAGCGCCAGCGGCAGCCCGAACAGCGTCACCATCAGCGTGGCGCCGAGCAGCTGGATCACCATGCCGCCTGCCAGCGTCGCGCGCACCGTCCACAGCAGCGCCACCAGCAGCATCGCGCCCAGCCAGGCATTCTGCAGCGCATCGCGGCGCAGCAGCCGCCAGGGGCGGCGCGTCAGCGCCCATAGCAGTCCGCACACGGACAGCAGCACCAGCAGCGGATCGGAAAGCGTCGAGGCAAGCGCGGTAGGCATGCGGCCGATGCTACCAGTGACGGGGCGGGGTGATCGCTGCCGGCGGTCAAGCTCAGTGCGACAGGCCTCGCGCAACCTTTATAATTCCGCCTTTGGCCCCTGCCGCGCGCCCGCGCGGCCCGGCGCTACCAACTTCTCGCCATCACCCCGCCTGCCTCCATGCCTGCCCAACTGATCGACGGCAACGCCCTTGCCAAGCAAATCCGCTCCGAAGCCGCCCAGCGCGCCGCCCGCCTGACCGAACGCGGCCACCAGCCCGGCCTGGCTGTGGTCCTGGTCGGCGAAGACCCGGCCAGCCAGGTCTACGTGCGCAACAAGGTCAAGGCCTGCGAGGACAACGGCTTCCATTCGTCGCTGGACCGCTATCCGGCCGACCTGTCCGAGGCTGACCTGCTGGCCCGCATCGACGCACTCAACCGCGATCCCCGCATCCACGGCATCCTGGTGCAGCTGCCGCTACCCAGGCACATCGACAGCCACAAGGTGCTCGAAGCGATTGCACCGGAAAAAGACGTCGACGGCTTCCACGTGGCCAACGCCGGCGCGCTGATGACCGGCGCCCCGCTGTTCCGCCCGTGCACGCCCTATGGCTGCATGAAGATGCTGGAATCGATCCAGTACCCGCTGCGCGGCGCGCGCGCCGTGGTGGTGGGCGCTTCCAATATCGTCGGCAAGCCGATGGCGATGCTGCTGCTGCAGGCCGGCGCCACCGTCACCATCTGCAACAGCAAGACCCGCGATATCGGCGCCCACACCCGCGACGCCGACGTGGTGGTGGCCGCGGTCGGCAAGCGCAACCTGATCACGGCCGACATGGTCAAGCCCGGCGCGGTGGTGATCGATGTCGGCATGAACCGCGATGACCACGGCAAGCTGTGCGGCGATGTCGACTTCGCCGGCGTGCGCGAAGTCGCCGGCTATATCACGCCGGTGCCGGGCGGCGTCGGGCCGATGACCATCACCATGCTGCTGATCAATACGCTGGAAGCCGCCGAGCGCGCCGCGGGCTGAGCGCGCGCCTTTGCCGCCGGCGCCCGATGCGCCACCCGGGGCACTGGAAAATCCACCGCCCCGGCCCCATCTGCGGGAATATTGCCTGACCAAGACCAGCCAACCGAGAACACGCCATGGACCACGCCGCCAACGCTACCAATCCGCTGCTGGACTTTTCCGACCTGCCCCGCTTTGCCGAGATCCGGCCGGAGCACATCAGCCCCGCGCTCGACGTGCTGCTGGAGCGCGCGCAGCAGGCCGTCGCCCGCGCCGAGGATCCCGCCACGCCCGCCGACTGGGCCAACGCCGTGCAGGCGCTGGAAGCCGCCACCGAGCCGCTGGGCCGCGCCTGGGGCGTGGTCAGCCACCTCAGCGCCGTCGCCGATACGCCCGAGCTGCGCCAGGCGCATGCCGAGAACCTGCCGCGCATGACCGAGTTCTGGTCGTCGCTCGGCCAGAGCCTGGCGCTGTATGAAAAATACAAGGCGCTGGCGGCGAGCCCCGAGTTCGCCGGCATGAGCGCGGCGCGCCACCAGTTGATCGAGAACGAGCTGCGCGGCTTCCGCCTGGGCGGTGCCGAACTGCCCGAGGACAAGAAACCCCGCTTTGCCGAGATCCAGGAGCAGCAGGCCCAGCTGTCCAAGGCCTTCTCCGACCACGTGCTGGACGCGACCAACGCCTACGCGCTGGTGATCGAGGACGAGGCACGCCTGTCCGGCCTGCCCGACGATGCCCGTGAAGCCGCCCGCCACGCCGCGGAAAAGGATGGCAAGGCCGGCTGGAAGTTCACGCTGCACTTCCCCTCCTACTTCCCGGTGCTGCAGTACGCGGACGACCGCGCCCTGCGCCAGACCCTGTACGAGGCCAACGTCACGCGCGCGTCCGAGCTCGGGCCGCAGCACGGCCAGGGCCAGGCCGACTGGGACAACACCGCCAATATGCGCGAGCAGCTGGCGCTGCGCCGCGAAGAGGCGCAGATGCTGGGCTACCAGTGCTATGGCGAAGTCTCGCTGGTGCCGAAGATGGCCGAGTCGCCCGCCGAGGTGCTCAAGTTCCTCGACGAACTGGCGGTCAAGGCGCGCCCCTACGCCGAGCAGGACTGGGCCGAGCTGAAGGCCTTCGCCGCGGCGGAACTGGGCCTGCCGGAACTGGCGCCGTGGGACGTGGCCTATGCCTCGGAGAAGCTGCGCCAGCAGCGCTATTCGTTCTCGGAGCACGAGGTCAAGCAGTACTTCCCGGAAGCCAAGGTGCTCGAGGGCCTGTTCGGCGTGGTGCAGAAGCTGTTCTCGGTGCGCATCGAGTCCGAGCCGGCGCAGACCTGGCACCCGGACGCGCGCTTCTTCCGCGTCAGCACTGCCGACGGCACCCTGCTGGCCCAGTTCTATATCGACCTGTATGCGCGCGAAGGCAAGCGCGGCGGCGCGTGGATGGACGATGCGCGCGGCCGCAAGGTGCTCGAGCACGGCGGCGTGCAGACCCCGGTGGCCTACCTGACCTGCAATTTCTCGGCGCCGGTCGGCGGCAAGCCCGCCTTGTTTACGCACGATGAGGTGATCACGCTGTTCCACGAGTTCGGCCACGGCCTGCACCACATGCTGACGCAGGTGGGCGAGCTGGGCGTGTCGGGCATCAACGGCGTGGAGTGGGATGCGGTGGAACTGCCGTCGCAGTTCATGGAGAACTTCTGCTGGGAGTACGAAGTGCTGACCGGCATGACGCAGCACGTCGACACCGGCGAGCCGCTGCCGCGCGCGCTGTTCGACCGCATGCTGGCGGCCAAGAACTTCCAGAACGGCATGATGACGCTGCGCCAGATTGTGTTCTCGTCGTTCGACATGCACCTGCACACCGACTTCGATCCGGCCGGCGCCACCTCGGTGCTGGAGCTGTCGCGCCAGATCAACGACCGCGTCCACGTGGTGCCGCAGCATCCGCTGTCGCGCTGGCCGAACACCTTCAGCCATATCTTCGCCGGCGGCTATGCGGCGGGCTATTACAGCTACAAGTGGGCCGAAGTGCTGTCGGCCGACGTCTACGCGGCGTTTGAAGAGGCCGCGCAGCTGTCGGGCACCGTGCTCGACAGCGAAACCGGCGCGCGCTACCAGCGCGAGATCCTGTCGGTGGGCGGCAGCCGCCCCGCAATGGACTCGTTCGTGGCCTTCCGCGGCCGCGCGCCGCAGATCGACGCGCTGCTGCGTCACGGCGGGATGGCGGCATGAGCGCCCTGGGACTGCCGGGCCAGGGCCCGCTGCGCATCGCCAGCTGGAACGTCAATTCGCTCAAGGTGCGGCTGCCGCAGGTGCTGCAGTGGCTGGCCGAGCAGGACCAGGCCGGCGCGCCGATCGACGCGCTGTGCCTGCAGGAACTGAAGCTGCCCGACGACAAGTACCCGCTGGCCGAACTGGAAAACGCCGGTTTCCACAGCATCTACACCGGCCAGAAGACCTACAACGGCGTCGCCATCCTGGCACGCGACGCGAGCATGCCCGGCCCCGTCGACGTGGTGCGCAACATCCCTGGCTTCGAGGACGCGCAGCAGCGCGTGATCGCCGCCACCTATGGCGACCTGCGGCTGGTCTGCGCCTACTTTCCCAACGGGCAGGCGCCCGACTCGGAGAAATTCGCCTACAAGCTGCAATGGCTGGAAGCGATGACCGCGTGGCTGCGCGAGGAAATGGTGCGCCACCCGCGGCTGGCGCTGCTGGGCGACTTCAATATCGCGCCGGAGGACCGCGACGTGCACGACCCGGCCAAGTGGGAAGGCCAGAACCTGGTCTCGCCGCCGGAGCGCGCCGCCTTTGCCGCGCTGCTCGAACTGGGCCTGGCCGATGCGTTCCGCAAGTTCGAGCAGCCGGAGAAGGCGTTCTCGTGGTGGGACTACCGCATGCTAGCGTTCCGGCGCAATGCCGGGCTGCGCATCGACCATATCCTGCTGTCTCCGGCGCTGACCGGGCAGTGCACCGCGTGCGTGATCGACCGGGTGCCGCGCACGTGGGAGCAGCCGTCCGACCACACCCCGGTGGTGGCGACGCTGCATTGCGGCTGACCCGGCGCGGCGTGCGTGCCCGCCGGTCGCACTGGCGCGTGGCGCGGGTTCAGGCAAGCCCGGGCAAGCCCCGCTCGCCGCGCCCGGCCGCGCCCGCTACACTGCGGGCATGAGCCCTCCCAGCCAGGCCATGTTTCGCCATCGCAATCTCCCCCACCTGCTGCTGCAAGCGCGCGAAGCGTTGCTGGCCGGCTTCCGGCCGATCCTGCGGCAGTTCGGCGTGACCGAACAGCAATGGCGCGTGCTGCGCACGCTCAACGAGCGCGGGCCGATGGAGCCCAACCAGCTTGCCGAGGCCTGCCTGATCCTGAGCCCCAGCCTGACCCGCATGCTGGCGGGCATGGAAGACGCCGGGCTGGTGGAGCGCACCCGCTCCGCCACCGACCAGCGTCGCCAGCTGGTCAGCCTGACCGCCGCCGCGCACGAAGTCATTGCCGGAATGGAACCGCTGATCGAGGCGCGCTACCAGCAGCTCGAACAGCAGTTGGGTGCCGAGCGGCTGGCCGAGGTCTATCGCGCGCTTGACGCCATGCTGGCCAGCCTGGGCCCGCAGCCGGCCCCCGCCCCATCCACACCGCCCGCCTCCGCCTTGCCGCCATCCGGGCGCGGCGGCGAAGCGGGCTAGCCCGCCCCCGTTCCTTGCCGATGCCCGCGCCGACCACCGGATCCCTGCTGCCGCGCCTGTTCCCATGGAGCCAGCGCGTCGACCCGACCACGCTGCGCGCCGACCTGGTGGCGGGACTGCTCGGCGCCGTGCTGGTGTTGCCGCAGGGGGTGGCCTTCGCCACGCTCGCCGGCCTGCCACCGCAATATGGCATCTACAGCGCGGTGGTGCCGTGCATCGTGGCGGCGCTGTTCGGCTCCAGCTGGCACGTCATGTCCGGTCCCACCAACGCCAACTCGCTGGCGCTGTTCGCGATGCTGAGTCCGCTCGCGTTCGCGGGCAGTCCTGCTTATATCGGACTGGCGCTGGCGGTCACCATCGTGGTGGGGGTGATGCAGCTCGCGGTGGGCACGCTGCGGCTGGGCTCGCTGGCCAACTTTATTTCGCCGTCGGTGCTGCTCGGCTTTACCTGCGGCGCCGCGACGCTGATCGGCCTGTACGCGCTGAAGGACCTGTTCGGCCTGTCGGTGCCGACCGGCACCAGCGCCTTCGGCGTGCTGCGCCACCTGTTCGAGCATGCCGGCACCATCAACTGGAACGCGGCCATGGTAGGCGCGGTCACGCTGGCGGTCACGCTGCTGTGCAAGCGGCTGTGGCGGCGGCTGCCGTTCATGCTGCTGGGCCTGCTGGCCGGCTACGGCGTGGCGCTGCTGCTCAACCAGTCTGGCAGCCACCAGGTCAGCGTGGTCGGGCCGATTCCTTCGGCGCTGCCGCACTTCCAGCTGCCGGACATGGACTGGCGCAAGCTGCCCGACCTGCTCGGCATCGCCGCGGCGCTGACCATCGTCGCGCTGGGCCAGTCGATCTCGATCGCCAAGGCGGTGGCGTTGCGCTCGGGCCAGCATATCGATGCCAACCGCGAGTTTATCGGCCAGGGCCTGTCCAATATCGCGGGCGGCTTTTTCTCCGGCTATATCTCCTGCGGCTCGCTCAACCGCTCGGTGCCCAACTTCGAGGCCGGCGCGCGCACGCCGCTGGCGAGCGTGTTCTCGGCACTGTGGCTGGTGGCGCTGGTCGCGGTCAGCGCCCCGCTGCTGGCGCAGATCCCGATGGCGGCGATCGCGGCGATGCTGCTGCTGGTGGCGTGGGGCCTGCTCGACATCGCACGGCTGCGCCGCATCTTCACGCTCAGCCGCACCGAGTTCGCGATCGCCATCGGCACCTTTGCCGCCACGCTGGTGATCCGGCTGGAAATGGCGGTGCTGCTCGGCACCGTGCTGTCGCTGGTGGCCTACCTGTACCGCACCTCGCGGCCCGCGGTGCGCAGCCTGGTGCCGGATGCCGACGACCCCGGCCGTCGCTTCACGCCGCTGGACGAGCTGCGCCGCCCGCAACCGGAATGCCCGCAGCTCAAGCTGCTGCGCATGGAGGGTGCGATCTACTTCGGGGCGGTGCAATACGTGACGGATCGCCTGCACTGGCTGCGCACCGTCAACCCCGGCCAGACCCACCTGCTGGCGATGACCAAGAGCATGAACTTCATCGACCTTGCCGGCGCGGAAATGTGGGAATACGAGCTGAGCGAGCGCCGCGCGCTCGGCGGCGACCTGTACTTCCACCGTCCGCGCACGCAGGTGCTGCAGACCTGGGCGCAGACCGGCTTTACCGACAAGCTCGGCGCCGACCATGTGTTCCCGACCAAGCGGCAGGCGCTGCACACCATCATCGATCAGCTGTCGCCGCAAGTCTGCGCGCGCTGTACCGTGCGCATCTTCGAAGAGTGCGCGTCGCGGCCGGGCGCCACGTCGGCGCCGGCAGCTTGCGCGCAACCATGAACGGAGCGCCCGCACAGGCGCGCTTCGCCACGGTCACGGCGGCAAAAAAAAACGGAAGAAACTGGGGACTGCCTGCGCCGGCGGCGCCGGCTGGCAAGCAAGGCCGGACGGCCTATGCTCTGATACCTGATTCCAGATGGGCGCCCGCGGCTTGCCTGGGGCTGGCCGGGGCATCCATCCGCATCAGATCGGCGCCACGTGGGCGCGCTTGACGACGATAGGCTGCGGCGCGCCCTGCTCGATCAGCACCACAGCGGCGCGTTCGATGGTTTCGCGGCCGGCGCGGAATGCTTCTTCAAGTGACAGCACCTGGTCGGCGCTGAAACCTTCCCACAGTGCTTCGCGTGTCACCACGCAAGTCACCTTCTCGCCATTGACAAGTGCCTGGAACAACAAGCCTTCGTTATTGATGTCGTAGCGCTCTTGCTCTTGGAATTTGATATCCATCGGTGCAGCCCTCCATATGCAAGTGGAGAAACATCCTAACATGGCTCCGGCAAAATCGTATGGGTAGAACCCTATGCGACAGGGTTCATTCGGAAGACCATCGCGACCGCCGTTCGGTTCCATCGGCCAACCCCTTCGCACGCGGGGCAGGTTCGCGCAGCTTGCCATGGCAATTGCGTCAGGCAATTGACAGCGCCGGAAATCATGCTAGAATCTCGTTCTTCGTTGGGGCGTTAGCTCAGTTGGTAGAGCAGCGGACTCTTAATCCGTAGGTCGAGTGTTCGAGTCACTCACGCCCCACCAGCGAATACAAGAAAGGCCGGAAGCAGCAATGCTTCCGGCCTTTTGCTTTGGACGCCACCGGCCGCGCGGATGCGCTGCGTCACGCGCCGACGCTGGCCCGCTCGAACAGCGTGCGCGCCAGCGCGCGATGCCGCAGCAGCACCGCTGGCAGGTCGGCCGTGAGCAGCTCGCCGTCGCGCACCACCTCCTTGCCATTGATCACGCTGGCCGCGACATTGGCCGGCGTGCAGAACACCAGCGCCGCCACCGGGTCATGGCCGGCGCCGGCAAACCCGGCCGACGACAGATCGAAGGCGACGAAGTCCGCCGACATGCCCGGCGCCAGCGCACCGATATCGTCCCGATTGAGCACGCGCGCGCCGCCCAGCGTGGCGATTTCCAGCGCCTCGCGCGCGCTCATCGCGGCCGGACCGTAGCCCACCCGCTGCAGCAGCATCGCCTGGCGCGCCTCGCCCAGCATATGCGCGCCGTCGTTCGACGCGCTGCCGTCCACCCCCAGGCCCACCGGCACGCCCGCATCGCGCATGGCACGCACCGGCGCAATGCCCGATGCCAGCCGCATGTTCGAGCACGGGCAATGCGCCACCCCGGTGCCGGTCCGGGCGAACAGCGCGATGCCCTCGTCGTCCAGCTTGACGCAGTGCGCGTGCCACACATCGTGGCCGACCCAGCCCAGGTCCTCGGCATACTGCGCCGGCGTCAGGCCGAATTTCTCGCGCGAATAGGCAATGTCGTTGTCGTTCTCGGCCAGGTGCGTATGCAGCGACACGCCGTAGTGCCGCGCCATCACCGCCGATTCGCGCATCAGGTCGCGCGATACCGAGAACGGCGAGCACGGCGCCAGCACCACGCGCAGCATCGCGTGGCGCGCGCTGTCGTGGTACTGCTCCACCAGCCGCTGGCTGTCGCGCAGGATCGCAGCTTCCTCTTCCACCACCACGTCAGGCGGCAGCCCGCCCTTGCTGCGGCCCACGCTCATCGAGCCGCGCGCGGCATGGAAGCGCATGCCCATCTCCTGCGCCGCGGCGATCGAATCGTCCAGGCGCGAACCGTTGGGAAACAGGTAGAGGTGGTCGCTGGTGGTGGTGCAGCCCGACAGCATCAGCTCGGCCATCGCGGTCTTGGTCGACACCGCGATCATTTCCGGTGTCAGGTGCGACCACAGCATGTACAGGTTGGTCAGCCACGAGAACAGCTCGGCGTCCTGCGCCGCGGGCACCGCGCGCGTCAGGCTCTGGTACATGTGATGGTGCGTGTTGACCAGCCCGGGCGTGACCACGCGGCCGCGCATGTCCAGCACCTGCGCGCTGCCGTCGTCGACCATGCGCCGGTATTGCGGCGGCAGCTCAGCGGTGGGGCCGACCCATTGCACCGCGGGGCCTTCTGCGACCAGCGCACCGTCGCGGATCTCGCGACGCTGGGCGTCCATGGTCACCAGGACGTCGACATTGAGGGCTATCAGGGTCATGGCGGAATTCCTTCTGTGAAGCGGATGGGATTGAGGGCAGATACGATCGCCGCCAGTCTACGGCGGCGCGATGCCGCGTCCCAAGCATAGAATTCCGAGCAGCCTGTCCACAAAAAGTGGACAGCCGCCGAGTCCGGCTCAGCGCGCCTGCGCGAACAGCATCGCCAGCGCGTCGCCGATGCGCTCGGCCATCAGCCCGGCCGCGGCGCTGAGCTGGCCGCCGGCGCGCGCCACCAGCGTCAACGTCTGGCCCTGCAGGTGGCGGTCGCGCAATGGCACGTACACCAGCGCCTGGCGCGCGCGCTCCTCCATCACATCGAGCGGGTTCAGCAGCGCAATGCCGGTCCCCAGCAGCACCAGTTGCCGGATCAGCACGGTCGAGGTCGATTCCGCCACCGGCGAGACCTCGATCGCATTGCGCGCAAACGCCGCATCGAGGATGCCGCGGATCGACAGGGAAGGTGCCGGCAGGATCAGCGGATAGCCGACGCACTCGCTCAGCAGCACCGATGGCCGCGCCGCCAGCGCATGGCCAGGCGGCACCACCGCGCCGATCTGCCAGTCGCTGCTGGCCAGCGCACGAAAGGCCGGCAGTTCCGGCAGGTCATAGCCCAAGCCGAGGTCGGCATCGCCCTGCTCCACCGCCGCCACGATGTCAGCCACCGGCAGGTCGTTGACGCGCACGACGATGCCCGGATAGCGCTGGCGGAAGTCATGCACCAGCGACGGCATCAGCGAGCCCGCCAGGCCCGCCGTCACCGCCACCGTGACCTCGCCCCGGCGCGCGCCCTTGAAGTCCTCGATACGCTCGCGCAGCGCGTCGTGCTCGCGCAGCGTCTGGCGGACGTGGGCCAGCACCATCTCGCCCAGCGGCGTCAGGCGCAGGCGCTTGTTGATGCGCTCGAACAGCGGCGCGCCCAGTTCGGCCTCCAGGTCGAGGATCTGCCGGTTGACCGCGGTCGGCGCCACGTGCAGGTGTTCGGCCGCCTTGCGGATGGAACCGCGGCGGACGACCTCGTCGAGATAGCGTAGAACTCTGGCGTGCATGGAGCTGGCAAACAGGTGGGTGCGGTGCCGGCGCGGAGGCGCATGACGGCGGCCTGCATTGTAGCGGCCAGGCACCGTAAAAAATGCCGCAAAGGCTATTGCGCCGCATCCGATACCTTGCTACAATCTTTTTCTTCGTTGGGGCGTTAGCTCAGTTGGTAGAGCAGCGGACTCTTAATCCGTAGGTCGAGTGTTCGAGTCACTCACGCCCCACCAGCGAATTCAGAAAAAGCCGGAAGCCTTGCTTCCGGCTTTTTGCTTTTGCGCTTGCCTCCATCCAGGCCACGCGCGCGATCGGCAGCGCAGCCCGATTCTTGATACGCGGGTTCTCACCAATTCCCCTGCAGGCGCTTTCCCGGTTGAATCGCTCCCGCGCCATTGTGGAACATAGTTCCGTATCGCGGAACTATCGCAAGGCGCCGGCCGTACCGCATCCCGGCACGGCCCGGTCATGCCAGCCCGGGAAACCCTGACAGCGCGGGCGCCGGATCCGTAGCCGATCCGCGGACACGCCTGCAGCCTGGCTGGCGAATCAGTGAAAGAAGAATGGAGGCCCTCCTTGAAAGCAGTCCTTAACGCCGGCGCAGCCGCATGCATCGCGGCCCTCGGCCTGGCCCACGCCGGCCTGGCGCACGCCCAGTCCTACCCTGCCAAGCCGATCCGCCTGATCGTGCCGTTCGCGGCCGGCGGCACCACCGATATCGTGGCGCGCGCGGTGTCCGACGGCCTGGGCCGTGAACTGGGCCAGCCGGTGGTGGTGGAAAACCGCGGCGGCGGCGGCGGCGCCATCGGTGCCGATGCGCTCGCCAAGTCGGCGCCGGACGGCTACACCCTGGGCATCGCCACGGTCAGCACCATGGCGACCAACCCGGCCACCAACCCCAAGAACCCGTACGATCCGCTCAAGGACTTCGCGCCGATCACCAACCTGGTCAACGTGCCCAACGTGCTGACGGTGAATCCGAAGGTTCCGGCCAAGACCCTGAAGGAATTCGTGGCGATGCTGAAGGCCAACCCGGGCAAGTACAGCTACGCCTCGGCCGGCAAGGGCAGCATCTCGCACCTGGATGGGGAGTTGTTCAAGGACATCACCCAGACCGACATGGTCCACATCCCCTACCGCGGATCGGGCCCGGCGCTGAACGACACGCTGGCCGGCCAGGTCAACGCCCAGTTCGACAACCTGCCGTCGTCGATGCCGCATATCCAGGCCGGCAAGCTGCGCGCGCTGGCGGTGGCGGCGCCCAAGCGCGTCGAAGGCCTGCCCGACGTGCCGACCTTTGCCGAAGCCGGCATGAAGGACATGAACAACATGGCCTGGTACGGCCTGGTGGCCCCGGCCGGCACGCCGGCGGCGATCATCACGCGCGTGCATGATGCCGCGGTCAAGGCGCTGCAGGATCCCAACGTCAAGCGCCGCCTGGCCGACAGCGGGGCCTACACCGACGGCAACACGCCGCAGCAATACGCCACGCAGATCAAGCGCGAACTGGACCTGCGCAAGAAGATCGCGCGCGACCAGAACATCACGCTGGAATAAGCTGGCCAGGCGGCGCGAGCCGCCTGCCGAATTGGAAACCGGCTGCCACGGCAGCCGGTTTTTTTATGCGCGGCCTCCGAAAATGCCCGGCGCGCCACTCAGATTATTCCTATTGCGCGCGCGTTTGATCCCGCGCAGCACGCCGGCCGTGTCGGTAACGTTCAATACGTCTAGAAGAAACTTTCACTTTGCGGACATGCGCCGACTCGGTACATTTACCGGGTGCTCCGCAACAAGCGCCGGCAGTCGACCGGCCAACGTCCGGCCCCAAACCGGTTTCGCGCAGGCGCTGCGCGACCGTCATTCGCGAGGATTAACAAGATGCTGAAGAAGTCCGTTCCGATCCTGATCGTTGCAGCACTGGCCGCGCTCGGCGCGACCCAGGTGCATGCGCAGAAGAACTACACCGACGGCGGCGATCTCTACAGCGGCAGCCACACCAAGAAAGCCGGCCCGAACCAGAGCGCGGCCAAGTCCGGCAAGTTCGACCCGTACACCGACGGCGCCAAGCAATCGACCAAGTCGGAGCTGACCAACTCGGGCAAGAAGTTCGATCCGAACACCGATGGCGCCAAGTCCGGCAAGTTCGATCCGTACACCGACGGCGCCAAGGCCGGCAAGGCCGATCCCTATACCGACGGCGCCAAGGCGCCCGCCAGCCAGGGCACCAAGGCGCAGTAACACCGCCCTCGCCCGGTCCCACAGCCCGCCTGCGCGGGCTGTTTTGTTTTGGGGATTGCCCTGGCCTCAGGCGGCCAGCGCCGGTGCCGGCCGCGCCGGCTGCATGGTGCCGCGGTCGCGGAAGGCGGCATGCCAGGACAGCGCCTCTTCCACCAGGTGCGGGGTCTGGCCGCCATGCGCACAGGCGCGGCGGAAGTAATCGCCCAGCAGGTCACGGTATTGCGGGTCGGCGCAGTTGGCGATGACGGTGCGCGCGCGCTCGCGCGGCGCCAGGCCACGCAGGTCGGCCAGGCCGTGCTCGGTGACGATGATGTCGACATCGTGCTCGGTATGGTCGACGTGCGCCACCATCGGTACGATGCTGGAGATATCGCCACCCTTGGCCACCGACTTGGTCACGAACACCGACAGGTGCGCATTGCGGGCAAAGTCACCCGAACCGCCGATGCCGTTCATCATGTGCGTGCCGCCCACATGGGTCGAGTTGACGTTGCCGTAGATATCGCACTCGAGCGCAGTATTGATGGTGATCAGCCCCAGCCGGCGCAGGATCTCCGGATGGTTGCTGATTTCCTGCGGCCGCAGCAGCAAGCGCGAACGGTAACGGTCCAGGTTCGCCAGGAAGCGCTGGTACACCTCGCGCGTCAGCGTCACCGACGAGGCCGAGGCAAAGGCGAGGCGCCCCGCATCCAGCAGCTCGATGGTGCTGTCCTGAAGCACTTCCGAGTACATCTGCAGATCGCGGAAAGGCGACTCGACCATCCCGTGCAGCACCGCGTTGGCAATGGTGCCGATGCCGGCCTGCAACGGCTGCAGCGACGGCGACAGCCGCCCGGCGCGCACCTCGCGCAGCAGGAATTCGTTGAGATGGCCGGCGATCTGGCTGGTATCGGCATCCGGCGGCAGCGCGTTGGAAGGGCTGTCGTCCTTGGCGGTGATGACAATGGCCGCGATCTTCTCGGGATCGATCGGGATATACGGCAGGCCGATGCGCTGCGCGGGCGCGATCAGCGGGATCGGCTGGCGGTACGGGCGCTGCACCGGGAAATAGATGTCGTGCAGCCCTTCCAGCTCCAGCGGCATGTTCAGGTTGATCTCGACGATCACCTTGCGCGCCAGCATGGCGAAACTGGCCGAGTTGCCCACCGAGGTGCTGGGGATGATGCCGCCCTGCTCGGTGATCGCCACCGCTTCCACCACCGCGACGTCCACCGGTGCGATCTGGCCCGAGCGCAGCTGCTCCACGGTCTCGGACAGATGCTGGTCGATGAACATCACTTCGCCCGCATTGATCTTGCGACGCAGCGTGGCATCGGACTGGAACGGCAGGCGGCGCGCGATCACGTCAGCCTCCGCCAGCACCCGGTCGATGTCGTTGCCGAGCGAGGCGCCGGTCATCAGGGTGATGCGCAGCGGCTCGGTGGCGGCGCGCCGTGCCAGCGCGAACGGCACTTCCTTGCAGTCGCCCGCGCGCGTGAATCCGCTCATGCCTACCGTCATGCCGTCGCGGATCAGCGCGGCGGCTTCGTCGGCCGAGACTACCTTGTCATGCAGCCTGGCAAGGCGAATGCGTTCCTTGTACATCTTGGATCTCCGGTCTGACGGCCGGCCCGTGCCTGCGCCGTTCGCCCCGTGCTGGCCTGGCGGCTGCTTGCGGGGTCTCCGGCAGGCAGTTTAGCCAGCCACGCTCATTCCATCGATGATTTAAAGTTATCCGTCCAAGTCGTTTTTTTCATAATTCGGCAGACGGCGCGCGCAGCAGCCGCCACTATCGCGCGCTACCGGCTCAGGACATTCCCGCAGTGTCACAAATCCGGCAAAAGTTTCTGTTAGTCTCGCCGTTCGGTCGACCCAGCCCGCCCCAGAGGCTGCGGCGGCCGTGCCGCCCGGGCCGGCCATGCTCCGGCCCCTTGCACCCCTGCGGGTGCCTGTGCATTGCGGTGGCGGCAAACCACAACAGGAGACGCCATTCATGCAGCCAAGACCCCTCGAACCCAGCGAGCCGGTTGTCCTTGCCCTGATTGACGCAGTCACCGCCTGGCAAGGTGCGTTGGACCAGACCCTGCGCGCCTCGGGCCTTAACTATTCCCAGTGGCTGCTGCTGCGGGCCATCCGCCAGGGTGCCTTCAAGCGTGGCTTGCCGCTGGCTGGTCCGATGCCGCTCGACGCGGCGCAATCGGAGACCATGCTCGACGAACTGCGCCGCGACGGCTGGATCGAGTACACCGCGACGCTGGCGCCCCGTATCGCCGAAGGCGCCACCGCGCGGGTGCAACGTACCGCGCAGGCCCTGAGCGCGCTGCACAGCGTCTCGGTCGCCTCCTTCAATTCGCAGGAACGTGCCGCGCTGGCCGGCCTGCTGGATCGGATGAAAACCACGCTGGACGGCCACACCTCGCGCCAGGTCAGAGCCGTCTCCGAGGCCCCCCGGCAGGAACGGCACAGTCAGCATGGCCAGCCGCTGCCCTGCCCCGGCGTGCCGCCGGTCGCCCACCGCCCCTCCTCCTGCCCCAGCCTCGCCACGCGCTTCTGAGCGCTGCCCGGGTCCCGCGGCTCGCCGTCGGGACCCTTCCGTGCCCCTCCCTCGCGATCGCCGGTGCGCGCCACTTTGTTGCGCCGGGCACTCGGATTTTTCCTAAAGTATGAGCATGCCCCGGCACATGCCCCGGCGGCCCATCGACACCGCGAGGAGGGGAACATGCCGCAGGAGAACGAAGACAAGGTCGCGCACCTGCTGGACGAACTGGCCAACTTCGCGCGCGGGCGGCTGCCGGCGGCGATGTTCAGCGTGGTCGAGCCCTTCCTGCTGCATTACTACGACCAGGCCGACGCCGAAGACCTGCTGCGGCGCGAAGTGGCCGACCTGTACGGCGCCGTGATGGCGCACTGGCAGACGGCGCAGAAGTTCACCCCCGGCAGCGCGCGCATCCGCGTCTACAACCCCAACCTGGAAGAGCACGGCTGGCACTCCGACCACACCGTGGTCGAGATCGTCAACGACGACATGCCGTTCCTGGTCGACTCCGTGACGATGGAGATCAATCGCCAGGGCCTGGCGCTGCATTCCGCCATCCATCCGGTGTTCAGGGTCTGGCGCGGCGGCGCCGGCATCGAGCGGATCGCCCCTGGCGGCGCCGGCGAGGCCGGCGACAGCTCGCGCCTGGAGTCCTTTATCCATTTCGAGATCGACCGCACCGGCGAGTCGTCGCGCCTCGACGCCTTGCGCAACGGCATCTCGCAGGTGCTGGTCGACGTGCGCGCCGCGGTGGAAGACTGGCCGGAGATGTGCGACATCACTCGCGCCACCATCGATGCCATGGCGCAGTCGCCGGACGCGGCCTCAGCGGAGAGCGTCGAGGCGCGCGCCTTCCTGGAATGGATGATGGACGACCATTTCTCGTTTCTGGGACAGCGCGACTACCAGCTGGTGGCGCGCGACGGGCGCTACTTCCTGCGCGGCGTGGCCGGCTCCGGCGCCGGCATCCTGCGCGAAAGCCTGCGCGAGCCCGACGCCGAAGACCTGACCCCGCTGCCCGCCGCGGCCACCGCGATCATCGAAGGCAGCTCGCCGATCTTCGTGACCAAGGCCAATTCGCGCGCCACCGTGCACCGGCCCGGCTATCTCGACTACGTCGGGGTCAAGCTGCTCGACGAAAACGGGCAGCTGTTCGGCGAGCGGCGCTTCGTCGGCCTCTACACCTCGACCGCCTACATGGCGCCGATCGCCGACATCCCGCTGGTGCGGCGCAAATGCGCCAACATCCTGGCGCGCGCAGGGTTCCTCGCCAAGGGCCACCTGTACAAGTCGCTGGTCACGATCCTCGAGCAATATCCGCGCGACGAACTGTTCCAGGCGAGCGAGGACGAGCTGTTCGACATCACCACCGGCATCCTGCGGCTGCAGGAACACCAGCGCACGCGGCTGTTCGTGCGGCGCGACCGCTTCGACCGCTTTGTCTCGTGCCTGGTGTTCGTGCCGCGCGACAAGTACAACACCGACCTGCGCCAGAAGATCCAGAAGCTGCTGACCGCCGCTTTCCACGGCACCAGCTGCGAGTTCACGCCCTTGCTGTCGGAATCGCCGCTGGCGCGCATCCAGCTGACCGTGCGCGGCGAGCCCGGCACCATGCCCAAGGTCGACACGCAGGAGCTGGAAGCGCGCATCGTGCATGCCAGCCGCCGCTGGCAGGACGACCTCGCCGAAGCGCTGCACGAAAGCCACGGCGAAGAGCACGGCAACCGGCTGCTGCAGCGCTATGGCGGCTCGTTCCCCGCCGGCTATCGCGAAGACTATCCGGCGCGCACCGCGGTGCGCGATATCGAGCTGATGGAGCACGCGGTGCGCGGCAACGGCATGGCGATGAACCTGTACCGGCCGATCGAAGCCGCGCCCGGCGCCTTCCGCTTCAAGGTGTACCGCGCCGGCGAACCGATCGCGCTGTCGCTGAGCCTGCCGATGCTGGAGCACCTGGGCGTGCGCGTCGATGAAGAGCGCCCCTACCGGATCGAGCCCGACAGCGGCGCGCCGGTCTGGGTGCACGACTTCGGGCTCGAAATCGCCGACGGCGGCGCTGCTGCGGAGTTCGACATCGCACGCGTCAAGGCGCTGTTCGAGGACGCCTTCGCGCGCGCATGGCACGGCGAGATCGAAAACGACGATCTCAACCGCCTGGTGCTGCGCGCCGAGCTGGCCGCACGCGACGTGACCATCCTGCGCGCCTACGCGCGCTACCTGCGCCAGGTGGGCTCCACCTTCAGCGACGCCTATATCGAACGGGCGCTGACCGGCAATGCGGGCATTGCCGCGATGCTGGTGGCGCTGTTCGTGGCGCGCTTCGACACCATCAGCCAGGTGGCCGCCGACACCGCGCGCCAGGCGCGCTGCGACAAGCTGCTGGCCGACATCGGCACGGCCCTGGACAAGGTCCCCAACCTCGACGAAGACCGCATCCTGCGGCTCTTTCTCGGCGTGATCAACGCCACCGTGCGCACCAATTATTTCCATCGCGGCGAGGACGGCCAGCCCCGTCCGTACCTGTCGTTCAAGTTCAATCCGGCCCTGGTGCCGGGCCTGCCCGAGCCGCGTCCGATGTTCGAGATCTGGGTCTACTCGCCGCGCGTGGAAGGGGTGCACCTGCGCGGCGGACGCGTGGCGCGCGGCGGGCTGCGCTGGTCGGACCGGCGCGAGGACTTCCGCACCGAAGTGCTGGGCCTGATGAAGGCGCAGATGGTCAAGAACACGGTGATCGTGCCGGTCGGCTCCAAGGGCGGCTTCGTGGTCAAGCGCCCGCCGCCGCCCACCGACCGCGACGCCTTCCTGCGCGAAGGCATCGCCTGCTACCAGACCTTCCTGCGCGGGCTGCTGGACCTGACCGACAACCTCGTCGGCGGCGAGCTGGTGCCGCCGCCCGAGGTGGTGCGCCACGACGACAACGACCCCTACCTGGTGGTGGCCGCGGACAAGGGCACGGCTACGTTCTCTGACTTCGCCAACGCGATCTCGGCCGAGTACGGGTTCTGGCTGGACGATGCCTTCGCCTCCGGCGGCTCGGTCGGCTACGACCACAAGAAGATGGGCATCACCGCGCGCGGCGCGTGGGAATCGGTGAAGCGGCATTTTCGCGAGATGGGCATCGACATCCAGGCCACGGACTTCACCGTGGCCGGCATCGGCGACATGTCGGGCGACGTGTTCGGCAATGGCATGCTGCTGTCGCCGCATATCCGGCTGGTGGCCGCGTTCGACCACCGCCACGTCTTCCTCGACCCGGATCCGGACCCGGCGCGCAGCCTGCAGGAACGCGCGCGCCTGTTCGGGCTGCCGCGCTCGAGCTGGGCCGACTACGACGCCACGCTGATCTCCGGCGGCGGCGGCATTTTCCCTCGCACCGCCAAGACCATCCCGCTGTCGCCGCAGGTGCAGAAGGTGCTCGGCATCACGGCGAGCGCGCTGTCGCCGGCCGAACTGATCCACGCCATCCTGATGGCGCCGGTGGACCTGCTCTACAACGGCGGCATCGGCACCTACGTCAAGTCCAGCCAGGAAACTCACCTGCAGGCCGGCGACCGCACCAACGACGCGGTGCGGGTCAATGGCAGCGACCTGCGCTGCAAGGTGGTCGGCGAAGGCGGCAATCTCGGCTTCACCCAGCTCGGCCGCATCGAGTTCGCGCGCAAGGGCGGCCGCATCAACACCGATGCCATCGACAACTCGGCGGGCGTCGACTGCTCTGACCACGAGGTCAACATCAAGATCCTGCTGGGTCTGGTGGTGGCCGACGGCGAGATGACCGAGAAGCAGCGCAACAAGCTGCTGGCCGAGATGACCGACGAAGTCGGCCTGCTGGTGCTGCAGGACAACTACTACCAGACCCAGGCGCTGTCGGTGGCCGGCCGCAGCAGCGGCGCGCTGCTCGACGGCGAGGCACGCCTGGTGCGCTGGCTGGAACGCGCCGGGCGGCTGAACCGCGCGCTGGAATTCCTGCCGTCGGACGAGGACATTGCCGAGCGCAAGCTCGCCGGCGAAGGCCTGACCTCGCCCGAGCGCGCGGTGCTGCTGGCCTACAGCAAGATGTGGCTGTACGACGAACTGCTGGGCTCCGACGTGCCGGAGGACGGGCTGGTGTCCGGACTGCTTGTGGATTACTTCCCGGTGCCGCTGCGCCAGCGCTACGGCGAGGCCATGCAGCGACATCCGCTGCGGCGCGAGATCCTGTCGACGCATCTGACCAATATGCTGGTCAACCGCATCGGCGCCACCTTCGTGCACCGGATCATGGAAGAAACCGATGCGCGACCCGCCGATATCGTGCGCGCCTGCCTGATCGCGCGCGACGTGTTCGGGCTGACCGCGCTGTGGCAAGAGATCGACGCGCTCGACAATCGCGTCGCCGACGCCGAACAGGCGCGCATGTTCGGCTCGGTGGCGCTGCTGCTGGAGCGCGCGTGCCTGTGGTTCATCCGCTATCTGCGCAGCGGCAGCAGCGCCGCCGAAGACCTGGCGCGCTTTGCGCAGGCGGCACAGTGGCTGGGGCCCCGCTTGCCGCAACTATTGCCGCAGGCGGACGCCGCGGCGTTGACCGAGCATACGCGTGCGTTGATCGAAGCGAGAGTGGGCGAGACGCTGGCCGCGCGCGTGGCCGGCAGCGAGATTTCCGCCGCGGCGCTCGACATTGCCGAAGTCGCCGCGGCGTGCGAGCGCAGCCTGGATCTGGTGGCCGGCGTCTACTTCGCGCTGGACAGCCACCTGAGCTTCAGCTGGCTGCGTGAACGCGCGCTGGCGCTGCCGTCGGACACCCATTGGGACCTGCTGGCGCGCACCACCACGCTGGAAGACCTGGGACGGCTCAAGCGCGCGCTGACGGTCAGCGTGCTCTCGCAGGCGGGCGATCAGACCTCGCCGGAAGCGATGATCGACGCCTGGCGCGCCAGCCGCCACGGCGCGCTCGAGCGCTTCACGCGCATGCTGGCGGACCAGCGCGCCTCGGGGGCCGCGGGACTGTCGATGCTGTCGGTCGCGGTGCGCGAGATCGGCATGCTGGAGCGAAGCTAGCCGCGCCGGCTGCCTGGCGGCTTACTCGTCGGTGTCAGTGTCAGGGTCAGCGCCGAGGTCCGCATCGGCGTCGGCGCTGCGCGGACGCAGCTCGAGGCCAAGCAGGATCAGCAGCTCGAAGGCATCGGACAGCAGGTGCTTCTGCCGCGGCAACAGGCTGGCGTACGGCATGTCGTAGATCGACTGGTGCGCCGCGCGCTCGCCCTTCAGGCCGCGGTCGCGCGCGATGTCCGACAGCAGCGCGGCAAAGCCGGACAGGTCCTGCGCCGCCAGCGCCGAGTTCAACACCTTCGCGATAACTTCGGGCGAAGCGTTGGCCCAGCCCATGCGCTCGGCATTGGAAGCGGGGTCGTTGGGGAGGTCGGCAAAGTCCATGTTGTGTTTAACGGTCCTGCCTAAACTAGCTTAAGCCGCCAACGATGTGAATTTGACCCCACACAGGTGGGGTAACATGGCCTGCCGCCAGTGCCGGTCAGCGCGATGCGGGCTTGGCGCGGCCCTGGGCCGGTGCCTTCCCCGGCGCCTTCGGCCGCGCTCCAGCGGGCCGCTTCGCCGGTGCCTTTTGCGCTGCGCCGGCGGGTACCTGGCGATAGGTCGTGCTGCCATCCTTCGCCGTGCGCGCCACGACATGGTTGCGCGCGCCACACTGCGGGCAGCGGAACACCAGTCCCTGCCCTTCATCGCGGATCTGCACCTCGTCCGGCTCCCAGCTGGCGCCGCAAGCCTGGTTCCCACAAACAAACATGAATTCTCCTGGAGGATTCGTGCCGATCGACTGCCGGCACGGACGCGATTATCAGGCCTGTCGCGCGCCAGCGGGTCGATTTGCCGCCGAATGCGCGGATTGCGCCGCTCGGCCGGCATGGCCGCGCGCTTCAGCCATTGCGCTGCACCCACTGCTGCGCCCACGCAATCGCCGCGGACCGGGCCTCGTCCGGCGTGGCATGGGTGGTCGGCGGCGCACCGCCTTCGAGCACCACGGCGCCCGATTCCCAGATATCGCACAGCGCCTTGAACCGCCCCATGCCCAGCGCATGGCAGAACACGTGGATGACGAAGCCGCGGTACTCCAACACGTCGGTGGCGGCATCGGTCAGCACCTGGTCCGCGGTGACATCGGCAGGCAGCAGCGGCGCATCGGACTGAAGCGGTTCGCGCGGACCGGCGGCCGCGCGCGCCGGCCGCGCCAACGCGCCGCCGGCCGCCACGCCAAGCAGCACGCCCAGGCCAAACCAGCAGGCTTTGCTTCCGCTCCCAGCCATGGCATCTCCTGTAGCGACCCGGCGGTCGCGGCAAGACAGCGTTGTGAGGAACTGTCACCGGTTTCAGGTTATACCAGGCAGCGACCACGTACCGCCGCGCCGCCGCCCGAAATTGAGAATCGGGAGGATGACCGAACGGCATGCCGCGGCTATACTGTACATCCATACAGTATCTGGACACTGCCATGCCCTTGTACCAGTCCGATTCCATCCTGCTCGAAGCCCACTACTTCGGCGACGACACCGAATCCGTGCGCCTGCGCTGCGGCAGCGTCTGCGTGAACGCCGGCGCCATCCTGGTCGACGGCATCGAGCCGCGCCAGTTGCAGTCGCTGCGCTGGACCCCGGACTTCCTCTCGTTCGAGGCGCAAGGCATGCGCCACCGCTACCCGGTGAGCCGCCCGGCGCTGGTCGGCCCCGCGCAGGCGCGCTTCGCCCTGCTTTAAGCTACGCCTTCCGATTCCGCCAATGCGCCGCGCGCCATGCCCCCATGCCAGACCTGAGCCCGACCGCCCGCCAGCTGATCCACGCACTCGACCTGCGGCCGCATCCAGAAGGCGGCTACTACCGCGAAACCTATCGCAGCGAGGAACGCGTCGCATGCCAGGACGGACGCACGCGCGAAGCCTGCACCGCCATCCACTACATGCTTTGCGGCAACGACTATTCCGCCTGGCATCGCATCCGCTCCGACGAGCTGTGGCACTACCACGCCGGCTCCCCGCTGGACGTGCACCGCATCGTCGAAGGCACCATCGTCACCCAGCGCCTGGGCGACCCGCTGCGTCATCCCGGCGCGGCGTTCCAGGCGCTGGTGCCGGGTGGCCAGTGGTTTGCCGCCGAACGCGCGGACGCTGGCGGCCCCGAGGACTTTGCGCTGGTCGGCTGCACCGTGGCGCCGGCCTTCCAGTTCAGCGAATTCGAACTGGCCAGCGCGGCGACGCTTGCCGGACTCGTGCGCGGACATGACATGCGGTGGCAGCGGCTACTCCGCTAGCGCCGCAAAAAAACAGCCCGCCGAGGCGGGGTGCGGGCGGGCTGGTGAGTACAGCCCAGCCAGTCTACGTGCACCTGCGTCGGCGCCATGCCCGGAGCATCCCGGTATCCGGGCGCCTTTTCTGATTTGAGGGCCGAGGAGTCACATGGCCAATGCTGCCAAGGGCGCTGCGCAGCAAAAGACACCGGCGCTGTCAGACGGGCACCGATACCGGCCACAGTAAGCAGCGTGGAGACTAGGGCATCTTCCACCACGGAGGTGCGCCATGCCGGCCAAGAACATCCACGTCGTACCGCTCGACAACGGCTGGGCCATTGAATCCGAAGATGGCGCGGGCGGGCGCCAACTCTACGCGACGCAAGAAGACGCGATCGCCGCGGGCACCGAGAAAGCCCGGCAGCTCCATGCAGAACTGCTCGTCCACGGCCGCGACGGCCGCATCCGGATGCGCAACAGCTTTGGCAACGATCCTCGCGATATCCAGGGCTGAACAGTCCGCCGCGCGTCAGCCGCCGCTGGCGCGCAGCCCTTCCACGCGCGCGCGCGTCGCGTAATAAGCAAGCACCAGCGATGCGGTCAGTGCCAGGCCGGCTACTGCCAAGGCGATGCATGTGGTGCCGGCGATCCCGTTGCCCTTGTCGGTCATTACAGCCTCCGTCGCGATGAAGTCCACTGTGCCACCACTATAGGTGCAACGAGCTGAATCGAAAAACGGCCATGGCTGCGTTCACGCGGTGACCACGCTGGTTCCAGGCGCGAAGCAGCACACGCGCGCCACAAGACACGAAAATAAAAAAACCCGCTTGGCGATTTACCAAGCGGGTTTTTTGCCTGGTCGGGGCGAGAGGATTTGAACCTCCGACCACCTGCACCCAAAAAATATATATGTTTGTTACCGAAATCAGCCACTTAGGATGAAACCTCTAACTTGCTGCGCAAATCTTAGGTACCGGAGCATGCGGCTTTCCGGACGATTTCTGCCCTAAGTTAGACAGCCTTACGGGCATCACTTCTATGGGAGTTGGCCATTCTCGTATTGCACGCGCCCAGCCATCGCTCAGTCCATGAAGTTCCGTTCAAGCAACGTAGCCGCCAGCCACACGAAAGCGGCGGGCGTAAACCACAGGACCAACAGGGTGCCGTATGCATACAAGCTTCCCTGGGACATGGATAGCACACCGAAGCCAGCTCCGAGCAAAAGCTCCAGCGCCACGATAAAGAACGAGTTTCCATGCTCGCGAAGATGGCGGTAAGACTCAATGATGCCCCCTTTGTCGTCGTCGCCACGAGCTTTCGCCAAACTCGCGTATCGCTGAAACGCAAAGCGGTGCTTACTGAGAAGAGCAATTACCACTATCACTTGCGACCAAATTACCAGCAGCACGAGTAGTAGAACTAACGAATCGGCCCCAGTGATGGCCCACTGCCCAGGCACAAAGATCATCATGCAAATGCCCGAAGCCACAAACACAAACCAAAATATCCAACGGAGTACGCACAACTTTGGCTGGCCAGTGACCGGTAGCTCGGAACTTATGAAGAAGAATCGGCCCGCATGGAACACCAGGATCGGAGCGCTGGCGAGATAGCAGAACGTCAGACCATAGCCGGCCAGGATAGCCAGTTTGATACCGTCGAGTTCACCTTTGTCGGCACCAAAGAGCAGAGGCGTAAGGTTCGGATTGCCCTTGAAGAGCTGGAAAACAATAGCAGCCCCGATGACAGTCCCCATACCGTACCGGACCGCATAGAACTCCCACCATCGCCCGTTGCCAGTTGTGTCGGCCATACCACCTCTGAAGTTGGAGAATCTTGAAGCGAGATCGTAGCGGAATGCAGTGAGGCTGACTGCACATTCAGAGGTCAAATTTGCCGTCTGTTCTCGCGAGCAACGAAAAGGCGTGTGCGTTCGCATGACCGGCTACACTGTATATTCATACAGTATTCAACCATGATCAACGACCCCTACTCTGACCGGCTCCGCCCCCCGCTGGATGACGATCAGCTATGGGACATTTGGGTCCGAAACCGCTCTCCCGAGGTTCGCGCACTCCTGTGGGAAATTAAGCGGCCGCAGAACATTGTCCGGCGCGCCTGGCAGTTCCAGACATATTCCCTCCAACGGGTTACCTGGGTGGCTCCAACCGAGATATGGTCCTGCATTACCTGCGCGAGGAAATCGCAAACGAGCCATACCTGCGAGGCGCCCAGGAATGGATGCTCGAGCACGAAGCCGAGCTGCAGCGCGAAGCAGGCGCCAAGAAGAAAAAAGCGCCAAGGCCAGCCAAGGGGGATAGGAGATCAGGATGTGCACCAACTACGCCCCAGTGCAGCGCCAGATCCTGCGGGAGATCTTCGGCGTTGAGCCGCCGCCAGCGGAGTGGAAGCCCGAGACCTGGCCAGACTACGCCGCGCCAATCGTGCGCATGGATGGCGACGGCCGGCGCGACAGCGTTCTGGCAAGCTTCGGCCTGGTGCCGCGCTCCCGCGTCCCGCAAGGCGTTCGTCCATACGACACCATGAACGCCAGGTCCGAGACGGTTGGCGAGAAGCGGACATTCAGCGGCCCAGGGAAGAAAGGGCAGCTCTGCCTGATTCCTGTAACCGCGGTCTCTACGAACCCAACTAGGAAGCCGGGCCGAAGTCGACACGGTACAAGATCTGGCTGCCTGGTGAGCCGGCCTTTGGCATTGCCGGCCTCTGGCGAGACTGGCCAGACGGGGCTTACTCCTTCACCATTCTGACCGTCAACGCGGACAAGCACCCAGTCATGAATCGGATGCACGCGCCCGGCAAGGAAAAGAGCTCCGTGGTGATCGTGCCGCGTCAGCAGTGGGATGAATGGCTGGCGTCTCGCGACCCCGAGGTTGCACGAACGTTCATGACCATCTTGCCGCCGGATGCCATGGCCACCGAGCCGGCTTCCATCGTGCGTCGCTCCAAGGAGCAGCAGCCGGCGTCAGACCAGGATAATCAGTTGCCCCTGTAAGAAAATAACCCCCGCGCGGGATGCACAGTAATTCATATTTTAGCGAATATTGGTCAGTCGCGAGCTGACCCCTCTCGGCAGCACTTCCCGCAGCCCGCCTTCGCGCGGGCTTTTTTTGTCGGACAGCATCCGATACCGCCGCTCACAAGTCGCGCAGAGACTGGCAGCAGCATCAATAGCCAGGAGACAGCCATGCCAGGCAAGAACATCCATGTCGTGCCCGCCGGCGACCAAGGTTGGGCGGTGTCCGTTGAAGGCACAGATGGCGCGACCACGCACTATCCCAGCCAGGAAGAGGCGATCGCTGCTGGAACCGAGAAGGCAAAGCAAGATAAGGTCGAACTGCTCGTCCACGGCCGCGACGGCCAGATCCGTGAGCGGAACTCGTTCGGAAACGATCCGCGCGACATCAAAGGCTGACACGCCCTTAGCACGGGGTGGCATCTACTCGCTGCAGCTCGCTGCGACGGCCTTAGGAGTTTGCGATGCCAGCAACAAGCCTTAGCGTCATGCCCGTCGATCAGGATTAGGCGCTCGAAATAGACGGCACGTCCGAGCCGCGTCAATTCTCCCTACGCTTGAAGCCGCGATCAGCGCGGGCTGGGCTCGCGCGCGGCGCCAAAACATCGAGCTGCAAATCCAGCCACTGGCCGGCGGCGTCCTGCTCAGCGCCGAGAGCACCAATCCCGCAGACTTCGCAGGATAGCGCGAAGGCGTAGGTTCATTCGTGAATCACCCCAAATGCCCGCCGAATGTAGGCCGTCTGGTCGACGCACAACGCGCGCCTTTCATCCAGCATTGGGAGACGCAAGGCTGGCGCCAGCCCTGTGTTTTCCGGGCCCCTTGGGAACCCCCGGGCCCAGAGGGTCTCTTTTTCGGCCTGCCTTAGAACGCTCACTGCGGTGACCACACGCCAACCGCCGCCGCCTTCCCTCGCTGACCTGCGTCCGATGCTCCTGTGCGAGCGCAAGACCATCCCGCGCGCGCCTGGCTGGCATTTCGAGATTAAGTACGACGGGTACCGACTGCTGGCTTCCACCGGCAATGCGCCACAGCTGAAGTCTCGCAACGGGGCCAACGCCACCACTTGGTTCCCTGAACTCGTCGACGCCCTGACGACCCTCCCCGTCGGCTACATCCTGGACGGCGAGGTCTGCGTGCTGGACGACATCGGCAAGAGCGACTTCGAGCGGCTGCACGCGCGCGCCAGGCGCAAGGGCTGGTACCGCGGCGCGGATGCCGTCGCCTACTGCGTTTTCGACCTGCTGGTCGGGAAAGGAATGGATCTACGGGCACAGCCGATCGAACGGCGCAAGGCAGTGCTACGGAAGATGCTGGCCGAGCCGCCGCCGGGGCTGCTCTATGTTGACAGCGTTGAGGACGGAGCCTGGTTGTACGGCCACGCGCTGGCGCTGAGACTGGAAGGGGTCATCGCGAAGCGCGCCGGCTCGTCGTATCAGGCGGGGGAGCGATCGCGTGACTGGCAGAAAATCAAACGGCCAGGTGCGATTCCCAGCAAAAGATTCACTAGATAAGCTGACTCATAATGCCCGGCCTCCCGAAATTTCAAAGGAAGACCGGGTCATCAAGCCTCACGGCCGCGAACTCGATGGCTCCGTTGCAGTTCTCTGCTGTGTCCTATGTGAGCCGGGAGGCGTCCACTCCAGCGACTGAATCGCAGCCCATATGAATCGACCGTGGATCGGGCGAAAGATGTCACTATGCGCGCCACCACCGGTATTGGGCTGATTGAAGTAAACGATATTCGAGGCGTCGACGTAATTTGGCATGCCCGCCGTAAAGCGGAATCTGTGCCCGCCTTCTGCGGAAATTTCCTCCCGGCGTATGCACTGCACATCCAGACGGTTAAACGAACCGAACTTGCCTTCGCCGCAGAATTGCCTAAATACCTCGTACGACCCAACCGTATCGGACCAAGAGCTCTTGGTGTTAGCCTGGTCATGGGAACTGGATGTCAGAACGATGGCCCCTATGTCGCCGCAGTGTCCGTCATACTTGAAGCCCTCACTCGAGCCCTTGCCGAATCGGTTGATCGAGAAGGCGCCCTGCCAAGCGATGAACAGGTTCCACGGTACCGAGCGACGTGCTTGGCTTTTTGACGGCTCCTGGCCTAAGCTGGAACGCTCAATCTGCGAGCCCATGCATAGCGCTGTGGCCAGTGCCCGAGCTCCAAACGAGTGGCCAATTGCGACGGTAGGAATCCGTCCAGCCGTGGTTTGCTGAACTACGCGGACCACTTCAGCCAGCCATGTAAAGCCGATCTCATCAGCATCGTTTGCTTTGGCCCGGTAACTGCTCAGTGTAACGAGCGGTTCCAGCCAATTCGCGGACCAGGAGCTTGCCCACGTCACCCCAATGACAAGTGGGCGAAAGTCCGGACCTGCAGCTCGCTGCAGATGGCTAAGGACCGAATTGAAATTGCGTACCGCCTCCAATTGCGGTGTATTCCACCCCATGACAATAACGATGGCCTGGGTGTATGCACTGGCGGCATCTCGTTCCGAAAATTGCCGTTCTAACTCCTTGGCCAGCACGTCCAGGCCGGTCCACGAGTCCGGGAATGCGCTGGCCGGTCTACCGAAGATCGGAAAATCGCCTCCGCAGCCAAAATTGCGATCGACTTCGTTCTCGGAGAACGACATGCCTTTTTCGCCGCTTCCCCAGTCACGATAAATCGAATAGAGAATGCAGTTCCCATTGCCGTAGGGACGGCCTTCGTTTCGGACCACATGAGAGATGTAGTGAAGTTTTGGCTCTGTGTTCAGGCGCGTCTTGAAGTCCCGGATCGCCTCTATATCGCTGTCGCGTGGCGCCGGAAGGACGGCGTCGCCGATGACAGCAGCCTGACGCCCCTTATCCAATCCCACTATATAGCCGGGGAACGTCAGACCAATCGCTTCAGGGTTGTAGACGATGTCGTGGAACAGCCCCGCTTCCCCGACAATTCCTCCTCGGGCTGTGATGTTCTTCTCAGTGGCACCGTACCCGGTGGGTCGGCTGCTGCATGATACGCAAAGAATCGCCAAGCTGGCCAACAGAAGACGGCCTGCAGGTATGAAGGAGAACTGATCGTATCGCACGAATGCCCGCATCTTCGCCTCCTGGAGAGTGAGGTCGCAGAATCCCGCTTACTTTCGCCTCAGCAAGCAATTGGGGCTAAAGATTAGCCGCCTGCGTCTCTGTGGTAGCCGTGCACTGCTTCTACCGTCCCACACCTGGTGTAATTGAAGCCAGCGGTATCCCTTATCTTAGGCAAGCGGCACGCTAACTTTCCTCATCCATAAGAATGAAAACTACAGGCCCATGCTTCGCAAAGCAGCGCGCGGTAGTTACAGCGAAGCAAGCGGAAAGAATCAGTGCCTCCTTCATGACTGTCTCTCCTCACTGCTATGACGTGCATCTTTAGCCTAGGACGGCGGCACCGAATAACAATCGCCAGTTTTGGGGATGTGTATTGTGACCAACGTCCAGCATGGCGGAAACTGAAGGTCGCCTCAGTGTCTACGACGAAGGTCCGGCCCTCTTGAGGGTTGTCCGGTCGAGCCACAAAATGAAAACAACTGTCTCATTGTTGCGGCTATCACTGCCATGCTGACTCAGAAGGCAATAAATTCGCTCGATAGGACGTGAACGGATTAGCATGAGCAACATCACCACAATCTCGATTAGCATCCTTGTTTCGATCGGCACGCTTGCCGCTGGAGTGTTTTGCCTGGTGAAAAGTGATCCTCTACTGCGCGAGGACAACGAAGATCCAAGGGACGTTCTGACCCACGAGCCGCCCCCTTTAAGTCATTGCACGTCGGCAGCGCCGGACGGTGATGTCCGCGTCCCTGCCGGTAGCGTCAACGAGTCGTAACTTCGCTCGCAGGCTTGGCCGGCGACCCGAGCGGCGTCGGCATACTTAGCCAGCTCTCCCGCTCGCGCATCAGCCCGGCCGAGCACGTCGGTAAGCACATCGAGGGGATCTCCGGCTGTCGCGCTTCCGGTGGCAGCGGCGGAATTGCCGGCGGCGCGGGCAGCTGCGGCAAGCTGGGCAGCTCGCCCGCGCAGCTGCTCAGCAACAGCCCCAGCGGCGCGAGCATCAGCCAGGGCCCGGTCACGTTCTTTCGATGCAGCATCAGCAATTCCCCTCTGTTCTGCGGTTCCTGCGTTGTTCTTCGGCGCGTGCTGCTTCTGACGCTCCGGCCAGGGCCGTCGCCTGCCCTTCCCGCTGTTTGGCATGGTCGGCCTGCAGTTGCTGGACTCTGCCGCCAAGACGCCAGCCATTCGCTGCCCAGCCGGCGCCAAACACGCCTGCGCACAGCACCAAGGCGCCTGCCGCGCGCCACAGGTGCAGACTCATGGCAGCCCTCGTTCGCAGACGCTACGCTCGAGCGCGCGCCGCTTGACCAGCCCGGGCAACACCTTGCCGCCTGCTGTCACCCATTGCGGCCGCCCGCTGTCACTCTCGTTCATCGCTTTGCAGGCGCCGCGAAAGTTGCCGGCGTTGAAGCGCGCCGCCGTGGTGCTGCCACAGTAAGCCCCCACGCCCACGTTGACGGCGAAGCTCACTGCGGCCCCAAGCTGCCAGGGCCGTCCCTTGAGCCCCGGCGTACAGCGCAGCACCGGCTCCGCATGTTCGATGAGATCCTCAAGCAGCAGCTTCTCGCACTCGGCGTCGGTGTAAGGCCGTCCCAGCACGGCCGTCTTCGTGTGCCCTGAGCAGGCAGTGACAATGCCGATCGGGTCTTTGTAGCCGCGCAGGACCTTTCCCTCGAGCTGCGGCGTGATAGCGAGCAGCCACGCCGCCGTCGGCGCTCCCACTAGCGCAACCAGCCTCGCCTTGCTCATTTGAGACCGCCTCCCTTGATGGCGGTCCACAGCCCAATGACCGCGGCCAGGGCGCCCGCGATATAGCCGATTGGCTTTGCAGCCCGCCCAAGCCAGGCGATGACTTTGAATCCACCAGAGAGGGCATCGAACAGCTCGACCAGTCCCTGTGTGTTGGCTTCGGTCCGGCGCGTGCACTCGGTGTTCTCGGCCACGCTCTCCTTGAGGGCCTTTACCTCCCCGACCAGCTGCTCAAACTCTTCCCGGCTGACATGGTTTGCGTTATCCGGCATGTACTCCCCGTCAAATGAAAAAGCCCGCACGCGGCGGGCACAAAAAAAGCCGCACGAAGCGGCTTGTGATCTTCATCACAGAAATCTATTGCTGTCGGTCTACAGTCAGTGTGTTCGGGAACATCTCGCGCTTTGCCCGAATGCCAGGCTTCCCTCGGGTCGCCTGGCTCTTTGTAGGCCAGCCTTGGTCGGCGTCACCACCAGCCCCGCGAGATTACCTCTCCAATTCCTTGGTGCCAATTCCAGCAGTTGCGTATGGCGTGCCGTAGTACTTCACGCCGAGACTGCTCTATGCCGACACGGAAGCAGGAACTGGAGCGAAAGGACGTGAGAAACAGCTTCCGCAACGCGAAGGCGCGAAAGACGCCGAATGGTTGGATCGTCGAATGGCCCATTAGAGGTTATACGCTGGAATTTAATACCCCATACCCAACAGAACAGGCCGCGCTTTCCGCAGTGCACCGCATGTTATGGGATCACAGTTGTGAGGAGCACGGCTGCGAAAGCCAGCTCATATCGGCCAGCCCACCCCAATCTCGTCGCAAAGTGCCTTGACCTCCGCGATGCTTGTGCAACCGCGCACCGCGTCCTGTTTTCGTCCGCACGTGCCGGCGATCCCTGCCTCAAGCTGGGACAACGCCGCAGCTTTGGACAGCACCTTTGCCACCAGCTCGGCCAGAGGGATCTCGCGCACCTGTGCCTCCATCGCCAGATTCGGCGCACGCTCCGGATCCTGCGTATCCTGATACCTGGCCGCCTCCCAACGCTTGATGCCCCACGCCGCCATCTCCGCTGGACTGTAGGCAGCTACCACCGCATCACGTTTTCCCTTCGCGAGCGCTTCGATCGCCTCGATGGCGATGGTCTGCGCTGCTTCCAGCGAGCCAACCACCGAGACCGACCAGTTCTGGTAGTAGGTGCCGTCGACCAGTTTGAAGCCGGCATCCTGGACAAACTCCAGCAGCCCGACGGTCGGCTGTGTCATATCCATCGCTGGAGCAAAACCGTACTCGGCGGCCATCTCCCCAGGGATAACCAGCGGGAACGAGATCTCCGCGGGCAGTTGTTGGCGAAGTTGATGCTGGTTGATGATGGGGCCGACCGGCTGGCCGTTCTCGATCTTCACGTATTGCATGCCGTTCCTCAAACGTCCGCAGCGTTGTTTGGATAGGAGCGCCCACCACCCCACAGGATGCGAATCGCGCCCTTGCCGCCGACACCGCCATCCGTGCTGCCATTGCGCCCTCCCGCGCCGCCCCCACCGTAGTTGCCGCCGTTCTTGCCGCTGCCAGCAGATCCGCCGGAGCCACCACCACCGGGCGAGCCGCTTGAATAGGTGCCGTTCGACCCTTGGCCCTTCAATCCGATGCCACCGGCCCCGCACTCGCGTCCCCCACCACCACCGGCGCCGCCCGCGCCCGCCGTGCCGCTGCTGCTGCCCTGCCCGTTGCCCCCAGCGCCGGTGTAGCCGCCGGCACCTCCGCCGCCGCCACCGGACGAGTAATAGGCGCTGCTGCCCCCCGCTGTAGACCGTAGCCAGGCTGAACGCGCCCGTTCTCACGCTCGATTGCCCCGTGTACACGTGGAGCTCGCCAGCGCCGTTCGGCAGAGAGACGCGACTGTAGATCTGCGCCCCACTGGATGAGAACTGGACAAAGATGTTTGTACCTGGCGTGACTGAAATTTCGTTTGCCCAGCCAAGGTCACCGCCTTTACCACCTGTCGCAGTAGAGCCGCTCCAGATACCCCCATTGCCCCCGGGCGACCGGCGTCGGTTGCAGCCTGGACAGCTTCGTCGCGCTTCGCCGCAGCCGTCTGTGCGCTGGCGGCCGCCTCACCCGCTTTGTCGCCAGCAAACAGTGCACGGGCTGCCGCCGCAGACGCGGCGTCACCGGCGGCCTGCGCACGCTGGCCAGCCGATTGGGCCGATTGACCAGCAGCTAGTGCGGCATCGGCTGCCGCTTGCGCATCGAGTACGAGAAGAACGGCGCCTGGTACTTCGTCGACATCCGACGGAAGTGGCATAAGCTCTGCCGTGTCAGCGAGGGGCTTACCGCACTGTATACGGCGCTCGCTGCGATTAACCGTGACCTAGACGAGCGACAGACGAACACTATGCCGGCCTTAATCGATGCCTGGTTGCTGGCAAAGTTGGGGGCCGACGCGGCGACGACGCAAGAGGAATACCGGCGGATGGCCACCTTCATCAGATCGGAATTTGATGATCAGTGCCTCGTTGCGGACGTCGAGCCAAAGGACATTGCGCGGTTCCTAGACAAGCACTTCGACGGGAAGCGAATGCCAACAACAAGTACCGGGCCCTGCTGTCGGTGATGTTCACTTATGCCGTTCGCAAGGGGCTGCGAAACGCCAACCCTGTGACGGAGGTGGCAGGCGCCTCCGAGAAAAAACGTGACAGATACATCACGGACGCCGAACTGGAAGCCGTGCGCGCTGCCGCGCTGTTGGGAAACGACAACAAGCCCACGCCTTCAGGCTCGGCCATAGTGGCGTTAATCGACCTCGCTTACCTAACGGCTCAGCGAATTGGCGATCTCCTGGCGCTGAACTGGGCGGACGTAAGTGATGAAGGTATCATGTTCCGCCCTTCCAAGACGGTGAATAGTTCCGGTGTTCGGATGCTGGTCGAGATGACCCCTGACCTGCAGGCCACACTGGCCAGCACCAAGGCCGGCAAGGTGAAGGCGATTGGACCTGTCATCTCCACGCAGGCCGGTGGCCGGTTCACGTTACAGCGGGGCCCAGACTGCGTGGAAGCGGCATGTCAGCGAGCCAGGCATAGGTACGAGAAGCAGTGTGTGCTAGCTGGCAAGATTCCAGACCCGCGCCTACTGATGGGCATACACTTCCATGATCTGCGGGCGAAGGCGCTGACTGACTTACGAAGGCAAGCCGGCGCAGCAGCTGCCCAGGCGCTAGCAGGACATACGACGGCAGAGATGACGGCACACTACACAAAATCACGTCAGGTGCTCAGCAGCATGTGCCCGAACTCGGCAACAACTCCGCATGCGACCATGACTTTCACATTTGACCCTGCATACGAATCTGAACCGGACAAGTACATGCCCGCCCGCTCGGTGACAATCTGTACAGCTTGTCCTAATGGAGCGGCAGCTTCCCGAATACTCTCCAGGCGCTCCCTGGGGATCGGCCCTAAATCTATCCCGAAGCTTGTATGTGGCGCCAATTTCTCACATTGCTCAACAATCATCCGTATTTCATGGGGTTGCCCCTGCATGGTGGCAAAAAGACGGACAAGTTTGACGCCTGCTGTGTATTTCGCCTCAAGGGTTTGAATTTGGGCTGCAAGGTCGTTGAAGTTTGTCCTCAGCGGACCTGATCCGCCAAGGGCGCACTGCAACGATACGAAAGCGAATTCGAGCCTGTCGGCCTTGCTTGCCTCGATACCGTTAAGGTTGTTGAGTGGAACGGGAAGCGTACTGGGGAAGGCCCCAGAGTGGCAAATTGGCACCGCAAACAAACGCGAACCACCCTGCCTTTTTGCAACCGCTCCCCGCGACCACACTGCCCCCAACTCAAAGTTGATCCAAGGGCGCCTCACTGATTGCGGACTAATCAAATAAAGCGCCGCGGCGCAATCTATCAAGCCCGTCTCGATCGCTTCGAGAAAGTTGGCGCCAGCCGGGATACTTTCACCGTCGGACGACACAAAAACCCTTGCGAAGCCACCAAACTCTGTCTCAATGGCCTTTTTCAGAAGCACAGCGAGTTCGCGTTCCTCATGAATATGGGACAGAAAGATGAGTTGCGGCGCCATGCGAGGTCTCCATAAGGGGCGCAATTGCCAGGTCAGACAGAGCCAAGTTAGACAACCCAGCACATGTTAGACAAAAGGCCCGGACGGAAAAACCGGCCGGGCCTTTATTTACTTGGTCGGGGCGAGAGGATTTGAACCTCCGACCACCTGCACCCCATGCAGGTACGCTACCAGGCTGCGCTACGCCCCGAAGCAAAAGATTATAACAGAAGCATTTCTCGTATGACTAGCTCCTGACGTGGAAATTATCCGTGCTTCGCGATCTCGCGCAGCTGCGCCAGCAGATGCTGCACGTCGACCAGTGCGTTGCGCAGGCCGGCGATGTCGACCGACAATGCCGGCGCTTTTTCCACGCCGGCTTCCATCGATTCCTGCGTTGCCGTGGCCGCGCTGTGATGACGGCCTTCGTCGAGGCGGTTGCGCGCGCCGTTGATGGTGAAGCCCTGCTCGTAGAGCAGCTCGCGGATGCGGCGGATCAGCAGGACTTCATGGTGCTGGTAATAGCGGCGGTTGCCGCGGCGCTTGACCGGCTTGAGCTGCGTGAACTCCTGTTCCCAGTAGCGCAGCACGTGCGGCTTGACGGCGCACAGCTCGCTCACCTCACCGATGGTGAAGTAGCGCTTGGCCGGGATCGGCGGCAACGCGATGCGGTCGCTGGGTTTGTCCGACATGCAGTGTGTAGACGAGCGTCAGGCCATGCCGGCCAGGAGGTTGGCGCGCCTCGCGCGCGCGCCCAGAAGAATACCGATGCCGGCCTCGGGAAGCAATCCGCCGTTCGGGTGACGGGTCAGCCGACGATGCCGGCGCGTTCTTCGACCAGGCCCTTGAGCTTCTGGCTGGCGTGGAACGTCACCACGCGGCGCGCGGTGATGGGAATGACTTCGCCGGTCTTGGGATTGCGGCCGGGCCGCTGCGGCTTGTCGCGCAACTGGAAGTTGCCGAAGCCGGAAAGCTTGACGCTGTCGCCCTGCTCCAGCGCTTCGCGGATGACATCGAAGAAGGCCTCGACCATGTCCTTCGACTCGCGCTTGTTCAGGCCCACCTGGTCGAACAGCATCTCGGCAAGCTCGGCCTTGGTCAGCGTGGGAACTTCGGTCGCGCGGGCGTCCGGCATGGCATCGTCAAGGGAGGATGCCTGCCGGTCGCTCATCTCACCCAGTGCTGCAGCGGTCATGGAATTCGCGTCTCGATCATTCATGTCGATCGCTCGAGTGTCTGTCTGGCGATCCGCCCGGGGCGAGCCCGGGCGCCCTTTTTATCGTGTTCCGTCGGTCCTGGCGACGGATCAGCCGCGCAGCCGCGCCTGGAAGGCTTCGGCCAGCGCGTCGACCATGCAGCGCACCGCGCTGTCGACGGTTTCGTCCTGAAGGGTCGACCCAGTATCTTGCAAGGTCACCCGGAACGCAAGGCTTTTCTCGTCCGCGCCGATGGCCGTGGAAGCCCCCTTGGGACGGAACTCGTCGAACAGCACCAGGCTCTGGCAGAAGCGGCCGTAACCCTGTTTTTCCAGGGCCGCGCGCATGGTGTCGAGCAGGTCCTGCACGCGTACCGATTGCTTCACGACCACGGCCAGGTCACGCACGGCGGCGGGGAACTTGGAGATCTCGGTGTATGCCGGCAGGCCGGTGGCGCGCAGCGCGTCGAGCTGCAGTTCGAACAGCACCGGCGCATGCGCCAGCTCATACTCCTGCAGCCAGCGCGGATGCAGTTCGCCGACCACGCCCACCGGCTCGCCGTCGAGCAGCACGCGCGCGGCGCGGCCCGGATGCAGCGCCGGGTGCGATACCGGCTCGAAGCGCGGCACGCGCGGATGGAACAGCGCCTCGACGTCGCCCTTGATGTCGAAGAAGTCGACATTGCGCGTGGCGACGCCCCACTGCTCTTCGAACGCCGGGCCGTAGGCGATGCCCGCAGCCATCATCGGCTGGTCATAGCCGGCCACGGTGAGACCGCCATCGCTGACCTCGGCGTCGCGATGGAACACGCGGCCCACCTCGAACATGCGCACGCGCGCGGCCTTGCGGTTGAGGTTGTAGCGCACCTTGTCGACCAGCCCGCCGATCAGCGTCGAGCGCATCACCGCCAGCTGGCTGGCGATCGGGTTGAGCAGGCGGATCGGCTTGTCGTTGGCGGCGAAGTCGCGCTCCCACTTCTCTTCGACGAAGGCGAAGTTGATCACTTCCTGGTAGTCGCGCGCGGCCACGGCATGGCGCACCACGTGGGTCGAGCGGCGGGCTTCGTCGGTCGGGCGCATTTCGCTTTCGGCAACCGGCGGGCGCGCCGGGATGCGCTCGAAACCGTAGATGCGCGCGACTTCCTCGATCAGGTCTTCCTCGATCTCGATATCGAAGCGGTAGCTCGGCGGCGTGACTTCGAACACTTCGCCCTCGGCGCCCTGCGCACGCGTGAACGGCAGCTGCAGGCGCTGGAACACGTCGGCGATGGCCGCCGGCGACAGCTCGATGCCGAGCACGCGCTCGGCGCGCGCCACGCGCAGGCTGACCGGCTTGCGCACCGGCAGGTTGACCACGTGGTCGTCCACCGGGCCGGCCTGGCCGCCGCAGATGTCGAGGATCAGCGCGGTGATGCGCTCGATATGCTCGACCGTGGTGGCGTAGTCCACGCCACGCTCGAAACGGTGTCCGGCGTCGGTCGAGAAGTTGTAGCGACGGCTGCGGCCCTGGATCGCGGCCGGCCACCAGAACGCGGCCTCGAGGTAGATGTCGGTGGTGTCCAGCGTCACCGCGGTGCTGTCGCCGCCCATGATGCCGGCCAGGCTCTCGATCTCCTTGTCATCGGCGATCACGCCGACCTGCTCATCGACCTCGATGGTATTGCCGTTCAGCAGCTTGATCTGCTCGCCCTTGCGGCCCCAGCGCACGTCCAGGCCACCGTGGATCTTGTGCAGGTCGAACACGTGCGAGGGACGGCCCAGCTCCAGCATTACGTAGTTGGAGATATCGACCAGCGCCGACACGCTGCGCTGGCCCGAGCGCTCCAGACGCTGAACCATCCACAACGGGGTGGCGGCACGCGCGTTGACGCCGCGGATGATGCGGCCGGAGAAGCGGCCGCAAAGATCCGGGGCCGATACCTTGACCGGCAGCTTGTCCGGGATCGTCACCGGCACCGGCGACATGTCGGGCAGGTTCAGCGCGGCACCGGTCAGCGCCGACACCTCGCGCGCCACGCCATGGATCGACAGGCAGTCGGCCTTGTTCGGCGTCAGCTTGATGACGAAGACCTGGTCGTCCAGGTTCAGGTGCTCGCGGATGTTCTGGCCGACCACTGCGTCTTCCGGCAGCACCATCAGGCCGCCGTGGTCTTCCGACAGCTTCAGTTCGCGCGCCGAGCACAGCATGCCGTAGCTGTCGACACCACGCAGCTTGCCGACCTTGATCTCGAACGGCTTGCCGCCGTCCTCTGCCGGCGGCAGCACCGCGCCGACCAGCGCGCACGGCACCTTGATGCCGGGCTTGACGTTGGGCGCGCCGCAGACGATCTGCAGGGTCTCGCCGGTGCCGGCGTCGACCTGGCACACGTTGAGGCGGTCGGCGTTGGGATGGCGCTCGGTCGACAGCACGTGCGCGACCACCACCTTGTCGAACGGCGGCGCGACCGGGCCGACCTCTTCCACTTCCAGGCCGGCCATGGTCAGGCTGTGCGAGAGCGCGTCGGTGGAGATCTTTTCAGGGTTGGCAAAGGTGCGAAGCCAGGATTCCGAGAATTGCATGGCGCTTCTGATCCGGTAAGTATTCTGTGTAGTCGGTGACGAGTTTGACGGTCGCCTGTCAGGCGAACTGGCGCAGGAAGCGCACGTCGCCCTCGAAGAACAGGCGCAGGTCGTTGATGCCATAGCGCAGCATGGTCAGGCGCTCGAGGCCGGAGCCGAACGCGAAACCGATATAGCGCTCGGGATCGAGGCCCATGTTGCGCAGCACGTTCGGATGCACCTGGCCCGAACCGGAGATTTCCAGCCACTTCCCATTGCCGAAGGCCATGTCGATCTCCGCCGACGGCTCGGTGAACGGGAAGTACGAAGGACGGAAGCGCACCTGGATGTCGTCACGCTCGAAGAACTTGCGCAGGAAGTCGGTGTACGCGCCCTTCAGGTCGGCGAAGCTGACGTCCTCGCCGATCCACAGGCCTTCGACCTGGTTGAACATCGGCGAGTGGGTGGCGTCGCTGTCGACGCGATAGGTGCGGCCGGGGCAGATCACCTTGATCGGCGGCATTGCCTTGCCCGCGTACTTCTCCACGTGCATCCTGGCGTAGCGCACCTGCATCGGGCTGGTATGCGTGCGCAGGAGCAGCAGCTTGTCTTCGCTGTCGCGGCCGTCCACGTAGAAGGTGTCCTGCATCGAACGCGCCGGATGGTTGTCCGGGTTGTTCAGCGCGGTGAAGTTCATCCAGTCGGTTTCGATCTCGGGGCCGTCGGCCACGTCGAAGCCGATCGAGCCGAAGATCTGCTCGACGCGCTCCCAGGTGCGCATCACCGGATGCAGGCTGCCGCGCGCCACCGCGCGGCCCGGCAGCGTGACGTCGATGGCCTCGGCGGCCAGGCGCGCGTTCATCAGCGCGTCGGCCAGTGCCTGGCGGCGCGCCTGCAGCGCGGCTTCCACCTGCTGCTTGACCTGGTTGATGCGCGCGCCCTCGCTCTTGCGGGTCTCCGGGTCGAGCTTGCCGAGGCCCTTGAGCAGTTCGGTCAGCGCGCCGGTCTTGCCGAGGAAGCGGGCCTTCTCGTTTTCCAGCGTGGCGTTGTCATTGGCGGCGGCGAAAGCGGCCTGGGCGTCAGCGACGATTTGGTCCAGATCCTGAGACATGGCGGCGGTCGTGGAGTGTTCTGGCGTCGGTGGAACCCTGTCATGCGACAAGGCCGGCCCGACGTGGGTTGGCACTTCGTGCGGTATGCGTTTCCGGATGCGGTTTCATCGACAATCGCAAAACGGCATCCGGAACCGCAAATAAAAACGGGGCTCGGTGAGGAGCCCCGTTTCAGCAGACCTTGCGGTCAGCGGTCGACCTTGCGGTCGGTGCTTGCCCGGCAGCGCTTGCGCGCGACCGGAGCCGGCATCAGGCAACGGTGGCTTTCACCTGGTTGACGATGGCGGCAAAGGCAGGCTTGTCGTGAATAGCCATGTCCGACAGCACCTTGCGGTCCAGTTCGATCGAGGCCTTCTTCAGACCGTTCATGAACACGCTGTAGGTCATGCCATGCTCACGCGTCGCGGCATTGATACGCGCAATCCACAGCGCGCGGAACACGCGCTTCTTGTTGCGGCGATCGCGGTACGCGTACTGGCCAGCACGCATGACCGCCTGCTTGGCGATGCGATAGACATTATTGCGACGGCCGCGGTAACCCTTGGCAGCGTCGATAACCTTCTTGTGACGGGCCCGTGCAGTGACCCCACGCTTTACTCGAGGCATGTAATTCTCCTTTCGTTGTCGTCAGGGGTTATGCGTAAGGCATCATCGCGCGCACCGACTTCAGGTTCGTCTCATGGACGTCCTGAGTACCGCGCAGTTGACGCTTGTTCTTGGTGGTCTTCTTGGTCAGGATGTGACGCTTGAAGGCCTGGCCACGCTTGAACGAACCGTTCGGACGGGCAGTAAAGCGCTTGGAGGCGCTTTTCTTCGTCTTCATCTTCGGCATGAAAAACTCCAGCTCATATGACATGCATGCAGGTGGACGACTGACGCCGACGCTTGCAAGACCCGCATCCACTTGTTGTTGCACGATGGCCCTGGCGGACCCCGCGCGACTTCCGCACGAAGCAACGCCGGGATGACTGGCATCCCGGCCGCCGCACCGCGCAGGAATTACTTCTTCTTCTTGGGGGCGAGCACCATCACCATCTGGCGCCCTTCCATCTTCGGCATCTGCTCGACCTGGCCGATCTCTTCCAGGTCCGCCTTCAGGCGTTCGAGCATGCGCGCGCCGATTTCCTGGTGGGCCATCTCGCGACCACGGAACCGCAGCGTGATCTTGGTCTTGTCGCCATCTTCCAGGAAGCGCTTCAGGTTGCGCAGCTTGACGTTGTAGTCGCCATCATCCGTACCCGGCCGGAACTTGACTTCCTTGACCTGGATGATCTTCTGCTTCAGCTTGGCCTCGTGGGCGCGCTTGGCTTCCTCGTACTTGAACTTCCCGTAATCCATGATCCGGGCGACGGGCGGAGTCGCGTTGGGGGCGATCTCCACCAGGTCCAAGTCCTTGTCCTCAGCCAGCCGCAGAGCGTCCATGAACTTGACGATGCCGAGCTGCTCGTTATCAACCCCTACCAGGCGCAATTCAGGCGCGCTGATTTCCCGGTTGATGCGATGACCTTTGTCCGTAGCGATGTTGCGTTACCTCAAGAAGACAAAAAAACAAGCCGTGCTCACCACCCTCAGGCTTTGCTGGCGACGTCGTGTTGCAGACGCTCAACAAACGCGGAGACGGGCATCACACCCAGATCCACGTTGCCACGGGCACGCACGGCCACTTGATTGGCATCCCGCTCCTTGTCGCCCACTACCAGCAGGTAGGGGACCTTTTGAAGCGAATGCTCGCGGATTTTATACGTAATTTTCTCGTTACGCAAATCGGCCTTGGCCCTAAACCCTTGTTTTTGCAGCAATTGCACGACGCTTTCGGCGTACTCTGCCTGCGAATCCGCAATATTCATCACCACTACCTGGTCCGGGGCCAGCCAGGCCGGCAGCGCGCCGGCATGGTTTTCCAGCAGGATCCCCAGGAAGCGCTCGAACGAGCCCAGGATGGCGCGATGAAGCATCACCGGGCGCTTGCGCGAGTTGTCCTCGGAGACGTACTCGGCACCCAGGCGCTCGGGCAGCACCAGGTCCAGCTGCAGCGTGCCGCACTGCCACGAGCGGCCGATGGCGTCCTTGATGTGATACTCGACCTTCGGGCCATAGAAGGCGCCCTCGCCCGGCAGCTCTTCCCAGTCCACGCCGCAGGCGCGCAGCGCCAGGCGCAGGCCTTCTTCGGCGTGGTCCCAGATCTCGTCCGAGCCGGCGCGCTGGTCCGGGCGCAGCGACAGCTTGACCTTCACATCCTTGAAGCCGAAGTCGTCATAAACGGAAAAAGCCAGTTCGTTGAAGGCCTTGGCCTCGGCCACGATCTGCTCTTCCGTGCAGAAGATATGCGCATCGTCCTGCACAAAGCCGCGCACGCGCATCAGCCCGTGCAGCGCGCCGGACGGCTCGTTGCGATGGCAGGCGCCGAACTCCGCCAGGCGCAGCGGCAGGTCGCGGTACGAGCGCAGCCCGTGGTTGAAGATCTGAACATGGCCCGGGCAGTTCATCGGCTTGATCGCGTAGTCGCGCTTTTCCGATTCCGTGACGAACATGTTCTCTTTGTAGTTCTGCCAGTGGCCCGACTTCTCCCACAGCGAACGATCCATCACCTGCGGCGTGCGCACCTCGTCGTAGCCGGCGTCCGTCAGGCGGCCGCGCATGTACTGCTCGACGGCCTGCCACACCTGCCAGCCCTTGGGGTGCCAGAACACCATGCCGGGCGCCTCTTCCTGCAGGTGGAACAGGTCCAGCGTCTTGCCCAGCTTGCGGTGGTCGCGCTTCTCGGCCTCCTCCAGCATGTGCAGGTAGGCTTCCTGGTCTTCCTTCCTGGCCCATGCCGTGCCGTAGATGCGCTGGAGCATCTCGTTGTTGGCATCGCCGCGCCAGTAGGCGCCGGCCACCTTCATCAGCTTGAAGACCTTGAGCTTGCCCGTCGACGGCACGTGCGGCCCGCGGCACAGGTCGACGAAATTGCCTTCGCGATACAGGCCGATTTCCTGGTCGGCCGGGATCGAGCCGATGATCTCGGCCTTGTACTTCTCGCCCATCGATTCGAACAGCGCCACCGCTTCGTCGCGGTTCCACACTTCGCGCGTGACCTTTTCGTCCTTGCGCGCCAGTTCCGCCATCTTCTTCTCGATGGCGGCGAGGTCTTCCGGCGTGAAGGGGCGCTTGTAGGCGAAGTCGTAGTAGAAGCCGTTCTCGATCACAGGGCCGATCGTCACCTGCGCCTCCGGATACAGCTCCTTGACGGCGTAGGCCAGCAAGTGCGCCGTGGAGTGGCGGATCACATCGACGCCGTCGGCATCCTTGTCCGTGACGATGGCCAGTTCCGCATCGCGCTCGATCCTGTAGCTGGTGTCGACCAGCTGGCCATCCACCTTGCCGGCCAGCGCGGCCTTGGCCAGGCCGGCGCCGATGCTCTGCGCCACTTCGGCAACCGTCACCGGGCCGGGAAACTCGCGGCGGGACCCGTCCGGCAGCGTGATTGCGATCATTTCGACTCTCCAGGTTCCGCCGGCGGCGCCTTGCGCCTTTGCCCGGGCGGATCAAACTGCATCTTGTGGCGCCGGCCCGCATGCCTGCGCGCCGGCGATTGGTTCTTGGCTGCCCCGCCCTGCCGCACGGGAAGGCGGCAGCTTATCAGGGCGCTGGCAAGCGACGGACGAAAAAAAAAACGCGGCCAAGGCCGCGTTTCTCTTTGTCAAACCCGATCCAACCGGGTCGAAGGCGCACCTCGACTACTGTCGCTTGCCAGCGGTAGTAGTTCGCGGTGTCATAACCATGATGCCCTTCCGTTCCGTATGGGGTTGAATCGGACTTGCCGCACTTCTTGTTACTGCTTTACTGCAATTCGTTGGTAGGCTCGATTGGACTCGAACCAACGACCCCCACCATGTCAAGGTGGTGCTCTAACCAGCTGAGCTACGAGCCTAGCGAAGCCGCAAGTATAGCATCACTTTCTTTTCGCCTGCAACACCCCCTGGACCTCTTCGATCATCAGCAGTGCGCGCTGCAGTTGCGTCGCCTCGGACACCTCGGCGGTGAACTGCATGCGCGCCACGCCCTTGCTCGACAGCGTCTTGACCCCGGTGACGTTGATCTTCTCACGCGACAGCACTTCGGAGATGTCGCGCAGCAGGCCCTGCCGGTCGATCGCCTCGACCTGGATGTCGACCGGATAGACCGCGGCGTGGCTCTTCTTGCCCCACTCGGTCTGGATCACGCGCTCGGGCGCGCGCGCCGACAGCTGCTGGAAGGTATGGCAGTTGCGGCGATGGATCGACACCCCGCGCCCGCGCGTGACAAAGCCGACGATCTCGTCCGGCGGCGCCGGCTTGCAGCAGCGCGACATCTGCGTCATCAGCGAATCGACGCCCACCACCAGCACGCCGCTCTTGGCGCCGCGCGCCACGCTGGTGGCGCGGCTCTTCTTGGTAACGGCGTCTTCCTCGCTCAGCGGCGCCTGGACTTCGCCCTCGGGGTGGCGCAGCGCGTGCTCCACATGGCGCAGGCTGAACTCGTCCTTGGCCACCGCGGCGAACAACTCGTCGGGGGTCTTGAAGCCCAGCCGCGTCGCCAGGTCTTCCAGCTTGACCGCGGTCTTGCCTTCGCGCTGCAGGGTCTTGTCGATCAGCGCGCGGCCTTGCGCAATGGTTTCCTGCGAGTCCATCGCGTTGAACCACGCGCGCACCTTGGCGCGGGCGCGGCTGCTGGCCAGGTAGCCGAGATCGGCATTGAGCCAGTCGCGCGACGGCCCGCCCTGCTTGACCACGATGATTTCGACGGTCTGGCCGTTCTTGAGCGGCGTGTTCAGCGGCACCATGGTGCCGTCCACGCGCGCACCGCGGCAGCGGTGGCCGAGGTCGCTATGCAGGTAGTAGGCGAAATCCACCGCGGTCGCGCCCTGCGGCAGCGCCACCACGCGCGCCTGCGGCGTCAGCACGTAGATGTGGTCGTCGATCGCGGCGTGCTTGATCTGCTCCCACGATTCGTCGTGCGCCACGCTGTGGTCGGCATCGTCCTTCCACGCCAGCAGCTGGCGCAGCCAGGCGATCTTTTCGTCGTAGCGCTCGCTGGCGGAGAACTGCCCGGCATAGCCGCGGCTGCCCGCCTCCTTGTAGCGCCAGTGCGCGGCCACGCCGTATTCGGCGAAGTGGTGCATCTCGTGGGTGCGGATCTGCACCTCGAAGGCGCGCCCGTCGTCGCCGATCACCACCGTGTGCAGCGACTTGTAGCCGTTGGCCTTGGGCCGTGAAATGTAGTCGTCGAACTCGCGCGGGATCGGCTGCCAGATATGGTGGACGATGCCGAGCACCGTATAGCAGTCCTTGATATCGTCGACGATCACGCGGAACGCGCGCACATCGTACAGGTCGGCAAAATCCAGCTCCTTGCCGCGCATCTTCTTCCAGATGCTGTAGATGTGCTTGGGCCGGCCGCTCACCTCGGCGCGGATGCCCGCGGCGGTCAGCTCGGACTGCAGCCGCGCGATCGCGCCGGCGATATAGCCTTCGCGCTCGATGCGCTTTTCATCCAGCAGGCGGGCGATGCGCTTGTAGGTATCGGGCTGCTCGAAGCGGAAGGCCAGGTCTTCCAGCTCCCACTTCATCTGCCAGATGCCCAGGCGGTTGGCCAGCGGCGCGTAGATGTCGAGCGTTTCGCGCGCCACGCCGGGCAGCGGCGCCTGCTTGGTCTCGGCCAGCCAGCGCAGCGTCTGCAGGCGCGACGCCAGCCGCACCAGCACCACGCGGATATCCTGCGCGAAGGCCAGCAGCATCTTGCGCAGCGCCTCGACCTGCTCGTGGCGCGCCTGGGCTTCGTTCTTCGACGGCGCGGCCGACTCCACCTCAGGGCGATTGCCGGCGATGGCGCCGATGCGCAGCAGCTGCCGCACGCCATTGACCAGCCGCGCCACTTCCTCGCCGAAGCGCGGCTCGATCTCGGCGTCGGTCTCGGGCACGAATGCCGCCAGGCCGAACAGGCACGCGGCCGCGCGCGCGGAATCGTCCACGCGCAGGCCGTCGAGGATGCGCAGCATCCCCTCCGCGTGCGACTGCACGGTCTCGCCGGTGGGCAGCGCAACGCCGGCGCCGTGCTCGCGCACGTACGCCAGCGCGCGCTCGACCAGCTCGGTATCCGGAATGCCCGCGACCCGGCCAGCCAGGTCGGTCGACGTCACCATGTCACAGCGCCTGCATCAGTTGAGCGCAGCGGTCACCACCACTTCGATCAGGTAATCGGGATTGGCCAGGCGGGCTTCGACGGTGGCGCGCGGCGGCGTGTTGCCTTGCGGCACCCAGGCATCCCAGACCTCGTTCATCTCGCCGATCAGATCGATGTTGGTCAGGAAGATCTGGCACGACAGGATGCGGGTCTTGTCGCTGCCGGCCTCGGCCAGCAGGCGGTCGATATGGCCCAGCACCTCGCGCGTCTGGCCGCGGATATCGGCCTTGGGATCGACCTCGGGCACCTGGCCGGCCAGATACACCACGCCGTTGTAGACCGCGTATTCGGACAGGCGCTTGCCCACGTGGGCGCGCTTCAGTTCAGTAAGACTCATGGCAATGCGTAACTCAATAAAAACAGCCGGATCACATCAGGCCGGTAAGCAGGCCGGCAGCGGGCGCGCTCAGGCGCCGGTAAAGAACTGGCGCACGATCGCGATCTGCGCCGGATCGACAAAGGTCGGGGCGTGGCCCACGTCGGGCACTTCCACCGAGCTCACATGCTTGCCGCGCGCCACCATCTCGGCCACGGTCTCGCGCAGCAGCAGGTCGGACTGCGCGCCGCGCACCACCAGCACCGGCGCCTCGATGGCTTCGAAGCTGCGCCACAGCGCGGCTTCGCCGGCGGCGATGGCCTCGGGCGTGGACTTGCGGAACGGCAGCGCCAGCTGCGGATCGTAATGCAAGCCCCATTCCAGGCCATCTGCGCCCTGCACCGGTTTCAGGATCGCGGCGTTGAGCTCGCGCCACTGCTCGGCGCTGTGCCGGCCGAACGAGGCGCTGATGGTCTGCAGGTACGCCAGCCCTTCCTCGAAGGTCTTGAAGCGCACCGGCAGGCCGAGGTAGGCGCCGATACGCTCGACCGCCGAGGGCGCGATGCGGGGACCGACGTCATTGAGCAGCAGCTTGCGCACCGGCGACTTGGGCAGCCCGGCCAGGCCCATGCCGATCAGTCCGCCCATCGAGGTGCCGAACCAGTCCACCCTCTCCACATTGAGCCGTGCAATCAGCGTGACCATGTCGCAGACATACTGCGGCACCACGTAGCCGCTGGCATCGGCCAGCCATTCGGAACGGCCGCGGCCGACCACGTCCGGGCACACCACGCGGTAGTCGCCGCACAGTACGCGGGCCACGGCATCGAAGTCGCGCCCGGTGCGCGTCAGGCCATGCGCGCACACCAGCACGCGCGGATTGGCGGGATCGCCCCACTCGTGGTAGGCCATGCGGTGCAGGCCCGCCGGACTGATGCACTGGACGAAACCGAGACGCGGACTGGCAGACATCTGGACTCCCTGGCAAACCGGCCCGCACAGCGCCAGGAGACGCCGCCGCCGGAAGTTGAGCAAAGCTGGATTGTACGCCGCAGCGGGTACAATGCCACAGCACAGTGTCCGCGCCCCGCGCGCGGCCGCGCACGCCACGGCGCGCGCTGCCAATCCGGCGGCTGTCCTGCCGTGGCATCCCCTTTCTCTCGACGGAGGCTTACATGCTCAACGGCAAGACCGCACTGGTAACTGGCTCGACCAGCGGCATCGGGCTCGGCATCGCAAAGGCGCTGGCGGCGCAGGGCGCCAACATCATCGTCAACGGCTTTGGTGACGCCGACGCCGCAAAGAACGAGATCGCGCAGGCGGGCCAGGGCATCCGCGTCGGCTACCACGGCGCCGACATGAGCAAGGCGGCCGAGATCGAAGACATGATGCGCTACGCGCAGTCGGATTTCGGCGGCGCCGACATCCTGGTCAACAACGCCGGCATCCAGCACGTCGCCACCATCGAGGATTTCCCGCCCGAGCGCTGGGACGCGATCATCGCCATCAACCTGACCTCGGCCTTCCACACCACGCGCCTGGCGCTGCCCGGCATGAAGCAGAAGAACTGGGGGCGCATCATCAACGTCGCCTCCACCCACGGGCTGGTGGCCTCGGCGCAGAAATCCGCCTATGTGGCGGCCAAGCATGGCATCGTCGGCTTCACCAAGGTGACCGCGCTGGAAACCGCGCAGACCGGCGTCACCGCCAACGCGATCTGCCCGGGCTGGGTGCTGACGCCGCTGGTGCAGAAGCAGGTCGAAGCCCGCGCGCAGAAGGAAGGCATCCCGGTCGAGCAGGCCAAGCGCGAGCTGGTGCTGGAGAAGCAGCCGTCGGGCCAGTTCGTCACGCCCGACGAACTGGGCGCGCTGGCCGTGTTCCTGTCGTCCGAGGCGGCCCGCCAGGTGCGCGGCGCGATCTGGAACATGGATGGCGGCTGGGTGGCGCAGTAAGGTGCCACATCGGCGCACCACAGCAAGGAGCAACAAGCAATGATGCAACGACGACGTTTTCTCGGCACCCTGGGCGCACTCGCGCTCGGCACGCTCGCCGCGGGTGTGCTGGGCCCGGCGGCCGATGCCTTCGCGCAGGCGAAGCCGCTGGCCATCGACGTCTACAAGAGTCCGCTGTGCGGCTGCTGCGAGGAATGGGTCAAGCACCTGCGCGCCAACGGCTTCACCGTGACGGTGCATGACGTCGAGGATACCGGCGAGTACCGCAAGCGCTTCGGCATGCCCGAGCGCTTCGGCTCCTGCCATACCGGCCATATCGCCGGCTATGCGATCGAGGGTCACGTGCCCGCCGCCGATATCCGCAAGCTGCTGGCCGCCAAACCCAAGGCGGTCGGGCTGGCAGTGCCGGGCATGCCGGTCGGCTCGCCGGGCATGGAACAGGGTCCGCGCAAGGATCCCTTCGACGTGCTGCTGGTCAAGGCCGACGGCGCGGCCTCGGTGTTCAGCCGCCACAACAAGCCGGCGGCCTGAGGTGTCGCGGCTCCGGATGCGCCGCGGCGCATCCGGCAATGCCCTACCCCTGTGCGAGGCGCTCCAGCGCCGCCTCGACTTCCCGCCACACCGCCTCGGTCTCGCCCTCGGTGCATTCCCCATGCTGGCGCTTGACCGCGCCCAGCCGGTTCAGCACCAGGTGCTGGTCCGGCACCACGCCCGCGTTGGCCAGGCAGGCCTGCACGCAAGCCAGCGGGCAACCGTCCAGCGCCAGGATCGGCCGGCCCGATCGCGCCACCCGCGTCAGCGCCGGCACGTCACCGCCCACGCCGCTGATGCACGACATTTCCGCGCGGCCGCCGCGGTCCAGCCGCACCGCGCAGGCATTGGCCAGTTGCGCCACGCTGGAGCAGCCGGAGCAGGCGTACACCAGGGGCAGGGATCGGGTGGGGGAAGCCGGCATCGCGCTCCTTCCGTCAGGACTTGTGTTGACAGGACCACGCCTGCTGGGAAGCGGCCAGCATAGTGACTTGTGCGGGGACGGGCCATTCGCCGATAGAGCTAGCCCGCACGGCCGATCTGCGTAGCCAGCTCCCGGGCACCAAATGAAAAAAGCCCTGTGGCGCAATGCGCCACAGGGCCCGTCAGGCAATGCCGAAGGTTTGCTTACAGCAGCGGCGCCCCGGTCTTGGCCTGGATTTCCTCGCGGCTGACGCCCGGTGCGGTTTCGACCAGCTTCAGGCCGTCGGCAGTCACGTCCATCACACCCAGGTCAGTGATGATGCGATTGACCACGCCCACGCCGGTCAGCGGCAGGTTGCACTGCTTCAGGATCTTGATGTCCTCGGTACCGTCCTTCTTCTTGGCGGTGTGTTCCATCAGCACCACCACGCGGCCGACGCCGGCGACCAGGTCCATCGCGCCGCCCATGCCCTTGACCATCTTGCCGGGGATCATCCAGTTGGCGAGGTCGCCCTTCTCGCTGACCTGCATCGCGCCCAGGATGGCCAGGTTGATGTGGCCGCCGCGGATCATCGCGAACGAGTCGGCCGACGAGAAGATCGACGAGCCCGGCAGCGTGGTCACGGTCTGCTTGCCGGCATTGATCATGTCGGCGTCGACCTCGGCCTCGGTCGGGAACGGGCCGATGCCGAGCAGGCCGTTCTCGGATTGCAGCCAGACTTCCATGCCTTCGGGCACCCAGTTGGCCACCAGCGTCGGCAGCCCGATGCCCAGGTTGACGTAGAAACCGTCCTGCAGCTCGGCCGCGGCGCGCGCGGCCATTTCGTCACGTGTCCATGCCATGATGGGTCTCCTTAGCTGGCCGCGCGCACGGTGCGCTGCTCGATGCGTTTCTCGGGGTTGGCGTTGAGCACCAGGCGCTGCACGAAGATGCCGGCCAGGTGGATCTCGTCGGGATCGAGTTCGCCGGTCTCGACGATCTGCTCGACCTCGGCCACGGTGACCTTGCCCGCCATCGCGCACATCGGGTTGAAGTTGCGCGCGGTGCGGCGGAACACCAGGTTGCCGGCCTTGTCGGCCTTCCAGGCCTTGACCAGCGCCACGTCGGCGGTCAGCGAACGTTCCATCACGTACTTTTCGCCGTCGAATTCACGGATTTCCTTGCCTTCGGCGACGATGGTGCCGACACCGGTCTTGGTGAAGAAGGCCGGGATGCCCGAGCCGCCGGCGCGCAGCTTTTCGGCCAGCGTGCCCTGCGGGGTGAATTCCAGTTCCAGTTCGCCGGCCAGGTACTGGCGCTCGAACTCCTTGTTCTCGCCCACGTAGGACGAGATCATCTTCTTGATCTGGCGCGTGGCCAGCAACAGGCCCAGGCCGAAGCCGTCGACGCCGGCGTTGTTGGAGATGCAGGTCAGCTGCTTGGCGCCGCTGTCGCGCAGCGCGCCGATCAGCGCCTCGGGGATGCCGCACAGGCCGAAACCGCCCACGGCGATCGTCTGGCCGTCGCGGACGACGCCTGCAAGCGCTTCTGCGGCGCTGGCGTAGACCTTGTTCATGCTTCGCTCCTTCCTCGGTAGTCCCTGTCGATCTCCCCGCCGGCGGGTAGTGCGGCGGGCGACGCAGGGAAATTGTAACGGTACAATCGGCAACGGGCGGTCGGCCGTCGCCGTAACGCGTCCGACCGACAGCATACGCAAGCACAGCCGGCTACGCCATTACGTAAAAATACATAAGCAGATGCCCGCCATCGACTACCAGACCGCCTTCCAGCTCGCCCCCGTGGGCCTGGTGCTGTCACGCGAGCGCGTGATCGAGGACTGCAACGAAGAGGTCTGCCGCATCTTCGGCACCACGCGCGAGGCCCTGCTGGGCCAGTCGTTCCAGGTGCTCTACCCCACCGCCGACGAATTCGAGCGCACCGGCGCGCGCATCGCGCCGATCATGGGCAAGCGCGGCATGTATTCGGACGAACGCATCATGAAGCGCGCCGGCGGGGAACTGTTCTGGTGCCACGTCACCGGTCGCGCGCTGGACCGGGCGCAGCCGCTCGGCGCAGGGATCTGGACCTTCGAGGACTTGTCGCAGAAACGCCAGGTCACCGCCGAACTGACCGCGCGCGAACGCGAGATCGCGGCGCAACTGGTGGAAGGCAAGACCAGCAAGCAGATCGGCAAGCTGCTGGCGATCAGCCCGCGCACGGTCGACATCTATCGGGCGCGGCTGATGAAGAAGTATGGGGCGAGTACGTCGGTGGATCTGGTGCAGCGGCTGGTGGCCCACTGACGCCGAAAACGATCACCCTTCGATGATCGCCCGAATCTCCGCCGGCACCGGCACCGATTTCTCCGCCGCATAATCGCACCACACCACCTTGGCCCCACCCTCTGCCCACACTACGTCGGGCAGATCGGTGCGCCGGATCTCCATGCGCGTCTCGAAACTGGTCCGTCCCAGCTGCCCGGCATAGACCCGGCATTCGATCTCGCCCGGATAGCGCAACTGCTTCAGGAAAGTCATATGCGCATTGATGATGACCGGCCCCAGCCCGTTCGCATCCTTGCCGCCGCGGCCCAGCGACGCGAACCATTCGATGCGCGCCTGCTCCAGGTACTGGAAATAGACGGTGTTGTTGACATGGCCCATCGCATCCATGTCGCCCCACCGGATCGGCATCACCACCGTATAGACGTGCTTCATCTCAGCCTCCAAAGCAACAGGCCCGCCAATACTGGCGGGCCTGCTTCATGACTTAGCGCTTGGCGATCGCGCCTTCGGCCTTGGTCACCAGGTCGGTGCCGATCTGCTTCTTCCACTTGTCGTAGACCTTGGCGGTAGCCTTGCGGAAGGCGTCATGCTCGGCCGGGGTCAGGTGCGTGACCTTGACGCCGTGGGCCTCCATGTCCTTCCACGCGGGCGTGCCGGCCTCGGCCAGGCCCTTGCGGGCCAGCGCGATTTCCTGCTTGCCGGCATCGATGGCGGCCTGCTTGACGATCTCGCGGTCGGCCGGGGTCCAGCTTTCCCAGATCTGCTTGTTGACCACGAAGATCAGCGGATCGGCGACGTAGCCCCAGGTGGTGACGTACTTCTGGCCGACCGTGTACAGCTTGGCGGCGGCGAACACCGACTGCGGATTCTCCTGGCCGTCGACCGCGCCCGAGGCCATCGCCGGCTGCGCGTCGGCCCAGCTCATCTGGGTCGGGTTGGCGCCCAGCGCGTTGAAGGTCTCGATGTACAGCGGCGAGCCCACCACGCGCAGCTTCAGGCCCTTGAGGTCTTCCGGCTTGCGGATCTCGCGCTTGGAGTTCGACACCTCGCGGAAGCCGTTCTCGCCCCACGCCAGCGGCACCACGCCAGCCTTCTCCAGCGTGGCGAAGATCGACTTGCCGACCTCGCCCTGCGTCAGCGCGTCCAGCGCCTTGTAATCGGGCATCAGGAACGGCAGCGAGAACAGGTTCAGTTCCTTGACCTGCGGCGACCAGTTGATGGTCGAGCCCACCGCCATGTCGATCACGCCCTGGCGGATCGCCGAGAACTCGCGGGTCTGGTCGCCGGCCACCAGCGAGGTGCCCGGGTACAGCTTGATGTTGATGCGGCCGCTGGTGCGCTGCCTGACCAGGTCGGCCCAGATCTCGCCGCCCTTGCCCCACGGGAAGGCCGGGCCGAGCACCAGCGACATCTTGTACTCGGACTTGTAGGTCTGGGCCATAGCACCGGCGGGGGCGAAGGCGGAAGCGGCCAGGGCGGCGGCCGTTGCAAGCATCAGGGCACGACGTTTCATTTCATCTCCTCAGGGGAAAAGCGTCAGGTTCTTGTTGGTGAATGCAAACACGGCATCGACAGCGGTCAATAGCCGAGGTACTCCGGCAGCCACGTCGCCAGCGGCGGATAGGCCAGCACCATCAGCATGGCGATAAACATCGCCAGCAGCATCCAGATCACCCAGGGCACGGTTTCTTCCATGCGCACGCGGGCGATCCGGCACGACACCATCAGGTTCACGGCCAGCGGCGGCGTGAACTGGCCCAGCGCCACCTTCAGCGTCAGCACCACGCCGAACCACACCGGGTTCCACTGGAAGGCATTGGCGATCGGCAGCAGCAGCGGCACGAAGATCAGGAAGATCGAAATGCCGTCGAGGAACATGCCCACCGTCATCAGCAGCAGCACGATCAGCGCCAGCACGCCGTATTCGCCCAGCCCGGAGGTGGCGATCGCCTGCGCCAGCGGGTCGATCACGCCCAGCGTCGACAGCGCATAGGCAAAGATGCCGGCCAGCGCCACCACCAGCAGGATCACCGCCGAGGTCTCGGCCGCTTCCTGGAAGATCGTGAACAGGTCGCGCATGCCGATGCTGCGGTACACCACCATGCCGACGAACAGGCCATAGACCACCGCCACCACGGCGGCTTCGGTCGGCGTGAACCAGCCGGCGCGCATGCCGCCCAGGATCAGGAACGGCGCCACCAGGCCCCAAGCGGCCTCGCGCAGGCTTTTCCAGAACGGCGGACGCGGCAGCGCGGCTTCGGCGGCGCCCATATTGTGCTTGCGCGCCAGCCACACCGCCGGCACGATCAGCGCGATGCCCGCGAGCACGCCCGGGATCATGCCGGCCGCGAACAGCGCCGGCACCGATGCACCGGGCACCAGCACGCTGTAGATGATGAATGCCACCGACGGCGGGATCAGGATGTCGGTCGCGGCCGCCGCGCCGACCACCGCCGCGCTGTACGAGCCGGGATAGCCCGCGCGCGACATCGCCGCGATCATCACGCCGCCGACCGCGGCCGCGTTGGCCGGGCCCGAACCGGAAATGCCGCCGAGGAACATCGCCACCAGGATCGCCACCAGCGGCAGCATGCCAGGGCCACGGCCGACCACGGCGATGGCAAAGGTCACCAGCCGCTGCGCCACGCCGGAGCGATCGAAGATCGAGCCCACCAGCACGAACATCGGGATCGCCAGCAGCGGGTACTTGGCCAGGCCCGCGTAGAAGTTCTGCGGCACCGCCAGCAGGCCGAACATCTGCGTATCGAGATTGGACAGGCCGATCGCAACCAGGCCGCCCAGCCCCAGCGACACGCCGATCGGCACCCCGAGCAGCATCAGGCCGATAAAGACCACGAACAGGATGATGGCAACCAGCGTCATGGCGCACGCTCCGTCGCCGACTGGCTCTGTTGATGCAGCGCCTTGAGCGCGCGCACGTTGCGCACCATCAGGGCCAGCGCGCGCAGCGCGATGCCGGCCGACAGCACCGGCAGCCAGATCGAGTACCACCAGCTCGGCACGCCGATGCCGGGCGAGGTCTCGCCGAAGGTGTACTCATCCCACGTAATGCGCGCCCCCAGCACCGCCAGAGCGATAAACATCACCGCCACCGCCAGCGCCGACAGGATCGCCAGGCGCCGCTGGCGCGCGGCGCTGCCGCGTTCGAAGAAGAATTCGATGCGGATATTGCGGTCGCGCGCCACCGCGGCGCTGCCGGCGACCAGGGCCAGCACGATCATCAGGAAGACCGAGAATTCCTCGGTCCAGGCGAACGACTCGTCGGTGAAATAGCGGACCACCACGTTGGCGAAGGTGATGCCGACCAGCAGCACCATCACGATCACGCCAATCCAGTCCTCGATGCGGGGCGATACCCGGAATTCAGCGTCCTGCGCTTCGTCGGCGGCCCGCGGGATCACCGCGGAATCGACGACGTGTTGCGGCACGGCGTTGCGCCGTGCCTCTGTTTGTTGCTCCATCTCCCCGGCCTCCGGTCCAGGGCCGCTCGGGCCATGCGGCCACCGCGGCGTTCTCGCTTTGTATGTAAAGACTTAATCTGCAGACATGGCGGATTATGCCAAGACTGGCCTGCCACGCACGAAATTTCTGAAGTTTGACGCGTACTGACGACGGCGCGCCCAAGGGGACCGGATAAGCCCTGGGCTGCCGCTCGGGCATCCCGCGGCGCTTTTGGCGCGTGAGCGGGATGCGGGGGACTTGCGCCCCCGGTGTCAGCGCGCGGGCGCTCAGACCATGCCGTCGTCGGCGGTGATGACGGCGCCGTTGATGAACTGCGACTGGTCCGATGCCAGCAGCAGCAACAGGCCGTCGAGGTCTTCCGGCTTGCCCAGGCGCTTGCGCGGCAGCATCTGGATCAGCTTCTGCCCGGCGTCGGAATCCCAATGGTGGTGGTTGATATCGGTGTCGATATAGCCGGGGCAGATGGCGTTGGAATTGATGCCATGGCGCGCCCATTCCAGCGCCATGGCCTTGGTCATGTGCACCACCGCCGCCTTGCTCATGCAATACACGCCGATCTGCGACAGCACCTTCAGCCCCGCCACCGACGCGATATTGACGATGCGCGCCTGCGGCAGCGGGCTGCCGTTGCGCTCGGCGCCCTTGGCGCGCGCGATCATGCGCTTGGCGACTTCCTGCGCGACGAAAAACGCCCCGCGGGTATTGGTGTCGAAGACGAAATCGAAGTCTTCCGGGGCCACCTCGGTCAGCTTCTGCGTGGTCGACACGCCGGAGTTGTTGACCAGGATATCGATGGCGCCGGCTTCGGTCTCGGCGTGCGCCACCGCGGCGCGGATGCTGTCGGGGTCGGTCACGTCCAGGCGCACCACGTGCGCGCTGCCGCCCTCGGCCTCGATCGCGGCGCGCAGTTCCTTGAGCCGCTCGGTGCGGCGCGAGGCCAGCACCACCTTGGCCCCGGCGGCAGCGAGCACCGTGGCGAAACGCGAGCCCAGCCCGCTGGACGCGCCGGTCACCAGCGCCACCTTGCCTTCCAGATTGATCGACAAACCCATGATTACCTCTTGTGCGGGAGCCCCTCTGGCCTCATCAGGAGCAGAAGGCAGCATATCAAAAAAAAGAACGACCGTTCCAAAAAAATCCTTGCCTGTGGGTGGCGAGTCCCGGACAATGCCGGAGATTCTAAGAACTTGGCCCGCAAAGGGAAAGAGGGAAAACGCGCGATCCGGCCGCCTTCGGACGCCGTTCCAGCGTTGTTCCGTCGCCGTTCGATCGCCGTCCGATCGCGAATCGGCGCCGATTCACCGCCGGGCCCGCGCGGCTCCCCTGGCGGCCCCCGCGCCTCGCCCGGGCCGGGTTCTCAGCAAAACGATCACCGCATTTCCCACAATTGCCAGCTAGCAGCAAAGAAACAGAGGGTTAGAGACAAATGGATCAGCAACAGCTCCTGGAGCAGTTCGGCCCGCGCGAAGCCATGGAATACGATGTGGTCATCGTCGGCGGCGGCCCCGCCGGCCTGGCCACGGCCATCCGCCTGAAGCAACTCGCGCAGGAGAAAGGCGCCGACGTCAACGTGTGCGTGCTGGAAAAGGGCTCCGAGCCCGGCGCGCACATCCTGTCGGGCGCCATCATGGACCCGCGCGCCCTGAATGAGCTGATCCCGAACTGGAAGGAGCTGGGCGCGCCGCTGAACCAGGCCGTGACCGAGGACAAGTTCCTGTTCCTGAACGAGACCGGCTCCAAAGGCACGCCGCCGGCGCTGCTGCCCGAGTGCTTCCACAACGAAGGCAACTACATCGTCAGCCTGTCGAACTTCGTGCGCTGGCTGGGCCAGCAGGCCGAGGCGCTCGGCGTCGAGATCTTCCCCGGCTTCCCGGCCGCCGAGGTGCTGTACAACGAAGACGGCTCGGTCAAGGGCGTGGCCACCGGCAACATGGGCATCAACAAGGAAGGCGAGCCGACCGACAACTTCCAGCTCGGCATGGAGCTGCATGCCAAGTACACCATCTTCGCCGAAGGCGCGCGCGGCCACCTGGGCAAGCAGCTGATCGACAAGTTCGGCCTGGATGCCGGCAAGGACCCGCAGAGCTACGGCATCGGCCTGAAGGAACTGTGGGAAATCGATCCGGCCAAGCACAAGCCCGGCCTGGTGGTGCACACCGCCGGCTGGCCGCTGGACCCGGCCACCTACGGCGGCTCGTTCCTGTACCACATGGAAGACAACAAGGTCGCGGTCGGCTTCGTGGTCGGCCTGGACTACACCAACCCGTGGCTGTCGCCGTTCGAGGAATTCCAGCGCTTCAAGACCCATCCGGAAATCCGCCAGTACTTCGAAGGCGGCAAGCGCCTGTCGTACGGCGCGCGCGCCATTACCGCCGGCGGCCTGCTGTCGCTGCCCAAGACCGTGTTCCCGGGCGGCGCGCTGGTCGGCTGCGATGCTGGCTACCTGAACGCCTCGCGCATCAAGGGCAGCCACGCCGCGATCAAGACCGGCATGCTCGCCGCCGAGGCCGCCTACGACGCGCTGCAGGCCGGCCGCCAGCACGACGAACTGAGCGCCTACCCGGCCGCGTTCGAGCAGAGCTGGCTGTACAAGGAGCTGCTGCAGGCCAAGAACTTCAAGCAGTGGTTCAAGAAGGGCCGCACCACCGCCACGCTGATGACCGGCATCGAGCAATGGTTGCTGCCCAAGCTGGGCGTGCGCAACCCGCCCTGGACCCTGCATCGCGAGAAGCCGGACCACGTCTACCTGAAGCCGGCCGCCGAATGCCAGAAGATCGAGTATCCGAAGCCGGACGGCAAGCTGACCTTCGACCGCCTCAGCTCGGTCTTCATCAGCAACACCAACCATGAAGAAAACCAGCCGGCGCACCTGACGCTGAAGGACGCCAGCGTGCCGGTCGACATCAACCTGGACAAGTACGCCGGCCCCGAGTCGCGCTACTGCCCGGCGGGCGTGTATGAGTTCGTGCAGGACGAGACCTCGGGCAAGGAACGCCTGCAGATCAACGCGCAGAACTGCGTGCACTGCAAGACCTGCGACATCAAGGACCCGACCCAGAACATTGTGTGGGTGACCCCGGAGGGCGGCGGCGGCCCGAACTACGTCGGCATGTAAGGCGGCCGCGCAAGCGCGCTGGCAAGTGAATACGGCACCGGGTTCCCGGTGCCGTTTTCTTTTCATTCGACCGCGGCACGCGTTAGCGTGCCTGCCGCCGCGCTGCCATCGCCTGGTCGACCACCTCCGCCTGCAGCGCCTCGCTCGGATTGTCGAAAGCCTGCCTGCGCAGCGTGTCCAGCTGCTGCCGCCGATCCTGCTCCGACAACCCCGCGAATGCCTCGATCTGCGCGCGGCGCGCGGCATAGTCGTCATAGCGCTGCTGCCATGACTGCTCGGCCTGCGCCTGCTGCTGGTAGCGCTGCGCCACCTCGGGGCCGTAGGCCTGCGCCAGCGCCGCGCCGATGTCCTGCGCGCCGCGGCCGGCAGCCTGCAGGTCGGCGATGGTCTGGCTGATAGCCCGCGGGCGTGCGCTGGCGTCGCGCGCGGCGCGCAAGGGCTCTGGCAGCGTGGCGTCGAGCTCGGCCAGCCGCTGCCGCCGCTGCGCGTCGTCCAGGCCGGCCTGCGCCGCGGTCTCCAGCCGCGCCAGCATGGCCTCGTCATGGGCGTGCTCGTCGCCGAACCAGGCCTGTGCGACCTCGGGCAGCCAGCGCTGGCGCGCTGCATGGCGCTGCGCCAGCAGCGCGCGCAGCTGCCGCACCTGCAGCGCATCCAGCGTGCCGTCCGCATCCGCCAGCGGCTTGCGCGCGGCCTCGGGCTGGATCTCGGCCAGGCAGGCCACGTAGCGGCGCCACAGCTGCCAGGCCTGCCCGGCCGCGGGCTGCGGCACCTGGCGGCGGATATCGTCATGCACCACCGCGTCGAGCGCATCGATGCCGCCGGCGTCGTGACGCGCACTCAGGAAATAATCGAAATAGGTGCGCAGCGCGCGCGTCAGCCGCAGGTTGCCCGCGGCATCGGCCTCGGGGCCTGCGGGCATCTCCACGCCGGCCAGCGATGGCCAGGCGGCGTCGCCAGCGGCCACCGGATCCGCCGCTGGCGCAAGCGGACCCGCGGCGTTCGCCGCTGCCGCCTGCCGCGGCACGGGCGCCGGATCCGCCGGCATGGTCAGCCAGTACGCCGCTGCGGCCGCGGCGCCGGCCGGCAGCAGGGCCAGCCAGATCCGCGGCGCACGCTCAGAGCTGGTCATTGCGCAGCCGGTTGGCGTGGTTCAGGATGACCGTGCGCGGATCGGCATCCTGGTACAGCCCCGCCATCTGGTTGACCTCGTCGAGATGGTTCCAGTAATAACCGGTGGCCAGCACCCGCCCCCACTTGCTGCTGCACACCGAGACCAGCCCGTCATTGGCGCCGGCGCCCTTCAGCGCCATCAGCCCTGCCGAGGTCGACATCATCACCGTGGACGGATCCAGCAGGTTGGAGCGCAGCAGGCTGAGCGGACCGCCCTGCCCGGTCCACGAATACGCGGCCTGGGCATGGGTGACGAGATTGCCCGCGGCGTCGCGCGCCTGGCGCTGCTCGGCCACTGCGCCGGCGCTGTCGCAGTCCGCGCCCAGCGCCGACCTGGTCCCTGGCACCAGCGTGGCGTCGAGCCGCGCATTCTGCTCGGCGGCGCCGCGCGTGGTCAGGCTCTTGAGCGACGCCAGCGCATCCTGGTCCAGCGCCTGCCCGTTGCCGATGCCGTTGAACCAGCCGACCGTATCGAACACGCCCTGGATCAGGCTGACCAGCACCGGGCCGGCGATCGGGATGGTGCCGATGCCGTTGATCAGGTCGAGCACGGTGTCGGCCACTTCGCTGCCGCGGTGCGGGCTGCCGATGGTGGTGACCGAAGCCACGTCCTGCGGCGACATCGCCGCCAGCACGCGCGAGGTGGGCCCGCCCTGGCTGTGGCCGATCAGGTTGACCTTGTCGGCGCCGCTTTCCAGCTTGACCGCGCGCACATAAGCCTGCAGCGCCAGCGCGCGCTCGGCGTCGCTGTTGAACGACGGCACCGTGGCGACATAGACCTGCGCGCCATGGGCCCGCAGCACTTCGGGGATGCCATACCAGTAGTCGAGCACGCCAGCCATCTTCGCCGCACCGGTCAGCCCGTGGACCAGCACGATCGGGTAGCGCGTCTTTGCGTAGTCGCCACTGGCGGTGGTGACGGCGGCGACGGCCGGCGCCGGTTGCGCCAGCATGGCCGCGGCGGCCAGTGCCGCGGCGGTGCCTGCCAGCCTGCGCAGGGAATTACGGGGCTGCTGCGCGCGTGGTACGGGCGTGTGTTGCCCGCACGCGTGGGGTTCGCCGTGCTCCATCTGGTCTCCTCGGTGGTGGGTCTTTTTATGCTGGAAGCAGTAAAGACGGCCCCGCCCCGGGGAGACAATCAAAACATTAGCGGATTTCCTCTAAACGGCCGCTACAGCCGCCGATTGCACGGGCATGCGGGTGCTGGAAAGCAGCTGCTCGTAGATGTAGCACTGCAGCAGCGTCAGTTCGCGCTCGGCCAGGACATCGAAGGCCACGCCGAACGCGGGGAAGTCGGCATCGTCGCCGGCGGCCCCGGCTGGCGCCATGCGGACCCAGCCGTCGATCACCACCTCGCTGTCCAGCGACGCGGTACGCAGCTTGAAGCGCAGCCGCACGCGGCTGCCCGGCGCGGGGGCCGGAGAGGTGGTCTGCACCAGCGCGCCGCCGGTGCTGAGGTCGGACAGCAGCGACAGGCGCGCGGCGCTGCCCGCGCTGCCGTCATCATCGCCGGGTTCGGTCAGGTAGGCGGCCAGGCGGGTGGGCACGCGCGCCGCCTTGCGCACCGGCGTCGCGTGCCGCTGCACCGGCGCCGACAGCACCAGGTAGCGGAACGGGCTGCGGCACACGGCGGTAATGGTCGAGGTGAAGCTGTGGATGGCGTGTCCCGAGAAGCCGCGCAGCACCACGCCATCGCCGGCCTGCAGCGGCAGGTCGCGCCCGCCCAGTTGCGGCCAGGTGACAAAGAGGCCCTGCTCGATAAAGCCGATCAGGCGGCTGGCGGCCGGGCGCGCGGACTCGCCGTCGAGCTTGACATGCAGCAGCGTGCCGACCTGCAGGCCGAGCGGCCCGGTGGCCGGGCGCAAGTCCTCGGCAGCCTCGTCGCCGGCGTCGTCGCGGCACACCGTGCCGTGGCGGAACACCAGCGCCAGGTCGCGCGCATCGGGAATGATGTTGCCGCTGCCGAGCACCAGGTTGCCCTCGCCATCGAGCAATGACCAGGGCAGCGGGTGGCCGACGGGAAGATCGTTAGGGGTGAGCTGGATCATGGCTGTTTGCAGTTGGCCCCGGCGTGGGCGTGCTGGGACGCGACGAGCCCTGGGCGGAACTGACGCACGGACTTCCGCCGCCTGTATTGGGCTTCTATCGGCGTCCGTGCGGGGAAATTTAGTGCCGGGCAATGAATACCGAGGCCGCATGTGTAGCATCGGCTACCTGCGGCAAGCTTGACGCGCCGCAAAGTTGAGGCCAGAATCCTGAAAAGCTGTCAGACAGCCTGACACATCGACCGCCATGACCACTCTCCTGCCCCGGCCGGCTTCGCTTGCCACACGCATCGCGCAGACCCTGCATGACGACATCCTTGCCGGCCGCTACGGCGCGGGCGCGCGCCTGCCGGCCGAGTCCGCGCTGGCCGACGCCTTCGGCGTCAGCCGCCCGATCGTGCGCGAGGCCATTGCCCAGCTGAAGGCCGACGGCGTGCTGGTGACGCGCAAGGGCTCCGGCGCCTTTGTGTCGGAGACCCCGGGCGGCCAGGCCTGGCGCGTGGCCAGCGCCCCCGATGGCGGCCCTACGCTGGCGCAGCTGTTCGAGCTGCGCCGCGTGGTGGAGACCGCCTGCGCCGAAATGGCGGCGCGGCGGCGCACCGAGGCCGACATCGAGGCCATCCGCGCCGCGCTGGCGGCGATGCAGGCGCAGGCCGACGGGCACGGCGACATGGCCAGCGCCGCCGCGGCCGACATGGCGTTCCACCATGCCATTGCCGAAGCCGCGCACAACCCCTGCTTTACCGGGCTGACGGATTTCGTCAGCCAGCAGATGCTGGCCGCGCGCCAGCGCGCGTGGGAGAACACCGCGCGGCTGAGCCGCGCCACCGGCGCGCCGCGCGCCGCCGACCAGGAGCACGCGGCCCTGGCCGAAGCCATTGCCGCCGGCAACGTCACGGCCGCGCGCAACGCCGCGCAGCAGCACCTGGCAGCCGCCGCCGCGCGCCTGGGCCTGCCCGCCTGAACCCGGATATATCGAGACCCTGAAGCAAGGAACAACCATGGAAACAGTGGATTGCGTCGTGATCGGCGCCGGCGTGGTGGGACTGGCGGTCGCGCGCGCGCTGGCGCTGCAAGGCCGCGAAGTGATCATCCTGGAAGCCGAGAACGCCTTCGGCACCATCACCAGCGCGCGCAACAGCGAGGTCATCCATGCCGGCATCTACTATCCGGCCGGCTCGCTCAAGGCACAGCTGTGCGTGCGCGGCAAGGCCATGCTGTACGACTACTGCGCGAGCCGGCACGTGGCGCACCAGCGCTGCGGCAAGCTGATCGTCGCCACCAGCGCGGCGCAGGTGGCGACGCTCGAAGGCATCCGCGCCAAGGCCGCCGCCAATGGCGTGGACGACCTGCGCCTGCTCGACCGCGCCGAAGCGCAGGCGCTGGAGCCGCAGCTGCAGTGCCACGCGGCGCTGCTATCGCCGTCGACCGGCATCGTCGACAGCCATGGCCTGATGACGGCGCTGCTGGGCGATGCGGAAAACGTCGGCGCGATGCTGGCGGTGCAGTCGCCGGTGCTGGGCGGCGCGGTCACGGCGGACGGCATCCGGCTGGAGATCGGCGCGGAAGACGGCAGCGCCACCACGCTGCTGGCGCGCACGGTGGTCAATTCGGCCGGGCTCACGGCACCCGAACTGGCGCGCCGCATCGACGGCATGCCCGAAGCCCACATCCCGCCGCAGTACTACGCCAAGGGCTGCTATTTCACGCTGGCCGGCCGCGCGCCGTTCTCACGGCTGATCTATCCCGTGCCCGAGGCCGCCGGCCTTGGCGTGCACCTGACCATCGACCTGGGCGGCCAGGCGCGCTTCGGCCCCAATGTGCGCTGGATCGACGAGATCGAATACGGCGTGGATGCGGCGGACGCCGACGCCTTCTATGACGAGGTGCGCCGCTATTGGCCGGGACTGGCCGACGGCGCGCTGCAGCCCGGCTACGCCGGCATCCGCCCCAAGATCAGCGGCCCGCATGAAGCCGCGGCCGACTTCCGCATCGACGGCCCCGCCGTGCACGGCGTGCCGGGGCTGGTTCACCTGTTCGGCATCGAATCGCCGGGGCTGACCTCGTCGCTGGCGATCGCCGAGCGGGTCTGCGCGGCGCTGGACTGAAGCGCGCCGTCGCCTTCCGCGCGAAAGCTCATCACCGCGCAGAACGCCCCCGCCGCCGCGGCCGCGGCGGCGAGCCCGAAGGTGTGCGCCGGCGCCAGCGCATTCCAGGTCCAGCCCATCGCCAGCCCGCCCAGCGTGCCGCCGACACCGTAGGAGATGCCGGTGTACAGCGCCTGCCCGCGCCCCTGCAGCGGCCCGGCAAACCAGGCCTGCAGGCGCTTCAGGCTGGCGCTGTGGTGCGCGGCGAAGGTCGCCGCGTGCAGCACCTGCACCAGCGCCATCAGCCATGCCAACTGCGCGAAGTAGCCGGTCAGCCCGAAGCGCAGTGCCGCCAGCACGAAGGTGCCCGCCAGGATGGTGCGCAGCGCCAGGCGCGCGAACAGCAGCCCCTGGTAGTAGAAGAAGACGATCTCGGCGACCACGCCGATGGTCCACATCATGCCGATGGCGAACTTGCTGTAGCCCAGCGTCTCCAGCCACAGCGAATAGAACACGTAGAGCGCGGCGTGCGCGAACATCATCAGGAAGGCCGAGGCCAGGAACCAGGCCACGTCCGGGCGGCGCAGCAGCGGCAAGGCGCGCGGCGGCGCCGTGCGCGGGCCCTCGTCGGCGGCGTCGCGCATGGTCAGCACCACCCCGGCCAGGATCGCGAGCACGGCGCTTGCCACCCACGGGAACGCGCGCATGCCGACCGCCTCGAACAACGCCCCGCCGGCCAGCACCGCGCCGATAAAGCCGAGCGAGCCGAACATGCGGATGCGGCCGTAGCTGTGGTCGAAGGCGCCGTGACGGCGCAGCGTGGAAATGGTCAGGGCATCGCCCAGCGGCGACATCGCGCTGGTCAAGAGGCTCAGCGTCAGCATCATCGCCATCATGCCGCCGTAGCTGCCGACGCCGGGCAGCATCAGGAACGCCAGCAGCGACGTGAACGCGCTCACGCGCAGGATGCGCACGCGCGTGTGCATCACGTCGGACAGCCAGCCCCACAGGTAGGGCCCGACGATGCGGCTGACCTGGAAGCTGGCCATCAGCACGCCGATCTGCACCGGGTCGAAACCGCGATCGGCGAAGTACAGGCTGACGTAGGGCGAGATCAGGCCGACGTAGCCGTAATAGCCCAGGTAAAAGAGCCCGAAGCGGGCATGGTCGGGGCCGCCGGCCCCGCTTTCGCCGCCCGCGCGCTGCGGCGTCAAGTCAGCGGGTCTGGCCGGCCTGCGCGGGGATGCGCGGCGTTTCGACGCGGACGTCGCCGCACTGGGCGCGGTGGCGCAGCGCGTGGTCGATCAGCACCAGCGCCAGCATGGCCTCGGCGATCGGCGTGGCGCGGATGCCCACGCACGGATCGTGGCGGCCGAAGGTCTCGACGGTGGCGGCGTTGCCGGCCTTGTCGATCGATTCGCGCGGGGTGCGGATCGACGAGGTCGGCTTGATCGCCAGCGACACGGTGACGTCCTGCCCGGTGGAGATGCCACCCAGCACGCCGCCGGCGTTGTTGGTGCGGAAGCCCGCGGCGGTCAGCTCGTCGCCATGGACACTGCCGCGCTGCGCGACGCTGTCGAAGCCGGCGCCGATCTCGACGCCCTTGACCGCGTTGATGCCCATCATCGCGTGCGCGATATCGGCATCGAGCTTGTCGAACAGCGGCTCCCCCAGGCCCACGGGCACGTTGCTGGCCACCACCTCGATACGCGCGCCGACCGAGTCGCCGTCGCGGCGCAGCGCGTCCATATAGGTTTCGAGCTCGGGGATGATGTCGGCATTGGCGGCGAAGAACGGGTTCTCCGGCACGTGCGACCAGTCGGTGAACGGCACCGCGATCTCGCCCAGCTGCGACATATAGCCCCGGATCTCGGTGCCGTACTGCTCGCGCAGCCACTTCTTGGCCACCGCGCCCGCCGCCACCACCGGCGCGGTCAGGCGCGCCGACGAGCGGCCGCCGCCGCGATGGTCGCGGATGCCGTACTTCTGCCAGTAGGTGTAGTCGGCATGGCCCGGACGGAAGGTCTCGACGATATTGCCGTAGTCCTTGCTGCGCTGGTCGGTGTTGCGGATCAGCAGGCAGATCGGGGTGCCGGTGGTCTTGCCCTCGAACACGCCGGACAGGATCTCGACCTGGTCGGGTTCCTTGCGCTGGGTGACGTGGCGCGAGGTGCCGGGCTTGCGGCGGTCCAGGTCGCCCTGGATATCGGCCTCGGTCAGCGCCAGGCCCGGCGGGCAGCCGTCCACCACCGCGCCGATGGCGGGCCCGTGCGATTCGCCGAAGGTGGTGACAGTGAAAAGCAGGCCAAGGGTGTTGCCGGACATGATGGAAACCGCACAGGAATTGGGGACGGCCTCCATTGTAAGGCCAATGGCCGGGCTCGGGCGGCCATTGGCCGCGCCGGCGGGGCTCAGGCGGCGACGCCCTGCGCCACCGGCGCGGCGGCCAGCTCCGGGTAGAACTCGGCGCGCATCCGGTCCATATAGGCCACGAGGTTGGCATGACCCTCGGCCGCGGTGCGGATCGGGGTGTCGAATACGGGGCACAGCAGGCTGCCGGCAAAGGCAAACAGCGTGGCATCGGCCCCGCACGGCTGGTCGCCCATCAGGTAGGGCTTGTCGCCGAGGATGTCGGCAATCGAGGTCACGCCCTTGCTGGCCAGCGCCACCAGTTCTTCCTCGCTATGCCGGCCCAGGCCCTGCCCCCACAGCGTCTTGCGCACCTTGTAGCGCACCAGCCGCTCGGCCAGCCCGCGCACCGGCGCCGGCACGCTGCGGAAGAACTGCGCCGGCCCCTTGTCGAAATTGGCCTGGTCGAGCCAGCGCACCCGCGCCACCGCCCAGTAGAGGTGGTCCTCCATCAGCTTCTCGGCGGCCCAGGCGATGCCGCGCTCGGCCGCGCTCAGGCCCGCGTCGAAATCGATGTGGTAGGTCTTCTCGATATGCCAGCGGATCATGGTGGAATCAGCCACGATCCGGCCCATGTCGTCCAGGTACGGCAGCTTGCCCTTGGGCGCGCGCCGCAGGCTGCCGTCGCGCGCCGTGTACGGCAGGCCGGCCAGCTTCAGCAGCATCTCGGCCTTGGTGACGAAGGGGCTGGCATCGGGCAGCCCGAAGGCGGGGCCGAAGGTGTAGAGGGTAATCATCGGGGATCGCCTTTGCGTCAGCTAGCGCCACTCGCCGCGCAGCGTCTGCACCATCTGCTGCAGGCCTTCCGGCGTGGCCGACTCGGGCGGCACCGGCTCGCCCACCACCAGCTCCAGCCGGTTCAGGATGCCGCGCCGGAACGGCCGCGACATCGCCGGCGCGCCCTTGCGCGAGAAGAAGCTGCCCCACAGCCCGCGCAGCGCCATCGGCACCACCGGCACCGGGGTGCGGCGGATGATCTGCTGCACGCCCTGCCTGAACGGATTGATGTCGCCGGTGGCGGTGATCTTGCCTTCAGGGAAGATGCAGACCAGGTCGCCATCGTCCAGCGCCTGGGCTACGCTGTCGTAGGCGCGCCTGAGCATCTCGGGGTCCTGGTGCGCCGGCGCGATCGGGATCGCGCGCGCCTGGCGGAAGAACCACGACAGCAGCGGCACCTTGAAGATGTTGTGGTCCATCAAGAAGCGCACCGGGCGCGGGCTGCACGCCATCAGCACCACCGCGTCGGCGAAGCTGACGTGGTTGCATACCAGCACCGCCGGACCTTCGGCGGGGATGCGCTCGGCGTTGATGCGGCGCAGGCGATAGAGGGTATGGACCAGGATCCAGGCGATAAAACGCAGCAGGAATTCCGGCACCAGCGAGTAGATATAGACCGCCACCACCGCGTTGAGCAGCCCCACCACCAGGAACAGCTGCGGGATGGTGTAGCCCGCCTGGGTCAGCGCCACGCCCAGCAGCGAGGCCGCGATCATGAAGAAACTGTTCAGGATGTTGTTGGCGGCGATGATGCGGGCGCGGTGCGTGGGCGCGCTGCGGCTCTGGATCAGCGCGTACAGCGGCACGCTGTAGAAGCCGCCGAACATCGCCAGCAAGAACAGGTCGGCCAGCACGCGCCAGTGGTGCGGCGCGGCCAGGAAGGCGCCGATGCCGCTCAACGCGGCCGGCGCCTGCCCCTGGCTGGCAAAGTACAGGTCGACCGCGAACACCGTCATGCCGATCGAGCCGAACGGCACCAGGCCGATCTCGACATGGCGCCCCGACAGGCGCTCGCACAGCAGCGAACCGGTGCCGATGCCCAGCGAGAACACCGCCAGCAGCAGCGTCACCACATTCTGGTCGCCGCCCAGCACATCCTTGGCATAGCTGAAGAACGAGGTCAGGAAGGTCGCGCCGAGGAACCACAGCCACGAAATGCCGAGCAGGCTCAGGAACACGGTGCGATTGCCGCGCGCCAGCGCCAGGTTGCGCCAGGTCTCGGAAAACGGGTTCCAGTTGATGCGCAGGTCCGGCTGCGGCGCCGGCGACGCCGGGATCCGGCCCGCCACCAGCCGCCCGGCCACGGCGATGATCACGCAGGCCGCGCCCACGTACAGCGGCCCGACCATGGCGCCGCCCTGCTGCAGCCCGGCCAGCTCGCCCCCGATCAGCGTGCCGATCAGGATCGCGACGAAGGTGCCCATCTCGACCAGCCCGTTGCCGCCGACCAGTTCGCTTTGGTCCAGGTGCTGCGGCAGGTAGGCGAATTTGACCGGCCCGAACAGCGTGGAATGCAGCCCCATCAGGAAGGTGCCGGCGTACAGCAGCGGCGCGCTGTGCCAGGCAAAGCCGGCCAGCCCCAGCACCATGATGGCGATCTCCAGCGACTTGACCAGCCGGATCAGGCGCGACTTCTCCAGCTTGTCGGCGATCTGCCCGCTGGTGGCCGAGAACAGCACGAACGGCGCGATAAAGATGGCCGAGATCAGGAACGCCGCGCTGCGCGCGTCGACGCCCTCGAACAGCGCCGTGTGGTAGGTCACCAGCGAGGTGAAGGCGACCTTGAACACGTTGTCGTTCATCGCCCCCAGGAACTGGGTCCAGAAGAACGGCGCGAAACGGCGCAGGCCGAGCAGTCGAAACTGGCTGTGTTGGCTCATGAGGGGGCCGGTCGGTCGGGGACCGCCACGGAAATGGGAACGCCGGCTAGTGTGCCGCAGCCGCGGCCTTGCCGCCACCTTGCCGCGACCAGGTGGCGCCGATCTAGGGTATTTCCGCAGAGGGCTTCAGCCGGCGCGGCCCGGCGCCATCACTCGGCGCGCTCTTCCGGCCAGTCGCGGATATAGGCCTTGAGCATCTTGTTCTCGAAGCTCTGGTCCTCGACCACGGCCTTGGCCACGTCGTAGAACGAAATCACGCCCATCAGGGTGCGGTTGTCGAGCACCGGCAGGTAGCGGGTGTGACGCTCCAGCATCATCCGGCGGACCTCGTTGACGTCGGTTTCCATGGTGCAGGTCAGCGGCGCATCGTCCATCACCTTGCGGATGCTGCTGGTACCGACGTTGCCGTGGTTGCACGCCAGGGTCTCGATGATCTCGCGGAAGGTCAGCATGCCCACCAGGTCGCCGTACTCCATTACCACCAGCGAGCCGATATCGTGCTCGGCCATGGTGTGCACCGCGACCAGCAAGGAGGTGTCAGGCGTCACGGTATAGAGCGTATTGCCCTTGATCTGGAGGATGTCGCTGACTTTCATGATGGTCTCCGCTGCCTGCGCTCTGTCCGAGCTGAAACTGAGGGCATCGCCGCGGCCGCTGGCGGGGGGCGATGCCGGTCACATTGTTTTCTGTTTAGGGGTGTGCGGGCGCCTTGCCCGTTGGCCGATGCTAGCCCAAACCCGCCGCCAAAGTAAAGCGGGAGGCCGGTTTGCGGGCCGCCACCGAGCGTGGGCGGGCACACGATGCTACGATGCTGGCCGGAGACAACTCAAGGCCGACCGACCATGTCCGGAACCCGCTTCGACACGCTGGCGCTGCACGCCGGCGCCGCGCCCGACCCCGCCACCGGGGCCCGCGCCACCCCCATCCACCTGACCACGTCCTTCGTGTTCCGCGACAGCGAGCACGCCGCGTCGCTGTTCAACATGGAGCGCGCCGGGCACGTCTACTCGCGCATTTCCAATCCCACCGTGGCCGTGCTCGAGGAGCGCATCGCCGCGCTCGAGAACGGCGCCGGCGCCATCGCCACGGCCTCGGGCCAGGCCGCGCTGCACCTGGCGGTGGCCACGCTGATGGGTGCGGGCTCGCATATCGTGGCGTCGTCGGCGCTGTACGGCGGCTCGCACAACCTGCTGCACTACACGCTGCGCCGCTTCGGCATCGAGACCACCTTCGTCAAGGCGCGCGACATCGACGCCTGGCGCGCGGCCATCCGGCCCGATACCCGGCTGCTGTTCGGCGAGACGCTGGGCAACCCCGGGCTGGACGTGCTCGACATCCCGACCCTGGCGCAACTGGGCCAGGACCACGGCATCCCGCTGCTGGTGGACTCCACCTTCACCACGCCCTACCTGCTGCGGCCGTTCGACCATGGCGCCGGCTTGCTCTGCCACTCGGCCACCAAGTTCCTGGGCGGCCACGGCACCACCATCGGCGGCGTGCTGGTCGAAGGCGGCACCTTCGACTTCGAGGCCTCGGGGCGCTTCCCGGAGCTGTCCGAGCCGTACGAGGGCTTTCATAACATGGTGTTCACCGAGGAAAGCACGGTGGCGCCGTTCCTGCTGCGCGCGCGCCGCGAAGGGCTGCGCGATTTCGGCGCGTGCATGAACCCGATGGCGGCGTGGCAGCTGCTGCAGGGCGTGGAGACGCTGCCGCTGCGCATGAGCCGCCATGTCGACAACACCCGCAAGGTGGTGCAGTTCCTGGTGTCGCATCCGATGGTGGAGTCGGTGTCGTACCCGGAACTGGAATCGCACCCCGACTATGAACTGGCCAAGCGCCTGCTGCCGCGCGGCTGCGGCGCGGTGTTCAGCTTCAACCTGAAGGGCAACCGGGTCGCCGGCCAGCGCTTTATCGAAAGCCTGTCGCTGTTCTCGCACCTGGCCAACGTGGGCGATGCGCGCTCGCTGGTGATCCACCCGGCCTCGACCACGCACTTCCGCATGGACGCGGCCGCGCTGCAGTCGGCGGGCATTACCGAAGGCACGATCCGGCTGTCGGTCGGCCTGGAGGATGCCGACGACCTGATCGACGATCTCAAGCGCGGGCTGAAGGCGGCCGAGAAGGCCATGGGCGCGGGCGCCGCCAAACAGGGAGGGCAAGCCTGATGGAACTGAACCTTGCCGGCCAGCCGGCCTACGCCTATACCGGCGGCAAACCCTTCGATCCCGCCCTGCCCTGCGCCGTCTTCGTCCACGGCGCGCAGAACGACCACAGCGTGTGGGCGCTGCAGACGCGCTGGTTCGCCAACCATGGCTTCTCGGTGCTGGCGGTGGACCTGCCCGGCCACAACCGCAGCAAGGGCGCGCCGCTGGCCACGGTCGAAGCCATGGCCGACTGGGTCATGGCGCTGGTGGCCGCCGCCGGCGTCACCGCGCCGGCCCTGGTGTTCGGCCACAGCATGGGCTCGCTGATCGCGCTGGAATGCGCGGCGCGGCATCCGCAGGCGGTGCGCGGCATCGGCCTGCTGGCCACGGCCTATCCGATGAAGGTCTCGGACGCGCTGCTGGACGCCTCGCTCAACCGCGAGGGCGAAGCCATCGCCATGGTCAACGCCTGGTCGCATTCCAGCCTCGCCAACAAGCCGTCGTCGCCGGGCCCCGGCGCGTGGATGCATGGCGGCAGCCAGCGGCTGATGGAACGGGTGTCGCGCAACAACCCGCAGGCGCATGTGTTCCACAATGACTTCACGGCCTGCAACGCCTATGCGCATGGCGAGGAAGCCGCCGTGGCGGCGGCCTGCCCGGCGCTGTTCATCACCGGCAGCAAGGACATGATGACCTCGCCCAAGGCGGCCCAGGCATTGGCGGGCAAGATGCGCAGCGCCAGCGTGGTGACGGTGCCGTGCGGCCATGCGCTGATGGGCGAGCGCCCGGACGAAGTGCTGGATGCGCTGGCGGCGTTTGCGCGCAAGGTGGTGGCAGCGGGCTGACTCTGATCCCGGACGGCTGGCCACGCCGGCGGCCGTTCGCATTACATCCCGGCGCCGAAGGTCTACACTGCAGCAAACAAGACCTGCCGGAGACAGCCATGGCCCACGCCCGCGCGCGCGAGTTCGAGAATTTCGCGGCCTTCTATCCCTACTACCTGAGCGAACACCAGAACCGTACCTGCCGGCGGCTGCATTTCGCCGGCTCGACGGTGGCGCTGTTGTGCCTGGTGGCGCTGGTCGCGACCGGCAATGCCTGGTGGCTGCTCGCCGCGGTGGTGGCGGGGTATGCGTTCGCCTGGGTCGGGCATTTCGGGTTCGAGAAGAATCGGCCGGCTACGTTCCGGCATCCGGTTTATAGCCTGATGGGGGATTGGGTGATGTATGCGGATATGTGGCGGGGGAGGATTTCGTTTTGAGGGGAACGGGTCCTGGTGCTTGTTTTGGGGTGGTCGCTGTTGGTGACATGCTGTCGGCGCTTGAACCGCCTGGTTCCGCCCTCCTGGGCGGGTCACTTTTTGGCCGAGCGCCAAAAAGTAACCAAAAAGCGCGTTTACTGCCCTGCGGGCGGCATGTCTTATCGTAGTGTGCCCGGGCGTTTTCGTACGGGGCTGGGCTTCCTCACATAGCGGGACTGCCTGCCGCAGGGGTGCACCACGGTGGCAAGGGCGTTGAAGTGTGGGTTGAACGAGCCCAGAGCGCGGAGTGGCCCCTGCTGCGGGCCTTGTCGTAGGAACGCCTTCGGCTGCTGCGCCGTCAGTATCGCGGGGCGTGGGCCCCTGGCACGGTACGCCTCGCTGCGCTCGCTTGGCGCTGTCGGCCGGTGACCCCACCGAATCTAGCGCCAGCCAATCAGAAATCAAACCTGCCCATGCCACCCCGGTGGCACCACCTCCAGCTGACGCCGCTGGCGCTGCCCATCGCCATCGCTGGCCGTGGGCGGCAAGTCCACCGGCTGCTGCCGGAACACCGTTTCCAGCGTCTGGTCCAGCTGCGGATTGTCCAATATCGACTTGAGCGCATCGGCGCCGCGCAGATGCTGCGCCAGCGCCGTGCGAGGCAGCCGCGGCAGGTTCAGCACCAGCCGGTCATGCAGCGTGCGCAGCGTCACCTGCGACGGGTCGCACAGCAGCGCCCAGTGGGCCTGGCCGCGCTCCTGCTGCAGGCGGCCGACCAGATGCATGGCCTTGAGCTTGTCCAGCAGGCTGGCCAGGTAGTCAGCCTCGACCCGCAGCTTGCGGCTCAGGTCCAGTTCGCCGACGCTGCGCGGCACTTCATCGCGGGCGCGGTAGAGCAGCAGCAGCACGCCCAGCGCGTCGAAGAACTCGCTGCCGGCAAAGCTGCGGCGGCGCCAGTAGCCCTGCCGGATCACCGGCAGGTTGGCGGCGATGGTCGCGCCCAGCAGCGTCACCAGCCAGCTCAGGTAGATCCACAGCAGGAACAGCGGCAGCGCGGCGAAGGTGCCGTAGACCGCGGTGTAGGCCGGGATCTCGGTGATGAAATAGCCGAAGCCGCGCTTGGCGAATTCGAACGCCACCGCCGCGACCAGCCCGGCCACGATGGCGTCGCGCCACTCGACATAGGCGTTGGGCACCGCCGTGTACAGGAAGGCAAAGGCCAGCGCCGACAGCAGCACCGGCGCCGCGCCCACCAGCAGGCCCAGCCCCACCGGCATGGTGCCGACATAGCCGGCCGAGATCGAGATCAGGTAGGAACTGATCGACAGGCTCGCGCCGATCAGCACCGGGCCGAAGGTCAGCACCGCCCAGAACACCAGCACCCGCTGCGCCAGCGGGCGGCGCTGCTTGACGCGCCAGATCGCGTTGAGCGCGTCCTCCACCGTCAGCATGGTCAGCACCGAGGTCACCATCAGCCCGCCCAGGCCCATCGCGGTCAGCCCGCGCGCGCTCTTGGCGAACATGCCGAGATAGCGCTGGATCGACTCGCTGACGTTGCCAGGAATGAGGTTCTGGAACAGGTAGGCCTCGATGGCGTTGCGGAAGTCGCGGAACACCGGGAACGCGGCAAGCAGCGCGAAGGCCACGGTCAGCACCGGCACCACCGCCAGCACGGTGGTGAAGGTCAGGCTGGCCGAGACCTGCGGCAGGCGGTCTTCGGCGGCGCGGCGCAGCGCATAGCGCGCCAGGGCACGCACCTTTTGCAGGTTCCATTCCCGGCGCAGGCGGGCGACGCGGGCTCCAATCATGCGCAAGCAACCTCCTGGATCTGGTCTGTCGGATCGTCTGTCGAATTCAAGGATGGCCCCGTGGCGCGTGCAGCGCGAGGCCATCGGGAGATGGCGCGGGGGGCGCATCTATAATACGCGCATTGTTGCCGGCATCCTCCCGCATCACGCTTCGCTGCCCCTTCACCGCCGGCCATCCCGCTCCATGACCGAGATCCTCGTCCTGTACTACAGCCGCCACGGCAGCACCCGCAAGCTCGCCGAACTGATCGCCACCGGCATCGACAGCGTCCCCGGCGCGCAGGCCCGCCTGCGCACGGTGCCGCCGGTTTCCACCGTGTGCGAGGCCACCGCGCCGGAGATCCCCGCCGACGGCCCGCCGTATGCCGAGCTGCGCGACCTGGAGGAATGCGCCGGTCTGGCGCTGGGCAGCCCTACCCGCTTCGGCAACATGGCCGCGCCGGTGAAATACTTCCTCGACGGCACCGTGGCCCAGTGGCTGTCGGGCGCGCTCGCCGGCAAGCCCGCCTGCGTGTTCACCGCCACCGGCAGCCTGCACGGCGGGCAGGAGACCACGCTGCTGTCGATGATGCTGCCGCTGCTGCACCACGGCATGCTGATCCTGGGCCTGCCCTATTCCGAGAAGGGGCTGATGACGACGGCCTCGGGCGGCACGCCGTACGGCCCCAGCCACCATGCCCACGGCGACAACCGCGGGCCCGTCACCGAAGACGAATCGGCGCTGGCCCTGGCCATGGGCCGCCGGCTGGCGCAGACCGCGCTGCGCCTGGCCGGAGCGCAGGCATGACCCCCGGTGTGAACAGCGACCAGGCCCTGCACAGCCCATGGCTGTACCGGCTCAGCGTAGGCAGCCTGCTGGCGCTGCTGGTGCTGTGCATTGCCTGGGAATGGTTCCTGGCGCCGCTGCGGCCGGGCGGCTCGTGGCTGATCCTCAAGTTCCTGCCGCTGCTGCTGCCGCTGCGCGGCGTGCTCACGCGCAACCGCTACACCATGCAGTGGTCGTCGATGCTGATCCTGCTGTTCTTCACCGAGGGCATCGTGCGCGCCACCAGCGACCGCGCGCCCTCGTCCACGCTGGCGTGGGTCGAGGTGGCGCTGACGCTGGTGTTCTTCACCAGCACCATCCTCTACCTGCGCCCGTACAAGCGCCGCGCCCGCGCCGCCGGCAAGGCCGCCGAGCCCAAGTCCTGAACCGCGTCCATCCATCGCCATGACCTCGCCTCAAGACTCCTTCCTCGCACTGTGCCGCGCCGCGCTGGGCCCGCAGCACGTGCTGACCGATGCGGCCGACCAGGCGCCCTACCTGACCGACTGGCGCAAGCGCTATCGCGGCGAGGCGCTGGCGGTGCTGCGCCCGGGCACCACCGCGGAAGTCGCCGAGGTGGTCCATGCCTGCCACGCGCACCGGATCGCCGTGGTACCGCAGGGCGGCAACACCGGCCTGTGCGGCGGCGCCACGCCGGTGGCGGGCGCACCGCAAGTGGTGATCTCGCTGCAGCGGCTCAACCGCATCCGCCAGCTCGATCCGCTCAACAACACCATCACGGTCGAGGCCGGCGTGGTGCTGCAGCAGCTGCAGGAGGTGGCGCGCGAGCACGGCCGGCTGTTTCCGCTGAGCCTGGCGGCCGAGGGCAGCTGCACCATCGGCGGCAACCTGTCGACCAATGCCGGCGGCACCGCGGTGCTGCGCTACGGCAACACGCGCGAACTGTGCCTGGGGCTGGAAGTGGTGACGCCCTCCGGCGACACCTGGCACGGGCTGCGCGGCCTGCGCAAGGACAACACCGGCTATGACCTGCGCGACCTCTTCATCGGCGCCGAAGGCACGCTGGGCATCATCACCGCCGCGGTGATGAAGCTGTTCCCGCTGCCGCGCGCGTCGGTCACGGCGCTGGCCGCGGTGCACAGCCCGCGCGCCGCGCTGGCGCTGCTGGCCATCGCCCAGTCGCACGCCGGCGCCATGCTGACCGGCTTCGAGCTGATGTCGGCGCTCAGCATGACGCTGGTGACGCGGCACTTCCCGCAGCTGCGCTATCCGTTCGCCGACATGCATCCGCAGCTGGTGCTGCTGGAACTGTCCGACAGCGAAAGCGAAGCCCATGCGCGCGGCATCTTCGAAACCATGATGTCGGCCGCCTTCGACGCCGGCGTGGTCGCCGACGCGGTGGTGGCCGAATCGGTGCAGCAGTCGCGCGACTTCTGGAACCTGCGCGAGCATATTCCGCTGGCGCAGGTGGAAGACGGCAAGAACATCAAGCACGACATCGCCGTGCCGGTATCGCGCGTCGCGGACTTTATCGAGTGTACCGACGCGCTGCTGCAGAACGCCTTTCCCGGTGCGCGCATGGTCACCTTCGGCCATCTCGGCGACGGCAACCTGCACTACAACGTGGCGCCGCCCGAAGGCGTCGACCACGATGCCTTCCTGGCGCACCAGGACCAGGTCAACCGCATCGTGCACGACAGCGTGCGCTCGCATAACGGCTCGATCTCGGCCGAGCACGGCCTGGGCCAGCTCAAGCGCGAGGAAAACCGGCATTACAAGAGCGAGGTCGAACTTGCCATGATGCGGGCGATCAAGGCTGCGCTGGATCCGCTCGGGCTGATGAATCCGGGCAAGGTGGTGTGAGCGCGCGTGCGCTCAGCGGCGCAGCGATGGCTGCCCTGCCGCCAGCATCAGCAGGCCCTGGGCCTCATCCACCGCTTCAACGAAGCAGGTCATCGATCCTGTTTATTTAGGTTCAGAACTGTCCAGCGCAGATTGTTGCGGTCGCCGCAATCGTTCGCGCCGCAAGCGCCTCCCGCCCGGCTTCGATGGCAGCATCCCCCGCCTGGACCGAATACACCCTTCGGCACTTCCGAATACAACGCAGCGGGCAAGCTACGCAATACTCTCGGGATCGCCGTGCCAGCATCGCCCCGCCCTCGCGCTGGCACCACCTGACGCACCGAAGGAGAACAGATGAGCATCAACGGCAAGGCCTACATCGTCGGGGCCTACGAGCACCCGACCCGCAAGGCACCCGACAAGACCGTGGCACAACTGCACGCCGAAAGCGCCAAGGGCGCGCTGCAGGACGCCGGCCTGACCCTGGCCGACGTCGACGGCTACTTCTGCGCCGGCGACGCGCCCGGGCTGGGCGCGGTCAACATGGTCGACTACCTCGGCCTGAAGGTGCGCCATGTCGATTCCACCGATACGGGCGGCTCCGCGTACCTGGTCCATGTCTCGCACGCCGCGCAGGCGATCGCCGCCGGCAAGTGCAACGTCGCGCTGATCACGCTCGCGGGCCGGCCGCGCTCGGAAGGCTCCACCGGCACGCAGGCGCGCAACTGGGGCGCCAACCTGCCCGACCTGCCGTTCGAAAGCCCGTTCAGCCCGGTCACCGTCAACCTGTACGCGATGGCGGCGATGCGCCATATGCACGAGTACGGCACCACCGCCGAGCAGCTCGCCTGGGTCAAGGTGGCGGCGTCGCACCACGCCCAGCACAACCCCCACGCCATGCTGCGCGACGTGGTCACGGTCGAAGACGTGCTGAACTCGCCGATGATCTCGGATCCGCTGCACAAGCTGGACTGCTGCGTGGTCTCCGACGGCGGCGGCGCGCTGGTGGTGGCGCGTCCGGAAATCGCCGCCACGCTGCAGCGGCCCAAGGTGAAGATCCGCGGCGCCGGCGAGTACATCAAGGGCCAGCTCGGCGGCGAAGTCGACCTGACCTGGTCGGGCGCGCGCTTCTCGGGCGCGACGGCCTTTGCCGAAGCGGGCGTGACCCCGGCTGACATCAAGTACGCGTCGATCTACGACAGCTTCACCATCACCGTGCTGATGCAGCTGGAAGACCTGGGCTTCTGCAAGAAGGGCGAAGGCGGCAGGTTCGTCGCCGACGGCAACCTGATCTCGGGCGTCGGCAAGCTGCCGTTCAATACCGATGGCGGCGGCCTGTGCAACAACCACCCGGCCAACCGCGGCGGCATCACCAAGGTCATCGAAGCCGTGCGCCAGCTGCGCGGCGAGGCCCATCCCGCGGTGCAGGTCGCCAACTGCGACCTCGCGCTGGCGCAAGGCACCGGCGGCTACCTGGGCTCGCGCCACGGCAGCGCCACCCTGATCCTTGAACGTGAATAACGCGCCGGAGCACTGACATGACGACCCCACACATCCCAGCCGTCTACAAGGCGCCCGACGAACAGCCCGACAACCTGCCGTTCTGGCAGGCCGCGCGCGAGGGCAAGCTGCTGGTCAAGGTCTGCGACGACTGCGGCAAGCCGCACTGGTACCCGCGCGTGCTGTGCCCGTTCTGCATGGGCACCACCTCGTGGAAGCAGGCCAGCGGCCGCGGCACCATCTACACCTACAGCGTGACGCGCCGCGCCGGCCCCAACCCGTTCTGCATCGCCTACGTGAAGCTGGAAGAAGGCGTGACCATGATGACCCATATCGTCGACTGCGATCTCGACACGGTGCGGATCGGCCAGAAGGTGCAGGTCAAGTTCTCGCCCAGCGACGGCGGCGCACCGGTGCCGACCTTCACGCTCGCCTGAGGCGGCGCCGCAGCCAGCCGGCGACGCGCCGCCCGACTGCGTGCGGTGGCCTACTGCTGGCCCGCGGCCATGCTGCCGAAGCGGCCGCTGCTGAAGTCGCGGAACGCCTCGGCAATCTCCGCCTCGGTGTTCATCACGAACGGGCCGTGGCCGACGATGGGCTCGTCGATCGGCTCGCCGCTGAGCAGCAGCACCACCGCATCGGTGCCGGCCTCGATGCTGACCGCATCGCCGGCGCCATCCAGCACCACCATCTCGGCATCGCGCACGGTGGCCTCGGCGTTGACCGTGACCTTGCCGCGCAGCACCACCAGCGCGGTATGCCAGCCTTCGGGCAGCGCCACGCGCGTGCCGGTGCCCTGGTTCAGGCGCATGTCCCACACATGCATCGGCGTAAAGGTGCGTGCCGGGCCGCGCTTGCCTTCGTATTCGCCGGCGATCACGCGCACCGTGCCGGCGCCGTCGGGCATCGGCACTGCCGGGATGTCGCGGTCGACGATGGCCTGGTAGCCCGGCGCGGCCATCTTGTCGCGCGCCGGCAGGTTGACCCACAGCTGCACCATCTCCAGCGCGCCGCCGCTTTGCGTAAAGGCGGGCGAATGGAACTCTTCATGCAGGATGCCGGCGCCCGCCGTCATCCATTGCACGTCGCCCGGGCCGATGACCCCGCCCTGCCCGGTCGAGTCGCGATGCGCGACCTCGCCCTTGTAGACGATGGTGACGGTCTCGAAGCCGCGGTGCGGATGCTGGCCCACCCCGCGCGGACGCTGCGTCGGCGTGAAGTCGGCCGGACCGGCGTAGTCGAGCAGCAGGAACGGGCTCAGCTGCTTGCCGTGGCTGGTGTACGAGAACATCGAACGTACCGGGAAACCATCCCCGACCCAGTGCGGACGCGGTGCGCTGTAGACACCCAGAATGCGCTTCATGTCGATCTCCGAGAATGCCGGCCACGCGGGCCGGCAATGATCCATGAAGCGATGATAGGTGCCGCGGCCGGTGCGCGGTAGGCGGCGGGATTGCGATGCAGCGTCCTGCCGCTGGAACGATGCCGCCAGCGCTCAGAAGCGGTAGCGCACGTATCCCATGCTGAAGTTGGTGCCAGGATTCGGGTCCTTGATCCCGGCATTGGACAGGTGCTGGAAGCGGTAGCCGATCGTCAGCCGCTGCGCCTTGCCGAAGGCGACGCCGACGCCGATCATGTCGGAAAACTGGAACGCCGAGCCCATGCGGTGGCCGCCGGCAATCTCGGTGTGGGTCAGCACGCGCAGGCCCACCGAGGCCTCGACGAACGGCGTGGCGTACTCCCCCGCATAGCTGAGCCGGAAGATCGGCGACACGCCGAACTCGGTCAGCTGGCTCGACGGCCGCGACGACAGCGCGCGCCAGTTGGCAATGCTGACCTCGCCGTCCAGCGCCAGCGCCAGCCGGCTCGACAGCTGCCACTGCACGATCTCGTCCCAGCGCGCCGCCACTTCGTATTTCTCCACGCCGTGCCGGTTGTCGCGCCCATAGCCCGCCTGCATCGAGAATGCCGCGGCGCCGGCGGCGGACGGCAGCGCCAGCAGGCCGGCCGTAATCGACACCAGAGCCGCGCGCGGCAGCCCCCCTGACAATGTGTTTTTCTTCACTGACATCCGTCTGTGTCGGGCAGCGCCTGCGAGATTGCCGCGCCACCGCTTTCTTTTGATCACGGCTCGACACGATAGCAGCGCTTTGAGATTGCAGAAGCCTCCGTCAGGCAAACACAGTGTTTCATTGCAGGAACAATATTGCGATGCGCGCCAGGGGACGCGATCCATGGCGGCCCGGCTGCCGCGCCAGCCAGGCAAAAACCCCGGAAAGACCGTGGTCTTCCGCGGTTCCGCGCAGGGCTGACTCTGGCGCAGCGGCGTGTCGTGCTGCCCGGGTCAGTCCTTCAGTTCGACCAGCAGATCCTTCGCCGCCACCCGATCGCCCGCCTTCACATGGACCGCCGCGATCTCGCAATCCCGGTCCGCGGCGATATGGGTCTCCATCTTCATCGCCTCCAGCGCCAGCAGCGTGGTGCCCGCGGCCACGCGCTGGCCGGGCTGCACCGCCACCGTCACGATCGAGCCCGGCATCGGCGCGGCAACATGCAGCGGGTTGTCGGGCTCGGCCGCCGCCCGGCCCTGGCGCGCGGCCGCGGCCTGCGCGGTGCTGCGCTGTTCGACCAGCGTGGTGCGCGACTGCCCGTTCAGCTCGAACTGGACCTTGATCTTGCCTTCGTCGGCATCGGGATGGGTGCCCTGCAGCGACACCAGCAGGGTCTTGCCGGGCTCGATGTCGATCGCCACCTCTTCCTGCGGCTGCAGGCCGTACAGGTAGGCCGGCGTGGGCACCACCGAGGTATCGCTGTACAGGCGCACATGCGCGTGGTACTCGGCCGCCTGCTTCGGATACATCAGGTACGAGGCCAGCTGGCGGTCGTCGAGCGGCTGCTCGCACGCCGCCGCGCCCGCGGCGCGGGCCGCGTCGAGGTCGACCGGCGCGATCTGGTCGCCGGGCCGGTACGGCGCCGGCGGCTCGCCGCGCAGCACCTTGCGCGACAGCGCCGCCGGGAAGCCGTCGGGCGGGAAGCCCAGCTCACCGCGGAACAGCGACACCACCGATTCCGGGAACGCGATCTCCTTGCCCGGATCGCACACGTCGGCGGCGCTCAGGTCGTTGGCCACCATCATCAGCGCCAGGTCGCCGACCACCTTGGAGGTCGGCGTGACTTTGACGATGTCGCCGAACATCCGGTTGACCTCGGCGTAGGCGCGCGAGACCTCGGTCCAGCGGTGCTCGATGCCGAGCGAGCGCGCCTGCTCGCGCAGGTTGGTGTACTGGCCGCCCGGCATCTCGTGGCGATAGACGTCGGCGGTGCCGGCGCGGATCTCGGATTCGAACGGCGCGTAGTAGCGGCGCACCCCTTCCCAGTACATCGACGCCTCGTGCAGGCGCTCCAGGTCCAGGCCCGGGTCGCGCTCGCTGCCCGCCAGCGCCGCGGCGATGCTCGACAGGTTGGGCTGCGAGGTCAGCCCGCTCATCGCGTCGAGCGCGCCGTCGACCGCGTCGCAGCCGGCCTCGATCGCGGCCAGCGCCGAGGCGGCCGAGATGCCGCTGGTGTCGTGCGTGTGGAAATGCACCGGCAGCCCGGTCTCTTCCTTGAGCGCCCTGACCAGCGCCGCGGCCGCCTGCGGCCGGCAGATGCCGGCCATGTCCTTGATGCCCAGCACATGCACGCCGGCCTGCTGCAGCTCGCGCGCGATGCCGACGTAGTACTTCAGGTCGTACTTGGAACGCTTCGGGTCGAACAGGTCGCCGGTATAGCAGATCGCGCCTTCACACAGCGCGCCGCTTTCCCCTACCGCATCGATCGCCACGCGCATATTGCGCACCCAGTTGAGCGAATCGAACACGCGGAACAGGTCGACGCCGGCGCTGGCCGCCTGGCGCACGAAGAAGCGCACCACGTTGTCGGCATAGTTGGTGTAGCCCACCGCGTTGGAGCCGCGCAGCAGCATCTGGAACAGCACGTTGGGCACGCGCTCGCGCAACTGCTCCAGGCGCTGCCACGGGTCTTCCTTCAGGAAGCGCAGCGCCACGTCGAAAGTGGCGCCGCCCCAGCACTCCAGCGAAAACAGCTGCGACAGCTCGCGCGCATAGAACGGCGCGATCGGCAGCATGTCGGCGGTGCGCATGCGCGTGGCGAACAGCGACTGGTGCGCGTCGCGCATGGTGGTGTCGGTCAGCAGCACGCGCTTCTGTTCCAGCATCCAGCGCGAGAACTTCTCGGCGCCCAGTTCGCGCAGCCGGTCGCGCGTGCCGTACGGCAGCGCAGCGCCGGTGTCGATCGCAGGCAGCACCGGCGCGGGCAGCGGCAGCGTCGGCAGCGCGCGTCCGCTCAGCTCCGGGTGCCCGTTGACGCTGACCTCGCCCAGGTAGCGCAGCAGCTTGGTGGCGCGGTCCTGGCGCCGGGCAAAGGCCAGCAGTTCCGGGGTCTTGTCGATAAAGCGCGTGGTGACGTCGCCCGAGCGGAACGCGGGATGGTTGATGACGTTCTCGAGGAACTGCAGGTTGGACGCCACGCCGCGGATGCGGAACTCGCGCAGCGCCCGGTCCATGCGCCGCATCGATTCCGGCGCGGTCGGCGCCCAGGTGGTGACCTTGACCAGCAGCGAGTCGTAGTACGGCGTGATCACCGCGCCGCCATAGGCGGTGCCGGCATCGAGCCGCACGCCGAAGCCGGCGGCGCTGCGATACGCGGTCAGGCGGCCGTAGTCCGGCAGGAAACCGTTTTCCGGATCCTCGGTGGTGATCCGGCATTGCAGCGCGTGGCCGTTCAGATGGATATCCTGCTGGACCGGCACGCCCGCGGCGCGCACTACGATCTTGCCGTCGGCATCGCGCGTGTTCTCGGTCATGCCGATATGGCCGCCTTCGGTGATGCGGATCTGCGCCTTGACGATATCGATGCCGGTGACCATCTCGGTGACGGTGTGCTCGACCTGGATGCGCGGGTTGACTTCGATGAAGTAGAACTGGCCCGAGTCGGCATCCATCAGGAACTCGACCGTGCCGGCATGGGTGTAGCCGACCGCGCGCATCAGCCTCAGCGCGGACTCGCACAGTGCGCCGCGGCCGGCATCGTCGAGATACGGCGCCGGCGCGCGCTCGACCACCTTCTGGTTGCGCCGCTGCACGGTACAGTCGCGCTCGTACAGGTGCACCAGGTTGCCGTGCGTGTCGCCCAGCACCTGCACTTCGACATGGCGCGCGTTGCGCACCAGCTTCTCGACGTAGACCTCGTCGTTGCCGAACGCCGCCAGCGCCTCGCGCCGCGCCGCCGCGAGCGCGCCCTCCAGGTCCTGCTCGCTCTCCAGCACGCGCATGCCGCGCCCGCCGCCGCCCCAGCTCGCCTTCAGCATCAGCGGATAGCCGATGCCGGCGGCCAGGCGCTTGCACGTGTCCAGGTCATGCGGCAACGGCTCGGTGGCCGGCATCACCGGCACGCCCGCGGCGATCGCCGCGTTGCGCGCCGCGACCTTGTTGCCGAGCTTGCGCATCACCTCCGGCAACGGGCCGATCCAGCGGATGCCGGCATCGATCACGGCCTGCGCGAACTCAGGGTTCTCCGACAGGAAGCCATAGCCCGGATGGATCGCGTCGACCCCGGCCTGCCGCGCAATGCGCAGGATGTCGTCGATATCGAGATAGGCCGCCAGCGGCTTCTTGCCCGCGCCGACCAGGTAGCTCTCGTCGGCCTTGAAGCGATGCAGCGCGAGGCGGTCTTCCTTCGAATAGATCGCCACCGTGCGCACATTCATCTCGGCGGCCGCGCGCATGACGCGGATCGCGATCTCGGAGCGGTTGGCAATCAGCAGGGATTGGATCGGGCGGTAGTCCATGGCGGCAAGAAAATGTCCCTCCGTGCGCGTGGCCACGGAAAGTCGGGTGAGGGGGAATGGCGGATCACAGGCGGGAACCAGCATGCGCCTGTACCCGCATGGGCGCAAGAAGCGAGCCACCGCCCCGCTTGTTGATTTACAAGCGGATTTTCAACGCCGCCGGGCACACATGGAATTCAAAACTGAAATTCCCCGGCCGATTTCATGCGCATTGCAGCTATCGGCCCGCACCGGTCTTGTCCACCTGCAGGGCGAATTCGATGCACTCCGCGCTCGGCCCCGTCCATTGGCCAAACCCGATCCAGCCGTGCCCTCTCAGCGTGACCTCGTCGCGGCGCAAAATGAATGGCTCGGCGCCATCCATGCTGACATGGGTGCCGTTCGAGCTTCTGTCGATCAGTACATACCTGCCGGCGCGCGGCTCGGCCATGGCCTGGAAGCGCGACGCGAGGCGGTCCGACACCACGATGGTCATGCCGGCGTCCCGCCCGATGGTCACCGGCGCCGAGACGGCGTTCATCTCGACCACGGTGTCCCGATAGCGCAAGGTGAGGAACGCGGCATGCGACAGCGGCTCCTTGAATCCCGCGATCAGGGTCAGGTCGGTGGCCTGCTGCCAGATCGCCTCGTACAGCTCAACCGGCTGCGCCCTGCCGCGCACGTGGATCGGGTACAGGTAGCGCGTCATCTGGCGCAGCGGCGCGGGCAGGTCCGCGACCGCGTCCTTGCTGGTGATGATCTGTCCGCGCGCGGCGAGCCCGGACAGCCGTGCGGCCAGGTTCACGGCATCGCCGAAGACATCGCCGGACGCGTCCGACAGGATCGGGCCATGGTGAAAGCCGATATGGGACGACATGGTGAAGCCGGCCACGGGCGGCAGCTCGGCAACCGCCCGCTGTATGTCCAATGCCGCCTGCAGCGCCTGCTCGGCACAGGGAAACAGCACCATCACCTCGTCGCCGATGGTCTTGACCAGCCGGCCTTGCGAGGCCTCGGAACAGGATTTCATCGCGCCGATGCAACGGCCGACCGCGGCAAGGGCGGCCGCGTTGCCCGCCCGTTCATAGAGCCGCGTACTGCCGCTGACATCCGCGAACAGTACCGAACCCTCCGACGCCTGGTGCAGCAGTTCCCGGTCCATGTGCATCCCGATCCGTCCCGCCATCCCCGCGCGGCGATCCGGCCAGCTGCCGGCGCCGCGCTTCCGCATGCTGGGAATTCTGGCACCGGCAAAGCCGATGCTCAATATGAATCTGGAGCGCGCCGGACGAGGAAGGGAAGGAGATCGGCGCACGCATCGGGTGAGCGGCGCAAGGCAACGCGAACGGATTGCCGATGTTGCGGGATGCGCCCTGCGGGGCGCCCAAAAAACAAAACCCCGGAAGACCGCGATCTTCCGGGGTTCCGCCGCCAAGGACGGTTGTCATTGGCGGAGACGGAGGGATTCGAACCCTCGATCCAGGTTTTGGCCCGGATGCTCCCTTAGCAGGGGAGTGCCTTCGACCTCTCGGCCACGTCTCCCAAACTTGCGTTGTGTGAGGGAGCCACACAACGAAGCGCGTATTCTAGCGATGCCGCCGGGGTTGGTCAATGAAAAATCGATGACTCAACACAAATTTTGCGGCCTCGCCAGAAAAGCTTACGAACGGATCACGCCTGTTCCAGTTCGAAGGCCTTGTGCAGCGCGCGCACGGCCAGTTCCATGTACTTCTCGTCGATCAGCACAGAGATCTTGATTTCCGAGGTGGAGATCATCTGGATGTTGATGCCCTCTTCCGACAGCGTGCGGAACATCTTGCTGGCGATGCCGACGTGCGAGCGCATGCCCACGCCTACCACCGACACCTTCGACACCTTGGGGTCGCCCGACACGCTGCCGGCGCCGATGTGCGCCTTCACGCCATCGTTCAGGATGGCCAGCGCGCGCTGGTACTCGCCGCGCGGCACGGTGAAGGTGAAGTCGGTCTTGCCGTCGACGGACTGGTTCTGGATGATCATGTCGACGTCGATATTGGCGTCGGCGACCGGGCCCAGGATCTGGTAGGCGATGCCGGGCTTGTCGGGCACGCCCAGGACGGTGATCTTGGCTTCGTCGCGGGCAAAGGCGATGCCGGAGATGACAGCGGCTTCCATGGTGGAGTCTTCTTCCTCAAAAGTGATCAGCGTGCCCGAGTGCATTTCCTGCTCGAGCGGCATAAGCGGGTCGGTCAGCGACGACAGCACGCGGGTCTTGACGCGGTACTTGCCGGCGAACTCCACCGAGCGGATCTGCAGCACCTTGGAGCCGAGGCTGGCCATTTCCAGCATTTCCTCGAAGGTGATCTGGTCCAGGCGGCGGGCGTCCTCGACCACGCGCGGATCGGTGGTGTAGACGCCATCGACGTCGGTGTAGATCAGGCACTCGTCGGCCTCGATCGCGGCGGCAATGGCCACGGCCGAGGTGTCCGAGCCGCCGCGGCCCAGCGTGGTGATGTTGCCGTCGTCGTCGATGCCCTGGAAGCCGGTGATCACCACCACGCGGCCGGCGTCGAGGTCGGCCAGGATGCGCTCGTCGTCGATCGATTCGATGCGGGCCTTGGTGTAGGACGAATCGGTCTTCACCGGAACCTGCCAGCCGGTGTAGCTGACGGCGTCGATGTCTTCGCCGTGCAGCGCGATCGCCAGCAACGCCACGCTGGCCTGTTCGCCGGTGGAGGCGAGCATGTCCAGTTCACGCGGATTGGGCTGGGGCGAAATTTCCTTGGCGAGTCCCAGCAGGCGATTGGTCTCGCCCGACATGGCCGAAGGCACCACGACTACGCGGTGACCGGCGCGGTGCCACTTGGCCACGCGCTTGGCGACATTCTTGATGCGTTCCGTGGAACCCATCGAAGTGCCGCCGTATTTGTGAACGATGAGAGCCATCTTCTTGTCGACGCCAGCGATTGTGCAAAGCCCTTGAAAATACACGAAGCGGCCCGGTCAGGCAAGGCGCACGGGGGCCAAGCGCGGCAGATCGGATGTGATGCCGGCGACTATCGGACCGCGGCGGACCTCGTCTCGGCGAGATCAGCGCGGCGGCATCGCCGGCGCCGGCGCGTGCGGATGCCACGCCACGCGCCAGCGCGGCGCCGGCGCGGCGTCGGGCCAGCGGCGGTGCATGCCCAGTCCGGCGGCCAGCACCAGCGTGTCGCCGGCCCACAGCAGCGGCAGCCAGGCCCGGCGCCAGGCCGGGATGCCGGCCTCCTGGCAGGCTTGCTTCAGCGCCCGGGCCGGGCCGCCGGGGCGCAGCACGATGCGCTCGCCGCCGCGGCGCGCGGCCAGGCGCAAGGGCTGCCGCAACACGGCTTCGGGCACGCCGAAGGTGTCGTCGCGGAAGAAACGGAGTTCGCCGTGCCAGGCGGGCACGACGATGCGGGCCTCGCCGCGCCAGTCCAGCAGCACGGGCGCAGGCGCCACCGCCGGCGGCGGCACGCACGCCAGCACGCGCTCGCGGAAACGGCGCAGCACCATGCCTTCATGCGCGATCGCCGGCTCGCCGCCGGCGTGCGCAATCAGTTGCTCGCGCATCGCCGCCAGCCGCGCGGTGGACGGGGCGCGCACGCCGAGGTCGCGCAGCCACAGGCGCAGCACCGCATCGGCCTGCGGCGCCGGCAACGCGCGCAGGCCGGGCAGATCGAGTTCGGACAGCGTGTCGGCGTCGCGGCCGGCACGCGCCAGCGTCGCCAGCGTGTTGGCGGCGAGCTGGTCGATCAGCGCGCCGGCCTGGGCAAAATGCGCGGCCGCCTGCACCACATTGACCGCCAGCGCGGGAAAGGCCGCCTGCAGGGCCGGCAGTTGCGCACGCAAGGCGTTGCGCGCATAGCGCCCGTCGGCATTGGACGGGTCGTCGACCCACTGCAGCGCGTGGGCGGCGCAGTATGCCTCGATGCCGGCGCGCGGGACATCGAGCCACGGGCGCAGCAGCATCACGCCGCTGCGCGGATCCAGCGGGCGCATGGCAGGCATGCCCGCCATGCCTGCCACGCCGGCGCCGCGGAACAGCCGCAGCAGCACGGTCTCGACCTGGTCGTCCTGGTGATGGGCGAACAGCAGCAGGCGCGCGCCGCTATCGGCGCACATCGCCGCCAGCGCGGCATAGCGCGCGCGGCGCGCGGCCGCCTCGACGCCCTCGCCCGCCGCGGGCCGCACCGACACGCGCCGCACGAAATAGCCCACCTGCCATTGCGCGCACAGCGCGGCGCAGAAGCGGTCCCAGTCGTCGGCCTCGGCCTGCAGGCCGTGATGGACATGCAGCGCCACCACGCGCGCGCCATCGCCCGCCTGCGCCACCGCCGCGCGCGCGGCATGCAGCAGCGCGACCGAGTCGCGCCCGCCCGACAGGGCCACCGCGACCGTCGGCGCGCCCGCCGCGGCACCGCCAGAAACAACAAAGGCCGCACCGGCCTGCAGGGCCTGTGCGACCTTGTCGGTCAGCCGGGCGGACGGGTCAGTCCTGGGCGCCGGTTTCCTTGAACTTGCCATAGGCCAGCAGGCGCTCGTAGCGGCGTGCCTGCAACTCCTTCACGCTCATGCCCTGGAACTGGCGCAGCGACTCGGCCAGCGAGCGCTTGAGCAGCGCCGCCATGCCCTTGTAGTCGCGGTGCGCGCCGCCCAGCGGCTCGCTCACGATCTTGTCGATCAGGCCCAGCGCCTTCAGCCGGTGCGCGGTCAGGCCCAGCGCCTCGGCGGCTTCCGGCGCCTTCTCGGCGGTCTTCCACAGGATCGAGGCGCAGCCTTCCGGCGAGATCACCGCGTAGGTGGCGAACTGCAGCATCTGCACCACGTCGCCCACGGCAATCGCCAGCGCGCCGCCCGAACCGCCCTCGCCGATGATGGTGGCGATCAGCGGCACCTTCAGGCCGGCCATCACGTACAGGTTGTGGCCGATGGCCTCGGACTGTCCGCGCTCTTCGGCGTCGATGCCGGGGAACGCGCCCGGGGTGTCGACGAAGGTGAAGATCGGCAGCCCGAACTTGTCGGCCAGCTCCATCAGGCGCTTGGCCTTGCGGTAGCCCTCGGGCTTGGGCATGCCGAAATTGCGCATGGCGCGCTCTTTCGTGTCGCGGCCCTTCTGGTGCCCGATCACCATGCACGACTGGCCATTGAAGCGCGCCAGGCCACCGATGATCGACAGGTCGTCGGCAAAGGTGCGGTCGCCGTGCAGTTCGTGGAAATCGGTAAAGATCTCGCGCACGTAGTCCAGCGTATAGGGGCGCTGGGGGTGGCGGGCGATTTGCGCAACCTGCCACGGGGTCAGGTTGGCATAGATGTCTTTGGTCAGCTGCTGGCTCTTGCCGGCCAGCCGCGAAATCTCTTCGGAAATATCGACAGCCGAATCGTCCTGCACGAAGCGCAGTTCTTCGATCTTTGCCTCGAGTTCGGCAATGGGCTGCTCAAAATCCAGGAAGGTGGTTTTCATAAAATCACACGTACCTGTCTGTGAAGGGGCGCATTCTACCGGAAATTGGCCGCTATCTTAGCGCCTGCCAGATAGCCCGGACTGCACCCGCAGTTAAATTTTGTTGTAGCGATGCTTAATACGTCACAGGCAAGGGGTCGAGGCTGCGCCACATATACCAGGTTGCCACGGTGCGCCACGGTTCCCAGTTGGCCGCCACCTCGCGCGCCTCGCTGCGGGTGACCGGCTCGCCGCTGAAATAGTTGGTCGAGATGGCGTTGATCAGGCCGACGTCGTCGAGCGGCAGCACATTGGGCCGCATCAGGTTGAACATCAGGAACATCTCGGCAGTCCAGCGGCCAATGCCGCGGATCTGGGTCAGCTCGGCGATCACGGCCTCGTCGTCCATCTGCGCCCACTGGGCGACATGAACGGTGCCGGCCTTGAAATGCCCGGCCAGGTCGATCAGGTATTCCGCCTTGCGCTTGGACACGCCGCAGCCCGCCAGCTTCTCGGTGCCGGCGCGCAGGAACTGCGCCGGCGCCAGCCGCGGACACACCGCATGCAGCCGTTCCCACACCGACTGCGCCGCCTTGACCGAGATCTGCTGGCCCACCACCGCGCGCGCCAGCGTGACGAACGGATCGCCACGCGAGATCAGGTGCGCCGGGCCGTAGGTCGGGATCATCTTGCGCAGGATGCGGTCGCGCTTCATCAGGTCCGCGCAGGCCTCGTCCCAGTAGGCGGGTCGCACCGCGTCGGCCACGGTCTCGACCGGCAGCGGCACTGCCTGCGCCTCGGGCAACACGGCCTTGGCGTTGCGCGTGGCCTTGGCCGCGGGCCGCACCTCCTTGCCGGTGTCCTTGCCGTCGGGCAGCGGCGCCTCCCTGGCGCCGGCCTTGGCCGGGCGCGGGCCGGCCGCCTTCGCCCGGCCCGCGGCGGCGGGCGGCGTGGCGGTGGCGGGCTTGCGCGCGGCAGCGTTCAAGCACGCCTCCACTCGGTGGCACCGCCCGGCTTGTCTTCCAGCACGATGCCCGCTTCCAGCAGCTGCGCGCGGATGCGGTCCGCCTCGGCGAAATTGCGCTCGGCCTTGGCGGCCTTGCGCGCCGCGATCATCCGCTCGATCTCGGCCGGCGCCGGGCCGTCGTCGGTCTTGCCGCCGCCCTGCAGGAAGGTATGCGGGTCACGTTCGAGCAGGCCCAGCGTGCCGGCCAGCCCCTTGAGCTGGCGCGCGGCCGCGGTCGAGCCGGTGCGGTTGATCTCGCTGGCCAGGTCGAACAGCACCGACATCGCGATCGGCGTGTTGAAGTCGTCGCCCATGGCCTCGGCAAAGCGCTTCGCGTGCGGCTCGTCCCAGTCCACCGCGCAGCCGCCCGGCTGGCTGTCCTTGAGCGCCGTGTACAGGCGCGTCAGCGCGTGGCGCGCGTCGTCCAGGTGCGCGTCGCTGTAGTTCAGCGGGCTGCGGTAGTGCGCGCGCAGGATGAAGAAGCGCACGACCTCGGCGTCGTACGCCTTCAGCACCTCGCGGATGGTGAAAAAATTGCCAAGCGACTTGGACATTTTCTCGTCGTTGATGCGCACGAAGCCGTTGTGCATCCATAGGTTGACGAAGGGCTTGCCGCTGGCGCCTTCGGACTGCGCGATCTCGTTCTCGTGGTGCGGGAACTGCAGGTCGGCCCCGCCGCCATGGATGTCGAAATGCTCGCCCAGCAGCGCGCAGCTCATCGCAGAGCATTCAATGTGCCAGCCCGGGCGACCGGCGCCCCACTTCGAGTCCCACTTGCTTTCGGGCGGCTCGCCCGCCTTGGCGGACTTCCACAGCACGAAGTCGAGCGGGTCCTGCTTGGCATCGTTGGCGCTGACGCGCTCGCCGGCACGCAGGTCTTCCAGCGACTTGCCGGACAGCTTGCCGTAGCCGTCGAACTTGCGCACCGAGTAATTCACGTCGCCGTCGCTGGCCTGGTAGGCCAGGCCCCTGGCCTCGAGCTTGCCGATCATGTCGAGCATCTGCGGCACGTAGTCGGTGGCGCGCGGCTCGTGGTCGGGACGGATCACGCCCAGCGCGGCGGCGTCCTCGTGCATGTACTGGATGAAGCGCGTGGTCAGCTCGCCGATGGTCTCGCCGTTCTCGACCGAGCGGCGGATGATCTTGTCGTCGATATCGGTGATGTTCTGCACATACGTCACCTCGTAGCCGGCGGCGCGCAGCCACCGGTGCACCATGTCGAACACCACCATCACGCGCGCGTGGCCGACGTGACAATAGTCGTACACGGTCATGCCGCACACATACATGCGGACCTTGCCGGGTTCGATTGGCACGAATGGCTGTTTCTCACGCGCGAGCGTGTTGTAGATGTTGAGGGGCTGCATGAAACGAAGTGAGTGGTGAGAGGAGTCTGCCGGTTCCACACGGCAGGCAGCGCGAACGGCGCTGCTGGCGCAATGCCGTCGCGCCCCATATCTTACCGGAAGGCGGTGCGCGAGTCGGACCCGCGGCCCGGCCGGCCGGCGCGCACGCACGTCACACATCGACACCGCAAGCCTGGCCGCCACGGCATCGCCTTCGTGCCGCACTTGCCGCTTTGCTAGAATGCCGCGGAGTATAACGGACCCGTCCTCAATGAGCCTGCCGCTGCCCTCCCCGTTTTCCGCTGCCTCCGCCGCCTGCGCTGCACGCGCGCGCCGGCGCGGATCCCGCACTGTCCTGCCGCTGCTGGCCCTGGCCGCGGCGCTGGCGGGCCCCGCGTCCGCGCAGAACGGCCCGCTGTCGCTGGCGGTGCCGACCTCGCCGGTCGGCGGCATCCAGTCGACCGACCCGGGCATGGGCGAGGCCCAGCAAGCCGCCAACGCGCGCCGCTACGAGGACGCCATCAAGGGCTTCGACCGCGTGCTCGCCGCCAACCCGCGCAATGCGCAGGCCCGCTTCCAGCGCGCCTGGGCGCTGGCCCAGGCCGGCCGCGAGGACGAAGCGATCCAGGCCTTCAGCGAGATGGCGCAGGACTTTCCCGAGCTGCCCGAGCCGCACAACAACCTCGCGCTGCTCTATGCCAAGCGGGGCGACCTGAAGCGCGCCGAAGCCGAACTGCTGCTGGCCACCGAGGTCAAGCCCGCCTTCGCGGTCGGCTACACCAACCTCGGGGACGTCTACCGCCGCCTGGCCGAGCAGGCCTACACCGAAGCGCTGCGCCGCAATCCCGGCGATGCCCGCGCCAGTGCCGGCCTGCGCCAGCTGGCCCCGGCTTCCGCCGTGGCAGCGCCACCGAAACCGGCCGCACCCGCGGCCACCGGCCGCAAGGCGGCTCCGGGCGGGCGCCAGGCGCCGGCCAGCGCCCCCGCGGCCAACTGACAGCATTCATCCGCAGGCCCGGCGCGGCACGCCCGGGCCGTGTCCATCCCGACTTACCGGAGTTCCCTTCATGATCCGTTCCCGTCGCATCGTCATTGCCGGCCTGGCCGCAGGCGCCCTCGCGCTGTCTTCGTTCAGCGCGCTGGCCCAGCAGAAGGCCGCCGAGCGCGTCCAGTTCGTCACCAGCGCCGGCAAGTTCACGGTCGAGCTCTATCCCGAGGCCGCACCCAAGACCGTCGCGAACTTCCTGGAATATGTGAAGAGCGGCTTCTACAGTGGCACCATCTTCCACCGCGTGATCAACGGCTTCATGGTGCAGGGCGGCGGCTTCGACCGCGACATGAAGGAAAAGCCCACGCGCGCGCCGATCCCGCTGGAAGCCCGCAGCGGCCTGAAGAACAAGGCCGGCACGGTTGCCATGGCGCGCACCAGCAACCCGGATTCGGCCGCCGCGCAGTTCTTCGTCAATGTGGTGGATAATCCGAATCTCGACTACCCGCAGCCGGACGGCAATGGCTATGCCGTCTTCGGCAAGGTGGTGGAAGGCATGGACACGATCGACAAGATCAAGGCCGTGCCGACCACGGCCTACGGCCCGATGCGCAATGTGCCGGCCGCGCCGATCGTGATCGAGTCGGCCACCGTCGTCAAATAATTACCGAACAGAGGAAACCGCCATGTCCAAGGTACAGCTGCAGACCAACAAGGGTGTGATCACCCTGGAACTCGACGCCGAAAAGGCCCCGAAAACGGTTGAGAACTTCCTGTCGTATGTCCGCAAGGGCCACTACGACAACACCATCTTCCACCGCGTGATCAAGAACTTCATGATCCAGGGCGGCGGCTTCGAGCCCGGCATGAAGCAGAAGGACACCGACGCCCCGATCGAGAACGAAGCCGGCAACGGCCTGAAGAACGACCGCTACACCGTGGCGATGGCGCGCACCAATGCGCCGCACTCGGCCACCGCGCAGTTCTTCATCAACGTGGTCGACAACGACTTCCTCAACTTCTCGGCGCCGACCCCGCAGGGCTTCGGCTATGCCGTGTTCGGCAAGGTGGTCGACGGCACCGACGTGGTCGAGCAGATCAAGGGCGTGCGCACCGGCAGTTCGGGCTTCCACCAGGACGTGCCGCTGGAAGACGTCGTGATCGAGAAGGCCGTCGTCGTCGAATAAGCCGATGCCCGCCGATTGCGGTACCGTGCGCGCCCGCGTGCCGGCCTTTCTCTCCCGACACCACGCATGACCGCAATCTCCCACACGCCGGTAGCCGGTCCCCTCGAGGTACAGGCGCCGGCGTGGTTCATTTCAGACCTGCATCTCACGCCCGGCATGCCGCGCACGCTGGCGGCCTTCGAGCGCACGCTTGAGCGCGCCGCCACGCAGGCGCGCGCGCTGTTCATCCTGGGCGACTTCTTTGAATTCTGGGTCGGCGACGAAGAAACCGAGGCGCCGTTCGCGCAACGCGTGGCGCTGGCGCTGCGCGCACTGGCCGCGCGCGGCGTGGCGGTGTACCTGATGCACGGCAACCGCGACTTCCTGCTGGGCCGCCGCTTCGCTGGCGCCGCCGGCGCCACGCTGCTGGCCGACCCCACCGTGATCCACTGCGCCGGTCAGCGCGTGGTGCTGAGCCACGGCGACATGCTGTGCATCGACGACGAACGCTACAACCGCTTTCGCCGCTGGACCCGCAAGCGCTGGGTGCAGCGCGTGTTCCTGGCGCTGCCGCTGCGCGCGCGCCTGGCCGTCGCCCGCAAGCTGCGCGCGGACAGCGAAGGCAACCGCGCCAGGCAGCGCAGCGCCGGCGCGGCGGTACCGGTGGTCTATGGTGATGTGGCCCCCGCGGCGGCGGCCGAATTGCTGGGCGCCGCCGGCGCGTCGCTGATGGTCCATGGCCATACCCATCGGCCTGCTCGCCACGAGGAAGGCGCAGGCGTGCGCTGGGTCCTGACCGACTGGGACCTGGACGGCGCGCATCCGCGCGCCGCGGTGCTGCAGCTGGACCAGGACGGCTTCCGGCTGCTGCCGCAGACCGACTGAGCGGCGCCGGCCCGCTCGCCCGTTCCCTCGCGCAGTTACTTCATCAGCTTGCGCAGCTCGCTGGCATCGAACGGGTCGTTCGGCGTGTTCTCCAGGTGTTCGCCGAGCCGGTCGAGCGCAGCCAGCACGGCCTCGATGCGGTCGTGCTGGAGCGCGGCATTGTCGATCAGGCTCTTGAGCGCCAGCGACACCGGGTCGTCGGCATTCGGCGTGATGCCGTAGGCCGAAAACTCCTGCTTCGCACCCTGCTGCACCGACGGCGCATCCGGCAGGATGATGCGGGCCGGAATGCCGACCGCGGTCGCGCCCGGCGGCACCGGCTTGAGCACCACCGCGTTGGAACCCACGCGCGCGCCGTCGCCCACCTCGAATCCGCCCAGCACCTTGGCGCCCGCGCTGACCACCACGCCGACACCAAGGGTCGGATGCCGCTTCTGGCCCTTGTACAGCGACGTGCCGCCCAGCGTCACGCCCTGGTAGATGGTGCAGTCGTCGCCGATCTGCGCGGTCTCGCCGATGACCACCCCCATGCCGTGGTCGATGAACACGCGCCGGCCCAGCGTCGCCGCCGGATGGATCTCGATGCCGGTGAAGAAGCGCGACCAGTGCGAAATCCAGCGGCCCAGCCAGTGCCAGCCCGCGCCCCAGCACGCGTGCGCCAGCCGGTGCAGCAGCACCGCGTGCAGGCCCGGATAGCAGGTCAGGACTTCCAGGCGGCTGCGCGCGGCGGGATCGCGCAGCATGATGGTGTCGATATCTTCCTTCAGGCGAGAGAACATCTTGGTCGTGTCGTGGTGCCGCACCGTGCGCCGCGCCACGCGGGCCAGGCCCGGGGCAGGGTCGCCGGCGCGGTCGGGGGCCGGTGAAGAGGATCAGGAGTGTAAGGGATTTGCCGGGCCGCCTTGCGGCGCCGGCGATTGGCCCCTGATCCGCCAGGGACATTGCTGCGATGCTGCGATCAACATCGACCGGGCCTGCGCCCACCCGCGCCGGCAGGACTCCCGACCACGCCGCCTCGGCATGCACCGTTCTGGTCCCACATCGCATCGCTACGGGTTGCTGCCACGATCCCTTGCTCCTGTCACCGGTCGGCCTGCGGGCCCGACTGGTTCTGCGCGGCAATCAGCATGTGCTTGGCGATGCCGCGCAGGATGTTCACCTCCTCGCGCTCGAGGCCGCTGCGCGCCAGCAGACGGCGCAGCCGGGTCATCAGCTTGCGAGGATTGGAAGGATCGAGAAAGCCGATCGCCTCCAGTCCGGCCTGCAGGTGGCCGAACATGGCCTCGACCTGTTCGGCCGTGGCCGGCTCGCCAGCATAGCCGATATTGGCGCCCGCGTCCGGGGCGGCCTCCAGCAGCGTCAGCCGCATCTCGTAGGCGACCAGCTGCACCGCCTGCGCCAGGTTCAGCGAGGCATAGGCCGGATTGGCCGGGATATGGGTCAGCGCGTTGCAGCGCTCCACCACCTCGTTGGGCAGGCCATAGCGCTCGTTGCCGAACACGAACGCCACGTCGCCGCTGCCGGACAGGGTCTGGCGCGCACGCGCGGCGGCGGCGCGCGGCAGCAGCCGCGGCGGTCCGAACTCGCGCTGGCGCGCGGTCATGGCCACGGTCAGCGCGGCCCCGGCCAGGGCCGCGTCGACCTGGTCGACGATCACGGCGGCGGCCAGCACGTCGTCGGCGCCGCTGGCCATGGCCACGGCGTCGGGATGCCGCAGCACCTCGGGCTCGCGCGGCGAGACCAGCACCAGGCTGCCGAAGCCCATGGTCTTGATGGCCCGCGCCACCGAGCCGACGTTGCCGGGATGGCTGGTTTCCACCAGCACGAAGCGCACGCGGCCGAAGGCATCCCCGCCTGACGTGGGGGTGGCGGGCTGGCTCGTATCAATTGCCGGGTTCATATACAATTCGGGGTTCTTCTTTGGCGCGGCGCCAGGTTTATGCATGCCCGCGAGACGTTCGCGACACATTTGCGAAGCGTCCTGCGGCAAGGCCGGCGACGCCCCACGTTCTTCTACAATCCGTTGTGTTGTCAGCTGCCCATGAGCGGGCGAGCGGCGCTTTGGCGCCCCGCCGCGCGGTCATGGCCGGCCTGGAGAGATTCATGCATCCGATGCTCAATATCGCCATCAAGGCGGCCCGCAAGGCGGGATCCATCATCAACCGCGCGTCGCTCGACGTCGATCTGGTGCGCGTCTCGCGCAAGCAACACAACGATTTCGTCACCGAGGTGGACCGCGCCGCCGAAGCCGCGATCATCGAGATCCTGCGCACGGCCTACCCGGAACACGGCATTCTAGCGGAAGAGTCCGGCCAGTCCTGGACCGAAGAAGAAGCCACCCACGAGTACACCTGGGTCATCGACCCGCTCGACGGCACCACCAACTTCATCCACGGCTTTCCCCAATACGCGGTCTCGATCGCCCAGCTGCACCGCGGCACGCCGGTGCAGGCAGTGGTCTACGACCCGACCCGCGACGAGCTGTTCACCGCCACCAAGGGCGCCGGTGCCTTCCTCAACAACCGCCGCATCCGCGTCACCCGCCGCGACAAGCTGGCCGACTGCCTGATCGGCACGGGCTTCCCCTTCCGTGACCTGGAGGGCGTGGAAGAGTACCTCGAGATCTTCGCGCTGATGACGCGCAGCTGCGCCGGCCTGCGCCGCCCGGGCGCCGCCGCGCTGGACCTGGCCTACGTCGCCTGCGGCCGCCTCGACGGCTTCTTCGAGCGTGGCCTGCAGCCGTGGGACATGGCCGCCGGCATGCTGCTGATCACCGAGTCGGGCGGCCTGGTCGGCAACTACGCCGGCGAGCCGCGCCAGCTGGAACAAGGCGAAGTGCTGGCCGGCAACCCCAAGGCCTTTGCCCAGATGGTGCGCCTGCTGTCGCCGTACTCGCTCGACAACGCCAAGCCGAGCGCCAGGCCCAGCGCCGCCTGACCCTCGCAGATGGCCTGAGCGGCCATGCAGGCAAGCACGCCCGCCGCATCCCGGCGGGCGTTTGTTTTTCCCGGCCCCGCCGCAAGCGCGTGCATCCCGCCTTGCGGCCTCGTCTCATTCCCCGGCGAGCCATGATCCTGGTCAAGGCCGCGCCGCCCTGCGCTCACCAGAATGAATCCATGCGCCACGCCATGTGCGCGCGGATCCAGCTACAGGAGAGCCAGCATGTTTCCCGAGTACCGCGACCAGATCACCGCCCTCAAGACGCAGGACGCCCGCTTTGCGCGGCTGTTCCACCGCCACAATTCGCTCGACCAGGAAATCCACAACATGGAAGCGGGCCTGGTACCTGCGTCCACCTTCGAGATCGAGCGGCTGAAAAAAGAGAAGCTGCTGCTCAAGGACCAGCTCTACCAGATCCTGCGCCGTGCCACCGCCTGACCGGAGGCGCGCAGATGACCGATCGCGACACCCTCCCCACCCGTATCCCCACCGCAACACGACCCCGCGCCACCGCCAGGGGCGATGTGCTGCCCACCCGTTCGGCGCTGTCGGCCCAGCGCAATGAAGTCGACGGCGCCATCGAAGCCGCGGTGCAACTCGCGGCAAGCGGCATGCAGGACATCCTCGCCAGCCAGGCCGGCGATGGCAGCGGCATGCTGGGCGCCATCCGCACGCTGCTCGACGGCCTGGCGCCGGACGAGGCCGCGCAGCTGCGCAGCCTCATACTCGAAGGCGACCCGGCTGCCTGGCAGGCCGGGCGCCAGCGCCATCCGGACGATGAGCTGTCCGCCGGCTGGCGCGAAGGCGCGTACCCGTACCAGAACCTGATGTCGCGGCGCAATTACGAGAAGCAGAAGTACCGCCTGCAGGTGGAACTGCTCAAGTTCCAGGCCTGGGTGCGCGAGACCGGCCAGCGCGTGGTGATCCTGTTCGAAGGCCGCGACGCCGCCGGCAAGGGCGGCACCATCAAACGCTTCATGGAACACATGAACCCGCGCGGCGCCCGCGTGGTGGCGCTGGAAAAGCCCACCGAAGGCGAACGCGGCCAATGGTATTTCCAGCGCTACGTGCAGCACCTGCCGTCCGCGGGCGAGATCGTGCTGTTCGACCGCTCCTGGTACAACCGCGCCGGCGTCGAGCATGTGATGGGCTTCTGCTCGACGCGCGAATACCAGGAGTTCCTGCAGCAGGCGCCCGATTTCGAGCGGCACCTGGTGCGCAGCGGCATCCACCTGTTCAAGTTCTGGTTCTCGGTCAGCCAGAAGGAGCAGCGGCGGCGCTTTCGCGAGCGCGAGATCCATCCGCTCAAGCAATGGAAGCTCAGCCCGGTCGACGTCGCCTCGCTCGACAAATGGGACGACTACACCCGCGCCAAGGAAGCGATGTTCGCGCATACCGATACCGCCGATGCGCCCTGGACCGTGATCCGCTCCGATTGCAAGAAGCGCGCGCGGCTCAATGCCCTGCGCTACATCCTGTCGCGCTTTCCCTATGCCAACCGCGACACCACCGCGATCGGCCAGCCGGATCCGCTGATCGTCGGGCGCGCGCTGGCCAACTGAACGCGGCGCCGAAGCGCGGACGCTACCCGCTGGCGTCCGCTTCGCTTCGCGCCCTTGCCTCCACACAACAGAAAAGGAACCCATGTTCAAGCACATCCTGCTCCCCGTCGACGGCTCGGAGCTGTCGCACCAGGCCGTCTCCGCCGGCATCCAGTTCGCCCGCACCGCCGGGGCACGGCTCACGCCATACATGTGCGTGGAGAGCTATCCCTATGTGCTGACCAGCGACAGCTCGCACGAAAAGCGCGACGCCTACCAGCAGCGCGCCGAAGCCGAGGCGCGCCAGGAACTGTCCAAGGTCGAGTCCGCGGCCGCGCTGGCCGGCGTGCCATGCAGCGGCCACGTCTCCAGCGCTTCGGCGCCGTACCAGGGCATCATCCATGCCGCCCGCGACCTGGGCTGCGATGTCATCTTCATGGCCTCGCACGGCCGCCGGGGGCTCAGCGGGCTGCTGCTGGGCAGCGAAACGCAAAAAGTGCTGACCCATAGCGACATCCCGGTGCTGGTGTTCCGCTGATCCGGGGCCGGCGCGGCGGTCTGCGGCCCTTCGGCGGCAGCACCGTGCTGTACCATATCGCCCATATTCGAAAACGCCCCTTCGTGCCGCGGCCACCGGCCGCCGGACCAGCGCCCGGCCCGCCCCCGCGGGGGCGCTTTTCTTCGGCACGCAAGGTGCGCTCGGCGCGGATCGGGCGGCACGACGCAGGCCCACCGCCAGACAGGCTAAATGGCAATGGGATTGCAGAAGAAAACCGACCCTGAACAGGCACAGGCAGACGCCGCAGGCAGCCGCCACACGCCCATGATGCAGCAGCGCCTGTGCCAAGCCCTGCCTGGAGCTACGGGCTGACCTACGCCAAAAGCCACGCGCTGCAACACTGGCTAGGCCAAAAGCGCAGTCTCGTCAGAATTCTGCTCAGGTAAAGCTAACCGCCCGCTCGATGCCTTTCCGATCACCCCATCGGTCGACACGTTGGTGATGAACACCTCTGCTTCAGACTTAGGTACCTTGGAGCTATACCGCAGAATCGGTTCGTGTATTTGGTAGTCGCGATAGAAATGGCGAATGACGGGATGATCATCGTAACTCAAGAACCACTTGTAATTCGCCTCTGCCAAGACTGAGGCAAGCCGATGATGCTCGGCAAAACCATAACTATAGCGATAGAGCCTTGGACCTTGCACATAATAAGGCGGGTCGACATAAAAGAATCGCCCCTCATTATCGACATTGCATGCATCAGCAAGAGCATCCTGCGCGTCGCCGAAATAGACCTCTACCCTATCGCGATATTCCGATATTTCACTTATGCGCCGAACCAAATCGACGGCATTGTAACGACACCCAACCTTATACGCGGACGATTGCGAAACACCGCCAATAGGCCCAGCATGCAGCACGCCTGAGAAGCTAGTTCTATTAAACATGAGTCCCGCATAACCCATCAGGGCGACGTCTGCGTGAACCTCATCCATCTCCCGCAACCATTCCAATTCTCGACGCGTCTCAAGCGTTGGTGGATACGCTTGCACTAAATGCACCAATCGATCGGTTTCAAAGAAAACCGCATGCCAAAAACTAAACACTAGCGGATCACGCTCGAAAAGCATGATTGAACCAATGACGTCCCTAGCCAAAAGATTGAGCGAGAGCGCAGCGCTTCCCGCAAATGGCTCCACCATTTGCATGCCACATAGATCATGATCACGAAGAAATTTTTCCACGTAACCAGTTAGCCCTGCTTTGCTACCAGGGTATCGAAGAGGACTTATTAGACGCTCACGCAACTGAAACTTCCCGTATTCTCGTTATTTGACTCGATACCCACTGACGGATACCATCAACATCATTTACACGCTCGACAACCAGCGCATCATTTGCAGCCATTTCGAGGCCCTTCTGTGCCAAAAGAGGTACTCGGAAACGATAGAAAATGACACCGAACTCGTAGCACTGGATCCCTACGCGATCATTGTTTGAGCCATCGCACAAGCTGCCATAACAAATAGGTACGAAGAGAGCTGGGGTTGCCATGCTGGCCGGCGACCGACTGAACCATACGTTATGGAACGAATCAATTGGCCCGCCCTTAATAGTCTTCGCGGTCCAATCTGCACCGCTTGCCACTTGACCTAGCAAATACGGCTTCCCAGCAGCGCCGTCGTTTGGCGTTGCCCAAGCTATCACATCAATCTGAGCATCCTTTTGGTAGGGCGAGGCGCCGCTAGGCACAGCCGCGACTACCTCCACATTCTCACCAAAATGCGTGTAAACGATCCGCAGTTTTTCCAGAAATCCCGTGTGGTCCGGACGCGGGAATCCGAACGAATAAGAGTTTCCTGAATAAAAACCTGCAGCAGCCAAGGTCGCACAAGCTTGAAAAAAATCGCGGACTACATTGTTTATTGGTGGCAAATAGCTCCCCGAAAAAACAGGGCCAGCCTTAGGATGAGACAACAATAAACACAGGAGATACACATACCCACCGGCAGAGCACGAATCCTCATCGAACTCTAAACTTTCACCGCTTGCCGAAAGCTGAAAAGGGTAGGCATCCCCTAAGACATCGATCCGCTCTAATATTTCCGACTTCACGGATTCGATAAAGCTCTCATCAGTATCGTCGCCACCCTCAGGATCTCTATCTTCGTTGTTGCGAAGCACGTCCCAAGCCCGGGCCAAGTTTTCGAAAGAATATGTGTAATACTCTCCGGCCAAGACGGATAACTCCAACCAATCACAAACAACATGCAAGTCATCCCTCAAGGGAGGCGTTGCCAGAGCCATTTTAGTTCTTCTCGATTTTGTTCTTTGCGGACACACTGTTTGCTTTGACGGCCATCATCGCCTCGACGGTTTCCACCTTTAGCTTTACTTCGGCGACAAATGACATCAACTCGGGGTTACCGTCGTATTTTGTCGCTAGCGACAACACCTTCTCAGCCTTGGCCATCAACTCGCCAAGCGCATGGTTGAACATCGAGCCGCCCTCAATCTCAGCAAAAGCCGTAGACAAAGGTTCACCGGCGCGGAGTCTCAAAAGGGCTCGCTCATTCCCTAAGCAGCGGCCCAATTGAGCCAAGTGAGGATTCTGACTAAGCACCAGCGGTTTTACCTTATCTCGCTTGGAGCCGTAGACGTATGTTAGGACTTCCCTTAATTCTTCAGACTTTTCAGCAGGAATCGGTGCTTCACTTGGATTGTTATTCCAGCCGAGCTCCAATCCCAAAAAATTACGATACTCCGGTCGATCAAGCGCCGTATATAGATGCGAAAATGCAAAGCGCCCTTTATTAAATCGATCCTTAATCTCAAAAAGGCCTTGGCGCTCCGCTTGATCGGCTACCAGGATGGCGCCAATGTAGGAACGCACGGTATCGTTCGTGTCGCCCGTTTGGCGAGCAATCTGATCAATCGTTAAACCGTTGGCCTGGTCTTTGCGGTACCACTCCGCAACAAATCTTGCTTTGGCGTAGGCGTCCCACCGTTGAGGACCATTGATGTGCTTGAAGCCAATGAAAGAGTGCGCATCCTCAGGGTTGGCCACACGAAACACCAACACGTCCGAGAAAGAGTCAAGGACCTTCTGTGTGACTTCTGGCAAAGAGACTTTGCAGTCCTTTGCCAGCTGGGGGTCACTGAGCAGCTTCATTGCTGCCAGTCGTCGGTTGCCCTCTAGAACCTTGTAAGGACCACCATCGTTCCCATGAATGATCAGTGGCTCTAGATTGAGATAGGTGTTCGTTGCGATGGAAAGGACCAGTTCGTCCAGCGCGGCTATCTCCCGATAGGCGCTAATGATAGCGACGTCATCAGATACGGCCCACTCATCCCCGGTCATCAGGCGAGGATTAGACTTATCAAATTCAAGTAGCTCAAATGCCACTTTTTGAACTGAGCCTATGCTAGGAATTAGATTTGTGGTTTGCGCTTGCACAATGGGCTCTGGCTGGGAGGTTAAGCGACGAAGTATAGCCTAACGGCTTCTCCCCGAACGCGCTGCAAGCCCCTGAAATCATGAGGAATCCTCTGCGCTCTTGAGCCATCTCTCCCTCCGCGGCCCTCCCTCAAGGCCCTGCTTTCGGTTCCTCCCCCAGACGCGCAGTCCTTTGGTGCAGTGGCTCATGCTGCGAAGGTGCAACCGGCACGCCAGCGCACATGGAGGAGGCGTTTGCTGTCGCGCCGGGAACGTGCTTCCAACCCTACATTGGCATGGCGCCACAGGCCAACAGCTGTTTATTTGCATTACAGCCTCCAGCCTGTAATGCACGCGATACGACAAGTAAAGGGTGACGTCAATCTCCCGCCACGTCAGGTCCTGATGTTTGGATGGCTGGCGGACGACACTGTATATTTATACAGTCCATCACAAACACCACCCAATGGCCACCACTATCTGTCTCGAAGCCCATTACTTCGGCGAGGACCACAAAGAGCTGCGCCTGCCGTGCGAGGCTGTCGCTGCTGCGGGCGGCGGCCTGATCGTCACCGGCGTTGAGCTGCGCCCGCTCCAGAAGCTGAAATGGCGCCCGGATTACCTGTCCTACTGGGCGGACGGTCAACTGCTGCGCCTGGCTGTCGGGCCATGGATTGCTGTGGCGCCGATGACGGTGCGCTTTGCGCTGCGCTGACGCCATGGCGATCAAGGTGCCGCTGGATCTTCCAGCGCTGACGGGAGAGGAACTGCGAGACATCGGGCTGCGCCATCGCAACCAGGATGTGAGGGATCTGCTGTGGGAGATTGCGCGGCTGCGCGAGACGATACAGCGGGCTCACTACATGGCGGAGCGGCTGTACGAGAAGGATGGGGTGATGGGGCAAAGCTGGATGCAACAGCTCATGGCCGAGCCGTGCATCATCGAGGCGCTAGAGGCCGATTACGGCAGCGGCACGCCGGGCTCGCGGGGCTGGCGCGGGGAAGTGCGCACGCCGGAGCATGAGGTTCGGCTGGCCACCATGCAGGCGGAAGCGCGAGGCCGCATCGCCAAGCGGCGCGCCCGGGCACGGGGAAAAGAATAAACCTATATTTTCCCGACTCTACTTGCAATATACCTATATTTTCCCTATACTGCTGTGCATGGACAACGCGATCCGGTGGGCGCCAAAGGCGCTGAAACAGGCGAGTAAGCTGGACCGGCCTACTCGAACCAAAATCTACACGGCAGTACAGGAACTGAAGGAGATGCCGAACACAAGAAACGTCAAAGCGCTAGAGCGACACAAATATGGCTACCGCCTTCGAGTTGGAAATTACAGGGTGTTGTTTGATTGGGATGGCGAAATCAGGATCGTGGATGTACAGGAAGTAAAGATCCGAAACGAGAACACCTACTAAGACAAGGGGCCGGCCGGGAAACCGGCCCCTTCAGATCCCCCGCCTCAAGACAGAGGATTACGATGGACACACCGCAAAACATCCAGATCATCAACGACGCCCAAGGACACCCCGCATTTGTTGTGATCCCATATGCCGACTACCTGGCACAACGCGATCAGGACAAGGACCTGGTGCCCAACGAAGTAGCGCGCCGCATCCTGGTCGATGACATGACGCCCGTGCGGGCGTGGCGTGAGTACCTTAGCCTGACGCAGAAGGAAGTGGCCGCGCGCCTTGGCATCAGCCAGCCGGCCTATGCCGAACAGGAAAACAGCACTGGCAAGCTACGCAAGGCCACTCGCGAGAAGATCGCCACGGCGCTCGGCATCACCCCCGGACAGCTCGACGTAGTCGCCTGATCCGCGTTAGTGTCACTGTCCATTTAAGCCGGCCTAGCGCCGGCTTTTTTCATGGCCTTGTCGGTTTCACGCCGGATTGTGTATCGTTGGGCCCTTCCCAAAACAACAGGATAGGGGTCATGGTCCGAAAAATTGCACTGGCAGCTGCAGCAGCGACAACTCTTCTGGCCGGTTGCGCCGGCACATCGTTCGAGTGGAATCAGGCGCGGGCGGTCAAGGTTGGAATGACCGAGGCAGAACTGGAGGGAATCATGGGCAAGCCGTACATGGTGACCACTCGCGGCGAACAGACCATTTGGGTCTACAGCCACGCCAATGCTCTTGCCGGGAGCACTCGGTCGGCCAGCTTCATTCTGAAAGATCGCAAGGTTGTCAGCACGCCTACGATCCCCGACCAGTTCTGACACGCCGCCTTACGGCTTGCCGGTCAACGCATCGTAGGCCTGCTCGCAGGCGTGCCCCGCGATCCGGGCGGCGTCAGCGTATTCAGCCAGGATTCCCGCTCGGCGGTCACACCGGCCGAGCACGTCGACGAGCACTCCGATGGGGTCTGCGGCTGGCGGGCTGCCGCCGGCAGTGGCGGCACCATCGGCACGGCGCTCGGCGACATAGGCGGCAAGTCGCGCGCGCAGCTGCTCAGCGATACGGCCAGCAGCGCGAGCATCCTCCAATGCCACATTCCTCTGTTTCGTTGCTTCATTTGCAATCTCCGATTGTTTTTCGATGCGGCGCTGGTCCTCGCGCCTGGCATCATCCAGCTCTATAACTTTCGCGGCATTGGTGTCCGCGCGCTGCTTCTCCGTCTTGGCGTCCTGCCGCGCGAGCTGCACGTCCTTGCGCCAGCCGTTGGCTACCCAGCCGGCGCCAAGCAGTGCCGCGACGGCCAGCAACACCGCAACAAGGCGCCACGGCACCGCGCGCTCAACCATGTTGCCCCCCGCCTGCAATGACGTCGCGCACATCGCCGACCACGTCAGCCAGATCCTTGTCCCGACGGCGGTCGATGAAGTTGAATAGCCAGCGCACCAGCGCCCAGCCGGGCAGCCCACAGGAAAACACCAGGCCGAATAGCGCCACCAGGCCGATGTAGTTGTGCGTCCAGTGCTCCAGCTCGAAGTACTGGACCACGGCGGCCCCGCCGGCGATGCTCGACACCAGCGTGCTGATCAGGGCGACAGCCCATTCCCCGCGCGTGCGCGGCCGCATCATCAGCATGACGACGAAGGCGGCGAGCCCGCTGGCCCCGGCAGCGATGCCAGCCGCTCCGCCCATCGCCTTGAATGCAGCCGCTCCGGCCGCTCCTGCAGCGGCACTGCCGCTGATCGGTTCCGACATGTTTTGACCCCGCATAGTGAAAAGCCCGCGCGTGCGGGCTCTGTAGTTACTTGATGGATTGTCGGCGCCCTGCTCGGGCGCGATCGGCTGCTTATCCCAGCAGCACCTGTTTGGCGCGGTCCCAGCGCGCTTGCCGATCCTCCAGGCCATTGACACCTCCATTGATGCGTCGCGTCAGGCCGACGAAGTCGCCGGCGTCGATCAATTGATTGCAGCCGTGGGCGTACCAAAACCACGCCGCGGATCGCGCAGCCAGGCGGTCGTCCGTGGCTAGCAGCTCGGGCCGCGCGACCAGGTCGACGCCGAGCGCAAAGCCGCAGTCGCGGTGGTTGTCGGCGAACGTGATCTGCTTGAGGCCATGGCCACGGTATCGCCAGCCATCGCCACTCGCGGCGTCCCCGTTGCCGTAGCGGCCGGCGTAGACGATGCTGGCAATGCGTTGCTGCCGATCGGAGGGCACCGCCCGCTCACCGGGCTGCCGGCCCAGCGAACTGGCCAGCTTGGCCGGCATGCGCGTGCGGAAGGTGGCCACCAGGCCCGGCACCGAGTAATCGAAGGACTCCGCCAACGTGGAGAAGCCCTTCGATTCATGGCCGACCTGGGCAATCCAGGCCGCCACCCGGTGCGGGAGCAAGATGCCGAATTCGAACAGCGCGGCGTCGACGTGCGGCCACCAGCGGTCGGCCAGCGCCTCGCCGAGGCCTGCGGCCAACTGAAATGTCTTCTTGTCCATAACGCAAGTGAAAGCGCCGCCCGGAGGCGGCGGCATTGTTCGGCTGGCGCTCAGAGGACCTGGGCGCCGGAGAAGACCCAGCGGTCTGGGCTCATGCTCCAGGAGGGGTCGCCTTCCGGCGGCACCTCGTCGGTGGCCAGCATCTGCTCGAACCACGGCAGAGCCGGCTGGTTCACCGGCGGCACCTCGTAGAGCTGGACGTGCCAGGTATGCATGGCCTGACGGCCAGCCGCGTGGGCGGCCTCGTTGAAATAGCTGTTCACAACGACGACGCTGCGATTGTTCGCCAGGTCGGCCGTATAGCTCACGATCACATGATGGTTGGCCAGCGCGCCGGTCGTCGGCGTTTCGATAGCTTTTTGAAGCATGTATTCCCCTTTTTGCTGCCCGATGGGCAAAAGAAAAGCCGCTCGCTGGCGGCTGTCGGTTGAAAGACGGATGCGGCGATCAGTCAGGTTTCGGGTGTCGGTCCTTGATCTCCTTGATGCGGTCATAGAATCCGTTGACCTTGGGAAGCTCGCCGCGATCCATGGCATGCCATAGCGCGTCCAGCTGCTCTTCGATCGGCGGATACTCGCCCTTGCGGCGGGGGGCGTGGTCGGGGCGGTGGCGAATCTTCATGCTGACACCTCCACCACGAAGCTCGCATCCAGCGCCGGGAAGGCCTCCACCGTGACGGCGTACATACCCGGGCCCGACAAATCCAGCTCAGCCAGGGGCTCATCGCAGTCATAGCGCGCACCGTCGATGACGATGACGCACGGTACCGGGAGATCCCGCAGCGTCATGCCATCGAGCCGGGCCGTGTTGACCGGGCGTTCGACCAGCGCACCCTCCTTAACGTAATGGGTGGCGCCGTCTGGCCACCCAGGCCAGAACCGCTTCCCTTCGTTCTCCTGAAGCACTGGATGATGCTCGGCTGGAGAATGAAATGTGCCCCCAATCTGCCGTCACCTTGGTATGGAGTGCAGCGCCCGCTTTCCGGCATTGTGCTTGCATCAATCATGACTTACCTCTTGAGGATAACGACGGTGCAGAAATACGCGTTGCCATATTCTTCCGGCGCGTAGTAGTAGGTCCCCGGCGCCAGAGATAGTCCGACGGACGCCCCACCCATTCCCGAAGCCATCATCGCTCCGGTGTTGTAGTTGACTACTCGCATGGTCCCGAGCTTGCCAAGGGCGAGATCGACGTACGCAACAGCAAGCTGGCCAAGTTCGTCACGCTGGAGGCCTACGAGGCCGCCGGCGGCCATGTCGAGCGCGAGCTGTTCAGCGACGCCGGCAACGGCTACCTCGCTGACAGCGCCTTGCTCGAGCAGCTGGCCAGCGACAAGCTCGAAGCGGCCGCCGCCGACCTCCGCACCGAAGGCTGGGGCTGGACCGAGGCGAAGCCGGATTTCCAGAACTATCAGGTGCACTACGATTACGAGCGCCTGCCCTATTCGACCACCACCTCTCCCAGCAAGACGCAGAAGGCGCGCATAAAGGCTCTGGAGAAGGAACGCGCCGAGGCCGAGAAGGCGATCGATCAGCTCGAAGAGGACGACGACTATGGCGACGCGCACGATGAGCATTCCGCCCGACTGGAAGCCATCAACGACGAGCTTGCCGCCATCGAGGAGAGCCGACAGGATTGGAGTGCTGCGGATAAGGCGAAGAGCGGCGCGATCCTGGCTATCACCGAGGGCGGCGTGCTGCAGATCCACCGTGGCTTGGTCGTCAAACAGAAGATCCGTACCACCGGCTCCGGCAGCGATGACAGCGGCACGCCGGCGAAGAAGGCCGCCGACAAGGCAACCCTGTCCGCCAGTCTGGCCAGCCGCCTGACCGCGCACCAAACCGCCGCCCTACAGCTGCACCTGGTCGAGCAGCCGACGCTGGCGCTTGCCGTGCTGGTGCATGGCTTGCTGCTGAAACTCTTCCGCGACGCCAGCTACAAGTTCGCATCTCTCAGCGCGCTGGACCTTTCTGTCAGCGACAAGATGCACGGCCTGCCCGCCATCGCCGACGACCTTGATCGCAGTCCCGCCTCGATCCGCCTGCAGGAGCTTCGCGCGCAGCTTCTCGCCGACCTGCCGAAGGCCGACAGCGCACTACTGGCGCATCTGATCGCCCTGCCCCAGCAGGATCTGCTGCAACTGGTCGCGCTCTGCACCGCCGCCTGCACCAGCGCCGTCTCTACTGCCGAGGGCGCGTGCGCCGCCGACGCCGTCGCAGAAGCCGCAGGCCTAGACATGGCGGACTGGTGGTCGGTCACCGCCGGCAGTTACTTGAGCTTCGTGCCGAAGACCATGGCGATCGCTGCCGTTACCGAGGCCTGCGGCAAAAAGGCCGCGGCCCCACTGGCCATCATGAGGAAGGCCGACTTGGCCGCCAAGGCCGAGAAGCTGCTTGCCGGCACCCGCTGGCTGCCGAAGATCCTGCGCGGACCGAAGAAGACCGCACCCAAGGGCGCCCCAACCAGAAAGCCGGGCCAGCCCGCAATCCGCTACTGCGACGAGAACGGCAACACCTGGACCGGCCGCGGCAAGCGCCCCGGCTGGGTCGAGGCAGCCCTGAAAGCCGGTAAGTCGCTTGACGAGCTGCTGGTCAGCTAACCACACCGGAGATCTCCATGGCAAAGCGCAACCGCAACACCCGCGTGCCGTTAATCACCAGCATTGGCGCGCGCATCACAAAAGAGCAAGGCATTCGGCTCGCCGCCACCTCGCGCGACGCTCACACCTTCCGAAAGGCGCCCCGCGCTCACACCGACGACATCGCCGTGGATCAACTGGCCAGCGCGATGAAACGCAAGCTCGCCAAGTGCCGCGCCGCCGGCCGCGGCGGCTGGGACGATCCCATGGGATGCTCGATCGAGCGGCTTGCCGCAATGCTGGGCGAAGCCGTTTGCAAGGGCGACCCAGTCGATGTGGCCAACTTCGCCATGATGCTGCACGCGCGCGGCGGCGATCACCAACTCATCTCACAGACAGCCATACGGGCGCTCCTGTGGGGCAGTCGCGAAGACCAGTCGCAGCGCATCGCCGAGTTCGAAGCGCGCCTTGCCGAGGCGAACGCCACCCCGCAATAACTGCACCACAGCTTTGATCGTTACGGCCACCGCGGGAGTGATCTTCGCCGCGGTGGCACCTACGCTGCCATTCTGCAGGCCAGGTGGATGACATCCATCGCCGCTTGGCTGCCTTAGCTTAGATCCAATGCCCGGACTATGGGAATACTCCGTCCTTCGCTTCTAGCCGCGCTCACCTGCCGACTCTCGGCCGATCAGACAATAAATCCGAAATCCGAAACAGCGATGCCCCCCTGGATGCCGCAGGCTGATGCCAGAAGGAGCACCAGGGTTCGATAAATGCATTAGCTCCTACTAGGCTTTGGCGCCATAGCCATAAGGCAGACCACTTTTCCGATGGCATTCCAGAGATCGGAATTAAAAGAGGACTTTGCCCTCTCCGCCGCCTTATGAGGACTGATTCCCTCCAAATGCCTTTGAACATGCTCGCTCAGCGCACTACCGAAGCCTCTGAGCACATACCTTTGACAGACGCTATCCCTGCCACACTGCGCTTGCGGCAAGCAACAATCTGCGCAATCAATGCCCTCAGCAACAGCAATTGGCTCCCAGAAATTTCGGCTGGCGGAATTTTCTCCTAAATTTCTGATCCACTTCGCATGGACGCCATCCTTTAGATTGGCGTGGTTGATTACTTCGCTTCCATGAAGATGATGAAGCCTGCTAACGTTGGAAACACGTTCTTGCAGTTCTGGTGGAACAGCGTCTGCTACTAGATTATGCGGCAGCACATTTTCGATCGTTCTACCCGAAACGTGAGCATGCAACGCTACCCAAGAGCCCCGCCTGACCTCGCCCGCGCACATTTGCGCAATGTCGCCGAGCGAATCTGCAGGGCAACATCGGTCTGAATCGGTCAGACAAACCACCCACTCCCGTCGCTGCTCAATATATCTTCGTAATTCCTGTGAAGTTCCCGCGCCATTTCCATTTCTCGGTACCCCATGAATTTGTATAGGGCCCAGTTTATTATTGATGACGTAATGCCTAGCAGCTTCCGTATAGAGTTCTGCATCCCTGGAATTTTCACCCAACAAATTAACCGGCTGAACACCATGATCAACGATGCTACTCAAAGGGACTTCCCATCGCCCCCCCGCAACTTGGCGACACGCCGGTATATCGGAACGGATGATAACTCTGTAACCAAAGCTAGACAAAAATCCTGCGGTCGTCGCATAGCTCGACCGAACACCATCAATAACGACCCGAGACTCCTTTGTGATACCAGGAAATGTCAAAAGATAATCCAGAACAGCTCGCCCCGAAAATAAAAAATGATAGCCGCGCCGTACTGCCGCACATACCGATTCGATAGCAAAACGAACCTCGCCCTCTGGCGCATCCGAATCGATAATCGATGAATCAAATTCAATTATCATTCGTATGCCGTTCCAGAAAAGAAACCGAAAGGCCAATTCTCCAAAACGCCTTCCTCATCGAATCCGACACTTCGCACGGATGCCGGCGCTGAATGATCCGTCTGCTCAAAGAGAAGAATCTGGACGTCGTCCTTCGGAATTACCTTTGTCGCCACCAACTCGCCGAGACGATTCACGAGCGCGGAACTATGAGTTTCAGCGATGATGCTCAATGCTATTGGGCCAGGGTTCGCTTTCTTTGCCTCACCAATCGTAGCCACAAACAAGTCAGCAATCCGCCCCTGATAGGCTGGATGCAGGTGCAACTCCGGTTGTTCGATCACAATACAACTTTGCGTATTATTGCCGGATCTACGCCTGACTTCTAAACGCGGATGAGCTGAGGCCCACAATTGAGTTGCGATCGGCAATATCTGGGAGTATCCGAAACCCATGTCCGCCAAATTCGTGGCTTCTTGCGAATCGCCGAGTGCAATCTTCATTTCAATTTGAGCCCCCTCCACCGCTGGCGCAACGCGAAAGTCCAAATGCGCCTTCAACCAATTGTTGAATTGGCCGAAGCCAAGGTGCTTCTTGAATGAATTTATGAAAATTGCCAGATTATCACCCTTTGGATCAATTTCAGTGAGTGACAATTCTTGTTGGCGATAGAAGCGCTGGGCCGTTGCACGTATAGGCTCCATGTAGCGCACCCCATCGGCAAAGCCACCAAGCTTTTCGTTTAAGCTTTGCAAAATGCCCGAAAGAGCCTCCATAAAGCTAGCGCAGCGCAGGTTCCGCAACCCGCTTCCATTCACTACAAATTTCTTAGCGTTCTCACGCCACGATGGCGGCCCGCTTCTAGAACCCTGTATTGAAAGTAGGCAAGTATCCCTATCGGCAATAACAACTTGCCTTGCTGCACTATTCATGCTTGCATGGCTAGCATTGCCATGAATATAGGCGCGCAAGTACGAATGAAACAACTCTTTAAGTGGCGCACCCGGATAAATTTTTCTGGTTTTGCTCTCGTCGCGAGCATCAATATTTGAAAAATAAATATCCGGCAGAAATTGACCAGTCGTCACATGGCCTATTATTTCGCCATCAGCCTTAGGCCGCCAAATTACTGAGCCGCACTGAATATATTCAACGAGATTATCCTCAGATATTTTTAGATCACAAGTCAAATCGAACATCTTTAGGTTGACATTCGATATATAAGATTCACCCTTCTCCGACTCTGCGATCGAGACACGAACTACTGCAGTCGCTTTGGCAGCGAGCATTCCAGCACTACGGCGGAATCCAACAAAATCTGTATGGGTTATTATTCCCGGCTCAACATCGAATGCAAATGAGAAGGATATTTCCCTCTTATCTGCATGCCGACTTACCGCCCGCGAAAAATCACCATAATCAACATATTTCCCCCACCACAAAACCGGAGCACTTCGGACTGCCTCACCACTTTGCCGCAAAAGTGGAAATATCCGAGAAAATGAGCTTTTTCCCGCGCTATTTTTACCAACCAGAAGCGTTATCGGCTTCAGATCAATAAAATCTGTATCCAAGATCCCACGAAGATTTTCGATCCTTAACTTACTAACCTGCGTGACCTTCATATTTGGCCCTACCTATAGTTTTTTGCATTGTGCGTCAGCCTCCTCTGCGTGGCAACCCCGCCGAAAGCGCTTGCGAAGCCCGAGAAACTGGATGTTTAAAAATTAGCGCATTACCAATGGTGGCGATCGGAAATGAGAAGCTAACTTGGCGAGGCCCCCGCCCCCGCAGCGCCGCCCCCCGGGCGGAAACCCACGGCCATTCGCATCCCTCTCACCGGTACATTTCGGATTCCGATAAGCCTAGCGAAGAGCCTCCAGGCTCTCTAGCTTCTGCGATAGCTTTGCCAGCCACTCGTGTCGCTCTCGGTCATAGGTATGTCGGTTGTAGACCCCTTGCACGCCGGGCAGCATGTGCCCGAGGATGGATTCCGCTACCTCGGTGGGGCAGCCCATAGACGCTAGGAGCGTGCGCGCAGTGCGGCGGAGGTCATGCGGAGCCCAGTGGGTAACGGTCAACCGGGGGCGCTGGTCCTCTGGCCGAGTCTTGGAATATGGCTGATGGTAGTGCACGGCCGTCTGAATGGTCTTCTGTTCGGTCGGGCCGCCGACCCTGGACGGGAATAGATATCCATCGCCAGCCACCGCCAGCCGCCGGCGCACAATCTGCTCGGCCTGGCCGAATAGCGGCACGCGCAGGTCCGTCGCGCCCTGCCGCTTGGCGTTCTTTGTCTTCGCCTTCGGGATCGTCCACCAGAGACCGTCACTCTCCTCGCTGATCTCGGCCGCCTCCATCGAGACTATCTCCGACCCGTGCGTGCCGGTCCATAAGTAAAGCGCCAGTGCGTCAGCTACGATGCGACTGAAGTTTGGAAGCCACCGGATCAACTCCCCGACCTCGCTTTCGGTTAGAACGCGCTTAACTTCTCCAACGGACTTCCCCTGGATCTTCTTGCCGGCGCTGCGCAGGCGCCCACGCATGATCTGGCGCCACCAGTTCGGCACCGCTTCGGGCAGCCGCCCGGAGTCCAAAGCGTAGTCCCACACCGCCCCCAATTCCGAGCGGAGTTTCGCTGCCTGTACTGGGATGGATGCGTGTGAGTTCAACAGATCAAAGGCCTGTGCGCGCGTAATGGTTTCGGGCCGCGCAGCCGCCAAATCGCCCAACATGGTGTTGAACATGCGCCGCACTTCCTTGGCGCCCTTCAAGGCCCGATTGCGCTCGACGTGGCCAACCAGGTAGTCCTCACACAGGCGACGAACGGTGTACGGCCCGGCCTGCGGTAAACTCCCTTCCTTGACCGCTTGCGCGAGCGACCGAGCGGCGCGCTTCTCGGCCGCCACGTCACAACCAGCGTCCCGGGCTGCACGCAGCTTTTCCCACTCGACTATCGCAGCGGCGGGCGACATCGCTGGCCAAGCACCGATCTTCGTTTGCTTCATACGCCCATCGAGCGGCGATTTGTATCGATAGATCCAGGTGCGCCGCGTGGCATTGCATTCAAGGCGCAGGCCCGGGTGGTCAGGGATTGTGAGATGCTCACCAGGTTGCAGCTGCTTGGCGGCGCGGGCATCGAAGTACATGGCGTAGGTTTTCGGCAGCGTAGGTTTTGCCGCAAACGCTAATGAAGGCAGCGGCGTAGGCTTCCCGGCATGATGCGTCAAAAACCTACGCTGGCGCCCTGAGTGTAGTGAAGTGACCAGAAGCGTTCGGAGCACAAGCGGACGAACACTAAACACCCGCGAAGCTAGACGAGCAAAGGGATTGCAGGAGAAAAACAAGTTGAATCAGGAAGTTGCAAAACCCGTCGCGGAGAAACACACCCCGATGATGCAGCAATATTTGCGCATCAAGGCGGACCACCCAGACACCCTGCTGTTCTACCGCATGGGTGACTTCTACGAACTCTTCCATGACGATGCCGAGAAGGCCGCGCGCCTGCTCGACATCACGCTGACCGCGCGCGGCTCGTCGAATGGCGTGCCGATCCGCATGGCCGGCATCCCCTTCCACTCGGCCGATCAGTACCTGGCGCGGCTGGTAAAGCTGGGCGAGTCGGTGGCGATCTGCGAGCAGATCGGCGACCCCGCCACCAGCAAGGGGCCGGTGGAGCGCAAGGTGGTGCGCATCGTCACCCCCGGCACGCTGACCGACGCCGCGCTGCTGCCGGACAAGGCTGATACCTTCCTGATGGCAGTGCACCAGCAGACCACGCGCCGCGGCGTCAGCAAGACCGGGCTGGCATGGCTGAACCTGGCCAGCGGCGAGCTGCGCCTGATGGAATGCGAAGCGGCGCTGCTGGGCCGCGAGCTGGAGCGCATTCGCCCGGCCGAGCTGCTCTATGCCGATGGCATCGAACTGCCCGCGCTGGCGTGCGCCCGCACGCGCCTGCCGGAATGGCATTTCGACCAGGATGCCGGCACGCGCCGGCTGCGCGAGCAGCTGGGCGTGGCCAGCCTGGACCCGTTCGGCTGTGCCGGGCTGGGCGCCGCGCTGGGCGCGGCCGGCGCGCTGCTGAACTACGCCGCCACCACGCAGGGCCAGTCGCTGCGCCATGTGCAGGGCGTGAAGGTCGAGCGCGAATCGGAATATGTCGGACTGGATTCCGCCACGCGGCGCAACCTGGAACTGACCGAAACCCTGCGTGGCGGCGAGTCGCCCACGCTGTTCTCGCTGCTGGACACCTGCTGCACCGCCATGGGCAGCCGCGCGCTACGCCACTGGCTGCACCACCCGCTGCGCGACCCGGCGGTGCCGCAGGCGCGCCAGCAGGCCATCGGCGTGCTGATCGACCAGGGCACCGACGCGCTGCGCGCGGCGCTGCGCCGGCTGGCCGACGTCGAGCGCATCACCTCGCGGCTGGCGCTGCTCAACGCGCGCCCGCGTGACCTGTCATCGCTGCGCGATACGCTGCGCGCACTGCCCGAGGTGCAGGCCTGCCTGCGCGACGACCAGGGCAGCCTGCTGCTGGTGCAGACCCTGCAGGACCTGGCCGTGCCGCAGGACTGCCTGGACCTGCTGGTGCGCGCCGTGGCCGAAGAGCCCGCCACCGTGGTGCGCGACGGCGGCGTGATCGCCCGCGGCTTCGATACCGAGCTCGACGAGCTGCGCGATATCTCCGAGAACTGCGGCCAGTTCCTGATCGACCTGGAAGCGCGCGAGCGCGCGCGCACCGGCATTGCCAACCTGCGCGTCGAATTCAACCGCGTGCACGGCTTCTATATCGAGGTCACCAACGGCCAGGCCGACAAGGTGCCCGACGACTACCGCCGCCGCCAGACCCTGAAGAACGCCGAGCGCTACATCACGCCCGAGCTCAAGGCCTTCGAGGACAAGGCTCTGTCGGCGCAGGACCGCGCGCTGGCGCGCGAGAAGCAGCTCTACGATGGCCTGCTGCAGGCACTGCTGCCGCATATCGGCGAGCTGCAGCGCGTGGCTGGCGCGCTGGCGCGGCTGGACGTGCTGGCGGCACTGGCCGAGCGCGCGCAGACGCTGGACTGGTCGGCGCCGGAGCGCGTCGCCGAGAACGTGGTCGACATCGTGCAGGGCCGCCATCCGGTGGTCGAGGGCCAGCTCGCGGCGGAGTCGGTGGCGTTCATCGCCAACGACTGCCAGCTCAACGAGGCGCGCAAGCTGTTGCTGATCACCGGCCCGAACATGGGCGGTAAATCGACCTTCATGCGCCAGACCGCGCTGATCGTGCTGCTGGCCTGCGTCGGCGCCTATGTGCCGGCGCGGCGGGCGGTGATCGGGCCGATCGACCGCATCTTCACCCGCATCGGCGCCGCCGATGACCTGGCCGGCGGGCGATCGACCTTCATGGTCGAAATGACCGAGGCCGCCGGCATCCTGCACCATGCCACGCCGGCATCGCTGGTGTTGATGGACGAGATCGGCCGCGGCACCTCGACCTTCGACGGCCTGGCGCTGGCGTGGGCCATCGCGCGCCATCTGTTGTCGCACAACCGCAGCCATACCCTGTTCGCCACGCATTACTTCGAACTGACCCAGCTGCCGCAGGAGTTCCCGCAGGCGGCCAACGTGCACCTGTCGGCGGTCGAGCATGGTGATGGCATCGTGTTCCTGCACGCGGTGCAGGACGGCCCGGCCAGCCAGAGCTACGGCCTGCAGGTGGCGCAACTGGCCGGCGTGCCGCAGCCGGTGATCCGCGCCGCGCGCAAGCACCTTGCCTGGCTGGAGCAGCAATCCGCCGATGCCACGCCCACGCCGCAGCTCGACTTGTTCGCCGCGCCGCCGACGCCGGACGGCGACGACGCCTGGGACCACAACGCTGCCGCCACGACCGCCTCCGCCCCCGCGCTGGCCCCGGAGCAGGCAGCCGTGATCGACGCGCTGGCCGACATGGATCCGGACACGCTGACCCCGCGCGCGGCGCTGGAGGCGCTGTACCGGCTCAAGGCGCTGGCGGGCGAGGCGGTCGATACGGCATGAAGGCGCTGCGCCGGGCCCTGCCGACCCTGCTGCTGCCATGGCTGTGCCTGGCCGCGATGGCGGCTGCCGCGCCGCAGGCGCTGGCGGCGCGGGCACCGGCCAAGCCGCAGGTGGTGCGCGTCGCGCTGGTCGCCGACCTGCCGCAATGGCCCGCCGCGGAAGCCAATCTGGCGACGCTGCTCGACCACTTCGCCGAGCGCAAGCTGAACCTGGTGATCCATGCCGGCGGCATCAAGGGCGATACGGAGTCATGCAGCGATGCGGTGCTCGGCAGCCGCCAGCAGCTGCTGAACCAGTCGCCGCTGCCGCTGATCTACGTGCCGGGCGAAACCGACTGGTCCGAATGCAGGCTGCCGGTCAACGGCAGCTTCGACCCGGTCGAGCGGCTGAGCCGGCTGCGCGAATTGTTCTTTCCGGAAGACGCCACGCTCGGACGGCAGACGCGGCCGCTGGTGCGGCAATCGGACCAGGCGCTGTTCCGCAGCTTCCGCGAGAACATGCGCATCAGTGTCGGCGACGTGCTGATCGTTGGCCTCAACGTGCCGGGCGACAACAACCACTACCGCGACGAAGGCGGCCGCAACAGCGAGTTCGAGGACCGGCGCGAAGCCAACCGGCAGTGGCTGGCACGGGCGTTTTCGGTGGCGCGCCAGCGCGGCCTGAACGGCATCGTCGTGGTGGCCCATGCCGATCCGCATTTCGCCAACGGCTGGGAGAAGAAAGGACGGCCTACGCTGCTCGACGGTTTCATGCGCCATCGCACGCGCGACGGCTACCTCGAATTCAAGCGCCAGCTGCGCGACCTCAGCGCGCGCTTCAACGGCCAGGTGTTGCTGGTGCACGCCGCCGGCAGCGGCGCCGACAACGGCTTCGGCATCGACAAGCCGCTGCGCGACGCGGCCGGCAAGGTGCTGCAGAACTTCACGCGCGTGTCACTGCCAGCCAGCTCGATCTCGCAATGGGCCGAACTGGTGATCACGCCCGCCGCGGCGTCGCCGTTCGCGGTGGTGCTAAAGGATGCCCCGGCACCGAACTGACGCGCGCGCCAAAGCAAAGAAGCCGGCAACGGCCGGCTTCCTGTAGACAGCACTGCAAGCGAAGGCTCAGTGCAGCGTGCGGGGGGTATCGTCGTCCTCGTCTTCGTCCACCACTTCAACGCCCGAGGCGCCGTGGGCGTGGCCATGCTCGACTTCCTCGGCGGTGGCTTCGCGCACCTCCGAAACCTTCAGCCAGAAGCGCAGCGCCATGCCGGCCAGCGGATGGTTGCCGTCCAGCACGACCTTGTCCTCGGCCACGTCGGTCACGGTGTAGATGACGGAGTCTTCTTCGTCGCCGTCCTCGGGCATGCCTTCGAACTGCATGCCGACTTCGAGCGGCTCGGGGAAGCGGTTGCGCGGCTCGACCTTCACCAGGTCGGCATCGTAGTCGCCGAACGCATCTTCCGGCTCCAGCTGCAGCTGGGTCTCGAAGCCGGTGTCATGGCCGTCGAGCGCTTCCTCGATCTTGGGGAACGTGCCATCATAGCCGCCGTGCAAATAGACCATGGCTTCATCTGACTCCTCGATCAGATTGCCTTGCGCGTCCGATAGCTTGTACATCACGGACACCACCGTGTTCTTAGCGATTTTCAATTCTTGACTCCATGAACGATTCCGCATTATACGCGCAGGCCCTGCCCCCTGGCCCCGTCGATCCAGACACTCCGCTCGACCTGCTTGGTGGCATGACGCCTGCTGCATTCATGCGGGATGTCTGGCATCGCAAGCCCATGCTCATTCGACAGGCGGTGCCGGGAATTGTGCCGCCGGTGTCGCGCGATGCGCTTTTCGATCTCGCCGATCGCGACGAGGTCGAATCGCGCCTGGTGACGCACTTCCGCAACCGCTGGAAGCTCGCGCATGGTCCATTTGCGCGCGAAAACCTGCCCGGCGTCAAGACCCGCCAGTGGACCTTGCTGGTGCAAGGCGTCAACCTGCACGATGCCGCCGCGGCGGAACTGATGGGCCGCTTCCGCTTCGTGCCCGACGCGCGCCTCGACGACGTGATGATCAGCTACGCCACCGACGGCGGCGGCGTGGGTCCGCACTTCGACTCGTATGACGTGTTCCTGCTGCAAGTCTCGGGCCGGCGCCGCTGGCGCATTTCGTCACAGACCAGCCTCGAGCTGATCCCCGACATGCCGCTGAAGATTCTTGCCGACTTCAGCGCGGAACAGGAATGGGTGCTGGAACCGGGCGACATGCTGTACCTGCCGCCGCAATATGCGCACGATGGTATTGCCGAGGGCGAATGCATGACCTGCTCGATCGGTTTCCGTGCGCCCGCCTATCGCGAATTGGCCGGCCACTTCCTGGCCTGGCTTTCGGAAACAGTGGAAGACAACGAGGATCTCGGCGGCCGTTATGCCGATGCCGGCGAGCGTGCCGCGACACGTCCCGCGCAATTGCCGGCCGGCATGGCCAAGGCGGTGGCGGAACGGCTCAAGTCACTGCAATGGAACAGCCAGATGGTGTCGGAATTCCTCGGCAGCCATCTGTCCGAGCCCAAGCCTGGCGTTGAATTTGCAGAGATCGCTGACATGCCGTTGCGCCGTTATGCGACACTGGCGTCCCGGCATGGGGTGGTGCTGGCGCCGGCATCGATTGCGCTTTACGACCGGGCCAATTTCTTCCTGAATGGAGAAGCCTACGAGCCGCCGGCCGAGTTGATGCCGTGGCTGAAGAAGTTGGCCGATAATCGGCAGCTTAGTGCCCAGGAGGTGGGAAACTGTGCCGAACTGCCCGATCTGATGGAAACATTCCATCACTGGACCCTGGAAGGATGGTTGCAATTGGGGCCGCGGCTGTAATAATGCGTAACATTGCGAATCAGCAAATGTCGGCGCTACACAAGCCGGGAAAACGCGGATATAATCGTTGGCTGGCTAGTACTGTGGACCACTGCATATGTCGGCACCCGGGAGGGCCTAATTTTGCAGTTCAAGAGCGATAATTACCGGTAATTATTCATCGCCTGTTTTTCGTTATTACAAGTTAAAGGACGAACAATGAAGAAGTCTCTCCTGATCGCATCGCTGCTGGCCGCTGTTGCTCTCGCTGCTTGCGGCAAGAAGGAAGAAGCTGCCGCCCCGGCCGCTGACACGGCTGCTCCGGCTGCTACCGCTCCTGCTGCTGAAGCTTCGGCTCCGGCTGCTGAAGCCCCGGTCGCTCCGGCTGCTGACGCTTCGGCCCCGGCTGCTGACGCCTCGGCTCCGGCTGCTGACGCTTCGGCTCCGGCCGCCAAGCAGTAATCGGTTCCTGACCGATAAAAAAACCGGCCTTCGGGCCGGTTTTTGTTTTTGGGGCGCGCCCTCGCACGGCCCCTGCCGCCTCGGGCCTCAGGCCCGCACCGCCTGCCACGCCAGGCCTTCTTCCTGATCCGCCACCAGCACTTCGCTCGGCCTGGCGCCCAGCGCCGCCGCCAGCGCGCCGGTGGCCAGTGCACGCGTATTGTTTTGCTTGCTCAGGTGGGCCGCCACCACGCGGTTCAGCCCGTCATGGGCTACCTGCGCCAGGATGCTGGCCGCCACTTCATTGGCCAGGTGGCCGAAGTCGCCGCCGATGCGCCGCTTGAGCGAGGCCGGATATACCGAATTGCGCAGCATCTCGCGGTCATGGTTGCATTCGAGCACCAGCGCATCGACGCCCGCCAGGCGCGCGGTCACATAAGGCGTTTCCATGCCCGCATCGGTCAGCACGCCCAACCGTGCCTGCCCGTCCGACAGCACGAACTGCACCGGCTCGCGCGCGTCGTGCGGCACGGTATAGGGCAACACGTGCAGGCCGCCAATGGCGAAGCCATGGTCGGCGCAGCAGACCCGCACGTCGGCCACGTCGGCACCGCGCAGGTGCGAGGTGGCCAGCCAGGTGCCGTGGCTGGTATAGACCGTCAGGCGATGACGGGCGGCAAAGGCATAGGCCGAACCGACATGGTCGCCATGCTCGTGCGTGACCAGCACGGCGTCCAGCTGGTCCGGCGTGACGCCCAGGCGCTCCAGGCGCCGGGCGGTCTCGCGGATGCCGAAGCCGCAGTCCAGCAGCACGCGCGTGGTGGTGGTGTCTTCGCGGGATTCGATCAGCAGCGAGTTGCCCTCGCTGCCGCTGCCGAGGAAGGCGAAGCGCATCATGGCCGCGCCCTCCCCGCCAGGCACCGGCCAGGACGGCCGGTTGGCAAGCCAGCAATCATGCGCCGGCTCAGTGCAGTTGCTCGTCGATCAGCGACAGGATGCGCTTGCCGACTTCGCCGTTCTCCGGCTGGCCGGCGTCGTTGAGCACCGTCACCAGCGTACCGCTGCCCGTGCCCTTGAGCGAGACGCGGTACTTCTTGGCGGTCTTGGGATCGTCCGGCTTGGTGAACAGCTTGGAGAAGAAGCCGCGGTTGTCGACCGTGTTGCGCGGGTCGACATAGCGCACGAAGTACAGCCCCTGCCCGCGATCGCGGTCTTCGACGGTAAAGTTGACGCGGTCCAGCGACAGCCCCACCGAGCGCCAGGCGCGGTCGAACGGCTCGGGCAGCTGCAGCGCCGGAGCCCCGTTGACCTGGGCCAGGTACGACTTGTTCGGCGCGGCGCCATCGGTGCCGGCCGTGGCACCCGCTGCGGCAGCGGTGCCCGCGGCAGCGCCCGCCGCCGCCGCGGTATTGCCGGCCGGCGCCGGGTTCTTGGCCATGCGGTCGGCCTGCTCCTTCTGCACGCCCAGGCGCTGGGCCAGGCGCGACAGGAATTCGGCTTCCAGCTCAGGATCGGCCGGCCGCGTGGTCCAGACCGTGCTGGACTTGTCGATGCCGGTCAGCTGTTCCTGCGCGCCGCGGTGGCTGATGAAGACTTCCAGCGTGCCGTTCTGCGCGCGCTCGACGCGGGTGCGGAACTTGTCGCGCTCCGAGGTCGAGTACAGGCCGTCGAACACCTTGCCGATGGTGTTGCGGATGATGTCCTGCGGGATCTTGGCGCGGTTCTCGGCCCAGTCGGTTTCCATGATGCCGGTCTCGGGCGAGTCCTGCACCAGCAGGAAACCGCTCTCCTGCCAGAAGCCGCGCAGTTGCTGCCACAGCTGGTCGCCGCGCATGCCATTGCTGATCACCAGCCAGCGCTGGTTGCCGTCGCGCTCCATGCGGATGCCCTGCGCCGACGGCAGCACGTTCTCGGTCGGCGATTGCTCGCGCACCTTGGTGGCCTGGCTGTAGGTCGACAGCGTCGAGGTGCCGTTGGCATCGGGCACCGAGTAACGGCGGTCGCCTTCCAGCTTGGTCAGGTCGGGCGGCACGTCCAGCGTGGGCGTGCGCTTCGAGGCCGACGACTTGTAGTCGATCTTGTCGGGCTGCATGGCCTCGTTGAGGCTGCTGCAGCCGGTCAACACACCGGCGGCGAGCACGGGCACAACCAGGGCGGCGCGGCGGACTTGCGTCGCGCCGCGGCGGTTAAGCTTCAGTTTCATTGACACGCAATCCTAATAGATAAGGCGGACAGCAGGACGCCGCGAAGAATCAGGCCAGCAGGCCGGCGGCGGCCAGTGCCTTGCGTACATAGTCGTGGTTGCCCTCGGACAGCGGGGTCAGCGGCAGGCGGATACCGCCTGCCATCTTGCCCATCTGCTGGAGCGCCCACTTGACCGGGATCGGATTGGCTTCGATGAACATGGCCTGGTTCAGCCCGATCAGTTCCATATGCAGGCGGCGCGCGGTCACGACGTCGCCCTTCAGTGCCGCCGCGCACATCTCGTGCATCTTGCGCGGCGCCACGTTAGCGGTCACCGAGATGTTGCCGTGGCCGCCCAGCAGGATCAGCGCCACCGCGGTGGGATCGTCGCCGCTGTAGATGGCGAAGCCTTCCGGCGCGCCCTTGATCAGCTGCGCGGCACGGTCGATGTTGCCGGTCGCTTCCTTGACGCCGACGATGCCCGGCACCTGCGCCAGGCGCAGGATGGTCTCGTTGTTCATGTCCGCGACCGTGCGGCCGGGGACGTTGTACAGCAGCACCGGCAGGTCCACCGCCTCGGCGATGGTGCGGAAATGCCGGTACATGCCTTCCTGGGTCGGCTTGTTGTAGTACGGCACGACCTGCAGCGAGGCATCGGCGCCCACCTTCTTGGCGAAGGCGGTCAGCTCGATCGCTTCCTTGGTGGAATTGCCGCCGGTCCCCGCGATGATCGGGATGCGCTTGCCGGCCTGTTCGACGGCAACGCGGATCAGTTCGCAGTGCTCCTCGACGGTCACCGTCGGGGACTCGCCGGTGGTGCCCACGATCACGATGGCGTCGGTGCCTTCGGCAACGTGCCAGTCGACCAGTGCGCGCAGGGCCGGGAAGTCCAGGCTGCCGTCCTCTTGCATCGGGGTGACGATGGCAACGATGCTGCCGGTAATCTGTGTCATAACGTTAGGGAATTCGGGATGCGAATAACGGGATTGTACCGGAACCGCAGGCCGCTTCGACCGCTGCCCGGACAGGGGTTGATACCAACTGTTTCAACGCGTGCGGCGCCGTTTGCGCCGACACCGCGGCGCGCCGCTCAGGGATCGAGCCGGTAGCGTGGCGGCGCGGCCGCACCGGCCGCCGGCGCCGCCTCGCGCACCGCACATAGGCGCTGCACGAAGGCTGTTTTCGGCACTTCGACCACGCCGTCCTCGTAAGCCACCACCCGCAGCCCATGGGCGCGCGCGACCTCGAGCAGCTCGCCGGGGCGCAGCAGGAAATCCGGCCGCGACGGCTTGCCCACGGTCTCGTTGCCGGCGGCGAAGGTTTCGTAGATCCAGCAGCCGCCCGGCGCCAGCGCGGCCGCCAGGTGCGGCCACAGCGGCCGGTGCAGGTAGTTGGTGACGACGATGGCGTCGAACGGCGCCGCGCCGGCCAGCGGCCAGTCGCCCTGCTCCAGGTCGGCCACGCGCCCGGTGACGCCGGCGGGCAGGCCGGCGATGGCGTCGGCATCGCGGTCGACCGCCAGCACCTGGTGGCCGCGCGCCGCCAGCCAGGCGGCATGGCGGCCGCCGCCGCAGGCCAGGTCCAGCACCCGTGCGCCCGGACGCAGCAGATGCGCCCAGCGCGTGACCCAGGCGGAGGGCGCGGCAATGCCGGCATGCGACAGCGTCATGGCAGCCCCCGTCAATTGAGCAGCAGCACGATCGGGCGCAGCAGCAGCTCGATCAGGGACATCAGCACATTGACCACCGGCGTCATCCAGATGGTGGTGATCACCCCCGCGGCCACCAGCGCCAGCACCACGAAAATGCCGTACGGCTCGATGCGCGACACCGCGCGCGCAATGCCCTGCGGCAGCAGCGCGGTCAGCACGCGCCCGCCATCCAGCGGCGGCACCGGGAACAGGTTGAAGGCCGCCACCACCAGGTTGACGCGCACGCCGGCCAGCGCCATCTCGCCGAAAAACGGCTCGCGCACGCCGCCCCAGGTCAGGCCGATCGCCAGCAGCACCCACACGAAGGCCTGCACCACGTTGCTGGCCGGGCCCGCCAGCGCCACCCACATGCCATGCCAGCGCGGGTTGCGCAGGCGCTCGAACACCACCGGCACCGGCTTGGCGTAGCCGAACACGAACTGGCCGCTGGTCATGATGTACAGCAGCAGCGGCACGGCGATGGTGCCGATCGGGTCGATATGGCGGATCGGGTTCAGGCTGACGCGCCCGAGCGCATAGGCCGTGCTGTCGCCGAACAGCTTGGCCACGTAGCCGTGCGAGGCCTCGTGCAGCGTGATCGCAAACAGCACCGGCAGGGCATAGACCGCGAAGGTCTGGATAAGGGAGGAATCCATGAGCGCTATTGTAGCGGCCCGCCGGCGCCCGGGCGCACGCTGGTGCACCCGACCGAAGGCGCGGCGGTGCCGCGGGTCAGAGGCCGAAGCGGGCGATGTCGCCGCGGCCGGCGCGGACCAGTTCGGGCTCGCCGCCGGTCAGGTCGATCACCGTGGTCGGCTGCGCCGGCGCCGGCCCGCCGTCCACCACGAGGTCGAGCTGTTTTTCCAGCCGCGCCCGGATCTGCGCCGGATCGTTGAGCGGTTCCTCGTCGCCCGGCAGCTGCAGCGTCGCCGAGATCAGCGGCTCGCCGGTTTCGCCAAGCAGCGCCAGCGGGATGGCGTGCTCGGGCACGCGCACGCCGATGGTCTTGCGCGCCGGGTGCGACAGCCGCCGCGGCACTTCCTTGGTCGCTTCCAGGATAAACACGTACGGGCCCGGCGTGGCGCCCTTGAGCCAGCGGTATTGGCGGTTGTCGACGCGGGCAAAGTTGCCGAGCTCGGACAGGTCGCGGCACATCAGCGTCAGGTGGTGGCGGTCGTCGATGCCGCGCAGCCGGCGCAGGCGCTCGACCGCGGCCTTGTCGTCGAGCCGGCAGGCCAGCGCATAGCTTGAGTCGGTCGGCAGCGCGACCAGCCCGCCCTTCTGCAGGATCTGGGCCGCCTGCTTGAGCAGGCGCGACTGCGGGTTGAGCGGATGAATCTCGAAGTACTGGGACATGGGCCAGGGAGCGGAGTCGGACGGAACGGAGCGGCATCCGGGGGCTGGCCCCGGCCAGGCGGGGTGCCTACCAGTCGTGCCAGACCGGCGTGACCGTGGACGGCAGCGGCGGCAGCGTGCCGAGTTCCACCCTGCCCTCGCCAGGCCCGTGGAAGTCCGTGCCGCGCGAAGCCAGCAGCCCGTAGTGCCGCGCCACCTCGGCGTAGCGGCGGTACTGGTCGGGGGTATGGCTGCCGGTAACCACCTCGACCGCACCGCCGCCCAGCGCCTTGAATTCATCGAACAGTGCGTCGTGCTGGGTGTCGGTGTAGTGGTAGCGGCCCGGGTGCGCCATCACCGCGATGCCGCCGGCCGCGCGTATCCAGCCCACGGCTTCAGACAGGCTGGCCCAGCGGTGGCCGACATAGCCAGGGCGGCCCTCGGACAGGTACTCGCTGAAGACATCACCGATGCTGGCGCAGCGACCCTGGTCGACCAGCCAGCGCGCAAAGTGCGTGCGCGAGATCAGGTCCGGGTTGCCCACGTACTGCAGGGCCCCTTCATAGGCACCCTCGATGCCCACCCTGGCCAGCGCATCGGCGATATCGCGCGCGCGCCGCGCGCGGCCCGAGCGGGTTTCGGTCAGGCCATCGATCAGTTCCGGGCAGAACGGGTCGATCTGCAGCCCGACGATATGCACGGTCTGTCCGGCCCAGGTCACCGAGATCTCGACGCCCGGCACATAGCGCATGCCGAATTCCTCGGCGGCGGCGCGTGCCTCGGCCTGCCCGCCCAGCTCGTCATGGTCGGTCAGCGCCCAGTACGCAACCCCCGCGTCGCGGGCGATCTGCGCCACGGCGCGCGGCGCGAGCGTGCCGTCGGAAACGGTGGAATGGCAATGCAGGTCGGCATTGATGGCGTGGGCGTTTTGCATGGTGGCAATTCTACTCCCGTCGCACCTGGCCTGCGCGGCGCCGCCGCCCCCCCGGCCGGCCAGGCAAAGCCATGCCGGCAACGCTGGCGTCGGCGGAAAGCCGCCGGCTGCGGGGTATAGTCGGGCTTTGCATCGTCGATTCGCGGGCACCTGGCGTGCCTGCCATGCCCCATGTCCACCGCCAACCCAGCCACTGCTCCCGCCACCGCCCCGGTCACCACCACCGATGTCCTGATCGTCGGTGCGGGCCCGGTCGGCCTGTTCGCCGCGTTCCAGGCCGGCGTGCTAGGCCTGAAATGTGAACTGATCGATGTGCTCGACCGCGCCGGCGGCCAGTGCACCGAGCTGTATCCGGAAAAGCCGATCTACGACATTCCCGCCGTGCCGGGATGCCTGGCGCAGGACCTGGTGGACCGGCTGCTGGAGCAATGCGCCCCGTTCGACTTCCCGATGCACTTCGGCCAGCGCGCCGAAAGCGCCGCCGAAATCCCGGCGCCAGCAGCGCCGGAGGGCCATGCCGGGCACGAGCGCCTGCTGGTGACGACCGACGGCGGCAAGCGCTTCGATGTCGCCGCGGTGCTGGTCTGCGCCGGCGCGGGCGCGTTTGCGCCGCAGCGTGTGTCGCTGCCCGAGGCGCCGGCGCTGGAAGGCCGCCACGTGCACTACGGGGTGCGCGATGTCTCGCACTTCGCCGGCAAGCGCGTGGTCGTCGCCGGCGGCGGCGACTCGGCGCTGGACTGGGCGCTGGCGCTGCGCAAGGTCGCCGCGCGCGTGACGCTGCTGCACCGGCGCGAGGGCTTTCGCGCCGCCGACGGCACCGTCGCCGAGATGCGCCGCGCGGTGGCCGAGGGCGAAATGGACTTCGTGGTCGGCATGCTGGGCGCACTGCGCACCGAAGGTACGGACGGCGCGCTCAGCGAAGTCGAAGTGCGGACCCGCGACGGCAGCACCGTGCTGCCCGCCGAGGAGCTGGTGGCACTGTACGGCCTGGTGTCCGAGCCTGGCCCGATCGCGCAGTGGGACCTGGACATGCGCGCCGGCCGCATCCTGGTCGACACCACCACCTACGAAAGCTCGCGCCGCGGCATCTTCGCCGCCGGCGATATCGCGTTCTACCCCAACAAGCAGAAGCTGATCCTGTCCGGCTTCCACGAGGCCGCGCTGGCGCTGCGCCGCGCCTACCACTACGCCTTCCCGGAAAAGGCGCTGGTGCACGTGCACACCAGCAACAACGCCGCACTGAAGGAAAAACTCACCCACGCCTGAAGCGTGGACTGCCCATGCGCCGGTATCACCTGCCGGCGCAGAACGATTCCACCAGTTCCGCCACGGCGGCGGGCTGGTCGTGATGCAGCATGTGGCCGGCGTCCTCCACCACCGCCTCGCGGAAGTCGCGGAAGGCGCGGAAGCGCTGCCTGAATTCATCGATGGCCTGCTTGTGGGCGATATGGCGCAGCGTCTCCGAAGCGCGCGCCTCGACGTGCAATACGGGCGCGGTGACCTGCTCCCACACCGCCATCACTTCGTCGAGGCGGTACAGCATCGGGTTGATCAGCTTGTGCGCGGGGTCGCCCAGGATCTCCCAGCGGCCCTCGGCGTTGCGGCGCGACCAGTGCGCAGCCAGGAACGCGGCGCGCTCGTCCGGCAGGCGTGGGTTGGTCTTCTGCAGGCGCGCGGCCACGCCGTCGAGGCTGTCATAGGTCTTCAGCTCGGTGCCGGCGCGCACTTCGTCGAGCCAGCGCGCGTAGCGCCGGGGCGCCTGCTCCGGCCGCGTCGCGGTCATGCCGAAGCCCTCCAGGTCCACCACGCGGCGCACGCGCTGCGGGCGGATGCCGGCATACAGGCAGATCACGTTGGCGCCCATGCTGTGACCGACCAGGTCGACCTGCCCGTCGGGCGCATAGTGGTCGAGCAGGGCCTCCAGGTCGGCGAGGTAGTCGGCAAACCAGTACGACTGCGTGCCGGGGTAGCGCGTGGGCCAGTCGGTCGCGCCGAAACCGCGCCAGTCGGGCGCAATCACATGCCAGTCGCCGCGCAGGTGGTCGACCAGGAACTGGAACGACGCGGCCACGTCCATCCACCCATGCAGCATGAACAGCTTGCGCGCGCCGGACGTGCCCCAGTGGCGCACGTGGTAGCGCAGGCCGCGCACCGTGATAAATTCAGACCGCGAGGTTTCCTTGATTGTCATTGTCTCCACCCTTGCGTCGGGATCTTGCCCGCCGCGGGGGTTGGCGGGGAAGCCACGACAAAATAGAACGATCGTTCGCTTGTGCGCATTATAGCGGCTCGCCGTTTGCCGCGAGGCGGACCCCAATGGAGACCCTGAATGGCCGCAGCTGCCTTGCCGGCAAGCCGGCGCGACGACTATCGCGCCCTGTACGACTCCTTCCGCTGGGAGATTCCGGCCGAGTTCAACATCGCCGAAGCCTGCTGCGGCCGCTGGGCCCGTGACCCGGCCAGCATGGACCGCATCGCGGTCTATACCGAGCATGAGGACGGCCGCCGCAACGCGCATAGCTTTGCCTATATCCAGGCCGAGGCCAACCGCTTGTCGGCGGCGCTGCGCGCGCTGGGCGTGGCGCGCGGCGACCGCGTCGCCATCGTGATGCCGCAGCGCATCGAGACCGTGATCGCGCATATGGCGATCTACCAGCTGGGCGCCATCGCCATGCCGCTGTCGATGTTGTTCGGGCCGGAGGCGCTGGCCTACCGCATCGCGCACAGCGAAGCCGGCGTGGCCATCGCCGACGAGACCTCGATCGACAACCTGCTGGCGGCGCGCCCCGAATGCCCGACCATGGCCACCGTGATCGCCGCCGGCGACGCCCGCGGCCGCGGCGACCACGACTGGGACCTGCTGCTCGCGGCGCAGCTGCCGACCTTTGTCGCCGAGCAGACCAAGGCCGACGAGGCCGCAGTGCTGATCTATACCAGCGGCACCACCGGCCCGCCCAAGGGCGCGCTGATCCCGCACCGCGCGCTGATCGGCAACCTGACCGGCTTCGTCTGCTCGCAGAACTGGTATCCGCAGCACGACGATGTGTTCTGGAGCCCTGCCGACTGGGCCTGGACCGGCGGCCTGTGGGACGCGCTGATGCCGGCGCTGTATTTCGGCAAGCCGATCGTCGGCTACCAGGGCCGCTTCTCCGCCGAGCGTGCCTTCGAGCTGCTGGAGCGCTATGCCGTTACCAACACCTTCCTGTTCCCGACCGCGCTCAAGCAGATGATGAAGGCCTGCCCCGAGCCGCGCCGTCACTACGACATCCGCCTGCGCGCGCTGATGAGCGCCGGCGAGGCCGTGGGCGAGACCGTGTTCGCTTGGTGCCGCGACGCGCTCGGTGTGCTGGTCAACGAGATGTTCGGCCAGACCGAGATCAACTACATCGTCGGCAACTGCACCGCGCAGAACGACGACGAGCGGCTTGGCTGGCCGGCCCGGCCGGGTTCGATGGGTCGCCCCTACCCCGGCCACCGCGTGCAGGTGATCGACGACGAAGGCCGCCCCTGCGCGCCGGGCGAGGATGGCGAGGTGGCGGTGTGCGCCACCGACGGCGCCGGGCATTCGGACCCGGTGTTCTTCCTCGGCTACTGGAAGAACGACGCCGCCACCGCGGCCAAGTACACCGAGCGCGACGGCCTGCGCTGGTGCCGCACCGGCGACCTGGCGCGCGTCGATGCCGACGGCTACCTGTGGTACCAGGGGCGCGCCGACGATGTGTTCAAGTCCTCCGGCTACCGCATCGGGCCGAGCGAGATCGAGAACTGCCTGCTCAAGCATCCGGCGGTCTCCAACTGCGCCGTGGTGCCGTCGCCCGATCCGGAGCGCGGCGCGGTGGTCAAGGCCTTCGTGGTGCTGACGCCGTCGGTCGCGCGTTCGTTCGACGCCGACGCGGCGCTGGTCGCCGAACTGCAGGCGCATGTGCGCGGCCAGCTGGCGCCGTACGAATACCCGAAGGCGATCGAATTCATCGACCAGCTGCCGATGACGACGACCGGGAAAATCCAGCGGCGGGTGTTGCGCCTGCTGGAGGAAGAGCGCGCCGCCAGGCGCGCCTAGGCCCTAGGCGCGCGCCTCGTCGGCGGGGAAGACCCGCGCGCAGAGGAAGTCGACCAGCGCCCGTACCTTGGGCGCGGCATGCCGGCTCGCCGGCCAGAGCACGTGGAATGCCTTGGCCGGCCCCACATGGCCGGCCAGTACCTGGCACAGGCTGCCGTCGGCCAGCTGCTCGCGGATGGCGAAATCCGGCAGGCAGGCAATGCCCAGGCCGCGCAGCGCAAAACACAAACGCGTCTCGAGGTTGTTGCAGATCATCGATGTCGGCGGCGCCAGCTCGGGCTCGCCCGGCGCGCGCCGCAGCGGCCATGCCTCAAGCTTGCCGGTGTGGGGAAAGCGGTAATGCAGGCAGGCATGGCCGGCCAGGTCGGCAGGCACCTTGGGCGCGCCACGCTGCGCCAGGTACTCGGGCGACGCCACCAGCACCGCCTGGAAAGCACCCAGCCAGCGTGCCGACAGGCGCGAGTCCGCGGGCTCGCCGGTGCGGACCACCGCATCGAAGCCCTCCTCGATGACATCGACCAGCTGGTCCGTGAAATCCAGGTCCAGCTCTATGTCCGGATACGCGCGCATGAAATCGCCCAGCACGGGCAAGACCAGTGAACTGACCAGCGGCAGGCTTACGCGCAGGCGGCCGCGCGGCGCCGCGGTGGTCTCGGCCAGCTCCAGCTCCGCCGCTTCGATCTCCGCCAGCACGCGGCGGCTGCGCTCCAGGAACAGCGCGCCTTCAGCGGTCAGCGTGACGCTGCGCGTGCTGCGGTGGAACAGCCGCACCCCAAGCCGTTCCTCCAGCCGCGCCACGCTCTTGCCGACGGCAGAGGCCGACACCCCCAGCAGGCGCCCCGCCGCGACAAAACTGCGGGTCTCGGCCACCTGCACAAACACCGCGAAGCCACTGAGGCTGTCCATGATGCCCTCCGATTGCGGACACAAAGTTCCGGAGAAAAAGGAACTGTAGCCCACTTTTTCTTTAATGGCTGGTTCCTTATCGTGGACGGGTCGTTCATCGAAAAAGGATTTCGCTGTGCCCCTCCCAACGATCGCACCACGCCCCCGTGTGTCCGCTGCATCCCCCGCGCCTGTGAATGCCCGCGTCGACGCCGTTATCCGGCAGGCACTGGACCAGCAGCGACTGGTCGGCGCCGTCGTGCTGGTCAGCCGTGACGGCGCACTGGTCCACCAGCAGGCGGCTGGCCTGGCCGACCGGGAAAACGGGCAGTCGATGGCGCTGGATGCCGTCTTCCGGCTGGCTTCCGTGAGCAAGCCCATCGTTTCCGTGGCCGCGCTGGTGCTGGCGGCACAAGGCCGGCTCGACCTCGACCAGGGCATCGACCGTTGGCTGCCCGAATTCCGCCCGCGCCTGGCCGACCGCGGACCGGCACGGATCACGGCGCGGCAACTGCTCAGCCATACCGCGGGGCTGGGCTATCGCTTTTTCGAGTCCGGCGCGGACGGACCCTATGCCCGTGCCGGCGTCTCCGATGGCATGGACGACGCCGCCATCAGCCTGGCCGAGAACCTGCGGCGCATCGCCAGCGTGCCCTTGCTGTACGAACCGGGCAGCGCATGGGGCTACTCGCTCGCGACCGATGTGCTCGGTGCGCTGATCGAGCGCGTCCACGGGGCGCGGCTCGACACCGCCGTGCGGCAATTGGTCACCGGCCCGCTGGGCATGGCCGACACGGGCTTCGTGGTGCGGGATCCGCATCGCGTTCCGACCCCGTATGTCAATGACAACCCTCGCCCACGCCGCCTGCGCGAAGGCGAAGTGGTTCCTGTGGTCGAGGGCACGGTTGGCATTCGCTACAGCCTTGCCCGCATCTTCAATGCGCGCGCGCACCCATCCGGCGGCGCCGGCATGGCGGGCACGGCGCAAGACTTCCTGCGCCTGCTGGAGAGCTTGCGCCAGGGCGGCGGCACGTTGCTGCCCGCTTCTCTGGTCGAGGACATGGGACGCGACCATACCGGCGGCCTGGACCTGCCCGATGCGCCGGGAACCGGCTTCGGGCTGGGCTTCTCGGTGCTGCGCGATCCGCGCCGGGCAGGTTCCCCGGAATCCGCCGGCACCTGGCGCTGGGGTGGCGCCTACGGCCACGCCTGGTTCGTCGACCGCAGCCAGGGACTGAGCGTGGTGGCGTTCACCAACACGCTGTACGAAGGCATGTCAGGCCGCTTTGTCACCGACCTGCGCGACGCGGTCTATGGGGTCGCTCCCGCTGCCGCGCAGCCATCCACTCGCAACGCATAACCCCTTACCCCTACCCAGGGCGCCAACATGACCACAACCACCAACACACTTGCGAACCATGCACACCAGGGCGCGCAGCCTGAGCGGCTACCGCTGCCGGCACTGCTTGCGCTTGCCGTCGCCGGCTTCATCACCGTGCTGACCGAAGCCTTGCCGGCAGGGCTGCTGCCCCAGATCGGCGCGGGCCTCGCTATCTCCGAGCCGCTTGCCGGCCAGTTGGTCACCATCTACGCCCTCGGCTCGCTGGTGGCCGCCATTCCGCTGACGGCGGCCACGCAGGCCCTGCGGCGTCGGCCGCTGCTGGTGCTTGCCATTGCGGGATTCGCCGTCGCCAACGCCGTGACGGCCTGGTCAGGCGACTATGTCGTGACGATGGCGGCGCGCTTTCTCGCCGGCGTTTCGGCGGGCCTGCTGTGGGCCCTGTTGGCCGGCTATGCCGCACGCATGGTTCCCGATCACCTCAAGGGCCGTGCCATTGCGGTCGCGATGGTGGGCATCCCCCTGGCCCTGTCGCTGGGCGTGCCGTCCGGGACCTTCCTCGGTGCCATCATCGGCTGGCGGGCGGGCTTCGGCATCATCAGCGCGATGACGCTGGGCCTGATTGCCTGGGTGCTGGCGACCGTACCGGACTTTGCCGGCCAGTCCGCCGGCCAGCGGCTGCCGCTAGCGCGCGTCTTTACCCTGCCGGGCGTGCGCCCCGTGCTGTTCGTGACGCTTGCCTTCGTGCTGGCGCACAACATCCTCTACACCTATGTCTCGCCGTTCCTGCGCGCGGCAAACGCCGGGACACGGCTGGATCTTGTGCTGCTCGTTTTCGGCGTGGCCTCGCTCGCCGGCATCTGGATCACCGGCCTGCTGATCGACAAGTGGCTGCGGGCGCTGACGCTGGCCAGCACGCTGCTGTTCGGGCTGTCGGTGCTGGCGCTCGCGGCCGGCGGCGCACACCAGGCGGTGATTTATGGCGCGGCCGGGATCTGGGGCCTGGGCTTCGGCGGCGTCTCCACGCTGTTCCAGACCGCGCTGGCAAAGACCGCCGGCCATTCCGCCGACGTGGCGCAGTCGATGCTGGTCACGGCGTGGAACATCGCCATCGCCGGCGGCGGCGTCATCGGCGGGCTGCTGCTCGACGGGCCGGGCATCGCAGTATTCCCGCCGGTGCTGGTGGCGCTGCTCGCGGCAACATGGCTGGCGGTGTGGTCGGCGCGCCGGCATGGCTTCCCGCCGCACCACTGAAGCCTGTTAGCCGGCCGAGGCCTCCAGCCAGGCCAGCTCGTCCTCGTCAAACCCCGCGGCGCGCCTCGCCTCGAGATTGAAGGGCCCGCGCAGCTTCGGCGCGCGGTATTGCTCGGCCAGGCGCGCGTAGGTGGCCACGGGATCGAGCCCGCGCTGCGCGCACAGCCAGCGGTACCAGTGGTTGCCGATGGCGACGTGGCCGACCTCGTCGCGCAGGATGATGTCGATGATGGCCGCGGCGGCATGGTCGCCGGCGCCGGCCAGCCGGGCACGCACCGGCGGCGAGGCGTCGAGCCCGCGCGCCTCCAGCGTGCGCGGCACCAGCGCCATGCGCGCCAGCACGTCGCCGGCGGTCTTGTCGGTCATCTCCCACAGGCTGTTGTGGGCCGGGAAGTCACCGTAGGCGGCGCCGAGCGTGCCGAGGTGGTCGGCCAGAAGCGTGAAGTGGTAGGCCTCTTCATCGGCCACGCGCAGCCAGTCGCGGTAATACGCGGGCGGCATGCCGGCAAAGCGCCAGGCCGCGTCCAGCGCCAGATTGATCGCATTGAACTCGATATGGCACAGCGCGTGGATCATCGCCGCGCGCCCCGCCGGGGTCTGTAGCGAGCGGCGCCGTTCGACGTGCTGGGGCGCCACCAGCACCGGGCGCGCCGGTCGCCCAGGGATCGCGTGGGTGGCCTCGGCATGGATCGCCTCTCCCGCTTCCAGGGCGGAATCGGGCAACGTCATCGCCTGGCGATAAAGTGCTCGCGCCGCCACGGCCTTGTCGCGCGGATCCGTCAGGCACAGCACCGCCAGCGCCTGGCGGCGTGGCGAAGGAGACGGGTCAGGCAGCGCGGCGTCGGGTGTTTTTTCTGGCATGGGCGTAAAATCCGGGTCTGCCGCCATTGTAGGGCCTGGCCGGCGCCCGCCTGCCGCGCAGCGCGGCGCGGCGCCGTTCCCCGGCACCGGCTCTTTAAAGTCCGGCGGCAACCCCCACTTCAACAAAAGCCATTCGTGCAGGAGACCTCATGGCGCTTTACCAGCTCGGCGACGTCAAGCCCAGTATCGACAGCGAAGCCTACGTGGCCCCCGAAGCCACCATCATCGGCAACGTGACCCTAAAGTCCCGCGCCAGCGCCTGGCCCGGTGTCGTGATCCGCGGCGACAACGAGCCGATCGTGGTCGGCGCGGACACCAATATCCAGGAGGGTTCGGTGCTGCATACCGACCCGGGCTGTCCGCTGACGCTGGGCGACAAGGTCTCGATCGGCCACCAGGCCATGCTGCACGGCTGCACCGTGGGCGAAGGCTCGCTGATCGGGATCCAGGCCGTGGTGCTGAACCGTGCCGTGATTGGCAAGGAATGCCTGGTAGGCGCCGGCGCCGTGGTGACCGAGGGCAAGGTGTTCCCGGACCGTTCGCTGATCCTGGGCGCGCCGGCCAAGGTGGTGCGCCAGCTGACCGATGCCGACGTCGCCAACCTGTACCGCAACGCCGAGACCTACGCCACGCGGCAGGCCCTGTACAAGCAACAGCTCAAGCGGATCGGCTGACGACCGCCGAGCCTCTACCGAAACCCGACCGATTATTGTGACCGATACCACCACCCCCGACACCCTGCAGAAGTTCCTGTTCGACGCGGCCCCCGTGCGCGGCGAACTGGTGCGCATGGAAGCCACCTGGCAAGAAGTGCTCGGCCGCCACAGCTACCCTGCCCCGGTGCGCCGGCTGCTGGGCGAGATGATGGCCGCCGCGGCGCTGCTGTCGGCCAACCTGAAGTTCAACGGGGCGCTGGTGATGCAGCTGCATGGCGACGGCCCGGTGCGCATGCTGGTGGTGGAATGCCTGTCCGACCTGTCGATGCGCGCGACCGCCAAGCTGGCCGAAGGCGCACAGCTGGCCGACGATGCCACGCTGGCGCAGATGGTCAACGCCCACGGCCACGGCCGCTTCGCCATCACGCTGGACCCCAAGGACAAGCTTCCGGGCCAGCAGCCGTACCAGGGCATCGTGCCGCTGGCCGACGCGCACGGCCCGCTGGGCTCGATCAGCGCCGTGCTGGAGCACTACATGCAGGCCTCCGAGCAGCTCGACACGCGCCTGTGGCTCGCCGCCGACGACCATGTCGCCGCCGGCATGCTGCTGCAGAAGCTGCCGGCGTACGGCGGCACCGCCGAAGTCGGCGAGACCGGCGCGCCGCTGGCCAGCCACGCCAAGGCGCAGGATCTCGATACCTGGGACCGCGCGGTACAGCTCGGCACCACGCTGAAGGCCGAGGAACTGCTGGCCGAGACCCCCGACACGCTGCTGCGCCGCCTGTTCTGGGAAGACCTGCAGGACGCCGGCCTGCGCGTGTTTGAGCCGCTGATGCCGCATTTTTACTGCAGCTGCTCACGCCCGAAGGTGGCCGGCATGCTGCAGTCGCTGGGCCAGGCGGAGATCGACAGCATCATCGCCGAGCGCGGCCATGTCGAAATCCACTGCGACTTCTGCGGCCAGCGCTATGAGTTCGACCCGGTCGACTGCGCGCAGCTGTTCTCGGCCACGCCGGTCGCCACCGGCGCCGGCGCGGGCGCCAGCCAGCACCACTGATCCGCCTTCGGCAGCGCCTGCGTGCGCTGCCGCACCGGCGCGGGCGGTACAGGACACCCGGCGCGCGGCGCGCTGGAAACATCGGCCTTGCCGCCCGGTCCAACGGCTGTACGATGGCAGCATCCAGCTGCCGGTCAGCCAGCCTGAGAACCGCCATGTCCGCCCGAGCCAACCCTCCCCTGCCTGACTTCGCTTCCCGTGCCCGGCTGCCGCGGCGCGGCGTGGCGGCATGCGCCGCGCTCGGCGCGCTGCTGCTGGCTGCCGGTTGCGCGCAGATCCCGCGCGACGCCAATGGCTCGCCGCCCACCGCGCGGCTGGCGCCCAATGCCGTGCCGCCGGCACCGCTGAGCGCCGAAGACCAGCAGAAGCTCGACGCGCTCAACCAGCAGGTGCTGCGCGACCAGGCCGCCGCGATCGCGCTGGACCAGCAGGCCGCGGCCGCGCGCGCGGCCTATGCCTATCCCAACACCAGCTGGAACCTGTATTACGGGGGATGGGGTGGCGGCCGCTGGGGCGGCGGCGTCAGCGTCGGCATGCCCGGCTGGGGCTGGGGCGGCTATCCGTACGGCTGGTGGTGAGGTCGCCGCGGCGTGCTTGAAGCAGGCCGCCGGCAGTCACGGAAAACGGCTTAGTGGCCGCCCCGGCCGGCGACCGAATTCGGCGGCGGCGGCAACGGCGGCGTGGCGCTGACCTTGGGCGCCGGCGCCACGAACTGCACGAAGACCTCGCCTTCGCGCACCATGCCCAGCTCATAGCGGGCGCGTTCCTCGATGGCGCCGGTGCCGTCCTGCAGGTCGGCCACTTCGCCTTCCAGCTTGGCGTTGCGCAGCTTGAGCGTCTGGTTGCGGGCGCCCTGCTCGGTCAGCTGGCGGTTCAGGTCCCACACGCGCAGCCAGCCGCCCTTGCCAAGCCAGAGCGGGTACTGGATGGCAAGCAGCAGCACGAACAACAGCAGCGAAATCAGGCGCATGAAAGATGGCGGACAGGAATTTCCGCACAATGATCTGCGAACTCCGCCTGGAAGGCAATTGCCAGGCAGATTTCGATACAAAAACGGCGACGGCCGGGAAGTCCCGGCCGCCGCCATGCCATTCGCCCGCTGTCGCTCCCGCTGGCGCGGGAGCGACGCGGCAAACCGTCAGCGCAGGTTGTAGAACGCGCCCTTGCCCGGGTAGCTGGCGATATCGCCCAGGTCTTCCTCGATGCGCAGCAGCTGGTTGTACTTGGCCATGCGGTCCGAGCGCGACAGCGAGCCGGTCTTGATCTGGCCGGCGTTGGTGCCCACGGCGATGTCGGCGATGGTGCTGTCTTCGGTTTCGCCCGAGCGGTGCGAGATCACGGCGGTGTAGCCGGCGCGCTTGGCCATCTCGATGGCGGCAAAGGTCTCGGTCAGGGTGCCGATCTGGTTGATCTTGATCAGGATCGAGTTGCCGATGCCCTTCTCGATGCCTTCCTTCAGGATCTTGGTGTTGGTGACGAACAGGTCGTCGCCCACCAGCTGCACGCGCTTGCCGAGCTTGTCGGTCAGGGTCTTCCAGCCGTCCCAGTCGCCTTCGGCCATGCCGTCCTCGATCGACACGATGGGGAACTTGTCGCACAGGTTGGCCAGGTAGTCGGCGAACTGGGTCGACGACAGCTTCAGGCCTTCGCCTTCCAGCTGGTACACGCCTTCGGCCTCGTGGTAGAACTCGCTCGCGGCGCAGTCCAGCGCCAGCAGCACGTCCTCGCCGGCACGGTAGCCGGCCTTCTCGATGGCCTGCACGACGGTGTTCAGGCACTCTTCATTGGACGAGAAGTTGGGAGCGAAGCCGCCTTCGTCGCCCACCGCGGTGGACATGCCCTTGTCGGCCAGGATCTTCTTCAGTGCGTGGAAGATCTCGGCGCCGCAGCGCAGGGCTTCGCGGAAGCTGGTCTGCGACACCGGCATGATCATGAATTCCTGGATGTCCAGGCTGTTGTTGGCGTGCGCGCCGCCGTTGACGATGTTCATCATCGGCACCGGCAGTTGCATTGCGCCCGAACCGCCGAAGTAGCGGTACAGCGGCAGGCCGGCTTCTTCGGCGGCGGCCTTGGCCACCGCCATCGACACCGCCAGCATGGCGTTGGCGCCCAGGCGGCCCTTGTTCTCGGTGCCGTCGAGGTCGATCAGGGTGCGGTCCAGGAAGGCCTGCTCGGAGGCATCCAGGCCCATGATGGCTTCGGAGATCTCGGTGTTGATGTGCTCGACGGCCTTCAGCACGCCCTTGCCCAGGTAGCGGCTCTTGTCGCCGTCACGCAGCTCGATGGCTTCGCGCGAACCGGTCGACGCGCCCGACGGCACCGCCGCGCGGCCCATCACGCCGGATTCCAGCAGCACGTCGCACTCGACGGTGGGATTGCCGCGGGAGTCGAGAACCTCGCGACCGATGATATCTACGATTGCACTCATGAATTCCTCTCTGACTGTTGATTCTTGCTGCTGATCACTTCAACCTGCGTGCGTGTCAGGCGCATGTCACGCGCGCAGGTCATGCGCGCATGACGGCTGCCTGGCGGCTGCCGGCTCAGGCGGCGCCTTCGACCACGATCATGTTCATCTTCGCCGCGTGCTCGCGCGACTTGCGCGCGGCGCGGTAGGCCTCGCCGTCGTGGAAGGCCTTGGCGGCGTCATAGCTGGGGAATTTCAGCACCACGACGCGCGTCGGCGCCCATTCGCCCTCGAGCGCCTCGGTCTTGCCGCCGCGCACCAGCACCTCGGCGCCATGAATCTGCATGGCCTTGCTCGAGAGCACCTTGTATTCCTCGTACTGCTGGGGGTCGGTCACGTCGACGTAGGCGATGATAAAGCCCGCGGCCATGGAGAATCTCCCGATTTTTTGTATTGTCTTTCGATATGGTTTGTCACCGCCGGCGCGCGCGACCGGCGCGGCGGCGACAAACGGGGCGGGCTCAGGCGCAGGCCGGCCAGCCGAAATTGTCTTCCAGGAAGCCGGCGCGCTTGACCAGCGTGTCCAGATCCTTGAGCACGGCCAGCAGTTCCTTCATGCGCGACAGCGGCACCGCGTTGGGGCCATCGGACATGGCCTTGCTCGGATCCGGATGCGTTTCCATGAAGAGGCCCGCCACGCCGGTGGCGACCGCGGCACGCGACAGCACCGGCACGAACTCGCGCTGGCCGCCCGAGCTGGTGCCCTGGCCGCCCGGCAGCTGTACCGAGTGGGTGGCGTCGAATACCACCGGGGCGCCGGTCTCGCGCATGATCGCCAGCGAGCGCATGTCCGACACCAGGTTGTTGTAGCCGAACGAAACGCCCCGCTCGCAGGCCATGAAGACATCGTCGGGCAGACCGGCCTCGCGCGCAGCGTCGCGCGCCTTGTCGATCACGTTCTTCATGTCGTGCGGCGCCAGGAACTGGCCCTTCTTGATATTCACCGGCTTGCCGCTCTGCGCGCAGGCACGGATGAAATCGGTCTGGCGGCACAGGAACGCCGGCGTCTGCAGCACGTCGACCACGGCGGCGACGGGCTGGACCTCGTCGATCTCGTGGATGTCGGTCAGCACCGGCACGCCGATCTCGCGCTTGACGTGGGCCAGGATCTCCAGGCCCTTCTCCATGCCGAGGCCGCGGAACGACTTGCCGGACGAGCGGTTGGCCTTGTCGAACGACGACTTGTAGATGAACGGGATGCCGAGCTCGGTGGTGATGGCCTTGAGCTCGCCCGCGGTATCCAGCGCCATCTGCTCGGACTCGATCACGCACGGACCCGCGATCAGGAAGAACGGCTGGTCGAGGCCGGCCTCGAATCCACAGAGTTTCATGACTGTCTCTCCTGCTTGCGCCGGGCCTTACGCGCCCTTGCGCTGCTGGCTGGCCAGCGCGGCTTCGACGTAGGCCTTGAACAGCGGATGGCCGTCGCGCGGGGTCGAGGTGAATTCCGGGTGGAACTGCACGCCGACGAACCACGGGTGCATCGACTCCGGCAGCTCCATCATTTCCGGCAGGTTCTCGGTCGGCGTGCGCGCCGAGATCACCATGCCGGCCTTTTCCAGCGTCGGCACGTAGTGGTTGTTGACCTCGTAGCGGTGGCGGTGGCGCTCGTTGACCTCGGCGCCGTAGATGGCCGCGGCCTTGGTGCCTTCCTTGACCGGCACGCGCTGCGCGCCCAGGCGCATGGTGCCGCCCAGGTCGGAATCGGCCGAGCGCTGCTCGACCTTGCCTTCGCGGTCGACCCACTCGGTGATCAGCGCGACCACCGGGTGCTCGGTTTCCAGGTTGAATTCGGTCGAGTTGGCGTCGGCCATGCCGGCCAGGTGGCGGGCAAACTCGATCACCGCCAGCTGCATGCCCAGGCAGATGCCCAGATAGGGGATCTTGTTCTCGCGCGCGTACTGGATCGCGCGGATCTTGCCTTCGGTGCCGCGCTTGCCGAAGCCGCCCGGCACCAGGATCGCGTCGAGCGGGGCCAGCACTTCGAGGTGGCCCGATTCCAGTTCCTCGGAATCGATGTACTCGATATTGACGCGCGTGGCGGTGTGCATGCCGGCGTGGCGCAGCGCCTCGATCAGCGACTTGTACGACTCGGTCAGGTCGACGTACTTGCCGACCATGCCGATGGTGATTTCGTGCTCGGGATTTTCCTGGGCGTTGACCAGCTTCTGCCACATCGACAGGTCGGCCGGCTTGGGATCCAGGCGCAGTTCCTCGCAGATCAGGCGGTCCAGGCCCTGCTCGTTGAGCATCTGCGGGATCTTGTAGATGCTGTCGGCGTCCCACACCGAGATCACGGCGTCCTGCGGGATATTGGCGAACAGCGAGATCTTGGCGCGCTCGTCGTCGGGGATCGGGCGGTCGGCGCGGCACAGCAGCGCGGTGGGCGAGATGCCGATTTCGCGCAGCTTCTGCACCGAGTGCTGGGTCGGCTTGGTCTTCAGCTCGCCGGCGCTGGCAATGAACGGCACCAGCGTCAGGTGCACGAAGGCGCAGTGGTTGCGGCCCATGCGCAGGCTCATCTGGCGCGCGGCTTCCAGGAACGGCAGCGACTCGATGTCACCCACGGTGCCGCCGATTTCCACCAGCGCCACATCGGCCTTGCCGTCGTGCGACGCGGCCGCGCCCTTCTCGACGAAGGCCTGGATCTCGTTGGTGATATGCGGGATCACCTGCACGGTCTTGCCCAAGTATTCGCCGCGGCGCTCCTTGCGGATCACCGATTCGTAGATCTGGCCGGTGGTGAAGTTGTTCGACTTGCGCATCTTGGCCGAGACGAAACGCTCGTAGTGGCCGAGATCGAGGTCGGTTTCCGCACCGTCTTCCGTGACAAACACCTCGCCATGCTGGAAAGGGCTCATCGTGCCGGGATCGACGTTGATGTAGGGATCGAGCTTGAGGAGGGTGACTTTGAGGCCGCGCGACTCAAGAATGGCCGCGAGCGAGGCAGCAGCGATGCCCTTGCCGAGAGAAGAGACGACGCCACCGGTGACGAAGACGAATTTGGTCATAAACCGAGCTTGCCGGGGAAATCGGGATTATACATGAGAGCCCGTTCCCCGCCGACCCGGAAATTGTGACAGCAGCCCGGCTGCGGCGGGCTGCGCGCCATGTTTGCGGCCGCGCTGCGGCGCATGCGCCGCACACCGGCTCAGCGCCCCTGCTCCCGCATCGCGCCGATCAGTTCGCGCACCAGTTGCGCGGTCTGCCGGGGCCGCTCCATCGGGTACAGATGGCCGCCTTCGATAAAGCGCAGGTTGGGACCGACCAGCCGGCGCGTCGCCCCCAGGCCGCACTGCCGCACCTCGCGCGAGCGCGTGCCGGCGACGAAGCCGACCGGCACCGGCGCCCCGCGCGCGACCTTGCGCCCCAGGCTGGTCGGCAGCGTGCGGTAGATCCAGTATTCGACCTCGCGGTCGAAGCGCAGCCGGCGCTCGTTGTCCTTGCCGGTGGGCTCGGTGCCGTGGATGGCGTAGTCGCGCAGCACGTCCTGGTCCCACACCGCGAAGTTGGGCTTGGCGCGGAAGTGTTCCCACACCGCCTCGGCATCCGGCCAGTGCGTGCGCCGGTTCCTGGTCACCGCCGCCGGACCCGGCTTTTCATCGATGCCAAGCATCTGGGCGGTCTTCAGCAGCGACGCGCGCCAGCCGGCAATGATCGGCGAGTCCAGCATGACCACGCCGCGCACCCGTTCCGGACGGCGCAGCGCCGCCATCAGCGACAGGAACCCGCCCAGCGAATGGCCCACCAGCCACACCGGCTGGCGGTACTGGCGGTCGATGTCGCCCAGCAACTCTTCCACCAGATGCGGCCAGCCGCGTGTCACCGGGAATTCCGGCTTGTGTCCGTAGCGGTCCACGGCGCGGAACTCGAACTCGCCGTCCAGTTCGCCGAACAGCTTGCGGTAGGTCGTCACCGGGAAGCCGTTGGCGTGGGAAAAATGAATGATCTCGCGCATGTCTGCCGCCGCCTCAGTCCGGCTTGCGCGGATGCACGCGCCTGGCCCGCACCGGCTGGGCCCAGCGGTCGGCCTCGCCGGAGCGCGCCAGCGAGAATTCCGCGGGCGCGGCCGGATCCCATTCCGGGTTATGGATCTCGCCGAAGACCTGGCGCAGGCGATGGCCCCAGGTGTCGCGGATCATGCGGAAATAGGCGTTGCGCTCGTCGATATTGACAAAGCGGGTCACCTGGAGCGAATCCGCTTCATAGACCAGCAGATCCAGCGGCAGGCCGACCGAAATATTCGACTTCAGCGTCGAGTCCATCGAGATCAGCGCGCACTTGGCGCCTTCCGCCAGCGGCAGCGACGGATGCACGACGCGGTCGACGATGGGCTTGCCGTACTTGGCCTCGCCGATCTGGAAATAGCAGTTCTCAAACGTGGCCTCGACGAAATTGCCGGCCGCGTAAATATTGAACAGCCGCACCCGCTCGCCGCGCACCTGGCCGCCGAAGATCAGGCTGACATTGAACTCGATGCCGGCGTCGCGCAACGCGTGCGCATCGCGCCGGTGCACCTGGCGCACCGCTTCGCCGACGATCGAGGCGGCCTCGAACATGTCGCGCGCGGTCCACAGCGAGCGCTTCTCGTCATGGTCCTCGATCAGGATCTGGCGCACCGACTGGCTGATCGCCAGGTTGCCGGCGGTCATCAGCACCATTACCCGGTCGCCGGGCTCCTCGAACACCGTCATCTTGCGCGCGGTCGAGATGGCGTCTACCCCGGCATTGGTGCGGGAATCGGACAGGAATACCAGGCCGGCATCCAGCCGCATGGCTACACAATACGTCATGGTTTGTCTTGGTGTTCTGGGTGGCGGCCGGCCCTAGCCGGCAGTGGCCTGCATCACTCCGGATTCTAGCGCCCGTGCACCGGCACGGCGCCGCGTCTGGAAGCAAGCACCTAATCAGGTCGAAAGTGGCGTAATTGTTACATTGACTTCCAGCGTCTCGCCGGCGCCGCCGTCAAGGATGCCCCGCACTGGTGCCGCCGACGCGTAATCGCGTCCCACCGCCAGCCGGATATGGCGTTCGTCGGTCAGGCAGCCATGCGTGATATCGATGCTGCACCAGATTTCGCCGGCCGGATCCAGGCACACGTCGGCCCAGGCGTGGCTGGCCAGTTCGGTGGCGGCCGGGTCGTAGAAATATCCGCTGACATAGCGCGCCGGAATGCCCAGCGCCCGGCAAGCCGCGACCATCACCTGGGCCTGGTCCTGGCACACGCCGCTGCCCAGGGCGAAGGCCTCGGCAGCGGAAGTGCCGACATCGGTGGTGTTGGGCTTGTAGCGCACGCGCTCGCCGATGCCACCGGCCAGCGCCAGCAGCGCATCGATGTCATGCCCCGCCGCCAGGAACGGCGCGGCAAACGCCTGCATCGCCGCCGGCGCCGTGGTCAGCGGCGTGCTGCCGAGGAAATACAGCGGCGACACGCGTGCTTCGCCATCCGGCGGCGCATCGCAGAATGCATGGTGCCCGTCGCGGTCGAGATCGCCATGTGGCGGCAGCACCTCCACCTCGCCGCTGGCTTCGATGGCGATGGTGCTGGCGGGCCCGACCACCGTGAAGTTGTGCACGATGTTGCCGAAGCCGTCGCGGGCCGCCGACGGGTTGCCCGGCGTCGACAGCTGCCAGTGGTCAACGGTCTGCAGCGGGCCCGAGCGCGGCTGCAGCCGCACTTCGTGCACACTGCGCCGCACCGGTTCGGCGTAGCGGTAGACGGTATGGTGGTGGATCTTGTATTTCACGGTATCAGGGCGCGCGGCGGCACGGAAGGCTGCCGGTGGCCCGGCTCAGGCCGCCTGCAGCGGCACCAGGAAGTCCCGGCTGATGCCGTTGCCGAGGTCGCCGATGCGCTCCAGGAAGCTGGTCAGGTACGCATGCAGGCCGACGGCAAAGATATCGTCGATACGCGCGTACTTCAGGTCGGCGTGAAGTTTACCAGCCTGCCGCTCGGTTTCCGCCGAATGCTGGTTGCGCACCGTATGCAGGATCGCCACCACCTCGTCCATGCTCGACACCAGCGAGCGCGGCATGTCCGGGCGCAGGATCAGCAGTTCGGCCACGCGCTGCGGCGTGATCACCGCGCGATAGACCTTGCGGTAAACCTCGAAGCCCGACACCGAGCGCAGGATCGCCGCCCAGTGGTAGAAATCGTTGTGGGCACCCTGGTCGGGATTGGGCTCGGCTTCCACGCCCTCTCCGCCATTCCCGCCGTTCCCGCCGTTCCCACCCTCCGCGCCGGACGACGCCTGGAACTTGACGTCGAGGATGCGCGCGGTATTGTCGGCGCGCTCCAGGAAGGTGCCCAGCCGCATGAAATGGAAGGCATCGTCCTTGAGCATGGTGCCGAACTGCACCCCGCGCGCCAGGTGCGAGCGGAACTTGACCCATTCGAAGAAGCGCGCCGGGTCTTCCTTCAGCACGCCGTCGGCAATCAGGCGCTGCACCTCCAGCCAGGTGGTGTTGACGGTCTCCCAGACCTCGGTGGTGAGGGAGCCGCGCACCGCGCGCGCGTTCTCGCGCGCCGCGCGCAGGCAGCTCATGATCGACGAGGCATTGGTCATGTCGCGCACCATGAAATCGATCACGTCGTCGCGCGACAGCAGGCCGTACTTGTGGTCGAACACCTCGGTCAGCTCCGAGATGTCCAGCATGGCCCACCAGCCCTGCTCGGCGACTTCGGCCGATTGCGGCAGCAGCGAGGTCTGGTAGTTGACGTCTAGCATGCGCGCGGTGTTCTCCGCGCGCTCGGTGTAGCGGGCCATCCAGAACAGGTGGTCGGCGGTGCGGCTCAGCATGTGGGCTCTCCCGTATCGGCGTTCATCGTTCCAGCACCCAGGTGTCCTTGGTGCCGCCACCCTGCGAGGAATTCACCACCAGCGAGCCCTCGCGCAGCGCCACGCGCGTCAGCCCGCCCGGCACCATGCGCACTTCTCTGCCCGACAGCACGAACGGGCGCAGGTCGATATGGCGCGGCGCGATGCCGGCCTCGACATAGGTCGGGCAGGTGGACAGCGCCAGCGTGGGCTGCGCGATGTACTGCCCGGGCCTGGCCCTGACCACCTCGCGGAAGGCATCGATCTCGGCGCGCGTCGCCGCCGGGCCGACCAGCATGCCGTAGCCGCCGGCGCCATGGGTTTCCTTGACCACCAGTTCGGCCATATGGTCCAGCACGTACTGCAGGTCGTCGGGGCGCCGGCACATGTAGGTCGGCACGTTGCTGAGGATTGCCTCTTCACCCAGGTAGAAGCGGATCATGTCCGGCACATACGGATAGATCGACTTGTCGTCGGCCACGCCGGTGCCGATGGCATTGCAGATGGTCACGTTGCCGGCGCGGTAGACCGACAGCAACCCCGCCGCGCCCAGCGCGGAATCGGGGCGGAAAGCGAGCGGGTCGAGGAAATCGTCGTCGACGCGCCGGTAGATCACGTCGATACGCTGCGGCCCCTGCGTGGTGCGCATGAACAGGTGGTCGTCCTCGACGAAGAGGTCGCTGCCCTCGACCAGTTCCACCCCCATCTGCTGCGCCAGGAAGGCGTGCTCGAAGTACGCCGAGTTGTACATGCCCGGCGTCAGCACCACCACGGTGGGATCGGCGATGGCCTGCGGCGAGACCCCGCGCAGCATGTCGAGCAGCAGGTCGGGATAGTGCGCCACCGGCGCCACGCGGTTGCGCGCGAACAGGTCCGGGAACAGCCGCATCATCATCTTGCGGTTCTCGAGCATGTACGACACGCCCGACGGCACGCGCAGGTTGTCTTCCAGCACGTAGAACTCGCCCTCGCCGGCACGCACCACGTCGATGCCGGCGACATGCGCATAGACGTCGTGCGGCACGCTGACACCGAGCATCTCGGGCCGGTACTGGGCGTTGTTGTAGATTTGGTCGGGCGGGATCACGCCGGCGCGGATGATGTCCTGGCCGTGGTAGATGTCGTGGATGAAGCGGTTCAGCGCGGCCACGCGCTGGCGCAGGCCTTTTTCCAGCAGCGCCCATTCGCTCGCGGGGAAAATGCGCGGGACCACGTCGAACGGGATGGTGCGCTCGGTGCCGCTGTTGGCCTCGTCCTTATCGCCGTAGACGGCAAAGGTGATGCCCACGCGCCGGAACACCAGGTCGGCCTCCGCGCGCTTGTTGGCCATCGTGCTTTCGGTCTGGCGCGCCAGCCATTCGGCGAAATGCCGGTAGTGCGGGCGTACCGCCCCTTCAGGCAAGGCCTGTCCCGCGTGGATCAGCGCCAGCGCATTGTCCTCGCGCCAGTCCAGCATCTCGTCGAAGTACCGCGCCGCCATGATGGCCGCTCCTCCATGTCGCGGGCGCCGAAGCCAGCGCGCGTTCGCGCCGCTGCCGGCCGCCCTGGTTGCCCTGGCTGTCTTGCCCTGCCGCGCGGCCGCGCCGGTTCGCGCAAGCCGCGGTGATGCCGTCGAGTCACTGGCCCTTCCAGCATACCCGTGCCGGCGAAAGCCGCAAGGTGGCGCGGCGGGCCGCCTGTGGCACCGTTCCCGCGCCGCACCGGCACCAAAGCCAGGCTAGCAAGATGCCTGCCAGCGCACGCAAAAACAGCCGGCGGCGAGGCCGGCGGCCGTGGTTGCGATCCATGGAAAAATCGAGAGCTCGCCCCCAACCATGCCCCTCCGTGGGCAGATCGACGGAAGGTTAGCGCGCCGCGCCGGCGCCCTGCCGCACGGTGGCCTGCAGGATGGTGTCGACCAGCGCCTCGGGTGGCTGGCGGATGTCGAGCGCCAGCGCGTCGCCGGGTTCTTCGAGCGTATCGAACTGGCTTTGCAGCAGCTCGGGGTTGAAGAAATGCTCGGTGCGCGCGGACAGGCGCTGGCCGATCAGCTCGGCATCCCCCCTCATGAAGACAAAGGTCACGCCGCCATCGGGCGGGGTCAGCCGGTCGCGGTAAGCCTGGCGCAGCGCCGAGCAGGTGAACACATGGGTGCGGCCCTCGGCCCGGGCGGTGTCGATGGCCGCGCGCATCGCAGCCAGCCAGGGCCAGCGGTCTTCGTCGGTCAGCGGGATGCCGGCGTGCATCTTGGCCTTGTTGGCGTCGCTGTGGAAGTCGTCGGCGTCATGGAAGCCGCAGCCCAGCCGCTGCGCCAGCAGCTGGCCGACCGTGGTCTTGCCGCTGCCGGAAACGCCCATCAGGATATAGATCATGTCTGCTCCGTCGGTCTTGGTATCGGATGGTGGTGCCATCCTTGTCGGTTGCCTGCCCGTCCTGGTCGGTCCCGCTGAACGCGGTTGCTGCCGATCCCAGGGACGTCGCGGGGCGCTGTCGCCCCGCGGGAAAGTTCACGATAAAAATCGGCCTCTGACCGGGCTATTGTGCGACGGATCGCAGCGCGGCGGTATGGACGTCGCCACCGGCGGCTGCGGCATCGAGCTCGGACAGGTCGAGTGCGCTGCCGCCCTCTTCGGCGATCCGTGCGTGGCGCCGGAACAGGCCGAACAGGCCACGCCCCAGGCTGAATTGCGCGAACGGATCGGCAGGCGCGCGGGCCGGCGCGCGCGCAGCGAATTCGGCCTCGTCGCCCAGCCATTGCAGCGTACCGGCGACGGCGTCGACCCGGATGCGGTCGCCATCGCGCACGCGCGCCAGCGCGCCGCCCGCCAGCGCCTCGGGGCCGACGTGGATTACCGCCGGCACCTTGCCGGAGGCGCCGGACATGCGTCCGTCGGTCACCAGCGCCACCTTGTGGCCGGCGTCCTGCAGCGCGCCCAGCACCGGGGTCAGCCGGTGCAGTTCCGGCATGCCGTTGGCATTCGGTCCCTGGAAACGCACCACCGCGACCAGGTCGCCGCCCAGCTCGCCGGCATCGAACGCCGCCTGCAGCGCCTCCTGCGAATCGAACACCCGCACCGGGGCCTCGACCACGCGGTGCTCGGGCGCCACGGCCGAGACCTTGATCACGCCGCGGCCCAGGTTGCCCTGCATCAGGCGCAGGCCGCCCTCGGCGGAGAACGGCGCGGCGGCGGTCGCCAGCACCTGCGGGTCGCCGCTTCGCGCCGCGCCGTCGCGCCAGTGCAGCACGCCGTCCGTCATCACCGGCTCCTGCGCGTAACGGGCCAGGCCCGGGCCGGCCACGGTCTGCACGTCCTCGTGCAGCAGCCCGGCCTGCAGCAGCTCGCGGATCACGAAGCCGGCGCCGCCGGCGGCATGGAAGTGGTTCACATCGGCCGAGCCGTTGGGATAGACGCGCGCCAGCAGCGGCGTGATGCGCGACAGCAGGTCGAAATCGTTCCAGTCGATCACGATGCCCGCGGCGCGCGCCATCGCCACCAGATGGATGGTGTGGTTGGTGGAGCCGCCGGTGGCCAGCAGGCCGACCATGGCATTGGCGATGGCGCGTTCGTCGACGATGCGCGCCAGCGGCAGGTAGCTGTCGCCGCGCGCGCGCAGCGCGATCGCGCGCTGCGCCGCCGCGGCCGTCAGCGCATCGCGCAGGCCGCTGTCGGGATGGACGAAGGCCGCCCCCGGCAGGTGCAGGCCCATGATTTCCATCAGGAACTGGTTACTGTTGGCGGTGCCGTAGAAGGTGCAGGTGCCGGCCCCGTGATAGGCCTGGCATTCGGCTTCCAGCAGCGCGTCGCGCCCGACCTGGCCGGTGGCGTAGAGCTGGCGCACACGCGCCTTTTCCTTGTTGGGCAGCCCGCTGGCCATCGGGCCCGCCGGCACGAACACCATCGGCAGGTGGCCGAACTGCAGCGCGCCCATCAGCAGCCCCGGCACGATCTTGTCACACACCCCCAGCATCAGCGCCGCATCGAAGGTGTTGTGCGACAGTGCCACCGCGGTGCCCATGGCGATCGCATCGCGCGAGAACAGCGACAGCTCCATGCCGGCGTTGCCCTGCGTGATGCCGTCGCACATGGCCGGCACGCCGCCCGCCACCTGCGCCACCGCGCCGACCGCGCGCGCGGCCTCGCGGATCACGGCGGGATAGCGCTCGTAGGGCTGGTGTGCCGACAGCATGTCGTTGTACGCGGTGACGATGCCCAGGTTGGGCGCATGCTCGACACGCAGCTTCAGCTTGTCGCTGGCGGGCAGCGCGGCAAAGCCGTGGGCCAGGTTGGCGCAGGACATGCCACGCAGCGGCGCCAGTTCCGCCTGCGCACGCTCGCAGCGGGCAAGGTAGGCGGCACGGCTGGCGCGGCTGTGCGCAACGATGCGGGCGGTAACGGCCTGAAGCTCGGCATGGACGGCGGAAGGCATGGCGATGACGGTCCTTGTGGGCGGAATGAGGCGGGGTGACGGGCGCCGCAGCGGCGCTTAAAACTGTAGATTTTCTACAGATCGGGCGCCATTATACCCAGCACCTGCCGCTCGTCGACCCATCCGTACGGAAAAATCACGCAAAAAACGCCGTAATCAGGACAAACCCGGAGAGCCAGCCGGGCCTCATCTCAGGCAAGATGCGGCGCCAATCAATGTAGAATATCTACATATCCTTTCCACACCGATACCGCCGCCTGCCGCCATGCGCGACCGCATCCTTGCCGTCTACGACACCCTTCGTCCTTCAGAACGCCGCCTGGCCGACTATGTCGCCCGCCACGGCGCCGCCGTGATCCGGCTGTCGATGCCGGAACTGGCCGAGCGCGCCGGGGTATCGCAACCCACCATCGCGCGCTTCTGCGCGGCGCTGGGCTACGACGGCTTCCGCGAATTCAAGCTGCAGTTCGCGCAGAATCTCGGCGGCGGCACGCCCTTCGTGCACCAGGATGTCGCCGCCGACGACCGCCCGGCGGACATCGCCGGCAAGGTGTTCGACCGCACCATTGCCACGCTGATGAGCGTGCGCAACGCGCTGTCGGCCGACCAGATCGAGCATGGCATCCAGTTGCTCGCCGGCGCGCGCCGCATCGAGTTCTACGGCTGCGGCAACTCCGGCATCGTCGCGCTGGACCTGCAGCACAAGTTCTTCCGCCTGGGCATGCCGACCGTCGCCTATGCCGACCCGCACGTGTTCAGCATGTCGGCGGCGCTGCTGGCCCCGGGCGACGTGGCCGTGCTGGTTTCCAACAGCGGCCGCACCTGGGACATGCTGACCGCCGCCACGCTGGCGCGCAGCAGCGGCGCGAGCGTGCTGGCGCTGACCCACAGCGGCTCGCCGCTGGCCCGACTGGCCGATGTCTGCGTGTTCTCGGACGTCGAGGAAGACAGCGAGGTCTACACGCCGATGACCTCGCGCATCAGCCACCTGGTGCTGGGCGACGTGCTCGCCGCGGGCGTCGCGCTGGCGCGCGCGGACACCGTCGCGCCGCGCCTGCAGCGCGCCAAGGCGCATCTGCGCGAGCGGCGCATCGCCGGGGCCGAGCCGGCGCCGGCACGCAGCCGGGGCCGCACCGTGGCGGCCGAGCCCGCCCCGCCTGCCAAACCTGTGCCGCCCGCAGCGCGCCCCGGGCGCCGCAAGGCCGGTTGACCGCCCGCGGCACGGGCGCGCCCTAGCGCGGCGCAGGCGGCCGTTCCCGCCAGTAGCGCGGCTCCGCCTGCCGGAACATCGACAGCGTGTAACCCGCGCGCGCGGTGTCCAGGGTTACCGCGCCGGTTTCGTCGGTGCGATAGCGCGGGATGCCCGCGCGGCCAAAGCGCTCCCAGACTTCGGCGTTCGGATGGCGATAGCGGTTGCCATAGCCCAGCTGGAACACCGCGGCCGCGGGCCCGACCGCCTCGATCCAGTCCGCACCGGACGACGTGCCGCTGCCGTGATGCGCCACTACCAGCACGTCGGCGCGCAAGGCCCCGGCCGGCAAGCGCCCGATCAACGCCCGCTCCTGCGCCAGGCCGATATCGCCGGTCAGCAGCAGGCTGTGCGCGGCGCTATCCACGCGCAGCACGCAACTGCGCGCATTGCTGGGGATGGCGGCCTGCTGGGACTGCTCCGGCAGCGGGTGCAGCACGGCAAAGCGCACGCCGTCCCACTCCCATTGCTGTCCCGCGGCGCACGGGCTCCAGTCGGATGGACCAGCCCCCGGATGGGGAGCTGCCAGCAGCGGGTGGCCGGCAGGCGCACCGGTGCTGCGTGCCGCCACGTCGACCGTCCCCGCAATGTCCGCGACGCCGCCGGCATGGTCGATGTCTTCATGGCTGACCATCAGGTGGTCGAGCCGCGTCACCCCCTCGGCGCGCAATCGCGGCACCACCACCTGCGCGCCCGCGCTGGCGCCCGCGGCATAGCCCGGCCCGGTGTCGTACAGCAGGGCGTGCGAGCGCGTGCGCACCAGCACCGCCGTGCCCTGCCCGACGTCGAACATCACCGCGCGGAACTGGCCTTCGGCCACCGGCGGGCCGCGCGCCAGCAGCATCGGCAGCATCAGCAGCCCGCCATGCCGGCGCAGGCGCGCCGAAGCCACGGGCGCCACCAGCAGCGCCACGCCAAGCGCCGCCAGCAGCAGCGCCACCGGCCCTGCGCTGGCGGCCTCCCACATCGCCCATGGCAGCAGGGAGAACCATTGCAGCACGGCAGCCAGCATCACCATCGCCAAATGCGCGACCGCCATGACCGGCGCGGCCAGCCACAGCGGCAGCGCGGCGCCCAGCAGCGCCAGCGGCGTCACCAGCAGGCTGACCACGGGAATCGCCAGGGCATTGGCGAACGGCGACACCACCGAGACCTGGCCGAACAGCAACAGCGTCAGCGGCACCAGCCCGATGGTGACGGCCCACTGCGTGCGCGCGCTCGCGGCAAGCGCGGCCCGCAGCCGTTGCCAGCGCCCTGCGATCGCGGCGTCCCGTCCCGGCCGCGCAGCGAAGAAGATCACCGCGACGGCACCGAAGGACAGCCAGAAGCCGGGCAGCATCGCGGCCCACGGGTCCACCAGCAGCGCCACCAGCGCCGCCCACGCCAGCACTACCGAAGCCGGCGGCGCGCGCGAGCCCCATACCGCGACCGCCGCGACGCAGAGCATGGCCACGGTGCGCAGCGCCGGGATCTGCATGCCGGCCAGCATGCCGTAGCCCAGCGCGGTGGCCACCGCCATCGCCAGCGCGGCTTGCCGGGCCGGCAGCCACAATGGCAGTGGCCGGCGCAGGCAGCGGCCGCAGCCGAACGAGTGGCGCCACAACAGTCCGGCAAGGGACGCCGCCATGCCGGCCACCATGGTGATATGCAGCCCGGAAATGGCGACCAGGTGGCTCACGCCCGTGCGCCGGAACAGCTGCCAGTCTTGCGCCTCGATGCCGCGCTGGTCGCCGATCACCAGCGCAACCAGCACCGCGCCATAGCGCGCCCCGGCCGGCAGCGCGGCGCGCAGGTGATCGCGCACCGCGGCACGCCAGGCTTCGATGCGCCAGGCCAGCCGCTCGGAGGCGGCATCCTGCGGCGGACCCTGGGCGCGGCGCACGTAGCCGGTCGCGCCATAGCCTTGCGCCAGCAGCCAGTAGGCGTAATCGAAGCCGGACAGATTGGCGAGCCCGCGCGGGCGCCGCAGGCGCAGCGTCAGCGTGAAGCGTTGTCCCGGGCTCAACCCGGGGGGCGCGTCGCGCCAGTTGAGGATGACCCGGCCCGGCAACGGCGGGGCTGAACCGGCTGACTGCTCGACGGTGAACGCGAAGCGTGTGCCGGTGACAGTTTGGGTGGGCAGCCCGGAGACCACGCCGCGCACGTCAAGGTCGCGGGCTTCCAGCGCCACCGGCAGCCATTCGCGCAGGCGCAACTCGGCGCGCCAGGCGGCCCAGCAGAACGCAATGGCAAAGGCCAGCATCGCCAGCGCCAGGCCTTGCAGCGTGGCAGGCAGGCGCCTGCCCCACCAGGCCATGCCGATGGCGCACAAGGCCAGCAGCGCGGCGCCCAGGCGCAGGCCGTGCGGCTGCGGCAGCGTCGACTGCTGCTGCAGGGCCCAGCATCCGGCCACGAATGCCACCACGAAGCGACGCATGGCACCTCCTCCGTTGATCTTGCATTACCGGAGTTGTACCCGCGCGCAGGCGCGGCAAGCTTGTCAGCCTGTCAAGAAGGCGTGGAAGTTGTGTGACCGCCAGCGAGCGGAGGCGCCATGGTGTCGGCAAACGCCGCCAGGCGCGGCAGCGCCGCCACGGCATTGCGCCAGGTCGCCTGCGCCAGCGTCAGTGCGTCGATGCCGCGCAGTTCCGCCATCACGCGCGCCACCCCCGCCACCTCCGCCGGCGTGTTGCGCGCCTTGTGCTGTTCGCCGAACTGGTCGTCCGACAGCCACGCCGGCGCGATGTCGGGCGCGTCGGTTTCCAGCACCAAGGCTTCCAGGGGCAGCTCGGTAGCCAGCCGGCGGATCTGGCGCGCGCGGCTGAAGGTGACATTGCCGCCGAAGCCCAGCTTCAGGCCCTGCTCGACGAAACGCCGCGCCTGTTCATGGCTGCCGTTGAAGGCATGGGCGATGCCGCGTTTGACGCCCAGCTTGCGCAGTTGCGCGCCGACCTGGTCCTGCGACTTGCGCACATGCAGCAGCACCGGCAGGTCGAACTCGCGCGCGATCTTCAGTTGTTCGACGTAGAGCCAGGTCTGGTGGTCCGCATCCAGCCCCGCGACGAAGAAATCGAGCCCGATCTCGCCGATGCCGACGAAGCGCGGGTCGCCCATGCTGGCGGCGACCTGGCGCCGCAGCGTGTCCAGCTCGGACTGGCCCGCGCCGGGCGAGCACAGCGGATGGATGCCGAGCGCGTAGACGCAGCGCGCGTCGCGCTGCGCCAGCGCGCGCACGGTGTCGAAGTTCCACGCGGCCACCGCCGGCACCACGATGCCGCGCACGCCGGCAGCCTCGGCTGCGTTCGCAACCTGCTCGCGGTCCGTGTCGAACTCGCCGGCGTCGAGGTGGCAATGGGTGTCGATCCACATGGCCGCGGCCGCTTCAGCGTTCCTGGTGCAGGTGGCCGTCGCGCAGCCGCAGCACGCGGTCGCAGCGGCCGGCGAGATCGAGGTCGTGGGTGACGATGACGAAGCTGGTGCCGAGCGTGCGCGACAGTTCCAGCATCAGGTCGTAGACACCGCCGGCGGTGTGGTCGTCGAGATTGCCGGTGGGTTCGTCCGCCAGCACGCAGGCCGGCTGGCCCACCAGCGCGCGCGCAATGGCGACGCGCTGGCGCTCGCCGCCGGACAGTTCGCCCGGCCGGTGGCGCGAGCGCCCGCCCAGCCCGACGCGCTCCAGCATCGCCTGTGCGGCCTCGCGCGCGGCGGGCTGGGTCAGGCCGCGGATGCGCAGCGGCATCGCCACGTTGTCGAGCGCGGTGAATTCCGGCAGCAGGTGGTGGAACTGGTAGACAAAGCCCAGCGAGCGGTTGCGCACCACGTTGCGCTCGCGCTCGCGCAGCGCCGTGAAGGGCTTGCCGAGCAGCGCGACGCGGCCGGAATCGGGCTCGTCGAGCCCGCCCAGCACATGCAGCAGCGTGCTCTTGCCGGAACCGGAGGCGCCCACGATGGCCACCTTCTCGCCGGCGTTGACGCGTACGTCGACGCCGCGCAGCACATCGACGTCGAGTTCGCCCTGGCGGAAGCGCTTGGTCAGGCCCTCGGCCACCAGTACCGGCGCACCGGTGCGCGGCAGGCCCGGGGCGGGCGTGGAAGTATCGGCTTGCAGCACGGCTTCACTCATAGCGCAGCGCCTCCGCCGGATTGACGCGGGCGGCGCGCCAGCTGGGATAGAGCGTGGCCAGCGTGGCCAGCACGAAGGAGATGATGCCGATGGTGGCGATGTCGTTCACGCGGGGGTCGGAAGGCAGTTGGCTGATGAAATAGATGTCGCGCGGCAGGAACTGCACGTGCAGCAGCCGCTCGATGAAGGGCACGATCACGTCGATATTGGTGGCGATCAGCGTGCCGCCGGCGACGCCCAGCAGCGTGCCGATAAAGCCGATGGCCACGCCCTGCACGATGAAGATCTTCATGATCGAGCCCGGCTGCGCGCCCATGGTGCGCAGGATGGCGATATCGGCCTGCTTGTCGGTGACGGTCATCACCAGCGTCGACACCAGGTTGAACGCGGCCACCGCGATGATCAGCGTCAGGATGATGAACATCATCCGCTTCTCGGTCTGCACCGCGGCAAACCAGTTGCGGTTCTGCTTCGACCAGTCGCGCAGGTAAAGCTCGCCCGACATGGTGCCGGCCAGTTCCTGCGCCACCAGCGGCGCGCGCTGCATGTCCTGCAGCTTCAGGCGCACCCCGGTGGGGCCGCTCAGGCGGAACAGGGTCTCGGCGTCCTGCAGGTTGACCAGCGCCAGCGCGCTGTCGAACTCGAAGTGGCCGGACGAAAAGACGCCCACCACGGTGAACTGCTTGAGCCGCGGCAGCACGCCCGCCGGCGTGATGGTGCCCTGCGGCGCCAGCAGCGTGACCTTGTCGCCGACCTGCACGCCCATGGCATTGGCCAGCTCGTTGCCCAGCGCGATGCCGAAGCTGCCCGGCACCAGCGCCGCCATGCTGCCGGCGCGGAACTGGCTGCCGACCTCGGACACATTGGGCTCCTGCGACGGCTCCACGCCGCGCAGCAGCACCCCGCGCACGGCATCGTCGCGGGTCAGCATCGCCTGCGCCGCCACGTAGGGCGCGGCACCGACCACCTCCTTGTTCTGCAGCGCCTCGGCCGCGGTCTTCTGCCAGTCCGGCAGCGCCGACGGGCCGATCACCTCGATATGCGCCAGTACCGACAGCATGCGGTCGCGCACTTCTTTCTGGAACCCGTTCATCACCGACAGCACCACGATCAGCGCGGCCACGCCGAGCGCGATGCCCAGCATCGAGATCATCGAGATAAACGAAATGAAGGTGTTGCGGCTGGCGCGCTTGCTTGCGCGGGTATATCGCCAGCCGATCTGCCACTCGTAGGGAAATTTCAAGAGGATTCCTGTTGTTTCGGAAAAGCGCCAGTGCCCGTCGGGGCGCCGCCGGCAGCACGCAGGCCAGCCGTGGCGGGCGGCGCCACGGTCATGCCGCGGCAGCGTCCGGGACTGGCGCGAGCCAGCCGGGAGTTTACAATCTCGCCACCATGATGACGCACCTGACCCTGATTGTGCCCTTTTCCGTCCCGCCCGGCGCCGGCGACGACGGCCGCGACGACGTCGTCCCCGGCGCGCTGCTGCGGCAATTGGAGCTGCCAGCGCTCGGAAAGTTGCTGACCCGGGCCGCGCCCGGCCCGCGCGAGCGGCACGACGACCCCTTCCTGCGCAGCCTGCCGCAGGAACGCTGGCTGGCCGGCAAGGCCGGACTGGACACGGCGCAGGTGCCGCTGGCGCCCTATATGCGGCTGGCCGACAGCGCCGGCGCGGCCACGCCCCCCCCGGCGGGCAACCCGGCCACCGCCGACGGCCAGTCCTGGGCCTGCCTGCAGCCGGTGCACATCCATGCCGCGCGCGATCACCTGGTGCTGATGCCGCCGGGCCAGCTCGGCCTGCGGCCGCAGGAAGCCACCGCGCTGCGCGAGGCCATCGACGCGCTGCTGCAGGAATCCGGCATCGCGCTGGAGACGCCCTGCCCGCAGCGCTGGTATCTGCCCGAGGCCGTGTTCGGCCCGCTCGAAGCCACCACGCCGCTGCGCGCGGCGGGCCGCAATATCGACATCTGGATGCAGGCCGGCGCGCGCGCGCGCGACTGGCGCCGGCTGCAGAACGAAATCCAGATGACGTGGTTCGACCACCGCGTCAACCAGGCACGCGAAGCCGCCGGCGAGGTGCCGGTCAATTCGGTCTGGCTCTACGGCGGCGGCGCGTTGCAGCCGGTGCCGCGACTGGCCGACACGGTGCTGAGCAGCGACCCCTTCCTGAGCGGCCTGGCGCTGGCCGCCGGCAGCCGCGTGCTGCCGGTGCCGGCAGGCCTGGGCGGCGCGGCCGCGCTCGAAGGCTCGGTGCTGGCCATGCTCGACAGCGCCACCGAAGCGCATATCGCCGAAGACTGGGGGTTGTGGCTGGACCGCATGCACGCGCTCGATGCCGACTGGTTCGGCCCGGCCCTGGCAGCGCTCGCGGCCGGCCAGATCGGCACCATCACGCTGGTGCTGGGCGGCGAGAACCACTTTGCCGAGTTCACCGTGCGGCGCGCCGACCTGCGCAAGTTCTGGCGCGGCATGGGCCAGCGCGGCGACTGGCGCGCGCTGCTGTCCGACCTCGCCCTTGCCGCCTGAAGCCAGCGCTCTCCCAACACACTGCCGCCCCGCCCATGACCCGGATCGCCATCCGTCAATATTCCCCCGAACACGCCAGCGCGCTGGCCGCCACCGGCCTGCACCCGACCCTGGCGCGCATCCTGGCCGCGCGCGGCGTTGCCCGCGCCGCCGAGCTGGCCACCGACCTGCCTGAACTGGTGCCGCCCGCGGCAATGAAAGGGATCGGCCATGCCGCGACTTACCTGGCGGACGCCATCGCCGCGGGCAAGCGCCTGCTGATCGTCGCCGACTATGACTGCGACGGCGCCACCGCCTGCGCGGTCGGCTTGCGCGGGCTGCGCATGCTGGGGGCGCGGGTGGAGTACATCGTGCCCAACCGCTTCGAGTACGGCTATGGCCTGACGCCGGAAATCGTCGCGCTGGCGGCCAGGCAGAATCCGGACGTGATCGTCACGGTCGACAACGGCATCGCCAGCGTCGACGGCGTCGCCGCGGCCAATGCGCTGGGCATCGACGTGGTGGTGACCGACCACCACCTGCCTGGTTCGGAACTGCCGCAGGCCGCGGTGATCGTCAACCCGAACCAGCCGGGCTGCGAATTCCCCAGCAAGAACCTGGCGGGCGTGGGCGTGATGTTCTACGTGCTGCTGGCCCTGCGCGCCGAGCTGCGCCGCCGCGGCGTCTACACCCAGCAGACCCAGCCGCCGCTGCAGACGCTGCTGGACCTGGTGGCGCTGGGCACCGTGGCCGACGTGGTCAGGCTGGACACCAACAACCGCATCCTGGTGGCGCAGGGCCTGCGCCGCATGCGCGCCGGCCGCATGCAGCCCGGCGTGGCCGCGCTGTTCCGCGCCGCCGGCCGCGAGGCCGCGCGCGCCAATACCTTCGATCTGGGCTTCGGCCTCGGTCCGCGCCTGAATGCGGCCGGCCGGCTGGCCGACATGTCGCTGGGGATCGAGTGCCTGCTGACCGACGATGCCAACCGGGCCTGGGAAATCGCCCAGGAGCTGGACAGCATGAACCGCGAGCGCCGCGACATCGAAGCCGGCATGCAGCAGGAGGCGCTACAGATCCTGGAGCAGCCGCTCGCCGGACCGGATCCGTCGGCTCGCTTCACGGTCAGCGTGTTCAACGACACCTGGCACCAGGGCGTGATCGGCATCGTCGCGTCGCGGCTGAAGGACAAGTTCCACCGCCCTACCATCACCTTTGCGCCGGGCGACGAGACCACGGTCAAGGGCTCGGGCCGTTCGATCCCGGGCTTCCACCTGCGCGACGCGCTCGACCTGGTGTCCAAGCGCCATCCCGGCATGCTGCTCAAGTTCGGCGGCCACGCCATGGCGGCGGGGCTGACCGTGCGCGCCGAGCGCTTTGCCGAGTTCCAGGAAGCGTTCGAGGCGGTCGGGCGCGAATGGCTGACCGACGACCAGCTGGCGCGCGTGATCGAGACCGACGGCGATATCGAGGACCAGTGCTTCAGCCCGGAGTTCGTCACCCTGCTCGAGCAGCAGGTGTGGGGCCAGGGCTTCCCGGCGCCGACCTTCTGCGGCGAGTTCGACGTGCTGCGCCAGAGCGTGCTCAAGGGCAAGCACCTGAAGCTGCAGCTGGGGCGCGGCAGCCAGCGCTTCGACGCGATCTGGTTCAACCATGCCGACTCGCTCGGCGCCAGCGCGCAGGTGGCCTACCGGCTCGACAACAACACCTTCAACGGCGTCACTCGCGTGCAGCTGGTGATCGAGCACGCGCAGTAGCGTGCCCGGAGGGGGCGCGGCGCGCCCCGGCTCAGCCGCGCGACGGCAGGTAGCTGGCCGGATTCACCGGCTTGCCGTTGCCGCGCACCTCGAAGTGCAGCTCGCTCGGGCTCGCGCCCATGCGGCCCACGTCCTGCCCCGCCGACACCTGCGTGCCTTCGCTGACCAGCGGCTGGTCCAGGTTGCCGTACACGGTGAGCCAGTCGTCGTTGTGCTTGACGATCACCAGCATGCCGTAGCCGCGCAGGTTGCCGACGTGGATGGCGCGGCCGGCGGCGGCGGCGCGCACCGTGCCGTTGGCCGGCACGGCGATGCTCAGGCCCTTGCTGGCGGGCGGCGAGAAGCCGGCGGTGACGCGGCCGTCGGCCGGCCATTGCAGGCGGATGCTGCTGGCCGGCGGCCGGGATGCCGCGGCACTGTCGACGCGCGGCGTATCGGTCACGGCCTGGCCGGTGCCGGTCGACGCCGTCGCGCCGCCGGCCGCGGCGCCGGGCGGCCGCACCCGGATCAGTTGCCCCACCTCGATCTGGCTGGGGCTGGTGAGGTCGCTGTTCCAGCGGGTCAGGTCGCGCACGCTGCGACGGTGCTTGCGCGCGATCGAATACAGCGTGTCGCCGCGCTCGACGCGGTAATAGCCGTCCGGCACGGGCCCGCCCGTAGTGCCGCAGCCGGCCGTGATTGCCGTCGTCGCGGCGGCCAGCAGCAGGCCCAGCGCGCGGCGCCGGCCTGGCTCGATGTCATGTCTGGTTTTCGTCATGCGTCCCTGTTCTTGGTCTGTGCCGGGGGCGGCTTGCGACCCGTATTATCGCCGCGTGCGCCGGCCGGCACCGCCGGATAGACCGCGCGGGCGCCGTTCCGTTCGGTTTGCGGCCGCGCCGCTGCGCCCGCGAAGCCCCGATCTGCCGCGCCGATCCGCTATAATTCGAGGTTTTCGAAGCGCAGGAACATCATGGAAGCAGAACGCCTCAACGCCATCTCCGGTGCCATCTCCGATCTCCGTTCCCGGACGGAAGATCTACGGGGGTATCTTTGACTACGATGTCAAAGTAGGAAGGCTGGACGAAGTCAACGGCCTGCTGGAAGACCCCGACGTCTGGAACAACCCCAAGCGGGCCCAGGACCTCGGCAAGGAAAAGAAGATGCTCGAGGGCGTGGTCGGCGTCCTGGGCAAGCTCACCGATGACCTCGTCGGTGCCGACGAGCTGTTCGAGCTCGCCAGGGAAGAAGGCGACGACGATACCCTCGAGTCGATCGAGGCCGACGTCAAGGGCTTCGAGGCGGTGGTGGCGGACATGGAATTCCGCCGCATGTTCGCCGGCGAGATGGACCAGGCCAACGCCTTTATCGACATCCAGGCCGGCGCCGGCGGCACCGAAGCGTGCGACTGGGCCTCGATGCTGCTGCGCCAGTACCTGAAGTACTGCGAGCGCAAGGGCTTCAAGGCCGAGGTGCTGGAAGAGTCCGAAGGCGACGTCGCCGGCATCAAGAGCGCGACCATCAAGATCGAGGGCGAATACGCCTTTGGCTACCTGCGCACCGAAACCGGCGTGCACCGCCTGGTGCGCAAGTCGCCGTTCGATTCGTCGGGCGGGCGCCATACCTCGTTCTCGTCGGTGTTCGTCTACCCCGAGGTGGACGATTCGTTCGAGGTCGAGATCAACCCGGCGGACCTGCGCGTGGACACCTACCGCGCCTCGGGCGCGGGCGGCCAGCACATCAACAAGACCGATTCGGCCGTGCGTATCACGCACATCCCGACCGGGATCGTGGTGCAGTGCCAGAACGACCGCTCGCAGCACCGCAACCGCGCCGAAGCCATGTCGATGCTGAAGTCGCGCCTGTACGAGCACGAGATGCGCAAGCGCCAGGCCGAGGCCGACAAGCTCGAGGCCGGCAAGACCGACGTGGGCTGGGGCCACCAGATCCGCTCCTACGTGCTGGACCAGAGCCGCATCAAGGACCTGCGCACCAACGTGGAAATGTCCAACACCCAGAAGGTGCTGGACGGCGACCTGGACCCGTTCATCGAGGCCAGCCTCAAGCAGGGACTCTGAGACCGTACCCGCCGCCGGCCGGCGGCGGCACAGCAACCCATCCATCGCTGTACCGCCGCCCGCGCCTTGCCGGCACGACGGCCTTTCCGACCGGGGCACCATGAGCGAAGCCAATCACCTGTACATCATCACCGGCGCCTCGCGCGGGCTGGGCGCGGCACTGACCAACGCCCTGCTCGTGCCGGGCAACCGCCTGATCTGCGTGGCGCGCAGCCGCAACACCGAGCTCGAACGCATCGCCACGCTCAGCGGCGTGCCGGTGGCCTGGCACCTGCAGGACCTGGCGCAGGCCGGCCCCGCGGCCACCTGGCTGGCCAGCGTGCTCGACACGCTCGACCTGCCGCCGACCAGCGCCACGCTGATCCTGAACGCCGGCGTGGTCGAGCCGATCGGGCCGGTCGCGGCGCTGCAGGAAAAATCGCTGGTGCCGCACCTGCTGACCAACCTGGCGGCGCCGATGACCATGACCGCGGCGTTCCTGGAGCGCACCGAGAAGTTCGGCTGCCCGCGCAAGGTGCTGGCGATCTCCTCCGGCGCGGCACGGCGCCCGATCGAAGGCTGGAGCGCCTACTGCGCCGGCAAGGCCGGGCTCGACATGTTCATGCGCTCGGTCAACGCCGAATACGCCCAGGCCGAGGCGCCGCGCACCGTGCGCGCGGTGGCGCTGGCACCCGGCGTGATCGATACCGGCATGCAGGCCACCATCCGCAATGCCGATTTTGCCCAGGTGCAGCGCTTCCGCGAGCTCAAGGCCAACCAGCAGCTCGCCTCGGCCGAGGAAACCGCCGGCCGCATCGTCGCCTACCTGCACCGCCCGGATTTCGGCACCACCGAGCTGGACGATCTCCGCAACTACTGAAGCCATACTGAACCCGCGCGCTGCCCGGCGCGCGACCGACACGACATCATGACCGAACCGAACCGCGCCCAGGCCCAGGCGCAGAACAAGGCCGCTGACACGCCCGCCGTCGACGAAAACAAGATCATCGCGGAGCGGCGCGAGAAACTGGCCGCGCTGCGCCAGCAAGGCGTGGCCTTCCCCAACGATTTCCGCCCCACCCACCAGGCAGCCGCGCTGCAGGCGCAGTACGCCGACACCGAGCAGGCCACGCTCGAGGCCGCGCCGGTCGAGGTCGCCATCGCCGGGCGCATGATGCTCAAGCGCGTGATGGGCAAGGCCAGCTTCGCCACGGTGCAGGACGGCAGCGGCCAGATCCAGTTCTACATCACCCGCGACAAGGTCGGCGAAGAGGTCTACGCGGCCTTCAAGCACTGGGACCTGGGCGACATCATCAGCGCGCGCGGCGAGCTGTTCCGCACCAACAAGGGCGAGCTGTCGGTGCAGGTGCGCGAGCTGCGCCTGCTGTCCAAGTCGCTGCGCCCGCTGCCGGACAAGTTCCACGGCCTGGCCGACCAGGAAATGAAGTACCGCCAGCGCTATGTCGACCTGATCGTGTCGCCGGAAACGCGCAACACCTTCCGCGCGCGCACCGACGCGATCTCGTCGCTGCGCCGCCATATGGCCGACGCCGGCTTCATGGAGGTGGAAACGCCGATGCTGCACCCGATCCCGGGCGGCGCCGCGGCCAAGCCCTTCATCACGCACCACAATGCGCTGGACATGCAGATGTTCCTGCGCATCGCCCCCGAGCTGTACCTGAAGCGCCTGATCGTCGGCGGCTTCGAGCGCGTGTTCGAGATCAACCGCAACTTCCGCAACGAGGGGGTGAGCCCGCGCCACAATCCCGAGTTCACCATGATGGAGTTCTACGCGGCGTACACCGACTACCGCTGGCTGATGGACTTCACCGAGGACCTGATCCGCAAGGCCGCGATCGACGCGCGCGGCAGCGCCGTGCTGACCTACCAGGACCGCGAGCTGGACCTGTCCAGGCCGTTCCACCGCCTCACCATCTGCCAGGCGATCCAGAAGTTCGCGCCGCAGTACACCGACGCGCAGCTGGCCGATGCCGAATTCCTGCGCACCGAACTGAAGAAGTTCGGCGTCAACACCAACGCGCCGCAGTTCCTCAATGCCGGACTGGGCACGCTGCAGCTGGTGCTGTTCGAGGAAACCGCCGAGAGCCAGCTGTGGGAGCCGACCTTTATCGTCGACTACCCGGTCGAGGTCTCGCCGCTGGCGCGCGCGTCGGACACGGTGCCGGGCATCACCGAGCGCTTCGAACTGTTCATCACCGGGCGCGAGATCGCCAACGGCTTCTCGGAGCTGAATGATGCCGAGGACCAGGCCGACCGCTTCCGCAAGCAGGTCGAGCAGAAGGACGCCGGCGACGAGGAAGCGATGTACTTCGACGCCGACTATATCCGCGCGCTGGAATATGGCATGCCGCCGACGGGCGGCTGCGGCATCGGCATCGACCGGCTGGTGATGCTGCTGACGGACAGCCCGAATATCCGTGACGTGATCTTGTTCCCGCACCTGCGGCGGGAAGACTGATGCTTTGCTTCCCTCTCCCGCGCGCGGGAGAGGGAGCAAACCCGCAGTCGATCAGGGCTGCGTCGCAGCACCAAAGCAAAAGGCCGGCATCAAGCCGGCCTTTTGCTTATCCCTGACGCCAGGAATTTACTCCGCTTCTTCGATCCACGCCTGCTGGATCGCCTCCAGGATCTTCTCGCCCGAGCGCGCCGGGTCATCGGCAAAGTCGTCGAGTTCCAGCACCCAGCGGCGCAGGTCGGTAAAGCGCACGCCGGCCGGATCGACATCCGGGTACTTGTCGTACAGGGCTTCGGCGATGGCGTAGGTATCGGTCCACTTCATGGGCTTGTTCTCCGCTGAGGTCTGTGCCGGCCGCTCAGTGGCCTTCCTTGGCGTGGTTGATGGTGTACTTGGGAATCTCGACGGTCAGGTCTTCCTCGTCGACGATGGCCTGGCACGACAGGCGCGAATTCGGCTCCAGGCCCCAGGCCTTGTCGAGCAAATCCTCTTCCTTCTCCTCGGCCTCGTTGAGCGAGTCGAAGCCTTCGCGCACGATCACGTGGCAGGTGGTGCAGGCACAGGACTTCTCGCACGCGTGCTCGAGATCGATCCCGTGGGAAAGCAGGGAGTCGAGGACGCTGACGCCCTTCTCGGCTTCGATCACTTTCCCTTCCGGGCAGTATTCGACGTGGGGCAAAACAATGATCTGTGGCATGTGGTGTCCTGAGTTCTGTAATGCGGTGCGGCCGGCGCTCAGCCCAGCTCCTGCACCTTGCGCCCCGCCAGTGCGCTTTTGATCGAGCGGTCCATGCGGCGCGCCGCAAATTCGTCGGTACCGTGCGAAAGCTGCTCCACCGCGGCGCGGATGGCGAGATGGTCCTCGCCGGCGGCAATCTCGCGCACCGTTGCCATCAGCGCTTCCACCGCGGCGCGCTCCTCCACGGACAGCAGGTCGCCGTCGGTTTCCAGCGCGCGCTGCGTGGCCTCGACCAGGCGGTCCGCTTCCACGCGTTCCTCGGCCAGGGCGCGGCTCTTCATGTCGTGCTCGGCCTCGCGGAAGCTGTCCTGCAGCATGCGCGCGATATCGTCGTCGGCCAGCCCGTACGACGGCTTGACCGTGACCGAGGCCTCTACGCCCGAATGCGTCTCGCGCGCGGTCACCGACAGCAGCCCGTCGGCATCGACCTGGTAGGTCACGCGGATGCGCGCCGCGCCCGCGACCATCGGCGGGATGCCGCGCAGCTCGAAGCGCGCCAGCGAACGGCAGTCGCTGGCCAGCTCGCGCTCGCCCTGCAGCACGTGGATCGCCATCGCGGTCTGGCCGTCCTTGAAGGTGGTGAACTCCTGCGCGCGCGCCACCGGGATGGTGCTGTTGCGCGGGATGATCTTCTCGACCAGGCCGCCCATGGTCTCGACGCCCAGCGACAGCGGGATCACGTCGAGCAGCAGCCAGTCCTCTCCTGGCGCATGATTGCCTGCCAGCAGGTTGGCCTGCATCGCGGCACCCAGCGCCACCACGCGGTCCGGATCGAGGTTGGTGAGCGGGTTCTGGCCGAAGAAATCGCCAACGGCCTTGCGGATCGACGGCATGCGCGTGGCGCCGCCGACCAGCACCACGCCCTTGACCTCGCCGGTGCTCACGCCGGCATCGCGCAGCGCCTTGCGCACCGGCGCCAGCGTCTTCTGCACCAGGTGGGCGGTGATCTGCTCGAAGGTCTCGTCGGTCAGCGTCAGGTGCACGATCTCGCCGGACTCCAGCACCGCGTCGATCACGGTGCTGTCCGCTTCCGACAGCGCTTCCTTGGCGGCGCGCGCGCGCACCATCAGCAGGCGCATGTCCTGCGCCGACAACGGCTGCAGATTTGCCTGCTCGACGATCCAGCACAGCAGGCGCTGGTCGAAGTCATCGCCGCCCAGCGCCGAATCGCCGCCTGTGGCCAGCACTTCGAACACGCCCTGGGTCAGCTTGAGCACCGAGATGTCGAAGGTGCCGCCGCCCAGGTCATACACGGCATAGATGCCTTCGGCGGCGTTGTCGAGGCCGTAGGCAATGGCCGCGGCGGTGGGCTCGTTGAGCAGGCGCAGCACTTCCAGGCCGGCCAGGCGCGCGGCGTCCTTGGTCGCCTGGCGCTGGGCCTCGTCGAAATACGCCGGCACCGTGATGACGGCGCCGACCAGGTCATCGCCGAGGCTGTCTTCGGCGCGCTGGCGCAGCGTGGCCAGGATCTCGGCCGAGATCTCGACCGGGCTCTTCACGCCGGCCGCGGTCTTGATCTGCACCATGCCGGGCGCATCGACGAAGTCGTACGGGCTGTGCTCGATATTGGCGACGTCGCGCAGGCCGCGGCCCATGAAGCGCTTGACCGAGACGATGGTGTTCTTGGGGTCGCGCACCGCTTCTTCCTGGGCCCGGTAGCCGATGTGCGCGGTACGGTCAGGCAGGTAGCGCACGACCGACGGCAGCAGCGCGCGGCCGCGCTCGTCGGCCAGCACTTCGGGAATGCTGCTGCGCACCGCGGCCACCAGCGAGTTGGTGGTGCCGAGGTCGATGCCGACGGCGAGGCGGCGTTGGTGGGGCGCCGGCGACATGCCGGGTTCGGAAATCTGGAGCAGTGCCATGGTAATTCTTCGCTGTCTTGTACGGCAGGGGAAACCGCCATGCGGGGCGGCATGCGTGCGGTTTTCAGGCCGGGCGCCATTGTGTCATGGCCCCGGCGATCTTGCCGGTCAGTCTTCCAGCCGGTCGATGGCCTCGCTGGTATCGTGCTCGATCTTCTCGATAAACATCAGTTGCCGCACTGCGCCGCCGGCTGCGTCGTTGTCGCCGGCGTCGAGCAGCGCGCCCAGCGCCGCGTGGCGTTCGCGCTTTTCCTGGCGCAGCTCGCGCAGCAGCGCGTCAAGGCGGTCCACGTCGCGCGCTTCCACCGCGTCCTGCAGCGCCTCGCGCCATTCCATCTGCTGCATCAGGAACGCGGGCGACATGGCGGTGTTGTTCTCCGCCTGCACGTCGATGCCGCGCAGCTTGAGCAGGTAGGTCGCGCGCCGCAGCGGCTGGCGCAGCGTGCGGTAGGCTTCGTTGGCATGCGCGGCCCACTGCATCGCCACGCGGCGCTCGGCGTCGCCGGCCTGGGCAAAGCGGTCCGGATGCGCCTGCGACTGTACGGTGCGGTACGCCGCGTCCAGCGCGGCCTCGTCGACGCCGTACTGCACCGGCAGGCCGAACAGCGCAAAAAAATCGTCTTTCAACTGCTTCCCCAAGAAAAAAGAGCGGCCGCGCCGCCCTTCGTCCGTGCTGCCACCGCTACCGCGCGGGCTGGCTGGCCCACTCGGCCGGCGGCTCGTTGCGGTCGCACTTCAGGCAATTCACCCGCGCGCCGATCATGGCGGCGCGGCCAGCCTCGCTCTGCGTCCACGGCCGCGACTGCCAGGGCGGGTCGTGCCGCACATGCTGGCCATGGCCGCAGTCGAGTTCAGCCACCCAGTGGCCTTCCTCGTCCCGGCGGAAGCCGACGATGCTGCGCTCCACCGGACCTGCCCGCGCCAGCGTGCGTCAGACCGTGAACGACTCGCCGCAGCCGCACTCGTCCTTGACGTTGGGGTTGTTGAAGCGGAAGCCTTCGTTCAACCCTTCGCGCGCGTAGTCGAGTTCGGTGCCGTCGATATACGGCAGGCTCTTGGCATCGACGATGACCTTGATCCCGTGCGATTCGAACACGTTGTCTTCCGGCAGCAGTTCGTCGACGTATTCCAGCTTGTAGGCCAGGCCCGAGCAGCCGGTGGTCTTCACGCCCAGGCGCAGGCCCACGCCCTTGCCGCGGCGTTCCAGGTAGCGCGCCACATGCTTGGCGGCCTTCTCGGTCATGGTGATCATCGTTGCGTTCCTTCGTCGGTGCCGTGCTCAGTGCGACAGGTCAGGCGGCCTTCTGCTCGGCGCCGTGCTTCTTCTTGTAGTCATCGACGGCGGCCTTGATCGCGTCTTCGGCCAGGATCGAGCAGTGGATCTTCACCGGCGGCAGCGCCAGTTCCTCGGCGATCTGGGTGTTCTTGATCTCCAGCGCCTGGTCCACGGTCTTGCCCTTGACCCACTCGGTCACCAGCGACGACGAAGCGATGGCCGAGCCGCAGCCGTAGGTCTTGAACTTGGCGTCTTCGATCACGCCAGCCTCGTTGACCTTGATCTGCAGCTTCATCACGTCGCCGCAGGCCGGTGCACCGACCATGCCGGTGCCGACCGCATCGTCGTTCTTGTCGAACGAGCCGACATTGCGGGGGTTTTCATAGTGGTCGAGAACCTTCGTGCTGTATGACATTTGGCTTACCTCTTGCGTATCTTTTACGGGGGTCTTGCTGTTATTTTCGCGGGATCCTGCGGGTACCCAATGCGCTCAGTGCGCGGCCCACTGGATCGAGTTCAGGTCGACGCCGTCCTTGAACATTTCCCACAGCGGCGACAGGTCGCGCAGCTTGCCGATCTTGCTCTTGAGCAGCTCGACGGTGTAGTCGATCTCCTGCTCGGTGGTGAAGCGGCCGACCGTGAAGCGGATCGAGCTGTGCGCCAGCTCGTCGTTGCGGCCCAGCGCGCGCAGCACATACGACGGCTCCAGCGAGGCCGAGGTGCAGGCCGAACCCGACGATACCGCCACGTCCTTGATCGCCATGATCAGCGACTCGCCTTCGACGAAGTTGAAGCTGACGTTCAGGTTGTGCGGCACGCGATGTTCCAGGTCACCGTTCAGGTAGACCTCTTCCATGTCCGACAGGCCGTTCCACAGGCGATCGCGCAGCATGCGGATGCGCTCGTTCTCGGTCGCCATCTCTTCGCGGGCGATGCGGAAGGCTTCGCCCATGCCGACGATCTGGTGCGTGGCCAGCGTGCCCGAGCGCATGCCGCGCTCATGGCCGCCACCGTGCATCTGCGCCTCGATGCGCACGCGCGGCTTGCGGCGCACGTACAGCGCGCCGACGCCCTTGGGGCCGTAGGTCTTGTGGGCCGAGAACGACATCAGGTCGCACTTCAGCTTGTTCAGGTCGATCGCTACCTTGCCGGTCGCCTGCGCGGCGTCGCAATGGAAGATGATGCCCTTCTCGCGGCAGATCTCGCCGATCTGCTCGACGTCCTGGATCACGCCGATCTCGTTGTTGACCAGCATCACCGATACCAGGATGGTGTCCGGGCGCAGCGCCTGCCTGAACACGTCCATGTCGAGCAGGCCGTCGTCCTTCACGTCCAGGTACGTCACTTCAAAGCCCTGGCGCTCCAGCTCGCGCGTGGTGTCGAGCACGGCCTTGTGCTCGGTCTTCACGGTGATGATGTGCTTGCCCTTGCCCGAATAGAAGTTCGCGGCGCCCTTGATCGCCAGGTTGTCCGACTCGGTTGCCCCCGAAGTCCACACGATTTCACGCGGGTCGGCGCCGACCAGTGCGGCCACCTGCTCGCGCGCCTCTTCCACCGCGCGCTCCGCTTCCCAGCCGTACGCATGGCTGCGCGACGCGGGATTGCCGAACTGCTCGCGCAGGTACGGAATCATCTTGTCCGCCACGCGCGGGTCCACCGGCGTGGTGGCCGAGTAATCCATGTAGATGGGGAAATGTGGGGTGCTCATCGTTATGACTGCCTTGTAAGGGACCGCTGATCGCTGTGTTGCTGTCTTGCCGGCGCGCTCAGGACTGCGCCAGGCTGAAAACTGAATTCACCATTCTGGCCCGGACCGGCTTTTCCTGCTTGTCGGCCTTGCCGCGCGCGGCGGCGGCGACCGGCTGCGCGGCGTCTTCGCGCATGTCGTGCAGCACGGCGGGCTGGCGCTCGCGCTGCTGGTCCACCAGGTTCTTGAGGGAAACCGAGTCGAGGTACTCGACCATCTTCTGGTTCAGCGTGGCCCACAGTTCGTGGGTCATGCACCGCCCCGAGCCGTCATCTCCGTTACAATTGCCCTTGCCGCCGCACTGGGTGGCATCCAGGGGCTCGTCCACGGCGATGATGATGTCCGCCACGGTGACGTCCTCGGCCTTGCGCGCCAGGCTGTAGCCGCCGCCCGGGCCGCGCACGCTCTCGACGATCTCGTGCCGGCGCAGCTTGCCGAACAGCTGCTCCAGGTACGACAGCGAGATCTTCTGCCGCTGGCTGATGCCGGCGAGCGTGACCGGCCCCTGGTCCTGGCGCATGGCCAGGTCGATCATCGCAGTGACCGCGAAGCGGCCTTTGGTGGTCAGTCTCATGGTGCAGGGCTCTGGGGTGAAGCGTGGGGGTGAAGCTAATACTTGATCGTTTCCGTCAAGTATAAAGGTACCCGACTAATTCAGTCAACTACCCCTGCCGCACCGCACCACCCCGCCCTCAGGCCTGGCGCCCGCCTGCAGCCGCCTGCGCCGGTGCCGCGCGCGGCGGCACCAGCAGCGACAGCGGGTGTTTCAGGATGCGCCGCCGCACGGCCGCGCTCAGCTCGGCGCGATCGATGCGCCGCAAATTGCGTGACCGCAGCGCCATATTGAACGCCAGCGCAAAGCTGACCGCCACATTCAGCATGCCCATCAGCGCGATGCCCGCCACTGCCAGCCACAGCGCCGGCATGCGCAGCGCGTCCCACCCCAGCACGCCGATCGCCGCCCCCACCGACCCGGTCGAGAGCGTCACATGGCGCACTTCCATATGCGGGCCGAAAAAGCTCAGGATTTCCGGCCCCAGCCCCAGCAGCAGGCCCAGCGACACGTTGGCGACGATGCCCGACAGGTTGCGCTTCCAGAAGTCCGCGACCCGGGTGGCGCCGTGCGCGCCCAGCACGTACTGCAGGCGCCGGTGGTAGGCCATCACGTCGTGCACGCGGTGCAGCGCGAACCAGTTGTCGGCCCAGCCCGCGAACAGGCTGGACAGCCACAGCAGCACGCCGGTGAAGGCAGCGTACAGCGGCGTCGGCCCCAGGATCGAGAAGGACTCGATGGTGGCGATCGCCTTGGCCGGCGTGATCAGGTTGGTACCCAGCAGCCTGCGCGCCAGCCACTGGATGCCCAGCGCCACCGGGAACACCACCGCCAGGTTGCCGGCAATGGCCGCCGCGTTGGAGCGGATCATGGCGACGGTGTCGTCGACGAAGATCTCGCGCCCTTCCGGCCGACCCGCGTTGTCGAGCCGGTGCGCCAGCGCGGGCCCGGTCATGGCCGGCTGCTTGGTCGCCAGCGTGAAGTGCGCGAAGTGGATGGCCAAGAAGCTGCCGGCATAGTTGAGCGAGGCCAGCACGCCTTCGCTGAACTTGTCCAGGTGCAGCCCGTAGATCAGGAACTTCAGGTACACCGTGGCCACCGAGACCAGGCCGCCGCCCGCCGCGGCGCGCACCAGCTCGGCATATTCGCGGCGGTCGCGCGCGATGTAGTGCTCGCCGGTTTCGGCCGAGCGGTCCACCACCTTGCGCGCCAGCTGTGCGAACGAGGTGCCGGCCAGATGCGCAATGCTGCGCCGCGCCTGGGTCGAGCGGATCAGCTCGGCCACCAGGTGCGCCGGCATGCCGGGACGCCCCGGCTCGACCCACGCCGCCAGCAGCAGCTCGATGCGGCCGAGCTGCACCTTCATGCGCTCGATCTGGAACACCACTTCGACCGATACGCCGTTTTCCTCCAGCTCTTCGTACACATGGCGGGCGGCGGCGTGGCAGCCATCGAGCAGCGCGCGGAAGTAGTTCAGGCGATGGCCGAAGCTGTGGTCGTCGCGGCGCAGGCCGTCCTCGCGCAAGGCCTGGATGGCCTCGTCCAGGCGGAAGAACGGGGTGTCCTCGACACGCCCCGCCAGCCGCGAGCGGATCGCCTGGCTCAGGCCGGTGGCGCGCACCTGGCTGACCAGCACCGCGATGCTGGTGGCCAGGGTCTGCCCCAGCGCCTCGCGATAGCGCGCCAGGCCCGCCGCCTCGCCATCGGCGCGGCCGGCCTCCAGCACGCGTGCCAGCCGCGCCATCAGCGCATCGTCGATGGCCTCGACCCAGTCGGCATCTTCGTCGCCGACGAACACCAGCGCAAACAGCGCCGCCATGTCGCTGCGGTTCGGCGGCGGCGGCAAAAAGCGGCTCTGCAGCCGGCTCACCATCTCGCTGACGAAACCGGGATGCTGCGCCACGCCGGTATCGCAGAACAGGCCGGTGGGGTCGTTCTCGCGCAGCAGGCTGCGCACCGTCAGCGCAAAGCGCGCGGCCCAGTCCGGATGCCGCTCCAGCACCTGCAGCAGATAGCGCACGCGCACGAGTTCCGGGTGGCGGCGCGGCGCGCCGTCTTCCTGGCTGTCGGCATCGCTGCCGAGGCCGCCGTCGCGGCGGATCCAGAAGGCCAGCTCGATCAGCCAGCCGTTGCGCTCGGCCAGCGGCGCCTGCGGATCGGCCGCGGCCAGGATGGCGTCGAGCTGCAGGCTGGCATTGCGCGACTCGCGCCATTTGCGGAACAGTTTGCGGAGCATGGGTTCTCGTCGGGATCGGGCCACCGGCCGCAGGCGCAGCGCGCCGCGGCGGGGCCGGGAAAGACTGGATGGCGGACCGGCTCAGCCGGCCGGATGCTGCAGGCGCTGGCGCAGTTCGGCCACCAGGCCGTCGCAGGCATCTTCGATGTAGTCGAGCACGCGCTCGAAGCCGTCGCCTTCGCCGTAATACGGGTCCGGCACCTCGTCGGTGTGATGGCGGGTGGCGAAGCTCATCAGCAGCCGCACCTTGTCGCCGGCATCCGGGCGCAGCTGCAGCAGGCCGGCCAGGTTCTCGCGGTCCATCGCCAGGATCAGGTCGAAGCGGTCGAAGTCGGGCACGCCGACCTTGCGCGCGCGCAGCGCCGACAGGTCATAGCCGCGCCGCAACGCATGGCGCTGGGTGCGGGGATCGGGGGCGCGGCCGAGGTGGTATTCATGCGTGCCGGCCGAATCCAGCTCCACCAGCGCCGCCAGTCCGGCGGCATCGAGCTTGGCGCGCAGCACGCCCTCCGCCGTGGGGGAACGGCAGATATTCCCCATGCAACACATCAGGATGGCGTATGGCTTCATCGGATCAAGGCTTGGCAAGGTGGCATGGAGGCGCGATTCTACCTGCCGCCCTTTGCGCCGGCCCGGCTTGCCGCGGATCGCGACGGACCGCGACGCTAGGCGAGCTGCTTGGCCAGCCGCTCGCCGTGCGCAAACCCGGCTACCTGCGCGGCCTCGGCCGACTTGTAGTGGTCGGTGATGCGCGAGCTGTCGGTCAGCGTGCCGGCGGCCCGGATGTTAGTGCCGGGGCGGCACACGCGCACGGTGTACGACCATTCGCTCTGTGATCGCTGCCTGACCTGCACTTGCACTTCGTGGGTTTCATAGACCTTCTTCTTCCATTCGCCGATGTCGGTCATTGTGGTTTCTCCACGGGAAATGGGGGTGCCGCCGGCGCGCTAGCTGACCTCGCCCGCGTCGATCGCGCGCATCGCGCCCGCCTCGGCCAAGGCAATGGCGGCTTCGGGCGTGGGCGCGTCGCCGGCGATTGCCTCGAAGCTCGGGCCGGTCGGTTCGCCAAAGGCGTCGGCGATGCGCATCTGCGCGGCAAAGCCGCCGGCGGCATTCGGGACCGCGGTGACGACCACCGCGTAGCCGCCGTATTCAAACTGGCGTTCCATCGTGCCTCCTTTGCAGCGGTCTGTTGCCCTGCCCTGCCGGCGCCGCCGAGGATTTCACTATAGGCGAAGCGCGCCCGGCGTTGCGGCGTATCAGGCAGGCGAGGCAGGCGGCAGCGCGCCCTCGCCGCTGGCGCCGAACACCTGCGCCTTGAGCTTGGCCAGCTGGTCGCGCACCTGCGCCGCCTGTTCGAACTCCAGGTTGCGCGCATGCTCGAGCATGAGCTTCTCCAGCCGCTTGATCTCCTTCGAGACCTGCTTCTCGCTCATCTCCTCGTAGCGTGCCTGCTCCTGCGCCGCCTGCAGCTCGGCCCGGGCGTCGCTGACGTTGTAGACGCCGTCGATGATGTCCTTGATGCGCTTGACCACGCCGCGCGGCGTGATGCCGTTGGCTTCGTTGAAGGCGATCTGCTTGGCGCGGCGGCGCTCGGTCTCGTCGATGGCCTTCTTCATCGAGTCGGTCATGCGGTCCGCGTACAGGATCGCGGTGCCGTTGACGTTGCGCGCGGCGCGGCCGATGGTCTGGATCAGCGAGCGCTCGGCGCGCAGGAAGCCCTCCTTGTCCGCGTCGAGGATCGCCACCAGCGATACCTCGGGAATATCCAGCCCCTCGCGCAGCAGGTTGATCCCCACCAGCACGTCGAAGGTGCCCAGGCGCAGGTCGCGGATGATCTCGACACGCTCGACGGTATCGATATCCGAGTGCAGGTAGCGCACCTTGACGCCGTTCTCGGTCAGGAACTCGGTCAGCTGCTCGGCCATGCGCTTGGTCAGCGTGGTCACCAGCACGCGCTCGCCGGCACCGACGCGGGCATGGATCTCCGACAGCAGGTCATCCACCTGCGTGGTCGCGGGGCGCACCATGATGACCGGGTCGACCAGGCCGGTCGGCCGCACCACCTGCTCCACCACCTGGCCGGCGTGCTCCCGCTCGAACTGCGCCGGCGTGGCCGTGACGAACATCACCTGCCGCATCTTGCGCTCGAACTCGTCGAACTTGAGCGGCCGGTTGTCCAGCGCCGACGGCAGCCGGAAGCCATATTCGACCAGCGTGGTCTTGCGCGCGCGGTCGCCGTTGTACATGCCGTTGAGCTGGCCGATCAGCACGTGCGACTCGTCCAGGAACATCAGCGCGTCGGGCGGCAGGTAGTCGACCAGCGTCGGCGGCGGATCGCCGGGGCGCGCGCCGGACAAGTGCCGCGAATAGTTCTCGATGCCCTTGCAGAAACCGAGCTCGGACAGCATCTCGAGGTCGAAGCGGGTGCGCTGCTCGAGCCGCTGCGCCTCCACCAGCCGGTTTTCCTTGTGGAAGAACTCCAGCCGCTCGCGCAGTTCGTCCTTGATCGCCTCGATCGCGCGCAGCACGGTCTCGCGCGGGGTCACGTAGTGGCTCGACGGGTAGACCGTGAAGCGCGGGATCTTCTGCCGCACCCGCCCCGTCAGCGGATCGAAGAAATGCAGCGACTCGACTTCGTCGTCGAACATCTCCAGCCGCACCGCCATCTCGGCATGCTCGGCCGGGAAGATGTCGATGGTGTCGCCGCGCACGCGGAAGGTGCCGCGCTGGAAGTCGGTCTCGTTGCGGGTGTACTGCATCGCGATCAGGCGCGCGATCACGTCGCGCTGGCTGATCTTGTCGCCGGCCCGCAGCGTCAGGATCATCTGGTGGTATTCGGTCGGGTTGCCGATACCGTAGATCGCCGACACGGTCGCGACGATGATCGTGTCGCGGCGCTCCAGCAGGCTCTTGGTCGCCGACAGCCGCATCTGCTCGATATGCTCGTTGATCGACGAGTCCTTCTCGATAAACAGGTCGCGCTGCGGGACGTAGGCCTCGGGCTGGTAGTAGTCGTAGTAGCTGACGAAGTACTCGACGGCATTGCGCGGGAAGAACTCGCGGAATTCCGCGTAGAGCTGCGCCGCCAGCGTCTTGTTGGGCGCGAACACGATGGCCGGCCGCCCCATGCGGGCGATCACGTTGGCCATGGTGAAGGTCTTGCCCGAACCGGTAACGCCCAGCAGGGTCTGGAACGACAGGCCGTCCTCCACCCCCTCCACCAGCTGCCGGATTGCCTCGGGCTGGTCGCCGGCGGGCGGGAACGGCTGGTACAACTGGAACGGGGAGCCGGGAAATGTGACGAATTTGTCTTCGTCCAGGGCCGGCGCGGCTTCGGCAAGGTTCGTCATAGGGGCGTGACTAGGGAAATACCTGAGGAAAACGGGCGGATTACGCTAGAATCTTGGGGTTGTCAGCCCCCGCTTCAAGCCAAGAAGAGCGCGGCCGGGCCTGCCAGCCTCCAGCGCAGTACGGAGCATTCTACGCCTTCCGTTTTTCACATAGCCGACCACGAGATTCCAAATGAGTTTGTTTTCTGCCGTCGAGATGGCCCCGCGCGACCCGATCCTGGGCCTCAACGAAGCCTTCAATGCCGACACCCGCGCGACCAAGGTCAACCTGGGCGTTGGCGTGTACTTCACCGACGAAGGGAAAATCCCCCTGCTGCGCGCCGTCCAGGAGGCAGAAAAAGCCCGTCTGACCACCGCCACCCCGCGCGGCTACCTGCCGATCGAGGGCATCGCGGCCTATGACCAGGCGGTGCAGACGCTGCTGTTCGGCAAGGAATCGCCGCTGATCACGGAAGGCCGCGTGGTGACGGCCCAGGCACTTGGCGGCACCGGCGCGCTGAAGATCGGCGCCGACTTCCTGAAGCGCCTGTACCCGGACGCCAAGGTCGCCATCAGCGACCCGAGCTGGGAAAACCACCGCGCGCTGTTCGAATCGGCCGGCTTCCCGGTGGTCAACTACGCCTACTACGACGCCCCCAGCCACGGCCTGAACTTCGCCGGCATGGTGGAATCGCTGAAGTCGTTCCCGGCCAACACCATCGTCGTGCTGCACGCGTGCTGCCACAACCCGACCGGCGTCGACCTGTCGCCCGAGCAGTGGCAACAGGTGGTGGAACTGGTCAAGGAACGCAACCTGATTCCGTTCCTCGACATGGCCTACCAGGGCTTTGCCGACGGCATCGACGCCGACGGCGCCGCGGTGCGTTTGTTCGCGGACTCAGGCCTGCCGTTCTTCGTGTCGAGCTCGTTCTCGAAGAGCTTCTCGCTGTACGGCGAGCGCGTCGGCGCGCTGTCGATCGTCACCACCAGCAAGGAAGAAGCGCAGCGCGTGATGTCGCAGGTCAAGCGCGTGATCCGCACCAACTATTCCAACCCGCCGACCCACGGCGGCACCGTGGTCGCAACCGTGCTGAACAGCCCGGAACTGCGCGCCATGTGGGAAGAAGAACTGGCCGAAATGCGCGACCGCATCAAGCTGATGCGCCACGCGCTGGTCGACAAGCTGGCCGCCAAGGGCGTGCCGGGCGACTTCTCGTTCGTCAAGGCCCAGCGCGGCATGTTCTCGTACTCGGGCCTGACCTCGGCCCAGGTCGACCGCCTGCGCAACGAGCACGGCATCTATGCCGTCAGCACCGGCCGCATCTGCGTGGCGGCGCTGAACAGCCGCAACATCGATGCGGTGGTCGACGCGATCGCAGCGGTGATGTAACACCGCATCAGTTGCCGCGCCGCAACGGCCGGCAACTGGCGTATGCATCACAATGCCATAAAAAAAAAGCGGCTTCGGCCGCTTTTTGCATTTGTTTGCGATGTTGTAGGACGTTGTCACGGAAAAATCAGGCCTATGCCTTATTGTGTTCCGCGCATACGGAAGTACTTTAAGGTATATGCTGCAAAGCAAGATCGTTAGCACGGTCGTTCGATTCAGGCATAATCGGCGCACACGATCCAAGGTGTATTGTCAGTACATTGTTACTTGGTGGTACGCATTCTCAGTAAGACCAGGCAGAAACGGCATGCTCTATCAACTGCATGAGTTCCAGCGCTCGATCCTGCACCCGCTGACAGCGTGGGCCCAGGCGACCGCCAAGACCTTCACCAACCCCCTCAGCCCGATGTCGCTGGTACCTGGCGCGCCCCGCCTCGCCGCCGGCTACGAACTGCTGTACCGGCTCGGCAAGGAATACGAAAAACCGGCGTTCGATATCAAGTCGGTGCGCTCCAACGGGCGCGACATCCCCATCGTCGAGCAGACCGTGCTGGAGAAGCCCTTCTGCAAGCTGCTGCGCTTCAAGCGCTATGCCGACGACCCCGAGACCATCAAGCTGCTCAAGGACGAACCCGTGGTGCTGGTGGCGGCGCCGCTGTCGGGCCACCATGCCACGCTGCTGCGCGATACCGTGCGCACGCTGCTGCAGGACCACAAGGTCTACGTCACCGACTGGATCGACGCGCGCATGGTGCCGGTCGAGGAAGGCGCCTTCCACCTGTCGGACTACATCTACTACATCCAGGAATTCATCCGCCATATCGGCGCCGAGAACCTGCACGTGATCTCGGTGTGCCAGCCCACGGTACCGGTGCTGGCCGCGATTTCGCTGATGGCTTCCGCCGGCGAAAAGACGCCGCGCACCATGACCATGATGGGCGGCCCGATCGATGCCCGCAAAAGCCCGACCGCGGTCAACTCGCTGGCGACCAACAAGTCCTACGAGTGGTTCGAGAACAACGTCATCTACACCGTGCCGGCCAACTACCCCGGCCACGGCCGCCGGGTCTACCCGGGCTTCCTGCAGCATGCCGGCTTTGTCGCGATGAACCCGGACCGGCACCTGTCGTCGCACTATGACTACTACCTGAGCCTGGTCGAGGGCGATGCCGACGACGCCGAGGCGCACGTGCGCTTCTACGACGAATACAACGCGGTGCTCGACATGGCCGCCGAGTACTACCTCGACACCATCCGCGAGGTGTTCCAGGAATTCCGCCTGGCCAACGGCACCTGGGCCATCGACGGCAAGCCGGTGCGCCCGCAGGACATCAAGGCCACGGCGCTGATGACGATCGAGGGCGAGCTCGACGATATCTCCGGCGCGGGCCAGACCGCCGCCGCGCACGACCTGTGCGCCGGCATCCCGAAAAACCGCAAGCAGCACCTGAACGCGGAGCGTTGCGGCCACTACGGGATCTTCTCGGGCCGGCGCTGGCGCGAGGACATCTACCCGCAGCTGCGCGACTTTATCCGCAAGTATCACCAGGCCCCGGTGGCCGTGGCCAGCAAGTAAAAAACGCCCGCGCAAGCGGGCGTTTCCTTATGGCAGCGCTGCCGGCGGCTCAGGGCTTCTTCAGGTAGCTCAGCAGCATGTCCGTGTGCAGTTCGGCAAAGCGCTCGTGCTCCTGCTGCGACGCCACGTCGCGGCCGATCACGGCGCTGATGGTGTAGCGGTTCGACAGCACGTAGTAGCCCAGCGCGGAAATCGTCAGGTAGAACTGCGGCACGTCGATATGGTCGCGGAACAGTCCCTGCTGCTGGCCGCGCCGGATCACGTCGGCGAGCACGTCGACCACCGGGTTGATCAGCTGCTGCAGCTGCGACGATTTCTTCAGGTGCCGCGCCTCGTGCAGGTTCTCGCTGTTGACCAGGCGGATAAACTCGGGGTGTTCGTAGTACCAGTCCCAGACGAAACGGGCCAGCGTGCGCACGCCCTCGACCGGATCTTCGTCGACCAGGTGCAGTTGCTCTTCGGCGGCGCGGAAGTTGGCGTATTGCTTCTCCAGCACCGCCAGGAACAGGCCCTCCTTGCTGCCGTAGTAGTAATACAGCATGCGCTCGTTGGTTTCCGCGCGCCGGGCAATCTGGTCGACGCGGGCGCCGGCCAGACCACCCTTGGCGAATTCCTCGGTGGCCGCAGCGAGGATGCGTCGGCGCGTCCCTTCCGGGTCGCGTTTGGTCTTGGGCTCTGTTGACATGAGGTGTGGTCGATCGTTGCGCGGATTATGGCACAGGCCGGAATGCGGCAATCCGGCCGCGCGACGCGCATCATCGCCGTTTCTGTCCGCCGGCGAAATCGGGGATAATCCTTGCGGCGCGAAAACCGCAGGGTCCGCAGAGACCCCGGTGCCGCAGGGGCCGCCAGCACATTGTCCGCCCCGGAAGGGCCGCCGTTATGTCGCCAACCGCTCACAGCATCGCGCAAATTTCGTGCTTTGCCCGTGGCCGCGCCGCGCTGGTGCCGCTGCTGGTGCGCCTTTTTGACCCCGCTCTTGTCCCCTGAATAGCTGTCCGTTGTCGTGAATCCCGCCGTCAAGTCCCTCGCCGACCGTCTCGAGGCGCTGCTGCCGCAGACCCAGTGCACCAAGTGCGGCTTCAATGGCTGCCGCCCTTACGCCGAAGCCATGGCCAGCGGCGCAGCCGCCTGCAACCGTTGTCCGCCCGGCGGCGCGCAGGGCATCGCGCGCCTGGCCGCGCTGCTCGGCACCGAACCGCTGCCGCTCGATCCGGAGCGCGGCAGCGAGCAGCCGCGCGCGGTCGCCCGCATCGACGAGAGCCTGTGCATCGGCTGCACGCTCTGCATCCAGGCCTGCCCGGTCGACGCCATCGCCGGCGCCGCCAAGCAGATGCATACCGTGATCCCCGAGTTGTGCACCGGCTGCGACCTGTGCGTGCCGCCCTGCCCGGTCGACTGCATCGACATGGTCCCTGTCACCGGCACCCGCACCGGCTGGGACGCGTGGTCGCAGGCGCAGGCCGATGCCGCGCAGGCGCGCTACCTGGCGCGCAACGCGCGGCTGGTGCGCGAGCGCGAGGAAAACGATGCGCGCCTGGCCGCCAAGGCCGCCGCCAAGCTTGCCGCGGTGCAGGCCGAAGCGCCCGAGAACGACGCCGAGCGCGCCGCGCAGGAACGCAAGCGCGCCATCATCCAGGCCGCGATCGAACGCGCGCGGCAGAAGCAGCAGGCCGCGCGGCCGCGCAATACCGACAACGTGTCGGCCGCGGTGCAGGCGCAGATCGACGCCGCCGAAGCGCGGCGCGCGCGCGCCGGGCTGACGACGCGGCAGGATGACCCCAATCCCGCCCAGGACCCGGCCAACGACCCGAAAAAAGAATCATGAACGCTGCCAAGTGCCGTGCTATCTTCGAGACGCTGCGCGAAGTCAATCCGGCGCCGACCACGGAACTGGAGTACAGCTCGCCGTTCGAGCTGCTGATCGCCGTGCTGCTGTCGGCGCAGGCTACCGACGTGGGCGTGAACAAGGCCACGCGCCGGCTGTTCCCGGTCGCGCATACCCCGCGGCAGATGCTGGAGCTGGGCGAAGCCGGCCTGAGCGAATACATCAAGACCATCGGCCTGTACAAGACCAAGGCGAAGCATGTGATCGAGACCTGCCGCATCCTGGTCGAACGCCATGGCGGCAAGGTGCCGGCGGAGCGCGAGGCGCTGGAGGCGCTGCCGGGCGTGGGCCGCAAGACCGCCAACGTGGTGCTCAACACCGCGTTCGGACAGCCGACCATCGCGGTCGACACGCATATCTTCCGGGTCTCGAACCGCACCGGCCTGGCGCCGGGCAAGAACGTCGACATGGTCGAGCAGAAGCTGCTCAAGTGCGTGCCGCATGAATTCCTGCATGACGCCCATCACTGGCTGATCCTGCACGGCCGCTACGTGTGCAAGGCACGCAAGCCGGAATGCTGGCACTGCGCGATCGAAACGCTGTGCGAGTTCAGGGAGAAAACCCCGGCGCCGCAGCTGTAGCCGCGACCGGCGCTGGTGCTGGCGCGTGCGCCAGCACCAGCGCCAGCTGCAGCGCGGTGCGCGCGACCACCTCGACCCCGGGGCTGTAGCCGTGGCGGATCCAGCGCACGGCAAGATGGACCACGCCGCCCGCCACGCCCGCCGTCAGCAACGGATCGCGCTCGCGCCCCGGCGGCAGCAGCGCCTGCGCCAGCAGCCCGCCAAATTCATCCAGCGAATCGGCCAGCGCGCCGTCGACCAGCTTGCTGACGCCACGGATTTCCACCAGGAACACCCGCGCCGAGCGCGGTTCGCGCTGCAGCGCGCCGAAATAGGCGCGCAGCATTGCCAGCGCTTGTTGCGCGCCGTCGTGGCCGGCCGCCTCCCCTGCCTGCACCAGGATGTGCAGCAGGCGCTGGGTCACTGTTTGAAACGATGCCAGCAGCAAGGCCTCGCTGTTGGCGAATGACTCGTAGAAATAGCGCTCGGTCAGGCCCGCGGCCTCGCACACGGCCTTGACGGTGGCGTTCTGGTAACCGCGCTCGCCGTAGACCTGCACGGCCGCGGCGATCAGTTGCGCGCGGCGCTGGGCACGGCGCTCTTCGGCTTCCGCGCCGCGGTAGCGGCGCGCGGGAGTCAGCTCGGGGGTCATGTGCGCCATTATGGCATTCCCTATGGCCACAAAACGCGCGGAAAACTTGCCGGATCGCTTCTGACAATCTATGTTGTCAGAAACGTCACTCGTCCGGATGCCTTCCCATGCGCGATGCCAGTTCCGATGACGCAGTTCTCGATGTCCTGATCGTGGGCGCCGGCCTGTCCGGCATCGGTGCGGCGCGCCAGCTGCAGAGGCGCTGTCCCGGCAAGCGCTACGCCATCCTCGAGGCGCGCGACGCCATCGGCGGCACCTGGGACCTGTTCCGCTACCCCGGCATCCGCTCGGACTCTGACATGTACACGCTGGGCTATCGCTTCAAGCCCTGGCGCGGCGCCAAGGCCATCGCCGACGGCCCGTCGATCCGCGCCTATATCCGCGAGACCGCCGCGGAAGCCGGCATCACGCGCCAGATCCGCTTCGGCCACCGAGTGGTCAGCGCGGCTTGGGACAGCGCCGACGCATGCTGGACCGTCGAAGCCGAACGCAGCACTGACCGCAGCCGGGTGCGGCTGCGCGCGCGCCTGCTCTATGTCTGCGCCGGCTATTACAGCTATGCCGAGGCCCACCGTCCCGCGTTCGACGGCGAGCACCGTTTTCGCGGCCGCATCGTGCATCCGCAGTTCTGGGACGAGTCGCTGGACTACGCCGGCAAGCGCGTGGTGGTGATCGGCAGCGGCGCCACCGCGGTCACGCTGGTGCCGGCGATGGCCGCCAGCGCGGCGCACGTGACCATGCTGCAGCGCTCGCCCACCTATATCGTGTCGCGCCCCGGCGAGGATGCCATTGCGCGCACCCTGCGGCGCGTGCTGCCGGAGCGGCTGGCCTACACCGCCACACGCTGGAAGAACGTGCTGCTTGGCATGACCTTCTTCCAGCTGGCACGGCGCCGGCCGCAACGCGTCAAGACGCGCCTGGTCGGCATGGCGGCGGCGCAGCTGCCGCCGGGCTTCGACGTGGCGACGCATTTCACGCCGCGCTACAAGCCCTGGGACCAGCGCCTGTGCCTGGTGCCCGACGGCGACCTGTTCCGCGCCCTGCGCGAGGGCCGCGCCTCGGTGGTGACCGACACCATCAAGCGCTTCACCGAAAACGGCATCGAGCTGGCCGGCGGCAAGTCGCTGGACGCGGATATCGTGGTGACGGCAACCGGGCTGAAGCTGAACATGCTGGGCGACATTGCGCTCACCGTCGACGGCCAGCCGCGCCGCCCCGCCGAATGCCTGGCCTACAAGGGCATGATGCTCAGCGACGTGCCCAACCTGGTGCTGGCGTTCGGCTACACCAACGCCTCGTGGACGCTCAAGGCCGACCTGACGGCCGAGTACGTCTGCCGCCTGCTGCGCCACATGGACCGCCATGGCCACCGCATCGCGGTGCCGCGCGCGCCCGCCGCGGTGCAGCCGACGCCGTTCCTCGACTTCACCTCGGGCTATGTGCAGCGCGCCGCCGGCGTGCTGCCGCGCCAAGGCGACCGCAAGCCGTGGCGCGTGCACCAGAACTACTTCAGAGACCTGCTGACGATCCGGCACGGGCGCATCGCCGATGGCGTGCTGCAGTTCGGCGCGCCGCCGGCGCTGCGCGAGCCGCGCAACGCGCAGGAGGCAACGGGCGCCAACACGGTCGCAGCCGTCGCCGCCGGCGAGGTGCAGCCATGACCTTCGCGCTCATCGCCGTGGCCGTGGTGCTGGCGCTGCTCCTGCTGTCCGGCGCCGCGCTATGGCTGTACACGTGGCGCACCGTCCGGCGCATCGAAGCCGCGATGCCGCCGCCGGGCCGCTTTATCGACGTGCCCGGCGCGCGGCTGCATGTGGTGGAGCGCGGGCAAGGCCCCGCGCTGCTGCTGGTACATGGCCTGTCGGGCCAGCTCGAGAACTTCAGCTACGGCATGATCGCGCCGCTGGCCGAGAGCTTCCGTGTCATCGCGGTCGACCGCCCCGGCGCGGGCCATTCCACGCGCACGCCCGGCAGCGCCGCCGACCTGCCCGCGCAGGCCGACGCGCTCGCCGCACTGTGCGACCGGCTGGGCCTGGAACGGCCGCTGGTGGTGGGCCATTCGCTGGGCGGCGCCATTGCGCTGGCTCTGGCAGTGCGCCATCCGGAACGCGTCGGCGGCCTGGCGCTGATCGCGCCGCTGACGCACCCGCCCAGGGAGATCTCGCCGGTGTTCAGGGCCATGACCGTGCCGCGCGCATGGCAGCGCCGGCTGCTGGCCTGGACCCTGGTGGTGCCGATGTCGCTCCGTCATCGCGCCGAGGTCATGGACATCGTGTTCGGCCCCGACCCGGTGCCGGACGACTTCCCGACCCGCGGCGGCGGCCTGCTGGCCTTGCGCCCGCGCCATTTCCTGGCGGCGTCGGAGGACCTGATCGGCGCCGCGCAGAGCCTGCCGGCGCTGCTGCGCGACTACGGCACGCTGCGCGTGCCGGTCAGCGTGCTGTACGGCCGCGACGACCGCATCCTCGACTTCGCCGAGCATGGCGAAGCGCTGGTGGCCAGGGTGCCCGGCGCCTCGCTGACCCTGGTCAGCGGCGGGCATATGCTGCCGGTGACCGCCATCGCCACCAGCGTCGATTTCGTGCGCGCCGCCGCCGCGCGGATGCAGGTGTCCCCGCCGCGGCCGGCACAGGCCGCTTGATCCAAGGAGACTGCCCATGGCCACCACGACCGGTTCCAACCCCTACAAGCAGGATCTCTTCGCCGCGTTCCGCGCCGTGCGCAAGCTGATGGCGGACGGCAACGACACCGAGCAGGTATTCCGCATCATGCGCGCGCTCAACGGCCCGTCGATGCCGCGCAACTTCAGCCGCCTGCTGGCCACGCACGACGGGCGCCGCATGGTCTACCAGCGCATCGAACTGGCCGAGCGCCTGTCCGATCCCGCTTACGTGGCCGCCTTCGCGCCGGGCACGGTCGGCGCCGCCTATCGCGCATTCCTCGAACAGACCGGATACAGCGCGGACGGACTGGCCAGGGTGTCGAACCTCGACCAGGAACCGTTGCTCGAGGACGCCTACCTGTGGTTCGGCCGGCGCACGCGCGACATCCACGATATCTGGCACGTGCTCACCGGCTACCGCGCCGACGAAAGCCTGGGCGAGGCCGCGCTGGTGGCGTTCAGCTATGCGCAGACCGGCGGCAGGGGCTGGGCCTTCATCGCCATCGCGGCGTCGCTGAAGAGCCTGCGCGTAAGCGGCAGCCTGGCCTTTGCGCGCGCCGTGCTGGAAGGCTACCGGCTGGGCCGCCGCGCCGGCTGGCTGCTGGGCGAGGATTACGAGAAGCTGCTGCACGAACCGATCGACGCGGCGCGCGCGCGGCTCGGGATCGGCGAACCGCGCCGCTACCTGGCCTGCAATCCGATGCAGCAATGGACGGCCTGATCGCACGCCTGGCAAGCCGCGATAAAAAAAGCGACCACGCGGGTCGCTTTTTTGTTTGCCGGTGCCGGGCGTGCTCAGACGATGCGGCAGGCTTCGTCGAACGACAGGCGCGGGCCACGCGGATACAGCTTGTCGGCCACGCCATAGCCCAGGTTGCACAGGAAGTTGACCTGCCACTTGCCATCCGGGAAGAACGCCGCGTTGACCTTGTCGGCGTCGAAGCCGCCCATCGGACCGCAGTCCAGGCCCAGCGCGCGCGCCGCCAGGATGAAGTAGCCGCCCTGCAGCGAGCTGTTCATCAGCGCGTCGCGGGCGATCTTTGCGTCGTTGCCGGCGTACCAGGAGCGCGCGTCGGCGTGCGGAAACAGCTTGGGCAGCTGGTCGTGGAAGGCGGTGTCGAAGGCGATGATCGCGGTCACCGGCGCCGAGCGCGTCTTGTCGACGTTGCCGGCCGACACGCAGTCCACCAGGCGCGCCTTCTCGGCGGCGCTCTTGACGAACACGATGCGCGCCGGGCTGCTGTTGGCAGCGGTCGGGCCGAACTTCATCGCTTCATAGATCTGGTGCAGCACGGCGTCGTCCACATGGCGGTCCTGCCACACGTTGTGCGTGCGGGCCTCGGTGAACAGTTGTGCCAGCGCGGCGTGGTCGATCTGGGACATGCGCGTCCTTTCTGTACGGGAGGTGAGAGAAGGCGCGATTGTACCCAAGCGCTGGCGCGCCTCGCGACAGCGCCTTTGAGCAACCCGTTCAATTCCCTTGCATGTCGGCCCGCGCCGGCGCCGGCGCGCTGCCGCGGCGGGTCAGCCACAGCACCCCCGCCAGGATCAGGCCACCGCCCAGCGCCTGCGCCGCGCCGATCTGCTCGCCCAGCAGCAAGGCCGCCAGCACCACGGTGACCACCGGCTCCAGCGTCGACAGCATCGACGCCTGCGCCGCGCCCAGGCGCTGCAGCCCGGCAAAGAAGGTCAGGATCGCCAGCACGGTGGACAGCAACGCGATCCCCGCCAGCGCCAGCCAGCCGCCGGCATCGGCCGGGAACTGCGGCGGCGCGCCGGCGCCGGCGCGCAGCACGCCGACCACGCCGTAGACCAGCGCCGCCGCGGTGCAGATCACGGTGGTGGTGGCGATCGGATTGACGCCGGCGGTCAGGCGCGCGCCGACGATGATGTAGACGGAATAGATCACTGCCGCCGCCAGCCCCAGCGCAATCCCCAGGGGCGAGCCCGCGCCGCCCCCGACCGTCAGCCCGGCCCCGACCGAGCACAGCACCAGTGCCACCACCGCGGCAGTGGTCAGCCGCTCCTTCAGGAAGATGGCCGCGAGGATGGTCACGAACAGCGGGTACAGGTACAGCAGCAGCGCCACCAGGCTGGCCTGCGCGTGGTTGAGCGCGCTGAAGAAGCAGAACGACTGGCCGACATAGCCGATGCCCCCCATCGCCGCCAGGGCCAGCACGCGGCGCCACCGCGGCAGCGCGATGCCGCGCGTGCGCATCACCCACGCCAGCGCCGCCGCGGCCAGCACGAAGCGCACCAGCAGCAGCCCGTACACGTCCGCGCCGGCAGCGTAGGCAAAACGGGCGAAGATGGCCATGGCGCCGAAGGCGCTGGCCGAGACCGCGATCAGCAGCACGCCGGCCAGCTTGTCGCGGGCAGCGGTCGGGGCGGTGGGGGCGGAAGCGCTCATCGGGCGGGCAGGGAGTCGGCGATCCCGCATTCTACTTGGCGCCATCGCCACGGTCGGGCCGCCGGCAAGGCTTGCCCCCGTCGTCTACAATGGCGCCACCATGTTCAATCCCTCACGAGAAGAAGTCCGCCGGTTCTTCTGCGATGCCTGGCAGAAGCAGATCGCAGGCGGCGTGCTGACCCCGCTGGAAGCCATCGCCGTCGACTGGATCGGCGAGCACCCCGAGTACCACGCGCTGCTGCGCGACACCGAAGGCGCGCTGGCGCAGGACTACACGCCCGAGCAAGGACAGACCAATCCCTTCCTGCACCTGGCGATGCACCTGTCGATTTCGGAGCAGGTCTCGGTCGACCAGCCGCGCGGCATCCGCCAGGCCTACGAGGCACTGGCGCGCCGGCTCGATTCCCCGCACGAAGCCCAGCACCAGGTGATGGAATGCCTGGGCGAGATGCTGTGGCAGGCCCAGCGCAGCGGCCAGCCGCCGGACGGCGACCACTACGTCGATTGCGTCAAGCGCCGCGCCAACCGCTGACGGCCGCCCGCAGGTACGCGCAAAAAGTGCAGCGTACAATTCCTCACAATCCTTTTGGGCGTGCGTGGTAGGCTTTGGGCTCCGAGTTTTCCCCTAGTTGCGTTGCCATCACCCGGCAACGTCGCTCATCTTCATGCCCCGTAATGCCCTTTTCCCGCGGCAGCGCCTGGCGCCAGCCAGCCGTGCCGTCGCCCCGCTCTGCCTGTCGCTGATGCTTGCCTGGCCGCTGGCCGGCCATGCCGGCGTGGCGCTGCTGCAGCCGCCACGCGTGATCGACGGCAACCAGCCGCTGACGCTGACCCTGGTGGTGTCGGCCGACAACACCACGCGCCGCTACCGTATTCCCGACACACTGGAAGTGACCGCCTCCGGCGACCTGCTGGCACCGGTGCGGCTGGTGCTGTGGCGCGAGGTCTCCGGCCCCGCCGTGGTCAACCTGCGCCGCGGCGAGCATCGCGCCATCCGCTACACGGTGGCGCTGCCGCCGGTGCTGCGCGGCCACGTGCGGCTGGATGCCACCGGCATCGACGCCGCGCCGGTGCTGGTCACGCTGAACCGGCTGCCCCAGCCGGGCGAGACGGCCACGTCGACGCCGCCGGTGGCCAGCCAGGCGCCGGCCACAGTGGACAGCCCTGAATCCGCCGACAGCGCGCCCGTCCCGGTGACGGGGATCACCACGGCCGAGGCCACGGCGCCCGCCCCGGCCGACCTGCGCGACAGCGCCCGGCTGTCGTTCCACGACCCGATGTACTTCCTGGCCGGCGCGCACGGTGGCGCCAACGCCAAGTTCCAGTTCAGCTTCAAGTACCGCATCTTCGAGGGCGAGGACCCTGCCTCGAAGCGCCTGTTCGACAACCTCTATTTCAGCTACACCCAGTTCTCGCTGTGGGACCTGAGCGAGGATTCGGCGCCGTTCCGCGACACCAACTACCGGCCCAGCCTGTTCTACTACCTGTCGGATACCGGGGTGCGCAACAGCGTGATCAGCCGGATGTCGCTGGCCACCGGCCTGGAGCACGAGTCCAACGGCCGCAACGGCGTGGAGTCGCGCAGCATCAACACGGTGTTCGTCAAGCCGACCTTTTATTTTGGCGACCAGAACGACTGGCACTGGCGCGTCGCGCCCAAGCTCTACGCCTATGTGGAAAAGGCCGACAACCCGGACATCGCCCACTACCGCGGCTTCATGGACCTGGGCATCGCCTATGGGCGGCCGGACTCATGGGAGCTTTCGGCAACGCTGCGCAAGGGCACGCGCAAGTGGTACGGCAGCGTCGACGCGCAGCTGACCTACCCGATGGCGCGGCTGATCCCCGGCACGGCCGGGTACCTGATGGCGGGATATTTCGTCGGCTATGGCGAGAGCCTGCTCGACTACAACCACAAGCTGCCCTGGCAGTTCCGCATCGGCTACGCGCTGACGCGCTGATGCGCTGAAGCCGGGCGGCTAGCCCGCCAGCGGCTTGCCGCTGGCCTTCAGGCGCGCATTGGCCACGGCCGCGGCGAACTGCCCGTGTCCGTGCCAGCCGGTGGCCCGGCCCAGCTTCTTGCCGTTCTGGAAGAACATGAACACCGGGATGCCGTGCAGGCCGAAGCGCCGCCCCAGTTCCGGGTGCGCATAGACGTTGGCGTGCAGCCAGTGCAGATCCAGCGCGCGCACCGGCCCGGGATTGGCCAGCATCGCCTTCTTCGCCATTTCGCAATTGAAGCAGTCGACGCCCCAGAAGAACACGCACACCAGCGCGTCGCCGGCCGCGGCGATGGCGCCGTCGATGGTGGCCTCGTCGACCTCGCGCATGGCAAAGGCGTCAAAGGCGCGGTGGTCCAGATGCGGGGCCGCGGACGGATCCGGCGCGCCGGCTTGCGGTTCGGTGCTCATGATTCGCTCCTGATGCGGTTCGCCCCGGCTGAGGCTCGCTGCCAATGACGAACGCCCGGGCCGGCAGGCACCGGGCGTCTGGCCGGCACGGCCGGCGGCTTACTTCGGCGCCGCCACCGTGACCAGCGCCGGGCGCAGCACGCGGTCGGCAATGGTGTAGCCGCGCTGGAGCACGGTCACCACGGTGTTGGGCTCCTGCTCCGCCGGCACCATCGAGATGGCCTGGTGGCGGTGCGGGTCGAACTTCTCGCCTACCGGGTTGAGTTCGACGATCTTGCCGCGCTCGAAGGCGGCGGCCAGCTGGCGCGCGGTCAGTTCCACGCCTTCGCGCAGCTTGGCGATATCGCCGGAGCCGTCGGCCAGCGCGGCCTGCAGGCTGTCCATGACCGGCAGCAGGTTGTCGGCAAAGTTCTCGATGGCGAACTTGTGCGCCTTGGCGACATCTTCCTGCGCCCGGCGGCGGATATTCTCGCCTTCGGCCACGGCGCGCATGTACAGGTCGTAATGCTCGCTGGCCTTGGCTTCCAGGGCGGCCAGCTGGGCCGCCACGTCGTCCACGGCGGTAGCCGCGGTGTCGGGCGCGCCGGTCTCCGGGCTGGCGGTGGCGGTGCTGGCCACCTCATCGCCCGCAGGCGTCGCAGTCTGGTTGGATGGCGTCTGCTTCTGGTCTTCCATGTCGATCCGTATCAATGCAGTGTCGCGGCCCGCCGTCAGCTGGCCGCGGGTGGTAAATCGGCGTGTGCCCGATGCAGGTGGTGGCAGCTCGCCGCATTTCAAGAGTGGCGCCGGCGCGACGCCGAAACACACGGTTACAAAGCCCGGCCCGATGCAATCGACGCCTTATTGCTTTGCGCCAGCGCCCTCACTAAGATTCCTAGTAAGAAAAATGACAAAAATGTCGAGGGCCTTGGAGATGGTTCATTTTTGTGCCGCTTCCGAAAGGTTGGCCATGCATAAGCTCCCAGTCGTGACTTTGTGCCTCGTGGCCGCATTGGCGGTCATGACCGTCTTTATCTGCGTGTCCGGCGCCTTCACCCCGCGCGATACGGAGTATGGCAGTGGCAAGGCGGTGTTCAAGCACTACATCGTTCCCTTCGTCAGCCAGGACGTCGCGCAGGAATAAGCTGCCCCACCTGGCGATCCATCGCGCGGCGGCACCGGCAACGGTGCCGCCGCGCTGCCATCTCAGCTGTTGAAATCGTCGATGCGGCGGCGGTCACGCTTGGTCGGGCGCCCCTGAAGCTGCGCGGAGGGCTCGGGCTGCAGGCGCCGGCGCTCGGCGTCGGCGGCCCGGCGCGACTGGCTCTCGGCACTTTCCTGATACAGGGTCTGCGCCACCGGCGCCGGCCCGCGCGCCGCGGCGATGCCCTTCACTTCCAGCTCCCAGCGCTGCTGGTGTGCTTCCAGCGCAACCTTGTCGCCGGGCTTGACCTCGCGCGAGTTCTTGCACAGCTGGCCGTTCACCGTCACCTTGCCGCGCTCCACCGCTTCGGCCGCGAGCGAGCGCGTCTTGAAGAAACGCGCGCACCACAGCCATTTGTCGATGCGCTGGCGCGCATCCGCGTCGAAATCCACGTTCATGCCGCCGCTCCCCGCGCCTGCGCACGCGTGCGCCGCGCCTCCAGATCATGCGCATGCGGCGTGGCAAGCGGCCAGCCCTGCAGGTGCTGCAGCGCGATCTCCGCCATCGCCGCCACCCACGGCGCGGCATCGTTCATGCATGGAATGAAATGGAAGTCCTTGCCGCCCGCGACCTTGAACTCAGTCTGGCCTTCCATGGCGATTTCTTCCAGCGTTTCGATGCAGTCCGCCGGAAAGCCCGGACAGAACACGTCCACGCGCCCGGCACCGACCTTGCCCAGTTCCGCCAGCGTCGGCGCGGTATAGGGCTGCAGCCACTCGGCCTTGCCGAAGCGCGACTGGAACGTCACCTGGTACTGCCCCGGCTGCAGGCCCAGCGCCTCGCCCAGCAGGCGGCCGGTCTTCAGGCATTCGCAGTGATAGGGATCGCCCAGCTCGAGCGTGCGCCGCGGCACGCCGTGGAACGACAGGATCAGCTTGTCGCCCTGGCCGAAATCCGGCATGCCGTGCCGGCTCCAGTAGGCGCCGACCTGCTGCTGCAGCGCCGAGATATACGCGGGATGGTCATGGAAATGCTTGACCAGCCGCAGTTCCGGCTGGTTGCGCCACTGGCCCAGCACGCGGAACACCTCGTCGAAGGCCGTGGCCGTGGTGGTGCCCGAGTATTGCGGATACATCGGCAGCACCAGCACCTGCTCGCAGCCCTGGCGGCGCAGCGCTTCCATCACCGAGGCGATCGACGGGTTGCCGTAGCGCATCGCGCACGCCACCGTCACGTCGTGGCCGTTCTGGTGCAGCAGCCGCTGCAGCGCGTGCGCCTGGCGCTCGCTGTAGACCAGCAGCGGCGAGCCCGTCATATGGGCCTCGCGCAGCCAGATCGATTCGTACTTGAGAGCCGACGCGCGCGAGCGCAGCGGCAGGATCACGCCGTACAGCAGCGGCAGCCACGCCGCGCGCGGAATCTCCACCACGCGCGGGTCGGACAGGAACTGCTTCAGGTAGCGCCCCACCGCCTTGGGCGTGGGGGCATCGGGGGTGCCCAGGTTGACCAGCAGGATCGCCGTGCGCGGCGCCTGGCCGTGCTGGTAGGCCGGTTCGGGAGAAAACGTCATGTCGCTTCCGGGTTGGCGCGATGCCGGGATGGGACGGGCGCGGCGCACTGGCGCCGGGCCCGTGCGGCGGGAATGGAGCCGCCGGTCAGACCGGAACGCCGGACCACTAGTTCTGGCTCAGCGCGCTGGACAGCAACCGCGCGGTAATGTCGACGATCGGGATCACGCGCTCGTAGGCCATGCGCGTGGGGCCGATCACCCCCAGCGTGCCGACGATCTGCCCGTCGACCTCGTACGGCGCGGTGATGACCGCCATGTCTTCGATCGGCACCAGCTGGCTTTCGCCGCCGATGAAGATCTGCACGCCCTGCGCATGGCTGGACACGTCCAGCAGCTGCAGCAGGCTGGTCTTGTGCTCGAACACGTCGAACAGGCGCCGCAGCTTGTCCATGCTCGAGGCGAGGTCGTCGACTTCGAGCAGCTTGCGTTCGCCGCTGATGTAGACGTGGTCGTCGTCCTCGTCCTCGGCGGCGCTGCCGGCCTCGACCGCGGCCTGCATCAGCTGCGACATGTCGCGGCGCAGGTCCTGCAGCTCCAGCCGCAGGTGGCTGCGCACGGTGTCGAAGCTCATGCCGGCATAGTGCGAGTTGAAGAAATTGGCGGCCTCGATCAGCTGCGCCGGCGTGTAGGGGAGCTCGGTCTGGATGATGCGGTTCTGCACGTCGCCCTCGGGGCTGACGATGATCAGCAGGATGCGCTTGTCCGACAGCCGCATGAACTCGATCTGCCGGAACGCCTGCGCGCGGCGCGGCGTCATCACCACGCCGGCAAAATGCGACAGGTTCGACAGCGTGCGCGCGGCCGCGGTGATCATGCGCTGCGGGGCCAGCTGCTGGCCGCCGAGCTGGTCCTGGATCTGCCCGGTCAGCTCGGCCAGGTCGGCGTTGCGCTCGAGCGGCTTGGCGGTCAGCATCGAGTCGACGAACAGCCGGTAGCCGCGCGGCGTCGGGATCCGGCCGGCCGACGTGTGCGGGCTGGCGATAAAGCCCATTTCCTCGAGATCGGACATCACATTGCGTATCGTCGCCGGCGACAGGTCCAGCCCCGAATACTTGGACAGGGTGCGGGAACCGACCGGCTGGCCTTCGGCAATGTAGCGCTCGATCAGGGTCTTGAGCAGCGTTTTGGAACGTTCATCCATGATGCCCCGATTTTACGCAAGTTTTGGACCTTCTGGCGGACCGGCCGGATGGGCCGCCGGCGCCTGCTGACAACCGTCACGGCGGTATGGTCTAATCCCGGCATGTCCGCCCCAGCCAAAGCCAGCGCCGTGCGCACTCCATTCAAGACCGTCGCCCTGGTGGGCAGGTACTCCACCGCCGGCATCGACGGGCCGCTGGAAGAAATCGCCTCCTATATCCTGCGCAACGGCCAGGATGTGGTGTTCGAGCGCGAGACCGCGCTGGCCACCGGGCTGACCGCCTACCCCGCCCTGTCCGCCGAAGAGATCGGCACGCAGGCCGACGTGGCCGTGGTGCTGGGCGGCGACGGCACGCTGCTGGGCATCGCCCGCCAGCTTGCCGGCTATGACGTGCCCCTGATCGGCGTGAACCACGGGCGTCTCGGCTTCATGACCGATATTGCGCTGGAAGACGCGCACACCGTGCTGCCCGACATGCTCGACGGCCGCTACGAGTCCGAGACCCGCCTGCTGCTGGCCTCGCGCGTGGTGCGCGACGACATGGACATCTTCTCCGCGCTGGCGCTGAACGATGTGGTGGTGAACCGCTCCGGCATCTCCGGCATGGTCGAGCTGGCGGTTTCGGTCGACGGCCACTTCATGTACAACCAGCGTTCCGACGGCCTGATCGTGTCGACCGCGACCGGCTCGACTGCCTACGCGCTGTCGGCCGGCGGCCCGATCCTGCATCCCACGCTGTCGGGCGTGGTGCTGGTGCCGATCGCTCCGCACGCGCTGTCGAACCGGCCGATCGTGCTGCCGCACGACGCCGAGGTCACCATCGAGGTGGCCAGCGCGCGCGACGCCAGCGTCAACTTCGACATGCAGTCGCTGACCTCGCTGCTGCCGGGCGACCGCATCGTGGTGCGGCGCTCGCAGAAGACCATCAACCTGCTGCACCCGGTGGGCTACAACTATTACGCCACGCTGCGCAAGAAGCTGCACTGGCACGAATACCCGTCCGAAGACAACCGCCTCTGAGCGCTTTCCAGTCGCCCCTCAGCCCGAGCCCGACCCTTCATCGGACCGACCACCTTTCCCGCCACGATGCTGCGCAGCCTGTCCATCCGTGATTTCGTCATCGTCGACACCCTCGACCTGGACTTCGCCTCCGGCTTTACCGTGTTCACCGGCGAGACCGGGGCCGGCAAGTCGATCCTGATCGACGCCCTGGCGCTGGTGCTGGGCGAGCGCGCCGATGCCGGCGTGGTGCGCGAAGGCGCGCCGCGCGCCAGCGTCAGCGCCATCTTCTCGACCCATGCCGCGCTCGATGCGTGGCTGGCCGAGCGCGAGCTCAACAGCGAAGAAGACGGCGGCGTGCCGACCGTGCTGCTGCGTCGCACGGTCGATGCCGGCGGCCGCAGCAAGGCCTTTATCAACGGCGCCGCCGCCACCCTGGCGCAGTTGCGCGAAGTCGGCGACCAGCTGGTCGACATCCATGGCCAGCATGCGCACCAGCAACTGCTGCGCCCGGATGCGCAGCGGCTGCTGTTCGACGCCCACGCCGGCCTGACCCAGCAGGCCGCCGCGGTGGCCGAGGCCTGGCGTGCCTGGCGTGCCTGCGTGCGCCAGCGCGAAGCGGTCGAGCACCAGTCGCGCGAGATGCAGCTCGAGCGCGAGCGGCTCGAATGGCAGGTGGGGGAACTGGACAAGCTCAACCCGCAGCCGGGCGAATGGGACGAGATCCAGTCGGAGTACAACCGGCTCTCGCACGCCGCCGGCCTGATCGACGGCAGCCGCGCCGCGCTCGACGCGCTGTCCGAGGCCGACGGCTCGGTGCTGTCGGCGCTCAACGGCATCGTGCACCGGCTGCAGCAGCTGGCCGACGTCGATCCCGCGCTGCGCGACGTGCTGGCCGCGCTCGAGCCGGCGCAGGTGCAGGCCGAGGAAGCCGCGCATTCGCTGACGCGCTATGTCGACCGGCTCGAGCTCGATCCCGAGCGGCTGCAGGTGGTGGAAGAGCGCATGCAGGCGCTGCACGCCACCGCGCGCAAGTACCGCCTGCCGCCCGAGCAGCTCGCCGATGAGCTGGTCGCGCGCCGCCAGCAGCTCGACGACCTGCAGGCCGCGCAGGACCTGAACAAGGTGATGGCGCGCGAGGCCGCCGCCAAGGCCGCCTACCTGACGCTGGCGCAGCATCTCAGCCATGCCCGCAAGCAAGCCGCGCAGGCGCTGTCCGGCGCGGTCACCGACGCCATGCAGGGCCTGTCGATGGCCGGCGGCAGCTTTGTCGCGGCGCTCAATGCCCTCGACGAAGGCCAGAGCTACGGCCTCGAGCAAGTCGAGTTCCTGGTGGCGGGCCACGCCGGCGTCAGCGCGCGGCCGCTGGCCCGGGTGGCCTCCGGCGGCGAGCTCGCGCGCATCAGCCTGGCGATCTCGGTGATCACCAGCGAAGCCTCGCCCACGCCCACGCTGATCTTCGACGAGGTCGACACCGGCATCGGCGGCGCGGTCGCCGAGGTAGTGGGCCGGCGCCTGCAGGAACTCGGCCGCGCGCGCCAGGTGCTGTGCGTGACCCACCTGCCGCAAGTGGCGGCGCAGGCCGGCACCCACCTGCTGGTCAGCAAGGAAACCACGGCCGAGGCCGATGCTTCGGTGACGCGTTCGCGCATCCGCGTGCTCGACCCGGCCGGACGCGTGGTCGAGACCGCGCGCATGCTGGGCGGCGCCACCGTCACCGCCACGACGCTGCAACATGCCGAGGAGATGCTGGCGCAGGGCATGGCCGACAGCGGCGCCGGCCAGCCCGCGCGCGCGGGCAAGGACGGCAAGCGCGGCCGCCGCGTCGCCGCCGGCTAAGGCCAAGTAAGGCTAAGGCCAACGCTCGCGCCACCTTGCGCGGCCTTGCGTGGCATCGTGCCAATTTATCAATCGACAGGAGCTTCCCCATGACCCGCCCAGCGCCGCCCACCGGCCACCGCCCGCGCGCCTCGCTGCGCGCGGTGCTGGCCATTGCCACCGCCGCCTCGGCCGCACTGCTGGCGCTGTCCGCCTGCCAGGCCCAGCCCAAGGCCTCGGCACCGCCGCCTGGCAGCATCAGCGATGACCGTGCGCTTGGCGACATCATGGTCCGCTTCAAGCCGCCCGCGGTGGACCTGTCCGAAGACGCCGGCAAGCTGCTGGCCGAGATCACGGGCCCGATCCGCTACGTGGTCAAGCGGCCGATGTCGGGCGGGGTCTGGCTGGTCACGGCGATCTCGCCGTCGGCGGAGGCCACCCTCGACCAGGCCGTCGACACGCTGCGCGCCACGCCGCGCATCGAGACCGCCGAACCGGACCGGCTGCTCAAGCCCAGCCGCAATATTCCAACCAGCCGCGACATGCCACCGCGCTAAGGCTGGAAATCTGTACGGAATGCCGCACTAACGAACGGGGACAAGACCAAAAACCGCCCTTGCACAACCCGGCTGGATCGTATTCGCTACATAACATGCCCACGCGCCGGTCCCGGCCCGCGCGCTACGCCCCAGGGAGGAGGAAATCCATGCCGCAATCCGCGCTGTCCGTGTTCTGCCGCAACTTCGCGGCCCGCCGCTGGCGGGCCATCGCCATGGCCGCCGCCGCTGCCTGCGGCGCGGTCCCGACCGGCACGGCACTCGCAGCCGGCGCGCAGTCCGCACCGGCCTATACCGGCCAAGTCATCGTGCGCTGGCGCGACGGCACCACCGCAGTCGATGGCAACGGCGCCGTCAAGTCGCCGGCTGCCGCCGAAGCCCTCAAGCAGCTGAGCGAACGCACCGGCATCGCCGTCTCGGCACGCCGCGCCATGGGCGGCAACCTGCAGTTGCTGCAACTCCCCGACGCCTTCGCCGCCGACCCCGAAGCGGCGGCGGCACGGCTGCGCCAGGACCCGCGCGTGGCCGACGCCGTGCCCGACCGCTGGCTGCGGCTGCACGACACCCTGCCCGACGATCCCGAGTTCCAGGTCAACCAGCCGTACCTGAAGGGCACCGGCACCGCCGTGGGTGGTGTCAACCTGCCGCGCGCGTGGGACCGCACCGGCGGCAGCAGCGGCATGGTGGTGGCGGTGGTGGACACCGGCATCCTGCCCCATCCCGATCTGCAGGGCCGGCTGCTGTCCGGCTTCGACTTCATCAGCACCACCACGGTCTCCAATGACGGCGACGGCCGCGACGGCGATCCGACCGATGCCGGCGACAACCTGCCGGCCGGCTTCACCTGCCCGGGCAGCAGCACGCCCACGCCCGAGCCGACCAACAACAGCTGGCATGGCACGCGCGTGGCCGGCGTGCTGGGGGCGCTGACCAATAACTCGCGCGATATCGCGGGCGTCGACTGGAATGCGCGCATCCTGCCGGTGCGGGTCTCGGGACGCTGCGGCGCGCTGCTGTCCGACACCGTCGACGGCATGCGCTGGGCCGGCGGCCTGCCGGTGCCGAACGTGCCGGACAACCCTAACCCGGCGCGCGTGGTCAATATCAGCCTGGGCGGCGGCACCTGCAGCGGCATCGAACAGCAGGCCGTCAACGACCTGAATGCGCGCGGCGTGGTGGTGGTGGCCGCGGCCGGCAACAACCGCGGCGCGGTCGAGGCGCCGGCCGACTGCAGCGGCGTGATCGCGGTCACCGCGCACGCCAACGGCGGCGAGAACGCCAGCTATGCCAACGTCGGCCCGCAGGTGGCGATCAGCGCGCCGGGCGGGGGCTGCGGCAACTCGCAGGTGGTCGACGGCCGCTGCACGGTCACGCCTTCGGTGATCCGCACGCTCAGCAACGACGGCAAGACGGCGCTGGGCAATTACGTGGTGGCGTCTTCGGCGGGCACCAGTTTCGCCGCGCCGATGGTCTCGGGCGTGGTGTCGATGATGTTCACGCTCAACGGCTCGCTGACGCCGGCGCAGGTCACCGCGGCGCTGAAGAGCTCGGCGCGCCCGCATCCCTCCGGCACCTTCTGCACCACCAATCCGGGTGTGTGCGGCGCGGGCCTGCTCGATGCCGACGGCGCGCTGCTGGCCGCGCTGGGCATGCCGCCGGCGCAGGCCGTGCCGGCACCGGCCGCGGATGGCGGCGGTGGCGGCGGCGCGGTGCCGCTGTGGAGCGGGCTGCTGCTCGCCCTGGCGGGACTGAGCGGCTTCGCGCTGCGCCGCCGCGGCTAGCGGCAGCGGTGGCACTCAGGCGGCGGCGCCGTTATCGCGCGCCGGCCGCCGCGCCAGCCACCACTCCTGCAAGACCCAGCACAGCAGGCCGGCCACCGCGCCGGCCGCATGCGCCACGCGCACCACGCCGAAGCCCCACGCCGGATCGAACACCACCGGCGCCAGCCACGACTGTTCCACCCAGATCTTGGCCAGCACGCCCAGGCACAGCAGCACGCCGGTGATGCGCGCCAGTCCCGGCGCGCGCAGCAGCCCCAGCGCACCCCACAGCGCCAGCCCGTGCAGCGCGCCCGAGAGCCCGCCGTACCAGGCAATCGCCGGCACGCGCAGCAGCGCCAGCTGCACCGCGATGCCACATACCACCAGCACCAGCAGCAGGCTGCGCACCCGCGCCACGCGCGCGCAGATCGCCAGCACGCCGGTGGCGGCGAGCATGTCGGCCAGCCAGTGATGGCCGTCCAGGTGCACCCACATCGCCGTGGCCAGGCGCCACCACTGCCCGTCCACCCGCACCGCATCGCGCAGGTACAGGCCGTGAGCGTGCCACCACGGCAGGAAGGTGAACGCCGCCGACAGCGCCCATACCAGCGCCACCGCTGCCAGCAGCCCCGGCCACGATGCGCCGGCGGGTGCCGGCCGCCCCGCGGCGTCAGTCCTCACCGAACACGGCCCGCCACAGCGTGCCCACCGCCGCGGTCTGCGCGGCCATCGATGCCGGCGCCACGCGCGCATGGACCTGGCCGTCGAGGCGCATCTGGTGCTGGCGCGCGCGGAACAGCCGGTAGGCGTCGCCCACCGCCAGCGCCAGCGCGGCATCGATCAGGCCCAGCTCGCCGGCCTCGCGCAGCAGCGCGATATTGCCGGCGTTGCGCGTCAGCTGCGGATGGGCGCGGCTGTGCAGCAGCACCAGGTACTGCACCGTGAATTCGATATCGACCATGCCGCCGCGATCGTGCTTCAGGTCGAACAGCTCGGTGGGATTGGGATGGCCTTCGGCCACCTTGCGGCGCATCTGCGCGATCTCGCCGCGCAGCGCCGCGGCGTCGCGCTCGTGGCACAGCACCTCGCAGCGCAGCGCCTCGAAGCGCGCGCCGATGGCGGCGTCGCCGGCGCAGAAGCGCGCGCGCGTGAGCGCCTGGTGTTCCCAGACCCAGGCGGTGTTGTCGCCCTCGCGCAGCTGGTAGCGGCGGAACGCGTCGAAGCTGGTCACCAGCAGGCCGGCCGCGCCATTGGGGCGCAGCCGCGTGTCGACGTCGAACAGCGCGCCGGCCGCGGTATGGCTGGTGAGCCAGGTGATCAGGCGGCGCGCATAGGCGGCATAGACCTCGGGCGCACGCTCGTGCTCGTCGTCGTACAGGAAGATGATGTCCAGGTCGGAGGCATAGCCCAGTTCCTTGCCGCCCAGCCGGCCATAGGCGATCACGGCGAAGCGCGGCGCCTCGCGGTGGCGCGTGGCGAGCTGGCGCCACACCGTTTCCAGCGTTGCGTCGAGCATGGCATCGGCCAGGTCCGACAGGCGGTCGGCCACCTGCTCCACCGTCAGCATGCCCTGCAGGTCCTGCAGCAGCACGCGGAAGGTCTCGGCATGGTGCTCGCGGCGCAGGATGTCCATCTGCTGCTCCATCTGCCCCTCGGCGGCCAGCAGCCGTTCATGCAGGCGCTTGCGGAACGCGGCCCAGTCGGGCGCGCCGGCCAGCGCGTCGCTGTCGAGCAGCTCGTCGAGCAGTTGCGGATGGCGCGTCAGGTAGGCCGCGGCCCAGCGCGAGGCATGCAGCGTCTGCGCGACGCGGTCCATCGCCTGCGGGTATTCGGACAGCAGCGACAGGTAGGAGGCGCGCCGGCTGATCGCCTCGAGGAAGTCGATAAAGCGTCCGATGGTGCTGTCGGGATCGTCCTGGCGTGCGGCCAGGTCGAGCGCGCGGTTGACCAGCTGGTCGAAGCGCGCGCGGCTGGCTTCGGACAGCGCGCGATAGCGCAGCGACGCGGCGATCGCGCGCAGCCGGTCCAGCAGCGCATTGCAGTCGGTAAAGCCGGCCGCCTGCAGCCGCTGGCACGGCACCGCGCTGTCGCCTTCAGCGTGCGACGGGTCCTGGGCGTTGTCCTGCGCGCGCGCGGCGCTGTCGTGGATGACGATGTCCGGCCACAGCGCCTCGCACGGGCCGGCGTCCGGGTCGGAGAAGGTGGCTTCGAACTGCTGCGCGACCGGTTCCTGCAGCGCGGCAAGCCGCGCCAGCAAGGCCGGCCAGTCGCTGCAGCCCATCATCTGCGCCACCGCCCGCTGCTCGTCCGGTGACGTCGGCAGGTGGTGGGTCTGGGCGTCGTCGCGGTATTGCAGGCGGTGTTCGAGCTGGCGCAGGAAGCGGTAGGCATCGCCCAGCTGTCCGGCCTGGCCGGGGGGCAGCAGGCCGCGCTCGACCGCCACCGCCAGCACCTCCAGCGTCGGCCGGATGCGCAGCGCGGGGTCCTGGCCGCCGCGGATCAGCTGGAACACCTGCGCCATGAATTCGATCTCGCGGATGCCGCCGCGGCCCAGCTTGATATTGAACGAGCGCTGGTTGACCCCGTGCCCGGGCAGGCCGCCGCTGCGCTTGGCGGCCTCGCTGCGGATCTGCGCATGCAGCGAGCGGATCGCCGCGATCACGCCGTAGTCAAGGTAGCGCCGGAACACGAACGGCGAGGTCAGCCGCGCCAGCAGGCCGGCGGTGCGCTGCGCATGGGGCGACTCGAGCGCCGACACCACGCGGCCCTTGATCCAGGCATAGCGCTCCCACTCGCGGCCCTGCACCACCAGGTATTCCTCCAGCATGCCCAGGCTGCAGGCCAGCGGACCGGCATCGCCGTTGGGACGCAGCCGCATGTCGACACGGAACACGTAGCCGTCGGCGGTCACGTCGGCGAGCAGGTTGATCAGCCGGCGGCCCAGGCGGATGAAGTACTCGTGGTTGGACAGGCTGCGCGGGCCGCCCTGGGTCTCGCCGTCCTCGTCGTAGAGGAAGATCAGGTCGATATCGGACGAGACATTGAGCTCGCGCCCGCCCAGCTTGCCCATGCCCACCACCACCAGCTCCTGCACCTCGCCGCTGTGGGCGCCGACCGGGCGGCCGAAGGTGGCGGCAAGATCGTCGCCCAGCACCGCCAGGCCGTACTGGATCGCCAGTTCGGCCAGGTCGGTCATGGCGCCGGTAACCTCGCCCAGCGTCGCCAGGCCGCGCAGGTCGCGCTCGATCACCGCGCACATGACCTCGGCCCGCAGCCGGCGTAGCGCGCGCTTGGCGGCATCTTCGGTGTCGGCCGAGGGCGCATGCAGCGCCTGCAGCCGTGCTTCCATCCAGGCGCGCGTGAGCGGCTGCGCCACCGCGGCGGCGAGGATCTCGGGCAGGTCCGGGCGGGCCTGCAGCACGCGCCGGGCGTAGTGCGAGTACGCGGCCGAGTACAATACGTCGCCGCCTGCCCGGGGGCCTTCGCCGTCCGGCTGCAGCGCCTGCGTCGCGGTGACGGCAAAGGCGCCGGCAGCCATGGTGCCGGGGCCCTGCCCCGGTGCGACGGACGCCGCATGGGCGGGTTCCGGTGTGGCGCGCGCGCCATGTTGGTCAGCAGCGGCGCCAGCGGCGGAACTCGTCGGATCAGAGGCAGTCATTCCAGTATTTGAAATGCAAGCAAGGTGCGAAAGGTGCGGCCAGGGGTACCCCGCTGCGACGCCCCGCCGCTTGCGCCGCGGACGCGCCAGCGCCGCTGCGGTGCGCGCAGCTTGCGCATTTCTTGTTTTAGCCGGCCGGGCACCAGATTGGAGAGCGGCTAGTATTGTCGGATAATCTGCGCATGTCCAGCCGCGCCCCACAACCCGCTGACGGTTCTCCCCCCAATGGCGGCGCGGGCGGGCACGAGGCCGCCACCACGCTACCCGTTGCGCCCACCGGTTCCCTTGGCATCGACACCCCTGACGCCCCCCGCCGGAGCTCCACGTGGGCGCGCGCCGGGGCGCTGGGCCGCACCGCTGCCCGCACCGCCGCGGCGGCCGTGCGCCATCCGTTCTGGCGCGGCCTGGGGCGCGCGCTGGTGCGCGTGGCCCTGGTGCTGGCCGTGCTGGCGCTGGCGGCAGGGCTGCTGATCCGCTTCGTGTTGTGGCCGCAGGCCTCCGCCGCGCGCGAGTGGCTGGAACAGCGCGGCTCGCAGGCGCTGTCGGCCCAGGTCAGCATCGGCTCGCTCGATACCTATTGGGACGGCTGGCATCCCGCCTTCCGCGCACGCGGCCTGAGCGCGGTGGACGGCCAGCAGCGCGCGCTGCTGTCGGCGGCCACGCTCGACGGCAAGCTGGCGTGGCGTTCGCTGATCAGCATGAACCTGCAGTTCGTCAGCCTGAGCGCCAGCGGCACCGACATCCTGGTGCGCCGCACCGCCGAGGGGCGGCTGCTGGTCGCCGGCATGGTGGTCGATGCCACCGGCGGCCAGCAGGACGACGATCGCTTCCTGGGCTGGCTGATGTCGCAGGGGCGCGTGGCGCTGTCCGACGGCAAGCTGCGCTGGCTCGACGAAAAGGCGCGCCTGCCGCGGCTCGACATCGGCGAGATCCGCCTCGACACCCGCCGCGACGGCGCGCGCCACACCTTCCACCTGGAAGCGCGCTCGCCGGCACTGGGTCCGCGCCCGCTCGAGGTGCGCTCGGCCTTCCGCGACGACTACCTGCACAGCGCCGGCAACTGGCGCCACTGGACCGGCCAGGCCACCTGGGACCTGGGCCAGCTGCAGTTGCCGGTGCTGCAGCGCTACCTGGCGATGTTCGAGCGCGTCGCCAGCGGCACCTTCAGCACCGACGGCAGCATCGAATTCCGCCAGGGGCGCATCGTGCGCAGCCAGACCCGGCTGCGCGCCAGCGGTGTCGACCTGCAACTGGCCGGCGCCGCCGCGCCGCTGCGGCTGGCCAATGCGCAGGCCCTGCTGCTGCACCGGACCGAGCGCGACGGCAGCAACCTGCTGACCGTCGACACGCTGCTGTGGCAGCCGCTGCAGGCCCAGCAGCCGGCGGTGCCCGACGCCAGCCACGCGCCCGCGGTGGCCGACGGCAGCTGGCGCGAAGGCATGCGCAAGGTCGCCATCGGCTGGGCCCGGGCCAAGGACGGCACCCTGAACAAGTTCTCGCTGAAGGCGCCCTCGCTGGACCTGAACACGGTGCGCGCGCTGGCCACCTCGATGCCGATCGACACCGCGGTGCTGCGCCGGTTGCGCGCGCTGCAGCCGGCCGGCCACCTCGACAACCTCAACGTCAGCTGGACCCGCGCGCGCGCCGGCATGCTCGAGCGCGGCGGCGGCAAGCCCCACTACAGCATCCAGGGCACGCTGCGCGATGTCTCCGTCAACGGCCAGCCCGCGGTGCCGGCGCTCGACGCCGCCGGGCATCCGCGCCTGGGCACGCCGGGCTTCTCGCACCTGTCCGGCACCTTCTCGCTCGACGACCAGCAGGGCAGCGCGCGCTTCGAGGGCAACGACGCGGCGCTGGTGCTGCCGGGGCTGTTCGAAGACCCGCGCCTGCCGTTCGACCAGATCGCCGGCGACGTGCGCTGGCAGCACCGCGACGGCAAGCTCGCGGTGACGCTGGACGGGGTGCGCTTTGCCAATGCCGACGCCGCCGGCGCGGTGCGCGGCACCTGGCGCGAAGGCGGCGACGGCGTCTCGGGCATCGCCGACCTGGCCGGCGAGATGACGCGCGCCAGGGTGGCGCGCGTGCCGCGCTACCTGCCGCTGAGCATTCCCGCCGCGACCCGCCACTACCTGTCCGGCGCGCTCACCGGCGGCGAGGCCGCCGGGGTCAGCTTCGTGCTGCGCGGCGACCTCGCGCACTTCCCGTTCCAGGCGCCGCACGAGCAGGCGGGCGAGTTCCGCGTCGAGGTACCGATCGAACACGTCAGCTACCAGATCGCGCCGCATGACGCGGGCCACGAGCCGGCCCACGGCGCCGCCGGTACATCGTCGTGGCCGGTGTTCACCGACATCGCCGGGCGCGTGGTGTTCGACCGCGGCGGCATGACCTTCCTGGCACGCCGCGCCACGGTGCAGGACATTGCCGGCGTCACGCTGCAGGATGTCAGCGGCCGCATCGACGACCTGAGCCCGCGCGGCAAGCTCGCCATCGACGGCAGCGCCACCGGGCCTGTGCAAGGCTTCGTGCGCTACATCAACGCCTCGCCGGTGCGCGAGTGGACCGGGCACGTGGCCGACGCGGCCCGGGCCGGCGGCAACGGCGAGCTCAAGCTCAAGCTCGAGATGCCGCTCGAGCACGCCGACGCGGCCAAGGTCGATGGCCGCTTCCGCTTTCCCGGCAACGATGTCGTGCTCAGCCCGCAGCTGCCGCCGCTGGGCAATGCCAGCGGCGTCATCACCTTCAACGAGCGTGGCTTCGGGCTGGAGAACCTGCGCGCGCGCTTTCTTGGCGGCGAGCTGCGCCTTGCCGGCGGCACGCAGCCGGACGGCGCCACGCGCGTGAGCGCGACTGGCCAGGCCTCGGCCGCCGGGCTGCGCGAGGCCGCGGCGGGCACGGCGCTGGCGCCGCTGGCGGCGCGGATGGAAGGCAGCACCGGCTACAGCGCCGTGATCGGCGTGCGCGAGCGGCAGTTGCAGGTCCAGCTGCACTCTGATCTCAACGGCATGGCGCTGCAGCTGCCGGCGCCCCTGGTCAAGGCCGCCGCGCCGTCATTGCCGCTGCGCGTGGAGTTGCGCCCGGCCGCGCCTGCGGCCAATGCCGCGCGTGCCGCCACCGACGAGCTGGCGCTGCAGCTGGGCAATGTGCTCAACGCCCGCTACCTGCTGCGCCGCGATGGCAGTGGTAACGGCAGCAGCGGCTTCGAAGTGCTGGCGGGTGGCATCGGCGTGCAGCAGGCGGCGCCGCTGCCGGCTGCCGGCGTCAGCGCCGCGGCCACCTTCGACCAGCTCGATATCGATGCCTGGCGCGCGGCCTTTGCCGGCGGCGGCGCCGGCGCGGGCGCCAGCGAGCCGCCCTCGCCGTTCCTGCCCAACCGCATCGCGCTGCGCGCGCGCACGCTGCATGGCATGGGCCGCACGCTGGACGAGGTCGCGCTCGACGCCAGCCGCGAAGCCGATGGCTGGAACGCCAGGGTCGACTCGCGCCAGATCGCCGGCGCGGCGCAATGGCGCCCGGGCGCGACGCCTGCCGCCGGTTCGCTGCGCTTGCGCCTGGCGCGCCTGAACGTGCCCGATGCCAACGACGAGCACAACGTGGTCGATGCGCTGGCCAGCAGCATCGACACCTTGCCCGCGATCGACCTGGTCGCCGACCAGTTCATGCTGCGCGGCCACGACTTCGGCAAGCTCGAGGTCAAGGCGCATACCGACACCGGTGCCGGCGGCACCGATCCGGTCTGGACCCTGGACAAGCTGCAGATCGAACAGCCCGGCGCCACCCTGACCGGCAACGGCAGCTGGCGCGTGCCGCGCCGCCTGAGCGCCGACGCCAGCGCCGAGCGCCGCACGCTGCTGTCGTTCGCCATCGACGTGCGCGATGCCGGCGCGACGCTGGACCGGCTGGGGCTGCCGCATACGCTCAGCGACGGCAAGGGCAAGCTCGAGGGCCGCGTGGCGTGGCGCGGCTCGCCGCTGTCGATCGACTACCCGACGCTGACCGGCAAGCTGTCGCTGGACCTGGAGAACGGCCAGATCCTCAGCGTCGATCCGGGCGCCGCGCGCCTGCTCGGCGTGCTCAGCCTGCAGGGCCTGCTGCGCTTTGCCACGCTGGACTTCCGCACGCTCTCGGGGCGCGGGCTGCTGTTCGACCGCATCACCGGCACCGGCACCATCGAGAACGGCGTCGGCACGATCCAGGACTTCCGGCTGCGCAGCCCGCAGATCATCGCCAGCATGAGCGGCACCGCCAACCTGCTGCGCGAGACCCAGGACCTGCAGGTCGAGGTGGTGCCGCGCATCAACGCCACCACCACGTCGATCGCTGCCGCCTTTATCAACCCGGCACTGGGCATCGGCACGCTCGCCGCGCAACTGCTGTTCGCCGACGAGTTCTCCAAGATGTTCACCCAGCACTACCGCATCTCGGGCAGCTGGGCCAACCCACAGGTCGGCAAAGTGGAGGACAATAAGGCGCAAGGCCCAACCTTCCAGAACCGCGCGGACCCGGCCTTCCCGCGCTAGAAGAAGATGCCGCGCCCATGACACCAGCCAGCCCTGCCCCGTTCCGCGTTGCCGCCGTCCAGACCGTGACCGGCACCTCGCTAGACGCCAACCTGGCGCGCGCCGAGGCGCGCATCGCCGAAGCCGCCGCCGGCGGTGCCGAACTGGTGCTGCTGCCCGAATACTTCTGCATCATGGGCCGCGCCGAATCCGACAAGGTGGCCGTGCGCGAGCACGACGGCGACGGCCCGGTGCAGCAGTTCCTGGCCGACGCGGCGCGCCGCCATGGCATCTGGCTGGTCGGCGGCACGCTGCCGATGTGGTGCGACGACCCGCAGCGCGTGTACAACACCTCGCTCGCCTTCAACCCGCGCGGCGAGCGCATCGCGCGCTACGACAAGATCCACCTGTTCGGCTTCACTCGCGGCACCGAAAGCTATGACGAATCCCGCACCATCCTGGCCGGGCGCTCGCCGGTCAGCTTCGACGCGCCGTGCGGCCGGGTGGCGATGTCGGTGTGCTACGACCTGCGCTTTCCGGAGTTGTACCGCGGCCTGGCCGCCGACGGCGGCACCAGCCTGATCCTGATGCCGGCCGCCTTCACCTACACCACCGGGCAGGCCCACTGGGAAATCCTGCTGCGCGCCCGCGCCATCGAAAACCAGTGCTATGTGCTGGCGGCGGCGCAGGGCGGCAAGCACGAGAACGGCCGGCGCACCTGGGGCCATTCGATGCTGGTGGACCCGTGGGGCGAAGTGCTGGCCATGCTGCCCGAAGGCGAAGGCGTGGTCGGCGGCGTGATCGACCCGGCGCGGCTGGAAGAAGTCCGGCAGAACCTGCCGGCATTGCGGCACCGGGTGCTGTAGCATGTACGCAAGCGCGGGGGCCGATGGCGCCCTCGCCCACAGGATTGTTTGCCGCGCCGGCCAGCCCGCGCGGCACAAGGAAAAAAAGGACCTCTCATGAACGCCGGCGATCTCGGAATCCGCAACCTGGCCACCGCGCAGCAACTGCTGCTGGCACCGTACGGCCTGGACGAAGCCAGGCTCCAGCGCGTGCTGGCCGATATCTTCACGCACAAGGTCGACTACGCCGACCTGTACTTCCAGTACACCCGCAACGAGGCCTGGAGCCTGGAGGAAGGCATCGTCAAGTCGGGCAGCTTCAGCATCGACCAGGGCGTGGGCGTGCGCGCCGTCTCGGGCGACCGCACCGCCTTCGCATATTCGGATGAAATCAGCCTGCCCGCGCTGTCGCAGGCGGCAGCCGCCACGCGCACCATCGGCCGCGCCGGCAGCGGCCGCGTCAAGGTCGCCGGCGAGCTGGCCACGCATGCGGGGCGCAACCTGTACACGCCCAACGACCCGCTCGACTCGATGAGCGCGGCGGAAAAGGTGGCGCTGCTGGAGCGCATCGAGCGCATGGCGCGCGCCAAGGATCCGCGCGTGGTCCAGGTGATGGCGGGCCTGGCCGGCGAATACGACGTGGTGCTGGTGGCGCGCAGCGACGGCGTGATCGCCGCCGACGTGCGCCCGCTGGTGCGGGTCTCGGTCACGGTGATCGCCGAACAGGGCGGGCGCCGCGAGATCGGCTCGTCCGGCGGCGGCGGCCGCTATGCCTACGGCTATTTCACCGACGACCTGCTGCAGCAGTACGTGGACGAGGCGGTGTCGTCGGCGCTGGTCAACCTCGATGCGCGCCCGGCCCCGGCCGGCGCCATGACCGTGGTGCTGGGCCCGGGCTGGCCCGGCGTGCTGCTGCACGAGGCGGTCGGCCACGGGCTTGAAGGCGACTTCAACCGCAAGGGCTCGTCGGCGTTCGCCGGCCGCATGGGCGAACGCGTCGCTGCCAAGGGCGTGACCGTGGTCGACGACGGCACGCTGGCCAACCGCCGCGGCTCGCTCAACCTGGACGATGAAGGCAACCCGACCCAGTGCACCACGCTGATCGAGGACGGCATCCTGCGCGGCTACATCCAGGACACGCTCAACGCGCGCCTGATGAAAATGCCGGTCACCGGCAACGCGCGCCGCGAAAGCTATGCCGCGCTGCCGATGCCGCGCATGACCAACACCTACATGCTCAACGGCGACAAGGACCCGCAGGAGATCATCGCCAGCGTCAAGCGCGGCCTGTATGCGGTCAATTTCGGCGGCGGCCAGGTCGATATCACCAACGGCAAGTTCGTGTTCTCGGCGAGCGAGGCCTACATGATCGAGGACGGCAAGATCACCTACCCGGTCAAGGGCGCGACCCTGGTCGGCAACGGCCCGGAATCGCTCAAGGACGTGACCATGATCGGCAACGACATGCGGCTGGATTCGGGCGTGGGCGTGTGCGGCAAGGAAGGCCAGAGCGTGCCGGTGGGCGTGGGCCAGCCGACGCTGCGCATCGAGAACATGACGGTGGGCGGGACGGCCTGAGGCTGGTGCCTGCTCCCTACTGCCGGTTTGCTCCCCTCTCCCGCTCGCGGGAGAGGGGCCGGGGGAGAGGGCAGGCACTGGCATACCGGCACGTCTCACTTCGTCGATACTCCCGCCCTCTCCCCAACCCTCTCCCGCAAGCGGGAGAGGGAGCACGCAATCAGCAAGCAAGACGGCCAGCCCTCACGGCCGCACTTCATACACCAGATTGAACGGCGTCTGCGCCGCCCGCCGGAAGCCGCTGAAGCCCGCCTGCTCCGCGACCGCGCGCAGGCGCGCCTCGCCCGCCTGCGCGCCCAGGCACAGGCCCACTTCCTGCGAACGCGATGCCGGCGTGCAGATGAAGGTCGACGCGGAATAGAACACCCGGCCCACCGGGTTCAGGTTCTGTTCCAGCGCATCGTTGGCAAACGGTTCGACGATCATCCAGGCGCCGTCGGCGCGCAGGGTCTCGCGCACGTGGCGCGCCGCGCCCACGGGATCGCCCATGTCGTGCAGGCAGTCGAACACCGCCACCAGGTCATAGTCCTTGCCGCCGTAGTCCTTGGCGCTGGCCACCTCGAAGCGCACGCGCTCGGACACGCCGGCGCGGCGCGCGGCCTCGGCCGCATGGCGCACCGAAGGCTCGTGGTAGTCGAAGCCGACGAAGCGCGACGCCGGAAACGCCTGCGCCAGGATGATGGTCGACGCGCCATGGCCGCAGCCCACGTCCGCCACCATGGCCCCCGCCTTGAGCCGCGCCGCCATGCCGTCGAGCGCCGGGATCCATTCCGACACCAGGTGCGCCGCATAGCCGGGCCGGAAGAAGCGTTCGGTGCCGTGGAACAGCGCGGGGTCGTGCTCGTGCCAGCCCAGCCCGCGGCCATTGCGGAAGATGTCGATCATCTTCGGAATCGCGCGGAACTGCGCCACCGCAATCTGGAACGCGCCCGGGATGAAGGCCGGGCTGCCTTCCTGCGCCAGCGCATAGGCCTGTTCCTCGTTCAGGCTGAACTGCTTCGAGCCCGCGTCATAGTCGACATAGCCGCTGGCCGCCTGCGCCGACAGCCATTCGCGCAGGTAGCGCTCGTCGGTATGGGTCTTGGCCGCCAGCATGGCAACGGTCATCGGTTTTTCCGCCAGCGCCTTGTACAGGCCGAGTTCATCGCCGACGACCACGGTCGCGGCATGCATCACCGCGCCGATATCGCCGACGAATTTTTCCATGAAGGCATTCAGCCTCGCTTCATCGACGCTCATGATGCACCTCCCCGTGCGACTGCTCCCCGCTTCCAATATAGCCATCGGCCATGCCTGGAAAAGCCGAAAAGCGGCGGCGGCACCAGGCTCGCAAGGCATCGCCGAAAGGCAAGGCGGGTTGGTGCGCCAGCGCACGGCATGGCTGCGGCGACACTTGCCAACCCTGGCAAAAGGCGCTATAAAGATGCTTCGTCGCGCGGGCAGCAGCCAATGCGCAACGAAAATTATCGAAGCGGCGCGCAATTTCCTGCCTTTCTGCCACGCAGTGCAGCATAAATCCAGCGCCCGCGAAGAAAATCGTTTCAAGCTGACCCAAGCCAACGCCTTTTTCCGCCATGTCCGCTAAGTTTTACTTTTACTTTTTTAGCGATCTCACACCGCTGGCGGATAGGGAGGGATGGCTGTAAGCAGCGCCCCGAATACAAAAGAAACCGCCAGCGACCCTGGCGGTTTTTTTATACCCCTTTGTTTTCCCACACACTCACGACCTCACAAGAATCCTGGAGCCATCATGCTGAAGAACACCGACGACCTGCGCATCCGCGAACTCAAGGAGCTGCTGCCGCCCGCGCACCTGATCCGCGAGTTCGGCTGCTCCGAACAGGCTTCGGACGTGATCTACGGCGCGCGCCAGGCCATGCACCGCATCCTGCACGGCATGGATGACCGCCTGATCGTCATCATCGGCCCGTGCTCGATCCACGATACCCGCGCCGCGCTGGAATACGCCAAGCTGCTCAAGGTGCAGCGCGAGCGCTTCGCCGGCGAGCTGGAGGTCGTGATGCGGGTGTATTTCGAAAAGCCGCGCACCACGGTGGGCTGGAAGGGCCTGATCAACGACCCGCACATGGACGGCAGCTTCAAGATCAACGACGGCCTGCGCACCGCGCGCGAGCTGCTGCTGACCATCAGCGAAATGGGCGTGCCCACCGGCACCGAGTACCTCGACATGATCAGCCCGCAGTACCTCGCCGACCTGGTCAGCTGGGGCGCGATCGGCGCGCGCACCACCGAGTCGCAGGTGCACCGCGAGCTGGCGTCGGGACTGTCGTGCCCGGTCGGCTTCAAGAACGGCACCGACGGCAACGTCAAGATCGCGGTCGACGCGATCAAGGCCGCGTCGCAGCCGCACCATTTCCTGTCGGTGACCAAGGGCGGCCATTCGGCGATCGTGTCGACCTCGGGCAACGAGGACTGCCATGTGATCCTGCGCGGCGGCAAGGCGCCCAACTACGACGCCGCCAGCGTGCAGGAAGCGTGCGATGCCATCGCCAAGGCCGGCCTGGCCTCGCGCCTGATGATCGACGCCTCGCATGCCAACAGCAGCAAGAAGCACGAGAACCAGATCCCGGTGTGCGCCGAGATCGGCCGCCAGATTGCCGCCGGCGACCAGCGCATCATCGGCGTGATGGTCGAATCGCACCTGGTGGCCGGCCGCCAGGACCACGTCCAGGGCCAGCCGGTCGACGAGCTGACCTATGGCCAGTCCGTGACCGATGCCTGCATCGGCTGGGACGACTCGGTCAAGGTGCTCGAGGGCCTGGCCGAATCGGTGCGCCAGCGCCGGCTGGTGTCGGGCAGCGGCAACTGACAGCGGGCACGGACGGCGGGCACTCGGCCCGCCGTGCTACATCCGGCTGTCCTGCATGGCCCCGCCGCCGAGGTCGGCCAGTTCCGGCGTCACCTCGGCGTAGCGCAGCAGTTTCCCGCCATGGCGGCCGGCAAAGGCGGCGGCATCGCTTTCCGTCCGGAAACTTGCCAGCGTCGGCCCCATCGCGCCGTGGCGCCGGCTGCCGGCGACGTAGATGCCGGTGGTGGCATCGAACCAGTGGCCGCGCGGCTGCTCCCAGTCGGCGCGTGCCATGTCCTGCACGAACACCGCGCGCACCGGTCGCAGCTGTTCCGGCCGCAGCAGCGCGTGGAACATTTCCACCGTATCGCAGAACCAGTGCGGTCGCGCGTCACCCGCATAGAACACCTGCGCCTTGGGCCCGGCGTAGTCGGCCAGCAGCATGCCGTCCAGCGCGCATGCGGTGGCGGCGTCGAACTCCTGCGGCTGTGCCGGCGCTTGCGGCTTGCCGCCGCAGCCGGCGATCAGGACGGCGCTGCCGGCAAGGGTCAGCAACAGGTGGCGGCGATGCCATGAGAACGGGGTACACAGCGAGGTACACATCAGCGGAAACTCCTGGCGGCAAGGCCCAGCGGCACGGCGATCCACGCCAGCAGCGCCGCGCCGGTCGGCCACGGGCTGGCCAGCGCGGGCGGCACGATGCTGGTAACGCCCCCGGCGCTGCGCAGCTGGTCCAATGAAAAGGCATTGACGATGCGAAACAGGTCGGCGGGGTTGAGCAACAGCAGCCACGCGATCCAGTCGGTGGCGGCATGCTGTTCGCCCGCGCCGCTGCCGGCGACCAGCATGCCGAGCAGCAGCAGGTCGAACACCAGCACGAAGAAGAACCACAGCCCGATCGCCAGCCCCGAGGCCTGCGCGCGGTCGCGGCTCAGCACCGACAGCCACAGCGCCAGGCTCAGGAACGCCAGCCCGAGCAGCACCGCGCTGGCGACAAAGCCGAGGTAGTGATACAGGCCCGCCCAGCCGAACTGGCGCGCCAGCAGCAGCGCCATCAGCGCAAAGCCGCCGGCCGTGGCCAGCACCAGCGCGGCGGCGAGGCCGAGGTACTTGCCCAGCAGCAGCTCGGCACGCGTCAGCGGCAGCGACAGCAGCAGGTCCAGCGAGCCGCGCTCGCGCTCGCCCACCACGGCGTCGAAGCCGAGCAGCAGCGCGATCATCGGCACCAGGTAGATCACCAGGCTGGCCAGACTGGTGATGACGAACTCCAGCGAGCGCGGGCCCAGCACGCCCTGCTCGGCGCCGCCGAAGTAGCCGATCGCCAGCGACAGCGCCGTGAACACCGCCGCCACCGCCAGCACCCAGCGGTTGCGCATGCGCTCGCGGAATTCCCTGCCGGCCAGCGCGGCCACCTGCCGCGCGTCGAGCCAATCGCCCATGCTCATGCCCTCATCCCGAGAAACAGGTCCTCGAGCGACGGCTCGTGGATCTGCAGGTCCAGCAGCCGCCCGGCGAGCGGCTGCACCGCGGCCAGCACCGCCATCTTGGCGGTGGGCGCACAGCGCACCGTCAGCGCGCCGGGCGGCGCACCTTCGATCTCCAGCGCGGGCAGCGCGCGCAGCCGGCGCAGCGCCTCGTCACGCGCGCCCGCCTCGACCCGCAGCACCAGCGTCAGCGGCAGGCCGGCCCGGGCGCGCAGCGCCTCGAGGCTGCCCGCGGCCTGCAGCCGGCCCGCGGACAGGATCGCAAAGCGGTCGATGCGCTGCTGCAGTTCGGCCAGGATGTGCGAGGTGATGACGATGGTCACCCCGTTCGCGCGCAGCGCGTTCAGCATGGCGTAGAAGTCGCGGATCGCGGCGGGGTCCAGGCCATTGGTCGGCTCGTCGAGGAACAGCACGCGCGGTGCGCCCAGCAGCGCCTGCGCAAAGCCCAGCCGCTGGCGCATGCCTTTCGAGTACTCGCGCACCGGACGCGCGGCGGCAGAAGACAGGCCCACCTGGTCGAGCATCGGCGCGCAGGCTTCTGCCTTCACGCCCTTCAGCCGCGCGAAGAAGCGCAGCGTCTCCTGGCCGCTCAGGTTGTCATGGAGCACCAGATGTTCGGGCAGGTAGCCAATGCCGCGGCGTGCCGCGCGAAACGCGCGGCTGCCCACATTGGCACCGGCCACGCGCAAGGTGCCATGTGTCGGCGGCAACAGGCCCAGCATCATCCGGAACAGCGTGCTCTTGCCCGCGCCGTTATGGCCGATCAGCCCGAGCAGCTCGCCCTGCCCCACGCCAAGGCTGACATCGTCGACGGCGCGCAGCGCGCCGAAGTGCTTGCTGACGTTGGACAGCACGATGGCATCCATGGCCGGATCAGCGGCTGGCGTCGGCCGGCTCATGCCATTGCCTCCAGTTGGCGCGCGCCGGACGCATGCGCGGATATTCGTCGACCACCCCCGGCGCCCGGATCACCGGAAACTGGCGCCCGGCCACCCGCAGCGCCTGCAGCGCCGGGCTGCCCAGCAGCAGCGCCACGCCCGGATAGCGCCAGCTGAGCCGGTCGACCAGGTCATTGGCCCGGTACGGGAGATCGCCCACGCCATCGGCATCGCGGTCCCAGCCGAGGTAGTTGCCCCAGTAGTTGCCCTGCTGCCTTTCGGCCGGATTGCGTCCGCCCCAGGCCTCGTCGCGCGCGCCGACATAGCGCACCGGCTCGCGGTTGCCGATGAAGTCGTTGCCCTGCACCACGTTGCGGGTCGAGCCGGCCGACAGGTGCACGCCGATGGCGTTGCCGAGCACCAGGTTGCCGCGCAGCTGCGCATATTCGACATCGTAGATAAAGAAGCCGCGCTGGTTGTGCGCGACCACGTTGCCTTCGATCACCGAATCCTGCAGTGTGCGCAGCATGATGCCGTGGTCGGCATTGGCCCAGGTGCGGTTGTTGCGCACCGCCTGGTCGCGCACTTCCATCAGCGCCAGTCCGCCGCGGTTGCGGTAGCTGTCGTTGTTTTCCCACAGGTTGTGGTATGAGTTCATGTAATGGGTGCCGTAGCGGCTATGGTGCAGCCGGTTGCCCCGAAACACGGCATGGTGCGACACGTCGACGTAGAGCGCGTCGCGCACGAAGCTGATGTGGTTGTTCAGGATGCGGGCGCCGCGCGTGTTGTAGAGCTGCACGCCGTTGCCGCGCTGCGCCGAGTTGTAGTCGCGCTTGCCGGTGATGGTGTTGGCCTCGACGCGGACCTCGTCGGCCTTTTCGATCCACAGGCCGAACAGGTTGTAGGTCAGCTCGCAGTGCCGCACCACGGCGCGGTGCGCGCCGGGCGCGATGTAGATGCCGGCGTTCTGGTCCTTCAGGCTGTCGCCGGAGTCGCGCACGATCAGTCCTTCGACCGTCACGTCGGGCGCGGCGATACGCAGCGTATCGCCGCGCAGCGCGCCGCCGAGCGTGGGCCGCGCGATGCCGCGCAGCACCAGCGGCTTGCCGACGGTAAAGTTGCCGGTGTAGTGGCCGCGCGCGATCTCGATGGTGTCGCCGGCAGCCGCGGCATCGATCGCCGCCTGCAGCGACTGGCCGGGCTGCACGCGCCAGGTCGCCGCCGGCGCGCCGGTGATGCCGCAGGCCAGCCATAGCAACGGGATACCGGACAGCAGCTTCATGCGGACAGCATCCCCATCGCCTTCAGCGCCAGGAACAGCACGGCACCGACCAGCAGGTTCTTGAAGCCGACATAGCTCAGCATGTCCATCACGGTGGCGCGACGATGGCGGCCGCGCCACCATGGCCCATCCTTGACATAGCGCTTTGCCGACAGGCGGATCATCACCTCGTAGAGGCTCCAGCCCAGCCACCAGCCGATCACCGCGCCGACGCGCAGTTGTCCGCTGGCCGCCAGCGCCCACGCCACGGTTGCCGCCAGCGCGACCGCCACGCCCGCCAGCTGCAACGCCGCGGCGGAGCGCCAGCCCTGCCCGCTCCAGGGCCACAGGTGGTCCCACAGCTCGGCGAAGCAGCGCGCGGCGCCCGTCGTGGCGGCGTAGGGCGGCGTCACGGGGTCGGTCGGCATGCGCGGATCGGGGCCCGACGGTTGCGCCGCAGCGGCCGTCACCGGCACCAGTGGAATGAAATACCCGTTGCGAGCCACCGGCGTCAGCGGCAGCCCGTCGCGCTCGCGCCGCTTGCGCTCGCGTGCCAGCGGCGGGCAGCCGTGGGTATCGGTATAGAGCACCATGCAGTCGAGGCAGTGCAGGCACTCGCGCTGGTCGATGCGGCCGTCGGCATCGATCGCCTGCGCGCCGCAACCCGCCGCGCACGCCTTGCAGCGGTTGCAGTCGGGCTTGCGCCGCAGCCCGAACCAACGGAACGTGCTTGGCATGGCCAGCGCCGCACCGAGCGGACACAGGTACTTGCAGTAAGGCCGCTCGATGAACAGCGACAGCCCCAGCAGCGCGCACGCGAACAGCCCGTACGGCCACGCGCGGTTCGCGATGCCGACCAGGAAGGTGGTCTTGAACGGTTCGATCTCCGCCAGCTTCTCGGCCAGCGCCATCGAGAACACCGAGACCGCCAGCAGCCCGACGAACACGCCGTACTTGACCCACTTGAGCCGGTCGTGCCAGCGCCGCGGCAACTGCCGCTGCCAGCGTTTCAGCCCGAGGAAGCCGCCGAGCTTGTAGATCGCCTCGGACAGCGAGCCGAACGGGCACAGCCAGCCGCAGAACAGCCCGCGGCCGAACAGCAGCACCGTGACGATGATGAAGATCCAGAAGCAGAAGATAAAGGGATCGCTCAGGAACAAGGCCCAGTCCCAGCGCAGCAGCAGCGCATGGAACCACGTCAGCACCTGCGTGATTGACGGCTGCGCCATCGCGCCAAACCCCACCAACCCGATGCTGATGGCCCATGCCGTGTACTTGAACGCATTTACCGGCCACTTGTTCTTGTGGGTGGCACGCCGTGTCAGGCGCTCGCGCAGCGCGTAGACCAGCGTGACCGCGCCCAGCAGCGCCACGAACAGCGCGATGGTGCCGGCCTGCCGGCGCCAGACCTTGCGCCACGGTGCTTCGGGCACGTCGATATGGGGGCGGCCACCCTGCAACAGCGCCGCCGGCAGCCAGTACGGCGCGTCGAAGCTGGCAAAGCTGCGCGTGCCGGTGGCGCGGTCGACCCGGTTGCCGAGGAACGACAGCTTCCACGGATACGCCGCGGAAAAGGCTGGGGAACGGACCACGAAGATCGCCGACTCGGTCGGCACCGGCGCGCCCGGCGCGGCCACGCCATAGAGGTTCAGGTAATCGAGGTCGCGGAAGGTGAAGGCGTCGGCGTCCTGGCGCACCTGCACCCGGTCATAGATGCCGCCACGCACGAAGCCCGAACCCTTGAACGACTCGGTGCCCGCGGTGCGGATCACGAAGATGGCGTGCTCGCCCGGCCGCAGCTGCGCGCGCAGGCCCTGCCAGCCGGCATCGCCCAGCACGCTGCGCGCGATGTCGGGATGGTTGAGGTCGCCGAACCACAACTCGATAAACGGCCCGCCGCCGCCCCGCAGGCCGCCGCTTATGCCGGCCTGCGCCGGCTGCACCAGCAGGCGCTGCACCGCGCCCATCCCTACCAGTTGCGGCCAGCTATAGTGCATGCCGCTTTCAACGTAGCGAGCCGGCGCGCGTTGGGTTGGCGCCAGGATGCCGACCTGCCGCGCCACCGCCGCACCCGCCGTGGTCAGCACCTGGTTCTGCGCGATCACCGTCACCGTGGCGCCCGAAATCGCATCGACGCCGACCACGCCTTCGTCGGGGCGCGACTGCCCCACTTCGATCTTGTCGGTGACCGACTTGCCGACGTACTGCCGGTTGAAATCCAGCAGCGCCGCTTCCGGAATGCCCAGCAACAGGATCGGCTCCGAATGCTTCAGCACCCTGATGCCGGCATAGCGGCCCTGCGTATCCATGCCGATCAGCGTCACCACCGGCTTGCCCGAGTACGCCGGCGTATCGGTGATATCGGTGGACAGCATGACGTAGCCGACCAGCTCACGCTTGCCGCCGGGGCCGGTGCGATAGCCCTCGACATAGGGCGGCTGGCCCATGCGCGACGAAAAATGCGTGGCGCCGGGCAACACCTGCGCGCATGGCACCAGCGCGCACAGGTCGGGGGCGGTGGCGAGCTGCGGCGGCAGCTCGGCCTCGTAGGCGCCCGCATGCGCAGGCGAGAGCAGGCCAAGCGAGAGCAGCCACGCGGCGAGGACCGCGACGAGTCCTTTGAAGATAGCCAGCATCATGGAAAGGCAGCAGCCGTAGCGCTGCGCGAGGCCGATGCGCCGCGCGCAACGCTACGCCAAGCCGGCTCAGGCCTCGACGATCATGCGGCTGCGCATCTCGAGATGCAGCGCGTGACAGAAGTGGGTGCAATAGCACCAGAACACGCCGGGCTTGTCGGCAACGAAGGTCACCGACGCCGTCTCCTGCGGATTGACGATGAAGTTGATGTTGTACTTCGGGATCGCAAAGCCGTGCGTCAGGTCCTCGATCTTGTCCAGGTTAGTCAGGATCAGCGTGACCTCGTCGCCCCGTTTCAGCTTGATCTCGCGCAGGCTGAACACCGGCGCCTGCGAGGTGAGCTTCACCGTCACCTTGCGGCCGTTGCGAAACACGCCCGATTCCTGCGCATCCTTGATCGCCAGCGGGAATTCGTCGAGCGCGTAGACCTGCTTGGGCCGCAGCAGCTCGCGCCGGAAGATGATGAAGTCGTGCGGTTCGCTGTGCACGGGATGGTCCGCCAGCAGCACCATCTTGTCGCCGGAGATGTCGATCAGCTGCTCGTTCTCGGCGTGCAGCGGACCCACCGGCAGGAAGCGGTCCTTCGAGAACTTGCAGCCCACCGCCAGGAACTTGCCGTCGGCGGCCACGGTTTCGGATTGCGAGGCATTGAGGTGCCCAGGCTGGTATTGCACGTCGATCCGGTCCACCACGTACCTGGCGCTCTTGTCGCCACGGTGGAAGCGGATCGCCGCGTCGATGTTCCACTTGACCACCTGGCTGTCCAGGAACAGCGTGGTGTAGGCATTGCCGCGGCCGTCGAAGGCGGTATGCAGCGGCCCCAGGCCCAGCTCGACTTCAGCGACGATGGCGTCGTCCAGCCTGGCCAGCTTGCCGTCGAACCAGTCGAGCACCCTGGCCAGCTCGATCACCGTGCCGGTGGGGGACAGCTTGCCGGCGCAGATGAAGTACTTCTGGTCGGGGCTGGCGTTGACACCGTGCGGGTTCTTGGGCACCGACACGTAGGCGGTCAGCGCCGTGGCCGGATCCTGATTGGCGGCATGCGTGCCGTCGACCACCGGGACCTTGGAGTCGCCGATAGTCTTGAACTTGCCGGCCTTGACCGCCGCCTCGATGCGGGCGATGTTGAAGAACAGGCAGGCATCGCGTTCGGCCGACATCATGTCCTCGAAGCGCACGCCCATTTCCACGTTGTACTGGTTGGTCGCGGCCAGCTTGCCGTCGTACGAGGTCGCCACCAGGTCGCAGTTGCCGTCGATCAGCACCTGCCAGCGCACCGCCATCGACTCGGCGTCGACGCAGGTGAACAGCGAGCGGTACTTGCTGCCGTCTTCGGTCGGCGTATTGGGCAGCGGCACGCCGAACTCGGCGCCGCAGAACACGCGCGTGGTGTAGTTGATGCTGGCGTCGACGGGATCGCGCTTGTCCGGGAAGATGCCGTGGAAGCCCTGCACATTGGGCAGCTCGGTGATCTTGTCGCAGATGAAGTAGTCGAGCCGGACGCGCGCCAGCCGGCCATTGATCTTGTCGTTGATCCACGCATAGCGGCCGTCGTAGTTGCCGTCCTTATACGAGGCGTGCACGTGGTGGGTATCGCCGACGGTGTATTGCAGGCTGCCATCGGGGCGGGTGCCCATCACGCGCTTCGATTCATTGGTGATGCCCCACCCCGTCAGCGCGTCCGGCACGAAGCACGGAATCCGGTGCAGCTCGCGCCCGGAGGGCAGGCCCAACACGCGCATGTCGCCGGCATGGCCGCCGCTCCACAGGCCGTAGTAGGTATCCAGCTCGCCTGGCTTCAGGTGCACCGCGCCGGCGGCGGTGCTGCCCGCCGGAGTGGCATGGGCACCGGCGCCGCTGGCCGGCGTGGCTGCCACCGGCGCGCCGCCGTTGTCGGTGCAGGCGGCCACACCGGCAACGCCGGCGAGCGCCGCGGTATGGATAAAGCGCCGCCGTCCGGGCGCGGCCGGTGCATCGTGGGGTGGCAGGGGATGCTGCGTATGCCTGGTCATCTTCGTTCCTCGAACCGTCATGGCAAAGGCGGAGTCAGCTCCGCCGGCTTTCTGCTTGAGTTGTCTTGTGGTGGCTTGCTGCTGCCGGCTACAGATGGTCGAAGCAGTTGGCGCGATCGAGGTTGATGATCGTCATGGTTCTCTTGAATATTCATTCGCGATGCATGTTTTTGGCCAGCGCCGCGGACAGAATGGGCGGCACGGCAAGTCCCACTGCCGCTTTCGCGATCGACACCATCCTCGCCATGCGCTTCAAGGCCCTACTGCCCACGCAGCCTTCCATTCCCCACATCGACCACATCGACCACATCGACCACAGGCGCCGCGCCATCGTTCGCGGCGCCGCGAGCGTGCCGCTGCTCGCCACCGCGATGTTCGTGCGGCCCGCGCTGGCCGATCCCACGGTCACGCATGCATCGCGCCGCTTGCTGGGCACACGCGTGGACATGGTCGTGCAAGGCGACCGCCACGGCGTAGCGCAGGCGGCCATCGCCGCGGCCTTTGCAGAGATGATGCGGCTGGAGCAGTTGATGAGCCGCTACCGGCCCGACAGCCAGGTCAGCGCCCTGCACCGCGCGGCGGGCCGCCATCCGGTGCGCGTGGCGCCGGAACTGATGACGGTGCTGCAGGCCGCCGCGGCGGTTTCGGCACGATCCCGCGGCGCCTTCGATATCACCGTCGGAGCGTTCGCCGGCTGGCGCTTCGGCACGGATGGCAACCGCTTGCCCGACGCCGCCGAACTGGCGCGCGAGCGAGCGCTGGTGGACTACCGGCAGGTCATGCTCGACGCCCGCCGCGGCGAGGCCATGCTGGCCCGCGCTGGCATGCGCCTGGACCTGGGCGGCATTGCCAAGCTGCCGATCCTGGACGCGGGCATGCAGGTGCTGCGCCGCCATGGCCTGGCCAATGCGATGGTCAACGGTGGCGGCGATGTGCTGGCCATGGGGAAGTTGCAGGGACGCGACTGGCGCATCGGCGTGCGCGACCCGCTCGCGCCGGCACGGCTGCTAGGCGTGCTGCAGGTGTCCGATGCCGTGGTGGCGTCCTCCGGCGACTACGAGCGCTGCTTTGTCGCCGATGGCCGGCGCTATCACCATGTGCTCGATCCCGCCACCGGCCTGCCGTCTGCCGGACCGCGCGGGGTGACGCTGGTGGCGCCGACCGCCGCGGCGGTCAACGGGATGGGCGCGGCGCTGATGGTGGCCGGCCAGGCTGCCTGGGACCGGCTGGCGGGCGGGCTCGCCGGCGTCGATGGGCTGGTGGTAGGCGACCGTGGCCGCTGGATCTCGCCAGGCATGGCCCAGCGGCTGCGGCGGGCCTGAACGCGGGCCGCGGACGAAAAAAAAGCCGCTTCCAGTGAAGCGGCTTGCTTGCGTGCAGGCGGCCAGCGCCGCGGCCGTCGCCGTTACTTCTTCAGCACCAGGTCGCCCGGCAGCGACTCGATGTAGGCGGCCATGTCCTTCAGCTCCTTGCGGGTGAACGGGCGCGGCTTGCCATCCTTGTCGGTGACCGCCGGGTTGGCGTTGACCTGACCCGCCATGATCGCGTTGGAACGGCCCACCAGCGCATTGCCCGATACTTGGTAGGACATCAGCGCGTGATACAGGTAGTCGGCATGCTGGCCGGCCAGCTTGGGGTAGTCGGGCGAGATCGGCTTGTTCATGCCGGCGCCATGGCAGGCCACGCAGTTGCCTTTTTCGACCAGGGTCTTGCCGTTGGCAAGGTCGGCGGCCGAGGCCGGCATGGCGGCAGCACCCAGCACGAGTGCGCCGAGCGCGAACGAAAGCGTCTTGAGCGTCTTCATGTGGGGTCTCTTACTTGAGGGAATTGTTCTGCGTGCCGGCGGTCTGCTGCGAGTAGTACGCCGCCACGTTGGCGATGTCCTGCTCGGTCAGCGTCGCGGCAATGCTGCGCATGGTGGGGTGCTTGCGCTCGCCCTTCTGGTAGGCCTTCAGCGCATTCTCGATGTACTTGGCGCTCTGGCCGCCCAGCAGCGGCACTTCATAGATCTCGGGGAAGGACGCACGGTAGCCCGGAATGCCGTGGCACCCGATGCACATTGCAACCTTGTCCTTGGCAGCGTCTCCATTGCCCTTGACTTCCTGTGCCTGCACGGCCGTTGCAGCCGCGCCCAGCACCACCATCGTGAGGAGCTTTTTCATTGTCTTTGCGGATTGGAAGTTAAACCGTGTGACCTGCCCTGCCGGGCGGAGACGGTTTCAGAATGCTTCTGCGGAGCAACCAGGGCAGCCAGTCGGATGGCCGGGGTGCAACCCGCCAGAGATGTCGCTTCCGGTCGGTTTGCCGGGGTGTGGAACACCATTCTGGAACCACCTCGCGCAATCGCCGCGACCCGGAAGGGCCGCTGGGACTTCTGAACGCGGACTGCCGGATACTGGAGAACTGGACGTGGGGGCGCGTCAAACCGCCGCATTGTACCGCAGCCGGCACCTGCCAGTCCAGCCAGCGGCCAGTGCCGGCGGAACCCTGTCGGCGCGCCCCAACACGAACCGCAAAGGTCTTTTATACTGGCCCATCCCGGGAATCCGCACGACCGTTCGCGGACGCTCCGCCAGCGGCACGCGGGCGCCCGCCACGGACCCAGTTTTCCATAACGAAAGCGCGCATCACAGCGCGAAGAGACCGCGCCCAGCACGCCAACCCGGCCCTCGCCCGAGCGGCCGCCACCTCAGGTTGCCTCATGTCAAACACCGCCAACGCCCAAGCCTCCTCCCAGCCGGTCCGCTTCGAAGGCAGCGACCAGTACGTTGCCACCGACGACCTCAAGCTGGCCGTCAATGCCGCGCGCACGCTGCAGCGCCCGCTGCTGATCAAGGGCGAGCCCGGCACCGGCAAGACCATGCTGGCCGAGGAAGTCGCCGCCGCGCTGGGCATGCCGCTGCTGCAATGGCATATCAAGTCGACCACCAAGGCGCAGCAAGGCCTGTACGAGTACGACGCGGTGTCGCGCCTGCGCGATTCGCAACTGGGCGACGACCGCGTCCACGACATCCGCAACTACATCGTCAAGGGCGTGCTGTGGCAGGCCTTCGAGGCCGACGAGCAGGTGGTGCTGCTGATCGACGAGATCGACAAGGCCGACATCGAATTCCCCAACGACCTGCTGCGCGAACTCGACCGCATGGAGTTCTATGTCTACGAGACCCGCGAGCTGGTCAAGGCAAAGCACCGTCCGCTGGTGATCATCACCTCGAACAACGAGAAGGAACTGCCCGACGCCTTCCTGCGCCGCTGCTTCTTCCACTACATCAAGTTCCCCGATGCCGAGACGATGCAGCAGATCGTCGACGTGCACTACCCCGGCATCAAGCGCGAGCTGGTTGCCGCAGCGCTGGAATCGTTCTACGAGATGCGCAACCTGCCGGGCCTGAAGAAGAAGCCGTCGACCTCCGAGCTGATCGACTGGCTCAAGCTGCTGATGGCCGAGGACATCCCGCCCGAGGCGCTGAAGAGCCCGGACAAGAAGGCCGCGATCCCGCCGCTGCACGGCGCGCTGCTGAAGAACGAGCAGGACGTGCACCTGTTCGAGCGCCTGGTGTTCATGAACCGCGCCAACCGCTGAGCGCGCGGCCAAGCCCGATGACCGACACGACCGCTTTTGCCAACCCCGTGACCCTGGCGGGCCGGCATGCCACGCTGGAACCGCTGCGCCCCGAACACGCCGACGGCCTGCGCGCCGCCTGCGCCGACGGCGAGCTGTGGAAGCTCTGGTACACCAGCGTGCCGGCGCCCGAGCGCATGGAGGCCGAGATCGCGCGGCGCCTGGACCTGCAGCAACGCGGCACCATGCTGCCGTTCGCGGTGCGCGACGCGGCCGGTGAGCTGGCCGGCATGACCACCTACATGAACATCGACGCGGCCAACCGGCGTGTGGAAATCGGCTCGACCTGGTATGCGCGCCGGGTCCAGCGCACGCCGCTGAACACCGAGTGCAAGCTGATGCTGCTGGGCCATGCCTTCGACCATCTCGACTGCATTGCGGTGGAGTTCCGCACGCACTGGATGAACCAGCAAAGCCGCGCCGCCATCGCCCGCCTGGGCGCCAGGCAGGACGGCGTGCTGCGCAACCACATGCGCATGCCGGACGGCACGCTGCGCGACACCGTGGTGTTCTCGATCATCGCCAGCGAATGGCCGGCGGTGCGGCAACACCTGCAATTCCAGCTCGAGCGCCCGCGCTGACGCGCCGCGCCGACTGAAAGCGAGGCACCATGCTGATCGATTTCTTCTTCTCGCTGCGCCACGCCAAGCTGCCGGTGTCGGTCAAGGAATACCTGACCATGCTGGAAGCGCTCAAGGCGCAGGTCATCACGCCTTCCATCGACGAGTTCTACTACCTGTCGCGCATGACGCTGGTGAAGGACGAGAAGCACTTCGACAAGTTCGACCAGACTTTTGCCGCCTACTTCAAGGGCGTGGAGAGCCTGGTCGACTGGAAGTCCGACATTCCGCTCGACTGGCTGCAGAAGACGCTGGAGCGCGAGCTGTCGGCCGAGGAAAAAGCCAAGATCGAGGCCATGGGCGGCCTCGACAAGCTGATGGAGCGCTTGAAGCAACTGCTCGAGGAACAGAAGGAAAAGCACGAGGGCGGCAACAAGTGGATCGGCACCGGCGGCACCTCGCCGTTCGGCCATGGCGGCTACAACCCCGAGGGCATCCGCATCGGCGGCCCGTCCAAGGGCAACCGCACCGCGATCAAGGTGTGGGAGGCGCGCGCCTACAAGGACTATGACGACCAGGTCGAACTGGGCACGCGCAACATCAAGGTCGCGCTGCGCCGGCTGCGCCGCTTCGCCCGCGAAGGCGCCGACACCGAGCTGGACCTCGACGACACCATCCACTCCACCGCGGCCAACGCCGGCCTGCTCGACATCAAGCTGCGGCCCGAGCGCCACAACAAGGTCAAGGTGCTGATGCTGATGGACGTGGGCGGCTCGATGGACGACCACATCAAGCGCGTCGAGGAACTGTTCTCGGCCACCAAGACCGAGTTCAAGCACCTCGAGTACTACTACTTCCACAACTGCCTGTACGACTACGTGTGGAAGAACAACCGCCGCCGCCACGCCGAGAAGCTGGCAACGTGGGACCTGCTGCACAAGTACACGCCCGACTACAAGATCATCTTCGTCGGCGACGCCACCATGAGCCCGTACGAGATCCTGCAGCCGGGCGGGTCGGTCGAGTACAACAACGCCGAGGCCGGCGCGGTATGGCTGAACCGGATGACCGAGCAGTTTCCGCACTTCGTCTGGCTCAACCCGGAGCCCGAAGGGCTGTGGCAGTACCGGCAGTCGATCACGGTGATCAACCAGCTGATGAAGGGACGGATGTTCCCGGTCACGCTGGCGGGGCTGGAGCAGGCGATGAAGGTGCTGTCGAAGTAAGACTCGAAACGCGCGCCGCAGCCGTCGCCGCGCGAACCCGGCTCCTCTCGCCCGCTTGCGGGAGAGGGGTGGGGAGAGGGCCTGAGCGTCCACGAAGTCAGGCGTGTCAGTCTTGCACGCGCCTGCCCTCTCCCCCGGCCCCTCTCCCGCGCGCGGGAGAGGGGAGCAAACCGCCGGCGTGCCAGCCTCATCGGCCGCCTCAGTCCGTCCGGCTCACCCGGGCCGCGCCAGGTCCGCTCCCTCCATCACCCACGCCCTGAACGTGCGCAGCGCCGGCAGGTGCTGCTTCTGCTCCGGATAGCACAGGTAATAGCCCTTCTTGGCCAGCACCTGCGCCGGATGCGCCACCACCAGCGCGCCGGTGGCCAGCTCTTGTTCGATCAGGCAGCGCGGGATCAGCGCGATGCCCAGTCCCGACAGCGCCGCCTGCGTCAGCAGCGAAAACTGGTCGAAGCGCGCGCCGCTCCAGGCGTCGCGCGTGGGCAGCCCCAGCGTGGCGAACCAGTCGGGCCAGGCCTCCGGGACGGTGGTGTGGTGCAGCAGCGGATAGCGCAGCAACGCCGCCGGGGTCGGCGCGACGCCGTCGGGCTCGGACGCCAGCAGGCCCGGCCGGCATACCGGCAGGACCTCGCGGCCGGTCATGTAGTCGGCCAGGCTGCCGGGCCAGACGCCATCGCCAAAGCGGATCGCGGCATCGAGGTCGGGTTCGGAAAAATCGTAGCCCTGCGCATGCGGCACGAACTCCAGCGTCACCTCCGGATGCCGCGCGAAGAACTGCGGCAGGCGCGGGATCAGCCACTTGGCGCCCAGCGTCGGCATGCTGGCGATATGCAGCACGCCGCCCCGCCCCTGCCCCGCCATCAATTCCACCGTGGCGGCTTCCAGCTCGTTCAGGCTGGGCGCGATGCGCTCGAGGTAGCGCTCGCCCGCGGGAGTCAGCACCAGCCGCTGGCGCACCCGCTGGAACAGCTCGACGCCGAGGTAGGCCTCGAGGCTGCGCACCTGCTTGCTGACCGCGCCCTGCGTGACATGCAGCTCGCGGGCGGCTACGGTAAAGCTGTTGTGGCGCGCCGCCGCCTCGAAGGCGTGCAACTCGGTCAGCGACGGACATAGGCGTCGCATAAATCACCTCTACTTCACGACCAAATGGAATGAGCTAGGGATTTTATTTCGTTTGCGAGGGTCCCGCTTGCACGAGCAGAATCGTGAAAACGCCTTTGTCTCTTCCTTGATACCTTTCGCCACCAAGATCATGCAACGTCGCCACCTTCTCCGCGTCCTCGCCGCCGCCTCGGCCGCCCTCGCCACCGGCCTGTCGTTCAGTGCCGCCGCCCAGTCCGGCTACCCCACCAAGCCGATCACGCTGGTGGTGCCGTTCCCCGCCGGCGGCACCACCGACATCGTCGCGCGCATCGTCGCCGACAAGCTCGGCCAGCAGCTAGGCCAGGCCGTGGTGGTCGACAACCGCGGCGGCGCCGGCGGCAGCATCGGCACCACCTTCCTGTCCAAGGCCGCACCGGACGGCTACACGCTGGGCATCGCCACGGCCTCGACCCATGGCATCAACCCGGCGGTGTACCCGCGCCTGTCCTACGATGCCACCAAGGACTTCACCCCCATCACCAACCTGGCCTCGGTGCCGAACGTGATGAGCATCCACCCGTCGGTCAAGGCCACCGACATGAAGGCCTTTATCGCGCTGGCGCAGACGCAGCCGGGCAAGCTGGCCTATGGCTCGGCCGGCAACGGCAGCGTCTCGCACATGATGGGTGAGCTGTTCAAGATGAGCAGCAAGACCGAACTGCTGCACGTGCCGTACAAGGGCGTGGGTCCGGCACTGAACGACGCCCTGGCCGGCCAGGTGCAGGTGCTGTTCGACAACCTGCCGTCGTCGCTGCCGTTCATCGAGGGAGGCAAGCTGCGCGCGCTCGCCGTGGCGGCGCCCAAGCGCGTGGCCGCGCTGCCCAATGTGCCGACCTTTGCCGAGCTCGGCCTGGGCGAAGTCAACGACGCCGCCTGGTTCGGCCTGATCGCGCCGGCCAACCTGCCGGCCGACCTGCAGAACAAGCTGCATGCCGCCGCGGTCAAGGTGCTGGCGCTGCCGGAGGTCAAGGCCAAGCTGGAGAAGCTCGGCGCCACGCCGGTGGGCGACACCCCGGCGCACTTTGCCGCCCAGATCAAGACCGAAGTGGCCAAGAACAAGCGCGTGGCCGCCGCCGCCAAGATCTCGCTCGACTGAACGCAACGCACACCATGACCGACACCGACCGAACCATCGCGGACAGTCCGTTCTGCCTGTACCAGCCCGAGGGCGAGCCCGCGGCGCTGTTCCTGGACTCGCCGCACAGCGCGACCACGTACCCGACGGACTTCCGCCCCGATCCCGCACTGCCGCTGCCGCTGCTGCGCCAGGCCGAGGACACCTTCGTCGACGAGCTCTACGCCGGGGCCCCGGCGCGCGGCATCCCGCTGCTGTGCGCGGGCTTTCCGCGCAGCTACCTCGACGCCAACCGCGCGTTAGAAGAAATCGACGAAGCGCTGCTCGACGCGCCCTGGCCCGGCGCGAAGCAGGAAACCTCCAAGACCCGGCTGGGCAAGGGCCTGGTCTGGCGCGTGCTGGACACCGGCGAAGCCATCTACGACCGCAGGCTGAGCGTGGCCGAGGTGCAGGCGCGCATCGAGCGCTGCTACCTGCCCTACTACGCGCAGCTGCAGAAGCTGGCCGAGCGCGCCGTCGCCAGCCATGGCAGCGCCTGGCATATCAACTGCCACTCGATGCCCAGCCACGCCGCGCCGTTCGCGACCGAATTCCCCGGCCTGGAGCATCCGGATTTCGTCGTCGGCGACCGCGACGGCACCACCTGCGACAAGCGCTTCACCGACCGGGTCGAGGGCGTGCTCAAGGAGATGGGCTACGAAGTCTGGCGCAACCACCCGTACAAGGGCGTCGAGATCGTGCGCGTGGTCGGACAGCCGCAGGCCGGCCGCCACAGCCTGCAGCTGGAGGTCAACCGCAAGCTCTACATGGACGAGACCGGCCTCACGCATACCGCCGGCTTTGCCAAGCTGCGGCACGACCTGAACAGCCTGCTCGACGAACTGCTGCGCTTTACGCGCGCGATGCCGTCGCGCGTGGCCTGAAACCGCTGCGCTCCCCGGTCCGGCCGCGCCGCCGGGGTGCGCTTCGGAAAATGCGAGCCCGCGCCGGGATCACTTCGCGCGGGCGATAGCGTGTCGGCCTGACTTTAGAAGAATGGGTAACAAGATTTAGGAACTTTGGCAGATGGGTTTCCTCTATCATGGCAATCCTTTGCGAACCCATCCTGGCTGCCGGGCCCCTGGCGCCGGCAGGCAATCCCGGGCAAGCACACACGCTCACAACGCTAACACCGTGATCCGACGAATCTCCGCAATGCTCGGCAGCCGGCTGCGCATGGTGGCCGCCGCCGTAGCCGGTGCGATCGCGCTGGCAGGCTGCGCCAACCTGCCGGACGAGGCCGCCGGCACCGCCGCCAGCCCGGCGCCGGCTCCCGCCACCGCACCCACCCCGGTACCAGCCCGCCCCGCCGCTCTCCCCGCCCCGGCAGCTTCCGCTTCGCCTCCCACCAAGACCATCAACCTGCCCGACCGCGGCCGCGTCAGCCTGTCCGAGTACCGCGCGCGCATGCGCGAACAGCTGATGAAGACCGAGAACGCCAGCAGCGACGTGGCCGACTGCGCCGCGCACGCCAGCTGGGTGGTGCCGCGCTCGGCCACCTACGATGCGCTGAAGATCCCCACCGGCGCGCTCGCCGCGGGGCAAGCCACCACCGAGCCCTGGAGCGGGCGTTTCTCGCCGGGCAAGCAGGCGGTTCCGGTCAGCTCGGTGGTCACCTTCGCCGCCACCGCGCACAAGCGCAAGGGCAGCGACGACTGGCAGCCGGTGAAGGTGCGCTGCGGCTATGACGACGGCATGATGCTGGCGTACGAGCTGCTCGACAGCAGCGGCGCCACCATCAGCGAGCCCGCCGCCGCGCCGGCGGTACCCACCGCCACGCGCACGTCGGCCAGCAAGAGCCGCAAGGCGGCCAAGGGCAAGAGCACGGCTTCGAAGTCTGGCAAGGCTTCGGCATCGAAGTCGGTGAAGTCGAGCTCTGCCAAGTCGACGTCGGCCAAACCCACGTCGGGCTCGGCCAAGGCGAGCAGCAAGAGCAAGAAGAAGCAATAGGTCCCGGGACGCCCCATGCGGGCGTTGGTTGTCTCCCCTCTCCCATTTATGGGAGAGGGGCGGGGGAGAGGGCCGGTGCTTCCACGAAGTGAGGCGTCATCGTGCTTGCCATGCGCCTGCCCTCTCCCCCGGCCCCTCTCCCGCAAGCGGGAGAGGGGAGACAACCGCCAGCGTGCCGATGCCTCAGCCGAGATAATCCAATATCGCCTGCAGCATCGCCGTCCCCAGCAGCGCACTGCGCGCCCCGTTCCAGCCAACCACCGGATCCGGCAGGTCGGCGTTGTCCTTGAACGGCATCTCCAGCGTCAGTGCCAGGCAGCCGAAGGTATGGCCGATGTACTTCGACGCCAGCTTGAGCGCGTCGGCGTTGTACTTGCTGGCCGCATAGCCATGCACGTCCTGGAAGTCCGGCGAGGCCCGCTTGAAGGCCTCGATAAAGCGCTGCTGCTCGCGCCGGCGCGCTTCGGTGAAGCCGGGCAGCATCTCGCTGCCGGCGACGAAGTTGTACGGCAGGCCCTCGTCGCCATGGATATCGAAGAACATGTCGCAGCCGCTGGCCTCGATCGCGCGGCGCACATGGTAGACCTCGGGGCTGGTATCGGGGCTGGGCGCCATCCACTCGCGGTTCAGGTTGGCGCCCGCGGCGTTGGTGCGCAGGTTGCCGCGCGCCGAGCCGTCCGGGTTCATGTTCGGCACGATATGGAACACCGCGCGCTCGAGCAGCTTGCGCGCGACCGGGTCGCCCGCCCACACGCCGGTGCCGGTCAGCCGCTGCAGCACGCCCTCGACAAACCACTCGGCCATGCTCTCGCCCGGGTGCTGGCGCGCGATCATCCAGATGGTGGACTTGCCGGGACCGGACTCGCCGATGGTGACGCGCGTCATGTCGCGCCCGTCGACGGTGCTGCCCAGGTGCGACAGCCGCGCCAGCGGCGAGCGCTGGCAGCCTGCCAGCAACGACAGGTGGCGCTCGTCCGGATACGGCTCGAAATACGCGAACCAGATGCTGTCGTGCTCGGGCGTGACCTCCACGGTCATCACCTGGCCGTCGAAACGCGTCGGCACGCGGAACCAGTTGGCGCGGTCGTACGACGCCACCGCGCGGTAGTCGCGCCAGCCGTCCGGATAGGTGCAATCGCCCGCGTTCAGGAAATGCATGCGGCAGGCCTGCCCGGCAGCGCCCTGCAAACGGAAATGGAACCACTGGCGGAAGTCGGCATGCGAATCGGCACGGATGCGCAGGCGGATATCGTCGGCGCGGTCGAGCGCCTCGACCTCGATGGCGCCGGAATCGAAATGCGAAGAGATATGCAGCATGGCTGGCGGTCTCGTGGCGATGGGTTCAGGACGCGTGGTCAATCTTCGAGGCGACGGCGGAACACCCAGCGGGTGGCGTCCGAGGCCGCCTTGTCGAAGGCATAGCCGTCTTCGGCGAAGCGCTTGAGCTTCTCTGGCTCGGTCACGCGGTGCGTCAGCGCGTAGCGCGCCATGGTGCCGCGCGCCCGCTTGGCGTGGAACGAAATGATCTTGTAGCGGCCGCCCTTCCAGTCCTCGAACACCGGCGTGACGATGCGCGCCTGCAGCACCCTGGGCCGCACCACCTTGAAATATTCTTCCGAAGCCAGGTTGACCAGCACCGGCGCGCCCTCCTGCCTGAGCTCGTCCATGTCGGCGTTGAGCATCTGCGTGACGTCGTCGCCCCAGAACGCGTACAGGTCCTTGCCGGCGGCATTGTCCAGGCGCGTGCCCATTTCGAGCCGGTACGGCTGCATCCAGTCCAGCGGGCGCAGCACGCCGTATAGGCCGGACAGGATGCGCAGGTGCTTCTGCGCAAAGCCAAGGTCTTCGGGCGACAGCGATTTCGCGTCGAGGCCGTCGTAGACATCGCCGTTGAAGGCCAGCACCGCCTGCTTGCTGTTGGCCGCGGTGAACGCTGGCGACCAGTCGGCGTAGCGCGTCACGTTGAGCACGGCGAGCTTGTCGGAGATGTCCATCAGCGCGCCCACGTCCTGCGGCGCCAGCCGGCGCAGGCGCTCGATCAGCGCGGCGGAACGGTCGATGAAGCGCGGCAGCGTGTGGGTCTTGATGCGGGCGGGAGTCTCGTAGTCCAGCGACTTGGCGGGAGACAAAACGATGAGCATGGCAAAATCGCGGCAGTAGCCAAGGACAAACAAGCCCAGATTGTAGCGAATGCGCCTCGACACCACCGCAACCACCCCGCTTGCCGGCACTGCCGGGACCGCCGGCCGCCCCGCCGGCATCACATCCGCGCCGCGCGTGGTGCTGGATTCCAATATCTGGGTGGACCTGCTGGTCTTCCAGGACCCGCACGTCGAGCCGATCCGCGCCGCGCTGGAAGCCGGCACCATCGCCCCGGTGATACGCGCCGACTGCCGCGAGGAACTGCGCCGGGTGCTGGCCTATCCGCAATTTGCGCGCTTTGACGTCGATATCGGCGCCGCGCTGGCCACCGTCGACCGCCTCGCCAGCCTGGAAGCGGCGCCGCCGCAGGCCGACTGCGACGCGCTCCGCCTGCCGCGCTGCAAGGACACCGACGACCAGAAGTTCGTCGAGCTGGCCCACTTTGCCGGCGCCGCCTGCCTGGTGTCGAAGGACAAGGCCGTGCTCAAGCTACGCAGCCGCCTGCGCCGCAGCAGCGGCGTGGAAGTGATGACGCCGCCGGCATTCGGCGTCTGGCTGGCCGCGCTGGACCCGGCCACCGCCGCGGATCCGCTTTAGAATGGCGGCTCGCGGCGCCGCCCTGCGCTGCCGCGCGCCTGACCGCCTACCGTTCCCACTGCATTGACTCGCGCTCTATGTCCGCAGACACCACGCTCGCCCCACTGACGCCGCCGCCGTCGCGCCTGCCCGGCGTTGGCACCACCATCTTTACCGTGATGTCGGCACTCGCCGCCGAGAAGAACGCGGTCAACCTGGGCCAGGGCTTCCCGGACTTCGACTGCGACCCGAGCATCGTCGATGCCGTGGCCGGTGCCATGCGCGCCGGCCATAACCAGTACCCGCCGATGGCGGGCGTGCCGCGCCTGCGCCAGGCCATCGCCGCCAAGATCGCCAGCCTGTATGGCCACCAGTACAGCTGGGACACCGAGATCACGGTCACTGCGGGCGCCACCCAGGGAATCCTGACCGCGATCCTGTGCGCGGTGCATCCGGGCGACGAGGTGATCGTGCTGGAGCCGTGCTACGACAGCTACCTGCCCGCGATCGAACTGGCCGGCGCCACCGCGGTGCCGGTCGCGCTGGAAGCGCCCGCGTTCCGCGTGCCCTTCGACAAGCTCGCCGCCGCGATCACGCCGCGCACGCGCATGATCCTCGTCAACACGCCGCACAACCCCACCGGCACGATCTGGCGCGCGGGCGACATGGACCAGCTGGCGCAGATCCTGGCCGGCACCGACATCCTGCTGCTGTCGGACGAGGTCTACGAACACATGGTCTACGATGGCCAGCAACATGAATCAGTGTCGCGCCACCCGGAGCTGGCGCGCCGCAGCTTCGTCATCTCCAGTTTCGGCAAGACCTATCACGTGACCGGCTGGAAGGTCGGCTATGTCGCCGCGCCAGCCGCGCTGATGGCGGAGTTCCGCAAGGTGCACCAGTTCAACGTATTCACGGTGAATACGCCGGTGCAGCATGGCCTGGCCGACTATATGGCCGATCCGGCGCCCTACCTGCAGCTGTCGGCGTTCTACCAGGCCAAGCGCGATTTGTTCCGCGCGGGGCTGGCGGGCTCGCGCTTCAAGCTGCTGCCGTCGGACGGCACGTATTTCCAGTGCGTCGATTATTCCGCGATCTCGGACCTGAGCGAGGCCGACTTCGCCATGTGGCTGACGCGCGAGATCGGCGTGGCCGCGATTCCGGTCTCGGCCTTCTACTCGCAGCCGCGTGAATCGGGCGTGGTGCGGTTCTGCTTTGCGAAAAAGGAAGAGACGCTGGCGCTGGCGCTGGATAGGTTGGGGAAGCTTTGAAGTGAAATGATAACGCCCGCGGATGCGGGCGTTTTTACAGGTGGGGGTTCTCGCAAGCCGCTGGTTGCTCCCCTCTCCCGCTTGCGGGAGAGGGGCCGGGGGAGAGGGCAGGCGTATGCCAAGCATGACGCGCCTGACTTCGTGGAAGCTCCGGCCCTCTCCCCCACCCCTCTCCCGCGCGCGGGAGAGGGGAGCGTCCACTACCGACGGTGGATCTTGTCACCGTTGGCGCAACACTAGCCGCCCGCGTTTACTTCCTGCTGCGGCTCATCATCAGCTCGGTATTCGCCTTACGGTCCGCATTGACCTTCTGCACCGACTCGCGCTGCGACAGCGTCTTCAGGTAGTCCTTGACCGGCAGGTCGGCCAGCATGTCGGTGCCGTAGATGATCTTGGTGCACGACGATACCAGCGGCAGGTGCACCGCGGCGGCGCAATCGGCCAGCGTGAAGCGGTCGCCCGCGATGTAGGGCGAGAATTTCGCCAGGCTGGCGAAGGCGGGGATATAGCGGCTCAGCAGCTTGTGCTGGCGCTCCTTGACGCTGTCGCTGACCTTGCCGCCGAAGAAGGCTTCCGCGTACAGCTCGCGCGCGGTCAGCTCCAGGTAGAGCTCCAGGAACACGATGATCTCGCGCACCTTGGCCGCCTGGTATGGGTCGGCCGGCAGCAGCGGCGTCTGCGGATAGGCCGCTTCCACGTATTCGGCGATGGCCTCGGACTCGCACAGCGGGCCGGATTCGGTGATGATGTAGGGCACCTTGCCCGCGGGCGTGGCAGCCGGGTCGGTCTCGCCGATCCAGGCCAGCACCTCTTCGAACGGCACGTTCTTTTCCAGCAGCGCCAGCTTCACTTTGTTGTAGTAGTTGCTGGCGGCAAATCCGCAGAGCTTCAGCATGTCGTCTGTCTCCGTTATGGGATGGGTTCCCGCATCGAATCGCGTGGAACGGGGGATTGTGGACCATCCGGCGTCTGCAGTGAACCGGCTGGCCGATCAGCGCACGCCGCCTGCCCTGCCGGTCTGTCGCGGAAGGTGCAAAAAACGTACGATCGTGCTAATTTAACCACAACTTTTGGGACGAATGATGAGCACTTTCACCATCGATACGCTGGGTATCGTCGGCACCGGCGCCATGGGCCGGGGCATCGCGCAGATCGCCGCGCAGGCAGGCCTGACCGTCAACCTGTACGACGCCAACCCGCAGGCGGTGGAAGCCGCGCGCAAGTACCTGCAGGACACGCTGGCCAAGCTCGCCGACAAGGGCAAGCTCAGCGCCGCCGACGCCGAGGCCACGCTGGCCCGCGTCAAGCCGTGCGGCGCGCTGGAAGACCTGGCCGGCTGCGACATGGTGCTGGAAGCCATCGTCGAGAAGCTGGAAGTCAAGCGCGACCTGATCGCAAAGCTGGAAGCCATCCTGCGCGAGGACGCCATCATCGCCTCGAACACCTCGTCGCTGTCGATCACCGCGATCGCCGTGGGCGCGAAGCGTCCGGGCCGCATCGCCGGCTACCACTTCTTCAACCCGGTGCCGCTGATGAAGGTGGTCGAGGTCATCGACGGCCTGTCGGGCAATCCCGCCGTGGGCGATGCGCTGATGGCGCTGTCGCGCCGCATGGGCCATACGCCGGTGCGCTGCAAGGACATGCCGGGCTTTATCGTCAACCATGCCGGCCGCGGCATGAATATCGAAGGGCTGAAGGTCGCGCAGGAAGGCGTTGCCGAATTCGCCGACATCGACAACATCATGCGCGAGCAGGCCGGCTTCCGCATGGGGCCGTTCGAGCTGATGGACCTGACCGGACTGGATGTGTCGCACCCGGTGATGGAATCGATCTACAACCAGTTCTACCAGGAGCCGCGCTACCGCCCGTCGCCGATCACCGCGATCCGCGCGGTCGGCGGGCTGATCGGGCGCAAGGCCGGCGCCGGCTTCTATGCCTACGCCGATGGCCAGAAGCAGGTGCCGGCCGCCGCCGCGGTGCCGGCCGCGCGCCCGTCGAGCGTCTGGGTCAGCCACGCCAGCGAGCGCGGCCATGCCATGGTGACCAAGCTGCTGGGCGCGCTCGGCGTGACGCCGGAAGGCGGCAACCAGCCGTCGGCCGATGCGCTGATCATCGTCACGCCGCTGGGCCTGGACGCCACCACCAGCGCGCTGCAACAGGGCCTGGACCCGGCCCGCACCGTCGCCATCGACACGCTGCTGCCGTTCGAGGCCACCAGGCGCCGCACGCTGATGACCACGCCGGCCACCAGCGCCGCCGCGCGCGACGCGGCGCACGGCCTGTTCGCCAGCGACGGCGTGCCGGTCACGGTGATCCGCGACTCGGCTGGCTTTGTCGCCCAGCGCGTGCTCTGCTGCATCATCAATATCGCCAGCGATATCGCACAGCAGCGCATCGCCACGCCGGCCGACATCGACCTTGCCGTGAACCTCGGCCTTGGCTACCCGAAGGGCCCGCTGGCGCTCGGCGACGCGGTCGGCCCGCAACTGGTGCTGGAGACGCTGCGCAACATGGAAGCGCTGACCGGCGACATGCGCTACCGCCCGAGCCCGTGGCTGTGGCGCCGTGCCGGCCTGGGCCTGTCGCTGCTGGCCGAAGAGCAGTAACCGGTCCGCCATCCCGGCCTCCCGGCCTCCCCCACCGAGCCACGCCATGCCCGCACAGCTGCTTTCCCGCCGCGTCGATTCGACGCTGGTGCTGACCATCTCGAACCCCGAGGCGCGCAACGCGCTGCACCCGGACATCTACGCGGCCTCGCAGCAGGCGCTGGAACAGGCCGCGGCCGATGACTCGCTGCGCGCCGTCATCATCACCGGCGCCGACGGCATCTTCTGCGCCGGCGGCAACCTGAACCGGCTGCTCGGCAACCGCAGCCAGCCGCCCGAGGTGCAGGCCGCCAGCATTGCGCTGCTGAACGGCTGGATCGAGTCGCTGCACGCCTTTCCCAAGCCGATCATCGCGGCAGTGGAAGGCGCGGCCGCGGGCGCGGGCTTCTCGGTGGTGCTGGCTTGCGACTTTGTGGTGGCAGCGAGCGATGCCAAGTTCGTGATGGCCTACGTCTCGGTGGGCCTGACGCCCGACGGCGGCGGCTCGTACGAGATCGCGCGCGCGCTGCCGCGGCCGCTGGCCAGCGAGCTGATGATGGAAGGCAAGCCGGTCGACGCCGGCCGGCTGGCGCAGTTCGGGCTGGTCAACCGCGTCACCGAGCCGGGCCAGGCCCTGGACGAAGCGCTGCGCCTGGCATCGGGCCTGGCGCGGCAATCGCCGCACGCGGTGGGCCGCATCAAGGCGCTGATCAACCATGCCGCCACCGCCTCGCGCGCCGAGCACCTGCTGGCCGAGCGCGACAGCTTCGTGGCCGCGCTGCACCACCCCGACGGCGGCGAAGGCATCAGCGCCTTCCTGGAGAAGCGCAAGCCGCAATACCGCTGATCCGCGCGGGCGGATCCCCCCACGGCCAGCCTGCGCAGACGGGCATGCCGGCACAATGCAAGGAGACCACGCATGGAATTGCCGCCGTCCTCGCGTCGCCGCATCTACCTGATGCGGCATGGTGCGGTTTCCTACTTCGACGACGCCGGGCGCCGCACCGCCCTGCCCGAGCTGGTGCCGCTGAACGAGACCGGCCGCATGCAGGCCAGCGCCGCCGGCCGCGCCTTTGCCGCGGAGCAGGTCCGCTTCGACCGCGTTATCGTCAGCGGACTGCCGCGCACGGTCGAGACCGCGCAACGCGTGCTGGCCGAGCTGCCGGAGATGGATGGCATCGCCCCCGAAGTCTGGCCGGATCTGCAGGAAATCCGCGGCGGCGACCTGTCCGCGATTGCCAGCGAGGACCTGCGCGACGCCTTTATCGGCGCCTTCGAAGGCGAGGTGCCGGAACACAAGCGTTTTCTCAACGGCGAGACCGTCGGCGCCTTCCTCGACCGGGTGCTGCCCGCGCTGGCGCGCCTGCGCGACGACCCCGACTGGGATACCGTGCTGATGGTGCTGCATGGCGGCACCAACCGCGCCATCCTGTCGCAGGCCATCAGCTGCGGGCGGCGCGTATTCTTCGGCTCGCTGCTGCAGACCGCCGGCTGCATCAACGTGCTCGACATGGGCGACGGCCCGCTCGACTGGGTGGTGCGCATGACCAACTACTCGCCGCCCACGCCGGTGCACAGCGGCTCGCGCCACACCACCATGGAAGTGCTGCTGCACCAGTATTTGCGCGGACGCCAGCCGCCCGCCTAAGGTTCCCCGCCCCCGATTTCCTCATCGAACCCGAACAGAAAACCAACGGAGACAGCATGACCAGCAACGTATCGCACTTCGAAGGCACGCGCCCGGTGGCCGACCAGCAGCGTTTCGACACCGCCGCGCTGGAAGCCTGGATGCGCCAGCACGTGGAGGGCTTTGCCGGCCCGCTGACCGTGGAGCAGTTCAAGGGCGGCCAGTCCAACCCGACCTTCAAGCTGGCCACGCCGGGACAGACCTACGTGATGCGCGCCAAGCCCGGCCCCAAGAGCAAGCTGCTGCCGTCGGCGCACGCGATCGAGCGCGAGTACCGCGTGATGGCTGCGCTGGCCGGCACCGATGTGCCGGTGGCCCGCATGTATGCGCTGTGCGAGGACGAATCGGTAATCGGGCGCGCCTTCTACATCATGGAATTCGTCGCCGGCCGCGTGCTGTGGGACCAGTCGCTGCCCGGCATGGGCGCGGCCGAGCGCAGCGCCATCTACGATGAGATGAACCGCGTCATCGCCGCGCTGCACTCGGTCGACTACAACGCCATCGGCCTGGGCGACTACGGCAAGCCCGGCAACTACTTCCAGCGCCAGATCGAGCGCTGGACCAAGCAGTACAAGCTGTCCGAGACCGAATCGATCCCGGCCATGGATGCGCTGATGGACTGGCTGCCGCAGCATATCCCGCAGCAGGATGCCGACCTGACCTCGATCGTGCATGGCGACTACCGGCTCGACAACCTGATGTTCCACCCGACCGAGCCGCGCGTGCTGGCGGTGCTGGACTGGGAGCTGTCGACGCTGGGCCACCCGATGGCCGACTTCAGCTACCACTGCATGAGCTGGCATATCGCCCCGGGCCAGTTCCGCGGCATCGCCGGCCTCGACTTCGCCGCGCTCGGCATCCCCGATGAAGCCAGCTACCGCCGCCTGTACGAGCAGCGCACCGGCCGCGCCATCACCGGCGACTGGAACTTCTACCTGGCCTTCAGCATGTTCCGCATCGCCGGCATCCTGCAGGGCATCATGAAGCGCGTGGTCGACGGCACCGCCTCGTCGGCCCAGGCCACCGACGCGGGCAAGCGCGCGCGGCCGATGGCCGAGATGGGGTGGGAGTATGCGAAGAAGGCGAAGGGCTGAGGCCTGAGCCACCCCATCGCCACGCCCCTGCAAGCCTGAAGGCTTGCAGGGGCGTTTTCTTTTCGGCGCGGCAAAGCACGGCATAATCGCCAGAATCCACAGAAACACCGAAATCGCAGGATGTTCTGGCTGCTCTTTCTCCTCCCGGGAACGCTCGCAGCGTGGAAAGTCGGATCTGACCACGGCTTCCTCGCCGGGCTGGCTACCCTGATCGCCGTGCTTGTCGCGCAGACGGCATTGTTGTTCTGGCTTTCGGACCGCATGAACGGCAAGGGTGCCACGGCCCCCGCCGGGGAGACACCGCGCCAACAGCCTGAAGTACCGCTCCAGGCCGGAGCGAAAGCGTGCTTCAAGCGGGTCCTGCTGACGGCTGAGACCGAAGGCCGGTGTGATGCCACCCGGCGCCTCTACGAAGACCTGAAGGCAACGATCGGCGAATACCTTCACGTCGAGTCAGGGGGCGAGGGTTCCGATGCTGCGATGGTGTCCAGCATGGAACCCGCCGCCGCAGACAATGTGGCGACGCCCCCGGACGATGCCCTGGTAGTGTTCCGCTCGCGTGACCTGGCATGGTCGGGCTTCCGGTTCGGCAGCGAGAGCTTCCGTTTCCGCTACTGGTTGATCTCCACGGTACGCTTCACCGAGGTCCTTCCGGCCAAGGGCGGCGGCTACTACGCGGTGTCGCTGGAGTTCAAGGTTTCTGCCAGGAATCGGCCGCCCGGCACGAGCGCCGAATCCTGGCGATCGAGCGAATTCGAGCTTTTGCCCGATTATTCAGCGTCACGCTCCGATGCCATCGCCGCCGCGCTGGTCGAGATTGCCGGGGTTCTCGGCGCGAAGTATGAATACCAGAGCTATATGAACGTCTAGCAGCGAAGGTCGGGAGCCAGCCGGCGACGACGGGAACTGCGACATCCTCCAAATTCCAGTCGTCGTGAGGTCGCGCGCGCCCACGATCGCGCTCAATCCCCCAGCGCCACCCCTTCCCGCCGCGGATCCGCGCCACCGGCCCACACCGTCTTCCCGTCCGGTCCCTGGCGGCGCACGATGGCCTGCGTGCCGCTGGTCATCTCGATCGCCGTCACCTGGTGGCCGCGCGCCTGCAGGGTCTGAACCAGGCCCGGCGACACCAGGCCCTGCTCGACTTCGGTCGGGCCGTTGCGGCTGCCGAAGTTGCCCATGCCGATCGCCGCCTGCGGATCCAGGTTCCAGTCAAGCATGCCGACCAGCGCCTTGGATACGTACTCGATGATCTGCGAGCCGCCTGGCGAACCGAGCGTTGCCACCAGCTGGCCGCTCTGGCGGTCGAACACCAGCGTCGGCGCCATCGATGAGCGCGGGCGCTTGCCCGGCTGCACGCGGTTGGCCACCGGCTTGCCGTTTTCGCTGGGCACGAAGGAGAAGTCGGTGAGCTGGTTGTTGAGCATGAAGCCGCGCACCATCAGATGCGAGCCGAAGTACGACTCGATCGTGGTGGTCATCGAGATGGCGCCGCCGCGGTCGTCGACCGCGACGATCTGCGAGGTCGAAATGCGCGGTGGCGAGCGGTCCGGCGCGTAGGCCAGCGTGGCGCCCGGCGGCGTGCCGGGCTGGGCCTTGCCCATGCTCTGCTCGCCGATCAGTTCGGCGCGCGCAGCCAGGTAGGACGGGTTGACCATGCCGCTGACGTCGACCGGCACGAAGTCCGCATCGGCGACGTACAGGCCCCGGTCGGCATACGCCAGGCGGTCGGCCTCGGCAATCGCATGGACGGCGTCGGGATGGGCTTCCAGTTGTGCCGGCGTGTTCACCGCCTGCGGCTTGAGCGCCGCGAGCGCGTATTTGGGATTCTTGGTTTCCAGCGCCTGCAGCGTGCCGAGGATCTGCGCGATGGCGATGCCGCCCGACGACGGCGGCGGCATGCCGCAGACCTTAAAGCGCTTGTAGTCGGTGCACACCGGCACCCGCTGCCTGGCGCGATAGCTGCCCAGGTCGGCCAGCGACAGCGAGCCGGCGTTGCTGCCGCTGTTGACCTTGGCCACGATATCGCGCGCGATCGGGCCGCCGTAGAGCACGCCCGCGCCGCGCCGGGCAATGTCGCGCAGCGTCTGCGCCAGCTTCGGGTTCTTCAGCACCGTGCCGGCAGTCTTGGGCTTGCCCTGGGCATCGAGGAAGTAGGCGGCCATCTCCGGCGAACCGGCCAGGAACTTGTCGGCCGCGACCTGCGTGTAGAGCCGCTGCGAGATCGGGAAGCCCTTCTCCGCCAGGTCGATGGCGGGCTGGAACAGTCTGGCCCAGGGCAGGCGGCCGTGCTTGCGGTGGACCATCTCCAGCGCGCGCATCACGCCCGGGGTGCCGACCGAGCGTCCGCCGATCTGGGCCTCGCTGAACGACATCGGCTTGCCGTCCGGGCGCATGAACAGGTTTTCGGTGACGCCGGCGGGCGCGGTCTCGCGGCCGTCGAAGGCCTGCACGTTCTTGCCGTCCCAGTACATGATGAAGGCGCCGCCGCCGATGCCGGTGGCCTGCGGCTCGACCAGCGTCAGCACCGCCTGCATGGCGATGGCGGCATCGATGGCCGAGCCGCCCTGGCGCAGCATGGCGCGGCCGGCCTCGGTGGCGAGCGGATTGGCCGCGGCTGCCATATGGCGCTGCGCGTAGACCGTAGCCATGCCGGGGCGGTAACCCGACGCCACCTCCGGCGCCGGCGGCATCGCCGCGGGCGGAGTCGCTGCCGCCGGCGTAGCGGGAGCGGCCGGGGTGGCCGTGCTTCCGCCCGGGGTACCACAGGCACCGAGCAGCGCCGACAGGGCCAGCGCCAGCGCGCCGCGCCATGCCATCGAAGTGAGGTCAGGGTGAGCCATGCGAGATCTCCGGCAGAAGGATCCAACGATTGTAGTGGCGATCGGGGCATCCCGCGAGGACGGAAGCCTGGCGTACGCCACATCCGTATCGGGACAGCCGGCGGCAAAAAATATTTCGCCCGCCTCAACCCCGCCCGCCCGCATGGCCCGTTACATCGACAGGCGGTCACGCCGGCGCCCTGCCCGCGGCCTTCCAGGAGAACAACATGCAACCACGCGCACCGGTCTTCCTTTCCAGCCTTGCCGCAGCCCTGGCGCTGGCGCTGGCCGCATGCGGCGGCCCTTCGCGGCCGCTGCCCGAGCAGGCCTCCCAGCCGGTGTCCCCGGCAATGGCCCCGGCTCCGCCCCCGGACCATGCCGCCAGGGCAGCGCAGTCCAAACCCGCCGCGGAAATGCACAGCATCGAACCGCACGCCACGCTGGCAATGCCGCACCCTTACCCGTTGCCGGCACCCGCGCCGGAGGAGCGCGAACGCTACGGCGCCATCGACGAGAACGGGGTCCGGCTGGTGGCACAGGCACCCGTGTCCACCTTCAGCATCGATGTCGATACCGGCAGCTACAGCAACGTGCGGCGCCTGCTCAATGCCGGCCGCGTGCCGCCGGCCGATGCGGTGCGCGTGGAAGAACTGCTGAACTACTTCCCCTACGACTACGCCCAGCCCGCCGACGGCCGCCCGTTCGCCGTGCACACCGCGCTGGCGCCGGCGCCCTGGCATCCGTCCAACGTGCTGCTGCGCATCGGCATCAAGGGCAAGGACGTGGCCAGCGGCGCGCTGCCCGCGGCCAACCTGGTGTTCCTGGTCGACGTGTCCGGCTCGATGAACTCGCCGGACAAGCTGCCGCTGCTGAAGTCCTCGCTCAAGCTGCTGGTGAACCAGTTGCGCGCGCAGGACCGCATTACGCTGGTCACCTACGCCGGCAGCACGCGCGTGGCGCTGCCGCCCACGCCGGGCAGCGACAAGGCCGCCATTAGCGCCGCCATCGACCAGTTGGTGGCCGGTGGCAGCACGGCCGGCGCCAGCGGCATTGCGCTGGCCTACCAGGCCGCGCAGCAGAGCCATATCGCCGGCGGCATCAACCGCGTGCTGCTGGCCACCGACGGCGACTTCAATGTGGGCGTGACCGACTTCCGCCAGCTCAAGAGCATGGTCGAGGAAAAGCGCAAGTCGGGGGTGTCGCTGTCGACGCTGGGCTTCGGCACCGGCAACTACAACGAGCAGCTGATGGAGCAGCTGGCCGATGCCGGCGACGGCGCGTACTCCTACATCGACAACCTGATGGAGGGCAACAAGGTGCTGGTCAGCGAGATCAGCTCGACGCTGGCCACGATTGCGCGCGACGTGAAGATACAGGTCGAGTTCAACCCGGCCACGGTGAGCGAGTACCGGCTGATCGGCTATGAGAACCGCATGCTGGCGCGCGAAGATTTCAATAACGACAAGGTCGATGCCGGCGATATCGGCGCGGGCCATACCGTGACCGCGCTGTACGAGCTGACGCTGGCGGGACAGCCCGGGCTGGTCGACCCGCTGCGCTACCAGCGCACTGCACCGGCGCCGGGGCGCGACGGCGAACTGGCGCATGTGCGGCTGCGCTACAAGCTGCCGGCGGCCAGCACCAGCCAGTTGCTCGATGTCACCGTGGCGCGGCAGGCGCTGCGCCCGCTGGCACAGGGCGACGACGACTTCCGCTTTGCCGCGGCGGTGGCCGGCTTCGGCCAGGTGCTGCGCGGCGGCAAGTTCACCGGCGACTGGCGCTACGCCGATGCGCGCGCGCTGGCGCAAGGCGCGCGCGGCGCCGACCGCTTCGGCTACCGCGGCGAGTTCGTCAAGCTGGTGGACCTGGCGCAGAGCCTGGCCACCGCAACGCCGGCCACCTCTCACGGCGGCACACCGGCCGGGCATGCGGCACGCTGAGCCGCAGCGCGGCGCGCAGCCGGCGCAGGGTGGCGCGGACTGTCGCGCCGCGCTGCGCTCTCCTATACTCGGGCGCATGCAGGCTGCCGCCCCCGCCCCATCCGCTGCTCCCGCCGACGCGCTGCGCACGCTGCCGGACCACGACCTGATGCTGCTGGTCGCGGGGGGCATCATCGAGCAGCCGGTCACCGAGCTGTTCCGCCGGCATAACGCCGGCCTCTACAACTACCTGGCCTGGCTGTGCCAGGGCAATACCGGCGAAGCCGAGGACCTCGCGCAAAAAACCTGGGTCAAGCTGATGACCCGCTGCGGCGACTACCAGCCGAGCGCGGCGTTCCGCACCTTCCTGTTCCAGATCGCGCGCAATGCCTGGCTCGACCAGGTGCGCAGCGCCGATGCGCGCCAGCGCGACGCGCTGGACGAACACCTGCCCGAGCTGCCGGCCGACGACCTCTCGCCGGAAGCGGAACTGCAGCTGCGACAGCATGCGCAGCACGTCCATCGTGCGCTGCTGCAGCTGCCGGTCGCGCAGCGTGAAGTGGTGGTGCTGCGCTTCTTCAGCAATATGAGCGTCGAAGAGATTGCGGCGATGCTGGGCGAGAAGTTCGAGACCGTGAAGAGCCGGCTGCGCTATGCGTTTGCGCGACTGCGCGCGGACCTGGCCGGCAGCGTGCCGGAGTCGGGGCCATGAGCGCCGCTGACCGTTTCATCGCCGGCGAGGACCGGCTCTCGGCGCTACTGAAAGCCCTGCCGGCCTACCCGCCGCCGCCGGCACTGGAAGCCGCCGTGCTGGCCGCCGCGCGCGCCGCGCAGCAGGACGCCGGACGCCACCAGGCCGGTGCCCCGGACCTGCCCTTTGCTTCGCCGCCGGCGCTGGCCGCGGCCGTGCTGGAAGAAGCCGCGCGCCTGCAGGCGGCCCAGTCGGCGCGGCGCGATGCGGTGCTGGCACGGGTCGCCGCCGGCGCCGCCGCGGAGGACGTGCTCGGCGCGCGGCTCGGTCCGGATGCGGCGGCGTGGCTGCGAGCACAGGCTGCGGCTTCAACCCGGAACCCCGCACAGTCATCCGCGACGGCGCGGCTCACCCATGCCGCGCGCGCGCGCCGGTGGTGGCGCTCGCTCGGACTGGTCGCCAGCGTCGCGGCGGTGGCCGGACTGACCACCAGCATCGTGCTGCGGCAGATCGACGATGGTGCGCTGTTGCCGACCGGAACGGCCGAGATGGCGTCGGCCGAGATGGCCGCGCCCGCGCCAGCGCCGGCAGCGTCGACGGCACCATCGCCGCCCTTGCCGGAAACCGCCGCAGCACCGCCCCCCAAACCCGCAGCGCCAGCCACCAAGGCCGCTCCGCCTGCACCCCGCCCCGCACCTCGCGCAGCGCCCGGCACAGAGGCGACCCGAAGCATTCCGCGCGAACCCGCGCCGGACCGCGAGGCCCTGGCACAAGCGAGCCCGGCCGCGCCGCAGGCACCCGCTGACGCAGCCATCGCGCAAGCCGCACCATCAGCGCCAGCGCCTGCCGCACCGCCCGCCCATGCACTCAAGGCTGCCCCCGCAATGGCTGCGCGTGCACCGGCGGCGGCGTCCGCCATCACCGTCTCGACCCGGGACGATCCCGCGGCCATCGCGGCGCGCCTGGGCACGGCAGCGCCGCTCAGGCTGTGGGCAGCCGAGCCCGACCATGTGGAGATCCGGGAATGGGCGCAACGGCTGTGGCAGGCGATGCCGGCGGGACAGCGCCCGCCCGTGCCGGTTGCGGCGCAGGCCGATCCCACGCTGGCGCCTGGCCAGGTGCGGATCGAGTTGCGTGGAGAGTTGCCGCCGGGCGCGCCGCAATGAGCGCGCCGGAGCGTGAGGGTCAGCGCGTGGTGAACGACCAGCTCAGGTCCACCGGCTGCGCGCCGAGCCGGCCCGTGACCCGCACGGTATAGCGCTGCTGGCTCGCCAGCGGCGCCACCGGCGTGCACACCGCCAGGCCGCGCGCGGCGCTGCTCAGGCCCGAGGAACGGCTGTCGACCTTGATGCAGTCGACGTTGCTGCCGTGCGCATCGGTGATGACGAAGTTGTCGGCATCGAACTGCAGCGAGGTATTGATCGCCTGCAGCGACACCGGGTAACCCATGGTGCGGTTTTCATAGCCCGGCGCCGGGTTGGGGCTTTCAGTGTTGACCCAGTTGACCGGCACGTCGTTCTGGCCTTCGAACGGATAGGCCACCATCTGGTTGTCGCTGCCGCCGCGGACGCGGTCGGCGAGGTCGACGGTCTGGTAGTAGCTGGCCGAGGTGCCGCTGCCGTTGGCGCCCACGCGCTCGGCAAAGCCGCTGCCGGCCGAGCCATAGCTGCCCAGCAGCGCGGCGCGGTGGAACGGCGCGTTGACCAGGTCCGACACCAGCGCGTCCTTGGGCGACATCGACAGCTGCGCATTGGCCACCGAGGTCCAGCGGTTGGCGCCGGCCACCACTTCGGCAGTGGCGTCGGTCGGATAGGCGGCCTGGATGCGCTCGTGGGCGGTGGCGCCGGTGTAACCCGGATTGCCGCTGCTTTCGTCGTGCGTCAGCGTGGCATTGGCCAGCATGTAGTCGGTATGCGCCTGCGCGGCGGCATTGAGCGGGTCGCGCGCCGCCAGCGGCGGCAGGCCCACCTGCTCGCGGCGATAGTTGGCGTAGCACAGGCCGGCGGTGCGCGGCTCCTCCAGCACGCGGTAGTTGCTGACCGCGCTGCCGCGCGCCGGCAGCAGCGAGATGCCGCTGCCCGGCGCGGCGGCGGGCGCGGGACCGCTGACGGTGTAGCAGGCACCAGCCGTGGTAGTGGTGGTGGAGCCGGTCGGCGAGGTCGGGGAGGTCGGGGACGGGGACGTGGCTGCGCTCTGGCTACCAGCGGACGGGCTGGCCTGCGCGCCGGACGGGGCCGACCCGCCAGGCGCGGCACTGGCCGTCGTGCCACCGTCGCCACCATCGCCGCCGCCGCAGGCGGCCAGCGCCAGCGCCGCGGCGGTACAGAGCGTGGTCAGGGCCAGCGTGGTGTGCCGCGCGCGGCGCGGCGGCATGGAAGGGCAATCGGCAGGCAAGCGTTTCCCAATCATCGGTCTGAGTCGTCGTGGTGGAGTTCGGCGAATTGGTCTGCCCGGGGGATCCGCGAGCGCGGACAGCCGGCGCGACAACCATCGCGGGCACCGTGCAGCATGGGCTCGCTGTGGCTCTGCCGGGGGCAGAAAGACCGGACGATGGTATGGGCCGTGACTGCGAGGGTCTAGCCCGCGAACAATTGCTTACGTGTGACCCGCGCGCGCCGCACCTGAACCTAATCCGGGCCGCGGCGGGGCCAGGCGAGCGCCGTCAGCTCGCGGCGGCTACGTCGGCCATGCCGCTGCCGAGCGAGGCCATCACCGCCATCAGCTGCTCGCGCAGCCAGCGGTTGGCACCGTCGTTCTCGCCGCCCGCGTGCCAGTACAGGTGCAGTTCCAGCGACGGCACCTTGAACGGCAGCGACAGCAGCCGGTTGGCATAGGGCTCGTTGGCGATGCGCGCATAGCGCAACGGCAGCGTCGCGAGCAGGTCGGTGCAGCTGACCACGCGGCACGCCGCGGCGTAGTGCTGGCAGCGCAGCCGCACGCGCCGCGTCAGGCCCATGCGATGCAAGGCCTGGTCCTCCAGACCGGCGCCGCGGCGGCGCGACGACACATGGACGTGCTCGGCCGCGAGGTAGCGCTCCAGCGTCAGTTCCTTCTTCACCAGCGGATGGTCGCGCCGTGCCAGCACCACCATCGGGTCGGCCATGAACGGCGCATGGTGGATCGCCGGCGACACCGGCAGCAGGATGTCGAGCGCGGCGTCGAGCGTGCCGGCCAGCAACTCCGATTCCATCTCGCGCCGGTCGAAGCGGATCGCGGCAATCTCCACCTGCGGCGCCATCGCCGTGACGCGGCTCATCAGCGGCGGCAGCAGCGTCGACTCGAGCGCGTCGCGCATGCCGATGGTGAAGCGGCGCACGGTGTTGGTAGGATCGAAGTGCGGCGTGTCCTGCAGCGTGCGCGCGAACGATTGCAGCGCGCTGCGTACCTCGGCCGCCAGCGAACGGGCCAGCGGCGTGGGCGCCATGCCCTGCCCGCGCCGCTCGAACAGCGGATCGTCGAACAGCGTGCGCAGCCGCCCCAGCGCGTGGCTGACCGCCGGCTGCGTCAGGTTGAGCTGGCGCGCGGCCGCGGTGATGCTGCCTTCGCTGTAGATGGCGTCGAACACGACGAAGAGGTTGAGGTCGATGCGGGAGAGCTGCATGCTGGTGATTCTGGCACGGAATGCAGGGAATTGATACTGGCAAATCCAGAAAATTCATTTTTCTAATTACCCGCTTTCAGATAGAGTGCATTGCATCGGCAAGGTATTGCCCGAAGACCCAGCCAACCGGCGCCGGCGGCAGCCCGTGCCCACCGATTCCGTAGCGAGGAGACCACATGGATTTCGAGTACAGCCCGAAGGTCAAGGAGATGCAGGCCAAGCTGCTGGCCTTCTTCGACCAGCACATCTATCCGAACGAAAAGCGCTTCGCCGAGGAGATCGACGCCAACCGCCGCGCCGGCAACGCCTGGATCCCGACCAAGGTGATCGAGGAGCTGAAGCCGCTGGCGCGCGAAGCCGGCCTGTGGAACCTGTTCCTGCCGCGTTCGCCGCGCGCCCCGCAAGGCCTGTCGAACCTGGAATACGCCACGCTGTGCGAGATCATGGGGCGGGTGCCCTGGTCGGCCGAGGTGTTCAACTGCGCGGCCCCGGACACCGGCAACATGGAAACGCTGGAGCGCTACGCGTCGGAAGAACTGAAGGACCAGTGGCTGGAGCCGCTGCTCGCCGGCGAGATCCGCTCGGCCTTCCTGATGACCGAGCCCGCGGTGGCCTCGTCGGACGCGACCAATATCGAATGCCGCATCGAGCGCGATGGCGACCACTATGTCATCAACGGCACCAAGTGGTGGTCGTCGGGCGCCGGCGACCCGCGCTGCAAGGTCTACATCGTGATGGGCAAGACCGATCCCGACGCCGGCCGCCATGAGCAGCAGTCGATGGTCGTGGTGCCGGCCGATACCCCGGGCATCACCATCAAGCGCTTCCTGCCGGTGTTCGGCTACGACGACGCGCCGCACGGCCATATGGAAATCGAGCTGAAGAACGTGCGCGTGCCGGTCTCGAACATCCTGCTGGGCGAAGGCCGCGGCTTCGAGATCGCGCAGGGCCGCCTCGGCCCGGGCCGCATCCACCACTGCATGCGCAGCATCGGCGTGGCCGAGCGCGCGCTGGAACTGCTGTGCAAGCGCGCGCTGTCGCGGGTGGCCTTCGGCAAGCCGGTGTCGGCCCAGGGCGTGACGCAGGAGCGTATCGCCGAAGCCCGCTGCGAGATCGAGATGGCGCGCCTGCTGACGCTCAAGGCCGCGTACATGATGGACACGGTCGGCAACAAGGTGGCCAAGGCCGAGATCGCCATGATCAAGGTGGTGGCCCCGAACGTGGCGCTGAAGGTGATCGACTGGGCCATCCAGGTCCACGGCGCCGCCGGCGTTTCCAGCGACTTCCCGCTGGCCAACTGGTGGGCGCACCAGCGCACGCTGCGCCTGGCCGACGGTCCGGACGAGGTGCACCGCAACGCCATCGCCAAGCTGGAATTGGCCAAGCACATGAACGTCAACCCGGACACCATCAAGATGCCGGTGGCGCGCGGTTTCTGAGCGCCCGGGAGCGCCGGCCGGGCCCGCCCCTGCCGGCATTGTGGAAAACGCGCAGCCGGCCTGCGCGTTTTTTTCTTCTGTGCTTAAATCGCGCGGTTCGCCACGTCGGTGGTCGATGTGGCCGTTCCCATGAATGCAGCCAGGAGATCCCTGCAATGATCGACGTCTACACCTGGGCCACGCCCAATGGCCACAAGGTCCACATCATGCTGGAAGAGTGCGGACTGGAGTACCAGGTCCACCCGATCAACATCGGCGCCGGCGACCAGTTCGGCGACGACTTCCTGAAGATCAGCCCCAACAACAAGATTCCCGCCATCGTCGACCCGGACGGGCCCGACGGCAAGCCGATCTCGCTGTTCGAATCGGGCGCGATCCTGCTTTACCTGGCGGGCAAGACCGGCAAGTTCCTGCCCGAGGACGTGCGCGGCAAGTACGAGACGCTGCAGTGGCTGATGTTCCAGATGGGCGGCGTGGGTCCGATGCTCGGCCAGGCGCACCACTTCCGCATCTACGCGCCCGAGCAGATCGAGTACGCGGTCAACCGCTACACCAATGAAGCCAAGCGCCTGTACGGCGTGATCGACACGCAGCTGTCGAAGCACGAATGGCTGGCCGGCGACCAGTACACCATCGCCGACATCGCCACCTTCCCGTGGCTGCGCAGCTGGCAGAACCAGGGCGTGGAGCTGGACGACTACCCGCACCTGAAGCGCTGGTTCAACCAGATCGCCGAGCGTCCCGCGGTCAAGCGCGGCGTGGAGGTGCTGGCCAGCGCGCGCAAGGCGCTGCAGGACGACAAGGCGCGCGAAGTGCTGTTCGGCGCCACGCAGTACAAGCGCCACTGAAAGCCGCGCGGCGGCCGGCGGCTGCGCGGCTTGCGCATGGCGCCGGTCGGCGGCCACGCCGGCCATCAGGCCAGCGCCAGCGCAGCGCGCGCCACGGCGTGGCCATCCGCACGCCGGCCGCCACGGGCGGACTCGCCATCATGCGGGGCATCGCCCGCGCCGAAGCAGCACAGCAGGCCGGTGCCCGGCGCCAGCACGTCGAGCCGGCATGACTCGTGCGCGTCGGGCGCGTAGAGCACGCCGGGCTGCAGGAAGGCCATGTCATCGCCGCTGCGCACCAGCGCGCCATGCCAGTGCAGGGCCAGCGCGCCCCGGTAACACAGCGCCCAGCGCAGCCCGCGCGCCTGCAGGTGCCGGCCCCAGTCATCCACCGAGCCATCCAGCTGGACAAACTCCGGGCGCATGCCCTGCCGCGCCTGCCAGACATCCGCGTCCAACACGTCCGCCAGCGCATGCGGCGCGGCCGCGCCATCGGCATCGGCCGCGGCCCCGACGGGGGCAATGGCGCCCAGCGCGCACTGCCACGCGCCCGCGGGCATGGCCACGGGACCCGAGGCCCCGGCCGGGCCTTGCGGCACCGCGCGCACCAGGATGGTGTCGGCCACCGCCTGCACCTGCATCGGCACGCCGGGCGCGGGCGCGAACAGTTCGCCGCCGCCCACCAGCAAGCTGCCGCGGCCGGGCGAAGACAGCCGCAGGCCACCGCGCAGGCAACCCCACCATTCATGGCAATCCGCTGAAAATTCGGGCTGGCGCTCGCCGGCGCAGAGGAAGATGTAGTCGCAGGTGCAGCCCAGCCCGGCAGCGGCGGCAAGCAGGCGTGGCTGGAATCCGGGAAGGAAATCCGACGGCGCGTGGCGGTCGGCATCGATGGCGCGCATGCGCGCCTCGAACAGCGTGAAGATCTGCATGGCAATCCCCCTGCAGGGCGACAGGCGCGCGGCGCCTGTCCGCGCAGCCGGCGCACGCGTGGCGGCGTGACGCGCGGTCTTGCGCAATAACCCGTCTGGCGCGGCGCCGCGGTGCAGGCCGCCCGGTTGATGCCATCGTGCCGCGCCAATGCCTGGCGCGCCCCTCAATTTGCGGATCGGACACCGATAGTGAGGATGAGGATAAGTTGTCGTGGCCTCAAGGTCAAACCCTTAGCCTCAGACCACTCCGAACTTTTGTTGATCCCATGACCTCTCGAAATCTCAGACTTTTCGGATTGCATCTCGCCTGGCTACGCAAGCAACGAGGCTGGTCCCAGGAGACGCTTTCGCTCGAAAGCGGACTCTCGCGCTCGTACCTGAGCGGCATTGAAAGCGGCAAGCGCAACCTGGCGCTGGCCAACATCTGCAGGCTGGCCGAGACCCTCGCCGTGCCCACCGCCGAGATGCTCGACTTCAGCCGCCACGACGCCAGCCAGCTGCAGGTCGAGCAATCGCGCGCGCCATTCGGCAACCGCCAGCGCGCGGCGATCGAGGCCACGATGCACCACATGGCCGAGCTGAGCGAGCCCGAGCTGAACCTGGTCGCCGCGGTGGCGCGGGCGCTGGCGGGCAAGGGCAGCTTCCGCCCCGCGCTCGCGCACGGCAGTTCCGGCACCAGGCCCGCACCCGATGCCGACGCTACCCCGCAAGGCTAGAGCCCCAGCATGCCCTGCCGTTCGATGAAGCGGATCACCTCGTCCAGGCCCTGCCCCGACTTGACGCTGCCCATCACGAACGGCCGGGTGCCGCGCATCTTGCGCGCATCGCTTTCCATCACCGGCAGCGATGCGCCCACATACGGCGCCAGGTCGGTCTTGTTGATCACCAGCAGGTCGGACTTGGTGATGCCCGGCCCGCCTTTCCTAGGAATCTTCTCGCCCCCGGCGACGTCGATCACGTAGATCGTAAGATCAGAAAGTTCTGGGCTGAAGGTCGCGGCCAGGTTGTCGCCGCCGGACTCGATGAAGACCACGTCGGCATCCGGGAAGCGCGCCAGCATGCGATCGACCGCCTCCAGATTGATCGATGCGTCCTCGCGGATCGCGGTGTGCGGGCAGCCGCCGGTTTCCACGCCCAAAATGCGCTCCGCCGGCAGCGCGCCGGAGATCGTAAGCAGGCGCTGGTCCTCCTTGGTGTAGATGTCGTTGGTGATCGCGACCAGGTCATAACGGTCGCGCATCGCCTTGCACAGCATTTCCAGCAACGTGGTCTTGCCGGAGCCGACCGGGCCGCCGACGCCGACGCGCAGCGGAGGGTTCTTCTTGGTACGGGCGTGGGTCATGGTGGGGTATCGGTTCAGGATCGGAACAGCCGGGAGTACTGCGTTTCGTGGCGTGCGCACAGCAGGCCCAGCATCGGGGAAAAGGTCGACAGTTGCGGCGGCGTGGCATCGGCGCGGCGCGTGGCTTCGTCCACGGTTTCCAGTACCGCCGCGTGAAGGCGGCGCAGCATGTGTTGGCCGGCGACCTGGCCCAGCGGCACCGCCTTGATCGCGGCGGCGACCTGGTTCTCGGCCCAGTTGAAGCAATACGCGGCCAGGCCGTCGCGGGCGTCGACGTTCAGCGCAACGCAGGCTGCCGTGAAGGCGGTTGGCAGGCAGACCGGCGCGAGCATTGCCAGCGCCTCGCGCAATGCCGGCGTGCCCCATTCCATCTGGGCAATCAGCTTCGCCAGCGACCAGCCCATCTGCTCGGTCTCGAGGCGAAGCTCCGAGGTTTCGCGGGTAGCGTGGAACCAGGCGTTCCACGAACGTACCTGCTCGGCATCGCCCGCCTGCCAGTGGCGATGCAGTAGCAGCCACAGCGGTGCCTCGCATTGCGCCTGGACATGCAGCAGGTTGTCGCGGATCCAGCGCTCGGCAGTCGGGGCGTCATGCACGCTGCCGCATTCGATTGCGGCCTCGAGACCTTGCGAATAGCTGAAGCCGCCGATGGGCAATGCGGGCGAGGCGAGGTGGAGGAGCGAGATGAGTTGGGGGAGTCGGGTCATCGCACGATCCCTCGCTTTGCGACGGTTCGCTCCCCTCTCCCGCTTGCGGGAGAGGGGTCGGGGGAGAGGGCCGGAGCATCCACGAGCCCCAACTCCAACAAAACCTCACGTACTGTCTCTAGTACTGCCCCCGTATTCCCCAATACATCACGGTTCCAAAACCGCAACACACGATATCCCTCACGTCGGAACCAGACATCGCGCCTCGCATCGACCTCAGAGCCATGCTGACCGCCATCCACTTCGATGACCAGCTTGAATGCCATGCAGACGAAATCCGCAACATAAGGACCGCACTGCTGTTGACGCTTGAACTTCAAGCCGAGAAATCGGTGGGCGCGGAAGTGGTACCAAAGACATTGCTCTGCCTTGGTCTGGTTGGACCGAAGCATGCGGACGAACGTTGGCCCTGGCACTCGCCTGCCCTCTCCCCCAGCCCCTCTCCCGCAAGCGGGAGAGGGGAGCAAACCCGCAGCCTCGCACCGCCATGCGGCGCCTGATGCTTGACTCGTGTGGACTCCCTCTCCCGCTTGCGGGAGAGGGTTGGGGAGAGGGCCAAGAGCCCCTACGAAGTCCGCGCCAACCACATGCTCCGGTCCGCCCTGAGTCTTGCCCCGGCTTACTTGAGCGGAAGTGCGAACTCTTACAGATTCGGTGTCGTTAGCATCGGCCATCATTCGCGCCCTCCCTCCACACCGACCATACACATCACTGCCGATGCCCACAATGCTCTCCATGGACATGCTCGCCAGCATGACCATGCGAGTGCGAGTGCGAGTGTCCATGATGCTCATGGAACACCGCCTGCGCCGCCGCATAGTCCTCCGCGAACGTCGCATCGTGCCCATGCTTGTGCCCGCCGCCATAAGCGCCCGCCTCCGGCTCGAACGGCAGTTCGGCGCGTTCCGCCTGCACGCCCAGGCGCCGCAGCATGTCGGCCAGCACCGCGTCATATTCGAGCCGCAGGTAGTCGCGCCCGATCTCCACCGGCGTGTGGCGGTTGCCGAGGTGGTAGGCCGCGCGCATCAGCGCGTGCGGGTCCTGTGCGCGCACTTCCAGCACGGACTCGGCGGCGGCCTGGACTTCGATGAAACTGCCGTCCTCGGCCACCAGCAGGTCGCCGCCGCGCAGGACCGTGCCGCGCGGCAGGAACAGCGCGGCGTCGGCGCCGTTGTCGAGCACCGCGCGCAGGCGGCTCTTGCTGCGGTCGCCAAACGGCAGCACCAGCTTGGGTGCGCGGCGCACCAGCACGCCGGCGATGCCGTGTGGCGCGGTCAAATGCTTATCGATCTTCAGCATGGCAATTCCGCCCCCATCAAAACAAGAAATAGCGCTGCGCCATGGGCAGCTCGGTGGCGGGCTCGCAGGTCAGCAACTGGCCGTCGGCAACCACCTGGTAGGTCTCGGGATCGACCGTGACATGCGGTTGCCAGTCGTTGTGGACCATGTCGCGCTTGCTGACGGTGCGGGTGCCGCGCACGGCTGACAGCGTCTTGGCCAGCCCGTAGCGTTCGCCGATGCCGGCCGCCAGCGCCGCCTGCGAGACGAAGGTCAGCGACGAACGATGCAGCGCGCCGCCGGCCGCGGCGAACATGGGCCGGTAGTGCACCGGCTGCGGCGTCGGAATCGATGCATTGGGATCTCCCATCGCGGCCGCGGCGATCATGCCGCCCTTCAGGATCAGGCTGGGCTTGACGCCGAAGAACGCGGGCCGCCACAGCACCAGGTCGGCCCACTTGCCGACCTCGACCGAACCCACTTCATGGGCGATGCCGTGGGTCAGCGCCGGGTTGATGGTGTACTTGGCGACGTAGCGCCGAACGCGGAAGTTGTCGTGCCCGCCGCGCGCATCGTGCGGATCGCCCGGCAGCTTGCCGCGTTGCGCCGCCATCTTGTGCGCGGTCTGCCAGGTTCGGATGATGACTTCGCCGACGCGCCCCATCGCCTGCGAATCGCTCGAGATCATCGAGAACGCGCCGAGGTCGTGCAGGATGTCCTCGGCGGCGATGGTCTCGCGGCGGATGCGGCTTTCGGCGAAGGCGATGTCCTCGGCGATCGACGGGTCCAGGTGGTGGCACACCATCAGCATGTCGAGATGCTCGTCCAGCGTGTTGACGGTGTACGGGCGCGTCGGGTTGGTCGACGACGGCAGCACGTTGGCCTCGCCGCACACCTTGATGATGTCCGGCGCATGGCCGCCGCCGGCGCCTTCGGTGTGGTAGGTATGGATGGTGCGGCCCTTGAACGCGGCGATGGTCGCCTCGACGAAACCGGCCTCGTTGAGCGTATCGGTATGGATCGCCACCTGGGTGTCGGTTGCGTCGGCCACCGACAGGCAGGTATCGATCGCCGCCGGCGTGGTGCCCCAGTCTTCATGCAGCTTCAGGCCGATGGCGCCGGCTTGGACCTGCTCCAGGATCGGCCCCGGCTGGCTGGCGTTGCCCTTGCCCAGCAGGCCGATATTCATCGGGTAGGCGTCGGCGGCCTGCAGCATGCGCTCCATGTACCACGGCCCCGGCGTCACGGTGGTGGCGAAGGTGCCGGTGGCGGGCCCGGTCCCGCCGCCGATCATGGTGGTGACGCCGCTCATCAGCGCCTCGTCGATCTGCTGCGGGCAGATAAAGTGGATATGGCTGTCGATGCCGCCGGCGGTGACGATCATGCCCTCGGCCGCGATCACCTCGGTGCCGGGACCGACCACGATGGTGACGCCGGGCTGGATGTCGGGATTGCCGGCCTTGCCGATCGCCGCGATGCGCCCATGCTTGAGGCCGATATCGGCCTTGACGATGCCCCAGTGGTCGACGATCAGCGCATTGGTGATCACGGTGTCGACGCAGTCCTGCGCCATGCGCTGGCTCTGCCCCATGCCGTCGCGGATCACCTTGCCGCCGCCGAACTTGACTTCCTCGCCGTAGACGGTGAAGTCCTTCTCGACTTCGATGATCAGCCCGGTATCGGCCAGCCGCAGGCGGTCGCCGGTGGTGGGGCCGAACATCTCGGCATAGGCCTGCCTGGAGATCGATGCCATCACAGCGCTCCCATGATCTTGCCGTTGAAGCCGTAGACGATGCGGTCGCCCGCCAGCGCCACCAGTTCCACGGTGCGGGTCTGCCCGGGCTCGAAGCGCACCGCGGTGCCCGCGGCGATGTTCAGGCGAAAGCCGCGCGTGGCCTCGCGCTCGAACGCCAGGGCCGCGTTGGTTTCGTAGAAGTGGAAGTGCGAGCCGACCTGGATCGGCCGGTCGCCGGTATTGGCCACCGTCACGCTGACGGTGGCGCGGCCGACATTGAGCGCGATCTCGCCGTCGGCGGGCATCAGTTCACCGGGGATCATGGCGGTCCTCCTCAGGCGACCAGCAGGCCGGCGCCGTACAGCGCCACGCCCGCGCCGGCCGCGCGCGCGAGCCAGCCGGCGCGGCGGCGCAGCAGCGCTCCGGCGCCGATGCCCAGCAGGTGCAGCGCCATGGTGGCCGCGGCAAACCCGCCCACATAGGCCAGCACCGCCGGCAGCGCGCCGGCACTGGCGGGCAGTTCCGCCCCATGCGCATAGCCGTGGAACACGGCAAAGCCGCCCACCAGCAGCGTGCCGGCCCACGCCGGCAGCTTGGCGCGCAGCGCCAGCAGCAAGCCGATCACCAGCAGCGAAGCGGCGATCATGGGCTCCACCGCAGGCAGCGCCATGCCGCAGAGGCCGAGCGCGGCGCCCACCAGCATCAAGCCCACGAAGGCCAGCGGCAGGCGCAGCGTATCGGCGGCGGAGCGCGCCACCAACGCACTCCATACCCCCACCGCGGCCATCGCCAGCAGGTGGTCGGCGCCGGTGAACGGGTGCGCCAGGCCGGCCCACAGGCTGGCGCCGACGGTGGCGGCATCGTGGCCGGGATGCGCCAGCGCGGCGCCGGCGGCAACGGTCAGGGAAGCGCCCAGGGCAAGGCGCAGGCAAGCGGTACGGGTCATCGCGGTCATCGGATTGGCCGGGGTGCCGGCTTCGGTTATCAATGCGTTTCAGACAATGGGATGGTGGACGGTGACCAGCTTGGTGCCGTCCGGGAAGGTGGCCTCGACCTGGATCTCCGGGATCATCTCGGCCACGCCCGCCATCACGTCGTCGCGCTGCAGCACGGTGGTGCCGGCGTGCATCAGCTCGGCCACGGTGCGGCCGTCGCGCGCGCCTTCCATGATGGCGGCGGTGATCAGCGCCACCGCTTCCGGGTAGTTCAGCTTCAGCCCGCGGGCCTTGCGCCGCTCGGCCAGCAGCGCGGCGGTGAAGATCAGCAGCTTGTCTTTCTCGCGCGGCGTCAGTTCCATCTCTCGTTCCTGTTGGGTGTTCGATTGCGTATTGACGGGCTACGTCGCCCACAGCCGCAGCGGTTGCGCCGCGACGCCATGCAGCGGCATGCGCAGCGCCTGCCAGGTGTCGGTCATGACGTGGCGCACCGCTTCCATGTGCCGGCCCAGCACGCGCAGCAGCAGCATCGACTGGCCGTTGGCCGCGAGGCAGGTCACGCCGGCGCGCAACGCCGGCGTATAAGGCAGCCGCTCGGCCAGCGTTTCGGCAAGGTCTTGCGTGGCGCCTGCGCCGACCGCCCACAGCGTGCCCAGCACGTTCAGCCCGTCCAGCCCGGGCACGGCATTGCGCAGCGGCGATGCCGCGTCGATATGCGATTGCTCGATCCACAACGCGCGCTCGCCGGCGCCGATGCGCGTATCCAGCCACAGCGCGCCGCGCGCCCACTGCTCGCCCGATGCCTGGCGGCCGAGCACCACGGCATCCCAGCCGATCGCGCTGCCGCCCGGCGCGATATCCAGCACGGTGGAAATCCGCGCACGCGCCTCGTCGAAAACGATGTTCTCCTGCGGCAGCCAGTCCAGCCGCGCGCCCTCGCCCACCGCCAGCCGCACCCGCTGGGCCGCGTCGCGGCCGAGCGACTTGTACCACTTGGTGGCGCCCGGCGTGGCCAGCACCGCATGCGCGCCGGACTCCACCGCCACGTCGATCTCCAGGCTGTCGCCACCGGCCACGCCAGCCGGCGGGTGCAGGATCACCGCGTGGCAGATGCCACCTTCCGGGTACAGCGCCTTCTGTACCAGCAGCGGGCCCCGATGGCGCCGCCCGGTCAGCACGGTGCGCCCGCCGCGCGGCGCAAAGCGCAGGTGCAGCGTGGCCTGCCAGGCCGCCGGCATGGCGAGGAGCGAAGGGAAATCGGGATGGCGCATCGGTGGCGAACGGAACTTGCGCGCGCCCTACACGGCGATCAGCTCGCGCACGCCGTCCTGCTCCATGCTGGCGCCGGCGCCGCGCGCCACCACTTCGCCGCGGCTCATCACCACATAGTGGTCGGCGATGTGCCGCGCGAATTCGTAGTACTGCTCGACCAGCAGCACCGTCATGCCGAATTCGTCGACCAGCAGCCGCAACGCGCGGCCGATGTCCTGGATGATCGAGGGCTGGATGCCTTCGGTCGGCTCGTCGAGGATCAGCAGTTGCGGCTCGCTCATCAGCGCGCGGCCGATCGCCAGTTGCTGCTGCTGGCCGCCGGACAGGTCGCCGCCGCGGCGCAGGCGCATGGTGCGCAGCACCGGGAACAGCTGGTAGATGCGCTCCGGCACGCCCGCCGGCCGCGCGCGGCTGGCGGCGCCGATCAGCAGGTTCTCCTCGACCGTCAGCCGCGGAAAGATCTCGCGCCCCTGCGGCACATAGGCCAGCCCGGCCGCGACGCGTTCGTACGGCGCCTTCTTCTCCAGCGGCCTGCCATCCCAATGGATGCTGCCGCTGCGCGTCGGCACCACGCCCATCAGGCATTTCAGCAGCGTGCTCTTGCCGACGCCGTTGCGGCCGAGCAGCGTGGTCAGCTTGCCCGCCGGCACCTCGAAGCTGACGTTGCGCAGGATATGGCTGCCGCCGTAGTACTGGTTCAGTGCATTGACCTGCAGCATGCCTATCTCCCCAGGTAGGATTCGATCACGCGTTCGTCGCGCTTGACGCTGTCGAGCGTGCCTTCGGCCAGCACGCTGCCCTCGGCCAGCACCGTGACCTTGCCGGCGGCACCCGCCAGCGCGGCGACGAACTCCATGTCGTGTTCCACCACCATCATCGAGCAGCTGCCGCGCAAGCCGTTGAGCAGGCTGGCGAGCTGCATGGTCTCCTCGTCGGTCATGCCGGCGACGGGCTCGTCGAGCAGCAGCAACTGTGGCTGCTGCATCAGCAGCATGCCGATTTCCAGCCGCTGCTTCTGCCCGTGCGACAGCAGCCCGGCGGGCCGGTAGGCCTCGGCCTCGAGGCCGGTCAGCGCCAGCGTCTCCTCGATGCGGCGATGCCCGGCGGCGGTCAGCCGCGCGTGCAGCGACGACCACCAGCGCTTGTCGGCCTGCATCGCCAGCTCCAGGTTTTCCCACACCGCGTGCTGCTCGAACACGGTGGGCTTCTGGAACTTGCGGCCGATGCCCGCCTGCGCGATGCGCGGCTCGGTCATCCGCATCAGGTCGATGGTCTGGCCCAGGAACACGCGCCCGCTGACACTGGCGTTGCGCGGTCCGGTCTTGCCGGTGATGACATCCATCATGGTGGTCTTGCCGGCGCCGTTGGGGCCGATCACGCAGCGCAGTTCGCCGTGGTCGATCGCCAGGTTCAGCTGGTTGAGGGCGCGGAAGCCGTCGAACTGTACGGTCACGTCTTCGAGGTAAAGGATCGGGCCGTGCGACACGTCGATGGTGCCGGGCTCGACGATGCGGCCCAGTCCGGTGGCATCGCCGCTCTCGGCCTGGCTGTGTTCGACTGCGGCGTTCATGCTTCACCTCCGCTGCGGCCCGCGACCGCTGGCGTGGAAACCGGTTCGGCCGCGGCCGGCGCGGCAGTGTGCGCGCGGCGCTCGCGCCAGCGCTGCCACAGGCCGGTCACGCCGTCGGGCAGGTACAGCGTCACCAGCACGAACATCGCGCCCAGCAGGAACAGCCAGTATTCGGCGAAGTGCGCGGTGAACAGCGTCTTGGCGCCATTGACCAGGAACGCCCCGATCACCGGCCCGACCAGCGTGCCGCGTCCGCCCACGGCCACCCACACCGCCATCTCGATCGAATTGCCGGGCGACATCTCGCCCGGGTTGATGATGCCGACCTGCGGCACGTACAGCGCGCCGGCGATGCCGCACAGCACCGCCGAGAAAGTCCACACGAAGAGCTTGTAGCCGAGCGGGTTATAGCCCGAGAACATCACGCGCATCTCGGCATCGCGCACCGCCGTGACCACGCGGCCGAGCTTCGAGGTAACGATATAGCGGCAGGCGATAAAGCCGGTCAGCAGCGCCAGGAAAGTCAGCACGAACAACGCCGTGCGCGTCTGCGGCGCGGCGATGGCAAAGCCGGCGATGCGCTTGAAGTCGGTAAAGCCGTTGTTGCCGCCGAAGCCGGTCTCGTTGCGGAAGAACAGCAGCATTGCCGCATAGGTCATCGCCTGCGTGATGATCGACAGGTACACGCCCTTGATGCGCGAGCGGAAGGCAAAGAAGCCGAACAGCCACGCCAGCACGCCCGGCACCAGCACCACCAGCAGCAGCGCGTAGCCGAGGTGGTCGGTGCCGTGCCAGAACCACGGCAGCTCCTTCCAGTCGAGGAACACCATGAAGTCCGGCAGGTCGCTCTGGTACACGCCTTCGCGCCCGATCGAACGCATCAGGTACATGCCCATGGCATAGCCGCCCAGCGCGAAGAACAGGCCATGGCCGAGGCTGAGGATGCCGCAGTAGCCCCACACCAGGTCGAGCGCGATCGCCGCCAGCGCGAAGCACATGATCTTGCCCACCAGCGTCAGGGCATACGCCGACAGGTGCAGCGGATGGCCCTCCGGCACCAGCAGCGCGCACACCGGCACGCCGATGCCGACGATCACCGTCAGCGCCAGCAGCACCATCCAGCCGCGCGGCGAGAACAGCGACTGGCGTTCGGGCACGGCCAGCCGGAACGGTGCCGCGGAAGAGTTCGATTGGAATCGCTGCATCATGCCTCCGCGCTGCGCCCCTTGAGCGCGAACAGTCCCTGCGGCCGCTTCTGGATAAACAGCACGATCAGCACCAGGACCAGGATCTTGGCCAGCACCGCGCCATAGAAGGGTTCGATGAACTTGTTGAGGATGCCCAGCCCGAACGCACCGACGATGGTGCCGGCCAGTTGCCCCACCCCGCCCAGCACCACCACCATGAACGAATCGATGATGTAGGCCTGGCCCAGGTCGGGGCCGACATTGCCGATCTGCGACAGCGCGCAGCCGCCGAGCCCGGCGATGCCGGCACCGAAGGCAAAGGCGTAGCTGTCGACCTGCCAGGTGCGCACGCCCACGCATGCGGCCATGGTGCGGTTCTGCGTGGTCGCGCGCACGAACAGCCCCAGCCGCGTGCGGTTGAGCACGCCCCACGCCACCGCCACCACCGCCAGCGCGAACAGGATGATGACCACGCGGTTGTACGGGATCACCAGCCCCGGCAGCCATTCGAAGCCGCCGCTCATCCATCCGGGATTGGACACTTCCACGTTCTGCGCGCCGAACAGCGTGCGCACCGCCTGCATCAGCAGCAGGCTCACGCCGAAGGTGGCCAGCAGCGTTTCCAGCGGACGCCCGTACAGGTGGCGCAGCACCAGCCGCTCCAGCACGAAGCCAACCACCGCGGCTGCCAGGAACGAAACCGGCAGCGCCGCGGGCAGATACCAGTCGAGCGCGCCCGGCGCATAGGCGCGGAACAGCGACTGCACCACGTAGGTGGCATAGGCGCCGATCATCAGGAATTCGCCGTGCGCCATGTTGATCACGCCGATCAGGCCATAGGTGATGGCCAGGCCGAGCGCGGCCAGCAGCAGCACGCTGCCCAGGCTCAGCCCGGCGAACAGGTTGCCGATCACTTCGGCGCGGCGCTGGTCGCCCTGCAGCATGTCCAGCGCCTGCTGCGCGGCCAGCCGCACGCTGCCATCGGGCTCGCGGTAGCGGCCGGCGCTGTCGCGCTCGACCAGCGGCTCCAGTTTCTGGCGGTTTTGCGGGTTACTGTCGCGGCCCAGGATACGGATGGCTTCGAGCCGCGCCTCGCGCTCGGCGGCCTCGGGGATGCCGGCCAGCACCAGGTTGGCCCAGATCACGTCCAGGCTGGCGCGCAGGCCGGCATCGGCCTCGGTCTTGCGCGCGGCTTCCACCGCCGCCAGCGACGCGCTTTCCGGCTGGTCGCGCAGCGTGGCCACCGCCTGCGCGCGCATGGCGATGTCCGGCGACTGCAGCAGCAGGCTGCTGGCGGCGCTGTCGACCAGCGCGCGCAGGCTGTTGTTCAGGGTCAGGGATTCGCGTTCGTCGGCCTTGACCGTGACCGGCTTGCCGGTGATGGCATCGACCAGCTTGTCGCCGTCCTGGCGCACCATGCCGACCGACGGCGCGTATTGCAGGGCGTCGTCCTGCAGCGCCTGCAGGATCGGGCCGGCTTCGGCGGGCGCGGCCCTGGCCAGGGCGGACAGCGCGGCGGTCTTGGCGTCGAAGTCGTCCCCGGCCAGCGGCTTGAGGTCGGCCTGCGTCAGTGCCGCGGCCCAGGGCGCCGAGGCCAGCAGCAGCGCTGCCAGCAAGGCGCGCAGCCAGGGCATGGCGGTTCGGGATATCGGGTAGCGCATAGGGGCTGGCCGTGACGAAAGTGGAAATGGAAAACCAAGCTGAGGCGGTGCTCCCCTCTCCCGCAAGCGGGAGAGGGGCGCCGCGTGGTGGCAGGCAAACGAGGCTTACATCGCCTTGTCCGGCTTCCCTTCATTGCCCGCGATGAACGGGCTCCACGGCTGCGCGCGCACCGCCTTCGGCGTCTTCCACACCACCGCGAACTGGCCGTCGGCCTTGACCTCGCCGATCATCACCGGCTTGTACAGGTGGTGGTTCTCGCCCATGGTCAGGGTGAAGCCGTCCGGCGCCTTGAAGGTCTGGCCGTACATGGCCGCGCGCACCTTGGCGGTGTCGGTGCTGCCGGCCTTCTTCACCGCCTGCGCCCACATGTGGATGCCCACGTAGGTGGCTTCCATCGGGTCGTTGGTCACGCGCTTGTCGCCGCCGGGCAGGTTGTTGGCCTTGACCCAGGCCGCCCATTGCTTGCGGAAGGCGTCGTTCTCGGGGTTCTTGACCGACATGAAGTAGTTCCACGCGGCCAGGTGTCCCACCAGCGGCTTGGTGTCGATGCCGCGCAGCTCTTCTTCGCCGACCGAGAACGCCACCACCGGAACGTCCTTGGCCTTGAGCCCGGCGTTGCCCAGTTCCTTGTAGAACGGCACGTTGGAATCGCCGTTGATGGTGGAGATCACCGCGGTCTTGCCGCCCTGCGAGAACTTCTTGATATTGGCGACGATGGTCTGGTAGTCGCTGTGGCCGAACGGGGTGTAGACCTCTTCGATGTCCTTGTCGGCCACGCCCTTGCTCTTCAGGAAGGCGCGCAGGATCTTGTTGGTGGTGCGCGGGTAGACGTAGTCGGTGCCGAGCAGGAAGAAGCGCTTGGCGCCACCGCCCTCCTTGCTGATCAGGTATTCGACCGCGGGGATGGCCTGCTGGTTGGGCGCCGCGCCGGTGTAGAAGACGTTCTTCGACATCTCCTCGCCTTCATACTGCACCGGGTAGAACAGCAGCGAGTTGAGCTCTTCGTAGACCGGCAGCACCGACTTGCGCGACACCGAGGTCCAGCAGCCGAAGGTCACCGCCACCTTGTCCTTGCTGACCAGCTGGCGCGCCTTCTCGGCGAACAGCGGCCAGTTCGATGCCGGGTCCACCACCACCGGCTCCAGCTTGCGCCCGAGCACGCCGCCGCTCTTGTTGATCTCGTCGATGGTCATCAGGGCCACGTCCTTCAGCGACGTTTCCGAGATCGCCATGGTGCCGGACAGCGAATGCAGGATGCCGACCTTGATCGGCTCCTTGGACTGCGCCAGCGCCAGCGGGCTGGTACCGATCATCGCCGCGGCGGCTATCGCCGACAGCTTCAGCATGTCACGTCGTTGCATTTGCAGCTCCCGTTTATGGTGTTGGTCAGGGACTACGCTCCCCGGGGTGATGCATCTGCAACTAGCGTGCCACGGCGAAGAGCCGTGCGCGGTGCGGCCACGGGCGGCGCCAGCGGGCGGGCGCTGCCTGCCGGCTCGCGCCCGCACCATCGCCGTGCAACGGACAAGCGCACTGTGACAGTGCGTCTCGGCCACCGCGTGCGATGACGGTGCATGGCGCCCATCGCCGGGCCGTGACATGGGCCATCGTGGCGCAATCGGCGAGCGCCGGCACGCCAGCCCGGCAGCCGAGCCTGATTAAGCACCCGCTTAAACCCGGATTCGAATGCATGTAAATCCGTACATTCAATGATTAAGGCTGGAGCGCCGCGGCACTACGGTGAAAGCTGGCCGCGGTCCCGCCTGCGCGAACCCGGCCATGGCATTTCCCGGACCCCCATGACAGGAAGGAGAAACCATGCCGTACGCTGCCGATCCCCACGCATCCCCCGCCGAGCCACAGCCGTTGCCGCGCACCACCCCGGCCTGGCGCCAGCGCCGCGGCAAGCTGGCCCTGGCGGCACTGGCGCTGACCCTGGGCGCCTGCGGCGGCGGCGACGATCCCCCGCCTCCTCCCCCGCCACCGCCGGTCACGCCGAGCGCCGGCTGCGAGCTCGACGGCAGCACCGGCGGCCAGGCCGTGGTGCTGCCGGGCGACCCCAACGCGCCGGAGCAGGCGACCGGCTATGCGCCCAAGGTCACGGTCTACAGCAAGACCTATATGGCGGTGACCAACAACCCGGTCTCGACCAAGGCGGCGTGCGACGTGCTGAAGGCCGGCGGCACCGCCATCGACGCCGCCGTGGCGGCGCAGATGGTGCTGAACCTGGTCGAGCCGCAATCGTCCGGCATCGGCGGCGGTGCCTTCATCCTGCATTACGACGCGGCGACGCGGCAGCTCACCGCCTACGACGGCCGCGAGACCGCGCCGGCCGCCGCCGACGAGAACTACCTGCGCTGGAAGTCCGCGGCCGACCCGACCGCGCCGCTGCCCAACGCCCAGCGCAGCGGCCGCTCCATCGGCACCCCGGGCACGCTGCGCGTGCTCGAGCTGGCCCATCGCGACTACGGCAAGACTGCGTGGAAGGAACTGTTCGCGCCGGCAATCAAGCTGGCCACCGACGGCTTCGCGATCCCGCCGCGCATGGCGGCCGCGATCTCCGACAGCACCACCGTCGCCAACATCAAGCGCGATCCGGAGATGGCCGCCTACTTCCTGAACCCGGACGGCACGCCGCGCGCGGTCAACACCGTGCTGCGCAATCCCGCGCTGGCGACGGTCTTCAGCGCCGTCGCCGCTGACGGCGCCGACGCCTTCTACAAGAACGGCCCGATCGCCCAGGCCATCGTCGCCAAGATCCAGACCACCTACGACGGCAATACCACGCCGGGCGTGACCACGCTGGACGACCTGGCCAACTACCAGGCCAAAAAGCGCACGCCGGTGTGCACCACCTACCGGCAGTACGAGGTGTGCGGCATGCCGCCGCCGTCGTCGGGCGGGATTGCGGTGGCGCAGATCCTGGGCATCGTCGAGAACTTCGACATGGCCGCGCACAAGCCCACGCTGGTCGACCAGAACGGCGGCCGGCCGAGCGTGCTGGGCGCCCACCTGATGGGCGAGGCCGGGCACCTGGCCTATGCCGACCGCAACAAGTACGTGGCCGACACCGACTTCATCCCGTTGCCCGGCGGCACCTGGGACACCATGCTGAACAAGCCCTACCTGAGCCAGCGCGCCAGCCTGATCAGCACTACCGGGTCGATGGTCACGCCGGTGGCGGCGGGCAACCTCGGCGACGTGCCGCTGGCGCCGTCGATGGTGGAGGAGCGCGGCACCACGCACCTGTCGCTGCATGACAAGTACGGCAACGTGGTGGCGATGACCACCACCATCGAGGCCGGCCTGGGCTCGTACCACATGACCAACGGCTTCCTGCTCAACAACGAGCTGACCGACTTCAATGCCGATCCCGCTCCGGGCGGCGTGCTGGTGGCCAACCGCCTGCAGCCGGGCAAGCGTCCGCGCAGCTCGATGGCGCCGACGGTGGTCTTCAAGCGCAACGGCGACGGCTCGCGCGGCGACTTCTACATGACCACCGGCTCGCCGGGCGGCGCCACCATCATCCAGTTCGTCGCCAAGACCGTGGTGGCTTCGCTGGACTGGGGCCTGGATGCGCAGCAGGCGGTGTCGATGATCGACTTCGGCGGCTCCAACGGCGCCGGCTCGGCCATGATTGTCGGCGGCGAGCATCCCAACGTCGACACCAGCACGCCGGCCGGCGGCCTGCCGGGCGACAACGACCCGCTGGTCAGGGGCCTGCGCAACCTCGGCCACACCGTCAACACCGCGGCGCAGTCGAGCGGGCTGAGCGCCATCATCCGCACCACCATCGGCGGCTCCGCCGTGCTGGTGGGCGGCGCCGACCCGCGCCGTGAAGGGGTGGTGCTGGGGGATACGTTCAAGCCCTGACGAAGCCGCGACCAAAGAAAAAGGGGCCCCGCGGGGCCCCTTTTTTTCGATGCCAGGACGCCGGTCCTTACATCACCATCATGTTGGCGTTCAGGTTGTGCATGATCCACAGCGAACCCGCCACCACGATCACCAGGATCAGCGCCGTGAACAGCAGCGCGATCACATTGCTGCGCTGTTCGGACGACGAGTCCAGGTGCAGGAAGTACTTCAGGTGCACGATCATCTGGACCACGGCCATGCCCAGGATGGTCCACAGGATGGTGCCCTTGTCCATGGTGCCGTCCATCACGATCTTGAACGGGATCACGGTCAGGATCACGGCCAGGATGAAGCCGATCGCGTAGCCCTTGAAGCTGGCGTGGCCGCCAGCGTGGCTGTCGTGCGCGTGCGAGTCGTGGGCGCCGTGCGCCGCCGGTGCGTTGTGTTGTGCCATCACAGATGTCCCATCAGGTAGACCACGGTAAACACGCCGATCCAGACCACGTCCAGGAAGTGCCAGAACAGCGACAGGCACATCAGGCGCTTGCTGAGCGTCGGGGTAATGCCCTTCTTGCCCAGCTGCCACATCAGCACGATCATCCACAGCATGCCGCTGGCGACGTGCAGGCCGTGGGTGCCGACCAGCGTGAAGAACGACGACAGGAACGCGCTGCGGCCGGGGCCGGCGCCTTCGGCGATCAGGTGGTGGAATTCGTTGATTTCCATCGCCATGAACGCCAGGCCGAGCAGGAAGGTGATGCCGAGCCAGGTCTGCACGTGCTTGAGGCTGCGGTTCTGCAGCGAGATCATCGCCATCCCGTACGTGATCGACGAGAACAGCAGGATGAAGGTCTCCACCAGCACGTAGTTGAGCTCGAACAGCTCCTTCGCCGACGGGCCGCCTGCCACTTCGCCGCGCAGCACGGCGAAGGCCGCGAACAGTCCGGCGAAGATGATGCAGTCGCTCATCAGGTAGATCCAGAAGCCATACACCGTATTGGCACTGGTATCGTGGTGCGCATGGTCATGGCCGTGCGCGCCGGCGTGAGCCGGGGCGCCTGCCTGCGCGGGGATGCGGTCTAGGACTTGAGTCGACATGGTTCTCAGGCTTGCGAAGCAATGCGCTGCAGATGGCGCGTTTCGATCTGCTCGACCTCGGTGGCCGGCACGTAGTAGTCGATGTGGTCGTCGTTGCTGCGGTGGATGAACGCCCAGATCATGCCCACCAGGCCAACGATGGCCAGCCACCAGATATGCCAGGTCAGGGCAAAGCCGAACACCAGGCTGAAGGCGCCGATGATGAAGCCCGCGCCCGTGTTCTTGGGCATGTGGATCTTCTCGTAGCCTTCGGTCGGCAGGGTCTCGCCGCGGGCCTTCATGTCGGCGAACGCGTCCAGGTCACGCACCACCGGGGTGTGCGCGAAGTTGTAGAACGGCGGCGGCGACGAGGTGGCCCACTCCAGCGTGCGGCCGCCCCACGGGTCGCCGGTCACGTCGGCCAGCTGCTTGCGGTCGCGGATCGACACCACGATCTGCAGCACCTGGAAGAAGATGCCCAGCGCGACGAACACCACGCCCACCACGGCCAGGTACAGCCACGGCGTCCAGGCCGGGTTGTCGGTGTGGTTCAGGCGGCGGGTCATGCCCATCAGGCCCAGCACGTACAGCGGCATGAAGGCGAAGTAGAAGCCCACCAGCCAGCACCAGAACGAAGCCTTGCCCAGGCGCTCGTTCAGCTTGAAGCCGAACGCCTTCGGCCACCAGTAGGTGATGCCGGCCAGGTAGCCGAACAGCACGCCGCCGATGATCACGTTGTGGAAGTGGGCGATCAGGAACAGGCTGTTGTGCAGCACGAAGTCGGCCGCCGGCACCGCCATCAGCACGCCGGTCATGCCGCCGATCACGAAGGTGATCATGAAGCCCAGGGTCCACAGCACCGGCGAGGTCATCTGCACGCGGCCGCGGTACATGGTGAACAGCCAGTTGAAGATCTTCACCCCGGTCGGGATGGAGATGATCATGGTGGTGATGCCGAAGAACGCGTTGACGTTGGCGCCCGAGCCCATCGTGAAGAAGTGGTGCAGCCACACGATGAACGACAGCACCATGATCGCGGCGGTCGCGTACACCATGCCCTTGTAGCCGAACAGCTTCTTGCCCGAGAACGTGGCGATGACTTCAGAGAAGATGCCGAACGCCGGCAGGATCAGGATGTACACCTCGGGGTGGCCCCAGATCCAGATCAGGTTCACGTACATCATGGCGTTGCCGCCACCGTCGTTCGTGAAGAAGTGCATGCCGAGGTAGCGGTCCAGGCCCAGCAGCGCCAGGGTCACGGTCAGCACCGGGAAGGCGGCGACGATCAGCACGTTGGTGCACAGCGCGGTCCAGGTGAACACCGGCATGCGCATCAGCGTCATGCCAGGCGCGCGCATGCGCAGGATCGTCACCAGGAAGTTCACGCCGGTCAGCAAGGTGCCGAGCCCCGAGATCTGCAAGCTCCAGAGGTAATAGTCCACCCCTACGCCCGGGCTGTAGTCCAGGCCCGACAGCGGCGGGTAGGCCAGCCAGCCGGTCTTGGCGAACTCACCGACGCCCAGCGAGATGTTGACCAGCATGGCGCCCGCCACGAACAGCCAGAACGACAGCGTGTTCAGGAACGGGAAGGCCACGTCGCGCGCGCCGATCTGCAGCGGCACGACCAGGTTCATCAGGCCGGTCATCAGCGGCATGGCCACGAAGAAGATCATGATCACGCCGTGGGCGGTGAAGATCTGGTCGTAGTGCTCGGGCGGCAGCACGCCGGTGGCGCCGTTGGTGGCCAGCGCCAGCTGGGTGCGCATCATGACCGCGTCGGCGAAGCCGCGCAGCAGCATGATCAGCGCCACCAGGCAGTACATCACGCCGATCTTCTTGTGATCGACGGAGGTGAACCACTCGTTCCAGAGATAGCCCCACTTCTTGAAATAGGTGATCGCGCCCAGCAGCGCGGCACCGCCCAGGGCGACGCCGGCCAGCACGACCATGATGATCGGCTCATGAAACGGAATCGCCGACAAACTCAACTTGCCAAACATCATTGCTCCCAGGATTACGCGCCTGCCGGCAGCGCGGCCGGCGTGGTCAAGGACAGCTGCTCTTCACCGAGGGTGTTGCGCGACGTGCAGATCGGGCCGCCCTTGAACCCGTCGGCGGCCAGTGCGGCGCCGCCGTGGCCCATGTACTTGTGCAGGATGTGGCGGAACAGCTGGTCTTCCACCTTGCCGTAGTACGCGACCGGCTCCTTCTCGCTGGGTTGCGCCAGCGTCTTGTAGCCATCGACGCCCAGTTCGGTCGACGAGGCGCGAACCTTGGCCACCCACTGGTCGAACTCGTAGTTCGACATGGCGATGGCCTTGAACTTCATGCCCGAGAAGCCGCCGCCGCTGTAGTTGGCGGACACGCCGTCATAGCTGCCGGCTTCGTTGGCGATCAGGTGGAGCTTGGTTTCCATCCCGGCCATGGCGTACACCTGGCTGCCCAGTTGCGGGATGAAGAACGAATTCATGATCGAATCCGAGGTGATCTTGAAGTTCACCGGGGTGTCGACCGGGAAGGCGATCTGGTTGACGGTGGCGATGTTCAGTTCCGGATAGATGAACAGCCACTTCCAGTTCAGCGCCACCACTTCGACCGTAACCGGCTTCTTGCTCGATTCCAGCGGCTTGTACGGGTCGAGGTCGTGCGAGGACTTCCAGGTGATGATGCCCAGCGCGATGATGATCAGGCAGGGGATCAGCCACACCACCACTTCGATCGCGGTCGAGTGCGACCAGTCGGGTTCATAGCGTGCCGAGGTATTGCTGGCGCGGTACTTCCAGGCAAACACCAGCGTCAGCACGATCACCGGCACCACCACCAGCAGCATCAGCCAGGTGGCGATCAGGATGATGCCTTTGATGTCGACGCCGACCTGCCCTTTCGGGTCGAGCAGCGTCATGTTGCAGCCGGCGAGCAGGAGCAGGCCAAGGCAAGGCAGGAACCGCGTCCACCGCGGCAGTATGGGTTTCTTCATGTCACGACTGGTTTGGTTACACCGCGCTTCGGGCAAAAGCGCGGCTAAACCGCCTGATGCTTGCGCAAGAGGCGTGGGGCTGAGGGAAAACCGGAAGGACGTGTCCTTAGCTGGCGTTGCGGTCTGGGGGCGGATCCTGCGCCCGGGGACCATGCGGCCTTGCAACGCCATGAACACGGAAGGACTGACTGCGCGCGCTGCAGGCCCTGTGGGACCTTGCCGGCGCTGCGGCACCTGGCCGAAACCGCGAACGGTCCCGGCTCAGTACAGCGGCCGGGTAGCGTTGGAATACGAGGCTTTTGCGCCTCCCGACGGACCTGCCGTCAGGGCAGGCGCGGTTTTCGGCCGGGGGGCGCAACACGTAAAACATCGTGGGCGCGACTGTACCGCAACGCAACATTAGGGGTAAACCCAACGATGCGGAACACACTGTTCATTTAAACGGACAATCAACGCATTGGTGCACTGCGCTGTCTTTGATCCACGTCAACATCACAAAAACACGCTTAAATATGCAGAAAGCCGCGCTTTGCGCGGCTCTCCGGGGTGCGACACCGCGCTGTGGCATATTGTCGCAGTGCCGCATGCGGCGCTGCGACTCAGCCGTAACGGCGGGTGATCGACTCGGCGATGCACACCGGGCGCTCGCTGCCCTCGCGCTCCACCGTGACCTCCCAGGTGGACTGCGCGCCGACCAGTTCGGGCGACTTCGGCAACGGCTCCAGGCGCTCGACCTTGAGCAGCTTGATGCGCGCGCGCAGCTTGCTGCCGACGGGCACCGGTGCGGTAAAGCGCACCCGGTTGAGCCCGTAGTTGACGCCGATCTTGGACGGCATGCTGAGCGCGTTGTGCATGAACTTGGGCAGCAGCGACAGCGTCAGGAAGCCGTGCGCGATCGGGCCGCCATAGGGCGATTCCTTTTTCGCGCGCTCCACGTCGATGTGGATCCACTGGTGGTCGCCGGTGGCCTCGGCAAACTGGTTGACCTGCTGCTGGGTCACCTCGATCCAGTCGCTGACCGCGACCTCCTGGCCCTGCAGCCCTTCCAGTTCTTCCAGCGTTGCGATGGTACGCATGTCGATCGTCTCCTCGTGACGGTTAAGTGTGGTTACGCCGGCCGGCGGCCGTACATGCCCATGCCCTTGACGGTGCACACCAGCTCGCCGCGCTGGTTGGTGGCTTCCCACTGGGTATGCACGATGCCGCGGTCGGGCCTGGACTGCGACGCACGGGTGTCCAGCACGTTCAGCACCACCGTCAGCGTGTCGCCGGCATAGACCGGCTTGAGCCAGCGGATCTCGTCGACGCCGGGCGAGCCCATGCTGGCCGACTTGCCGGTGGTGCTCAGCACCAGCAGGCGCATCATGATCGAGCACGTCATCCAGCCGCTCGAGATCAGGCCGCCGTAGATGCTGCTGGCGGCGGCTTCCTTGTCGATATGGAACGGCTGCGGATCGTACTGGCGCGCGAAGCTCAGGATCTCTTCCTCGGTGACGAGGTAGGAGCCCAGCTCGCGGCGGCTGCCGACTTCAAAATCCTCGAAATACAGCATGGGGGTGTCTCCGTTGTGGATGGCGGTTGACTTGTCCGCACGATGATCGCATGGCGGGCCGGCGCGCGCGTCCGTATTTGCCGAACCCGCCCCTAACAGCGCGCAAAGAAAAAAACCGCGCCTGGACTGCAGCGCGGTTTTGACTGGACTGGCCGGATCAGGCAGCTTCCTGGAACCCCGGCTGGGCGGCGAACCGGCCCAGGTGATGGTCCACGTCGCCGAAGGTGGTGTTGATCATGGTCAGCCGCTTGAACATGTGCGCGGCCGGCAGTTCGTTGGTCACGCCCATGCCGCCGTGGATCTGCACCGCCTCCTGGCCGACCGTGCGCGCGGCCTGGCCCACGCGTGCCTTGGCGGCGGAGACGTAGCGGCGGCGCTCTTCCGGCGTGGCCTCCTCGAAGCGCGCCGCGGCCAGCAGCGTGATCGAGCGCGACTGCTCCGCATGGATGAACATCTCGACCATGCGATGCTGCAGCGCCTGGAAGCGCGCGATCGGCACGCCGAACTGCTGGCGCGTCTTGGCGTATTCCAGCGTCGCGGCATTGAGCATGTCCATCACGCCCACGGCCTCGGCGCACAGCAGCACCGCGGCGTAGTCGGCCACCTGCTCGACCAGCGCGAAGGCCGTGCCGGCCTCGCCCAGCAGTTGCGCCGGCGCGTCCTGGAAGGTGATGTCGGCGGCGCGCAGGTTGTCGATGGTGCGGTAGTCCTTGATGCTGACACCGGCGCCCTTCGCATCCACCAGGAACAGCGAGATGCCGTCCTGGTCGGCATCGCCGCCGCTGCTGCGCGCCGACACGATCAGCTTGTCGGCCTGGCCCCCGTGCACGACCACGGTCTTGCGGCCGTTGAGCTTGCCGTCGCGCGCGGTAACGCGCACGTTGTTCAGCTCATAGCGCGCCTGCGGCTCGTTGAATGCCGCGGCCAGCTTCAGCTCGCCGCCGGCCACCTGCTCCAGCAGCGCGTCCTGGCCGCCGGCCAGACCCAGGGCATAGGCGCCCACCACGGTGGCCAGGTACGGCTCCACGATCAGGCCGCGGCCCAGTTCCTGCTGCACCACCATCATGTCCAGGGCCTTGCCGGCAAAGCCGCCTTGCGCTTCCGGCACCGGCAGCGCGGTCAGGCCGAGCTCGGCCAGCGCGCCCCATGCGGTCTCGCCATGGCCGGCGGCGCTTTCATAGCGCTTCTTGCGCTCCTCGAAACCGTAGTCCTTGTCGATGAAACGGCGGACGGCGTCGGCCAGCTGCTTCTGTTCGTCGCTGAGATTGAAGTTCATGATGCGTGTCTCCTCACAGCCCCAGAATCATCTGGCTGATGATGTTCTTCTGAATTTCGTTGGACCCGCCGTAGATGGAGGTCTTGCGATAGTTGAAGTAGTACGCGGCCAGCGGCGCGGCGTCGTCGTAGCCGGTGACGGCGTGCTCGGTCTCGCACTCCAGGTAGGCGGTGTCGAACGGCTGCGCGTACGGGCCGACCGCCTCGACCATCAACTCGGTCAGCAGTTGCTGGATCTCGGTGCCCTTGATCTTCAGCATCGAGGCCTCGGGGCCGGGGCCCTTGCCCGCGGCTTCGCTCGACACCACGCGCAGCACGGTGATCTCCAGCGCCATCAGCTCGATTTCCAGCGCGGCCACCTTGGCGCCGAACACCGGATCCTCCAGCAGCGGCTTGCCGTTCTTCTGCTGCTGGCGCGCCACGCGCTTGAGGAAGCCCAGCTCGCGCTTGGAATTGCCGACGCGGGCAATGCCGGTGCGCTCATGGCCGAGCAGGTACTTGGCGTAGGTCCAGCCCTTGTTCTCTTCGCCGACGCGGTTCTCGACCGGCACCTTGACGTTGTCGAAGAAGACTTCGTTCACTTCATGCTCTTCGTCGAGCATGATGATCGGGCGCACGGTGATGCCCGGAGTCTTCATGTCGATCAGCAGGAACGAGATGCCCTCCTGCTTCTTGGCTTCGGGGTCGGTGCGCACCAGGCAGAAGATCATGTCGGCGTGCTGGCCGAGCGTGGTCCAGGTCTTCTGGCCGTTGACGATGTAGTGCTTGCCGTCGGAGGTCAGTTCGGCGCGGGTCTTCAGCGAGGCCAGGTCCGAACCGGAACCCGGCTCCGAATAGCCCTGGCACCACCAGTCGGTGCAGTCGAGGATGCGCGGCAGGTAGTACGACTTCTGCTGCTCGTTGCCGTACTTCATGATCACCGGCGCGACCATCGCCACGCCGAACGGCAGCACGCCGGGCGCGCCGACGCGGGCATTCTCTTCGTCCCAGATATGGCGCTGGGTGGCGTTCCAGCCGGTGCCGCCGTACTGCACCGGCCAGTGCGGCGCCGACCAGCCCTTGCCGGCGAGCAGCTTGTGCCAGCGCACCAGGTCGTCGCGGTTCGGACGGCGGTGGTTGAGAATCTTGCTGCGGATGTCCGCCGGCAAGTTGGCTTCGAGCCAGCTACGCACTTCCTCGCGGAAGGCATCGTCGGACGCCGAGTAGTTGAGATCCATGCCCGTCTCCAGTGGTGCCGGCATGGCGCGGGCCGCCGGCGGTTTGTTCTGCCTGCGCGTCATGCGCCGACAGCAACGGGCACAGGACGCAATTCAGTGAGCCGTCTGCTTCAGCGCATCCGGCACCACGAGCGGAAAGGTCTCGATGCCCTCCTCGGCCAGCGCCTGCACCTCCTCCGGCGAGGCCGAACCGCGGATGCCGCGTTCCGGCGCCTCGTCATAGTGCATGCGCCTTGCCTCCTCGGCAAAGCGGTCGCCAACGTCCTCGGTCTGCGCCAGCACCTGCTTCACTGCCTTCATATAGAGCGCTTGCAGTGTCACCGGTGTGGCTGCCGGCGGCGCCGGCCTGGCCTTGCCCTCGCGCGCGGTCGCGCCCGACAGGTTCAGGCGCGGTGCGCTGGGCAGCCGGGTCACGGCGTGGTCGCCACAGACCGGGCATTGGACCAGGTCACGCGAGATTTGCGACTGCGCCTCTTCCTCCGAGGCAAACCAGCCCTCGAAACGATGGTCATGCGCGCAGCGCAGGTCGAGCACCTTCATGATCTTTCCAGCCCGTCAAAAGCTATATTATCCGCGAATCCAAATTTTGTGAACGGTCGTGCTAAATTTTTTAGAACGACCGTTCGTAACCACGCTGCGGCGTCTCCGCGGCGCGGCTCAGCCTTGTGCCGCCCCATACGCCGGCATGGGCTGCTCGCCCGGCTGCCAGGCACCCGAGATCACTTTTTCCAGCCAGAACGCGCCAATGATCGTCTTCACGTCGGTGATGCGGCCGCTGCGGACCCAGTCGATCACCTGTCCCGCCGGCGCAATGAAGGTTTCCAGGAATTCGCCGTCATCGAGTTGCGCCTCGCCGTGCGTCAGGTCGCGCGCCAGCAGGATATCGATGAACTCGGTCGAATAGGAAATGACGGGATGGATCCGCGTCAGGTAGTCCCAGCGCGCGGCGCGGTAACCGGTTTCCTCGAGCAGTTCGCGTTCGCCGCAGCGCTGCGCGCCCTCTTCGGGATCGAGCTTGCCCGCGGGGAATTCCAGCATCACCTCGCCTACCGGGTAGCGGAACTGGCGCTCCAGCAGCACGGTGCCGTCGTCGAACAGCGGGATCATCATCACCGCGCCGGGATGGACCACGTACTCGCGCCCGGTCTGCTTGCCGTCGGGGAGTCTGACGATATCCTGCTTGAGGGTGAGGAACTTGCCGCGATGGACCGTGGCCGACGCCACGCACACTTCCTTCAGTGCGTCGTCGTTCTCGGACAGGCCGTCGGATGCGGCGGGAAATTGGGTACCGCGTGGGAACTTGTCGGTCATGGACGCTCCGGATCAGGCAGGGCCCGGCGCCGACAAGACCGGCTTCAGGCCGTGCGGTGTTTGACGAGGTATTGCCAGGTGAAGCCGGGGAAGGCAAACACCAGCATCATGCAGGCGGTGATGGCGTAGAACTGCCAGCCCTGCGCAAAGGTGCCGCCCAGGTTGGCTTCCACCGCCAAGCCGGCTGCACCGGCCACCCCGAACCAGACCACCAGTTCGAGCAGGCGCAGCCACAGCGGCTTGCGCGCCTGCCGCAGCGGGATCACCACGAACAGGCGCTGGTTGACGAACGGCAGGTTCGCACAGACCAGTGCCAGCAGGATGACAAACCAGCCGCTTGCGGAGGCGCTCATGTCGCGTGGCGGATCAGGAACCCAGGGTCGAGCGGATGGCCTGGTAGCACAGGTTCATCAGCGCGGCCGGGAACAGGCCCAGCAGGATCACCGCGGCGCCGTTCACGCTCAGCATCGAACGCAGGCCAAAGGTGGCTTCCAGTTCCTCTTCGCCGGCGGGGGCGTCGAAGTACATCAGCTTGACGATGCGCAGGTAGTAGAACGCGCCGATCAGCGAGAAGAGCACCGCCACCACCGCCAGCCAGGTCATGCCGGCCTTGACCACCGCGTCGAGCACGGCCAGCTTGGCATAGAAGCCCACGGTCGGCGGGATGCCCGCCAGCGAGAACATCATCACCAGCATCAGGAAGGCAAACCACGGGTTGCGGCGCGACATGCCCTTCAGGTCTTCCAGGGTCTCGGCCTCGAAGCCCTTGCTGGTGCGCAGCAGGATGATGCCGAAGGTGCCCAGCGTGGTCAGCAGGTAGGTGACCGAGTAGAACATCGCCGAGCTGTAGGCATCGGCAGCGCCGTCAGCCTTGTTGGCGACCACGCCCGAGAGCAGCCCCAGCAGCACGAAGCCCATGTGCGAGATGGTCGAGTACGCCAGCATCCGCTTCAGGTTGCTCTGCACGATGGCGGTCAGGTTGCCGATCGCCAGCGAGATGATCGACAGCACCACCAGCATCATCTGCCAGTCGCTGGCCAGCGGCAGCAGGCCTTCCACCAGCACGCGGATGAACAGCGCGAACGCCGCCACCTTCGGCCCGCCGGCGATCAGCAGGGTCACCGCGGTCGGCGAGCCCTGGTAGATGTCCGGAATCCACATGTGGAACGGCGCGGCGCCCAGCTTGAACGACAGGCCGGCGACGATGAAGACCACGCCGAAGGCCAGCATGGTGGTGTTGATGCGGCCGGATTCCACCGCGCGGAACACCTCGCCCAGGTTCAGCGAGCCGGTGGCGCCGTACATCATCGAGATGCCGTACAGCAGGAAGCCCGAGGCGAGCGCGCCCAGCACGAAGTACTTCATCGCCGATTCGGAGGTCACGCGCGACTCGCGGCGCAGCGCCACCAGCGCGTACGACGACAGCGACAGCAGTTCCAGGCCCAGGTACAGGGTCAGGAAGTTGTTGCCGGTGATCATCACGATCTGGCCGCCCAGCGTGAACAGCGCCAGCATGTAGAACTCGCCGGCGAACATGTCGCGCTCGGCCAGGTAGCGGCGCGTATAGACCAGCGTGACGAACAGGCCGGCGGCGCAGAATGCCGACAGCACGTTGGCCATCGGGTCGATCACGACCAGGTTGGCGAACGCGTAATGGGTCTCGCCGGTGGCGGCGTTCATGCCGAACCAGGCGGTCAAGACCAGCGTGGTCAGCAGCGACAGCGGATACGCCACGCTCTGCTTGCCCTTGCCCCGGGCCAGGTCGATCCAGTTGATCGCGGCGATGGCGATCGCCAGGAAAATGATCGGCGCCACGGGGGCGAGTGTCGAGGACGGTTGCATGTTGATATCTCTCCCCGATTACAGCTTCGACTGCGCCGCGTGCTGCAGCAGGTTGACCACGGACGGGTGCATCACGTCGGTAAAGGGCTTCGGGTGCAGGCCCATGTACAGCGTCATGATGGCCAGCAGGCCGAGCATGACGAACTCACGCTTGTTCAGGTCGGCCAGCTCGCGCACGTGCTGGTGCACGACGTCGCCGAAGATCACGCGCTTGACCATCCACAGCGAGTAGGCGGCGCCCAGGATCAGCGCGGTGGCGGCCAGCAGGCCGATCCAGAAGTTGAACTTGACCGCGCCCAGGATCACCATGAATTCGCCGACGAAACCGGAGGTGGCCGGCAGGCCGCAGTTGGCCATGGCGAAGAACACCGACAGCGCGGCGAACTTGGGCATGGTGTTGACCACGCCGCCGTAGTCGGCGATCTGGCGCGAGTGCACGCGGTCGTACAGCACGCCGATGCACAGGAACATCGCGCCCGAGATAAAGCCGTGCGAGATCATCTGCACGATGCCGCCTTCGACGCCGATGTCGCTGAAGATAAAGAAGCCCAGCGTGACGAAGCCCATGTGGGCGATCGACGAGTACGCCACCAGCTTCTTCATGTCGGCCTGCACCAGTGCCACCAGGCCGATGTAGATCACCGCGATCAGCGAGATGGTGATGATGAACGGGGCCAGATAGTGGCTGGCGTCAGGCGCGATCGGCAGCGAGAAGCGCAGGAAGCCGTAGGCGCCCAGCTTCAGCATGATCGCGGCCAGCACCACCGAGCCGCCGGTCGGCGCCTCGACGTGGGCGTCGGGCAGCCAGGTGTGCACCGGCCACATCGGCACCTTGACCGCGAAGGCAACGAAGAAGGCCAGGAACAGCGCGATCTGCTCGTTCATCGACAGCTTGGCCTGGTGCCATTGCAGGATGTCGAAGGTGCCGGTCTTGTTGTACAGGTACAGCAGCGCGACCAGCGTCAGCAGCGAGCCCAGCAGCGTGTACAGGAAGAACTTGAAGGCCGCGTAGACGCGGTTCGGGCCGCCCCAGACGCCGATGATGATGTACATCGGGATCAGGGTGGCTTCGAAGAACACGTAGAACAGCATGCCGTCGAGCGCGCAGAACACACCCACCATCAGGCCGGACAGGATCAGGAACGAGGCCATGTACTCGGCCACGCGCTCGGTGATCACTTCCCACGCCGAGATCACCACGATCACCGTGATGAAGGCGGTCAGCACCACGAACCACATCGACAGGCCGTCAACGCCCAGCAGGTAGTGGATGTTGAAGCGCTCGATCCAGTTCGCCTTCTCGACGAACTGCATCGCCGCGGTGGCGCGGTCGAAGTTGAACACCAGCGGCAGCGTGACGACGAAGCTGGCGATCGAGCCGAACAGCGACATCCACCGCACGAAGCCAGGGCTGCGGTCCGAGCCGAAGGCCAGGATCAGCAGGCCGAAAAAGACAGGCAGCCAGATTGAGAAAGACAGAACCATTTCTATGTTTTCCTTACTTGGTGCCTATCACTTGGTGCCGATCACACCGGTGACCGTCAGCGTCAGCAGCACCAGCATGCCGACGATCATCGCAAATGCGTAGTGGTAGATATAGCCCGACTGCAGGTAGCGGCTGGCCGAAGCAAACGATGCCACCACGCGCGCCGCGCCGTTGACGAACAGGCCGTCGATCAGGCTCTGGTCGCCGCCCTTCCACAGGCCGGTACCGAGCAGGCGTGCGCCGCGGGCGAACACGGCCTGGTTGATGGCGTCCATGTAGTACTTGTTGTCGAGCAGCTTGTACAGGCCCGAGAAGCGATTGGCGATGGCCTCGGGGATATCCGGGCGCTTCATGTAGAAGAACCACGACAGCACCACCCCGGCGACGGCCAGCCACAGCACGGGCGTGGTCAGCGAGTGCTGCGCCATCGCCACCCAGCCGTGGAACGCTGCCTTCAGTTCGGCCATGGCGTGGTGGTTCTCGCCGACGAAGATCACTTCCTTGAAGGCGATGCCGTTCTTGAAGAAGTTGCCGAACAGCATCGGCTCGATCGCGATCGCACCGATGATCACCGACGGGATCGCCAGCAGCACCAGCGGCAGCGTCACCACCCACGGCGACTCGTGCGGCTTCTCGCCGGCGGCCAGGCCGTGATGGTGGTCGTGCGAGACTTCCTCGTCCTCGTGGTCGCCCTCATGATGCTGGTGCGCGTGGTTCTGGCCCCAGCGCGACTTGCCATGGAACACCAGGAAGTACATGCGGAACGAGTAGAACGCGGTGACGAACACGCCCGCCAGCACGGCGTAGTAGGCAAAGCCCGAACCGGCGATATGCGACTCGGCCACGGCCTCGATGATCGAGTCCTTGGAGTAGAAGCCCGCGAAGAACGGCGTGCCGATCAGCGCCAGCGAACCCACCAGCGAGGTGATCCAGGTGATGGGCATGTACTTGCGCAGGCCGCCCATGTTGCGGATGTCCTGGTCGTGGTGCATGCCGATGATGACCGAGCCCGCGCCGAGGAACAGCAGCGCCTTGAAGAATGCGTGCGTCATCAGGTGGAACACCGCCACCGAATAGGCCGAAGCGCCCAGCGCCACGGTCATGTAGCCCAGCTGCGACAGCGTCGAGTACGCGACCACGCGCTTGATGTCGTTCTGGATGATGCCCAGGAAGCCCATGAACAGCGCCGTGATGGCACCGATCACCAGCACGAACGACAGCGCGGTGTCCGACAGCTCGAACAGCGGCGACATGCGCGCAACCATGAAGATGCCGGCGGTCACCATGGTGGCCGCGTGGATCAGCGCGGAGATCGGGGTCGGGCCTTCCATCGAGTCGGGCAGCCAGACGTGCAGCGGGAACTGCGCCGACTTGCCCATCGCGCCGATGAACAGGCAGATGCAGGCCACGGTGATCATCATCCAGTCGGTGCCCGGGAAGATCACGGTGGCGAGCTGGTCGCGCGCGGCGAACACTTCGGTGTAGTTCATGCTGCCGGCGTAGGCCAGCAGCAGGCCGATGCCCAGGATGAAGCCGAAGTCGCCGACGCGGTTGACCAGGAACGCCTTCATGTTGGCGAAGATCGCCGTCGGACGGGTGTACCAGAAACCGATCAGCAGGTACGACACCAGGCCCACCGCTTCCCAGCCGAAGAACAGCTGCAGGAAGTTGTTGCTCATCACCAGCATCAGCATCGAGAAGGTGAACAGCGAGATGTAGGCGAAGAAGCGGTTGTAGCCGGGGTCCCCGTCCATGTAGCCGACGGTGTAGATATGCACCATCAGCGAGACGAAGGTCACCACCACCATCATCATCGCGGTCAGCGAGTCGACCAGGAAGCCGACCTCCATCTTCAGGCTGCCGATCGCCATCCACTCGTAGACCGTGCCGTTGTAGCCCGCGCCGTTGATCACGTCGAGCAGCACCATCACCGACAGCACGCAGGCAATGGCCACGCCGAGGATCGTCGAGGTGTGGGCCACGATCCGGCCGCCGCGCGACTCCGAGGAAAACAGGCCAAAGAACTTGGTACCGAACAGGCCGGCGATCGCGGAGCCGACTAGCGGCGCCAGCGGGATCGCAAGCAGCAGGTTGGGGTTGAGCGTGGTTGCCATAGGACGCTTAGTGGTGTGCGGTCGGTGAGTCTTGGGTATCTACGTAGTGCGCCACGGATCAGTACTTCAGGGTGTCCATGTCGTCCACGTTGATCGTATCCAGGTTGCGGAACAGCACCACCAGGATTGCCAGACCGATTGCCGACTCGGCGGCGGCCACCGTGAGGATGAAGAAAACGAAAACCTGACCAGCCAGGTCGCCCAGGTAATGCGAGAAGGCAACGAAGTTGATGTTCACCGCAAGCAGCATCAGTTCGATCGCCATCAGCAGCACGATCACGTTCTTGCGGTTCAGGAAGATGCCGACGATGCTGATCGCAAACAGGATCGCACCGAGCACGAGGAAATGAGCGAGAGAGAGCACAGCGATTTCTCCGGGCTTTAGTTCTTATTGGCGGCAGCCGCGGCTTCCGTCTGCTGGGTCTGGTCTTCGGCGGCCATCGGCACCAGGCGCACGCGCTCGTCGCGGCGGGTGCGCAGCTGCGCCGACACGTCCTGGGCCTTGACGTCCTTGCGGCGGCGCAGGGTCAGCGCCACGGCGGCGATGATCGCCACCAGCAGGATGATGCCGGCCACTTCGAAGGCGTAGATGTAGTCGGTGTAGATCAGCTTGCCCAGCGCGGCGGTGTTCGAGTAGCCCGGCTCCTGCGAGCCGCTGGCCACCACCGGCGTGGTGGTGCCGATGAAGTTGCGCACCAGCACGATCGCCATCTCGGCGATGATCAGCGCGCCCACGATCGAGGCCATCGGCACGTAGGTCCAGAAGTCGCGGCGCAGGTGCTCGATATCGATATCGATCATCATCACCACGAACAGGAACAGCACCATCACCGCGCCGACATAGACCAGCACCAGCAGGATGGCGAGGAATTCCGCCTGCAGCAGCATCCAGATCGCCGCGGCCGTGAAGAACGACAGCACGAGGAACAGTGCGGAGTGCACCGGGTTCTTCGCGGTGATGACTTTCAGTGCGGAGAGCACCAGCACCAGCGCAAAGACGTAGAAGATGGTGGTCGTGAGTTCCATGGTCCCTATCGGATCCTCTCTGGGCCGTCCGGCACAAGCCAACCCCTCGGGTGGCCCGCTCCTGCGGCATCCTTGCATTGGCCCCTTGCATTGCAGGGACCGCATTTCAATTCGGTGGCGGCGGCTGCCAGGTCTGCTGCTTGCGGCAGCCGCCAACCGGCGTTACGTCTGTGGCCGAAACTTCCGGCCGGCATCCGGCTTAGCGGTACTTCGCGTCGGCCGCCTTGGCCGCGGCGATCTGCGGCTCGTAGCGGTCGCCCACGGCCAGCAGCATGTCCTTGGTGAAGTACAGGTCGCCGCGCTTTTCGCCGTGGTATTCCAGGATCTGCGTCTCGACGATGGCGTCGACCGGGCAGGCCTCTTCGCAGAAGCCGCAGAAGATGCACTTGGTCAGGTCGATGTCATAGCGCGTGGTGCGGCGCGTGCCGTCGGCGCGCGCGTCGGACTCGATCGTGATGGCCAGCGCCGGGCACACCGCCTCGCACAGCTTGCAGGCGATGCAGCGCTCTTCCCCGTTGGGGTAGCGGCGCAACGCGTGCAGCCCGCGGAAACGCGGCGAGATCGGCGTCTTCTCTTCCGGGAACTGGACCGTGATCTTGCGCGCGAAGAGATAGCGGCCGGTCAGGGCCATGCCCTTGAAGAGTTCCTTCAGGAGCAGGCTGTTGAAGAAGTCCTTGATGGCGAGCAGCATGATGCTTCCTAGTATTTCCACACGATGCGCGCCCTGCCGGGCAGGCGCACCGTCGTTTGGCCGTTCAGTGCCAGATGTTCCACGGCGACTTGATCCAGATCGCCACGATGATCAGCCAGGCCACGGTCAGGGGAATGAACACCTTCCAGCCCAGGCGCATGATCTGGTCATAGCGGTAGCGCGGGAACGAGGCACGAATCCAGATGAACACGGACAGCAGCAGGAAAACCTTGATCAGCAGCCAGAAGAAGCCCGGGACCGCGTTGGTCACCACGCTCTCGAACGGAGGCGCCCAGCCGCCCAGGAACATCAGCGCGGTCATCGTCGAGATGATGATCATGTTGATGTACTCGGCCAGGAAGAACAGCGCGAAGCCCATGCCCGAGTATTCGATCATGTGGCCGGCCACGATTTCCGATTCGCCTTCGACCACGTCGAACGGGTGGCGGTTGGTTTCGGCCACGCCCGAGATGAAGTACACCCCGAACATCGGCAGCAGCGGCAGCCAGTTCCACGACAGGATGTTGATGCCCATGTCGGCGAAGTAGCCGGTGTTCTGGCCGTTGACGATGGCCGACAGGTTCAGGCTGCCGGCAACCATCAGCACCGTCACCAGGGCAAAGCCCATGGCGATTTCATACGACACCATCTGCGCCGCGGCGCGCATCGCGCCGATGAAGGCGTACTTGGAGTTCGAGGCCCAGCCGGCCAGGATCACGCCGTAGACGCCGACCGAGCTGATCGCCATCACGTACAGCAGGCCGGCGCTCACGTCGGCCATCACCACCTCGGCCTGGAACGGAATCACGGCCCAGACCGCCACGGCCGGCATCAGCACCATCAGCGGGGCGATCAGGTACATGCCCCGGCTGACCTGCGTGGGCATCATGACTTCCTTGAGCAGCAGCTTCAGCACGTCGGCGATCGGCTGCAGCAGGCCCAGCGGACCGACGCGGTTCGGGCCGATGCGCACGTGCATCCAGCCGATCAGCTTGCGCTCCCACAGGATCAGGTACGCCACGCACAGCAGCAGCGGCACCACGATGATCACGGCGCGGATCAGGATCCACAGCGGCGTCCAGTACGCGCCCAGTGCGCCCTGCCCTTGCGAGGTAATCCAGTCAATCATGTCTTGTTCTCGCTCTTGTTCTTACGCCGTGGCCACGGTGCCGGTGGCCGGCGCCAGGTCAATGGCCTTCTCTACGGTGACGGTGCCGAACATCGCGCCCAGGCTCATGGCCGCCGGCGTTGCCGCCGGCACGCGCACGGTGTTGGCCGGCAGCGTCGCCTCGAGCACGGCCGGCAGCACCACGCTGCCCTGCCCCTGCGTGACCCGCACCGGATCGCCCGACTGGATGCCCAGGCTGGCGAACAGGTCGGCCGGCAGCGCGATCTGCATGGCGCGACGCGCGGCGGCGCTCAGCTGCAGCGACTCGGCGCGGCGCACGATCGGGTCGGCATGGTAGATGGGCACGTCGGCGATGCGCTCGATGCCGTTGGCGGCAGCGGCGGCCACGCGGATCGGCGCGTCGGTGGTGTTGTCCAGCTGGGCCTCGACCGGGGCCGACAGCACTTCGGCGCGCACCGCCTCGGCGGTGTCGTAGTCGAAGCCGGCCACGTCCAGCAGGTTGCCCAGCACGCGCAGCACCTTCCAGCCCGGACGCGCTTCGCCCAGGGCGCGCACCACGCCGTTGAAGCTCTGCGGCTTGCCTTCGCAGTTGACGAAGGTGCCGGCGGTTTCCGTGAACGGCGTCACCGGCAGGATCACGTCGGCGTATTGCATCGCCGCTTCCGAGCGGAACGGCGACAGCACCACCACGGTGCCGGCCTGGGCCAGCGCGGCCAGCGCCTGGCGCGGGTCGGCGGCGTCGAACTCGGGTTCGGTGTTCAGCAGGATGTAGGCCTTGCGCGGCGTCTCCAGCATGGCCTGCGCATTGGCGCCGCCCTGCTTCGGCAGCGCACCGGCGATATGGCCGCCGACGGTGTTGGCCGCTTCGGTCAGGAAGCCCAGCGTGGCGCCGGTTTCGGTGGCGATCCACTGCGCCAGCGCGTGCAGCGCCGAGAACTGCGGATGACGCACGGCCTCGTTGCCGAGGAACACGGCACGGCGCTCGCCCGACAGCAGCGACTCGGCGGCCTTGGCGGCGGCGTCGCCGCCGTCGAAGCCTTCGGTGCCGGCCGGGGCGGACACGCCCTTGGCGGCGGCCACGGCACGGGCCACGCCGGCGAGCGCGGCGGCCCAGCCCGACGGGGCCACGTCGATACGGGTGGCGGGCATCAGCAGGTCTTCACCGCCGGCACCCAGCACGGTCACGCGGGCGCCCTTCTTGGTCGCCTGGCGCAGGCGCGAGGCCAGCAGCGGATGGTCCTTGCGCAGCGACGAGCCGATCACCAGCGCGCGTTGCAGCGTGGTCACGTCGGCCACCGGCATGCCCAGCCAGGGCGCGCCCTTCAGCGCGGCCGAGAAATCGGTCTGGCGCAGGCGGAAGTCGACGTTGTCGCTGCCCAGGCCGCGCATCAGCTTGCCCAGCAGGAACAGTTCTTCCAGCGTGCTGTGCGGGCTGGCCAGCGCGGCGATCTGGTCGGCGCCGTGTTCGCGCTTGATGCCGGCCAGGCCATTGGCCACGTATTCCAGCGCGGTCTGCCAGTCGGTTTCCATCCATTCGCCGCCCTGCTTCAGCAGCGGGCGGGTCAGGCGGTCGGCACTGTTTAGGCCTTCATACGAGAAGCGGTCCTTGTCGGAGATCCAGCACTCGTTGATGTCTTCGTTTTCCAGCGGCAGCACGCGCATCACGCGCTGGTTCTTGGTCTGCACCACCAGGTTCGCGCCCAGGCCGTCGTGCGGCGACACCGACTTGCGGCGGGCCAGCTCCCAGGTACGGGCCGAGTAGCGGAACGGCTTGCTGGTCAGCGCGCCGACCGGGCACAGGTCGATCATGTTGCCCGACAGTTCCGAGTCGACGGTCTTGCCGACGAAGGTGGTGATTTCGGAATGCTCGCCGCGGTTGAGCATGCCCAGCTCCATCACGCCGGCCACTTCCTGGCCGAAGCGCACGCAGCGGGTGCAATGGATGCAGCGGGTCATCTCCTCCATGGAGATCAGCGGGCCCACGTTCTTGTGGAACACCACGCGCTTCTCTTCCTTGTAGCGCGACTCCGAGGCACCGTAGCCCACGGCCAGATCCTGCAGCTGGCACTCGCCGCCCTGATCGCAGATCGGGCAATCCAGCGGGTGGTTGATCAGCAGGAATTCCATCACGGACTTCTGCGCCTTGACCGCCTTCTCCGAATTGGTGAAGACCTTCATGCCGGGGGTCACCGGCGTGGCGCAGGCAGGCAGCGCCTTCGGGGCCTTCTCGACCTCGACCAGGCACATGCGGCAGTTGGCCGCGATGGACAGTTTGCGGTGGTAGCAGAAGTGCGGGATGTAGGTGCCCAGCTTGCGGGCCGCTTCCATCACCAGGCTGCCCTCAGCAACCTCAACCTTCTTGCCGTCGATCTCTAGTTCAACCATGTTCTGCCACGCTTAGATGTAGGCCGGAACCATGCACTGCTTGTGTTCGACGTGATATTCGAACTCTTTCCAGTAGTGCTTGAGCATGCCGCGGACCGGCATCGCCGCGGCATCGCCGAGCGCGCAGATGGTGCGGCCCATGATGTTTTCCGCGACGTTGTTGAGCAGGTCCAGGTCTTCCTGGCGCCCTTCTCCGTGTTCGATGCGATTGACCATGCGATACAGCCAGCCGGTGCCTTCGCGGCACGGCGTGCACTGGCCGCACGATTCCTCAAAGTAGAAGTACGACAGGCGCAGCAGCGAGCGGACCATGCAGCGCGTCTCGTCCATTACGATCACCGCGCCCGAGCCCAGCATCGAGCCGGCCTTGGCGATCGAGTCGTAGTCCATGTCGGACGCCATCATCAGGTCGCCCGGCACCACCGGCGCGGACGAACCACCCGGGATCACCGCCTTGATGCGCTTGCCGCCGCGCATGCCGCCGGCGAGCTCCAGCAGCTTGGCGAACGGCGTGCCCAGAGGGATCTCGTAGTTGCCGGGACGCTCGACGTCGCCCGAGACCGAGAAGATCTTGGTGCCGCCGTTGTTCGGCTTGCCCAGCTTCAGGTAGTTCTCGGGACCGACAGCCAGCAGGAACGGCACCGCGGCGAAGGTCTCGGTGTTGTTGATGGTGGTCGGCTTGCCGTACAGGCCGAAGCTGGCCGGGAACGGCGGCTTGAAGCGCGGCTGGCCCTTCTTGCCTTCCAGCGATTCCAGCAGCGCGGTTTCCTCGCCGCAGATGTAGGCGCCGTAGCCGTGGTGGGCGTGCAGCTGGAAGCTGAAGCCCGAGCCCAGGATGTTGTCGCCCAGGAAGCCGGCGGCACGCGCTTCTTCGAGGGCTTCCTCGAAGATCTTGTACTCGTTCCAGATTTCGCCGTGGATGTAGTTGTAGCCCACGGTGATGCCCATCGCATACGCGCCGATGGCCATGCCCTCGATCAGCGAATGCGGGTTGTAGCGGATGATGTCGCGGTCCTTGAACGTGCCAGGCTCGCCCTCATCGGTGTTGCAGACCAGGTATTTCTGACCCGGGAACGTGCGCGGCATGAAGCTCCACTTCAGCCCGGTCGGGAAACCCGCGCCGCCACGGCCACGCAGGCCCGAGGCCTTGACGTCGGCGATCACCTGCTCGGGCGGGATCTTCTCGGTCAGGATGCGCTTCAGTTGCTGGTAGCCGCCACGCTTGACGTAGTCTTCCAGGTGCCAATTCTTGCCGTCCAGGCCGGCCAGGATCAGCGGCTGGATATGGCGGTCGTGCAGACTGGTCATGTTACTTGCCCCCCTTGGCGGCTTCGCTCTTGAGCTCGTCGACAAGCGCGTCGAGCTTGTCGTCGCTCATGAAGCTGCACATGCGGGTGTTGTTAACGATCATCACCGGCGCGTCGCCGCAAGCGCCCATGCACTCGCCCTCTTTCAGGGTGAAGCAGCCGTCAGCGGTGGTCTCGTTGTAGTCGATCCCGAGCTTGCGCTTCAGGTACTCGCCAGCCCGCTCGCCACCCGACAGGGCACACGGCAGGTTGGTGCAGACGGCGAGCTTGAATTTGCCCACCGGCTTGGTGTCGTACATGTTGTAGAAGGTCGCCACCTCTTCCACCCACACGGGCGGCATCTCGAGGTAGTTGGCGACGAACTGCATGACTTCGGGGGAAACCCAGCCCACCTCGCCCTGCGCCACGGCAAGCGCCGCCATCACGGCCGACTGCTTCTGGTCGGCCGGATACTTCGCGATCGCGCGATCGATTTCCTTGAGAGCTTCTGCTGATAGCATGGTCATTGCAGTAAAACGCCGGAGACAGCGCCACCGGGCGTCTCTCCGCAGGTTTGCAGCCGTCGCTGCCGTTCCGCCGGCGGGCCTGAGGCCGTGCCGGTCCGCCGCGGGTCTTCCGGGCCGCTCCGCTCAGCAGAGCTCCTCGGAAAGCGCCCGGATCGTCGTCCGGGCCGGCGGTCCGTGATTAGCGGTCGATCTCGCCGAAGACGATGTCTTGCGTGCCGATGATCGTTACCGCGTCAGCAATCATGTGTCCCTTGGCCATTTCGTCCAGCGCGGCCAGGTGCGGGAAGCCAGGCGCACGGATCTTCAGGCGGTACGGCTTGTTCGCGCCGTCCGAGATCGCGTAGATGCCGAACTCGCCCTTGGGGTGTTCCACCGCCGCGTACGCTTCGCCTTCGGGCACGTGCATGCCTTCGGTGAAGAGCTTGAAGTGGTGGATCAGTTCTTCCATGTTGGACTTCATGTCCACGCGCGAGGGCGGCGCCACCTTGTGGTTATCGGTGATCACCGGGCCCGGGTTGCGGCGCAGCCATTCCACGCACTGCCTGATGATGCGGTTGGACTGGCGCATCTCTTCCACGCGCACCAGGTAGCGCGCGTAGCAGTCGCCGCCCACGCCCACCGGCACGTCGAAGTCCAGCTTGTCGTACACCTCGTACGGCTGCTTCTTGCGCAGGTCCCAGGCAATGCCCGAGCCGCGCAGCATCGGGCCGGTAAAGCCCATCTGCAGCGCGCGTTCCGGGCTGACCACGCCGATGTCCACCAGGCGCTGCTTCCAGATCCGGTTGTCGGTCAGCAGCGTCTCGTATTCGTCGACGTACTTCGGGAAGCGGTTGGTGAAGTCCTCGATGAAATCCAGCAGCGAGCCCGAACGGGCTTCGTTCATGGCCTTGATCGCGCGCTCGTTGTGTACCTTGGACGCGCGATATTGCGGCATCGTGTCAGGCAGGTCGCGGTACACGCCGCCCGGACGATAGTAGGCCGCGTGCATGCGCGCGCCCGACACCGCCTCGTACATGTCGAACATGTCCTCGCGTTCGCGGAAGGCGTACAGGAACACCGCCATCGCGCCCACGTCGAGCGCGTGCGAGCCGATCCACATCAGGTGGTTCAGCAGGCGGGTGATCTCGTCGAACATCACGCGGATGTACTGCGCGCGCACCGGCACCTCGAGGCCCAGCAGCCGCTCGATCGCCATCACGTAGGCGTGCTCGTTGACCATCATCGACACATAGTCGAGGCGGTCCATGTACGGCACGCTCTGGATCCAGGTCTTCTGCTCGGCCAGCTTCTCGGTGGCGCGGTGCAGCAGGCCGATATGCGGGTCGGCGCGCTGGATGACTTCGCCGTCCAGTTCCAGCACCAGGCGCAGCACGCCGTGCGCGGCCGGGTGCTGCGGGCCGAAGTTCAGGGTGTAATTCTTGATATCTGCCATGACGCGTTCTCAGTACTCCACGCCGCCGTACTTGTCCTCGCGGATCACGCGCGGCGTGATTTCGCGCGGCTCGATCGTGACCGGCTGGTAGATGACCCGCTTCTGGTCGGGGTCGTAGCGCATCTCGACAAAGCCGGAAACCGGGAAGTCCTTGCGGAACGGATGGCCGACGAAACCGTAGTCGGTCAGGATGCGGCGCAGGTCCGGATGGCCGTCGAACACGATGCCGTAGAAATCGAAAGCCTCGCGCTCGAACCAGTTGACCGAGTTCCACACGTTGATCAGCGACGGCAGCACCGGGAAGTCGTCATCGCTGGCGAACGCGCGCAGGCGCAGGCGCCAGTTATGCGTGACCGACAGCAGCTGCGAGACCGCGGCAAAGCGCAGGCCGTCCCACGCGCCGTCGGCATATTCGGAATAATCGACGCCGCACAGGTCGATCAGCTGCTCGAAGCGCAGCGACGGATCGTCGCGCAGGATCTGCGCCACTTCCAGGTAGTCATCGGCCTTGACCACCAGCGTCAGTTCGCCGGTCGCCTCGATCAGTTTCTGCACGCGCTTGCCGAGAGCTTTCTCGAGCGCGGCCTTCAGGGTATCGAGCTTCGCCATTTCAGCCCTTGCGCGCGATGGTGTTGGTACGCTTGATCTTGTTCTGCAGCTGGATCACGCCGTAGATCAGCGCCTCGGCCGTCGGCGGGCAGCCCGGCACGTAGATATCCACCGGCACGATGCGGTCGCAGCCGCGCACCACCGAATACGAATAGTGGTAGTAGCCGCCACCATTGGCGCACGAGCCCATCGAGATCACCCAGCGCGGTTCCGCCATCTGGTCGTAGACCTTGCGCAGCGCGGGGGCCATCTTGTTGCACAGCGTGCCGGCCACGATCATCACGTCGGACTGGCGCGGCGACGGGCGGAAGATCACGCCGAAGCGGTCCATGTCGTAGCGCGCGGCGCCGGCATGCATCATTTCCACGGCACAGCAGGCCAGGCCGAAGGTCATCGGCCACAGCGACCCGGTGCGGGTCCAGTTGATCAGCTTGTCAGCGGTAGTCGTGACAAAGCCTTCGTTGAGAACGCCTTCGATTGCCATTTCACATCACTCCCAATCGAGCGCGCCCTTTTTCCAGATGTAGACGAAGCCCACGATGAATTCCAGCAGAAACACGCCCATGGCGATGAAACCCGGCCAGCCGATATCCTTCAGGGCAACGCCCCACGGAAACAGGAAGGCGGTTTCGAGATCGAACAGGATAAACAGGATGGCGATGAGGTAGTAGCGCACGTCGAACTTCATGCGCGCGTCCTCGAACGCTTCGAAGCCGCACTCGTACGGCGACAGCTTCGCGGGATCGGGCTTGTTCGGACCGAGGATCCGACCGATCGACATCAGTGCCACGCCAAGCACGACACCGAAGATGATGAAGATGAGAACGGGGAAGTAGGCTTCGAGATTCAAGGTACGGCCAGCCTTATCTGGAATGTTGTCAACAGCACCAGCTGAAGCGGCGTCCTGTTGCCCACCCCAGGCGCTAAGCCACGAGAACCATGGCGCGCCGCCTTGCGGACTGCCGGAGCCCCATGCGCGGGTGCATTGCCCGGCCAGGGACTCCGATCAAGTTGTTTGGTGCCGACGGCGAGACTCGAACTCGCACAGCTTTCGCCACTACCCCCTCAAGATAGCGTGTCTACCAATTTCACCACGTCGGCTGGGGGAGAAACAATATTGCCTGGCGCCGGGTTTTCAGGCCCTTCAGGTCCGTTACAAAGGCTTTCGTCTTTGCGCGGAACCCATCGCTGGGGAATCGTTTCAAGCCTTGCATTCTAACCCAAATTTCTTGCTTTGTTCAACGCACAACTGCAAAAAAACTCAGGAATCCGCCGCAAGGCAATCGGATTATTTCGGTACCGCAGGAGCTGCCGGCGCCGAGGCGTCCGCGGCGGCGGCCGGTGCTGCGGCGGGTGCCGAGGCACCAGCCACGGCGGGCGCCGATGCCGGCGCCGCGCCCATCACGCCCAGCGAGGCGGCGGGCTTGTAATTGCCCAGCAGCGTCAGCGCCAGCGTGCAGACGAAGAACAGCGTGGCCAGCACGGCAGTGGTGCGCGACAGAAAGTTTGCCGAGCCGGTGGCGCCGAACAGGCTGCCGGAGGCGCCCGAGCCGAAGGCCGCACCCACATCGGCGCCCTTGCCATGCTGGATCAGCACCAGGCCGATTACGCCCAGCGCCGACAACACCTGCAGCACCACCAACAAAGTCTTGAAGATTGCCATTTGATTTAAATAAGCTTACTTGCCTGATCGGTCGATCGGAACGGCCGGCATTCAGGCGTTGCCGATCGCGAGAAAATCTTCCGACTTGAGCGAGGCGCCGCCAATCAGGCCCCCGTCGATATCGGTCATCGAAAACAGTTCGGCCGCATTGTCGGGCTTGACGCTGCCGCCGTACAGGATCGCCATGCGCTCGGCCACGCCTGCATCGCGCGCGGCAACCTGGCCGCGCAGGCAGGCATGCACCGCCTGCGCCTGCGCGCTGGTGGCGGTCTTGCCGGTGCCGATGGCCCACACCGGCTCATAGGCCAGCACCACGCGGCCCAGCTGCTCCACCGTCAGCGCTTCCAGCACCGCCTGCAGCTGCCGGCCGACCACGGCCTCGGTCTCGCCCGCCTCGCGCTGGGCCAGGGTCTCGCCCACGCAAACCACCGGGACGATGCCGAACTCGAGCGCCCGCAACGCCTTGGCCGCGACGGCCTGGTCGCTCTCGCCGTGGTAGGTGCGGCGCTCGGAGTGGCCGACCAGCACGTAGGTGCAGCCGAACTCGCCCAGCATCGACGCTGCCACTTCGCCGGTAAAGGCGCCGCGCGCCTCCGCCGACACGTCTTGTGCACCCCAGGCCACTTTGGAGCCATTCAGCAGCGCCTGGCATTGTGCAAGATAGGGGAACGGCGCGCAGACCGCCAGCGTCGCGCCGGTCACACCAGCGCCAGCCTGGATGGCTTCCAGCAGTGCCGCGTTGGCAGCCAGGCTGCCGTGCATCTTCCAATTGCCGATGACGAGCTTTTGTCTCACGAGGTGCCCCTCCCAAATCAAACCCGCTATTGTAGCGTGTGGCAGGGGCAAGGCGCTACGCCCGCCGATTTACCAGGTCAGCACGATCTTGCCGATATGCTCGCTGGACTCCATCAGCCGGTGCGCTTCGGCCGCCTGCGCGGCCGGGAACACCTGGTGGATCACCGGCTTGATCTTGCCGGCAGCCAGCAGCGGCCACACCTGTTCGTGCAGCGCCGCGGCGATCTTGCCCTTGAACGATGCCGGGCGCGGACGCAGCGTCGAGCCGGTCACGGTGATGCGCCGGCGCAGGATGTCGCCCAGCGGAATCTCGGCCTTGGCGCCGCCCAGCAGCGCGATGATGACGATGCGGCCATCGTCGGCGATGCACTTGAGCTCGCGCGCCAGGTACGGGCCGGCGACCATGTCGAGGATCACGTCGACACCCTTGCCGCCGGTCAGCGCAGCGACTTCGGCGACGAAGTCCTGGGTCTTGTAGTTGATGGCGCGGTCGGCGCCGAGGTCTTCGCAGGCCTTGCACTTTTCGTCGGTGCCGGCGGTGACGAAAACCTTGAAACCCAGCGCCTTGGCTATCTGGATCGCGGTGGTGCCGATGCCGCTGGAGCCGCCCTGGATCAGCAGGGTTTCCTCCTTGCCGCGCGGGCCCTGGCCCAGGTAGCCGCGATCGAACACATTGCTCCACACCGTGAAGAAGGTCTCCGGCAGCGCCGCGGCCTCGATATCGCTCAGGCCCTGCGGCGCGGGCAGGACCTGCGCCAGCGGCGCGGTGCACAGCTGCGCGTAGCCGCCGCCCTGCACCAGCGCGCAGACGCGGTCGCCTGCCTTCAGGCCGAAGCGGTTGTCGGCATGGCCGAGGTCGCCACCCACCACCACGCCGGCCACTTCCAGGCCGGGCAGGTCCGATGCGCCCGGCGGCACCGGGTAGTTGCCGGTGCGCTGGAAGACGTCGGGACGGTTGACGCCGGCGGCAGCCACGCGGATCAGGACTTCGCCCGCGGCCGGCACCGGGTCGGGACGCTCGGTCAGCTGGAGGACTTCGGGGGCGCCGTATTCGCGGATCTCGATGGCTTGCATGCTTGCTGCTCCTTGTCTTCTGTCGGGTCGGTGTGAGCTTGCGCTCGATAGGGTTGCCGGCAGTGTAAACAAAAAAACGGCTGGACATGGTCCAGCCGTTTTCTGGCGGCGCCCCCGTCCCGGAGGCGCCGGCGGGCGCGACTGCCCGTGGTATTACTGCTGTTCCGAACCACCGGCCGGGGCTGCCGGCGCGGCGCTCTCGCCAGCGTTGATCGGGCTGATGCTGCCGCCCTCTTCGGCCAGCGCGGCCTTCAGCGACAGGCGCAGGCGGCCCTTCTCGTCGGCCTGGATCAGCTTGACGCGGACCTGCTGGCCTTCCTTCAGCCAGTCCTTGATGTCCTTGACACGCTCGTTGACGATTTCCGAGATGTGCAGCAGGCCATCCTTGCCCGGCAGGATGTTGACGATGGCACCGAAGTCCAGCAGCTTCAGCACGGTGCCGTTGTAGATCTTGCCCACTTCGGCTTCCGCGGTGATGCCCTCGATGCGGCGCTTGGCTTCGGCCATGCCGTCGGTCGAGGTCGAGGCGATGGTGATGGTGCCGTCTTCCTGGATGTCGATGGTGGTGCCGGTTTCCTTGGTCAGCGCCTGGATGGTCGAACCGCCCTTGCCGATCACTTCGCGGATCTTGTCCGGATGGATCTTCATGGTGATCATGCGCGGTGCGTGCGCCGACAGCTCGGTGCGGGCGTGGCCCATCGCTTCCTGCATGTTCGCCAGGATATGCAGGCGGCCTTCCTTGGCCTGCGCCAGCGCAACCTGCATGATCTCCTTGGTGATGCCCTGGACCTTGATGTCCATCTGCAGCGCGGTGATGCCGTTGTCGGTACCCGCCACCTTGAAGTCCATGTCGCCCAGGTGGTCTTCATCGCCCAGGATGTCGGTCAGCACGGCGAACTTGTTGCCTTCCAGGATCAGGCCCATGGCCACCCCGGCCACGTGCGCCTTGACCGGAACGCCGGCATCCATCAGCGCCAGGCAGCCGCCGCAGACCGAAGCCATCGACGACGAACCGTTGGATTCGGTGATCTCCGAGACCAGGCGGATGGTGTAGGCGAATTCATCGTCCTTCGGCAGCACCGGGATCAGTGCGCGCTTGGCCAGGCGGCCGTGGCCGATTTCGCGGCGCTTGGGGCTGCCCACGCGGCCGGTTTCACCGGTGGCGAACGGGGGCATGTTGTAGTGGAGCATGAAGCGGTCGCGGTACTCGCCGGCCAGCGCGTCGATGATCTGCTCGTCGCTCTTGGTGCCCAGCGTGGCCACCACCAGCGCCTGGGTCTCGCCGCGGGTGAACAGCGCCGAGCCGTGCGCGCGCGGCAGCACCGACGAACGGATCTCGATCGGGCGCACGGTGCGGGTGTCGCGGCCGTCGATGCGCGGCTCGCCGTTCAGGATCTGGCCGCGCACGATCTTGGCTTCCAGGTCGAACATGATGTTGCCAACCTCGACCTTGTCGGCTTCGACGCCGGCTTCGGCCAGCGCGGCAGCCACGTTGGCCGACACTTCCTTCAGCTTCTGGCTGCGCGCCGACTTCTGGCGCAGCTGGTAGGCCTCCTGCAGCAGCGGCAGCGCGACTTCGGTGACCTTGGCGATCAGCGGCTCGTTCTTGGCCGCCGGGGCCCAGTCCCACTCCGGCTTGCCGCCTTCGCGCACCAGTTCATGGATGGCGTTGATGGCGATCTGCATCTGCTCGTGGCCGTAGACCACGGCGCCCAGCATCACGTCTTCCGACAGCTGGTTGGCTTCCGATTCCACCATCAGCACGGCGCGCTCGGTACCGGCAACGATCAGGTCCAGGTCCGACGTGGCGATCTGCGGGCGGGTCGGGTTGAGCAGGTACTGGCCGTCCTTGTAGCCCACGCGTGCGGCGCCCACCGGGCCACTGAACGGGATGCCCGACACGGCCAACGCGGCCGACGCGCCGATCAGCGCGGGGATGTCGGCAGGCACTTCCGGGTTCAGCGACACCACGTGCACCACCACCTGCACTTCGTTGTAGAAGCCTTCCGGGAACAGCGGACGCAGCGGACGGTCGATCAGGCGCGAGGTCAGGGTCTCGTTCTCCGACGGACGGCCTTCACGCTTGAAGAAACCGCCGGGGATCTTGCCGGCGGCGTAGGTCTTCTCGATGTAGTCGACGGTCAGCGGGAAGAAGTCCTGGCCCGGCTTCGGGTTCTTGGCGGCGACCACGGTCGCCAGCACCACGGTGTCTTCCACATCGACCAGCACGGCACCGCCGGCCTGGCGGGCGATTTCTCCGGTTTCCATGCGGACCGTGTGCTGGCCCCACTGGAATTCCTTGACGACCTTGTTGAACATGGACATGTGCATTCCTTGACTTGCGTGCTGGCCGCGCGATCTACGCAATGACACGCGCGCGGCCGGCGACGCCTGCGTTCTCAGCCGCAGGCAAACTGCCGGGTTGCCGGTCGCGGTCGCAGGGAAGTGCTATGCCATTCCAGCGCGGCACCAGCGTTGCCGATGCCGTGCTGGAATGACACAAAGCCCTGTTTCCTTGCCCGATCCGGGGTGTTGAGGAAAAAGAACAACTTACTCCGTTGCGCAGCTTGCCGCAACGGCGCCCGCGCCATGGACATGGCCGGGTAAGGTGAGGCGAAAATCACTTCACTCACACCCTGCACCGCCGGCGCGACGGTTTCGCTGCGCCAGAAATGCAAAATGCCTGCCCAGCAATGCTGAAGCAGGCATCGAGGCCTCACGCGAAACCGTGCAAACCCTGGAATCGCGCTGCCATCGGACGCAACCTTACTTGCGCAGACCCAGCTTTTCGATCAGGGCGCGGTAACGGTCGGCATCGTTGGACTTGAGGTAGTCCAGCAGGCGGCGACGGCGGCTCACCATGCGCAGCAGGCCGCGGCGGCTGTGGTGGTCCTTCATGTTGGCCTTGAAGTGCGGGGTCAGCTCGTTGATGCGGGTGGTCAGCAGGGCCACTTGCACTTCGGGGCTGCCAGTGTCGTTGGCGCCACGTGCGAACTGTTTGATGACTTCGGACTTGTTGATATCGGCGACTGCCATGATGATTTCCTTTCACTTGCGAACGCCACAGCGCGGGATGCGCCGCATGCGTCGTGCCATGTAATGACTGGCTGCTTGCCGCCACCGGGCCAGGGCCAGGCGACGACAGCCGCGGATTATAGCCGAAAAGCCGGCGCAGGAGTACCCGGCGCCCCGCCGCTCAGCCCCACCGCTCAGGGACGCTCCATCCTGCAGGTGGTCGGCAGCGTGGTCTGCGCCGCCTTGAGCTTGCGCACGGTGCGGAAGCCATAGCCCGAGCCCTCGTTGTCGAAGCGCACCGCGCCGCCCTGGCGCTCCATCACCGACACGTACAGCGGCTGCAGCACCTGGTGGTCATCGGTCCGCACCGTGGCTTCGTGGAAGTCGTTGACGTAGCGCATGTGCTCCAGCGCGCGCGCCACCTTGACCGCGTCGGTGGAGCCGGCCTGCGTGATCGCGCGCGCCAGCATCTCGACCATCATCTGCATGCGCAGGTGGACGTAGTCGTCCTTGGGCTCCGGATAGCGCGCGCGGAATTCCTGGTAGAACGCATCGGACGCCGCCCCGCCCACATTGGGATGCCACTCGGCCACCGCCAGCACGCGCCCCACTCCGGCATCGCCCATCGCCGCCGGCGCGCCCAGGCCATTGCCGTAGAAGGTATAGAACTTGGCCCGCAACCCGCCCTCGCGCGCGGCCTTGACCATCAGCGTCAGGTCGTTGCCCCAGTTGCCGGTGATGACCGCGTCCGCGCCGCTGGCCTTGATCTTGGCGATATAGGGCGCGAAGTCCTTGATCTTGCCGATCGGGTGGAATTCGTCGCCGACGATCTGGATATCGGGCCGGCGCGCCGCCAGCATCTCGCGCGCCGAGCGTGCCACCTGGTGGCCGAAGCTGTAGTCCTGGTCGATCAGGTACACGCGGCGCACCGCCTGGTCCTGGCGGATGACCTCGGTCAGTGCCTGCATGCGCATGTCGGCGCTGGCATCGAAGCGGAAATGCCAGAAGCTGCAGTTTTCGTTGGTCAGGCTGGGGTCGACCGCCGAATAGTTCAGGAACAGCACGCGCGCGTCGGGCTGGCGCGCGTTATGGCGGTTGATCGCCGATACCAGCGCCCCCGCCACCGCCGAGCTGTTGCCCTGCAGGACAAACGGGATGCGCTTGTCGGTCAGCGCGCGCAGCTGGATCAGGCTTTCGTCGACATTGCCCTTGCTGTCGAAGGTAACCAGCTCCAGCGGGCGCGCACCGTCGGCGGTCTTCACGCCACCGCGCGCGTTGATGCGCTCGATCGCCAGGCGCAGGTTGCGCGCCACCGCTTCGCCGGCATTGGCGAACGGGCCGGACAGGCCGTCGATCATGCCCAGCCGGATCGGCTCCTGCGCCGATGCGCCCGCCGCTGCCGCCAGCAACAACCCGCCCAGCCATCCCCGCCACCGCGCCGCAACCGTCATTCGTCTCTCTCCTGGAAAGCGCTGGATAGTACGGCAGCGTCCGGTTGCGGGCAAATACCGGCGCGGACCGCATCCGCACCGCCAGTTCAGGGAAGAACCGGCCGGGTTATCGGCAGATCCGCACAAAAGCAGCGTCGGATGCACACACCGCCCGTCGCCGGACTACACTGGCGGTATCCACATTCCATACATCGATCGAGGTCCAGCCATGAAATCCGTCATCGCCAAGGGCGCGCGCCGTCTCGTGCTCGCGCTGGGCGTCGCCATGCTGTCCGCCTGCGCCACGCTGATGCCGGAGCAGGAAGGGAGCCGTCTGGTGGGCCAGCCGCAAGCCGCGGTGCAGGCCATGTTCGGGCCGCCCACCGATGTGTTCCCGCTGCGCGACGGCACCACGCGCTGGATCTACTCGAAGCAGCCGATGGGCCAGTATGCCTATGGCGCCGACTTCGACCGCAACGGCAACCTGACCGCGTTCCGCAACATGCTGTCGACGCCGGAGCTGTACAAGGCGCAGGTCAACACCTGGACCAAGCGCGACGTGGCCGAGCACTTCGGCATGACCCGGCTGCCGGTCAGCTACTACCCGCGCATGCGCAACGAGGTCTGGTCCTACCGCTTCCGCCACGAAGACGTATGGCCGTCGCTGTTCCACTTCTATTTCGACGATGCCGGCGTGCTGCGCCGGACCCAGATCACGCCCGACCCGCTCTACGACCCGGACGAGCGCCGCCCGTTCTGACGCGCCGCCCGTCCACCCATGAAAAAGCCCGCCATCCCCGGGTCGGGAATGGCGGGCCTGGTCCGTACGTTCGGGCCGGGTAGGCCTTCCGCCGCCTGCGCAGGAATCCGGATCAGATCTGCGGGTTGATCTTCTGCACGGCCTTGTCGTGCAGCTTGTTCAGCGCGGCCAGGTAAGCCTTGGCCGAGGCCGCGACGATATCCGGGTCGGTGCCCACGCCGTTGACGATGCGGCCGGCCTTGGACAGGCGCACGGTCACTTCGCCCTGCGCCTCGGTGCCGCCGGTGATGGCGTTCACCGAATACAGCACCATCTCGGCGCCGCTGGCCACGCGCGACTCGATCGCATGCAGGGTGGCATCGACCGGGCCGTTGCCCTCGCCCTCGCCGCTCTGCTCCTGGCCGTCCATGCTGAACACCACGCGCGCATGCGGACGTTCGCCGGTCTCGGAGCGCTGCGACAGCGAGATGAAGCGGAAGTGTTCGTTGGCGTCGTGCTGCGCCTCGTTCGAGACGATGGCGACGATGTCCTCGTCGAAGATCTCGGCCTTCTGGTCGGCCAGCTCCTTGAAGCGCGTGAAGGCGGCGTTGACCTCGCTCTCGCTGTCGAGCTCGATGCCCAGCTCCTGCAGGCGCTGCTTGAAGGCGTTGCGGCCCGACAGCTTGCCCAGCACGATCTTGTTGGCGGTCCAGCCCACGTCTTCGGCGCGCATGATCTCGTAGGTGTCGCGCGCCTTGAGCACGCCATCCTGGTGGATGCCCGAGGCATGCGCGAAGGCGTTGGCGCCGACCACGGCCTTGTTCGGCTGCACCGCGAAGCCGGTGATCTGCGACACCAGCTTGGACGCCGGCACGATCTGCGTGGTGTCGATGCCGAGGTCCAGGTTGAAGTAGTCGCGGCGCGTCTTCACCGCCATCACCACTTCTTCGAGGCTGGTGTTGCCGGCACGTTCGCCGAGGCCGTTGATGGTGCATTCGATCTGGCGCGCGCCGGCCATCTTGACCGCCGCCAGCGAGTTGGCCACAGCCATGCCGAGGTCGTTATGGCAGTGCACCGACCAGACCGCCTTGTCCGAGTTGGGAATGCGTTCGCGCACCGAGCGGATCAGCTCGGCATAGCCTTCCGGCACGGCGTAGCCGACGGTATCGGGCAGGTTGATGGTGGTCGCGCCCTCGGCGATCACGCCTTCGAGCACGCGGCACAGGAAGTCCATGTCGGAGCGGCTGCCGTCTTCCGGCGAGAACTCGATATCGTCGGTGAACTGGCGCGCGAAGCGCACCGCCAGGCGCGCCTGCTGGTAGACCTCGTCCGGCGTCATGCGCAGCTTCTTCTCCATGTGCAGCGCGGAGGTGGCGATGAAGGTGTGGATGCGGAACGAGTTGGCCGGCTTGAGCGCCTCGGCCGCCCGGGCAATGTCCTTGTCGTTGGCGCGGGCCAGCGAGCAGATGGTGGAGTCCTTGACCACCTGCGCGATCGAGCGGATCGCTTCGAAGTCGCCGTTGGAGCTCGCGGCGAAACCGGCCTCGATCACATCGACCTTCAGGCGTTCCAGCTGGCGCGCGATGCGGATCTTTTCCTCGCGCGTCATCGAGGCGCCGGGCGACTGCTCGCCGTCACGCAAGGTGGTGTCGAAAATGATGAGTTTGTCAGACATGGTGTGGAGCTCCTGATTGCTTATCGTGTGCTGTCCCCGGCATGCTGCGTCCGGGGCTTTACCGCCTGTTCCGCGCTCCACGGCTGTGGAATGCAAAACGCCCCGGCGTGCATGGAGCAGGCCGGGGCGTTGGAAAATTCCTTGCGGATTTCGCGCTAAGGGGTAAGTCCGTCCTTAGCGCGTGCGCGTCCCGACCTGATGGCCTAGTAGGCCACCTAGGGTGGTGCGGGCGATTAGGACTTGGCGCGAAATCATGGCTGCGACTATAGCCGACTTGGCGCGCACGCGCAACACAGGGTTTTGCCGCACGCGCCGCCCGCAGAGGCCTCAGCCCTTGGGCGGGATGCGCAGCTTCTGGCCCGGATAGATCTTGTCCGGGTGGCTCAGCATCGGCTTGTTGGCCTCGAAGATCTTGTTGTACTCGGCGCCGTTGCCATAGGCGGCCTGCGCGATCGCCCACAGTGTGTCGCCCTTGACCACGGTGTGCCAGCCAGATTCCGCGGACTCGACGTTGACCGACATCTTGTCCTCGACCTTGTCCACGCCCTCGACATTGCCTGCGCACAGGATGATCTTCTCGCGCGTGGCCTGGTCGGGTGCCACGCCGAACACGGTGACGAGACCCTGCGAGCCGTCGACCTGCACCATCAGCCCGGTAGCGTCCAGCCCCATCTTCCTGATATACGCCTCGATCGCGTCGCCCGCGGCGCGATTGGCGGCATCGACCTTCTCCGCCGATGCATCCGCCGCGGCCGCTGCCTGCGCGGCCTTGGCCTCGCCGGTGCCGAACAGCTTTTCTCCCGCTTCCTTGATGAAGTCGAACATGCCCATGACATCCTCCTGACGGTGGGTGGAAAACACTGCAGAGTGCCACGCCCGGATGGCCGCGGCACGAAAACAATTGTGAATCCCGCAATGCATGAAGGGCGCCTGAGCGCCCTTCTGCGATTTATTCCCGCGGCTTCTTCTCGATCGCCGGCTTGCCATGCATGGCCCGCCAGGCCCACAGCACATAGCCCGAAATCGCGTAGGCCACGAACAGCCCGAACAGCGCCACCGGCGGATCGGTCGAGACCACCACGAACAGCACCAGGACCAGCACCATCATGCCGAACGGCACGCGGTAGCGCACGTCGAGCGCCTTGCCGCTGTAGAACGGCGCATTGGACACCATCGACAGCCCCGCGTACAGCGTGATGCCGAACGCCACCCACGGCATCCACAGCTCCTTGACCGGCAGCTTGTTGTCGATCACCAGCCAGACGAAGCCGGCCACCAGCGCCGCCGCGGCGGGGCTGGGCAGGCCCTGGAAGAAGCGCTTGTCGATCACGCCGATGTTGGCGTTGAAGCGCGCCAGACGCAGTGCCGCGCAGGTGCAGTAGACAAAGGCCGCGATCCAGCCCCACTTGCCCAGATCATGCAGGATCCATTCGTACATCACCAGCGCCGGCGCGACGCCGAACGAGGTCATGTCCGAGAGCGAGTCATACTGCTCGCCGAACGCGCTTTGCGTATTGGTGATGCGCGCCACGCGCCCGTCCATGCCATCGAGCACCATGGCCGCGAAGATGGCGATGGCGGCGGCGTCGAAGCGCATGTTCATCGCCTGCACGATGGCGAAGAAGCCGGCGAACAGCGCCGCGGTGGTGAAGGCGTTGGGCAGCAGGTAGATGCCGCGCCGGCGCGGACGCTGGTAGGCGATGTCGTGGTCGTCGGCGGCTTCGTCGTCGAAGTCGTCGTCGGCGCCGCGCAGCTGGTTGTGGCGGAACGGCCGCAGGTGGGTCACGTTGCCGCTGCTGCTGCGCTTGTTACGTCGATGGAAGGCAACCATCACTGTCCTCCGGTCAGGCCGCCGCTCACTGCACGTCGAGTTCGGCGAGGATGGTCGACGAGGCCGACACCTTCTCGCCGATGGTCACGCGCGGGCGTGCGTCGAGCGGCAGGTACACGTCGACGCGCGAGCCGAAGCGGATAAAGCCGTAGCGCTGGCCGCGCGAGAGGTTGTCGCCGGCCTTGGTGTAGCACAGGATGCGGCGCGCCACCAGGCCCGCCACCTGCACCAGCGTGACCAGCTGGCCGTCGGCCGCGCGCCGGATCAGCACCGCGTTGCGTTCGTTTTCGGTCGAGGCCTTGTCCAAGTCGGCATTGACGAACTTGCCGGGAAAGTATTCGACCTTCTCCACCGCGCCGTCGACCGAGACCCGGTTCGAGTGCACGTTGAAGACGTTCATGAAGACGCTGATCTTCAGCGCCTCGCGCTTGGCGTACGGGTCCATGGCCTTCTCGACCACGACGATGCGGCCGTCGGCCGGGGCCAGCACGGCGTTGGGCTGCGACGGGATCGGACGCGGCGGATCGCGGAAGAACTGCAGCACGAATACCGTGATGATCCACAGCGGCAGCGCCCACCAGAAGCCCGCGCTGGCGTGCACCAGCAGCGAGATGACAAAGGCGCCGGCCAGGAACGGCCAGCCTTCACGGGCGATCAGCGGATGAGGATAGTTCATGCAGTACGTGTTTCGGTGGAGTCAGGCCAAGGCAAGGCGGCCTGGCCGCGGCACGCAGGTGCCGCGCGCCCTGCCGGCCGCCGCGCGAGCAGCATCCGGCACGCCTTGCCCGAAAAGTTCGACAAGGATAACAAAAAGCCGTTCAGGTCCCGGCAATCCCCTTCCGATGATAGAAGGGCAAGGCACGGAACGCTGAACGGCTTCGGCCCGCCGCCGTGCGGCGCGGACCATCAGGCAGCGCTGTGAATCAGTTCTTCGACTGGTCGACCATCTTGTTCTTGGCGATCCACGGCATCATCGCGCGCAGCTTCTCGCCCACCACTTCGATTTCGTGCTCGGCGTTCAGGCGGCGGCGCGAGATCAGGGTCGGGGCGCCGGCCTTGTTCTCGAGCAGGAAGCTCTTGGCGTATTCGCCGGTCTGGATGTCCTTCAGGCACTGCTTCATCGCCTTCTTGGTCTCTTCGGTCACCACGCGCGGGCCGGTGACGTACTCACCATATTCGGCGTTATTGGAGATCGAGTAGTTCATGTTGGCGATGCCGCCTTCGTAGATCAGGTCGACGATCAGCTTCAGCTCGTGCAGGCACTCGAAGTAGGCCATTTCCGGCGCATAGCCGGCTTCCACCAGGGTCTCGAAGCCGGCCTTGATCAGCTCGACGGTACCGCCGCACAGCACGGCCTGCTCGCCGAACAGGTCGGTTTCGGTTTCTTCGCGGAAGTTGGTCTCGATGATGCCGGCACGGCCGCCGCCGTTGGCGGTGGCGTACGACAGGGCGATGTCACGGGCGGCGCCGGACTTGTTCTGGTGCACGGCGATCAGGTGCGGCACGCCGCCACCTTGCGTGTAGGTGGCGCGCACGGTGTGGCCCGGGGCCTTCGGCGCGATCATGATCACGTCGAGGTCGGCGCGCGGGATCACCGCACCGTAGTGCACGTTGAAGCCGTGCGCGAAGGCCAGCGCGGCGCCTTCCTTGATGTTGGCGTGCACTTCGTTCTTGTAGACGTCGGCGATCTGCTCGTCCGGCAGCAGGATCATGACCACGTCGGCGTTCTTGACGGCCTCGGCCACTTCCTTGACCTGCAGGCCGGCGTTGACGGCCTTGTTCCACGACGCACCGCTCTTGCGCAGGCCGACGGTCACGTTGACGCCCGAATCCTTCAGGTTCAGCGCGTGGGCATGGCCCTGCGAGCCGTAGCCGATGATGGTGACGTTCTTGCCCTTGATCAGGGAGAGGTCGGCGTCCTTGTCGTAAAACACTTTCATGATGATTCCTTCAATCTCTGTCTTTTGTATGAGAGGAGCGGCATCCTCGTGCGCATCGTGTGCGCCCGGATCGCGCCGCCCCGGGGATACTGCGTGAAGCCGTTGGCTGAGCCGGAGCCGGTCAGACCTTCAGGATGCGCTCGCCGCGGCCGATGCCCGAGCCGCCGGTACGGACGGTCTCAAGGATGGCGGTGCGGTCGATCGCGTCCAGGAACGCATCGAGCTTGACGCCGTTGCCGGTCAGCTCGATGGTGTAGGTCTTCTCGGTGACATCGATGATGCGGCCGCGGAAGATATCGGCGGTGCGCTTCATTTCCTCGCGCTCCTTGCCCACCGCGCGCACCTTGACGAGCATCAGCTCGCGCTCGATGTGCGCGCCTTCGGTCAGGTCGACCACCTTGACCACTTCCACCAGCCGGTTCAGGTGCTTGGTGATCTGCTCGATCACGTCGTCCGAACCGGTGGTGACGATGGTCATGCGCGACAGCGAGGAGTCCTCGGTCGGCGCCACGGTCAGCGTCTCGATGTTGTAGCCGCGGGCCGAGAACAGGCCCACCACGCGCGACAGCGCACCGGCTTCGTTTTCCAGCAGGACCGAAATGATGTGTCGCATTTACAGGTCCTCCGCGCCGAGCAGCATTTCGGAAATGCCCTTGCCCGCCTGGACCATCGGCCAGACGTTTTCGGTGGGATCGGTCTGGAAATCCAGGAACACGGTACGGTCCTTCAGGCGGAACGCCTCGCGCAGCGCCGGCTCGACGTCCGACGTCTTCTCGACGCGCATGCCGATATGCCCGTAGGCCTCGGCCAGCTTGACGAAATCGGGCAGCGCATCCATGTAGGAATGCGAGTAGCGGTTGTCGTACTCGATCTCCTGCCACTGGCGCACCATGCCGAGGTAGCCATTGTTGAGCGAGCAGATCTTCACCGGGGTGTCGTACTGCAGGCAGGTCGACAGCTCCTGGATGCACATCTGGATCGAGCCCTCGCCGGTGATGGTGACGACTTCCTTCTCCGGGAATGCCTTCTTGATGCCCATCGCATACGGCAGGCCCACGCCCATCGTGCCCAGGCCGCCGGAGTTGATCCAGCGGCGCGGCTCGTTGAACTTGTAGAACTGCGCGGCCCACATCTGGTGCTGGCCGACGTCGGAGCAGATGAAGGCGTCGCCGTGGGTCAGTTCCCAGATCTTTTCCACCACGTACTGCGGCTTGATGATCTCGGAGCTGCGGTCGTACTTCAGGCAGTCGACCGAGCGCCATTGCTCGATCTGCTCCCACCACCTGGCCAGCGCCTCGCGCTTGGGCTTGATGTCGCTGGCCTTGATCTGGGCAATCAGTTCCTGCAGCACGTCCTTGACGTTGCCGACGATGGGGATATCGACCTTGACGCGCTTGGAAATCGACGACGGATCGATGTCGATATGGATGATCTTGCGCGCCTGCGAGGTGAAGTGCGACGGGTTGCCGATCACGCGGTCGTCGAAGCGGGCGCCGATGGCGATCAGCACGTCGCAGTTCTGCATGGCCATGTTGGCTTCATACGTGCCGTGCATGCCGAGCATGCCGACGAACTGCTTGTGGGTGCCGGGGAACGCGCCCAGGCCCATCAGCGTGTTGGTCACCGGGTGGCCGGTCAGCGCCGCCAGCTGGCGCAGCTCGTCGCTGGCATTGGCCAGCACCACGCCGCCGCCGCTGTAGATGTACGGGCGCTCGGCGTTCTGCAGCAGCGCCACGGCCTTGCGGATCTGGCCCGAGTGGCCCTTGTTGACCGGGTTGTACGAGCGCATGTCGATCGACTTGGGGTACTCGTACTTGCAGGCATTGCGCGAGACATCCTTGGGGATGTCCACCACCACCGGGCCGGGACGGCCGGTCGAGGCAATGAAGAACGCCTTCTTGATGGTCGCGGCGAGGTCGCGCACGTCCTTCACCAGGAAGTTGTGCTTGACGATCGGGCGGGTGATGCCGACGGTGTCGCACTCCTGGAAGGCGTCCTGGCCGATGGCGTGGGTCGGCACGTTGCCGGTGATCACCACCATCGGGATCGAGTCGAGGTACGCGGTGGCGATGCCGGTGACGGCATTGGTCACGCCGGGACCGGAGGTCACCAGGGCGACGCCCACCTTGCCCGTTGCGCGTGCGTAGCCATCCGCGGCATGGACCGCGGCCTGCTCGTGGCGCACCAGGATGTGCTCGAACTTGGTTTGCTTGTGGAGCTCGTCGTAGATGTACAGCACTGCGCCGCCGGGGTAGCCCCAGACGTACTCGACGCCTTCTTCGGCAAGTGCGTGAACGAGAATTTCCGCCCCGATCATTTCGGGCGCGGCAGATGAATTGCTGTCGGCGTGGGAGAATTCCGCGCTGGGCATGTTCATTTCAGTCCTTTGCAATTTTCGGCAAAAAATTGTTTGGATGCTCTCTGCCGAACTTGTGGCTCGGGTTCAAGCGGTGCGCGTCTGCATGGAAGACCGCCTCATAAGCGGCCGGATGAGACAACCACTGATGTCGTGTGAACCGTCGATGATACTGCAATGCACCAGCGCGGTCTACGGTTGTTTACGCCGCCGGCATCGGCAAGTTCCCCGGATTTGCAAAAACTTTTGCGCAGCGCCATGTATTTCCCGCCAGACAAAACGGTACAGCGCGGCCAAATTTTGCTAGCATCCCAGCACCTTGGGGCGCCGCGCGCCCTTGGCAGCACATTCACCAGAACCGGGCCCGGGTCCCGGCGCAACAAGCCCCAACCGCCTGAATGGCCACCGACCAGGAACTGTCCGCATTTCTTGCCAGCGTCGAGCGGCGCGCCTTCAAGCAGGCCGTGTTCGCCGTCCGCGACGACGAGGCCGCGCTGGACATCGTCCAGGACGCCATGATCAAGCTGGCCGAAAAATATGGCGACAAGAGCGCCGCGGAACTCGCGCCGCTGTTCCAGCGCATCCTGCAGAACACCATCCACGACTGGTTCCGGCGCCAGAAGGTGCGCAATACCTGGGTCTCGCTGTTTTCCAGCCTGCGCGACGACCGTAACGACGGCGACGACAGCGACCTGCTGGAGACGCTCGAGGCCCAGGTCGGCTCGGAGTCGGCCGAAAGCAGCGCCGACAAGGTCGAGCGCGCCCAGGTCATGCACATCATCGAGCAGGAGATCCAGCGCCTGCCCACGCGTCAACGCCAGGCATTCCTGATGCGTTACTGGGAAGATATGGACGTCGCCGAGACCGCGGCCGTGATGGGCTGCTCCGAAGGCAGCGTCAAGACGCACTGTTCCCGTGCCACGCACACGCTTGCGCAGGCCCTGCGCGCACGGGGGGTCCGACTATGAGCAGAAACGACAAAGAAATCCGCGAGCGCCGGTTTGCGCATGAGGTTCGCGCGGCACTTGACGCCGGCGCCGACGCCTTGCCGGCCGATATTTCCGAACGGCTCGCCGCCGCGCGCCGGATGGCGGTCGCCCGCAAGAAGGCCGAGGCCCACGTGCTGGTGCCGCAGCTGGCCATGCCGGGCGCGCAGGCGCCGCTGTTCGACGACGACGCCTCGCCGCTGCACCGCGCCGGCGCCTGGCTGCGCCGGCTGGGGCTGGTCTGGACGCTGGTCGCGCTGGGCGCAGGCCTGGTGGGCATCTACCACTGGCAGGAGCAGAAGCGCATCGAGGAACTCGCCGATATCGACGCCGCCATGCTGCTCGACGACCTGCCGCCCACGGCCTATGCCGACGAGGGCTTCCACGTGTTCCTGAAGCACGGGCAATAGCATGGCGCCCCCGCTTCCCCACCCCGACGCCCCGCGCCGCCGGCTGGCCGCCCTGCTGGCCGGCGCAGCCGCCTGCTGGGCGCTGTTTCCCGCCCCGGCGCAGGCGCAGGGGGCTTCCGCGGCGGACGGAGCCCCTGCCTCCCACGCGGCCCAGCCGGTCAGCGCCAAGCCCGCCTGGGCCGACCTCAGCCCGGTCAACCAGCGCATCCTGGCGCCGCTGCAGCCGCTGTGGGACACCCTGCCGGAGCTGAACCGCCACAAGTGGCTGCGCATCGCCGCGCGCTACCCGAAGTATTCGCCGGCCGAACAGGCCCGGCTGCAGGCACGCATGGCGGAGTGGGTCAGGATGACTCCGCAGCAACGCCGGCTGGCGCGCGAAAACTACCAGATCACGCGCTCGCTGCCGACCGAAAAGAAGGCCGAGGCCTGGGACAAGTACCAGCAGTTGCCCGAAGAGCAGAAGAAGAAGCTGGCCGCCGCCGACCACGTGCCGCGCCGCCCCGGCGCCGTCAGCGCGCTGCCCAGCGGCAAGCGCCTGCCCAGCGACACCAGCCGCCAGCTGCGCCATGAACACAAGGCGGGCGCGGGCCACGCTGCCCACCCGGCCGGCACGCCGGCCAGCGCGGCCGCGGCGCTGCCCGCAGCCCCCGCCGTCGCGGCAGCTGCCGCGGCGTCCGCCCCTGCCGTTGCCACTCCCGCGGCGCCCGCAAGCGCAGCGCTGCCCGCGGCCGCAGTGCCGGCTGCCGCGGCGGCCCAGGCTGCCACCGAAGCGACGGCCGCGGCCTCCGACGCCACCGTGCGCCAGTAATTCGCAGGCCATTTGGCATAATGGCCGTTTGAGGCCGGCCGGCGCACATGGGCCAGCTTCGCCAGGCCCGCGCCGGCATCCGCATGCCGCGCGCCGGCGCCCTGTCCAGAATGCCATCGATGCCCGCTGCCACCCTCGACCCCGTACCCCCTGCCGCGTCCGCGCCGGCCGCCCCGCCGCTGCGCCGCCGCATCGCCTGCATGCTTTATGAAGGCGTGCTGCTGTTCGGCGTGTTGAGTGCCTCGACCGCCGCCTACCTGCTGGTGCGTCCGCTGCTGCAGAAGCTGGGCATGGACGGGCCGCTGGCGATCCAGCTGTGGAGCTTCCTGGTGATGGGGCTGTATTTCACGTGGTTCTGGCAGCGCAACGGCCAGACCCTGGCGATGCAGACCTGGCGCATGCGCGTCGAAAACGCCGCGGGCGTGCCACCGCGCTGGCCGCAGGCGGCGCTGCGCTACGTGCTGGCGTGGCTGTGGTTGCCGCCATCGGCCGCGGTCGGCCATCTGCTCGGGCTGGTCAAGGGCCCGTTCGTCGGCGTGCTGTGCGCCGGCCTGCTGATCTGGATCCTGCTGGCCTGGCTGGACCCGCGCCGCCAGTTCCTGCACGACCGCCTGGCCGGCACGCGCCTGACCGACCTGCGCACCAAGCCATGAGCCTTGGCGCCGCCGGCATCCGCCGCATCGCGGTGACCATGCAGGCGGCCGCAGCGCTGGGCATTGCCGCGGCGCTGGTACGCACGGCGGCCTGGCCGTGGCCCGGCGCGCTCGCCGCCGGCGCGGGGCTGATCCTGGGCGGCTTCGCCTGCGGCATTGCCATCGCCTTCGCGCTGAGCGGGCGCGGCCTGTGGGTCGCACGCTGCGATCACCCGCCCGCGCCCCCCGCCGAACTAGCAGCCACCCGCAGGCCGCTGCGGCTGGCGCAGGCGTTGCGCTGCTACGCAACCGAATGCCTGGCGGTACTGCGCATGTTCGACTGGCTGCAACCCTTCCGCGCGAGGGCACCGTTTGCGCCGGCCAACCATGCCCGGCCCGGCCGCGACGCCCCGCCGGTGCTGCTGGTCCATGGCTATGCCTGCGGCCAGGCCATCTGGCTCGACATGCAGCCGGCGCTGGCCGCCGCCGGCTACCGTTGCCACGGGATCGACCTGGAACCCGTGTTCGGCGATATCGACGACTACGCGCACGCGCTGCTGACGGCGATGCGGCGCATCCGCGCCGAAAGCGGGCGCGCGCCGCTGCTGCTCTGCCACAGCATGGGCGGCCTGGTCGCGCGCGCCGCGCTGCGGCTGGCCGACGATGAAGACCTGTGCGCGGGCATCGTGACGCTGGGCAGCCCGCACCACGGCAGCGCGCTGGCGCGCTTTGGCGGGGGCCACAATGCGCGCCAGATGCGCTGTGGCAGCCCGTGGCTGCGCGCGCTCGCGGCCGCCGAAACGCCGCGGCTGCGCGCGCGCATGATCTCGATCTTCAGCTGGCACGATTCGATCGCGGGCCCGCCCTGCACCGGCTGGCTCGACGGCGCCGGCCATATCCCGCTGTCCGGCATCGGCCATGTGTCGCTGCTGCGCCATCCCGCCGCGGTGCGTGCCGTGCTCGACGCCCTGGCCGAACTGTCCGCGCGCGGGCACTGAGCCGGCCGCGGCGGCGGCTGTCCCGCGACCGCAACGATTCATTTGTCAGTCATGTTTTCGTCACCGTGGCGTCACCGCGGGCTGGCTGAATGCAGCCATCGCCGCAACCGGGACTGGCATGGTGCAAGCAATCCGATCTGCCCGCGGGTATCTGTCGAAGGCCTCGCAACTGGCGCCATGGCTGCGCCGCAGCGCTGACAGCGGCGCAGCCGCGCCGGTGACCGCCTTCATGGCGCCGGCGCTCGATGGCGCCGCGCTGGCGCCGCCGCGCGAAGCGCAGGAAACCTATCCCCCCGAGCCGCACCCGATCCAGCGCTACCGCGCCATCTGGCTGTCGGACATCCACCTGGGGACCCCCGGCTGCCAGGCCGACTACCTGCTGGATTTCCTCAAGCACAACGAGTCCGACCAGCTCTACCTGGTCGGCGACATCATCGACGGCTGGCAGCTGCGTCGCGGCTGGTACTGGCCGCAGAGCCACAACGACGTGGTGCAGAAACTGCTGCGCAAGGCGCGCAAGGGCACCGAGGTGATCTATGTGCCCGGCAACCACGACGAGGCCGCGCGCCAGTTCGACGGCATGGCCTTCGGCGACATCACCGTGCGCGAAGAGGCGATCCACGTCACCGCCACCGGGCGCCGCCTGTGGGTGGTGCACGGCGACCTGTTCGACGGCGTGGTGCAGCACGCGCGCTGGCTGGCCTACCTGGGCGATTCGCTCTACACCATGATCCTGGCGCTCAACCGGCACTTCAACCGGCTGCGCGCGCGCCTGGGTTTTCCGTACTGGTCGCTGTCGCAGTACCTGAAGCACCAGGTCAAGAACGCGGTCAACTACATCGGCGCATTCGAGAGCGCGATGGTGGACGAGGCGCGTCGCCGCGGCTGCGACGGCGTGGTCTGCGGCCATATCCACAAGGCCGAGATCCGCGAGGTCAACGGCCAGCTCTACTGCAACGACGGCGACTGGGTCGAAAGCCTGTCGGCGCTGGTCGAAACCCTGGAAGGCGAACTGAAGATCGTCTACTGGACCACGCTGCTCGACGCTCCCGCGCCCGCCGTGCGCCGCCGGCGCCGCGCTGCCGTGGCCGGCTGAGCCGCGCGGGTCGCGCTTGTTTCGCATGGCTCCATCCGCCCCCCGCCATCCGCATTGCCCTTCCACCGCGCCCAAGGAGGCTGCATGAAGATCCTGATCGTCACCGATGCCTGGGAACCGCAGGTCAATGGCGTGGTGCGCACGCTCAAGTCCACGCGCCGCGAACTGGAGGCGATGGGCCACACGGTCGACATGATCACGCCGCTGGAATTCCGCACGGTGCCGTGCCCGACCTACCCCGAGATCCGGCTGTCGCTGCTGCCGGGCGCGCGCGTACGGCGGCGCATCGAGGCCTTCGGCCCCGACGCGCTGCACATCGCCACCGAGGGCCCGCTCGGGCTGGCCGCGCGCAGCCATGCGCTGCGCCGCAAGCTGCCCTTCACCACCGCCTACCACACGCGCTTCCCGGAATATGTGCAGGCGCGCTTCGGCATTCCGCTGGCGTGGACCTACCGCTTCCTGGGCTGGTTCCATGGCCCCGCCCAGGCGGTGATGGCGCCGACCCCGGTGGTGCTGGACGACCTGCGGCGCTACGGCATCACCAATGCCGTGCTGTGGACGCGTGGCGTGGACCTGGACGTGTTCACGCCGCAGCGCGCCAATGTGCTCAACACCGCCCACCCGATCTTCCTGTACGTCGGCCGCGTGGCGGTGGAGAAGAACGTCGAGGCGTTCCTCGCGCTGGACCTGCCCGGCTCCAAATGGGTGGTCGGCGACGGCCCGGCGCTGCCGGCGCTGCGCGCCCGCTACCCCGGCGCCAACTACCTGGGTGTGCTGAGCCAGCCCGAGCTGGCGCGGGTGTATGCTTCCGCTGACGTGTTCGTGTTCCCGAGCCGCACCGACACCTTCGGGCTGGTGCTGCTGGAAGCGCTGGCCAGCGGCCTGCCGGTGGCCGCGTATCCGGTCACGGGCCCGATCGACGTGCTGGGCGACAGCCCCGCCGGCGTGATGCACGAAGACCTGCGCGAGGCCTGCCTGGAGGCGCTGCGCATCGACCGCGCCACGGCCCGGGCCCACGCCGAGCGCTTCTCGTGGCGCGCCGCGTCCGAGCAGTTCCTGGCCCACCTGCGGCCGTTCGCCGCTGCCAGGCCAGGGCGAGGCGGCGCAGCGGCCTCACCCGCCACACCCACGCCTTCCGCCCCGCAAGCCCATGCCGAAACCGCATCCGGAACTGCCGTCCGACCCGCCAATGCAGAGGCCGCCACCGGCAATGCAGAGCGCTGACTACTCCGTCGACCAGAATCCGCACAAGGGCAACCGGGGCCTGGCGCGCGCCTGGCATGCGGCCATCAATTCGCTGTCGGGGCTGCGCTATGCAGTGCTGGAGGAGAGCGCATTCCGCCAGGAGCTGACCCTGGTGGTGATCCTGACGCCGTGCGCCTTCCTGGTGCCGGTGACGGCGGTCGAGCGCATCCTGCTGCTGGGCACGCTGCTGGTGGTGCTGATCGTGGAACTGCTCAACTCCAGCGTCGAGGCCGCGGTCGACCGCATCTCGCTGGAGCGGCACAGCCTGTCCAAGCGCGCCAAGGACTTCGGCAGCGCCGCGGTGATGCTGGCGCTGGTGCTGTGCGGCGGCACCTGGATCACCATCGCCGGGCCGCATGTGGTGCGGTGGGTGCAGGCGCTGGCGGGCTGAGCCGGCCCGGAACAGACGTGGCCGGGCGCGGCGCGGCGGGGGCGCAGCATGGGCAAGGCAGGCCGATTGCTTATAATCGCAACCCTGCCCCCGACTTACCGATCGCACCGATCGCCCGGACGCCCATGGAACCGAAACCGCAAACCGGACCCCGCCGTACCAGGGACCGCATCCTCGACGTCTCGCTGCGCCTGTTCAACGAAGTCGGCGAGCCCAACGTCACCACCACCACGATCGCGGAAGCGATGGAGATCAGCCCCGGCAATCTCTACTACCACTTCCGCAACAAGGACGACATCATCAACTCGATCTTCGTGCGCTTCGAGCAGGAGATGGAGCGCCGCCTGAAGATGCCGGACGACCACAAGGCCACGCTCGACGAAAGCTGGGGCTACCTGCAGTACATGTCCGAGTTCCTGTGGAACTACCGCTTCCTGTACCGCGACATCAACGACCTGCTGGCGCGCAACCGGATGCTGGAGACCAACTTCAAGCGCATCGTCGAGCAGAAGCAGCGCTTTGCGCACGAGATCTGCCGCCAGTTCATCGAGGACGGCGAGATGGAAGCCACGCCCGAGCAGGTCGAGGCCATCTGCACCAACATGGTGGTGGTCGCCACCTACTGGCTGTCGTTCCAGTTCGTGCAGCATCCGCGCCAGTACAACGATCCCGAGCAGATCCGCGGTTACCTGCACGGCTCGAGCTACCACATCTTCTCGATCCTGGCCCCCTATCTGCGCGGCCGGGCACGGGAGGCATTCGACCAGCTGGCGCGCGACTACGCGGCAGCCAAGGCCGCCGCCGGTGCGGCAAAGGAAACGAAGTGAAAGCCGTCTGCGTGTATTGCGGGTCCAGTCCCGGCAACCGTCCCGAATATGCCGAAGGCGCGCGCCTGCTCGGCCGCACCCTGGCTGAAAGCGGCCTGACGCTGGTGTACGGCGGCGGCAAGGTGGGCCTGATGGGCATCGTCGCCGACGCCGTGCTGGAACATGGCGGCCGTGCCATCGGCATCATCCCCGAAGCGCTGATGCAGAAGGAAGTCGGCCACCGCGGCCTGACCGAGCTGCACGTGGTGCGCAACATGCACGAACGCAAGCAGATGATGGCCGACCGCGCCGACGCCTTTGTCGCCATGCCCGGCGGCGTGGGTACCTTCGAGGAACTGTTCGAGACCTTCACCTGGCTCCAGCTGGGCTACCACGCCAAGCCGGTGGGCCTGCTGAACCTGGCCGGGTTCTACGACGGCATGCTGGGCTTCCTGTCGCACGCGGTGCGCGAAGGGTTCCTGAAGCAGGTGCACGCCGAGCTGCTGCACGTGGGCGACACGCCCGCCAACCTGCTGGCGCAACTTGCAGCCGCGCCGCGCGTGCGCGTCGACAAGTGGCAGGAGGCGCGCGACCAGACCTGAGCGCGCGCCAGCTTCCGGATCGGGTTCAGAAGGAAGAGCCCGGCTGCTGCAGGAACGCCAGTTCCTCGGTCGTACTCCGCCGGCCCAGTACCGCATTGCGGTGCGGGAAGCGGCCAAAGCGCGCGATGATCACGCGGTGCTTCTCGGCCCACTCGACGGCATCCACCGCCCCGCCGCTGGCTTCGCGCAGCTGCGTCATCAGGCGCACCGCCTCGTCCTGGTCTTCCAGCGCCTCGGAATGCTCGAACGGCATGTAGCAGAACATGCGGTGGTAGTCGGTAGGCAGCGCGCGGTCCATGCCGCTGGCGACGATGCGCCGGGCCAGTGCCAGCGCCTGCGCATCGGTGCCGAAGCTGCGCGGATCGTTGCGGAACATGTTGCGCGGGAACTGGTCCAGCAGCACCACGCGCGCGCACGCGCCCTCGGGCGTGACCGACCAGTCGTCAGGCGCCCCGTCGCAGGCGACCTCCCAGTCAGAAAGGAAGTTCGCGCGAATCTGCGCATCGAACGCATCCGACTTGGTGAACCATTGCGGGCGCACCGTATTCCAGGCGGCCGAACCGGGCTGGTCGAACCAGAAATCCAGCACACGCAGGGCGTCTTCAGGCAGTTGGGCTGTCATCGGCAGGAAAAACCTTTCGGGTTAGAAACGGCAGCGCTGGCGCCTCAGCGCGCCACGTTGCGCATCCAGTCGGCGGTCTGGAAGAAGGCCTGCATCAGGCGCAGCTGCAGGTCTTCGGGCAGGCCGATGTCCTGCATCGCCAGCGCCATGCAGCGCATCCACTGGTCGCGCTCGCTGACGCCGATCTCGAACGGCATATGCCGCGCGCGCAGGCGCGGATGGCCGAAGCGCTCGATAAAGTGGTTGGGGCCGCCCAGCCAGCCGCACAAAAACCAGAACAGCTTGTCGCGCGAGCCCTCGAGCGACGGCGGATGCAGCGCGCGCAGCGCGGCGAACTGCGGCTCCAGGTCCATCAGGTCGTAGAAGCGGTCGACCAGTTCGCGCACGCGCGCCTCGCCGCCCACCAGTTCAAAGGCAGTGACCTCGGCATTGCCGGGCTTGTCATCGGATTCAGTACTCATCACACACTCGGTCTGCGCGGCGCCGGCACGCTGGCTCAGGCATCGCGCAAGGTCGCCAGCGCTGGCTGGCGCAGCACTTCGCGCAGGCCCAGCCAGCCGCCGGCAAAAGCGCACAGCATGCCAGAAACCACGCCGACCGGCACGATCCACGCATTGAAGCGGTACGGGAAATCGAACACGAACTGCGACAGCCCCCAGCCCACCGCGATCGCGCCGAGGCTGGCCAGCAGGCCGGCGAGGCCGCCCACCACCAGGAACTCGGCATACTGCGTCTGCCGCACCAGCGCGGCCGAAGCGCCCAGCGCCTTGAGCAGGCCCGCGTCGCGCTTGCGCTCGTCGCGCGCGCCGGACAAGGCCGCGTACAGCACCGTCACCCCGGCGGCCAGCGTGAACACGAACAGGAACTCCACCGCCGCAATCACCTGGTCCAGGATGTCCTGGATCTGGCGCAGGATCATGTCGGTATTGACCACGGTGATGTTGGGAAAGGCCGCGATCAGCCGGTTGCCCAGCGCGGCGCTGGCGGGCGGCAGGTGGAACGAGGTGATGTAGGTCTCGGGCATGCCCTGCATCGCCCGCGGCGGCAGGATCACGAAGAAGTTGACCCGCATCGAGCCCCAGTCGAGCTTGCGCAGCGAGGTCACGCGCGCCTGCACCGCCTGGCCGGCCACGTCGAAGCGCAGCGTGTCGCCGAGACGGATGCCCAGGGTCTTGGCGATGCCCTCTTCCACCGACGCGCCCGCCTCGTCGCCGTCCGAGCCGTTCGACCAGCGCCCGGCGATCACGCGGTTGCCCTCCGGCAGCGCATCGGTGTAGGACAGGTTGAACTCGCGCTCGACCAGGTTGCGCGCGCGCCCGTCCTCGAAGCTGTCGCCGCGGATGGTGCGCGCGCCGATATGGGTCAGGCGCCCGCGCACCATCGGGTAAAGCAGGTCGGTGATGCCGGCGCCGGCCAGCATCTGGCGCAGCGGCTCGCGCTGGTCCGGCTGGATATTGATGATGAAGCGGTTGGGCGCGTCCGCCGGCGTGGCGCTGCGCCAGGAATCGACCAGGTCGTTGCGGGTCATGCCGAGCAGCAGCAGCGCCATCAGCCCCACCGCCAGCGCCACGGTCTGCAGCACCGTGACCGCGCGGCGGCGCTCCAGCACCGCCAGCGCAAAGCGCCACCCCATCGCCGCGCGCCCGCGCAGGCGTCCGCGCAGCAGCCGCGACAGCAGCGTCAGCAGGCCCAGCGCCAGCACGCCGAACACCACCCCCGCGGCGACAAAGCCGCCGGCGGTGGTCAGGCCCAGCCGCAGGTCGCGCGCGGCCACCAGCAGCAGCGCGACAAAGGCGCCCAGCCCCAGCGCGTAGGCCACCCAGGCCGACACCGGCGGCAGCCCGATATCGCGCCGCAGCACCCGCAGCGGCGCGACCCGCGTCAGCGCCAGCAGCGGCGGCAGCGCAAACCCGGCCAGCAGCACCAGCCCGGCCAGCACCCCCACCAGCGCCGGCAGCAGCGACGGCTGCGGCAGCGACACCTTGAGCAGCCCGCCCAGCGACAGCAGCAGGCCATAGTGCGCCAGGTAGCCGAGCAGCACCCCGGCCAGCGCGCCGCCCGCGCCGACCAGCAGGAATTCCAGCCCGAAGGCCCGCAGGATCTGCCCGCGCGACAGCCCCAGGCACTTGTAGACCGCGCAGGCATCGGTGTGGCGCTGCATGTAGCGGCGCGCCGACATCGCGATCGCCACTGCCGCGATCATCGACGACAGCACCGCCACCAGCGACAGGAAGCGTTCGGCGCGATCCAGCGTGGCACGCATCTGCGGCTGGCCGGATTCCAGCGACTCGACCCGCGTATTGCGCAGCTGGCGGCGTTCGATCTCGTCCTGCGCCCATTTCTGGAAGGCCGCGCCGGCGGCATCCGGACCTGCCACCAGCAGCCGGTAGGTGACGCGGCTGCCCCAGCCGATCAGCCCGGTGCTGTCCAGGTCCGACAGCGGCATCAGCACGCGCGGCGCGAAGTTCATGAAGCCGGTGCCGCGATCGAGCTCCTGCGTGATGATGCGGTCAATGCGGAAGCTGCGGCTGCCCAGCCGCAGGCTGTCGCCCACCGCGACGCCCAGCGCGCCCAGCAGCGCCTCGTCGACCCATACCGTGCCCGGCGCTGGGATGCCGTCCGCGGGCGCGTCCGGCCCGCCCGGCGCGCCGGTCACCTTGAGCCGGCCGCGCAGCGGATAGCCGTCGGTCACGGCCTTGAGCGCGGCCAGCTGGCTGGGTGGCTCGGCGCCGGCCTGGGCCTTGCCCTCGGCAGTGGCCATGCTCGGGAAGGTAACGGTCTGCGCCACCGCCAGGCCGGCTGCCCGGGCACGCTGCGCGAACGCGGCGTCGAAGGGCTGGTCGGCCACCAGCAGCACATCCGAGGCAATCATCTGGCGCGCGTCGCGCTCAAGGCCCAGCCGCATGCGGTCGGCCATGAAGCCCACGCTGGTCAGCGCGGCCACGGCCAGCACCAGCGCAAACAGCAGCAGGTAGAGCTCGCCCGCCAGCCAGTCGCGCCGGGCCATGCGCAGCGCCTGGCGCCAGGCGGAAAATCTGCCGCCGGTGGCAGCGTGCAGTCCAGCGGGTTGGGCGGCAGTCGCAGGGACGTCGATGGCGGACTCGGAGGGCATCGGTTGGTTGGTTCTTGGTTGCTGGCGCCGGTGCGCCTCGGGTCAGTCAGGCAATGCAAAGAGCTCGCGGGAACGGCCGCGACGCTAGCGTGGTGCGTCGTGCCGGGTCCCGCCGCGCAGGCTGGCATGGACGCGGCGCACCCCGCGCCACAGCTTCGGCAGCAGCCACACCGAGCCCACCAGGAACACCGCCAGCAGCACCAGGAACAGCACCGGCACGAAAAACGCCAGCAGCAGGCTGCCGGTGGCGGTCAGGTCCTCAGTGAATGAGGCCGTCCAGTTGGAAAACGGTTCCGGCGACACGTTGATCAACGCGCGCGTGCCGGCCTTGACCGCATGCGCGGTGCCGGCCAGCGTGCCGCCGACCAGGCCCGCGGCCACCACCCACTGGGGATCCAGCTGGCCGAACGCGGCGGCCGCCAGGATCGCCCCGGCCGGAATGCGGATGAAGGTGTGGATGCCGTCCCAGACGGTGTCGAACGCCGGCACCTTGTCGGCGACGAACTCGGCCACGGCCAGCACCGCGGCCACGCCGATCACCCACCAGGATTCCAGCGGCTGCAGCCCGGGCGGCAGTTCCAGCCAGCCCAGCCGCGCCAGCACTCCGGCGGCCAGCACGGCCAGATAGAGGCGAAAGCCGCTGGCCCAGGACATGCCCGCGGCCAGCGCGGCGGTTTCCAGCATGGCGCTCCTTGCAAGGGTCCGGCGCGGGCCGGTGCAGACATCGGCGCGCCCTGGCAGGGAGTGTAATACGGACCCGCGCGCGGTGCGCCGGGCCGTGCGCGGTCGGGGGAGGCCAGGCCCTCAGCCGTCTTCCTTGCCGTCCGCCCCGAACCAGGGCAACGCCTCTTGCGGCGTCAGGATGCCGGCCGGCTCGGCCATGGTGTAGCCGGGCAGCGCTTCGATGCGCCGGGCAAAGGCTGGATCGGCCAGCTGTGCCAGCAGCGCGGCCATCCACCCGGCGGTCTGGTCGTTCTTGCGCAGCGCCAGGTAGTAGGCCTCGCGCGTGAGCGGCACGAACGCCAGCCCGTGGGCCTCGGCGTTCATGCGCAGCCCGAACCCGGCTTGGGCCCGGCCGCCATGCACGGCTTCCACCACTTTTTCGTTGCTGAACTCGGTTTCGTCGTAGCCGGCGATCTGGTCCGGATACAAGCCCTCGGCGGCCAGCAGCTGGTCGAACAGCATGCGCGTGCCCGAGCTGCGCTGCCGGTTGACGAAACGCGCCTGGCTGCGCGCCAGGCCGCGCAGGTCGTGCACCTCGCGCGCCAGCTCCGGCGCCAGGATCAGCCCCTGCTCGCGCCACGCCAGCCGCAGCAGCCGCACGGCGCCGGGCCGCAGCCACTTGCGCAGGGTCACATGCGCCACCGAACCCGCGGTCTGCACCGGCGAGACATAGAACCCGGCCAGTTCCGACTGGCGCTCCTGCAGGCAGATCAGCCCTTCCACGCTGCCGCAGAACACCGTGTCGAGCTGCAGCGGACTGCCGGCCGTGCCCAGCGCGGCGGCCAGCACTTCCACCGCCGGATCATGGCTGCCGGTGAAATGCACGCACGACTGCGGCTGCTGGGCGTCGTCCAGGTCGGCAATGAACTCCGCCATGGCGCGCTGCACCGCCGGCTCGATCGACTCGCGCAGGCGCAGCTCGGCGCGCAGCAGGCGCTCGCCGAAGCGCGTCAGCGACGCGCCGCGCCCGCGTTCCATATCCAGCATGCTGCGGCCAAGCATCTCTTCCCACGACCGCATCACGCCCCAGGCGTGGCGGTACGACAGCCCGATCTCGCGCGCAGCGCGATGCAGCGAACCGGTTTCGCGCACCGCCTTGAGCAGCTGGAACACCTTGGCATTGGCGCGCGGATTGTCGTCGGAGGCGATCACCGGAAACAGGTCGAACCGGAAAGTCATAGGTTCCCCGCTACATATTTACTTGTCGATCTCGGCTGGACCACAATAAATACCCCATTCTTATGTTGTTTTGCCGCATTCTCACTGAGATCCGTTGGCAAAAGCAATTATGTCGACAAAAACATAATTCAAGGAGATACCGTATGGCCCACCATGCCCAGGCCTTGCACCGCCTCGCCGCGTCGCTTCTTTGCATCGGCCTGCTGCCGGCGGCGCATGCCGGGGAAATCAAGCTGGCCACCACCACCAGCACCGAGAACTCGGGCCTGCTGAAGTACCTGCTGCCGCGTTTCGAGAAGGGCTCAGGCGTCACCGTGAAGGTGATCGCGGTAGGCTCGGGCAAGGCCATGAAGATGGGCGAGATGGGTGACGTCGACGTGCTGCTGGTGCATGCGCGCAAGATGGAAGACGCGTTCGTCGCCGCCGGCTACGGCGTCAACCGGCGCGACGTGATGTACAACGATTTCATCGTGGTCGGGCCCGCCAGCGACCCGGCCGGCGTCAAGGGCGGCAAGGATGTGCTGGCCGGCTTGCGCAAGCTCGCCGCCAGCGGCAGCAAGTTCATCTCGCGCGGCGACAATTCCGGCACCGACGTGATGGAGAAGGATTACTGGAAGCAGCTCGGCATCGAACCCAAGGGCCAGCGGTGGTACGTCAATGCCGGCCTGGGCATGGGCGAGGTGTTGACCATGGCGGCGCAGATGCCGGCCTATACGCTGTCGGACCGCGCCACCTACGGCGCTTACCGGGCAAAAACCGGGCTCATGATCGCCATCGAAGGCGACCCGAAGATGTTCAATCCGTACGGGATCATCGCGGTCAACCCGGCCAGGCATCCGGGTATCAACTACAAGGATGCGATGAAGCTGGTCGAGTGGATCACGTCAAGGGAAGGACAGGAGGCGATTGCGGGGTTCAGGGTGGGAGGGGAGCAGCTGTTCTTTCCCACGTCTCACTCAAAATAGCGCCGGCCGCGCCCGTCGCGCCTCAACCCGCCTCGGCCTCCAGCCGCGGCAACTGCGGCAGATCCGCCGCCACCTCCGCGATCATGCGCCGGATCCACATCACGTCCGGCGCGGCATGGCAGCGTTCGTGCCACAGCTGGTAGAAGCGCATGCGCGGGAACGCCACCGGCGACGGCACCATGCGGATCGGCAAGTACTGCGCATAGTGCGCGGCGAACTGCCGGCCGGTGGTGAAGACCATGTCGGTCTTCATCAGCACATACGGCACCAGCCCGAAATACGGCAGCGTGACCTGGATATTGCGCTTGTAGCCCTGCTCGGCGAGTGCCTGGTCGATCATGCTGCGCTGCATCGACGCGTAGGGCGCGGGCGCCAGGTGCGGCATTTCCAGGTAGTGCTTGAGCGTCAGTCCCTTGCGCGCCAGCGGGTGCTGCGCGCCCAGCATGCACACCACCTCGTCGTCGAACAGCGGCGAGATATGCAGGTGCTCGGGCGGCGACAGCCAGTTGCCGACCACGATATCCAGCTGTCCCTGCTCGAGATCGTCGAGGAAATCCGACGACGACGTCATCGGGTGCACGAACAGCTTGGCGCCCGGCGCCAGCCGGCGCACGCGCTCGACGATATTGGGCAGGAAGAAGGCGTCCAGGTAGTCGGGCGCGCCCAGGTGGAAGGTGCGCGTGGTGGTGGCCGGGTCGAACTGCTGCGGCGGGCGCGCGATGCGGTCCATCGCCGCCAGGCTCTGCTCGGCCAGCGCCAGCAGTTCGCGGCCGCGCTCGGTGGGCACCATGCCGTTTTTGCCCCGCACCAAAATGGCGTCGCCGGTGATCTCGCGCAGGCGCTTCAGGGTGTTGCTGATGGCCGGCTGGGACTGGCCTAGACGCACGGCGGTGCGGGTCACGCTCTGCTCGGTGAGCAGGGTGTGGAGCACCCGCAGCAAATAGGTATCGAGATGGTCGCGTCCGTGCATGGCGATGGCGGCCCTCCGGCGGGGGCCGGATGGGTGGCGTGGGGGATGGGAACGGCGCATAGTGTATGACAGGCACCCCACGATCGGTCAAATCACCCTCTCCCGAGGGGCGCCGCCTGGTGCGGCGGCGCACGTCCGCGGTGCCCGCTGATGGGGCATATCACCTGGGCCGAATATTGCTGGAAAGGCCCGGGTGCTATGTTTCCGCCATCACCAAGAGAGAGAAGACCATGGAGACGCAAACCATCCGCTTTTTCCATCGCGGCCAGGTCAAGGAAGTATCCGACGCCCCCATTACCCGCACCGTGCTGCAGTACCTGCGTGAAGACGCGCGCTGCACCGGCACCAAGGAAGGCTGCGCCGAAGGCGACTGCGGCGCCTGCACCGTCGTGGTCGGCGAGCTGCAGGACGGCGGCGACGTCGAATTCAAGGCAGTCAACGCCTGCATCCAGTTCCTGCCCACGCTCGACGGCAAGGCCCTGATCACGGTCGAGGACCTGCGCCAGGCCGACGGCAACCTGCACCCGGTGCAGGAAGCCATGGTCGAGTGCCACGGCTCGCAGTGCGGCTTCTGCACCCCCGGGTTCGTGATGTCACTGTGGGCGCTGTACCAGCAGCACACGCCGGGCGGCGAGGCGCCCTCGCGCCAGACCATCTGCGACGCGCTGACCGGCAACCTGTGCCGCTGCACCGGCTACCGCCCGATCATCGACGCCGGCGAACGCATGATGGCCCTGCCCGCCCCCACCGCGGACAAGCTCAACCCGCGCCAGATCGCCGACACGCTGCGCAACCTCAAGCGCGGCGAAACCTTCCGCTACCGCGCGCAGGGCCAGGACTTCTTCGCCCCGCGCACCGCGGCCGAGTTCGGCGCGATCAAGGCGGCGCAGCCCGATATCCGCATCCTGGCCGGCAGCACCGACGTCGGCCTGTGGGTCACCAAGCAGTTCCGCGAGCTGGGCAACCTGCTCTACGTGGGCCAGGTCGAAGACCTGAACCAGGTCGAGCAACGCGACGGCATGATCGAGATCGGCGCCGCGGTGACGCTGGAAAAGGCCTACGCCGCACTCAATGCCGCGCACCCGGAGCTGGAAGAACTGTGGAAGCGCTTCGCCTCGCTGCCGATCCGCAATGCCGGCACGCTGGGCGGCAATATCGCCAACGGCTCGCCGATCGGCGACTCGATGCCCGCGCTGATCGCGCTGGGCGCCGAAGTGGTGCTGCAGCACGGCGAGACGCGCCGCACGCTGCCGCTGGAAGACCTGTACCTGGCGTACCAGAAGACCGCGATGCAGCCGGGCGAGTTCGTTGCTGCGCTGCGCGTGCCGGTGGCCGGCCCGCAGCACTTCCGCACCTACAAGCTGTCCAAACGCTTTGACGAGGATATTTCCGCCGTGTGTGCCGCGTTCGGCATCACCGTGCAGGACGGCATCGTGACGCAGGCCCGCATCGCCTTCGGCGGCATGGCGGCGACGCCCAAGCGCGCCGCCGCGACCGAGGCGGCGCTGACCGGCCAGCCGTGGAACGAAGCCACCGCGCGCGCCGGCATGGCCGCGCTGGCGCAGGACTACACGCCGCTCACCGACATGCGCGCGACCGCGTCGTACCGCAGCCGCGGTGCCGCCAACCTGCTGTACCGGTTCTGGCTGGAAACCAACGCCGACGCGCTGCCCGCCGCAGCCGTCAATGTCCGCGCCCCCGGCGCCGGCATCAACGAAACCGCCACGGCCTGAGCCGGAGAACAAGGAACGAAATCGGCATGAACAAGCAAACCGAACCCTTCCTGCTCGACGCCGCCGCCGAACAGGTACCGCAGGTCGGCATCTCGCGTCCGCACGAATCCGCCCACCTGCACGTGGCCGGCACCGCGACCTACACCGACGACATCCCCGAGCTGGCCGGCACGCTGCACGCCGCGCTCGGCATGAGCACCCGCGCGCACGCGCGCATCAAGTCGGTCTCGCTCGACAAGGTGCGCGCCGCGCCGGGCGTGGTCGACGTGCTGACGGTGGACGATATCCCCGGCACCAACGACTGCGGCCCGATCATCCATGACGACCCGATCCTGCCGCGCGGCGTGGTGCAGTTCGTCGGCCAGCCGGTCTTTATCGTGGTGGCAACTTCGCATGACGCGGCCCGCCGCGCGGCCCGCCTCGGCGTGATCGACTATGAAGACCTGCCGCCGGTGCTGTCGCCGCAGGCCGCGCACGAGGCCGGCAGCTATGTGCTGCCGCCGATGCACCTGACGCGCGGCGAGCCCGCCGCGCGCATTGCCGGCGCGACCCACCAGGACAGCGGCACGATCCACCTGGGCGGCCAGGAGCAGTTCTACCTCGAAGGCCAGATCTCGTACGCCGCGCCGCGCGAGAACGACGGCATGCACGTGTGGTGCTCGACCCAGCACCCGACCGAAATGCAGCACGCGGTCGCGCATATGCTGGGCTGGCACGCGCACCAGGTGCTGGTCGAATGCCGCCGCATGGGCGGCGGCTTCGGCGGCAAGGAATCGCAGTCGGCGCTGTTCGCCTGCTGCGCCGCGCTGGCGGCGTGGAAGCTGATGTGCCCGGTCAAGCTGCGCCCGGACCGCGACGACGACATGATGATCACCGGCAAGCGCCATGACTTCGTGTTCGACTATAGCGTCGGCCACGACGACGAGGGCCATATCGAAGGCGTGAAGGTCGAGATGGTGTCGCGCGCCGGCTTCTCGGCCGACCTGTCGGGCCCGGTGATGACCCGCGCCATCTGCCACTTCGACAATGCCTACTGGCTGCCGAACGTGCAGATCGACGGCTACTGCGGCAAGACCAACACGCAGAGCAACACCGCCTTCCGCGGCTTCGGCGGCCCGCAGGGCGCGTTCGCGGTCGAGTACATCCTCGACAATATCGCCCGCACGGTCGGCAAGGATTCGCTCGACGTGCGCCGCGCCAACTTCTACGGCAAGAGCGAGAACAACGTCACGCCCTACGGCCAGACCGTGGAAGACAACGTCATCCACGAGCTGATCGACGAACTGGTGGCCAGCAGCGAATACCGCGCCCGCCGCGAGGCCACGCGCGCTTTCAACGCCACCAGCCCGGTGCTGAAGAAGGGCATCGCCATCACCCCGGTGAAGTTCGGCATCTCGTTCAACGTGGCCCACTTCAACCAGGCCGGCGCGCTGGTGCACGTCTACAACGACGGCTCGGTGCTGGTGAACCACGGCGGCACCGAAATGGGCCAGGGCCTGAACACCAAGGTGGCGATGGTGGTGGCGCACGAGCTCGGCATCCGCATGGAACGCGTGCGCGTGACCGCGACCGACACCAGCAAGGTAGCCAATACCTCCGCCACCGCGGCTTCGACCGGCGCGGACCTGAACGGCAAGGCCGCGCAGGACGCCGCGCGCCAGATCCGCGAGCGCCTGGCCGCGTTTGCCGCGCGCAAGGCCGGCGTGGAACCATCGGAAGTGCGCTTCAACGATGACCTGGTCAGCGCCGGCGAGCTGCGCCTGTCGTTCGGCGAGCTGGCGCGCGAAGCCTACGTGGCGCGCGTGCAGCTATGGTCCGACGGCTTCTACACCACGCCCAAGCTGCACTGGGACCAGAAGGCGCTGCAGGGCCGCCCGTTCTACTACTTCGCCTACGGCGCCGCATGCTCCGAGGTGCTGGTGGACACGCTCACCGGCGAATGGAAGCTGCTGCGCGCCGACGCGCTGCACGACGCGGGCCGCTCGCTGAACCCGGCGCTGGACATCGGCCAGGTCGAAGGCGCCTTTATCCAGGGCATGGGCTGGCTGACCACCGAGGAACTGTGGTGGAACAAGGACGGCAAGCTGATGACGCACGCCCCGTCCACCTACAAGATCCCGACGGTCAATGACTGCCCGGAAGCCTTCAACGTGCGCCTGTTCCAGAACCGCAACGTCGAGGACAGCATCCACCGCTCCAAGGCAGTGGGCGAGCCGCCGCTGCTGCTGCCGTTCTCGGTGTTCTTCGCGATCCGCGACGCCGTGGCCGCGCTGGGCGACTACCGCATCAACCCGCCGCTGAAGGCCCCGGCCACCAGCGAGGCCATCCTCGACGCCGTCGAGGCCGTGCGCGCGGCGGCGGCGCAAGGGGCTGCGCAGGCAGCCTGAACGGTGGCAAGGAAGCGCGCGCCTGCGGATGCCCCGGACTTTCCCCCCTCGACTGCCTTGACAGGCGAGGGGCCGGCGGAAGAAGCAGGCGCGCGCCACCACCAGCACCGCCATTAACGCCACAGCAACACCAGTCAACACCCGCATCTCCCGAGGCCCCCACCATGCAGGACGCACCGCTCAAACCCTTCCGCTTCGCCGACGCCGCCCGCATGGTGCGCGCGGGCGTGCCGGTGGCGATGGTGACGATCGTCGAGGTCAAGGGCTCGGCGCCGCGCGAGGCCGGCATCCGCATGCTGGTCAGCGCCGACGACCTGGTCGGCACCATCGGCGGCGGCCACCTGGAATGGCGCGGCATGGATATCGCACGCGAGATGCTGGTGCGCGGCGAGCCGCGCCGGATCGAGCGCATTCCGCTCGGCCCGGCGCTGGGACAGTGCTGCGGCGGCGTGGTGCAGCTGGCGTTCGAAGTGCTTGGCGAAGCCGACCTGGCGTGGCTGGATGCCGTGGAGCGGAAGTTCGCCGCCCATTGCTCGCTGCAGCGGCACGTTCCCGCGCGCGGCGCGGTCACGTTTGCCGACAGCCGCGCCGTGCTCCCCGGCGTGGACCTGCAGGCCGACGGCAGCTGGACCGACACGCTGGTGCCCGACACCATGCACGTAGTGCTGTTCGGCGCCGGCCATGTCGGCCATGCGCTGGTCAAGGTGCTGGCCACGCTGCCGTGCCGGGTGCACTGGGTCGACGAGCGCGACACGCTGTTCCCCGGCGGCCTGCCCGACAACGTCGAGGCCGAGGCCAGCGACACGCCCGAGGCCGTGGTCGCGCAGGCGCCGGCGGGCAGCTACTTCCTGGTGATGACGCACAGCCATGCGCTCGACCAGACCCTGTGCGAGGAAATCCTCAAGCGCACCGATTTCGCCTACTTCGGCCTGATCGGTTCCAAGACCAAGCGCGCGCGCTTTGAACACCGCATGGCCGAGCACGGCATCGATCCGGCCCGGTTTGCGGAAATGACATGCCCCATGGGGGTTCCCGGGATCACCGACAAGGCTCCGGCTATGATTGCGGTTGCCATCGTCGCCCAGCTGCTCCAGGTCCGCGAACAGCGCCTTGCCGCGCTGCGTGCGGGCCGCACGGAGGCGGTGCATCCCTGAACCCGTGCCGCCGGCGCTGCCGCCCGGCACAGAAAAGCCCAGAAACGAGGCCCCCATGACCATCGATGCCGCGCTCGCGGAACAGATCCGCCGCACCCCCAAGGCCGAACTGCATGTGCATATCGAAGGCACGCTTGAGCCGGAACTGATCTTCCGGCTGGCGCAGCGCAACCAGGTGGCGCTGCCCTACCCCAGCGTCGACGCGCTGCGCGCCGCTTACGCCTTCACCGACCTGCAGTCGTTCCTGGACATCTACTACGCCGGCGCCAGCGTGCTGCTGACCGAGGAAGATTTCTTCGACATGACCATGGACTACGTCAAGCGCGCCGTCGCCGACAACGTCCGCCACGCCGAGATCTTCTTCGATCCGCAGACCCATACCGCGCGCGGCGTGCCGATCGGCGTGGTGATCGACGGCATTGCCGATGCCCTGGCGCAGGCGCGCACCGAGTACGACTTCTCGAGCAGCCTGATCCTGTGCTTCCTGCGCCATCTGTCGGAGGAAGACGCGTTCGCCACGCTGGAGGCGGCGCTGCCCTATCGCGACCGCTTCGTCGGTGTCGGGCTCGATTCGTCGGAAAAAGGCAACCCGCCCGAGAAATTCGCGCGCGTGTTCGCCCGGGCGCGCGAGCTCGGCCTGCACCTGGTGGCGCACGCGGGCGAGGAAGGCCCGGCGCAGTACGTGACCGATGCGCTCGACATCCTGAAGGCGGAACGCATCGACCACGGCGTGCGCGCCATCGACGATGCCGCGCTGGTCGAGCGCCTGGCGCGCGAGCGCGTGGCGCTGACGGTGTGCCCGCTGTCGAACCTCAAGCTCAAGGTCTACCCCGACCTGCGCGACCACCCGCTCAAGCGCATGCTGGATGCGGGCGTGGCGATCACGCTGCATTCGGACGACCCGGCCTACTTCGGCGGCTATATGAATGCGAACTGGGAAGCCACCTTCGACGCGCTGCCGCTGGACGCGGCCGACGCGCACAAGCTGGCCCGCAACAGTTTTGAAGCGGCCTTCCTGCCTGCCATGCAGAAGGCCGAGTTCCTGGCGGAAGTCGACCACTTCTGGTCCGCCCCGCCCAAGTCCCCGCCCGCAACGGCTCCCGCGGCCTGAGCACGGCGCACGCCAATAACCCGGCCTGCTGCTTGCACCATGCGGTGCCGCGCGGGCCGGCCACGAGAGACAAACCATGACGACCCACCCCACCACTGACTCCCGTACCCGCTCCATCCGCGGCCGCGTGCTGCATTTCCTGCGCGACCCGCAATTCCATGAGGACGCGTATCAGTATTGGGACGACGGGGTGCTGATCGTCACCGACGGGCGCATCGCCGCCGCCGGCGACTATGCCCAGCTGGCCGAGCGCATCCCGGCCGGCGCCGAGGTCATCGACCACCGCGGCAAGCTGATCGTGCCCGGCTTTATCGACACCCACGTGCACTTCCCGCAGACCGACATGATCGCGTCGCCGTCGCCGGGCCTGCTGCACTGGCTCGACACCTACACCTTCCCCGAAGAGCGCCGCTTCGCCGATCCCGACTACGCGCGTGGCGTGGCCGGCTTCTTCACCGAGGAACTGCTGCGCAACGGCACCACCAGCGCGGTGGTCTGGAGCACGGTGCACAAGGCCTCGGCCGACGCCCTCTTCGCCGAGAGCGAGGCGCGCAACCTGCGCATGGTCACCGGCAAGGTGATGATGGACCGCAACTGCCCCGAATTCCTGCGCGACACCGCCGAAAGCGGCGCCCGGGATTCCGCCGACCTGCTGTCGCGCTGGCATAACAAGGGACGGCTGTCGTACGCGATCACGCCGCGCTTCGCGCCGACCTCGACCGAGGCGCAGCTGGCCGCCTGCGGCGAACTGGCGCGCGCCTACCCCGACGCCTTTATCCAGACCCATGTGGCGGAGAACCGCGACGAGGTCAAATGGGTGGCCGAGCTGTTCCCGGACGCGCGCAGCTACCTCGACGTCTACGACCGCTATGGCCTGCTGCGTCCCGGCGCGATGTACGGCCACGCCATCTACCTGGACCAGGACGACCGCCGCCGGCTGGCCGACAGCGGCGCCGCGGTGGCGCACTGCCCGACTTCCAACCTGTTCCTCGGCAGCGGCTTCTATGACTTCCACCAGTCCGATGCCAACCGCCTGAACGTGACGCTGGCCACCGACGTGGGCGGCGGCACCTCGTTCTCGATGTTCCGCACCATGAACGCCGCGCACAAGGTGGCGCGCATGGGCGGCTACTACCTGACCGCGCTGCGCATGTTCTACCTGGCCACCCGCGCCGCGGCGGAGGCGCTGGGCTGGACCGGCCGCGTCGGCAGTTTCAGCGAGGGCTGCGAGGCCGACTTCATCGTGCTCGACCCCAAGGCGACGCCGCTGATCGCACGCCGCAGCAACCGCTCGGAAACGCTCGAGGAAGAGCTGTTCGCCTTTGCCATGCTGGGCGACGACCGCGTGATCGACAGCGTCTATGTGATGGGCGAGCCGGCCAGCGTCCCGGCAGCCTGATCCGCCACACTTCCGCATCCGTGGCCCGCCGCACCCGCGGCGGGCGCGCCCTTACCGCTTCCGCCGTCCCACCGGCTTGACGACCGTCAAGACTGCCTTCGACAAAGCCTTCTAACCTTGCGGTTCCGCCGCGGCCACTCTGCCTTGCCGCGCACCGATATCCATCGACCGCAATCAGAAGGTTCTGCATGACCGCATATCAATCCGTTGACCCCGCCCCCGGGCACGCCCCGGCGCATGCCGGCGCGCGCGCCCATGCCCCGCACCAGGCGCCGCTTCCTGAACCGATCGCGCCGGACGCGCCGCTGCCGTCGCGCAAGATCATCCGCGGCTGGCTGATCCCGCTGGGCCAGCGCAGCACGCCGCGCGCGCTGATGCTGTTTGCCTTTGATTACCTGCTGTTCGGCGCCGTGCTGGCCGGCGTGGTGCTGGCGCCGCACTGGGCCGCCAAGCTGGCGCTGGGGGTGCTGGCGGGGCTGGTGATCGCGCGCCTGTTTATCATCGGCCACGATGCCTGCCACCAGAGCCTGACCCCGCGCCGCGGCCTGAACAAGTGGCTGGGCCGGCTGACCTTCCTGCCTTCGCTGACGCCGTACAGCCTGTGGGAAGTCGGCCATAACGTGGTCCATCACGGCTACACCAACCTGAAGGGCTTCGACTTCGTCTGGGCGCCCTATTCGCTAGAGGAATTCAACGCGCTGCCGCGCTGGCGCCGCGTGATGGAACGCATCTACCGCACCGGCTTCGGCCCGGGGCTGTATTACCTGGTCGAGATCTGGTGGTGCAAGCTGTTCTTCCCCAGCAAGCGCCAGATGGCCACGCGCCGCCCGATCTTCACCGGCGACTGCGTGCTGGTGGCGGCGTTCGGGCTGGCCTGGATCGGCGCGCTGGCGGCGCTGGCGCTGGCCACGCAGCAGTCCGTCTGGATGCTGATCGGCGCCGGCTTCGTGCTGCCCTTCCTGGTGTGGAACATCACCGTCGGCTTCGTGCTGTACGTGCACCATACCCACACCAGCGTCGCCTGGTACGACACCAAGACGATGTGGGCCAGGGCCCAGCCGTTCGTCTCGACCACCGTGCACCTGCGCTTCCGCCACGGCATCGGCGCAGCGCTGCACCACATCATGGAACACACCGCGCACCACGTCGACATGAGCGTGCCGCTGTACCGCCTCAAGCGCGCGCAGGCGCTGCTGGAACACGCGCTGCCGGGCCGCATCATCATCGAAAACTTTTCGTGGCGCTGGTATTTCGACACCGCGCGCCGCTGCAAGCTCTATGACTTCAAGGCGCTGTGCTGGACCGATTTCCGCGGCCGCCAGACCAGCGACAACGCACCGGTGCCGGCCTGAGCGCCGCCCGCCATGCGGCGACGGGTGGACGAGCCCCCGCCGCCGCGGTTATAATCGCCGCTTCCATTGGGGAGTAGCCGCCCTGCTCTCACCGCGCCGCGCAATGCGGACTTCGGCAGACAGGGGCGTACGTCAACAGACTTGACCGCTTGCGGTTATGGCGTGCGCAGCTCCGGACCCGCCTGGCCAGATCGGCCCAGGCAGCGTCCATGCCTGGCGAGACCGATGACCATCCCTTTCTGGCCGGGCCGGGAAAGGGTTGCGTCATTGGCATCTCGCGATGCATTGCGGCCCGGTTACCCCACAAGATCAATATGGAAGCCTTCCTCGTCTCCACAGGCATCGTCGCCCTAGCAGAAATGGGCGACAAGACGCAATTGCTGTCGCTGGTACTGGCCGCGCGCTATCGCAAGCCGGTGCCCATCATCCTCGGCATCCTGATCGCCACGCTGTTCAATCATGGCTTTGCCGGCGCGCTCGGCGGCTGGATCACGCACGTCGTCGGCGAAAGCCTGTTGCGCTGGATCCTCGGCCTGGGCTTTATCGCGATGGCCGCGTGGATGCTGATCCCCGACAAGCTCGACGACGCCGAGCAGGCCAAGCCCGTCAAGGGCTTCATCGGCATCCTCGGCACCACCCTCGTCGCCTTCTTCTTTGCCGAGATGGGCGACAAGACCCAGATCGCCACGGTGGCGCTGGCGGCGCGCTTCAGCGACGCCGTGCTGGCGGTGGTCATGGGCACGACCTTCGGCATGATGATCGCCAATGCACCAGCTGTCTTGCTGGGCGACAGGTTTGCCAACAAGATGCCGATCGGGCTGGTGCATAAGATTGCGGCGGGGATTTTTTTGGTGTTGGGGGTGTTGGTGTTGGTGAAGGTTGGGGGGTGATTTGGTTGGTGGGCGCGGTTGGTTGGTGACATGCTGTCGGGGCATTGAAGGGGCTGGGGTCTGTTGGTGACATGCTGTCGGGACATTGAAGGTGCTGGGCGCCGCTGGTGACATGCTGTCGGCTGTTGAACCGCCTGGTTCCGCCCTCCTGGGCGGGTCACTTTTTGGCCAAGCGCCAAAAAGTAACCAAAAAACGCGTCGCCTGAGCGGCTGGCTAAGGCGGCGTTGGTGGTTCCAACGGTGGTGGCTTGCGGTCAGGCGGTTGGTGGTTCGACCCTGCTGGCGCTACCTGGATGTGCCTGGCGTTCAAGGTCGGATGGACGAACCCGACTTTAGGTCGGTGGCAGCCTGCTAACCGCGTTATTGGTGGGACGCCTACGGCTGCGCTGCGCGCGCTCCCGATCTCAGGTCTACTGCTCTGGCACGGAGTGCGTCGCTGCGCTCGCACGCGCTGTTGCGGCGCGTACGCGCCCCTCCGGAGGGCCCCTGCGCGGAAGCGACGCGAATCGTGCGCACGCACCGAAAGCGCCAAGCGAGCGCAGCGAAGCGTTCTGTGCCAGAGCCCTTGGCCTGCGATACTGCCGGCGCGCAGCGCAGCCGTAGGCGTTCCTACGACAAGGCCAGCAGCAGGGGCCACGCCGCGCTCTGGGCTCGTTCAACCCACACTTCAACGCCCCTGCCACGGTAGTGCACCACCGCGGCAGGCAGTCCCGCTATGTGAGGAAGCAAAGCCCCGTACGAAAACTCCAACGCACACTACGATAAGACATGCCGCCCGCAGGGCAGTAAACGCGCTTTTTGGTTACTTTTTGGCGCTGGGCCAAAAAGTGACCCGCCCAGGAGGGCGGAACCACACGGTTCAACAGCCCACAGCATGTCACCAACAGCGACCACCCAAACAAAAACAAGAAACACCAATAAAAAAAACGGGACCCGTAGGCCCCGTCCAAACCCTCGCCGGTCCGGTACTGCGGGTTGCCAACTGCTCAACCCTCCGGACCGTCGATCACCGATGCTCGGATTTCCCGGGCCGGCTCTGCTAGAGCCGGCCTCAATGCATTGCAGCTCAGCACACGTTAATTCGTAGTCTTGGCACCGCCTTCGAACCACTGCCCCAGCAGCGCGCGCTCGTCGTCGGTGATCTGCGTCACGTTGCCCAGCGGCATCGCCTTCTGCTGCACCGCCTGCTGGTAGATCAGCTGAGCGTGGGCCTTGATGTCCTCGGGCGTCTCGAGCTTGATGCCCTTGGCCGCGGTCGGCATCATCTTCGGCTGCTCGGCGTGGCACTGCACGCAGCGTGCGTTCATCACTTCCTGCACCTTGGCGAAGCTGACGGTCGCGGCTGCCTCGCCATCGACCTTGGCCACGGCCGGGCGCGGCTGCGGCGCGATCATCACGGCGACAACACCCAGCGCGGCGACGCCGGCGGCAGGCCACAGCACATTGATCTTGCCCTTGTGCTTCAGGATGAAGAACTGGCGGATCAGCACGCCCGACAGCATGATCAGGATCAGCACCACCCAGTTGTACTTGTGGGCGTAGGTCATGCTGTAGTGGTTCGACAGCATCGCGAACAGCACCGGCAGCGTGAAGTAGGTGTTGTGCACGCTGCGCTGCTTGCCGCGCTTGCCGTGGATCGGGTCCACCGGCTGGCCGGCCTTCAGTGCCGCGACCACCTTGCGCTGGCCCGGGATGATCCATGCCAGCACGTTCGCGCTCATGATCGTCGCGACCATCGCGCCGGTCAGCAGGAACGCCGCGCGGCCGGAGAAAATGTGGCACGCAACGTAGGCCGCCGCGGCGATGTAGATCGCCACCAGGATGCCGACCAGGCGGTCATTCTTGTTGAACAGGCGGCAGATGCTGTCATAGACGATCCAGCCGATCAGCAGGTACGACACCGCGAAGCCGACCGCCGCGCCAGGCGACATGTCGAACACGTTCTTGTCGATCAGGAACGTGCTGGCGTTGAACAGGTACAGCACCACCAGCAGCGCAAAGCCGCTCATCCAGGTCGAATACGACTCCCAGTAGAACCAGTGCAGGTTCTCCGGCAGCGACTTGGGCGCGGTCAGGTACTTCTGCGGGTTGTAGAAGCCGCCGCCGTGCACGGCCCACAGTTCGCCGTCGACACCCTTCTCCTTCAGGTCCGGCGCGGTGGGCTTGGTCAGGCTGTTGTCCAGCCACACGAAATAGAACGAAGAGCCGATCCATGCGATCGCGGTGATGACGTGCACCCACCGCAGCAGCATATTGGCCCAGTCGAGGATATAGCCTTCCATGTCTTGTCTCCTGTTTCCCTATGCCACCGCTTCAGCTGCCGCGGTAGGTCGAGTACGACCAGGGCGAAACCAGGAGGGGCACGTGATAGTGCGCGTTGACGTCGGCAATGCCGAAGCGCAGCGGCACCACGTCCAGGAAGGCCGGCTCGGGCAGCTTCACGCCCTGGGCGCGGAAATAGTCGCCGGCGGCGAATTCCAGCTCGTACACGCCAGCGGCGAGGTCGGCACCCTCCAGCAGCGGCTGGTCGCAGCGGCCGTCGTGGTTGGTGACCACGGTCTTGAGGGTTTCGCGACGATTGTCGACAATTTTATGGAGAGTAATCGACATGCCCTGCCCGGGCGTGCCCGCAGCGGTGTCGAGAACATGGGTGGTCAAGCGTCCCATCGTATTTGTCCTTTTGCGATTGGGTTGTGAGGGGCGCCGCTGCCTTCACTAGCACCATGTGTGGGAATGGTGCCCGCTCGGTACGTCTGGTAACGCATCCCGGCGCTGGGTTGGTGCGTGGCGACAATGCGCCTGCACTTCCCCGTTGGCAATTCAGGGATTTCCCTGAGTTGTCGAAAACCTGAGTTGGTTTTGTTGACAATATTGAGGCCGTAACCAAATAATTGTCAACAATTTTTGGATCACCGTACCCTGATAAACAGGATTCACGGTGCCCCGCCTGACCTGCTGGTGCCACGATGTCCAAGAGCCTGAAGCTGATTGCCGCCAACGCCGAATCCAAGGCCGGATCCGAGCTCGGCGAACCGACCGAGATCCCGGGCAAGCCCGCCAAGCCCGCGCGCAAGGGCTCGGTCGAGGAGCGCATGTACCACGAGATCTACGACGCGATCATGGAGCACCGGCTGCCGCCGCGCACCAAGCTCACCGAGCATTCGCTTTGCGAGATCTATGCCACCGCGCGCCACACCGTGCGCAAGGTGCTGTCGCACCTGGCGGCGGACGGTATGGTCGACCTCGAGCCCAACCGCGGCGCCTTTATCGCCAGCCCGTCGACCGACGAGGCGCACGACATGTTCGAGCTGCGCCAGATGCTGGAGCGCGCGGTGCTGGAAAAGCTGGCCGGCATGCCCGACGTCAAGGCCGTGATCGCCCCGCTGCGCCAGATGGTCGCCAATGAGCGCCAGGCCTTCCTGACGCACGACCGTCCCAAGTGGATCCGCCTGTCCGCCGAATTCCACACCGCGCTGGCGGAACTGTCGGGCAATGCGCTGCTGGTCAACATGATGCGCCGCCTGGTGTCGCGCACCACGCTGATGATCGCCAGCGTGGAAGCGCCGGGCAACAACGCCTGCTCGTTCGACGAGCACGAAGAAATCCTCGACGCCCTGGAACAGGGCAATGCCGCACTGGCCCAGTCGCGCATGGCGCACCACCTTGGCGCCTGCGCCGACCGCGTGCAGCCGGACGAACCGGGCAGCTTCGATCTTCGCAGCGTACTAGGCCGCTCCACCTAGCACGGTGTTCCCGTCACGCCCCCGCAAGAAGAAGGCAGCAGGCCCGTCGTCAGTACCGCGCCCAGGCAGTGCAAACGAGAGCGCGGCGACGGCGGGCCCATAACAACACCGACCAAACTGCCGGCACGGACGTGGCGTTCCCATCAAACCAAAGGAGAGGAGACGCACCAATGAATTCCGCAAGCACCACGGTCCCGACGGACCTCACCAACGAGCGTTTGCCTTCCGGGCGCCTGCTCGCGCTCGGGTTGCAGCACGTTCTGGTGATGTACGCCGGCACGGTTGCCGTGCCACTGATCGTGGGTGGCGCGCTCAAGCTGCCCAAGGACCAGCTGGCATTCCTGATCAACGCCGACCTGTTCGCCGCCGGCCTGGCCACGCTGATCCAGGCCATCGGCTTCTGGAAGTTCGGCATCCGGCTGCCGGTGATGATGGGCGTGACCTTTGCCTCGGTGGCGCCGATGATCGCCATCGGCACCGATCCCAACGTCGGCCTGCTCGGCATCTACGGCGCGGTGATTGCGTCAGGGATCTTCGGCATCCTGATCTCGCCGATGATGGGACGCATGCTCGGACTGTTCCCGCCGGTGGTGACCGGCACGGTGATCACGCTGATCGGCGTGTCGCTGATGCGCGTGGCCATCAACTGGTCGGCCGGCGGCCAGCCCACCACGCGCGCTGTCATCGACGGCGTCGCCAAGGAAGTGCCCAACCTCGCCTATGGCGACCTGGCCAACCTCGGCATCGCGGGCCTGACGCTGGTCATCATCCTGCTGCTGACCAAGTACGGCCGCGGCCTGGTGGCCAACTGCGCGGTGCTGCTGGGCATCATCGCCGGCACGCTGGTGGCGATGGCGCTGGGCAAGGTGTCGTTCGAAGGCCTGGATGAAGCCAGCTTCGTCGCCGTCATCACGCCGCTGCACTTCGGCATGCCGACCTTCGAAGTGACCGCGATCCTGTCGATGTGCATCGTCATGCTGATCACGCTGGTGGAGTCGACCGGCATGTTCCTGGCGCTGTCGGACATCACCGGCAAGAAGCTGAGCAACGAGGACCTGACCCGCGGCCTGCGCGCCGACGGCCTGGGCACGGTGATCGGCGGCATCTTCAACACCTTCCCCTACACCTCGTTCTCGCAGAACGTGGGCCTGGTGACGGTGACCGGCGTGCGCTCGCGCTACGTGGCGGCGGCCGGCGGCCTCATCCTGATCGCCTTCGGCCTGTTCCCCAAGATGGCCCACGTAGTGGCCTCGGTGCCGCAGTTCGTGCTGGGCGGCGCCGGCATCGTGATGTTCGGCATGGTCGCTGCCACCGGCATCCGCATCCTGGGCTCGTGCGATTTCAACCGCAACCGCCACAACCTGTTCATCGTCGCCATCTCGATCGGCTTCGGCATGATCCCGACGCTGGCGCCGACGTTCTTCCAGTACCTGCCCAAGTGGACCGACCCGTTCACGCACAGCGGCATCGTGCTCGGCACGATCGTGGCCGTGACGCTGAACCTGTTCTACAACGGCATCCAGTCGCGCGAAGAGGCCATGCGCAACGCCGCGGCCAACTCGCACGGCACCGAGTAATCGAAGTACCGGCAACGCAGGGCCGGCCCCGCAAGGGTCCGGCCCCCCCGGGTTGCAGACCGGCGCCGCCGGCACGACTGGCATGCTCATTGCATGACGATCGGCGCCTGCGGCGGGACGGCGGTGCCGGGTGGTTTCCTGAAGCAAGCAACGACACATGACAAACGATAACTATCCACGCGATCTCATCGGTTACGGCGCCCGTCCGCCGCACGCCCGCTGGCCGGGCGGCGCGCGCGTGGCGCTGCAGTTCGTGCTCAACTACGAAGAAGGCGGCGAGAACTGCGTGCTGCACGGCGACGCCGCCTCCGAGCAGTTCCTCTCCGAGATCGTCGGCGCCGCGGCCTATCCCGACCGCCACATGAGCATGGAGGGCATCTACGAATACGGCTCGCGCGCCGGCGTCTGGCGCCTCCT